>NZ_APMP01000003.1 GCF_000372645.1 Caulobacter vibrioides OR37 | reverse complement strand
GTACAGCCAGCCCAAACTCAAGCCTGCCGTTAAGGTCGTGCCCGATGAGATTCGCCCAGAGGTGATCGCCTCCGCCAAGGCTGTGGAGGAGTGGCTTCGCGGCTACTCTCTCGCTGACAGGCCAAGCGCTCGACCTGCCCTGAAACTTGATAGACATGCTGGCGAGCAAAGCACGCGCATGCCGCGACTTGAGCTGAACCTCGCTATAAATCGCAGAAAAGGCTGGGTGGTCGAGGGCTTCGAGCACCCCCATACTGACAAGACCAAGCAGGACGGCCTTTGGTATTTTGTACTCCGCGCTGATGCTCGAGATCGAGGCCCGATCATCTGTTAGAGCGGCAACCGAAACGTCGGTGATTAGATCGCGCCGCCGCTGCTTTCCCGCCCCGCTAGCTTTGAAAGTCTCCAGGTGTCCAAGTTGAACAAGTCTACGCACCGCAGAACGCTCGACCCGCAACTTGGACGCGGCCATCGTGACCGACAAAAGCCGGTCGCCACGCGCCGGCGCAAGACGATATTCCGGGTCTAGAAAATTCCGGAAAATTTCGGCGCCTTCCGTACTTAGCCGGCTAAGCCATCTCCTCATCTCTCCGGTGAAGAGACGATAGAGAGCGGGTTGATTGCGTCCCGACACGATGGATTGGATGTAAACAGGATCCTGCAGATTCTTGATGCCCGTGATCCATTCGTGCGGATATTCTGCAGCAACAACGCGCGGCTTGTTTTCACTAACAGCCAGCACCCCAAGCCCAACCATACGGATGATGTTGACTAAGTCTTCGGGAGAAAGATCAGCCAGAGCGGGCGGGAGCTGTGATTTCGCCGAATTTACAATCCGCTCTTCGCGGCTGAGTAGGTCCGGCAACAACTGCAAGGTTTGACGGTCACATATTCTGATCTTAAGCGAATCCAATCGCCGCAGATCATGACCACAAATCCCGCAGTGGAAAACGGAGCGCGTGTCCCAGGTCAACCGTTGCCCACAGTCCGCGTTGGGGCAGGCGTCCAGCAACAGGTCCCAGTTCGCAGGACAGAAGCTCAGTGAACGGATCGCCCAATCACACCTGTCCGCGCCAAATTTACGAAGTCCGCTTGGCGAGACACGACGCATTACGCGAAGTAGGTCTCGCGGCTGGACCGCCCACTCACCAATGACCACACGCCCATCTTCCCTCGACTTCGCGACAAGTGGAAGGATGGCTTCGACGGGTTGCCGGTAGATCCGGCACAGCACTTCTGGATCTAGATCCCAAAGCTCCCTGGTTCGTCTCTGCCGCTGCTTCTGGCGTTTTGGGAATAACGTCAAAGGGCCGGCATGAAGGTTATGGGCGCCGACACGAAAGGCGTAGCTGAGGATCGTCTCACCCTCTGAAGGGCAGAGTGGAAATCGCACCTGATGAAAGGCCGAAGCGGATTCATTCATAGCCATCCCCTAATAGGCCCGGAAAGGGTTGCGCTTCGCAAAGCCCTGGCAGATTGCCCATTGCTCAACAGCGAACGAAATATCCTCGACTTCGAAGCTTATTGCGCCTCGGCGTAGCGCATGCTCGACGGCCACTTCGAACAGCCGTGAGACCCGTCCGATCACGCCGTCGGCAACCTCCATGAGGCAGCCCAAGACATCCGGCCGCACCAAGGTAATCGGCGCAGCAAAAAGCCCCTTATTCTCCATTTCGCGGCAGAGCGCTGCGACGAAACTTGCAAACAATGAACGCTCTTCGGCCTTAGCGATGTCGAGCTTTGGCATGTCGAAGGGCGCGATTAGCCGTCCATTGAGTTGCAGGTTTGACGCAAAGAGCGGAAGAGCATCCTCTGTCCCCAGGAAGGCGATTGGCGCCACGCCCGCGTCGAGAAACGACTTGAGCGCATCGGTCACGTCGATCTTAGCGTTACTGCGGTAATTGAGATGCTGAACTTCATCGATGATGAGAAGCTCGACACCAAGGCGGCGCATATAGTTGACCGCACGATACTGCAGCGCCTGCTCACTGCCCTTTTCGGAAGTCGGATCTCCGAGTTTCTGAAGGATCTGAACCATCAGTCGCCGGCTGGTCGTTGCGCTATTCAGAGGTAGCAGCAGGACTGGCACATGCTCGTCTGACGGAGGAGCGATATTCTCGACCAGCCCCTTGTATGTCTCCGCCGCAGTGGATTTTCCTGAGCCGGTCGGAGCCAGCACGCGCAATCCCATTTGTGGCTTGCCGCGCGAGTGACGACCTAGAGCCTGAAGGTAGTTCAGACGGTCGTGAAGCTCCAAATGCCGCGGGTATTGAATCACAATGGAGCGAAAGAGCGCGATTTTCTGCGCGACTTCGGTGTTGCTCTCCGTGATCGTGGTGATCCCGGCGAGATCGGCGTCCGTGAATGCGTGTTGGTGGAAGGTCATTTGAAAGCCTTGAATTGGGTGATTTCGAACGCACCGAACGACAGGTCGCCCTCGACCGATGGCGCTTGGTGGGGAGGTTTGCGCTTCTTCGGCTTGCGCTTCGGGCCGCGCTGCGGGCGTGACGATGTGGCGCCGCCGTCGACGCGGTGAGGCGCGAGCGCATCGTGCTCAATAACGTGAGCCTGGCCTTGGTCGCTCGTGGCGGCCAACGCCAAGACGACCCCGCGAGGCACAAGACTTTGCACTGTTGGGGACTGAGCCAGCCGCGCGATCGTTCGCCTGTTTTTGCGGCCTCGCCCAGGGATGAGGCCCTCAACCCGCTGGCTCAACTCGGCACGGCGGCGAAGGCGATCCTGACGGCTAGAGAAGGCTTCATTTCGCTGGGCCGCGAATTCCTGGATGAGCTCGTGCTGCTTTTTGGACAACCCCTCAGCGTATTCAGGCTCGGTGCAGGGCAGTGTTTCGTAGCGTTTACGGCGGTCGTTCCAGACATGGATCTCGCCGAGATTGGCGGGATTGTATTTGATCTTCACATTATGGGAGCGGGCGCCCCTACCCACCCCGCGCTGCGGGGCAATCCCAGCGAGGTCGTTCAGTAGCTGCGAGGTGGTGCCAGCCTCGTGGTACTGGAGGCCCAGGAATTCGATCCCCGCACGTGTCAACCTGCGCCTTGGCGCCATCGCGCCGGCCATTTTGTCCAACTGGCGGACGTCGGCGATGACGTCGATCCCATAGGCCTTCTCGTCCTGCTCCCATAGCTGCAGAGGGCAGGCGTTGATGCCGCTGTGAATCTCCTGGTGATAGAGATCGATCAACTCCCAGATCAGCGCCTCCAACTGCTCCAACGTCAGCACCGCGTCTGCGTCAGGGTCGATTTCCAGCTCTCGCAGGGCCTGAGGGTTAAGGGTCGAGCCGGGCAGCTTGTGGAGGAGGCGGTCGTCGATGGTCCTGAAGAACCGCTCGATGAAGGCCTTGTAGGTGGGCGATCGCACGGGAGCCCAGCGGATCGAGAAGCCGCAATCGGCTCCCATGTCCTCGAAGGCATTGCCGACAAGCTCTAGGCCATTGTCGACGATGATCTCATCGAAACGGCCGAAAATATTTGCCAGACCTGGGCGGCGAGAGGCACCGCCAAGCATTTGAAGCTTGGGCATATTAGCCCGCTTGATGCACTCGGTGGCCGAATACAGCGAGGGCGGCTCGAACGTAATCACGAAACCGACGACACAGCGGGTGTAGACGTCAATGATCGCCGTCAGCCAGGGCCGCCCCATCGGCAAGCGTTGCTTCAGATCGATCACGACCACATTGTCGAGGAGCTTGTGGTCTAGGCAGCCGAGCTCGAGGAAACGACTGGCGCGAAGCCCTTCGCCGCAGCCCTCAAACCGCAGTTTCGCGAGCTGCTTTCCGTAGCGGGCTTTATAGGTGTCGAAGCACTCAAGGCCCCGCACCAACTTGCGGAAGGTCTCTGCCGATGGCTTTGGGAGCGGTTGATCTCGCCCCGCATCGAGCTTGTCGAGCGTCTGGTGGAGCCGGGCATAGGCGTCCGCGATATTTACCGAGCGATCTGCCCAGTAAAGAAAAGCGAAGGCGCTCATCTGATCGAGCACGATTGTGGGCAGCCTCCTGCGCCGCTTCCCCTGGCCGCTCTGGGACATCATTTGCCGAAACGGTCGATCGCCTGGCGATCCGCGCTCGGCAAGCCAACGACGCACAGTTCTTGGATGCGGGCGAACATTGAGGTCGACTACTTCCTGAGGAGCGTCCTTCCAGATACAGGCGAGCTTATGCGCGAGAGTGCGATCGCTTAGTTCAGTGACACCAAGGCGATCGAGGGTGCCGACCACGAAACGGCGCAGGATTGCAAACTTGTCTTTCCGGCGGATTTCCTCCGCATCGAATTCACGCGATTGCGCGAGCTTGCGGGCCGCAGCCTCCTTCAGCGAAGGGATACGGACCAGATCGCCGCACGTGTAGGCCTTCATGGCCCAGTCATCTGTCGGCGGCCCTCTGACGCCATCGTCTTTCTCGACGAGTAGCGGTGTCAGGGTCCGCTGCTCCAGGAAATGGAGCAGCCCCTCCCCAAGATGACGCTCGAACCGGAGTTCGCGTCCTTGATAGACCCAGGTTTGGTCCGGCTTGAAGTGGATGGTCATTGGTCGACCTCCAACGAACGGCACCCGCGATCGAGGCTGGCGACCGGGCTATCGCTGGATAGCGGCACGCTCAGATCGATATGTATTTGCCGGCCGACCATCATCGCACAAAGCTGCGCGCGCGCCGTTCTGGCGTCGCCGAGCAGCTCGGCGAGGCGACCGAACGCCCCTGTCGTAACCGTTCTTGTCGCCAAGAACTCCTGCACAGCGGCCGTCTCGCGCCCCCCATACTTGGCGAACCGGTACTGCTGGACGAGCCGCACGTTGCGATTGGTGACAGATCGTTCGCGAAGCGGCCGGCCATACACGACCCGGAATGTCCAGTTGGTGGCTTCGCAGATGGCTCCGACCCAACGAAGTTTGAGCACGTAGTCCGGATCGCGCAGCGCACGACCGTCTGACTTCAGCTCAATGATCTCGATACGGCCGTTCGCGAGCAGCCTGGCGCAGTCCGGGGTATAGGTTCGCTTTAAGCCGTCAACGACGAACTCGAAGCGACAGGGCTGACTGAAGTAATCGGCAACGGAGGTGTCGACTTCCGAGTGCTGAAAGAACGCATGCTCGTTCATGCTCTCGTGCACGAGCGAGCGGCCAGCCTTCCGGCTTGTGTAGATGCCGGTTACGTGAGCCTTCCGTCCCGTGATGGGATTACGGATCGGCCGTCCGTCCGGTGTCATCACGACAGTGGCGCCGCTGCTCACGGCGCTCCAACTGGCCGGGGCCTCTGGCCGCCGCAGGCCAGCCTGCATCGCCAAGTAGACAGATGGGGACTTGTCGAGCGCCCGCGCGCTCGCGCGGTGCGCTTCCGCACCGGAGTGAGAATCTCGCATTCTAGCCTCGTCCTTGGGTTTCGAGTTCAAAGGTCGAGGCGGATAGCCGCGTGCCATCGCGATCGGAGCACCACGCTGCCCGATTGACTTTTGGCTGGCACGAGGGGAAAGTCAGAAGGTCTTACGAGGACGCTTCGGAAATTCCGAAGAGGGCCTGAATCGATTACCGTCGGTTCAGGCCTCTTTCGTATCCGCCCAAATTCTTGGGGTGCGTCTCACCCCTCGCTTATGACCATTCTTCCCCTCCTTTAGTATCGCTCAGGCCACAGTCGTGCGGGCTCGAGGTCTAGAGCGTGAGCGATTGCTTGCTCTAGCCTCCGAGACCTTCTATATCCGCGACATACGAGTGAGACTGAATTCTTGGTGACCCCAAGATTTCTAGCAATTCCACCAATTGAAAGGCCACGAGCGTGCAAAGCCTCCTTAATTTGGAGGTGCTTCTTCTCGTCGACGACACAGACTGGCAGCAAGGCATCCACCCGAATCGAATCGCGAATCGGTTAGATAACGTCAATTTTTTACAAACTATTCAAGTCGTTTTTGAACCTTCAGGCCGCATCGGGCCTATATCCCATAATGATGGTACAGTATCATCGGTATGGGATATTATGGCACACCTTGAAAACGACTAGAAAAAGCATTCTCGATGATGTTTCATGGGCGGGCGCAAAGGGGCGTGCCCCTGGCCTGAAAAGGCTTAGCGCCGAGCTGAGTTTCAGCTCTCATCTACACCTGGTCGGGGCGGCCACTTAGCGGTCGCCCCGATTTCGCGAATACCGGGTGGAGGGGGCATTTTCCGCCTCAACCTGGTGAACTCGCGCCCGCCTGAAGACCGGCTCTGCGCCAACAGCTGACACTGGCACAGCCCCAGGACTACGACATTCCTGCACCTGGTCGAAAACTGTTGTTACAGGACATCGTTCGACCTCAGGACGCGCTATCGGGCTCAGCGGTCAAAGACTTTTGCTCGTGATTGAGGCCGTCCAAAAATGACCTGAGCTCCTCAGGGCTCATGGAATGAAGCTTCTGGCGGCTCTGTCGATCCGTCTCCGAAACGAGGGTCGGAATGGCAGATACAACGGCGACGCGGCTCCCAAAACCGGTAGGTTGAGTGAGTACCTCGTACGCCCACACCGGCGTTCCATTTCGATCTTTGCCGCTTAGTTGCCCGAGAAGTTTGACGCCGCTGTGCTCAAGCGGCGCATCCGAGACAGATACGACGATGGGACTACGTTTGCCGATCCGGTCCCCCAACCAGAGGAAAGTCTCACGCATCAGCAACTCCATATCAAGGCTCGCTTCGGCCTCCAGCAGAGCAAGAAATTGAACCTTGGAGGCCAGCCGTTTGCTCATGCCGGTTTTGATCATTTCGACATGGGTCGTCTGAATTATTTGAATCTCGTCAGTGTCATAATCTGAGAGATGTGGCACTTCCCAGATCAGCCCGAACTCGGCGTCTTCAATCACGCGATGAATTTGGTTGGGAGCGCTGAGTATTTTGATGCTGTCGGCGCGCCAAGCATCTGCGATCCTCCGTTGCCGGCTGGCGCGCGAATTAATGAAAGTCCGCACAGAATAGTCCTGAGGACCGTCTAATGGCTCGCTTAGCGGAGACAGCCCCAGCTTGTTCAGGTCCATCGCCAGGATTTGCTTGGCGCGCACCACGTTGCTTTGCCCCTGCTGGCTATTGCCCCAGCTCACGAAAAGTTCGCGCATGAAATCGGACCAAAAGACCTTGAAGCAGGCCGGGTCGCCATCGATGGCGGAGAGTACGAAGTAGAACTCCATGATGGAGCGGTGCGAAAATTTGATATTGCCTTCGCTGTCACGGTTCAGCAGGGACCTGGCTGAAAGGTGGTTCCATCGGTCTTCAGGGATGTCCATTGCCTGCGCCAAGGAATGGAGCTCGTCCACGGTCACACGATCGGAACCACGCCGCCCACGCGAAGCATAAATAAACACCGCTAGGCGCTTGGATACTGCAGTAAGGATGCTCGGCTCGATCCAAGAAGCCTCGCGATCGAGCCACTTGGCCGTCATGAACTGGTAGAGGTCGAACAACTCCTGGATTTGTCGTCCCTCGCGCACCAGGTCGGGCAACAAAGCCAGGAGCATTGGTCGCACGCTCAACTCCGGCACGTTCTCGGTTAGAGTCCGCGCCATCTTTGACCCGGCCAATCCCCCCCAAGACCACCAAGGAAATTGCCGATTTATGTACTGCTTGATTTGCTTAGGCGTGAAGGGCAGCAAATAGAGCGTCTCAAGAACGTATTCGCTCGAAATTCCAGCTCGGCGTGGGCGTACAATCGCAACGCCTGTTCTTGACGGGATTGCCAGATCGTTCTTGAAAAACTGCGATCGGCATGTGATTATTACAGTTCCAAATTCCGCTGCCTGATTGAGAAGTTGCGATAGACGTTCGTCGCTATTGTCGATCGCCCTGACATCCTCATCAAAAGCGTCAAGAAGCAGGATGGTGTCAGCAGGATTTGGTACGCGCCGGATCTTCTCAAGAGCGTCAGGTCGGCCGAGCGGGATCACGGCGCAACTCAAAGCACCCTCCCCTTTGTTTAACCGATTACGGTGAGCGAGATAGTTCAGGCAAAACGAGGTCTTACCCATGCCTGTGTCGGCTAGGACAAGCAGGTGGCGGTTCTCGCTATTTGTAATGAAGCGGTCGACCGTTCGAATGACGGGCTCGCGGACGCCAGCGGCCCGGCGAATATCAGAACTGTTGGCTGGATCGGTCTGGGAGCAGTCGGGAACAACGTAGTGCTTCAGGCTGGCAGTGATGTCCTCCTTAGTAAAATCGGACACCGTCCCAGACCAGAGCGCCTGATCCTGGATAAGCTTGGCCTGCTTTTGGCGCTGTAAATTGATCAGACCAGCCCTTAGGGAGAATGCGGAAGCAGCAAGGCCGATAAGCCCCGCGACGATCCCTAAGGCCACCTTTATCCAGCCCGCAGCGGCCAAGCTCTGGAACGCCGTCAGAATGCTGTTCATGAACCCCCCCCCCCCCCCCCCCCCACCGCGATCGCCACCCAGGAGCAAAGCCCGATACGATCACCCATACGGCCGGGCCCGTTCATCACCGAGCCAGGCGCTACTTTAGCGTGATACAGTTTCGGACAACACGCCTGAAGGCAAATGACTTCTCCGAACAGCGCGAGCCGACGGGCAGGCCCAGTCGCGCCAGAAGCCGACGTTGACGCACCGGCAGATTTCGGACCTTCGGATGCCGTCGTTCTTGGTAAACTCCAACCGAAGATGAACCTAACGTAGAGAGTTCCGGCGCAACGGCAGTTCGATCGTTGACACCGCCGCGTTCCTAGCTTTGACCCGGCGTTGACCTTGGTGTCTAGCGAAGCGTCATACCCACCAGCACTACAACATCGCTCGGCTTCAGGGCGCGGATGGCGTTCTCCCGTCAGGCTCGACTGCCGAACTGCAGCGGCCAATGGGGGAGCCGAAACCCCAAACCTTGGTCATGAAGACCATCATGGCCGATCCTTGGCGGGCTTGCTCGCATCGCTATTGTAGTCGCGCGCGACTGCAGAGGGGGCCTCGCCCGATCCAGCCGGCGGGGCGGTAGGCGCCTGGTTCTGGATGATCATGTAGCTTCGGCTGTCGGCCGGCATAGACGTCGGCTCGGACGCCTTGGGCGGCAGAAACAAACTGAAGGTCATGGCCAGGGCGAACGCCACTACGCCGTTGCGGATCACCATATTGGCGGCCGAGGCCTCGTTGGCTCGCAGCGTATTGGTGATCTCGAAATGCATCAGGGCGTCGGCCAGTACAGCACCGGCCGCCTTGTTGTCGTAGCGGACCAGCAGCGCGAAATCGGGACCGTAGCCGGCGCGCGCCTTGGGGCGCACTCCGGAGAACCCGATGAGAACGCCACCGAACAAAGACAGTATGGCATAGAGGATAATGCTCAATACCGTCGCCTTGAGAGCGCCGCTCGGCAGGGCGTCCAGCACGCCCTTGGATGCCACCCCGGCGGCGGTCACCGCCAGTGAGAGGGCCGCCGTCTGCTTGAAGAGCTTCTCGTCCAGCGCTTTGGCCCGATCCCATTCCTCGGCGAGCAACGCCAGAAGCTTTTCGCGGCCAAGACCGGCCCACCGCGCCTGCCGCGGATCCGGCGTCTCGTCCGCCAGCCGCGCGGCCACCCGACGATTAACCAGCAGCAGCCGCGCGAAAGGGAAAAGCTCGTTCAGGAACGTTGACAGTATGGTCATCGTCTCGCCAAAGCCTGGGCGATCGCCGCCGCGATCGGCCGATCAGGCGTGTCGAGCCATCCCCATTCACCAGTGGGGTTGATCTCAATGAACACGAAGCGACCCTCGCGCAACGCTAGGTCGATTGCGCCGTAGACCAGGCCCATTTGCGCGACCAGGGCGACGCACCGCTCGGCGACCTCGGCCGGCAGCATGAAGGCCGGATAGGCCAGCTGATCCTTCTTGCGCAGCCGCCAGTCTCCCTCCACGCCGACGCCGTCAGCCTCGACCGCCACCGCCCACACCCGATCGCCCAGCACCGTCACCCGCAGGTCGAGCTTGGGCGCGATGACCGCCTGGGCCAGAACCGGCGCGGCCCTGAGGGCTGGGGTCGCGCAAATCGACCAGTCGAGCAGCTGAGTGTAGGCGAAGAATTGCCGGTCGCCTTCACGCAGCAACACCGTGTCCACCGACTTCACGGCCACGGTCTTGCCCAATTGGGCGGGGACCGGCGCCTCGGGATCGTTGGTGATAAGGGTCGGGGGCGTTTCGAACCCCAGTCGCGCGGCTTGGCGCAATTGCCAGGGCTTGCACTCGGCCCGATAGGTCGCAGCCGGATCGTTGATCCAAAGCGCCTCGTCGAACAGCATCAGGCCGCGCAGGAACGCCGGCCACTGAGACCGGTCGAGCTGCTCGTCGAGCGACAGAGGCTGATGGGGCGTGTTACGCAGGAAGGTCGGCTGGCGCCACCAGACCGCTTTCAGCGTCTCGTCGACGCTCCAGCGTCGTCCCTCAAGCGCGATCTGTAGGCGCGGTGCCACCGGATCGAGCCGCAGCGCCGCCTCGCTCAGGGTCTCCCGATTGAGTCGGACGTAGCGCACGCCCAGCTTGTCGAGTTCGACGCAGACCCGGTCGGTGGGGAAGTCGTGGAGATTGGCAAGGATGAGTACCTCGACCGACGACGGGCTTGTCACTGCCCTTTCTGGTCCTCGCCGGTCTCAATGTCGTGCTTCTTGGTCAGGCGATCGGTCATGGCGTCATAGGCCAGAAGACCTTTCTCACCTCGCCAGGCGCCGAGGCCGACATCGTAGCGGGCCCCGGTGGGCAGAGGGGTCTCATCGCGCGCCACGGATTCGAGGGCATAGCCGCGCAGAACGTGCATCTTTCGCCTTTCAACGTGAAGCTTTACAAGACGAGACCGGGCGCGCCTCGTCAACCTTATCTTGGCTCACATCGGGTTGGACGACGGCGATTGGCCGCCGTTCAGTCGGGTCATCAAGAAAGGACTGGATGTCCGCGAAACTGATATTCCTGCGCCCTGGCTCGCCGATCGCCGACTTCGCGCCGTTCACGTCTAACCCAGCCGCACTGCGAAGGCTCGTTGTCCGGTATACGCAGGGCGAGTGTGCGGTCCTGGCCACTCGGATCCGCGAGCTGACCGGCTGGCCAATTGTGCATTTGCTGGACCCGCCGTCGCGAGTACTTCCGCTCCACTATGCCAATCGTCGGCCCGATGGCGGTCTGGTCGACATCACGGGCCGATACCCGCGCGGGCTGGATGTTCTCGCAACGGCCGGTCATGATTGCGCCAGCCCCATCTGGATGTCCGGCCCGTCATTTTCACTGGACCGGAATGATCGTAGGCGCGCCAACACCGTGCTCGACTCGCCGTGGGGCCTCTATCTCGTCAGGCCTGACGAGCGCCGCTAACGCTGTCGCCCTATGCCTGCTCCTCAAGGTTCGGTTCCGCAGCACAGGGCCGCGAGCGTATGCAGTCGCTGGCTACAAGCTTCTCGCCGTTCGCTTGTGCGACCGCTTTTGCCGCCACCCTATGTCTGTTTGGGCGAACGCTGCTCTGACCTTGTGCCCAATGTAGGTTTGCTCGTTTTCGTGGGTACTTCCAAAGCGCACAACCGTAACTACCTATGGGCGGCTAAGCTAGACAATGGGAGGGCAAATGGCGCGCAAGGTGTTCTTCAGCTTCCACTACGACGGCGACTCTCAGCGTGCATCACAGGTGCGCAACATGGGCGTGCTCGAGGGCAACCAGACGGTTTCAGACAACGACTGGGAAACGGTCAAGAAGGGTGGCGACAAGGCGATTCAGACCTGGATCGACAACCAGTTCGCTGGGCGGAGCTGCGCCTTAGTCCTCGTCGGCGCTGGCACGGCAGGTCGAAAGTGGATCAACTACGAGATCCAGAAAGCCTGGGATTCTGGGAAGGGGCTTCTGGGTATACGTATCCACGGGCTCAAGAATCTCGCCGGTCAAACATCCTACGCTGGTAACAACCCTTTTGATGGATTCAATGTTGCTGGGAAGTCGCTCTCTTCAATCGTAAATCTCCACACCCCGTCGGGTTTCGACAGCAAGGGCGTATACGACAACATCAAGACGAATATAGACTCCTGGGTGGAAACGGCGATTGAGATCCGGAAAAAGTATTGAGGGCTTAGTCGATGTCTCGAAACCGGACCCGCTTTCTAAAAGAGTTTCCGAAGGCGATTTCCGACGAGAACGCGGCCGTCTTCATCGGCGCTGGCGTGTCCGTTGGCGCCGGCTACCCATCTTGGAAGGAGCTGCTTCGCGAGATCGGCGACGAGTTGGGGGTGAAATCCGACGATGTCTATGACCTTGCCGCATTGGCGCAGTGGAGCGTCAGTGATACCGGCGGGGCGACCCGCATTCGACAGGTGATCAGGGATCAGATCGCTGTTGATCATGACATTCCTGCGCCGTTGAACATCCTAGCGCGGATGCCAATCCGCCACCTGTGGACAACGAACTACGATCGACTGATCGAGCGCGCTCTATTGGCGATTAGGCGCCCTTGCAGTGTCATTTCCGCCCAGGGCGACCTGGCCTTGAAAGTCACGGCAGGGGCGGCCCGCGTCTACAAAATGCACGGAACTGTCGACCAGTTAGACGAGATCGTCATCTCGACTGACGACTACGAGCTCTTCCGGTCTCGCCGCGGCGCATTCCTGCCGCTGTTACAGGCGCATCTCTCCAGCTTCTCGATGCTGTTTCTGGGCCTTAGCTTCACGGACCCGAACCTACGCCACGTGCTGTCCCTAATCCGCGAAAGTTTCACGGATGCGCCGCCGGCCCATTTTGCGATCGTTCGCCCCCCCCAAAAGGGAGACTTTAGGTCGGCGGAAGAGTTTGAAGCGCGGCTGGCCCAGCACAACCTCTGGGCCAAAGACCTCCAGCGCTACGGATTGTTCGCGATTGAGATCGAGGACTACGACGAAGTGCCGGGCCTTCTGGCTGAGGTCGAGCGGCGAGTTGCGAGAAATCGAGTCTGGATCAGCGGAAGTTGGCCGCTTGACGAGGCTACGACACCGGAGGTGAGTTTCGTCCACGATGTTGCGGAAAGGGTCGGTGGGGTGGTGGGAAGCTCTGGATTGACCTTGGTCAGCGGCTCGGGGCTTCTCGTCGGCTCGGGCAGTATGAGCGGCTTCCTATCTTCTTTGCAGAAGACAGGCGCGTGGGACCTCGAAAGACGGTTGATCGTTCGCCCATTCCCTCAGCCGATCGAGGGCGGCGAGCCAGATCGGGCTCAATGGGACTTGCTTCGGGCCGAACTCGCCAGGCTGGCCGGCCACGTCGTTTTCATCGGTGGTCTGAAAGCCGAAGCGGGGGCGCTGGTGGACTCGTCTGGCGTCCACGCCGAGCGCGCCATTGCGCAAGCGAAGGGCGCTTATCTTCTACCGATCGGGGCGACTGGCGGAGCCGCGGCGACCATCGCGGCGGAGTTGATTGGGTCGGACCTTCGGTTTGACGGCCCCGACGCACTGCGGCCCAGCGATGAGCAACTGGCTTCCCTTGGGGACGCGAGTGTCGGCGCGGCCGAGTTGGCGAATCGAGTCCTCAAGATTCTGAAGTCCCGGATGCTCTGAATGAACGAATAGAGCGCGCCGGCGCCTCCGGCGCGCGTTCGACCAGGGAGGGAACTCAAATGGCGTTCTACTCGGCGGAACAATTGTACGCTGCGGCGCGCGACTTGCGTCAAAGGGCCAACAAGACCAACGACCAGCTTCTGCGTGAGGCCAGGGAGACGGCGAAGGACATGTTCGATGTCTTTCTCTCCCACAGCAGTAGAGACAAGGACCTCGTTCTCGGCGCTAAGAAAGTGATCGAGGACGCCGGCTATACCGTCTACGTGGATTGGATTGACGACGCCCAGGTCAACGTCGTGGCCGATAGAGCTCTGGCAGACCGGCTTCGCCGGCGAATGGGACAGTGCAGCTCGCTATTCTATTTGCACACCCCGAATGCCGCCCTCTCGAAGTGGTGCCCTTGGGAACTTGGCTACTTCGATGGGTTGCGCAGCCCTGAGGCCGCAGTGTTTGTGTTTCCTGTCTTGAGCACGGGGCAGCGCTACAAAGGCCAAGAATACCTGGACCTTTACGACACCGTGGACCTGCCGAACTGGAGGCCGCCCCGGCGATCGCCTAGGTCGCGGCGACCAGGCGCGATCGACGAGCGCCTGTTCGACGGCGCCCCTGGAATGCTCTGGAGGCCGGGCGGTCGGATCTTCTAGGCACGCCTGGCTAAACCCGCCGATGTTCAGCTAATGAGCGCTTCACTAAGATCGCCTTCGTCCCGTGTGGCGGCCGGGGCCGCGGTGACCGCGAGTAGTGTGTCGACGGCCAGGCCAGAGGAAAGACCTCGCTAACCACTGCCATCAGCATTTGGGCAACTCGGCCGAAAGCGGACGCTCCGAACGGAAGCGAAGAGTCAGGCCCCGTCTGGGCTGGCCGCTCCAAGGAGCGTAAACGCCGAAAATCTAAGAACGCGTCGCATTATTGACGGCGTTAAGTTGTGAAGGTGTCCGCGTTAAGTTGTGCCAACAGCGCTGGCGGCCCGGGAGGGACTCGAACCCCCGACCTTCGCTTTAGGAAAGCGCTGCTCTATCCTGCTGAGCTACCGGGCCGTGCTTCGCGCGTGGCCAGGGGTGCATAGCGCAAGATGACGGGCGTGCGAACCCCTCGCGCCGGTGTGGTCGGGATCGAAGTCCGGCGCCGGGGCTCGGGTCACAGTTCGAAGCTCGCGCGATAGCCGGCCCGGGCGACGATGGCGGCGGTCAGCCGTTCCAGCGCGTGGGCCGCGGCGCCGTCGACGCGGCCCTGTTCGGGCTCGAAGCCGATCCGCGCCTCGCTGAGGGCGCTCAGGGGCTCGAAGGCCTCGATCCGCCCCCAGAACATCGAGCCGGCCGCGAAGGGCGTGCTGTCCTTCACGGTCAGGCCCATCAGCGCCGACAGGCGTTCGACGTGCGCTCGGTTATTGTCCATCACGCCTTGCGCGCCCAGCGTCATCCGCGCGTCGGCGGCGGCCAGCAGGCCGAGCCGGGGATCCTTGGCGAAGGCCGCGAGCGCCCGCTCGGCCGCGCCCGGTCCCACGAGATCGGCGACCAGGGCCTCGCGCCAGGCGTCGCCGTCGCCGCGATGCGGCGAGCGCTTGGTGTGCAGCTTGCAGAACAGCGTGTGGCCGTGCGCGCGGGCCGCCTTCAGAGCCCGGATGAACGGGCCTATGTCGCGGCCCTGGTTCGGGGTGATCAGCAGCAGGGCGTCGGGGAAGGCCGCTCGCGCGGCGGCGAGGTCGGTCTCGGTCCAGCTGTCGGGCGCGGTCACGATGATGTCCGCTCGCCCGGCCAGCGGGGCTAGGCGCGTGGCGAACCAGTCGGTCAGTTCGGGATAGTAGAGGTGCAGCAGGATCGCCGTGTCCGATCGCCGCTGAAAGCCGGCCGCCGAGGCCGCGACGAGCGGATGGTCGGCGGGGAGGCGTCGCGCATAGGGGGCCAGGGCCGCGCGCGTCGCGTGCAGGTAGGCGTGGCCGAACCACCGGTCCGGTTCGAGATAGGCGCCCTCGGCCCATTCGTTCCAGGCGTTGACGAACACCAGGGCTTCGCCTGGCGGCTGGACGCGGACCGCGTGCCCGAGGGCGCCGGACAGCCACCGCTGGTAGGTTTGAGGATCGGCGCCGTGGAAAACCTTGCCGGCGGCGGGCTTGCGCGCCTGGTTGTCCCAGCTGGGCATGACGCCGGGAATAAAGTCGGGACCGGCGCCGGCCAGGGCCTTCAGCTTGGCGTCGACCACGCCGGCGTAGTCATAGACCTGGCCGCGAAAGTCCGGATGCAGCGGCTGGACCTGGCGGGTGATCTCCGCGACATCGATTCCGTGCGGCGGGAAGTCGACAATGCCGTCGAACCCGCAACTGGCGGGGTCGCTGAAGCCGAACGCGGTGGTGGCGTACAGCGCCAGCTCGCCCAGGCCCAGGTCGCGCGCCAGGCCTCGCCACCGCGCGGCGGTGGCCTTGGGATCGGGCAGAAGCTCGGGCCGATAGACGACCAGGACGGGCCGGCCGCCCACCCGCACATAGCGCGGATCGGCCATGTATCGGGCCAGGTCGCGGAACACCGCCAGGTCGTCCTCGGGCGAATGGTTCTGGGCGATCAGCACCTGGCCCTCGTCGCCCTCCCAGCGCCGCGTCCAGTTCTCGTTGGCCCAGCACAGCGCGAACGGCAGGTCGAGGGTCGGGTCGGCGAGATAGGCCTCGATCGGGGTCTCCAGCAGGCGTTTGCCGTCGAACCAGTAGTAGTGGAAGCAGAAGGCCGACACGCCGGCCGTCCGCGCCAGGGCGATCTGCTGGGCCATGACCGACGACAGGCGCAGGTCGTAATAGCCCAGATCGGCCGGCAGGCGCGGCTGGTGGTGGCCGACGAACTGCGGCTGGGCCTTGGCGACATTGCTCCAGTCGGTGAAGCCCTTACCCCACCAGGCGTCGTTCTCCGGGATCGGATGAAACTGCGGCAGGTAGAAGGCCAGGACCCTCGGCGCGTCGGGGGGCAGGCGCAGGGGCTCGACGATCGGGGCGGCGAACTGTTCGGCGCGAGCGTTCCGGGCGACGGCGAGCGCGTGGTCATAGGTCCGCCGCCAGCCGTCGCCGTCTCCGGCGCGCGGCGTCCGCCCACGCGGACGAACGCGCCGGGCCGCGCGCCAGGCGCCGGCCAGCGGCGACCGCAGCGGTCCCAGAAACCCTTTCAGCGCCTCGAACGCCGGGCCGAGCCGGCCGCGCGGATCGGCGTCGAGCTTGCCCGCGCCGGATACGGCGAAATGCTCCAGGACCAGCTGCCCCGCCTCGCCGTCGAGCGCCAGCCGCAGGCCGCGCAGGCGTCGGCCCCTGGCGGGCAGCACCGTGAACAGGTCTTCGCCGCCCGCCTTCAGGCGCGCGCGCGAGTCCTCGCCATAGCCGCCGCCCCAGTCGGCTTCGACCAGGACGTCCGGCGACTTGCCCTCCGGCGCCGCCAGGCGCAGCTCGATCCGCAAGGTCCTGATCTCGGCCAGGGCGCGCAGCGTCGCGCGGTCCGGGGTCCAGGCGAGAAGCGCGCGGGGCCCCTGCTGGATGAGGACCGGGGCGGCGTCATCCGACGCCCTCCAGACCGCGCCGCTCAGCGGGCGCAGGTCGAGCCGGTCCCGGCTCATGCCGCCGCGGCCGCTCGATAGGCCACCCAGTCCTCGGTCGAGCCCAGGAACGCGATGCGTCCGCCGCTCAGTTCGCAGACCCGGTTGCAGACCCGCTGGACCAGGTCCTCGTCGTGGGTGGCCAGGACGACGATCTTGGCCTCCTCGACCATCCTTTGCATCCGCTCGCCCGCCTTCTGCACGAAGGCCGCGTCGCCGGCGCTGAGCCATTCGTCCAGCACCAGGATGTCGGCGTCGAACTCGGTGGCCACGGCGAACATGAGTCGCGCCTGCATCCCGGCCGAATAGGTGCGCACCGGCAGGTGCAGGAAGTCGCCCAGGCCCGAGAAATCGGCGATGGCGTCGATGCGGCTGTCGATCACCTTGCGCGACAGGCGACGCATCATGCCCAGCTTGTGAATGTTGCGCAGGCCCGTGGCCTCCGGGTCCATGCCCGCGCCGATCGCGATCATCGAGGTGATGTCGCCGTCGATCGACAGCTCGCCGCGGGTCGGATGATAGATGCCGGCGATCACCTTCAGCAGGGTGGTCTTGCCCGAGCCGTTATGGCCGACCAGGGCGATGCGGTCGCCCTCGTTGATCTCGAGATTGATCTCCGACAGCGCCCTGACGGCGGCCACGTCGCCGGCGGCCTTGTACATGCGCCCGCCGACCGCGAGGTTGAACACGGCGCTGCGCAGGGACTGCGAGCGCAGGCTGTAGACATAATAGTCGAGGTCGACGTTCGTCAGCTTGATCTGGTGCGTCATCGCCGCCTCTTACAGCCAGAAGACCACGCGCTTGCGGAACAGGGCCAGCAGCGCGATGGCGATCAGGGCGAAAGCGCCCACGGTTCCCAGCGACCAAAGCCAGTCGATCGCGGCGGGAGCGTGGCCGGTCAGGGGCGCGCGCAGCAGCTCCACCTGGTGCGCCAGGGGGCTGTAGTCGACCACCCAGCGGTACTTCGGGCTCATCTGGGCGCGCGTCCAGAACACCGGGGTCACGTAGAACAGCAGCTGCACCACGTAGCTCATCATGTAGGCGACATCGCGGAACCGGGTCGACGGGATGGCGATGATGAAGCCCAGGAAGCAGACGCTGAGCAGCACCAGGGCGACGGCGGGCAGCAAGGTCCAGTGTGGCGCGGCGAACCGGCCCAGAACCAGCATCATGGCCCAGAAGGCGATCAGCTGGGTCAGGAAGTTGGTCGCCGCCTTCTGGGCGTGCAGAAACACATAGAAGGTCAGCGGCAGGCGTTGGCTCTGCATCAGGCCCGCGTTGTACAGAAAGATCGCCTGGGCCTCGGCGATGGTGGTCCCCACCAGGGACCAGGCCAGCAGGCCGGCCACCACCTGCGGATAGCTCTCGCGCAGGTTCACGCCCATCAGGCCGCCGACGATGAAGGCCAGCGCGAAGGCGACGACCAGCAGATTGCAGGCCATCCAGAAGGGACCCAGGATCGAGCGCTGGAAGCGCGAGGCCGTCTGGTCCAGGCCGAGCCGCCACCAGAGGGGCGCGAGACGGATGGCGTCTCCCACGTCCTTGAACGCGGCCATCAGGGGACTCGACATGCAACCCTTCCTCGGCGCCTCGCGGCGATCGACAAGGGGCCTGCTTATAGAGCGCCGCGCCGCCCGACAACGTTTTGGAGGTCGGTCGAGCCTTGGTTTCTCAACAAGCGCGGGAAGTGTTGCGTAAAAACTTTAGTTGGCGCGGCGCTTCGCCCGGCGCTGTGAGACGCGCCCGCCTCGGCGGACGGGCGCGTCACGGGGCTAGAAGTCGGCGGAGATCGTGAACTGTATCGTCCTCGGCGGCGCCGGGCGGAACGATGCCGGCGTGTTCACCGTGGTGTTGATGGTCCCCAGATAGTCCTTGTCGAAGATGTTATCGATGTTGACCCGGGCCTTGATCTGGCTGAACGGGCCGGCCGCGAAGCCATCGCCGATGTCCACATAGGCGTTGACGATGGTGTAGCCGTCGACCTTCTCGCTGTTGACGAAGTTGGTGAAGCGGCTCTCCAGGTGGCGGGCCGAGACATTGAACAGCAGACCGTCGAACGGCTCGACCGTCACGCCGGTGGTGAACACCCAGTCGGGGAAGTCGGGCACCTTCTTGCCGGCGATGGACAGGGTGACGGGGCTGGCCGTGGTGCTGGCCCGATAGTTCAGGACGTCATCCTGGAACTTGGCGCTGTTGTACGAGACGTTGGCGTTCAGATAGGCCTTGCCGGCGAAGATCTCCGGCTTCCACTGGCCGCTGAGCTCGACGCCCTTGGCCTTCACCGCCCCGACGTTCTGGTAATAGGTCTCGGTGATCCCGCCGCCGCCGGGCACCGGCGCCGCGAAGGCCTGCAGCCGGTTCTTGAACTGCGTCTGATAGGCCACGATCGAGGCGTTGAACGTCTTGTGGTTGGCGCGATAGCCCAGCTCCCAGTTGGTCGAGGTCTCGGGCGCCGGAGCCGCCACGGTCGGGCTGGCCGCCGAGAAGATATCGTCCGCGCCGCGCGGCAGGGCCATGTTCTCGGAGTAGGAAGCGAACACCTGGTCGCGGCCGGTCAGGCTGTAGACCGCGCCGACCTGCGGCAGGAAGCTGTCCTTCCACTTGGCCTTCAAGGTCGGCTGGCGGCTGTTGATGTAGTCGTTCGGATTGCGATAGCCGGATATCTTGTAGTCGATGTCGGTGGCCTTGAAGCCGACCTCGACCTTCAGCTTGGCTTCCAGCAGGGTCAGGGTGTCCTTCAGGAAGAACTGCTGGGTCTGGCGCACGGACTTGTAGTCTCGTTGGGCGTGGACCCGCTCGCTGAACAGGGGCGCGCCGTCGGGATTGCCGTCCTGCACGTTGTAGCGGTTCTGCGTGCGGTGATAGTCGTCGTCCTCCAGCCAGAGGCCGGTTTCGATCTTGTTGAAGCCAACATGCCAGGCCAGCTTGGCGGTGACGCCCTTGCGCAGGCCGTCGATGCCGGAGAGCCCGTACTGAATGCCTCTGGGCGCGACGATCCCCGCGACGATGCCCTTCTCGGCCGTGTAGCTGGCCAGCGAGGTCGAATAGGCCTCGGGCGAGACGCCATAGCCGCCCTTGTCCTCGTAATAGGCGGTGGTGGTCAGGTCCAGGTCGTCGACGATCGGCGTGTTCAGCGTCAGGCCGTACAGGTGGTCCTTCCGGCTGTTGACCGCGAACTTGTAGTACTGGGCGTAGTTGGCGTTCGAATAGACCGGGCCGCCGGCCACCGCCGGCAGGTTGGTGGCGCTCAGGGGCGTGCCCGCCGCGCCCGGCGTGGGAACGATGCCCAGATAGGCGAAATACCGTCCCGAGCGCCCGAACACGTCGCCGGCCGTCCCGTTGTACTGGGCCAGGGTGATCGACGGGCTGTCGTAGTCGTAATAGTCGTTGTGGACGGTCTGGAAAGTGATGTCGCCGCCCTTGGGCAGGGCGTACTTCAGCTTGCCCTCGTAGTGCTTGCGATCGATCGTGCCCGGGCCGCGCCACAGGTCGCCCTTGATCCACGAGCCGCTGACATAGCCCGAGAAACCGCCGTGCTCGCCCAGTTCCAGGCGCAGGAACCCGCGGCGCAGGTGGTCGCTGCCCAGGGTGCCGCTGAACGCGCCGCCGGCCGTCTTGGCGGGGGCCTGGGTGAAGTAGTCGACGATCGGGCCCAGCGAAGCGTAGCTGGGCAGGGCGACATCGCCGGCCCCCGCCGAGGCGGTGACCCGCATCAGGTTCTCGTTGTCGACATAGCGATAGATCGGGCTGCCGCCGAACTGGTCGCTTCGGCCCATCGGAATATTGTCCAGCAGGAAGCCGATCTGCTGGAAGTTGAAGGCCCGCACCGAGACCGAGTTGCCGAACTCGTACATGCCCAGGGCGTCGTTGGCCTGGACGTTAAAGCCCGGCAGGGACTCCAGCATCTTCAGGCCAGTGATCCCCGCCGGCGCCGAGAGCAGGGCCTCGCGGGTGATCGAGACGGTGGCGGTCGCGTGGTCGGTGCCGATGGCCACGCTGGCTTCCGACAGTCGCTTGCCGGTGACGACCAAGGTGTCGAGCTCGGCGGTCTTGTCGGCCTGCTGGGCCAGGGCCGAGGTCGCGCTTCCCAGCAGGGTCGCGGTGAGCAGAAGCGCGCGAAGACGCGAGGTCGCGAGCGAGCGAGTTCGAATGGTCATGCATACCCCCAATCAATCACTGATAGGGGGAGCGTCGCCGTGGAGGCGGTTCAGGTAAATTTAGATTTTCTCAGGACTGTAACATATATTTCAGATTGATCATTTCGATGGCGTCAATGCCTAATAATTGCAAATATGAATTATTAGTTCGCGAAATGTATTTGAGTATTCCGGCGCTTGGTGGCGCGGATTGATTTGGGCGTTGCTGGGGCCCCGGAGGCTCGCTCGCTCGTCCGTCTGGGTCAGCCTGACAAACGGCCGCGCCGCCAATTTCGAGATCCCCAGGAGCCGAGGTTCGCCCCGTCCTGGCAAGGCGTCGCGGGCGCGCGCGGCCTCAATGAAGGTCGATGGCCCGCCGGATGGGCACGCACCTACCCCGCGAGCGCGCGAAATCATCAGCGGAGGAGGGGGCGGCCGCCGACCGCCGCCTCAAGCGGCGAACCTAATGTCAAGAAATATCAAGCTATGAGTGTGTGGGATTGTCTCGGCGCCTTTGGATTGTGATAGTGAGTGCGCTCGCGCCTGCCTGGCGGGCGCGTGGACGCGGAGGAGCCGTTGACGACGATCGAGATCGCGGCCAGCGCGTGGCCCGCCGCCGCCGAACCGCCGCCGGCCCAGCCCATGCTGATCGGCATCTCGGGTAAGCGCGATCTCCGGGGCGCGGAGGCGGCGGTGCGCGCCGCGCTGGACGCCGTGTTCGAGATGATCGACGGGCTCTGGCCCCTTGCGGCCCCAAGGCTGCTCAGCGCCCTGGCGGCGGGGGCCGACACCGTCGCGGCCGAGGCCGCCCTGGCGCGGGGCTGGCCGGTTCTGGCGCCTTTGCCCTTTCCGCTCGCGGTCTATGAGCAAGACTTCGCCGCCGCGCCTGACGACCTGGCGCGATTGCGCGGCCTGTTGGCGCATCCGAACGTCTCGGCCTTTCCGCTGGCCGCGCTTAAACGCCCTGGCGATCGGGCTTTCGAGGGCGTCGAGCGCTGCCTTCACTACGAACAGGTCGGCCTGTTCATCGCCGAGCGGGCGACGCTGATGGTCGGCGTCATCGGCCCCGAGGAAGTCCCCGATCGCATCGGCGGGGCGGCGCGGATCCTGGACTTTCCCCTGACCGGCGATGACCCGATCGCCCGGGAAACGCGCGCCCGCAGCGTCGAACTGCTGCCCGGGCGGGCGCCGCCGGCGCCGCGTCCGGTCTGGCGCGTGCTGCTGGAGCCCGAGCGCGCGGCGCGCGGCGAGCCGCTGCGCCTGACGGCTCAGAAGACCGCCGGGGCGCCCTCGACGCCGCTGAAGCCGGGCCCGGATCTCGATGCCAGCCCGCCGTCGAAGGCGGGGCGGGCCTCGGAAATCCTCGAGGCCCTGGTCCTTCGGGTCGAAGCCGCCCGAACGCGCCAAGCCTAATCTCTAACGCGGCTTCTTGCTCGAGGCCTTGGCTTCTTCGGGGGACAGCTTGCGGATGTCGCTGACCTGATAGCGTTGCACGCCCATGGGGCCCGGAACGATCACGACGGCGTCCAGTCCCGAGCAGATCCAGGAGCCGCCGCGCGATTCCAGCCCGATCCGCTGGGTCCAGTCGATGTCGGGCGAGGGCGAGAACAGCTTCAGCTGATAGACGTCACGCACGCCGACCGTGACATTGACCGTATCGCTGTCGATAGCCTGGAAGCCGTCGACATCGGCGTTGCGAAAGCACGAGCGTTTGGCCGCGTCCGCCGCGTGGGCGGTGGAAGACATCGCGAGGGCGGCCAGCAGGGCCGGTAAGAGAAAACGCATCATTTCCTGCTCCAACGACGCCCCCGCGACATCCTCGCGCCGAACCCGCTGTTCGCCAAGGGCGTCCGATGACAGGGATTTGGACCCTGCGTCAAAACGTCACACTTTCGCCACCTTGGCTGGTTGGCGCCCGCCGATGTGATCCGAGGTAGCGCGCGTTCCCGAGCGCCGTCGGCGCGAGATCAATCTTGGCCATTTCCGCCGCGCCATTGAACCCTTAGGTCGATCCAGGCGGCCGCCGCGGGGTGGTGATGGCGAGATAGCCCGCTCGTCGTCCGACCCAGGGCGGGATGCTGGCGCGTCGTCGACGTGGCCTCGCTGGCGCCTGAAGCGCGCCGCCTTACCCCCGCGATTAAGGGATTATTCACGGCGTCGCCGCCTAATGGATTTACTCAGTTGTTTGGCCGCCGGAAGAAATATTCGTGTGACAAATTGACCGAGTATCTTCGGCGTCTCACGCCGAGATGAAACATAGTTCGGTGAATTTGGAGCGCGATATGGCGACTTCTCGCGAAGTTGACTTCCGTGTTGAGCTGTGCGGCGATTTGTCGCTCCCCTCTATCGGAGAGGCGCACGACAAGATCTTGGCCGCGTTCGATCAGGATCTACCGATTGTGATCGATCTGGAGCGCGTCGAAGACGCCGACCTGACCCTCGTCCAACTGGTGGAAGCGGCGCGCAAGTCGGCCGATCGCCGGGGGCGTTCCCTTTCCCTCTCCGCGCCGGCCTCGGGCCCGACGCGCGCCGTGCTCGAGCGCGGCGGTTTCCTCGGCGCGCCCGACCGCGCCGCCTTCTGGCTCCAAGACACGGTGACCCCATGAGCGCCTCGATTTTGACGGTGGATGACTCGGCCAGTCTGCGACAGGCCATCAAGATCGCCCTGACGGGCGAAGGCTACGCCGTGAGCGAGGCTCCGGACGGCCAGGCCGGCGTCAGCGCCGCCGACGCGGGCGACTTCCAGCTGATCATCACCGATCTGAACATGCCGGTGATGGACGGTCTGACCATGATCCGCACCCTGCGCGGCAAGCCCAAGCACGCCGGCGTGCCGATCATCTTCCTGACCACCGAGTCCGACGCCGACATCAAGGCCCAGGCCAAGGCGGCGGGCGCGACGGGCTGGCTGACCAAGCCCTTCAACCCCGACCAGCTGATCACCGTCGTCAAGAAGGTTCTCGCCAAATGAGCGGGCAAGACCCCGTCGCCATCTTCAGGATCGAGGCGCGCGACCTGCTGGAGCAGGTCGAGCTGGATCTCCTGACCTTGGCCGAGCGGCAGGACGATCGCGAGACGATCGACGCCGTCTTCCGCAGCCTGCACACGCTGAAGGGCTCGGGCGCGATGTTCGGCTTCGACGCCCTGGCCGCCTTCACGCACCACTGCGAGACCGCCTTTGACCGCGTGCGCAAGGGCGAGGTCGCCGCTTCGCCGGCGCTGATCTCGGCCGTGCTGGCCGCGCGCGACCACATGCGCGCCCTGGCCGAGGGCGAGCCCACCGAGCCGGGCGTCGAGGAAGCCCTGCTGGACGATCTGCGCCGCGCCGTCGACGGCGCCGGCGCCGCGCCCGTTTCCACCCCGCCCAGCGCCAAGACCTGGCGCGTGCGCT
This sequence comes from Caulobacter vibrioides OR37, assembly GCF_000372645.1. GTDB lineage: Bacteria > Pseudomonadota > Alphaproteobacteria > Caulobacterales > Caulobacteraceae > Caulobacter > Caulobacter vibrioides_E. The sequence goes on along the minus strand of NZ_APMP01000003.1, from coordinate 212,483 downwards.
TCTCGCTGCCGCCCGAGACCTTCGTCAACGGCGGCCGCCCGTTGCCGCTGCTCGACGAGCTGCGGGACCTGGGTCCCTGCGAGGTCACCGCCGTCACCGACGGCGTGCCGGCCGTCGAGGATCTGAACCCCACCGACTGCCGCCTGGCCTGGGACGTGGTCGTCACCACCGAACAGCCGCGCTCGGCGATCGAGGATGTCTTCATCTTCGTCATCGACGACATGACCCTGGACATCACTGAGGTGGTCGACGAACCGGCGGCCCAGGCGGTCGCCGAGGTCGTTCCGGACGCCAAGGTCGCGGCGATCGAGCCGCCCAAGGCCGCCAACAGCGACGCGCCGCCCGCCGAGGGCCGCCCGCGCGTCGCCGAGATGCTCCGCGTTCCGGCCGAGCGCCTCGACGAGCTGATGGACCGCGTCGGCGAACTGGTCATCGCCCAGTCGCGCCTGAAGCAGGTCGCCGCCTCCAGCAGCGACCAGAACCTGATGACCGTCTCCGAGCAGATCGAGCAACTGGCTTCCGAGCTGCGCGAGATCATGATGGTCGTGCGCATGGTGCCGGTCGGCCAGCTGTTCGGCCGCTTCCGCCGACTGATCCACGACCTGGCCATCGAGACCGGCAAGACGATCAACTTCGCCACCGACGGCGAGACCACCGAACTGGACAAGACGATCATCGAGCGTCTGGCCGATCCGCTGGTCCACCTGATCCGCAACGCCGCCGACCACGGGCTGGAGACGCCCGAGCAGCGCAAGGCCTCTGGCAAGCCCGAGACCGGCCATATTCTGCTGGCCGCCCGCCAGTCCGGCGCCGAGGTGGTGATCACCATCACCGACGACGGCCGCGGCGTCGATCGCGCCCGGGTTCGCGCCAAGGCCGAGGAGAACGGCCTGATCCAGCCCGGCCAGGTCCTGACGGACAACGAGCTGCTGCAGCTGATCTTCGCGCCGGGCTTCTCGACGGCCACCGCCGTGACCAACCTGTCCGGCCGCGGCGTCGGTATGGACGTGGTCAAGAAGACCATCGAGGGCCTGCGCGGCGCGATCGAGATCACCAGCACGCCCGGCCAAGGTTCGGTCGTTTCGCTGCGTATCCCGCTGACCCTCGCGATCATCGACGGCCTGCTCGTGCGGGTCGGCGCCAGCCGCTACGTCATCCCACTGTCCTCGGTCGAGGAGTGCGTCGAACTGCCTGTCGAGCAGGACCTGCGCTCGGCCGGCCGCAGCTTGGTCACCCTGCGCGACCAGCTGGTGCCCTTCATCCGGCTACGGCAGATGTTCAATACCGGCCAAGAGCCCGACCCGCACCAGAAGATCGTCGTGGTCTCCACGGGCCAGGAGCGCGTGGGCTTGGTCGTCGACCAGATCCTCGGCGACCATCAGACCGTCATCAAGCCGCTGTCGCCGTTCCATGCCGCCGTGGGCGCCTTCTCGGGCGCGACCATCCTGGGCGATGGCGGCGTGGCGCTGATCCTCGACATCGGCTGCCTGGTGGCGGCGGGCCAACGCCCCGACGCGCAACTGCGCGCCGCCGGCTGACGGAGACAGACATGATCGCCGACAACGCCAATGACCCCATCGAGGCCCTGACCTTCGACCTGCACGGCGAGACCTTCGCCCTGGAGGCTGGTCTGGTGCGCGAGGTGCTCGACCTGCTGCCCGAGACGGCCGTGCCCGGCGCGCCGCCGTTCGTCGGCGCCGTGATCAACTTCCGCGGTCGGGTCATCCCGCTGGTCGATCTGCGGGTGGCCTTCGAACTGGACGCCCCGCCGCCCACCATCGACAGCCGCATCGTCGTCATCGAGCACCCGCTGGACGGCGAGCCGACCCTGATCGGCCTGCGCGCCGACAAGGTGCACGAGGTTACCGCCATCGACCGCGCCGTCACCGAGGACGCGCCCCGCGTCGGCCTCAAGTGGCGCGCCGATTTCATCCGCTTTCTAGCCCGCCGGAACGGGGACGTCATCGTCATCCCCGATCTGGAGCAGATCTTCGCCGCGCGCGGCCAGACGGCCGTCGTCACACCTCTTCACCCTTCGCAATCCTGAGTCGGGGGACTCCCAAATGCGCTTCACGATCAAAGCCAAGCTGATAGCGACCTTCGCCGTGCTCATCGCGATGATGGGCCTCGTGGTGTTCATGGGCGTCTCGCGCATGAGCCAGCTCAACAGCGCAATCTCGGACGTCATTTCTGGTCCCGCCGCGCGTCTTTCCGGCGCGCAGGAGGTCGATGGCCATATCGGTCGGTTGCTGCGTTTCGAAAAGAACATGGCGCTGACTGATGATCAGGAGCTGAAGCGGAAGTTCGACGCGCAGTCGGTCGAGATGATCGCCAAGCTCGATCCGCTAATCCAGCAGCGTGTCGCCTCGGCCAGCACGCAGGGCAAGCCGATGTGGGACCGCGTGGCGCAGGCCTGGGGCGAGTACAAGGCCGTCAACGCCGAGGTCCGCGCTCTGGCGCTGGCCAATCGCAACGCGGAAGCGGGCGCGATGTCGATCAACAAGTCGCGCGCCATCGCCAACGGTCTGACCGAGGACGTCAACAAGATCGTCGACCTGAACAAGGCCGCGATGGCCCAGGCCGACAAGGACACCGACACGCTTTATGCGGCCGCCCGCACGACGTTGCTGATCACCGCTGTCGCCGCCCTGCTGGTCGCCGTCGCCGGCGCCTTCTGGATCTCGATGATCATCACCCAGGGCTTCAAGCAGATCACCGAGGCGCTGGACGCCGTGGCGATCGGCGATCTGAGCAAGGAAGTGACCGTCAAGGCCGACGACGAGATCAAGGACCTGGTCGCCACGGTCAATCGCATGACCGCCAACCTGCGAGACACCGCGGCCCTGGCCGACCAGGTGGCCGACGGCGACCTGACGGTCCAGCCGCAGCCGCTGTCGGACAAGGACACCCTGGGCCTGGCCCTGGAGCGCATGGTCGAGCGCCTGCGCGGCGTCGTCGCCGACGCCATCACCGCCTCGAACAACGTCTCGGCCGGCAGCCAGGAACTGTCGGCGGCCTCCGAGCAGATCAGCCAGGGCGCGACCGAGCAGGCCGCCTCGGCCGAAGAGGCTTCGGCCTCGATGGAAGAGATGGCCGCCAACATCAAGCAGAACGCCGACAACGCCGCCCAGACCGAGAAGATCGCCCGCCAGTCGTCGGCCGACGCCGAGGTCTCGGGCCAGGCGGTCTCGCAAGCGGTCGAAGCGATGCGGACCATCGCCGAGAAGATCACCATCGTTCAGGAGATCGCGCGTCAGACCGACCTGCTGGCCCTGAACGCGGCCGTCGAGGCCGCCCGGGCCGGCGAGCACGGCCGCGGCTTCGCGGTCGTCGCCTCCGAGGTGCGCAAGCTGGCCGAACGCAGCCAGACCGCCGCCGCCGAGATCAGCTCGGTCTCGTCCGACACGGTCAAGGCCGCCCAGTCGGCCGGCGAGATGCTGACCTCGCTGGTGCCCAACATCCGCAAGACCGCCGAGCTGGTCGCCGAGATCAGCGCCGCCTGCCGCGAACAGGATGTCGGCGCCAGCCAGATCAACGAAGCCCTGCAGCAGCTGGACAAGGTGACCCAGCAGAACGCCGACGCGTCCGACAAGATGTCGGCGACCTCGGAAGAACTGGCCGCCCAGGCCGAGGAGCTGCAGGCCTCGATCGCCTACTTCCGGATCGAGGACGGCGGTTCGAGCCGCAGGGCCGCGCCGGTCCGCCCGGCCGCGCGCAAGCCGGCCAAGGCCCCGGTCGCCAAGGCGAGCGGCGGCAAGGCCCCGGCCGCGCGCAAGCCCGCCGCCAACGCGGTGCAGCAGCAACAGAGCCGAGCCCGCGGCTTCGCGCTCGACCTGGCCAGCGGTGGTCCGGACGAGGACGACCGCGACTTCCGGGAGTATGCCTGAGATGTCTCGCCCGGCTTCCGAACAGCAGTTCGTAACCCTGAGCCTGGGCGATGAGGTCTTCGCCATTCCGGTGGCCTACGTCCGCGAAATCCTCGAATTCCGCGCGCCGTTCGCCATCCCGGAAGGCCCGGCCTTCATGCTGGGACTGACCGATGTGCGGGGCCAGGGTGTTCCCACCCTGGACCTGCGGCGAAAGCTGGGTCTGGCGCCGGTGGCGCCGGGCCCCAGCACCCGGATCCTGGTCCTGGACGTGCCGCTGGGCGATCGGGTTCTGTCGCTGGGCCTGGTGGCCGATCGGGTGATCGAGGTGATCACCGTGTCGACCGACCAGGTCGAGCCGGCCCCCGACATCGGCGTGCCCTGGCGTTCCGACTACATCCAGGGCGTCGTTCGCCGCGAGGCGAGCGGAAACTCAGGCTTCGTCGTCCTGTTCGAAATGACCCGCCTGCTCACCGCCCAGGATGCTGAAACGATCCGTCAAGCGGCTTGAGGCTAACTATCCACCTTGTCGCCAGAATGGCGATCGGAGTCCCGACTTGTCGAACCTCGCCGTCCAGACCGCGCCGGAGTCCGGAACCTCGACCGAGGCCCTGAGCCTCCGCAACTTCAATCGGTTGGGGCAGTTTATCCACGACTACAGCGGCATCCGGATGCCGCCCAGCAAACGCACGATGCTGGAAGGCCGCCTGCGCCGGTGCATGCGCGAAAGCGGCCACGTCTCGATCAACGACTACTGCGCCTATCTCTTCGACGGCGGCGGCCTGGATCGCGAGCGGGTGCGCCTGCTCGACGCGGTCACGACCAACAAGACCGACTTCTTTCGCGAGCCTCAGCACTTCGAATTCCTCACCGAGGTCGGGTTGCCCGCCATCGCCAAGCGTCGCGGCGGCAAGGTCAAGATCTGGAGCGCGGCCTGCTCGATCGGCGCCGAGGCCTACACCACGGCCATGGTGATCGAGGAGTTCGGCCGCCAGTCCAAGCGCCTGGACTACTCGATCCTGGGCACCGACCTTTCCACCCAGGTGCTCAGCCAGGCGGTGGCCGGCCGCTATTCCGAACAGATGATCGCGCCGGTGCCGCGCGACCTGCGGGCCCGCTACCTGATGAGGTCGCGCGATCCCAAGCGCGGCGAGGTCCGCATTGTCCCGGCGCTGCGCGCCCGGCTGTCGGTGGCCCGCATGAACCTGATGGACGAGCAGTATCCCGTCGACAACGACTTCGACGTGATCTTTCTGCGCAACGTCCTGATCTATTTCGACAAGCCGACCCAGGCCAAGGTGCTCAAGAACCTCTGCGAGCACCTCGCGCCGGGCGGCTATCTGATCCTGGGGCATTCGGAGTCGATCGTCGGCGTCGATCTGCCCGTGCGGCCCGCCGCCCATACGGTGTTCCAACGGCCATGAATCCCAAGATCCGCGTTCTGATCGTCGACGACTCCGCGGTGGTTCGCCAGACCCTGACCGCGGTTCTGGAGAGCGATCCCGAGATCGAGGTGATGGGCTCGGCCTCCGACCCCTTCGTCGCCGCCAAGCGCATCGCCGAGGAAGTGCCCGACGTCATCACCCTGGACGTCGAGATGCCCCGCATGGACGGCGTCACCTTCCTGCGCCGCCTGATGGCTCAGCATCCGGTGCCGGTGGTGATGTGCTCGTCCCTGGTCGAGGGCGGCTCCGAGACCCTGCATCAGGCCCTCGAGGCCGGGGCGGTCGACGTGATCCTCAAGCCGCGTGTCGGCGTGGCCGAGCACCTGGCCGAGGCGCGCATCCTGATCTGCGACACGGTCAAGGCCGCGGCCAAGGCCAAGCGCCTCGGCCGCTTCGACCGGACGCCGCGCGCCGCGATGATGACGGCGCAGCGCCGGGCCGGGCCCGAGAAGAAGCTGACCGCCGACGCCATGCTGCCGCCGCCGACCAGCCGGGCCATGGCCAAGACGACCGAGATGATCGTCTGCATCGGCGCCTCCACCGGCGGCACCGAGGCCCTGCGCGAGGTGCTGGAGGTTCTGCCGGCCGCCGCGCCGGGCATCGTCGTCGTGCAGCACATGCCCGAGCGCTTCACCACGTCGTTCGCCAAGCGGTTGGACAGCCTCTGCGCCATGGAGGTCAAGGAGGCCCAGGACGGCGACGCCGTGCTGCGCGGCCGCGTCCTGATCGCGCCCGGCAACTTCCACACCATGATCGAGCGCAGCGGGGCCCGCTATCACGTCTCGGTCAAGGAAGGGCCGCTGGTCTCGCGCCATCGTCCGTCCGTGGACGTTCTTTTCCGCTCGGCCGCGCGCAATGTCGGCCCCAACGCCGTGGGCGTGATCATGACCGGCATGGGCGACGACGGCGCGCGCGGTCTGGAGGAGATGAAGAGCGCGGGGGCCTTCACCGTCGCGCAGGACGAGGCGACCTCCGTCGTCTTCGGGATGCCCAAGGAAGCGATCGCCCGGGGCTGCGTCGATCGCGTGCTGCCGCTGCAGCGCATCGCGGCCGAGATCCTAAGGGCCACGGAGCGGTAGATGGGGCGGGGCTGCTCGGACATCGACGGCTCGGGCGGCGCTTCGTCGTTTCGCCAATGGGTGCTGACCCTGGACGGACGGGTCGAGGTCATGAACGCGGCCGCGCGCGTCTACGCCGAGCGACTGGGTCCCCGCGACGCCCTTCACCCGCTGATCGAGATCTGGCCCGAGGCCAGCCGCTTTTCGCTGGAACGCGCCCTCCGCACGGCCGCCGCCGGTCAGATCGCCAGTTTCCGCACGTTCGACGCCGGCGAGGGCGGTTCGCGCACCTATTGGGAGACGCTGGTGTCCCCCGTGCCCGACGCGAACGGCGACCCCGTCTCCCTGATGGCCGTGTCGCGGGACGTCACCGAAGAGGTCGAGGGCGCGGCGCTGCTGGAGGCCGTGGTGCAGTCCCTGCCGTCGCCCCTGATCGTCCACGCCAGCGATACGGGCCGTTACGTCCTGTGGAATCGCGCCGCCGAGGCGGCTTTCGGCGTCGAGGCCGAGTTGGCGATCGGACAGGACCGCCGGGTCCTGTTCGGCGACACCATGGGCGCGTTCCTCGATCAGACCGAACCTTCCACCCTGAAGATTGGCGAGACGCGGACCATCCCGGGCGTGCGCGCCTCCGAGGCCCGGGGCGGCGGGATCTACGACTTCAAGGTGCTGGCGACCTTCGACGACATGGGCGCCCGCCACGTCATCAGCCTGGGCGAGGACGTTCGGGAGCATCGCCGGCAGGCCGAGGCCCTGGGCGCGGCGCTGCGCGAGGCCAAGAACGCGAGCGAGGCCAAGAGCATCTTCCTCGCCAATATGAGCCACGAGGTCCGCACGCCCCTGAACGGGATCGTCGCGTCGGCCCATATGCTGGCGCGGGGCGATCTGCCGTCTGGCGCGCGTGAGCTGGTCGACATCATCCGCGACTCCAGCGCTCAGCTGGAACGGCTGCTGGGCGACGTCCTGGACCTGACCAATATCGAGGCGGGACGGGTCGCCATCGACGAAAAGCCGTTCCATCTGGGCGAGCTTCTGCGCGGGGTCGAGGAGTCCTCGCGCCTGACGCTGGGCGACGCGCCGGTGACGTTCTCGATGACCGTCTCGCCGGACCTGGCGACGAGCGTGGTCGGCGACAGCGCGCGTCTTCGGCAGGTGCTGGTCAACCTGATCAGCAACGCCACCAAGTTCACCGAGCGAGGCTCGGTTTCGGTGTCGGCCTGCCGCGACGTCGGCGGCTGGGCGCGGTTCACCGTCTCGGACACCGGCATCGGCTTCGATCCCGCGGACAAGGAGCGGATCTTCGAGCGCTTCCAGCAGGCGGACGTGTCGATCACCCGCCGGTTCGGCGGCTCGGGCCTGGGGCTGTCGATCGCACGCGAGCTCGTCGCCCTGATGGGCGGATTCCTGGATTGCGAGAGTCAGCCGGGCGAAGGCGCGCGGTTCTGGTTCTGCCTGCCGCTGCCGGCTCACGAGGCGAGCGCGCTCGAAACGACTGAGGCCGACGCGCTGGAAGGCGAGCGGGCGGTCCGCATCCTGCTGGCCGACGATCATCCGACCAACCGCCGCGTGGTCGAGCTGATGCTGGCCGACGCCGCCGAGCTGGTCTGTGTCGAGAACGGCCGCGAGGCGGTTCGCGCCTTCAGCGACGCCCCCGTCGACGTCGTGCTGATGGACGTTCAGATGCCGGTGATGGATGGCCTTTCGGCGGTTCGAGAGATCCGCCGCCTGGAACGGGAGCGCGGCGACGCCCGCGCGCCGATCATCATGCTGACCGCCAACGCCGGCGAGGAGCACGCCGCCGCCAGTCGCGCGGTCGGCGCCGACCTGCACCTCGAAAAGCCGATCACGGCGACAATCCTGTTCACGGCGCTCAACCAGGTGCTGACCCACGCTCAGCGAGGCGAAACCGGCCATGGCTAATCCGCAGAGAACCATCCTCGCCGCTGACGGCGCCGAGCGGTCCGAGGGCCTGATCGTCGCCCAGCGCCTGGGCGCGACGGCCAAGGCCATCGAGGGCCAGTTCCTGAAGACCGGCGATGTGCTGGCCGGCGCGGTCGATGGCGTCGGCGAGCTGATCAACGCGCTGGACAAGCTGGCCAAGGCCATGGACCAGTCGATGGTCGACGCCACGACCCGCGACCTTGGCGTCGCCGCCGCCGGTCTGCGCGTCCTGCCCGAAGGCCTGGCGGGCCGTTCGGTGGCGCTGGAGCGCCTGGAAACGCTGAGCCGCGAGCTGTCGGCGCATATCGGCGACATGCACCAGAATCTGGCCTATCTGCGGGTGGTGTCGCTGTACATCAAGATCGCGGCCGGCGGGGTCGAGGGCGATAACGGCGACTTCGCTCTGTTCGCCCAGGAGATCGCCGATTGCCTGGTGGTGGGCCGCGATCACCTGGAGTCGTTCGACGCCGACCTGCGCCTTCTGGACCATGATCTGCGCTCGGCCCTGATCTACGAAGCCAATCTTCGGACCCACTGCGCCGAACTGGCCGCCGACGCGCCGGACGCCATCGAGGCGAACGCGCGCCAGCTGGCGACCCAGCGCGTGCGGGTGGCCGGGGTGGCCGCCGATGTCGCGGCCCTGGCCCGCGAGGTCCGCAAGAAGGTGGGCGGCGTGCTGGTCGCCCTGCAGATTGGCGACATCACCCGCCAGCGCGCCGAGCACGTTCAGTTCGGCCTGGAGCTTCTGGAGGGGCTCGAGGGCGACCTCGTGGGCGAGCGTCGCGAGCGGGTCCGCGCCGCGATGCTGGCCCTGCTGCGCGCCCAGCTGTCGGCGACCATCGACGACTTCCGCGGCGAGATGGCCCAGATCGAGCGCAACATGGTCGGCATCGCCGCCGACACGCGCGAGATCATGAAACTGCAGGACCTGGCCTATGGCCGTGTCGGCCGCGACGAGGGCGGCGACTTCCTGGCCCGCATCGAGGCCCATGTCGGCAAGGCCCTGACCCTGGTCGAGGAGATGGCGGCCGCCGACCAGGCGGCGCTGGAGGTCGGCCAGTCGGTGGTCGCGGCGGCCGCGCGGCTGTCCGAGCGCATCGACGGCATTCTCCGGATGCAGGCCAATGTCCACCAGATGGCTTTGAACGCCACCCTGCGCTGCGCGCGCATCGGCGAGGCCGGCAAGCCGATCACCGTCATCGCCGTCGAGCTTCGCGGCCACGCCGCCAAGCTTGAGGAGTCGGCCGACCGCACCCTGGCCGGGGTCGAGAGCCTGATGAGCGGCGCGGCCCAGGTCGGCGGCGAGGGCGCGACCGGGACGGCCGCGATCTCGGACGTGTTGCAGACCGCCCTGTCGCGGATCCGCCAGGCGGGCGGCGCGGCCGACGCCGACATCGTCGACCTGGCCCGGCAGGGCGGGGCGGTGGTCGAGGCGATGAACCAGGCCTCGGCCCGCATGGACTGCCGGCGCGAGATCGGCCAGGCCCTGGACGAGGCCGCCGCGGCCCTGGACGCCCTGCCGTCGGCGCCGTTCGATCCGTCCATGGAGGCGGACGAAGCGCTGCGGGCTTGTCTCAAGGTCCTCTACGCTCGCTACAGCATGGCCCAGGAACGCGACGTGCACCGTGCGGTGCTCGGCGACCTGGACGCGGAGCCTGACACGCCCGCCGAGGTTCAGGCGCCCGCCGCCGAACCGGATCTCGACGACGTCCTTTTCTGAGAGCGCGGTCCGCGCGTCAGTCCTTCTAGTTCAAGTGATTCCATTTGAAGCGGACAGACTCTAGCGCTCCGTTTCGGCGATCCACTTGAAGGCCAGGATGCCCGCGCAGGCCACGACACCGACCAGGGCGGTGGTCGCCAGGGCGTGCTGGGCGCACCAAGGCACGCGAGTCGTCAGGGCGCGGACGATCACCACATAGGCGGCCGCCACCAGGATCCATGAGGTCGATTTTCCCCCCATCGGGAACGGCGGCGGCGGAGGCTGACGGTCAATCGGCATGGGCTTTGGCGGTCCGCAGGATGAGCAGGCCCAGCAGGGCCGAGATCAGCGAGCCGGCCAGGACGCCGATCTTGGTCTCTTCGATCAGCCGCGCGTCGCTGAAGGCCAGGGCGCCGATGAAAAGGCTCATGGTGAAGCCGACGCCGCACAGCACCGCGACGCCATAGAGCTGGACCAGGCTGGCGCCGCGCGGCGGGCGCGCCAGGCCCGACTTGATCAGCGCCAGGGAGACGCCGAACACGCCGCACTGCTTGCCGAGGAACAGGCCCAGGGCCACGCCCAGCGGCGCGGGGTCCAGCAGGGCCGAAAAGCCGACAGCGGCGAAGGACAGGCCAGCGTTGGCGAAGCCGAACAGGGGCGTGATGACGAAGGCCACCGGCTTGTGCAGGGCGTGTTCCAGCCGCTCCAGCGGCGGGTGTTCGCCGCCGCGCTGCGGAATGGTCAGGGCCAGGGCGACGCCGGCCAGGGTGGCGTGGATTCCGGACTTCAGCACCAGGAACCACAAGACCACGCCCAGGAGCAGGTAGGGCCAGAGCCGGGCCACCTTGAAGCGGTTCAGGGCGATCAAGGCCAGCAGCACGGCGCCGGCTCCGGCCAGATAGGCCAGATGCAGCTGGGCGGTGTAGAAGAGGGCGATGATCACGATGGCCGCCAGGTCGTCCATGATGGCGATGGCGGTCAGGAACACCTTCAGCGAGGCGGGGACGCGCGAGCCCAGCAAGGCCAGGACGCCCAGCGCGAAGGCGATGTCGGTGGCCGAGGGGATCGCCCATCCGCCCAGGCTGTCCGGCCGGCCCCGGTTGAGGGCCAGATAGATCAGGGCGGGCAGGGCCACGCCGCCGAGGGCCGCCGCGCCGGGCAGCAACACGGCGGACGGACGCGACAGCTGGCCGTCCAGGACCTCGCGCTTGATCTCCAGGCCCACCAGCAGGAAGAACAGCGCCATCAGGCCGTCGTTGATCCAGTGCAGGACGGTCTCTCGCAGGTGCACGGGCCCCAGTACGAAGCCAAGGTGTGTGTCCAGCGTCCGGAAATAGGCCGGCGCCAGCGGTGAGTTCGCGATCGCCAGGGCCAGGGCGGCGGCGGCCATCAGGACGTAGCCGCCCGAGGCCTCCTGCCTCAGGAACCCGACCAGGGCGCGCCGCGCGCGTCGGCTGACCGCTCGCAAGGCCATGTCAGGACTCTCGCCCGCCGAATCCACGTCGCGCCGTCATGCTGTCCCTCGCTTGCTCATGGGTGGGCTCCAGTTCGGACGGCTCCGACAAGGGCGGCGTCGCCCGCTATTCGAGACGCGCCAGACGCGGCGCCGGGGCCTTCGGCCATTCCGGTCGGATCTTGGGACTTGTTTAGCCCGGTTCGCGGGAGGGCGGCAATCAAAGTCGTCCTCCGGCGAGTCTCTTCGGGTGCTGCCATGTATTTGCGGATCAAGATCAGGAGTGGCGCGACCTATTGTCGCTAGATTGAAGTATAGTCAGGTCGTTTGGAGATATCGGATATTGATCTGGCTATGCCGGACCAAAATCTGAAAGACATGGACGCCTTAAGGTCGAGTGAGGCCTTTTTCCGTCTTCTGGCCGAGCGCGCCGGGGACGTCATCAGTCGTCACCGCTTCGCCGATCGCGGCGACACCTATCTTTCGCCGGCGGTGGAGCGGCTGCTGGGCTGGACGGCGGCCGAGGTCATCGAGTCCGGCTTCAAGGCCTTCTACCATCCCGACGATCGCCAGGCGGTCAGCGCCGCCGTCGCGGCGATGTTGTCCGGGCCTCCGGAGCTCAGCGTGCAGTACCGAGGCCGCGCCAAGGACGGCCGCTACGTCTGGCTGGAGAGCCATCTGCGCCTCGTGCGCGACGAGGCCGGCGAGCCGCTGGAGGTGGTGGCGGTGACGCGCGACATCGACGCGCGGCTGCGCCTGGAGGAAGAGGCGCGCCAGGCCCGAGAGGCGGCGCGCGAGACCGAGTCGCGTTTCCAGAGTCTGGCGACGACGACGCGCGACATCGTGATCGAGGTCGATCGCCGGGGCCGTATCCTCTTCGTCAGCGCCGCCGTCGAGCCCGTCCTCGGCTACGCCCCGAGCGAGCTGCTGGGCCGGAAGGCGGCGCATCTGACGCATCCGGAGGATCTGCCCGGCCTGGTCGGCGGCTTCGGACGCGGGCTGCGGGACCGCGCGGCCGCGCCCGAGGTCCTGGAGGCCCGCGCCCTGCACAAGGACGGACGGTGGATCTGGCTGCAGGGCCGCCCTGTCATCGACCGCGAGGCGGGCCGCATCCATGGGGTGGTGCGCGACATCACCGACTACAAGCAGTCTCAGGACCGATTGGCCGCCGAGCGCGATCGGGCGGAGAAGGCCTTGGAGGCGCGGTCCGCCTTCCTGGCCAATATGAGCCACGAACTGCGCACGCCCCTGACCGCCGTCATCGGCTTCGCGGCCCTGGTCGAGGGCGTCGCCGGCCTGCCGGACGAGGCGCGGGACTATGTCGCGCGCATCTCGACGGCCGGGAAGTCGCTGCTGTCGGTGATCAACGACGTCCTGGAGCTGTCCAAGCTGGAGACCGGCCAGGTCGAGACCCACCTGGCGCCGTGCGCGCTGGCGCCCCTGATCGACGATACGGTCAAGATGTTCGCCCTGCACGCGGCCGAGAAGAGTCTCGACCTGCGCATCCGCATGATCGAGGCCCCGCCCAGGGTGCTGATGATCGACCCCGACCGGGTGCGGCAGGTCCTGATCAACCTGATCGGCAACGCCATCCGCTATACCGACGTCGGCTCGGTGACGGTCGAGGTCATCTGGCGGGCCGAGCTGGCCGAGCTTTTCGTCGCGGTGAAGGACACCGGCATCGGCATCGATCCGGAGGGGCAGGCGCACCTGTTCAAGCGGTTCTCGCAGGTCGAGGCGTCTCGCTCGCGATCGCGCGGCGGCGCGGGCCTGGGCCTGGTCATCAGCAAGGGACTGGTGGAAGCCATGGGCGGCCGCATCGGGGCCAGCAGCCGTCCGGGCGAGGGCAGCAGCTTCTGGTTCGCGATCCCCGCCCAGGCGCCGCTGCGCGAAGAACAGTCCGATGGCGAGGCCGCGCCGGTGTTCGAACCGGTTCGGGCCGGCGGGCGGATCCTGGTGGTCGACGACAATGCTCTCAATCGCGAGATGACCCGGGCGATCCTGGGGGTCTTCGACGCCGAGGTGGCCGAGGCCCGCGACGGACGCGAGGCCGTGGACGCGGCGATGGTCCAGCCGTTCGACCTGATCCTGATGGACATCCGCATGCCGGTCATGGATGGCCTGGAGGCCGCGCGCGCGATCCGGGATCGCGTGGGGCCCAACCAGGGCGCGCCGATCCTGGCCTTCTCGGCGGATATGGACTTCCAGCTGTCTGAAGCCTTCGACGGTCTGGTCCGCAAGCCCGTCACGGCCGCTCAGCTGATCCAGGCGGTGGCCGGCGCCGCGCGCGCCGCGCGGACGGCCGCGTGACGGATCGCGCCGATTCCGCGACCCCAAAAACAAAAACGCCCCCCGCGAGGCGGAGGGCGTCTTGGTTTCTTCGACTGGCCGGTTTTAGGCGGCCTTGACCAGCGACTTGGTCAGGATGCCGATGGCGGCCTCGCGGTCGATGCGCTCGATGGCGGCCACTTCGCGCGCCATGCGATCGAGGGCCGATTCATACAGCTGGCGCTCCGAGTAGGATTGCTCCGGCTGGTTCTCGGCGCGGTGCAGGTCGCGGACGACCTCGGCGATCGAGATCAGGTCGCCCGAATTGATCTTGGCTTCGTATTCCTGGGCGCGGCGCGACCACATGGTGCGCTTCACGCGGGCGCGGCCCTTCAGGGTGGTCAGGGCCTGGGAGACGGTGCCGCCCTCGGCCAGCGGGCGCAGGCCCGCCGTCTTGGCCTTCTTGGTCGGAACGCGCAGGGTCATCTTCTCGTGGTCAAAGGTGATGACATAAACTTCGAGCGACATGCCGGCCACTTCCTGGGTCTCGATCGCCTGGATGGTGCCCACGCCGTGCGCGGGATAAACGACGTGATCGTCGACCGAGAATTCCAGACCAGTCTTGCTCATGTTCGTCCTCATCAATACGGACCTGCCAGGTCCGAACGCCGCGTTCCATTGCCAAACCAAAAGCGACAGCGCCCCGCTCCGCGAAAGGGATTGCGCGGGGCCAAGCCTGTCAGGATTTGGAATAGATCTCTAAGACACCCTTCGCCTTCGATCGGGCGAGCCGGCTGAAATTGGCTTCTCGAACCGGCTTCTTCGACAAGACGGACCGTCGCGAAAAACCGCAACCGTCACGTCGTCGGAGACATTAGCATAAAATTCAGCGCGATGAAAGGGTTGCGGCCCGACGTGCGCGAGGGCGCCGCCAAGCTTTCGCGCGTTGGCGGCGGGTTACGCTTGAGAAATCGAGTGTGGGATCAGGAACCCTTGCCCGGCTTTTCGCTGAAGTACTTCTCGAACTTGCCGGTCTCGCGCTCGAAATCGGCGCGGTCGGCGGGGGGCTCGCCCTTGACCGTGATGTTCGGCCAGACCTTGGCGTACTCGGCGTTGATCCGCAGCCACTTGCCGTCGGCCTCGTCCTCGGTGTCCGGCTTGATGGCGTCGATCGGGCACTCGGGCTCGCAGACCCCGCAGTCGATGCATTCGTCGGGATTGATGACGAGGAAGTTCTCGCCCTCGTAGAAGCAGTCGACCGGACAAACCTCCACGCAGTCCATGAACTTGCAGCGAACGCAGGCGTCGGTGACGATATAGGTCATCGAAAACTCGGATGAGGGCGGACGGATCAGGGCGCGGGCGTTTTCGAAGCCCAAGGCCCGCTTGTCAATGCGGCATGGCCGCTTAGGGGCGCAGGAATTCTCAAGGCGCGGACAGACCCGGTCGCTTCGGCGGCGGCCATCCGACGCTCAAGCCTCCACGGCCTCGTAGAGTCCGCGCGCCTCGCTGGCGGGGCCGCGCCGTTCGCCGCAATCGAGTATCCGGATCGCCACCAGGCGGCCCGCCAGGCCGAACACCAGCACGTCCCCGGGCTTCACCGTTCGCGAGGGCTTGTCGATCCGGCTCTCGGCCCCGGCCCGGGTCAGGCGGATGCGGCCCTCGTCCACGAACTTGGCGGCCAGGGAGCGGGTCTTGAAGAACCGGGCCCGCCACAGCCAGACATCGGCGCGGGCGGCGTCGGGGGAGGGCGCTGTCTCGGTCAAGAGGCGGCCTTCCGGGCGGCCGGCTTGCGGCGGCGGGGCTTCTTCCGGCGCGGCGGCGGTTCGGTCAGCTTGGCCAGGGCGGCGAACGGCGAGTCGGGCCGCGCCTTGACCGGCTTGTCCTCCAGCCGGGCCGCGCCGCGACGCTTCCAGACGATCGGCTGGTCGGGCTTGGCGCGAATGGCGGGGGTGTAGTCGAGGGCGCGCAGCACCGCGGACGCCTGCTTGGCCGTCCAGCCCAGCGTCTCCAGCGCGGCCTCCGTCAGGACCACGCCGCCCGGCTGCTGGTTGGCGCGCAGCAGGCCGTCGAGGGTTTCCAACGCCTCGACCGGGATCGTGAAGCCGGCCACGGCCCGCAGGCCGCTGGCCGACAGCTCGCGTTCGGACGGCGCGGGCGAGGGCAGGGGCTCCAAGGTGGTCAAGGCCCCGCGCCAGCCGGTCGGGTTCAAGGCCCGCGCGCAGGCGATGGCCTCGGCCTTGATCGCGCCGGGGCAGTAGAGGCTGAAGGCCCCGATCCGAACGCCCAGGCTCTTGAGCGTGCGGCGCTCGCCCTGGCTCAGCGCCTTCAGCTCGGGATCCACCGGCCGCTTGTCCAGCACCCCGCCGGCCTCGAGCAGGCGGTGGGCGATGCCGCGCGGCAGGCCGCGAAGGGCGCCGCCGGCCAGGGCCCGCTCCAGGCCGCGCAATGGCGCCAGGCGCCGGTCGACCTCGCCGGCCAGGAAGGCGTCCAGCCGCCGCTCGGCCCGCTCGCGCACGGCGGCGGGGCCCAGCTCGCCCAACAGGCGGGCGCGGGGCGAGAGCAGGGGCTGGTCGCGGCGCACGGTTCCCGCGATCTCGCCGCGCCACAGGATCGCGCCGTCCGGCGTCAGGGCGAAGGCGTCGTCGGCCTCGCTGGCCAGCACGCCGAGGCGGCGGGCGATCTCGGGGCCGACCGCGCGCTGGGCGGCGTTGCGCAGCGCCTTCTCCTCCAGCGGCGAGGCGCCCTTGGCTGGGGTGAAGGCCACGCCCGACAGGTGACCGACCACGTGGCCCTCGACCGTCACCTCGCCGTCCTGGCCGACGCCGGCATAGAGCGTCTCGCGCTCGCCCAGCTGTTTCAGCAGCACGCTGGTGCGGCGGTCGATGAACCGCGCCATCAGCTTCTCGTGCAGGGTGTCGCTGATCCGGTCCTCGAGCTGGCGGGTCAGGCCCTGCCAGTGGGCGGGGTTGGCCACCCAGTCGGGGCGGTTGGCGATGTAGCTGAGCGTGCGCACCCCCGAGAGGCGGGCGGCCAGGCTGTCGATCTCGCCGTCCACGCGGTCCAGCGCCTTGAACTGGCTGTTGACCCAGTCCTCGGGCAGGCGCTTGCGGCCGGTGGTCAGGTCGTCGAACAGGGTGCGCGCCATGCGCTGGTGGTCGTCGTCGGTGGTCTTGCGGAAGTCCGGCGTCTGGCAGACGTCCCACAGCCGGATCAGGGCCGAGCGGTCGGCCTTGCAGCGCTTGATCACGTCCTCCTGCTGGGCCAGCGCCCGCAGGGTGCGCTCGTCCAGCGCCTCGTCGGACAGCTTTAGCCCGCCGCGCTGGGGCGTCTCGGCCAGCGAGCGCAGCAGGCCGGGCAGCGAGCCGAAGTCCAGCCGCCCGTTGCGCCACTCGGCGGCGGTGATCGGCTCGAACGTGTGGCTCTCGACGGCGGCGACCAGGTCTTCGTCGATCTCCTCGCAGTCGCCGGTCACCCCAAACGAGCCGTCACGGGTGTAGCGACCCGCCCGGCCGGCGATCTGGCCGACCTCCTGCGGATAGAGCCAGCGGGTGCGCTTGCCGTCGAACTTGCGCAGGCCCGCGAAAGCCACGTGGTCGACGTCCATGTTCAGGCCCATGCCGATGGCGTCGGTGGCCACCAGGAAGTCGACCTCGCCGGACTGATACAGAGCCACCTGGGCGTTGCGTGTGCGGGGGCTCAAGCTCCCCATCACCACGGCCGCGCCGCCGCGCTGCCGGCGGATCAACTCGGCGATCGCGTAGACCGCGTCGGTGGAGAACGCGACGATCGCCGTGCGCCGGGGCAGACGGGTCAGCTTCTTGGAGCCGGCGTAGGACAGGTTGCTGAACCGCTCGCGCCCGATGATCTCGGCGTCCGGCAGCAGGCGGCGCACCAGTGGCGCCATGGTCCCCGCGCCCAGGAACATGGTCTCGAACTTGCCGCGCGCGTGCAGCAGGCGGTGGGTGAAGATGTGACCGCGCTCGGGATCGGCGCACAGCTGGATCTCGTCGACGGCCAGGAACTCGACCTCGCGGGCCAGCGGCATGGCCTCGACCGTGCAGACGAAATAGGCCGCCCGCGCCGGGACGATCTTCTCCTCGCCGGTGATCAGCGCCACCGACGCCTTGCCGCGCAGTTTGACGATGCGGTCGTAGATCTCGCGCGCCAAGAGGCGCAGCGGCAGGCCGATCATGCCGGAGGCATGGGCCAGCATCCGCTCGACGGCCAGGTGCGTCTTGCCGGTATTGGTCGGCCCCAGGACCGCCGTCAGCTTCGAGGGGGCCAGGCCGGTCGAACGGTCGCTCATGACCCCAAGGTGGGACGGGAATCGAACGGGGGCAAGCGGGGGCGCGCCTGACCTTCCAGCGTGTGACGCCCTTCTGAGAAGAGGTATGGATAAGCGCCTCGCTCTCAGGTAGCAGGGCTGTCGATTTCCTAGGGGCGGTTGGGGGCGGTCGGTGAAGCGTCAGGTGTATTGGCAGTCGGGACTGGTTCTCGCGGCGATCATGCTGTTCCAAATCGTGATGGGGTTGCCGTTGCTGTCCGCCAACGACCCCTACTGGATCGAACCAAGGGGCGACATGGCGACGATGATGGCGGGTCACTACGCCATCATTGATCATCCTTGGCGCTTTCCGCCGGTCGAAACCACGGCCTTGCGCGGCGAGGCCTTGCCAACCTCGATCGTCTACACGGACAGCTTGCCCTGGGTGACGATCCTGACGAAGGCGCTTGGTCTGGGGCGCATCGTCAATCCCTTGGCCCTCTTTCTGTTGATTTCGTACATCGCCCAGCCGTTGGCGATGGTCGCGCTATTGCGGGCGTGCGGCGTAAAGCGGACCTCGTCCTTGGTGCTTGGAGCGTTGATCGCGCTTTTCTATCCGGCTTGGTTCGTTCGCCAATTCGGCCACATCGCGCTGGCTGGCCACTGGCTGCTGATCCTGAGCCTGGCTTGGAGCGTCCAAGTCGCGCGCTTTGGTCTTTCCCGGCGACGGATTCTGGAGATCACCGTCCTGGGCGTCGCGACGCTCGGCATTCACCCCTATCATGTGGTCCCGTTCGCTGCTTGCCTCGGCTCGGGCCTGCTCTCCGAACTATTGCAGAAACGGGACCAGGCGCCGAGATCGGTCCTGCTGACGATCGTGTCTGTCGGCCTGGCCATGGGGCTATCGGCCTGGGTGCTGGGTTACGGCGCGAATGGCGGCCAGTCAGGCGGCGGCGCGGCCATGGGCGCGTACTCGATGAACGTTCTGGGGCCCTTTTTGCCGCAAGCATCGGCGGCCTTCGGTCAGATCTGGGACGGACGTTGGTTCACCGGCACGCTCGACGCCAACGGCGCGCAGACCTTCGAAGGTTACGCCTATCTGGGCGCTGGCCTGTTGCTGCTGGCGTTCGCGGCCGCTGCGCGGGCGGTTTGGGGAATGGCGCGAGGCGGCGTCGGTCGGCACAAGATGGCCTGGTCGCGCTTTTGCCCTCTGCTGATCGCGTTGGTCATCCTGACCCTATGGGCCATTGGTCCGCGTCCGTATCTTGGCATGAAACTGCTGTTCGATCTCCCTCGGCCGACCGGCAAGCTGGGGGACCTGATTGGTCTGTTCCGGGCGCACGGGCGATTCTTTTGGATCGTTGGCTACGCGATTTTGGCGCTGGCCATCACCAGGATCGACAAGCTGGAGTCCGCACGCCTCCGCGGAGGGCTGCTGGCGCTGGCGGCTCTTCTGCAGGTCTTCGACATGACCCAGATGATCCGAGGCGTACGCACGACCTACAAGCCGGTAGCCCCGCTGTACGACGCGGTCGTTCGCACCGACCCGGCCTTCGAGCACCGACCCTGGCGGTTCCAGCCTCTGGTCGAGTGCGTCGGCGCCGACGATGGCTGGGTTATCGTTCAGCTGTCCGGCCAGGCATTGCGCCGCCACGGCGTTTCCAACTCTGGTCCCAGCGCGCGCGCCTTCAATGTAAGCTGTGAGATCGACGCGGCGGCCACCGTGAACGCCGGCCCTGGTGATCGGACCATCACGGCGGTCATCGGCGATCGAAGCAAGCAGACGACGCTCTTCGACAGGTTCAAGGAGCGCTCGGACTGCTATGCGTTCACACGCGGCCTGCTGTGCGGTCGCGATCTCGCCCAGACCGGTCTTGAACCTTACATTCCGCTGTCGAGCGAGGCGATCGCCGCCGCGCCGATTATCCGGACGGCTGCGGTGCGCCCCGCGGCCCTCGGCGACGGATGGGCGCCGCCCGAACCTCACGGAACCTGGACCAGCGCCAAGACCGCCTGGCTGACCGTGGATAACGTCACACCAGACTTTGTCCTGTTGATAAATTTGGTCAGCGTGGCCCCCACGGGTCCGCAGCGGGTCGAGTTCTTCGTGGACGGCCGGCTCATGAGTCGCGCCCGCGTCACGACGCCAGGACTTCTTACAGCGAGGATCAGCAGCGGCCACGAACGGGGGCCGACCCGGATCGAGATCCGCCTGCCCGACGCGGCCTTCCCGAGCCCTGTCGATCCGCGTCGGCTTGGCATTGGCGTCGACGAAATCCGCGTGGTTCCGCTCCGCCGTTAGGCTACATCGGCGTCGCCGTCCGGAACGCTCGCTCGAACTGGGCGAGGTCGTCGGGCTCGATGTCCGAGACGGCCCGGAACTCCAGCCCGCCGGCGCGCCAGCCGCGCAGGGCGTAACCGGACTGGCTGGCGTTCGCAGCGAGCAGGGGCGTGGCTCCCGCCGGCCGGATGAACAGGTTGATCGCGTGCAGGCGGCGACGCCCGTCACGGGATTTGCTCATGGATCTCTCTCTCTCTCCGGTGTTGTCACGGATAGAGACCGACGAGCGGCCCGGTTTATTCCCGCTTGCTCACGCTACTTCCTAAACACCACCTTCCCATCCACCACGGTCAGCATCGCCTTCGCCGTCAGGATGTCCTTGGGTTCGACGGTCATCAGGTCGCGATCGAAGGCGGTCACGTCGGCCTTCTTGCCGGCTTCCAGCGTGCCCAGCTCGTGTTCGCGGAACACCGCGTAGGCTGGGGCCCAGGTCAGCATCCGCAGGGCCTGGGCGCGGCTGACGGCCTCTTCCAGATGCCAGTCGGCGTTGGCGAAGCCGTCCAGGCCGTGACGATAGACGGCGGCGTAGAACTCGATGCGCGGGTCGCCGACCTCGACCGGGGCGTCCGAGCCGGCGGCGACCACCACGCCCGCGTCCAGGAAGTCCTTCCAGCGATAGCCCTCGTGCAGGCGGGCCTGGCCCAGGCGCGCGGGGGCGAAATAGAGGTCGCCGATCGCGTGGCTGGGCTGCATCGAGGCGATGACGCCCAGCTTGGCGAAGCGCGGCACGTCGGCGTCGGCGACGATCTGGGCGTGCTCGATCCGCCAGCGGGCCTTGGCGTCGCCGGCCAGCGCCGTCTCGAACCAGTCCAGCGCCATGCGGTTGCCGCGGTCGCCGATGGCGTGCATGGCCACCTGGGCCCCGACCGCCTTGGCCCGCTTCATCAGCGCCTCGCCGGTGTCGCGCGGCGTCAGCTGCAGGCCCAGCCCCTCGGCGTCGCTATAGGGCTCCAGCAGCGCCGCCCCGCGCGAGCCCAGGGCGCCGTCCATATAGAGCTTGATCCCGCGCGTGCGGATCAGGCCGGTCGCGTCGGCCTCCGGCCCCTTGGCCAGCACCTCGGCCGCGCCGCTGGGATCCATGTAGTTATCGACCCGCAGCTGGAAACGCCCCTTGGCCGCTTCGTCGCGCAGCAGGGCCAGGTCGGGCGCCGTCACGCTCATATTGTCCAGGCCTGTCCAGCCGCGCGAGGCGTAGAGCGCGCCGGCCGCGTCCAGGGCCTTGCGGATCGTCGCCTCGCCCGGCGGCGGGATGACGGCCTGGACCAGGCCCTGGGCGTGGTCGATCAACATGCCGTCCGGCTGGCCGTCGGCGCCCTTCAGGATCTTGCCGCCCTCGGGATCGGGCGTCGCCGCCGTGACCCCGGCCTTGGCGAGGGCCGCGCTGGAGGCGACGCTGGCGTGGCCGTCCGAGCGGCCCAGCACCACGATGCGCCCCGGCGCGGCGGCGTCCAGGTCGGCCCTGTTCGGGAAGCGCTTCTCGGGCCAGTGGGTCTCGATCCAGCCGCGACCGTAGATCGGGCCGTCGGGATGGGCGGCGGCGTAGGCTTTCACCGTGGCGACCAGGTCGGCGACCGAGGCGGTCTTGTCCAGGTTCAGGGTCAGCTCGCGCAGGCCGATCCCGGTCAGGTGCGCGTGGGCGTCGACAAAGCCCGGATAGGCCGCCGCGCCCTTCAGGTCGAGGTCGCGGACGCCCTTGGCCGCCTTGGCCCGCGCGGTCTTCAGGTCGCCGACGAACAGGATCCGGTCGTCGCGGATCAGCACGGCCTGCGCGGTCGGGGCGGCCTCGACGCCGGTGTGGATCAGGCCGCCATGGATCAGCAGATCCCCGGCGCGCGCGGTGGTCATTGACGTGGCGGCCAGCAGGGCCGCGAGCAGGATCCGACGCAAGACAAGGCCCCCAACATGGCAAGATCCGGAAATCGTTAGGGCCGCCCCTGCCAAGGCGCAACAGGCCTGCTATTTTCCGCCCATGGTCACCCAGGGTTTCGCCCTCTTCGACACCCTCATCGGGCGCTGCGGCCTCGCCTGGGGCGCGCGCGGCCTGATCGGCGTGCAGCTGCCGGAAAGCGCGCCGGGCGCGGCGTGGGCGCGGCTGCGGCGGCGTTTCCCCGACGCGGTCGAGACCGAGCCGACGCCGGAGGCCGAGGCCGTCATCGCCCGCGTCCGCGAGCTGCTGGCCGGCGCCCGCGACGACCTTTCCGACATCCGGCTGGACGTCGAGGGCCAGCCCGCCTTCAACCTGCGGGTCTATGCGATCGCCCGGGCCATCGCGCCGGGCGAGGTCTCGACCTATGGCGAGGTGGCGCGGGCCCTCGGCCAGCCCGGCGCGGCGCGCGCGGTGGGCAAGGCCCTGGGCGACAATCCCTGGCCGATCGTGGTGCCCTGCCACCGCGTGCTGGCGGCCTCGGGGGGCATGGGCGGCTTCTCGGCCTCGGGCGGGGCGGAGACCAAGGCCCGACTCCTGACCCTGGAAAAGGCGCGGACCAGCCCCGCGCCCACCCTGTTCGACCTGGAGTTCTCGGTCGCGCCGTCGCGGACGGGCCAATAGTCGACGCGAACCTCGGTTTGCCCCCTTCCCACCTGATCGTCGATCACATTAAATGGCTGTTTGAAACCCTCCGCCGCCGCCCCAACCTAGAAGGGGCCAATCAGAGCGGTCGGCAAAACACCCACGGGCAGGAGAACGTCATGCGCGAATACACCAAGTTCTACATCGACGGCGCCTGGGTCGATCCGGTCGCGCCCAAGCCGCTGGACGTCATCAATCCGGCCACCGAGGACGTCGCCGGCGTGATCTCGCTGGGCTCCGAGGCCGATGTCGACAAGGCCGTCCGCGCCGCCCGCAAGGCGTTCGCGACCTTCTCCCAGACCAGCCGCGAAGAGCGCATCGACATCCTCGAGCGCATCATCGCCGAGTACCAGAAGCGCTTCGAGGACATGGCCAAGGCCATCACCGAGGAGATGGGCGCCCCCGCCTGGCTGGCCCAGCGCGCCCAGGCGGCCATGGGCATCGGCCACGTCCAGACCGCCGTCGCCGTGCTGAAGGACTACAAGTTCGAGGAAGATCGCGGCACGACCCGCATCGTCAAGGAGCCGATCGGCGTCTGCGCCTTCATCACGCCGTGGAACTGGCCGGTGAACCAGATCGCCTGCAAGGTCGGTCCCGCCCTGGCCACCGGCTGCACCATGGTGCTGAAGCCGTCGGAAATCGCGCCGTTCTCGGGCTATATCTGGACCGAGATCCTGCACGCCGCCGGCGTTCCGGCCGGTGTCTTCAATCTGGTCAATGGCGACGGCCCGACCGTGGGCGCGGCGCTCAGCAGCCATCCCGAAGTCGACATGGTGTCGTTCACCGGCTCGACCCGCGCCGGCATCGAGGTGGCCAAGAACGCCGCCCCGACCGTGAAGCGCGTGCACCAGGAGCTGGGCGGCAAGAGCCCGAACATCATCCTCGAGGACGCCGACTTCCAGCGCGCCGTCACCGGCGGCGTGGCCTCGGTGATGATGAACTCGGGCCAGTCGTGCAACGCCCCGACCCGGATGCTGGTGCCCGGCCAGCGCATGGACGAGGTGATCGCCATCGCCAAGGCCGCCGCCGAGAGCCACACGGTCGGCGACCCGAACGGCAACCACAAGATGGGCCCGGTGGTCAGCGAGACCCAGTGGAACAAGATCCAGGGCCTGATCCAGAAGGGCATCGACGAGGGCGCGACACTGGTCACCGGCGGCGTCGGCCGCCCGGAAGGCCTGGACAAGGGCTACTACGTCAAGCCGACCGTCTTCGCCAACGTCACCAACGACATGACCATCGCCAAGGAAGAGATCTTCGGCCCGGTGGTCTCGATCCTGGGCTACGACAATGTCGAGCAGGCGATCGAGGTCGGCAACGACACCGAATACGGCCTGGCGGCCTATGTCTCGGGCGGCGACCAGGCCGAGGTCCGCAAGGTGGCGGCCAAGCTCCGCGCCGGCCAGGTCAACCTGAACGGCGCCAGCACCGACCTGATGGCCCCGTTCGGCGGCTACAAGATGAGCGGCAACGGCCGCGAGTGGGGCGACCACGCCTTCGGCGAGTTCCTGGAGACCAAGGCGATCCTCGGCTACTCGGCGAAGGTGGCGGCGGAGTAGGGGGCTGGCCGCTGAGCTAGCTGGATTTAGAGAGGGCGGGGCCGGAAGGCTCCGCCTTTTTTGTGATTATATTGGAGAGGTTTTGCTGGAGCCTAAAATGGTTAGAGCACCTATTCCTGACAGCACAAATGAGGCCATTCTCGTCAAATCACGCAGAAGGTGTTGCATCTGTTTTGGATTAAAGCGGGATCTTGGCGTGAAAAGCGGTCAGATCGCTCATCTCGACAGGAATAACAAAAATCCTTCTGAAGATAACTTGGCGTTTTTATGTTTCGATCATCACGATGAATACGACAGCAAGACGAGCCAGCGGAAAGGGTTTCTAATCGGCGAGGTGAAGACTTACCGAGAGCAACTTTACAATTACAATTCGAGTTGCTCACCAACCCCAGAGTTAACGCACTTGGAGATTTCGCAGGCTCTTGCAGAAGGCGGTCGTGGAGGAAGTGGCGAAATTTTCGGCGACGGAACTGTAGTTGGCGGCCGCGGTGGCCGAGTAGGTGCCGGCGGTCGAGGACGCGGTGGAGATGGTGGTGGCGGCATCGTCCACGGCAGCGGAATGGTGATTGGTGGGGATGGCGGTTCCGTAGATGGAACTGCCATTTGGTATCCGCCTGCGCGCTCCGGCTACGACCTCTTTCTAGCTGAACAAGGTCAAGTACCAGACTGGGGCGTAGTGTATCCAGGATACGGCGGCATGTCCGGTGGATACTTAGAGCGGCATAAATTGGTTGCGAGTATTCGAGAGAAATTTTTCCTGAGTCAGGGTCTTCCAGAAAAATTGTTTGCTAGCAAGATCGACGATGTGCCGATCTCATACATAAACTCCGAGTTGGAGGCTTTAGGTTTAGCGTGGCGGGCTGAGAAGGAAGGTCACTGGTACGTTTATTATATACCATAGATCCTAGGCAACCGCCCCTCAGGGTCGGACCCAACCTTACATCTCTTGGAGGCAGCAGCGTGCCGAACTGATCAGGTCAGTCAAGGCTCGCCTCCGGCGACCGCGTCGCGGCGACGCGCAGCGTCGGCCTTGAGTGACCTGGACAGCCCGGCGATCGTCTCGCCGTGAGATGTAAGGATGGCTCCCTTCCCGGGGGCGGGAAGGGGCCCTCCACAAAGCCCCAAACACCACCGTCATCCCGCGCTTCATGCGCGGGACCCATCCGTCCGCCGCACGTGCGGAGAAAGCTCACGCGCTCACGTGGAAGCTCAACCATGGGTCCCGCGCACAAGGCGCGGGATGACGGGTTCATAGCTGTGAGTGAACTGGGTCCGGCGATCGTCTCGCCGTGAGAGGTACGGACGGCTCCCTTCCCGGCCAGGAACGGTCCTCAACACCCAAACACACCCATCATCCCGCGCTCCAGCCGCGCGCCAAAAACCCTCTCCTCGGGGAGAGGGGCGGATGGCTACCCCGCCGCCGCTTCGAACACCGCGCGCTGGGCGGCGAAGGCGCGCTGGAAGGCGGGGCGGGCCTCGGCGCGGGCGATGTAGGCGGTGAGGGTCGGATAGGCGTCCAGCACGCCCGAGGCGCCCAGCCGGCGCAGCACCGTGACCATGACGAGGTCGCCGGCGCTGAACGGACCGTCCAGCCAGTCCGCCTCGCCCAGGCGGGCCGACAGCTGGTCGAGGCGGACGCGGGCGGCTTGTTCCAGAAGGGGCTGGCGGGCCTCGAACCAGGGCTTGTCGCGCTCGACCAGGGCGGCCATGCCGAGCTCGACGATCGGCGGCTGCATGGTCGCCACGGCGGCGAACATCCAGGCGATGGCGCGGGCGCGGGCGTCGGGCTCGACCGGCAGCAGGACCCCCGGATGGCGCTCGGCGACATGCAGCACGATGGCGGCGGACTCGAACAGCACGAGGTCGCCGTCCTGATAGGTCGGGATCTGGCCGAACGGCTGCAACGCCAGGTGCGCCGGCGCCTTCATCTCCGCGAAGGTGACCAGGCGCGTGTCATAGGGCTGGCCGACCTCTTCGAGGGCCCAGCGCACGGCCATGTCGCGGGCCAGGCCCCGGCCGCGATCGGGCGAGGTCTTGAAGGCGGTGATGGTCGGGCGCATGGCGGAGCTCCTGGCGGCGGCGGGACAGGCCCAAGGACGCGCGGCGGGACCGTCAGCCGACACCGCCGCATGATCCTTTCCCGGCGGTCGAGCGGCCGCAAGAGGAGCGCGCGGGAGGACAACACGCCGCATGGCCGCGCCGTGATTGCGCCTGTCATCGTTTCCACCGTCTCCTCCTGAGTCGGAGACGGAATCGGCGGAGCGACCGGCATGGCGGGCGTGGACGTTGGCGGCGTGGAGCTGGAGTTTCCGTGCCCGCGATGCGGCGGCCCGACGCGCGCCGCCATCCAGGCCGTGCGGATGCTGCCGGTGCTGGACTGCCCCGCCTGCGGCGAGCGCTTCGGCGTCGATCTGGACGCGTTCAGCGCCCAGGTCGACGCGGCCGAGACGGCGGCCAAGGCGGCGCGCAAGCGGCGCAAGGGCTGACGTCTCCTCCCCGAACGTCAACCTTGCCGCGCGCGGGCTTTCCGCTACCGTCAAGGCCCACAGAACAACGATAATCCAGGGAGTGAGACCATGACGCCGCCGGATGGCGCGTCGCCGTCGCGCGACGCCAGCACGGTCGCCTTCAAGCCCCTGCCGATGAAGGGTCCCGACGTCAGCGTCGAGCGGCGCGCCGACGGGACGATCGTGATCACCTCGAACCACGCGCCCGGGGAGGGGCCGCGCTCGATCGCCCACCTGATCGCGGAGAAGGCCGCCGCGCATCCGGATCGCCCCTACATCAAGCAGCGCGAGCCGAACCACGGTCCCTGGCGCGAAGTCACCTACGGCCAGGCCCATCGCGCGGTCGAGGGCCTGGCCCAATGGCTGCTGGACCAGGGCCTGACGGACGCCGACAGCGTCATGATCCTGTCGGGCAATTCGATCGAGCACGCGCTGATGACGCTGGGCGCCTATGCCGCCGGGGTCCCGGCCGCGCCGATCAGCCCGGCCTACAGCCTGATCTCGACCGACCACGCCAAGCTCCGGCACTGTTTCGAGAAGGTCGCGCCGCGCGTCGTCTTCGCCCAGAGCGGCGCGCTGTTCGCCAAGGCCCTGGAGACGCTGAAAGCCATCGACCCGACCCTCGTCCTGGTGACGGTCGACGGGACCGGCGAGGGCGCGATCCCGTTCGCCGAGGTCGCCGCGACGCCGCCGACGCCGGCCGTCGCGGCGGCGCGCGAGACGGTCGGCCCGGCCACCGTGGCCAAGTTCCTGTTCACCTCCGGCTCGACCGGCCTGCCCAAGGCCGTGCCGCAGACCCACGGCATGATGGCGGGGGTCATCGCCGGCCAGGAGGGCCTGAGGCTGGCCGAGCCCGAGACCGGAGAGGTCCCCCAGAGCCTGGAATGGATGCCCTGGAGCCATATCTCGGCCGGCAATATCGGCTTCAACGCGGTGATCTGGGCCGGCGGCACGCTGCATATCGACGAGGGCAAGCCGCTGCCGGGCCTGTTCGAAACGACGATCAAGAACCTTTACGAGGTCTCGCCGGCCGTGTTCGGCTCGGCGCCGATCGCCTTTTCGATGCTGGCCGAGGCCATGGAGAACGATCCCGTCCTGCGGCGCGCGTTCTTCAAGAACCTGCGCTACATGGGCTATGGCGGCGCGACGCTGTCCAACGACGTCTATGAGCGGATCCAGGCGCTCGCCGTGGCCGAGACCGGCCAGCGCATCCCGCTGACGACGATGTACGGCGCGACCGAGACGCAAGGCGTCACCGTCACCCACTGGGTCACCGAGCGGGTCGGGCTGGTGGGCCTGCCGCTGCCGGGCATCCAGCTGAAGCTGGCGCCCAGCGGCTCGAAGTACGAGGTGCGGGTCAAGGGACCGACCGTGGCGGCCGGCTACCACAAGGACCCGGAAAGGACGGCGGCGGCCTTCGACGAGGAGGGCTTCTACAAGCTGGGTGACGCGGCGCGGTTCGTCGATCCCGAGGACCCGGCCAAGGGCCTGGTGTTCGACGGCCGGGTGACCGAGGACTTCAAGCTGGACAGCGGCACCTGGGTCAGCGTCGGCGTGCTGCGGCCCGACATCGTCGCCGCCTGCAGCCCCTACATCCACGACGCGGTGATCACCGGGCAGGACAAGCCGTTCATCGGCGCGATGCTGTGGCCCTCGCCGGCCGGACTGGCGGCGCTGGTCGCCGATCCGGGGCCGGGGACGCCGCTGGAGAAGCTGGTCGCCATCGTCCGCGAGCGGCTCTCGGCCTTCAACGACGCCGCCGGCGGTTCGTCGCGGCGGATCGGGCGCTTCA
Organism: Caulobacter vibrioides OR37; assembly: GCF_000372645.1. Classification (GTDB taxonomy): domain Bacteria; phylum Pseudomonadota; class Alphaproteobacteria; order Caulobacterales; family Caulobacteraceae; genus Caulobacter; species Caulobacter vibrioides_E. Next base: position 183,718 of record NZ_APMP01000003.1, on the reverse strand, counting down.
CCCTGCTGACCGAGCCGCCCTCGATCGACGCGGGCGAGATCACCGACAAGGGCTATGTGAACCAGCGCGCGACGCTGGAGCGGCGGGCCGATCGGGTCGAGGCGCTTTACGCCAAGACGCCGGGCGACGGCGTCTTCGCCGTCTGACGCCTCACCAGCTCATCCCGGCGCGCACCAGCACCGCGGTCTTGTCCGACTGGCCGATGGCCATCAGGCCGGGCGGCTTGGCCGGCGGGGCCTTGGCGGTCGCGGGCCAGCCGTCGTGATATTCCAGGGCCGCGACCTCGATCTTGCCGGGCGCCGAGGCCGTGAAGCTGAGCGTCACGCCGTTTGGGTCGGGCGCGTAATAGGTCAGGCTGGACCAGGCGCCGGGGGCGGTCGCCAGCGTGACCGGACGGCCGTTCAGGCGCGGCTGGGTGAGCTGGCCGCTGGGACGCAGACGCAGGCTGACAAGCTCCGCGCCGGGGGCGGGGATCAGGCGGATCAGCAGGCGGTCGTCGCTGCGGTCCACGGTCAGCTGCGGCGGGGCGACCGGGGCGGGGCGGCTCTCGGAAATCCAGACCGGATGCGGCCAGAACGGCGGCAGTGCCTGCTTCTTCGGATCCGAACCGCCGTCGTCGGGCAGGGCCGCCTTGGTCCAGGCGTCCAGCTTGGCGGCCTCGGTCAGCCGCCAGGCCTTGCCGGTCGAGAGGTCGGCGACCTGAATGGCGTGGGTCACGGCCGGTCGCGCGGCGTCGCCGCCCACGCGATCGGCGTTGGCGATCAGGCCCAGTCCCGCCACGACCAGCGCACCGGCGGCGCGCCAGGCCCAGCGGGTCGCGGCGAAGTCATGGACCAGGGGCGACAGGGCCGGGGCGGCCAGCATGGCGAACAGGGCCAGGATCGCCGGCTCCATCAGGCCGACGCCGGCGAAGGTCCACGCGCCCCAGGCGGTCAGCTGGGCGGTCGAGAGGATGGCCAGCAGGCCGACGACGACGGTCAGGGCCAGGGCCGCCCGCTTGTCGCGCGTGCCGCCGACGCCGATGACCAGGGCCGCGCCCAGGGCGGCGACCAGCAGCGGCCAGACCAGCATCACCGTCGCGCCCGGGGCCAGAACCTGGGCCGCGATCGACAGGGCCAGCAGCACGATCATCCCGCCGATCCAGGCGCCCAGGGCGCCGGTTCTTTGCCCCAACGCCGCCAGGCCGAACACGCAGGTCGCGACGCCAAGGCCCAGGCCGACCGCGTCGAAGCCGCCGGCCAGGCTGCAGGCGCCGCCGAGAGCCAGGGCGACGACGCAGGGGATGATCCGGCTGGCCCCCCGCGCCTGGGCCGTGGCGACCGCCAGGCCGGCGGCGACCGCGATGCTCGCCGCGCCCCAGAGCAGCGGATCGAAGCGCGTCAGCAGGCGATAGAGCGTCTGGGCGTCCTGGATGGCCAAGGCGCGCCCGACCAGGTGCAGCGCCAGAGCGGCGCTGGAGCCGATCAGTAGCAGGCCCGCCGCGCCTCGGCCGATTTCCCAGCCGCTGGCGGCGCCGGCGGCCAGGGTGCGTGAGGCTGTGAAGCCGATCAGGAAGGCGATCACGCCCAGCAGCACCCAGCCGACCACCGGCGGATAGCTGATCAGCACCAGGCCCAGCAGGTCGGAATAGATGGCGTCGGGCGCCTTGGCCGGCAGCGCGGCGGCGTCGGCCAGGGCGCGCACGGTCGGCAGGGTCTGGTCGCCGATATGCTGCAGGCTGCCCTTCTCCAGGTGGGCGGGCGTGGCCAGCGGCGTGTGATAGGCCAGCTGGTCGTCGATGAAGGCCAGGTTCAGGCCCGGCAGGCCCTTGCGCACCGCGTGGGTGAAGTCGGTGTCATTGGGCATCTTGCCATACACCGTCGAGGCCAGCGAATTGGCCGACGGCGCCTTGGCGGCGCTGGCGAAGACCCGCATCAGCGACCCGTTGTCCGGACCGGTCTGGAACATCGCCGCCCGACCGGCGTCGCCGCGCGCCTCCATGTTCACCACCAGGCCCACATGGTTCAGCAGCGGGTCGCGGCCGAAGAAGGCGTCGGCGCCCAGCAGGCCCGGCTCCTCGGCGTCGGTGAACAGGAAGATGACGTCGCGGAGCGGCTGGGCGCCGGCCTTCAGGGCGCGGGCGATCTCCAGGGCGGCGGCCACGCCGGCCGTGTCGTCGGCGGCGCCGGGGGAGTTGGGGGCCGAGTCGTAATGGCTCATCACCAGGATCGCCGGCAGGTCGCGGTCCTTGCCGGGCAATACGCCGACCAGGTTCTGAACCGCCGCCACGGTCAGGGCGCGCGGAGGCTGGCCGTCGGGGCCATTGCGCGACAGGAAGCCCTCGCCGGGATGGACCGAGACCTCCAGCCCCACCGCGGCGATGCGGGCCAGCAGATGGTCGCGGACCTTGGCGATCTCGGCCGAGCCGGCGGGGTGGGGCTTCTGGGCGATGGCGGCGACGTCGACGAACGCGCGCTCGGCGGAGAACGCGGTCTCGGGCGCGCTGGCGGCGACCGGCGCCGGCGGCCGCTGGCTCCAGCTCCCCAGGGCCAGGCCCAGGACGAGGCAGATCCAGAACCCCAGAAAGCGGATCGTCTTCATGGGCGCGGCTCCGACGCTTCGAACGATTCCCCCGCGCCCATGCTGATGTGATGCGGCCCGATCGCAAACCCCGCGTCGACGACGCGTCGCGAATTTTCAGGGGACGGAGCCTGTTCGCTAGAGCCTTTAGCCTGAAATCGGAATCGATTTCAGGCGTCAAAAAGGCTCTAAATCAGATGTTTAGAGCGTGAGATAAGCTGAAACCGGTTCCCACTTTCAGCCTCACGCTCTAGGGGACCGCGCACGGAAAAGGGCGACCCGGTCCCCCGGATCGCCCTTCCCGCTCCCGAAAGCCGACGGGCCCTGTTCCCAGTCGCCCGCCGGTGTCCCCCTCCCGGTTAGAACTTCGAGCGCAGGGTCACGCCGTAGGTGCGCGGCGCGCCGAGGAACGCATCGTAGGTGACGGTGTCCAGCGCCGGGTTGTAGGTGTTCTGCGTGGCGCTGAGCCCCGAGGAGCCTTGCAGGGTGCCGTTGAAGGCGACCTGCATGTACTTCTCGTTGAACAGGTTCTGAGCCCACAGTTCGACGGTCCAGTGGTCGTCGGCCGAGCCGAGCCCGATGCGGCCGTTCACGACCGTGTAGGCCTTCTGCATCTTGGGCGGGAACAGGTCCGAGCCGGTGTTGTACGAACTGGAGTACTTGGCGCCGATGTTGAAGCGGGCCTTCAGGTTGTCGCCGACCGGGGTCTCGTAGGTCAGCGAGCCCGAGGCCGAGTACTTCGGAGCCAGCGACAGGTTGCTGCCGGGCAGCAGCGCCAGGGCGTTGCCCGGATCGTTCGGGATCGGCTGCTTGCCGTACTTGGTGTCGGCGTAGGTGAAGCCGCTTTGGACCGTCAGGCCGTGGATCGGGGTGAACCACAGGAAGTCGGCGTCGACGCCCTTGGAGGTGACCTCGGGAATCGAGCGAACCACGAACGAGGTGCCCAGGAACGTGTTGAGCTGGAAGTCGGTGAACTTCTGATAGAAGCCGCTGACATTGAACAGCACGGTGCGGTGGAACAGCGTGTTCTTCAGGCCGATTTCGTAGCTGTCGACGAACTCGCCCGGGAACGAGGTGTCGTAGATCGGCGCCACGCCGGCCGCGCCCGAGGGCAGACCGTTCGACGACTGGGTGCGGTCCAGGTTGTAGCCGCCGCCCTTGTAGCCGCGCGCGTAGGAGGCGTAGGTGAAGACCTCCGGCGAGATGCGGTACGAGGCCTTGATCGTCCCGCTCCACTCCTTCTCGGTGCGGGTCTGGACGGTGCCGCGGCCGTTGAACAGCGGGTTGGCCCAGGGCAGGCAGAGGTTGCCGATCACCACGCCGGCGTTGGCCGCGCCGACGATGCCGGCGATGCGGGCCTGGCCGGCCGGCGACAGCGCCGTGCCGCAGCCGACGCCGCCGTCGCTGTTGGTCTGGTAGGTGTTGAGCTTCTTGTCTTCCGAGGTGTAGCGCAGGCCGCCCGTGATCTCGAACGCGTCGGTCACGTGCCAGGTGTCGTTGGTGAACAGGGCGATCGAACGGGCGCGCTGGTCGTAGCGGTCATAGATGCCCTGGCCGGCGGGGAACGAGGTGTTCGGCGCGCGGTTCAGCAGAAGAGCGATGAAGTTGGCGATGCCGGCCGGATTGGCCGCCGAGCGCGACAGCAGGCGGCCCAGGTATTGCTCGTAGTCATTGCCGTAGAGGAAGTTGGTGCGGTTCTCCAGGCGCTCGTCCGCCAGGAAGGTCCCGACCATCCAGTCGAACTTGTCGGTCTTGCCGGCCAGGCGCAGTTCCTGGCTGTAGGTGGTGAACTTCGAGTAGTTGGTGCCGTCCTTGTTGCGATAGGCCAGGTCGGCGAGGCTGAAGTCGGAGTCCTGGCCGTTGTCGGTTCGCCACTGACGAATGGCCGAGACGCTGGTCAGCGTGCCGATCGGCAGCTCGATGTCGCCTTGCAGCGACACGCCCTTGTCCGTGATCGTGGCCGGAGCGCCGCGGTTCGAATAGGCGATCCGGGCGTAGGGGTTGGCGGTCGTGGCCACCGGCGTGGCCTGACCCGAGACCAGGGCCAGGATGCCGGCGGTCGGGCCTGTGCGGATCTGCACCGCGCCGCAGCAGTTCTCGTTGCGCTTGGTGTAGTCGCCGATCACGCGGAACGTGGCCTTGTCATCCGGGATGAACAGCAACTGGCCGCGCACGGTGTAGAAGTTGGAATCGGCGTCCTGGTCGCGCTTGGAGGGCCCCTGGCCGGTGACCACGTCGTTAAAGCCGTCGCGCTTGCGACCGGCGACGTAGAGGCGGCCGGCCAGCTTGTCGCCGGCCAGCGGACCGGTGACCGACAGGGCCACGCCCTTGGCGTTGTAGTTGCCGAAGGTCAGCTCGCCATTGGCGCCGAAATTGAACTCGGGCTGCTTGGTGACGACGTTGATGACGCCGGCCGAGGTGTTCTTGCCGAACAGGGTGCCTTGCGGCCCCTTCAGGACTTCGATCCGCTCCATCTCGCCCAGGTCGCCGAAGCCGACGCCGTTGCGGGGACGATAGACGCCATCGATCACCACGCCGACCGAGCTTTCCAGACCGGGGTTGTCGCCGACGGTGCCGACGCCGCGCACGCGGGCCGTGGTCGAGGCTTCCGACGAGGTCGAGGTGACCGTCAGGCCGGGGGTCAGGATCGTCAGATCCTTGATGTCCTTGACGCCGGTGTCTTGCAGCAGCTTGGCGCCGACGGCGGTCACGACGACCGGCACGTCCTGCAGGTTCTGTTCCCGCTTCTGGGCGGTGACGACGATGCTGTCGACGGTTTGGACGTCGCTCGCGGCTTGTTGGGCCTGCGCGGCGCTGGCGGCGCCAAGACCGGCGAGGACGACAGCGGACGCAGTGCCGCAAAGCACCTGGGTGAAGCGCATTTCCTACCTCGGTTGTTTGGCCAAGAGCGCTTGCCCGCTCCCGGCTCGTTTTTCGTTGCTCCGCCCGAACGATTGTTCGAATGGATAGCAAAGGGTTAGGCGCCGCTCCCGGCCTCGGCAAGCAAAATTCCCTTTTTTCCTAAGGTTCCGTGACAGTCTGTTGCCGGGAAGCGACAATGTTCCCGTGGCGTCATCGAAATTCGAAACGGCCTTGCGCGAGGGGCGAGCCGGCCTCATCTGGCGACCATGAGCTTCACGCCCGCCTACCGTCCTGACCCGCGTTTCCAGGCCTTGGGAGGCGACTTCGCCGATCCGGTCCAGCCGGCCGATTTCCCGGAGACCGCCCTGCGCTTCCGCAACGATCGAGCGGCCGCGACCGTGGGGCTGGAGGCGCTGGATGACGCCGCCTGGATCCGTCACTTCGGCCGCTTCGATCCCCTGCCGGACAACCAGTCGGTCCCGCTGGCCATGCGCTATCACGGCCACCAGTTCCGCGTTTACAACCCCGACCTCGGCGACGGACGGGGCTTCCTGTTCGCCCAGGCCCGGGAGCGCGGGACAGACCGCCTGCTGGACCTGGCGACCAAGGGTTCTGGCCAGACGCCGTGGTCGCGGGCCGGCGATGGTCGCCTGACCCTGAAGGGCGGGGTGCGCGAGATCCTGGCCGCCACGCTGCTGGAGGCGCTGGGCGCGCCGACGTCGCGGGCCTTTTCGCTGATCGAGACCGGCGAGGCGCTGACGCGCGGGGACGAGCCCAGTCCGACGCGCTCGGCTGTCCTGACTCGGTTGTCGCACAGCCATATCCGGTTCGGGACGTTCCAGCGCCTGGCCTATTTCGAGCGGCGCGACCTGATCGTCCGGCTGATCGACCATGTGGTCGAGCTCTACTATCCGGAGCTGGCGGACGCGCCGGATCGGCCGGCGGCGCTGATGGAGGCGGTGGTCGCCGCCAGCGCGCGCCTGCTGGCCCGCTGGATGGCGGCGGGCTTCGTGCACGGGGTGCTCAACACCGACAACATGGTGGTGACCGGCGAAAGCTTCGACTACGGGCCCTGGCGCTTCCTGCCGCGCAACGATCCGAACTTCACGGCCGCCTATTTCGACCACCAGGGCCTCTATAGCTTCGGCCGCCAGCCCGAGGCGGTGTTCTGGAACCTTCAGCAACTGGCGGCCTGCCTGACCCTGGTCACCGATCAGCAAGGCTTGCTCGCGGCCCTGAACGGCTTTTCCGACGCCTATCGGACCGCCCTGCGCGCCGCGATCCTGGATCGGCTGGGCGTCCGGAGCCGAGGGGCCGAGGCCGATATAGAGCTGGTCAACAGCGCCTTCCGGGCCCTGGCCGAGGGCGGGGAAGGGCTGCGGTGGGAGCCGTTCTTCTTTGACTGGTTCGGCGGCGAGGCCTCGACCGGCCGGGCGATGGACGGCCCGCGCGCCGAGCTCTACCGCACGGAAAACTTCGAGATCTTCCGTCGACGGCTGGCGGCGTTCGATCCCGACTGGCCCGAGCGTCTGGCCGATCCGGTCTTCCAGCGTCCCGAGCCCGAGGAGTTGATTATCGAGGAGGTCGAATCACTCTGGGCCCCGATCGCCGCGGAAGACGATTGGGGGCCGCTTCACGCCAAGCTGGACCGGATCGAGTCGGCGAGAAGGGCCTACGACCTGGGGGCGGCCGGCGACAAAAAAGCCGCGAGCTGAATTTTTTCGTGCGCATCCGGAACAATCGTCAAGGTTCCGTCTTACAACTTCGGCAGAGTGGCCTGATGAACGCTGCATGGAGAGACCAGATGCGCTTCTTCCAACCGATCATGCTGGTCTGCGCCGTGGCCATGTCGTTCGTCGGCGCCCTGGGCATCCCGGGTTGCGCCCGCGCCATCGGCGAATGCCTGCGCGACCGCCCCGAGCCGGCCTGAGCCTAACGTTCTAAGCGCAGAGCGCCGTCGGCTCGGCGAGGGTCTGGAGCTGCAGGCACCGACGCGCCTCCACGCGGAACGCGCCCAGGAAGCTGTCCAGGAAGCGCCAAGCGTCTTCGTCATGGTCCAGATGATGGGTCAATAGACCGATCGGCTGACCCCATTGGCCGGTGACGCGACGCTGGGCCAGCAGCTTGCGCATCCGCGCCAGAAAGCGCCAGGTCCCGCGAAACCGCGCGCCGCCCTTCCAGCGCAGCACGTCCAAATGGGCGTCGAGGCGCGAGACGCCGTCCGCTTCGCTGACGCCTTGCGCGAAGCCCGAGACCGCGCGGATGGGCGTATCGGACAGGGCGGTGATCAGCTGCGGCTTCAGATTATTCCATGGCGGCACGAACAAGGTCGGCGTGGCGCCCGCGTCGTGGAACCGGGTCACCGTGGCCCGCAGCTGGGCGAGGACCCAGTCCACGCTGTCGCTGTCGATGATCTCGCCGAATCCTTGCCCTTCCGGCTGGCGATTGACGTGCTGGAAGCCGTGGACGGCGATCTCGATATCGGGCTGGTCTTGGCACCGACGCACCAGGGAGGCCAGGTTCGGCCCGGCGACGGCCGCGACCGTCAACGGGGCGTCATGCCGCCGCGACAGGTCCAGAAGCCTCTCCAGCGCGGGTGTCGGCTCGCGTGCGTCGTCGTCCCGCCACCAAAGCACGGGCGTCCGGCCTGCCTTGGCCCAGAGATGGAGTTCCGGTCCCAGCGCCAGGCGGAAGACCAGGGGCGAACGCGCCAGCATGGGCGGGTCTATTGTCCGACGACCTCGACGCGGCGCAGCGGCAGGCGGGTTGGGGCCGGGGCGGGGCGCGTCTCGGCCAGGCTGGCCTTGGCGCGCGTGCGCAGAATTTCACGGGCCCGGAGGTTCGACAGGATCGGATAGAGGGCGGCCATCAGCGCGATCAGGAAGCCCAGCTCGCCTTCCTTGTAGCCCTTGCGCGACACGTAGCACTTGAAGAACCGGCGCACGCCCCGGAAGGCGTCGTCGCCCACGCTCTTGATCTTGCCGCTGTCGGCCAGATCCTGGGCCTTCAGGGCGGTGTAGCGGCCCAGGCGAGCGAACATGTCGGCGATATCCTCGTCGACCATGTGCCGCAGCGGTTGGGTCAGGCGACCGCCTGACACGCCGTCCAGCTTGGCGCCCGGATGGACGCGCTCGGCCTTCCACGACTTCATGCCGCGACGGAACAGGCGCGCGGCCGACGCGGTGCCGAACGAGCCGCCCCAACCGTGGCGAACCAGTTGGTCGCCGACATAGTTGTCGATCGGGATCTGGTACCAGTCGGCGGCGTCGGCGCGCTCGACGGTGTCGCGGATTTCCTGGGCGAAGGCGGGGGTCACGCCTTCGTCGGCGTCCAGCTCCAGAATCCAGTCGCCGGTGCAACGGGCGATGCCGGCGTGCTTGCGCGGGCCTTCGATCGGGAAGATGCCCGATACGACGACGGCGCCGTACTGGCGGGCGATGGCTTCGGTGCCGTCGCTGCAACGGTCGGCGACCACGACGATCTCATCGCAGAACGACAGAGCCGCCAGGCAGGCGGGCAGGCGCTGCTCTTCGTTGTGGACGCAAATGAGCGCCGAAAGCTTGGCCATCACGGTTCCTCGTCTGAGCGATCACGCCCCCGCGATCACCCTCGATGTGATGACGCCGCGAGGTCGGGCCGCCCCCCAAGGCGCGCTTTAAGAATCTCGTAAGCTTCGTGACAGCGTCCCCAATCCGGGTTTTCGTGATTAGAAATTGGCCGTCAGCGAAAAGCTCCACGTGCGCGGGCGTTGCGGCGTGACCTGGCGCACCTGGCCGAAGCTGAAGGGGTTGCCATAGGCGAAGGTGTCGCTGGAGCTGTTCCAGGGATTGCTGACGAACAGCGCCGCGCGCCACCGGTCGGTCATCACCTGGGCTGACAGCTTGCCGGTGTAGTAGCCGGCCATCGACGGCGAGTAGCGCGGATCGAAGGTCAGGCGCGACTTGCCGATATAGCCGGTCTCGGCGGTCAGCATCAGGGTGGCGTGCGTCAGGATCGCGCGCTGGTAGGTAATCAAACTGCCGAACGAGACGTCGGGAACGCCGGGCAGGCTGGCCGTGTTGGCGATGCCATAGCCCGGCGCGATGTTGGTCAGCTTGGGGCGGTTGAACAGGGCGTTGCCCGAAATCGTCAGATGCCGCGTGGCGCGCCAGGCGGCCTCCAGCTCGAGGCCCTTGTTGCGTCCATTGCCGATATTGGCCGTGTAGGACAGGCCCGAGCTGAAATACTGGTCGGTCTGAATGTCGCGCCAGTCGTCGTAGAACAAGGCCGTGCGCAGGTTGACCCGTCCATTCCAGGGGTTGAGCGTCGCGCCGATTTCGTAGTTGCGCAGATGGTCGGGGCTGAAGACCCGCAGGCTGGCGCTGGGCTTGGCCAGTCCCCCGGAGTTGAAGCCCCCGGCGCGATAGCCTTCCGAGGTCAGGATGTAGATCAGGCCGCCGCCGGCCAGGTCGCGCTGCAGCGACAGCTTGGGCGAGAAGCCAGTGAAGGTGGCCTTGCGATCCAGGTCCCGCGACTGGCCGGGCGAAGGGGCCAGCACATAGGATCGGGTGTGCACCGTCGTCTTGAACGACCGCCCGCCCGCCGCGATCTTCCAGCCGCCGCCCAGGTCGTAGGTCGCTTCGCCATAGAGGGCGTATTCGTTCAGCCGGTCCTTGCGGTCCTCGTCATAGACGCTGCGGGTCACGCCGCTGGAGCGGGCCCGCAGCTCGGCGTCGCCCTGCTCGATGCTGGTCGCCGTGAAGGCGCCGATCATCCAGCGGAAGCGGCCGACCGCGGGACCGGTATAGAGGGCGTCCTCGACGGCCATGCGCACATGGGCCAGCTCATCATAGAGGCCTAGCTCCACGGCGCGTCCGTCGAACTGGGTGACGGCCAGGGTGGCGTCGTAGCGACTGGCGTACTGGTGATCGACATAGCCGGTCACCGAGACGAAACGGCCCCAGTCGCCCGACCCGCTGATCCGCAGCGAGGTCTCGGCGAGGCGGTTGTAGTGGGTTTCGCGCACCTGGTTCGCGCGGCGGGGGCCGCCGGGCGCCAGGGTCACGTACTGGGTGTCGTTGGACGAGACCTTCTGGCCGGCGGCGGCGAGCTTGACTTCCCATTGGCCAAGCTCCGCGCGCCACGCCAGGCGACCGCCCCGGCGCGTGGTCTTGTCGACGTTGGACAGGCGGAGATTGACGTCGTCCAGATAGCCGCCGTCGACGTCGTAGTAGTAGGCGCCGCGCAGGGCCGACTTCTGGCCGATGGGCACGTTGGCCACGCCTTCCAGACGGTGGCTGGGCGAGCCGGATTCGGTGAAGGCGTAGGCGGCCGTGACCGAGGCCGAATAGGCGCCAAGCTCGGGCGCTCGGGTGACGATCCGATAGATGCCGCTCAGCGAGCCGCCGCCATAAAGCGCCCCCTGCGGGCCGCGCAGCACCTCGACGCGGTCGACGTCGATCAGGCGCAGGTCTGGATCGGGCGCGTTATAGTTGACCGGGACATCGTCGAGATAGGTGCCGACCGTCGATTGGGTTCGCCCCGTGAACGTGCCGTCCGACAGGCCGCGCAGCAGGATCTTGTTGCGCGCCGCGCCGAGGTTGGTGGTGATGAAGCCGGCCGTCTGGCGCGCCACCGAGCCGGTCTCGTCGACACCGGTGTCTTGCAACTGAGGAGACCCGATCACGCTGACGCCGCCCGGCAGGCTGCCCAGGCGCGCCGGACGCTTGCCGGCGCTGATGATCAGCGGCGCCAGGGGGGCGATCGGTTCGGCCGTCGAGGGCGCGCGCACGGCGATCACCGCGCGCTCGGGGGCGGCGGGACGCGCGGCGGTGAAGCGGATCGTGCGGCTGTCGACAAAGGCGTAGGCGCAGCCCCGGTCGCGGATGACGCGGTCAAGCGCCTCGCGCAGGGTGAACTGGCCCGACAACGGCGTGGCCTTGCCCTTGCAGGCCTCGACGCCGCCCATGGACACGCCCATGCGCGCGCCAAGGTCGATCAAGGTTTCGGCGACGGTGGCCTTGCGGATGTCCAGACGCACGCGCGCGTCGGCGGCGACCGCGTTGCGACCGCTGACGCCCAGGCCCAGAATGCTGGCGGCGACGAGGAGCAGGGCCCGGCTCAGGGGCGGACCCGCTCAAGAACGTCAATTCGGGGCGGACGGCCTTCCGCGCAGGACAATCGCATCATCGGTCGGCGTCGCCGAAATCGGCATCAGGCTGGTCAAGCGACGGACCATCGCATCCTGACCATCCACGATCAATACGCCAGAGAAGCGGAGCGCGGCGGTGTTTTCACCCTCGAGGCGAACGGGGCGGTCGAAATAGTGATTCATGTCCGCGACGATCCGGCTGAGCGGCTGGTCGCGATAGATCAGGCGGCCCGAGCGCCAGCCGACCTGGTCATCGGCCGAAACATTGGTGACGGTGACGCCCGAGGCGCCTTCCACATGTTCCAGCATCTGGCCCGGGCGCAGACGAACGGGGGTGTCGTCGCCGTCGGTCGAGACCTCGACCAAGCCGCGCAGCACGGTGACGCTGAGTTGGCCGTCGCGACGACGGACGTCGAACTTGGTGCCGACCACGCGCACGGTTTCGTCGCCGGCGCTGATCAGGAAGGGACGGGCCTTATCGTGGGCCACGTCGAAAAGGGCCTGGCCGTCATGAACCGTGACGCGGCGGGCGTCCTTTTCGAGACGCACCGAAATGCGGGAGTCGGTGTTCAGGTCGATGTGGCTGCCGTCGGCCAACTGGACGGCGCGGCTTTCGCCCCGGGCCGTGGAATACAGCGTGTCGGCCTGCGGCAGCATCTCGCCCCAGGGCGCGATGGCCAGGGCGACGGCCGCCGCGGCCCCCGCGACGCCCAGACCGCCCAGCCAACGCCAGTCGATCGAAAAGGCCCGCTTGGCCGCGGCGCGCCTCGGTTCGGCCAATTCCCCCCGGAGGGCCGAACCGCGCTGAAAGATTTCCTCGTCGATGGCCTGGACGGCGTCATACGCCGCCTTAGCGCCCGGCTCGATCAGCCAGGCGTCGAACGCCAGCCAGTCGGTCTCTTCGACCTCCGGCCGCTGCAGTCGGGTCAGCCACTCGGCCGCCTCTTGCAGATGTTGCGCTGACCGGCTCATCCGGCGTTGCTCCGACGAGGATCCATCATCCCCAAGACCGTAGACGTCGCCGCGAAGCATCGTCCCCCATGTGCGTCCGCATAATTCATCGCAGCCGCCTCGTGAGCGTCTTCAGAGCGGAGCTGATATGTTTTTCCACCGTGCTGACGCTGATTCCCATGCGACGCGCTGTCTCGGCGTGGCTGTGGCCGTCCAGCTTGTGCAGCTGAAAGGCCTGGCGGGTCTTTTCCGGCAGCTCCTGAACCGCTTCGACCAAGGCGCGCAGCCGCTGGCGTCCAGCCACCACCTCGTCGGCGGGGGGCTCGTCGGTCACTTCATGTCCGGCGATGGTCGAGGTGTTGACGGCGCGCCAATCGTTGTCGCGCGCCCCGGCGCGCTTCTGGCTGCGCATCCGGTCCAGCATCAGGTTCGAGCCGATCCTGTGCAGCAGCGCCGAGGGATTATCGACGGGACCGAGATTCTCCATGCCGCTGATGCGGATATAGAGATCCTGGACGAGATCCTCGGCCTCGGCGCGAGAGCCCAGGCGCGCGGCGAAGAAGCGCACCAGATTGGCGCGCTTTTCCTCGTACAGGCCCAGCAGAACGGCCTTGTCCGAGTCCGTCACGCTCAAAAGGTCACCACCCGCGTCAGCCAATCGCCGCCCCTTTTCCCGGGGCGGCACTATCCATCTTTTTTACGGAAAGACGATCGCTTAGTTGCGAAGACGCCTTTCCCGCCTCGCGGCGCAAATAAGCCGATCAGCATGGCGGAAAAAGGCCCATGGCGACGCTTGGGTTCCCGCGCGAGAGATTTCGCGCGGGAAGAGAGCCCAATTCGGGTTTGCCAAGTCGGACCCGTGACGAAATGTCGCGGCGGGCGCTTGCCGCGCGCGCGGGGGAAGAGGTCGGCCTGGCGACAATGTAATCCATTGTAACGGCGGGGCGATCGCGCCTTGGCGCGGCGGCCGTCTTGCTTTTAGTCCTCTTCTTCATCGAGCGAGGGGAGTTTAGGTCGAGCCATGACCCAGTACGGCGCGACACGGCCGGGCGTTTCCGCCACCGGCGTTGCGAAGCCGCGACGCGTCTGGTCTCCGGCTCCCCTGGTCGTCGCCGCGGCGGCCTTGATCTGGGCGCTGCTGTTCGTGGCGGCGGCGGTCATTCACGCCTGGCTGGCCTGAGCCGGCGGCGCTATCGTTCCGACATTGAAGACACCTGGGGGCGATTGATCATGCGCGGACGCGTTCTTGTTCTGGCCGGCGCGTGCCTGGCGATGCTGAGCGCGTGCGCCGCGCCGCGCGCGGTGGGACAGGGCGACCTTTCCGCGCTGCGGGGCGTCAGCCTCGCCCCTTTCGCCAGCCAGGCCGACGGCGCCGACGCGGCCTTCGCCAAGGCCGTGCAGGCTCGCGCCGTCGAGCGGCTGAGCGCGGCGGCGGGGGCCGCGAACGGCGGCGGCAAGGCCGGGTCCGCCTATCTGGTCCAGGTCGGCGTGGCGACCGCGCCGTCCAGTCTGGGCGTTTCCAGCGCCTCGGGTTCCCTGGACGCCTCGGCCTGGCGCAGCGCGCCCCCCAAGGCTCGGCCCTGGAGCCGTAAGGGCCCCGTCCGCGTCGTCACCCTGGCCGTCGTCGACCCCGCCACGGGCAAGACGGTGGCCTGGTCGTCGATCCGGCAGCGCAAGGGCGAGCCGGCGGCGACGGCCGACCAACTGGTTCAGGCGCTGCAGGCGCCGAGCAAACGCTGAACGCGCCTCAGGGGCGGCCGGCGACCAGGCGCGGGAGGCGCACGGTGAACTCGGCCCCGACTCCCGCCGTGCTGCGACACGACACCTCGCCGCCGTGGCGGGCCACGGCCGCGTGCACGAAGGCCAGGCCCAGGCCCGCGCCCCCCGCGCCCGCGACGGAACCGGGGCGCTCGAAACGCTGAAACGGTAGGAAGGCCGCCGCGGCCTCCTCGCGCGAGAAACCAGGCCCTTGGTCGGCGATGGCGACGTGGGCCATCGGACCGTTCGGCGACGACTGCTCCGACAGCGTGACGGTGATCCTCGAGCCCTCGGGGCTGTATTTGACCGCGTTGCCCAGCAGATTGATCAGGGTGCGCGACAGCACCCCTCGATCGCCCAGCACGACGAGCGGCGTTTCGCCGCCGATCTGCTGGATCTCAATCCGTCGCTGGGCGGACTGCGGCCACAGCTCGTCGATCGCCTCAACGGTGATGTCGGCCAGATCCACCGGCTCCAACGACACCGGCGTGACCTCGGCCCGCGCCAGCTGCACGAAACCGTCGGCCAGGGCCAAGGTGCGGCGGGCATAGGCCGCGATGCGGTCGGCGGTCTCGGTCGGCAGGTCCGGGGTCGTCGCCAGCAGGGCCAGGATCGAGGTCTGGGGCGAGCGCATGTCGTGGGTCAGCAACTGCAGCGCCTGTTCGCGCTGGCGCATGGCGGCGGTGAGGATCGAGATGTCGGCCAGGCGCACGATCCAGCCCGCCGGGGCGCCGGTCTCGTCCCGCCGGAACACGGTCTGCAGCTGGAAGACCCGGCCATCGACCAGATGAAGATCGATGGGCTCATGCTCGTCGGCGGGCGGGGGCCAGTCCAGCTCGAAGCGCTTGCCTAGCGGCTCCAGGGCGTTAACGAGATCGGCCAGCGACGCGCCCAGCACGGTGAGCTGGGTCGGGCGGAACAGCGCGTTGGCGGCGGCGTTGGCGGCGATGGCCCGGCCGTGGGCGTCGGCGACCAGGGTGGCGTCGGGCAGGCTGAACAGGGCGTCGGCCGAGAAGCGGCGGAGATCGTCCATCCGGGTGATCGCCTCGCCCAGGCTCGAGGCCTGGCGGGCGACCACGTCGCTTTCAAAATCCATCGGCTGGACGCGGCGGCCGCGCACGATCGACCGGATACGGGCCAGTTCCCGGCTCAAAAGATCATTCACCCGCGCCAACTGCATCCATCCCCAGATCAGGGCCACCAGCGTCATGCCCAGCACCGCGGCGATGGGCGAGAGCCAAAGGTGGGCCAGCCAGAACATCGCCGCCGAATAGGCGAGGCCTACCGCGCAGAGCGCCGCTAGCAAGACGAGATTGGCGCGCGGCGGCAAGACCAGAAAGCCGGCCAGCAGCAGCCACAACAGCGTCAGGGCGAAGGCCGCGCGGCCCTCCGGTCCGGCCTCCCGGATCATCAAGCCGCTACGCAGGCCGTCCAGCACGCTGGCCTGTAGCTGCACCCCGGTCATGCTGGACGCGTCGGGCGTGACGGGCGTCGGAAAGGCGGGGCCCAGGCCAGGGGCGGTCAGTCCAACGAACACCGTGCGGCCGCTGATCAGCGAGGCCGGCGCTTCGCCGTTCAGCACGCTGGAGAAGCTGATGTGGCGATAGATCGACGGCGGGCCGGCGAACGGGATCAACAGGGTCTCGTCGAAGCCTCGGGTCATGTCGCGCGCCCCGACCGGATGGGTGGCGCGATGAACGACGGTCATCAGATCGGGGGCGAGGTTCGCGCCGTCGGTCTCGAACGGCGCCATGCGGCGCACGACGCCGTCGTCGTCGAACCGGACGTGGGCCAGGCCGGCGCCCGCCGCGCCCTTGGCGATGGCCGGGATCGATCCGACCACTCGCCGAGGCGCGTCCGCCCCGGCGCTGGTCAGGAACTGCGGCAGATAGACCTTGCCCGATCGTTCGATGGCCTGGCCCAGCGCCTGGTCCTGGGCCGGATCGCCAGGCTCGCTGAACAGCACGTCGTAGACGATGGTCTTGGCGCCGGCCTGGCCCAGGCGATCGATCATCCGCGCGTGCAGGTCCCGCGGCCATGGCCACGCGCCCAGTTCGGCCAGGCTGCGGTCGTCGATATCGACCATCAGGATGTTGGTATCGGCCGGTCGGGCGCTGACCCGCGCCAGCACGTCGTACAGCACGTTGTCGATCCGCGTGGGCGGAAACCACGCGAAAAGCGCGAAGCAAATGCTGGCCAGGCCCGACAACAGCAGCCACGACGGCAAACGTCCTGTCGGCTTCTGCGGGCGAGCCCCCGCGCGGGTCATCCGCCGATCCGCAGCGTCTGGGGCGGCCCAAGCTTTTCGGTCACCGTCCCGTCCTTGAAGCGCACGACGGCGACGCGCCAGGCGTACTCGCCGGGCGGCAGGTCGGTCAGCGTCAGCTGTGGTTCCGAAAGACCCGGCTGGTCGACCAGCGGCCGATTGGGATCCTTGGCGGCGAACAGCTGGAACCGATAGTTGCGCGTCCCGTCGCCGGCCGAACTCCAGCGGAACAGGAACTTGCGGTGCTTGCCCTCGCGGCTGTCGCGAGGCGCGCCGGCGTCCAGGGTGTCGAGATCGCGGTCGAAGCTGTAGTCGGCGGGGAAGCCTTCCAGCCCCTGCGCGTCCAGCGCCGTCAGGCGCACGAAATAGGTGCCGTTGCTCACCGCGCCGAATTCGGCGGCGCTGGGCGGCTGGGTGGCGGCCTTTGTCACCGTCTCGGCGAAGATGTCGATGAAGCCGGCGTCGCGGGCCAATTGCAGCCGGTAGGCGGCCGCGCCCTCGAGGGGCTGGACCGTGAAGCGGACGACCTTGTCGCTCTGGGTCTGGCCGCCCGGGCCAAGCTTGGGCGCGGGCAGCAGCTTGACCGGTTCGCTGACCCCCGCGGCCGAGACCCCGACGCCGAAGCCGGCCGGGATCGGCGCGCCGCCGGTGGCGACCGCGCCGGCGTCCACGCCGACGGCGCCCTTCAGCACCTCGGTCTGGGCCTTGTCGCCGTCCGCGCCGACGCGGAACTCGGTGCCGCGCACGGCCGAGACCGAGACCGGCGTGCGCACCTCGAACCGGGCGCCGGGCGTCTGGTTCGGCGTGGCAGAGATCGTTCCCCGACCCTGGTCCAGCTGGAATACCCGTTGGGGGGCGTTGTTGATCAGCACCTGGCGCAGCTTGGCGATGCGAACGCGGGTGTTCGAGGGCAGGGTGACGCGCGAGCCGTCCTCCAGCTCGAAGGTGGCGAAAGCGCCGGGACCGGTCACCACGCCCTGGCCTTCCCGCAGCGGCATCCCCACCCGGGCAGGCGTGCTCTGGCCGCCCGTCTCGATCAGCACGGGACCGGAAAAGGCCGACAACGAGGCGACGATCGGCGTCGCCTTCAGCAGGTTTGGATCGATATTGAGTTGCGAGCCGCTGCGCAGGCGCGTGGGGCGGGCCACGCCATTGGCCTTCTGCACGGCGCGGTAGTCGCTAGGGCGGTTCATGTAGCGCGCGGCGATCCCGATCAGGGTGTCGCCCGGCTTGACCATATAGGCCACCGGCGGTTCGGCCGAGGCGCTGGTCTGGGCGCGCGCCGCGCTCGTCGCCAGCGCCGCCGCCAGAAGGAGGCTCGCCCCCGCGGCCCTGTTCATAACTCTACTCTCCCCCGCCCGTCTCGGGATCACACGCTTCCAAACGATACCCGAAACCGTAGACGGTGCTGAGTCGGAAACCGTTATTCGGCCGCAGGTGCAGCTTCGCCCGCAAACGCGACACGTGCGCGTCCAGGGTGCGGGTTTCGAGATCCGGCCGCTGGCCCCAGATCCGGCGCAGCAGGTACTCGCGCGACAAAGGCCGCGACAGATTGTTGAACAGCAGGGACGCCAGCTGGAACTCCTTGGGCGTCAAGGCCTCGACGTGACCTTTCCAGGACGCGGTCTGGGCGCCGGGATCCAGCCGATACGGGCCGTGCTGTTCGATCTGAGGCGTGACCGGCGGACGGTGGATGCGGCGGACCACGGCGTTGACGCGCGCCAGCAGCACCTGCGGCTGCAACGGCTTGACGATGTAGTCGTCGGCGCCGGCGTTCAGGCCCTCCACCAGGTCGGCCTCGACCGAGCGGCTGGTCAGAAGCAGCACCGGCGGCGCCGTCGCCGGATCCTCGCGCAGCAGTTTCAGGGTTTCGATGCCCGACAGCTCGGGCATGTTCCAGTCAAGGATGATCAGGTCGAAGGTCTGCTTGCGCAGTTCCGCCAGAAGCCGCGAGGGCTGAGTAAAGCTGGTGCAGACGAAACCGCTTGGGGTCAGCACCGAGGCGACGAGCGCGTTGTGGCTGGGGTCGTCGTCGAGCAGCGCGACTTTCATGCAATCACTTAAGCTGGGAAGTGGCGCGCCTCGCGGGGGAGCGAGGCGCGCCTCGGTCATCTCGCTGTCGGTGGGGCGACGAGCAGGAGACCTGCAACTCATGTTTACCTCGCACCGCCTGGGCTTGCTCGTATTTGTCAGACATTTTTACAATACTTTACAGTCGAGGCGAGCGATGTATCGCGCTTAGGTAGCTTTCAAACTCAGTTTGGGTGAGAGTTCGCCCACGGAGCGAACCTCGATCCCCTCCAGGCCCAGCCAGGCCGCTATTCGCGTGAGTTCACGCCACAGTCGAGGGGCGGTTTCCGCGTTCGCGGCGGGCTCGGCATGGGCGGCCTGGACCAGCAGTCTGCCCGCCTTGCGGTCGGCCTTCAGATCGACTCGGGCGGTGATCGTCTCGTCCTGAAGGAACGGCAGGACGTAGTAGCCGTGGGTGCGCTTGTGGGCCGGCGTGTAGATCTCCAGCCGCACGCGCACGCCGAAAAGGCGCTCGGTCCGCTCGCGGAACCAGATCAGGTTGTCGAACGGCGAAAGCAGGGCGTCGGCCTTGATGGCGCGGGGACGGCGGGTTGCTGGCCATAGAAAGGCCGGTTGATCCCATCCTTCGACCTGAACCGTCGTCAGGATTCCGTCTTCGACGAGTTTGGCCAGCGCCTTACGGGTGTCGGCTGGGCCAAGGCGGAAATAGTCTCGCAGGTCTCGCTCCGTGGCCACGCCCATCGCCCTGCCAGCGGTCGCCAGCAAGACGCGATGGGCCTCGTCGCGGTCGGGCGTCGGCGTCTGGCTGATCGATCGCAAAGCCCTTTCCGGCAGATCATACACCCGCTCGAAGCTGGCGCGGCGGGTGGCGGTGGTCAGGCGGCCGGTCCAGAACAGGCACTCCATCGCCCGCTTGCCTTCGCTCCAGCCCCACCAGCCGCCCTCGCCCTTGGCGCCCAGGTTCAGCTCGGAGGCGGTCAGCGGCCCGCGCTCGGCGACGGCCGCCAGGGCCTGGTCGATGAAGTCGGGGTGGTCGCGGAGAAAGGCGGCGACATGCTTCCAGACCCCGACGCCCGCGGCCGCGTCCGCCATCCGCCAACGCAGCATCGGATGCAGCGCCAGCGGCGTCAGAGAGGCCTCGTGCGCCCAGTATTCGGCCAGGGCGCGCGTCTTGCCCCAGGCCAGGTCGTCGAGCAGCGTCCGGTCATACGCGCCCAGCCGCGAGAAGATCGGCAGATAGTGTGAGCGCGACAGGACGTTGACCGAGTCGATCTGGACGACGCCCAGCGCCTCGATCGTCGACAGCAGGTGACGTTTGGCGGGCGCGGCGGGACGCGGGCGGCCAAAGCCCTGCGCGGCCAGAGCGATGCGCCGCGCGTCCTTCGCGGAAAGGGTTTCGACCATGGCGGCAGTTGAGCTCGCGTCGCCAAGGCGCGCAAGGCTTGGCCCGACGATCGAACGGCCATACCGATGCGCCGCGTCCGCTGTTTGGGAGTCCGCCGCATGACCGTCCTCGAAAAAGGGTCCGCCCGCCTGATCCTCGCGCCCGAGACGGGCGGAGCGATCGCGGGTTTCACCGTCAACGGCCGTGACGTGCTGCGGCCGGCGCCCGCCGGGGTTCTGGACCCCCTGCTGACGGGCAATTTCCCACTGGTCCCGTTCTGCAACCGCGTTCCCAACGGCCGCTTCGTCTTCGAGGGGCGCGAGGTCGCCCTGGCGCCGAATCTCCCTGGCCATCCGCACGCCCTGCACGGCCAGGGTTGGCGCGCCGTCTGGAGCGTGGCGCGGGCGGACGCCGCCGAGGCGACCCTCGTCCACGACCACGCGCGGGGCGACTGGCCCTGGGCCTATCGCGCCGAGCAGCGCTTCGTGCTCGGCGACACCGGATTCCGCGTCACACTTACCGTGACCAACACGGACGAGACGGCCATGCCCGCCGGCCTGGGTCTTCATCCCTATTTCCCGCGTCGGACGGGCGAGACCCTGACGGCGGCCAACGACGGGGTCTGGATGGTCGACGCCGACGTGCTGCCGACCGTTCATCATCGGGGCGTCTGGGGGCCGGACTGGGCGAAGGGCGCGGCGGTCGAGGGACCTGACCTGATCGATCACTGCTATACCGGATGGGATCAGCGCGCGGTCCTGTCGGCCCCCGGCGCGCCGGACACCGTGATCACCGCCTCGCCCGAATGCCGCTGGCTGCACGTCTATGCGCCGCCAGGCGAGGACTTCGTGTGCGTCGAGCCTTGCGCCAGCCGTCCCGATCCGTTCGGCGCCGGGGACACCGGCATGATTAGGCTGGCGCCCGGCGAGAGCCGCTCGATCTGGATGGACGTCTCTACGGGCTGATGCCTGCCCGAGCCTTCAGGCGAGCGACCATGTCGGCCGACAGATAGCCGTCGGCCGGCAGTTGCTGGCTCTGCTGCCAGGCGCGCAGGGCCTTGCGGGTGCCCACGCCGATGACGCCGTCGGCCGGACCGGGGTCGAAGCCGAGGCGCGACAGGGCGATCTGGGCCGCCATGCGGTCGGCCAGGTTCAGCGGCGTCTCGACCGGCCACGGCGTGACCAGCGGTCCGCCGCCGCCGAAGCGGTCCGCCAGCAGGCCGATGCCCAGGGCGTAGGCGGTGGAGTTGTTGTAGGCGCGGATGGCGAAGTGGTTGGGCAGGGCCAGGAACGCCGGACCGGTCGCGCCCGCCGGCAGGATCAGCATGGCCGGCGAGGCCGCGTCCGCCGCCGTCCAGGCCAGGCCGTCGGCCCGGCGCACGCCCCGGGCCTCCCACCACGCCGGCGGCTGCTTTTCGACCTCGGTGACCGAATAGTCGAAGCCGGCGGGGAGAAGGACCTCCTTGGCCCAGCCGACGCCGGGCTTCCAGCCGCCCTTCATCAGGAGGTTGGCGGCCGAGGCCAGCGAGTCGGCGTCCGAGGACCAGATGTCGCGCCGGCCGTCGCCGTCGAAGTCCACGGCGGTGGAGCGATAGCTGGACGGGATGAACTGGGTCTGGCCCATGGCGCCGGCCCATGAGCCGCGCAGCTGGGCGCGGGAGACCTCGCCCGAATCGATGATCTTCAGCGCCGCGATCAGCTCGCCCTCGGCCCAGGCGCGCCGGCGTCCGTCGGCGGCCAGGCTGACCATGGAGCGGATGACGTCGAAATTGCCTTGCAGCTGGCCGAACGCCGATTCCATGGCCCAGACGGCCAGCAGGATGTCGCGCGGCACGCCGTAGCGGGCCTCGATCGCGGGCAGGAAGGTCAGCTCTTCGCGCTTGCGGCGGCCCACGGCGATGCGGTCGTCGCTGATCACGCCCCTGATGTAGTCGCCGACCGGCTTGGAGAACTCCGGCTGGCGGCTGTCCAGGCTGATGACCTTGGGATCGGGCGTGACGCCCGACAGCTCGCGGTCCAGCAGGGCGGGGGACAGGCCCGCGGCCAGGGCGCGGACGCGGAAATCCTTCATCCAGGTGTCGAAGGCCAGTTCGCCGGCGGGCACGGGCGTGTCCGGCGAGGGCGGCGGCGCGGCGGGCTTGGCCGGAGTCGGCTGGGGCGGCGGCGGAGGCGCGACCGCCGTCAGCGGTCCTTGCGGAGAGGTGTCCGCGCAACCGGCGAGCAGGAGAACGAGAAAGACGCGACGATCCATGGCCATGGGGCGGAAGCTACTGGGGTTCGTGTAAAGGCTTCAATCACAAGCGCGCCAGCGCGGTGAAGTTCCGCGCGGGCGCCAATAAGACGCGAAGTCCTTTCCGCGCATTGACTCGCGGCCGTGTCCTGCTTATACGCACCGCCTCCGAAACACCCCGGAAGTTCCGGCCGCCCGCTCGCGCGCCCGAACCTCTCCGCTGAAGTACAGAGACGGTCATGAAGGTTCGCAGCTCGCTGAAGTCGCTGAAGGGTCGCCACCGCGACTGCAAGATGGTTCGCCGCAAGGGCGTCATCTACATCATCAACAAGACCGACCCGCGCTTCAAGGCCAAGCAGGGCTGATGACCGCCGCGCGTCCCAGAGCCGTTCTCTGGGATGTCGGCAATGTCATCGTGCGCTGGGATCCCCGCGCGCTTTACGCGAAGATCTTCAAGGAACCGGCCGACATCGACCGGTTCCTTTCGTCTGTCTGCACCCTGGATTGGCACGTCGAGCACGACAAGGGCGTGGCGTTCCCGGATAATGCCGCCCCGCTGATCGCGCGCTTTCCCGAGCACGAGGCCGAGATCCGCGCCTGGGACCAGCGCTTCGACGAAATGCTGTCGGGGCCGGTGCCCGAGACCGCCGCGGTGATCGAGGCCCTGGCCGACCGCGATGTCCCGCAATTCGCCCTGACCAACATGCCGCAGAGCAAGTGGCCTGTCGTCCAGGCCATCGCGCCCCGCCACTTCGGCCTCTTCCGCGACGCGATCGTCTCGGGCGACGAGAAGGTGATCAAGCCGGCGCGGCGCATCTACGAGATCGTGCTGGAGCGCACCGGCCTCGCGCCCGCCGACCTGCTGTTCATCGACGACAGCGCCGCCAATATCGACGCGGCCATGGACATGGGCTTCCACACCCACCATTTCACGGATCCGGCGCGCCTGCGGGCCGCCGTGGAGCGGCACGGCCTGCTCTGACGACGAGGCGGGATCTCGATCCAAGGCCCTCGCCCATACCACTAGACGGAGTTCTCGCATGAACGTCGGTTTCATCGGTCTTGGCGCCATGGGCGCGGCCATGGTTCGCAACCTTCTGGCCAAGGGCGTGACGGTGACCGTGTGGAACCGCTCGCGCGCGATCGTCGACGCCCTGGCCGCCGAGGGCGCGAAGCCCGCCGCGACCCTGGACGAGGTCTTCGCCGCCGACATCGTGCTGTCGATGCTGGCCCACGACCAGGCCGTTCGCGAGGCGCTGATCGACAGCGGCGCGCTGGCCCGGGCTCGGAAGGGTCTGGTCCACGTCAACCACGCCACGATCTCGGCGGGGCTGGCGGTCGAGCTCGCCGCCCTCCACGCCGAGCTGGGCCTGGGCTATGTCGCCGCCCCCGTCTTCGGTCGCCCGCCCGTGGCCCTGGCCGGCGGTCTCAACGTGCTGGCCGCCGGTCCCGACGACGCGGTGGCCAAGGCCAGGCCCGTGCTCGACCTTCTGGCGGCCAAGGTCTGGCCGCTGGGCGAGGATCCGGTCCGCGCCAACGCCCTGAAGCTGGCCGGCAACTTCATGATCGTCTCGGCCATCGAGAGCATGGGCGAGGCGGTGGCGCTGGGCGAAGCCTATGGCGTGCCCGCGCCCGAACTGCTCGACATGCTGACCAGCACGCTGTTCAACGCCCCGATCCACAAGATCTATGGCGGCATGATCGCCGAGCGCCGCTACAGCCCGCCCGGCTTCACCGCCGAGCTGGGCCTCAAGGACGTGCGCCTGGTGCTCGACGCCGCCGAGGCCAAGGGGCTCTCGATGCCGCAGGCCGATCTGGCCGAGGCCAGCCTGGAAATGCTGCTGGGCGGCGAGGACAAGGATCTGGATCTGGCGGCGCTGGCCGAGGTGGCGCGCGCCAGGGTCGAAGGCAGGTAACGGTGGACGGTCGCTGAATCCCGCTTCCCAGGGGCGCGGCTTCGAACTAGGTTCCGCGCCTCCCAATTCCAGCCCGCGAGACTTTCCGCATGGCCGACGACGCCATTCCCCACGCCGACGTTCTGAACAGCACCGCTCAAGGCCAACTGAAGTCGATCGTCGAGCGCGTCGAGCGGCTCGAGGTCGAAAAGGCCGAGATCATGGAGCAGATCAAGGAAGTCTATAACGAGGCCAAGGGCAACGGCTTCGACGTCAAGGTGCTGAAGAAGGTGGTCCGCCTGCGCAAGCAGGACCGCGCCAAGCGTCAGGAAGAGGACGCGATCCTCGACCTCTACCTCTCGGCCATCGGCGAGATCTGAGTTTTTTAGGGTGCGTTGGCGCGTAACGTCGGGGATAGTCCTCCGCGATGCGCGCCAAGCCGCCCGATCCTAAACTGCAAGCCAAGAAGGCCGCGCTGAACGCCCTCAAGCGGGCCCGTCGCGCCGCCGAGAAGTCGGGCGTGGAGCTCTCCGAATGGGAGGGCGAGTTCCTGACCAGCGTCGCCCAGCGCGTCGAGACCTACGGCCGAGCCTTCGCCGATCCCGAGAAGGGCGCGCGCGGCCAGGCGCTCTCCGGCAATCAGACCCTCAAGCTCAAGGAAATCGTCCGCAAGGCCAAGGGCGAACGCAAGCCCATGAGCCGGGGCAAGGGCTTCCAGCGCCGGGGCGCGCGGCCCGAGCCGCCAAGCGACGACGATTGAGTTTTCCGGCTCTTGTCCCGCCGTTCTTCGGCTCTTGCCCCACTGTCGCCATGATTGCTGTTGGGCATGGCTTGCAACAGGCGAGACCCAGGTTTTCGTCTAAAAGGCTTACCAAAAACCGTCGTTCGGCAAGACTTGTTAAGATCTTGGTAATGATCGACGCCGAAAATGTGAACAATTGTAAAGAGTTAAGAAGAACCACTTTGTAGGGTTCCGGCCGCGAGCGGGCGCGGCGGCCTCTGTCTCGATGCACGCGGACCTTGTGGTCTGAATCGGCTTCGGGCGTGAACCCTGCTGCTCAGCGGAACAAGGATGATGGCGACCACCTATCAATACCTGCTCCGCCGCAAGGCGGAGCTGGAAACCGGTATGATCGAGGCTCAGCGGCGCGCCCAAGCCCCGTTCGAGAGCGAGCTGCGCGCGATCGTGCTGGCGCTGGACGCGTTGAAGCAGGCCGGCATGGCCGAACGGGTGGCGGGAGAGCCGGCGCCGTTCGCCCCGCCGACGCCGGGCAAGCGCGGCCGACGCGGGCGCTCGACCCGCGACATGATCCTGATCACCCTGCAGCAGGCGCCCGGCCTCAACGAGACGGAGATCGCTCGCCAACTGGATCATCGCTGGAGCCGACCGGTGAAGCCCGTGGCCGTCGGGCGCGAGCTGGAGGCGATGGCGCTGGAGGGACTGGCCCGCCGCTCGGGGTCGGGCGGGATCCGGATCGAGGGGGCGGCCGAGGCGGATGCGCCGCTAAGCCTCGGCGTCTCCGCGAAAGGTCACTAGAGCCGCGCTAAGCTAAGTCGTGACGGGCGCGCGCAGGCGCCCGGCGCCCTTCCGTCAACCCCGCTTCGGCTTCGTCGACGGCCGAGCGGGCTTGAGCAGGACCTTCAGGCGCTGCTCGCGCGAGATCGGACGCAGGATCGTCGGGTTCGTCATCAGCCGGCCTCTTTCATATCGACATCGATGCCCTGCTCGCGAACCTTGCGATAGAGCGTCGAGCGGCCGATCCCGAGGCGGCGGGCGACTTCGCTCATATGGCCGGCATAAACGTCGATCGCGTGCTGAATCAGGTCGCGTTCGATCTCTTCCAGGGTCCGCAGATGGCCGCGCTCGTCGAGGATGCGCACCGGCGAGTCGGCCGGCGCGGCCATGGCGGCGTGGGCGGCCTGCAGCAGGGCGGCCGGCGGCGGAACTGGCGCGATCGACACCGCCTCCAGCGGCGCGGCCATGCCCGAGATGGCGGGGAAGTCGTAGGGCTGCAGGTACGGCGCGTCGGCCAGGACGATGGCCCGATAGACCGTGTTCTCCAGCTGGCGGACATTGCCCGGCCAGTCGAACGCGGTCAGCAGGCGCAGGGCCTCGGGCGAAGCGCCGATGACGCGCTTGCCTTCCTCGACATTGAAGCGGCGGATGAAGGCCTCGACCAGCGCCGGGATGTCCTCGCGACGCTCGCGCAGCGACGGCGCCTCGATCGGGAAGACGTTCAGGCGGTAGAACAGATCCTCGCGGAATCGCCCGGCCGCCACGGCCTGCGCCAGGTCGCGGTTGGTCGCCGAGACGATGCGGACATCGACCTTGACCGAGCGTTTGGCGCCGATCGGGTCGATCTCGCCTTCCTGCAGGGCGCGCAGCAGCTTGACCTGCATGTCCAGCGGCAGCTCGCCGACCTCGTCCAGGAACAGGGTGCCGCCGTCGGCTTCCTTGAACTTGCCCAGGTGCTTGTCGGTGGCGCCGGTGAAGCTGCCCTTCTCGTGGCCGAACAGAATCGACTCGACGAGGTTCTCGGGAATGGCGCCGCAGTTGACGGCCACGAAGGGCTTGCCGGCGCGGTCAGACGAGCCGTGCACGGCGCGGGCGATCAGCTCCTTGCCGACGCCGCTCTCGCCGGTGATCAGCACCGGAATGCCGCTCTTGGCCGCGCGCTCGCCCATCCGCTTGACCATGGTCATGACCGGCGAGGCGCCGATCAGGTCCGCGAAGGTGGTCTTGCCGCCGGCCCGCTTGGTCAGGCGCTCGACCTCGCCCCTCAGGTCGCCCATCGACAGGGCGTTGCGGATCGAGACCGTGATGCGCTCGGGCGAGGCGGGCTTGATGAAGAAGTCGCTGGCCCCGCCTTGCATCGCCTTGACCACCGTGTCGACGCCGCCGCTGGCGGTCAGCACGATCACGGGCTGGGTAAAGCCGCGCGCGCGCAGCTCCTTCAGCGTCTC
The DNA here is from genome assembly GCF_000372645.1 of Caulobacter vibrioides OR37. Classification (GTDB taxonomy): domain Bacteria; phylum Pseudomonadota; class Alphaproteobacteria; order Caulobacterales; family Caulobacteraceae; genus Caulobacter; species Caulobacter vibrioides_E. The sequence goes on along the minus strand of NZ_APMP01000003.1, from coordinate 156,689 downwards.
CTGGCCGTTCAGGCCGGGCATGACGAGGTCCAGAAGGATCACGTCGGCCGGCGCGCCCGAGGTCAGGTGCGCCAGCGCCGCGTCTCCGCCATCGGCATGCGCGACCGCGAAGCCTTCGCGCTCGAGCACCGCTTGAATCAACCGACGTTGTGTCGGGTCGTCATCGACGACAAGGACCGTTTTGGTCATTGGGCAATCCACCAGAACCGGCCATGCCCACGTGGAGCACGGCTCTTGTTGGTTCAGAGTGATACAGCCCGCGGGTAAACACCGGCTTTCGCAGACGTGTCGGGAACCTTAAGGCTTATGGTTAACGGGTTCCTGGGGAGGTCTTCATGTTTGTCGGACACTATGCGGCGGCTCTGGCCGCGCGGGCGGCCGAGCCGCGCGCGCCGTTCTGGACCTATGTGCTGGGCTGCGAGGCCCTGGATATCGTGTGGGGCGGCCTGGTGGCGACGGGGGTCGAGAAGGCCAGCGTCGATCCTCACCTGGCGGGCAGCGCCCTCGTGCTCAGCCACATGCCCTTCAGCCACGCCCTGCCGGCGGCGCTGCTGTGGTCGGTGGCGATCGGCGCGGGACTGATGACCCTGCTGAAATTGCCCGGGCGCGCGGGTCTGTTCATCGGCCTGACGGTCTTCTCGCACTGGATTCTCGACTTCCTGGTCCACCGGCCGGACCTGCCGCTGCTGTGGACGGGGCCGAAGGTCGGGCTGGGCCTGTGGAACCACGCGGTGCTGGAAGAGGCGGTCGAGATGGGCCTGCTGGCCATCGCCGGCGCGGCCTGGGCCTGGCGGCGCGGCCGGGAAGGGCGCTCCTGGTGGGGCGCGCCGGCCTTCCTGGGCTTTCTACTGCTTTTGCAGATGGTTCCGCTGCTGTCGCCGCTGGGCGGAGATCCGCTGTCGCTGGGCGGCAGTGCGCTCAGCGCCTATCTCGTGGCCTGCGTCATCGCCTGGATGGTCGAGCCGCGCGGGGTCGCGGCGACCTAAACGATTGCAACCGACCGGGGGCGAGCCCTATTTCCTCGGGCATGAACGCGCCCTTCAAGCCCGACGCCCCGCCCGAATGGAACCTGGCCGATCTCTATAACGGTCGGAACGATCCGCGCATCGAGGCCGACCTCGCCGCCGCCAAGGCCGCCAATGACGAGCTGGCCTCGCTGGAGGGGCTGTTCCTCGAGGCTCGCCAGGAGCCGGACCGTCTGGGCGTGCTGCTGGATCGCGGGATCCGCCTTTACGAGCAGGCCACCAACGGCCTGTGGAGCGTCGGCGCCTACGCGGCCCTGGCCGCGTCGGTCGCGCGCGACGATCCGGCCTGGGCCAAGTTCGAAGCCGATCTTCGGGCGCGCTCATCCCAGATCGCCGCCGAGAGCCTGTTCTTCACGCTGGAACTGAACCAGCTGGAAGACGGCGAGATCGCCAACGCGCTGGAGGTTCATCCCGAGGCGGCCCGCTGGACGCCCTGGCTTCGCCGCGTGCGCCTGTCGCGGCCGCACGAGCTGTCGCCGGAGCTGGAGCGCTTCATCGTCGACAAGGCGCCGGCCGTCGCCAACTGGGTGCGTCTCTATGACGAGACCCTGGCCAAGCTCACGGCTCCTGTTGGAGATGAGAGCCTGACCCTGGCCGAGGCGCTGAACCGCCTGTCCGATCCCAGCGGCGAGCGCCGCGAGGCCGCCGCCCGGGGCTTGGCCAAGGCCCTGGAGGAACGCGCGTCCAACCAGGCGCTGGCGCTCAACACCCTGGCCTTCGAAAAGCAGGTCGAGGATCGCTGGCGCCGCTACGACCATCCGGCCCAGTCGCGTCACCTGGCCAACGAGGTCGACGCCGACGCGGTCGACGCTCTGGAGCAGGCGGTGGTCGAGGCCTATCCGCGCCTGTCGCATCGCTACTACGCCCTGAAGACCAAGGTGATGGGACGCGAGCGGCTGGACTACTGGGACCGCAACGCGCCGCTGACCGCCGCCGCCCCGCGCGTCTATGCCTGGGACGAGGCCAAGGGCATGGTGCTGGAGAGCTTCCAGGACCTCGCGCCCAGGTTCGCCGACGCCGCCCGGGTGTTCTTCGACAAGCCGTGGATCGACGCGCGACCGCGTCCTGGCAAGCAGTCGGGGGCCTTCGCCCACCCGGTGACGGCCGATCGCCACCCGTTCGTGTTCATGAACTACATGGGCGAGCGGCGCGATGTGCTGACCCTGGCCCACGAGCTGGGCCACGCCGTGCACCAGACCTTGTGCCAGCCGCTGGGCACGCTGCTGGCCGACACGCCCCTGACCCTGGCCGAGACGGCGTCGATCTTCGGCGAGGGCCTGGTGTTCGACCGCCTGCTGGCCGAGGCGTCGCCGGAGGACCGCAAGGGATTGTTGGCCGGCAAGATCGAGGACGGCCTCAACACCGTGGTCCGCCAGATTGCTTTCCATCGCTTCGAACGCCGTTTCCACGAGGCCCGGGCGGATGGCGAGCTGTCGCCCGACCAGATCGGCCAGCTGTGGCTGGACGTCATGGGCGAGAGCCTGGGTCCGGCCGTCACGCTGAACGAGGGCTACGAGCACTATTGGGCCTATGTCAGCCACTTCTGCCACGCGCCGTTCTATGTCTACGCCTACGCGTTCGGCGACCTCCTGGTGCGCGGCCTGATGGAGAAGCGCCGCGAGGACCCGGCCAAGTTCGCGCCGCTTTATGAGCAACTGCTGGCGGCCGGCGGGACCAAGACCTATGTCGAGGCCCTGGCGCCGTTCGGGCTGAACCCGCGCGAAAAGGCATTCTGGGCCGCCGGCTGCGCCCAGCTGGAGCGGCTTGTGGATGAGTTCGAAGCCTTGGTGTGAGCGTCCTTCTCCCCTTGTGGGAGAAGGTGGCCGCCGCAGGCGGTCGGATGAGGGGTTTGTCCGACCGTCCGCGCGACCCCTCATCCGTCGCTTCGCGACACCTTCTCCCGCAAGGGGAGAAGGGATTGGAGCGTTGATCTGATGGTGCAAGATCCCGAACGCGATCGCCTTTCTGGCCGCCTCTCCCGCTTCGCCAAGGTGGGCGCGGGGCTGTCCGGCGCGGCCGTGTCCTACGGCGCCAACCGCATCCTGGGCGGCGAGGACGCCGACGCGCGCAACGCCAAGGCCCTGAAGGCGGCGCTGGGCGGGCTGAAGGGGCCGCTGATGAAGGCGGCCCAGATGTTCGCCACGGTGCCCGACCTGTTGCCGCCCGAGTTCGCCAGGGAGCTGGCCGAGCTGCAGACCAACGCGCCGGCCATGGGCTGGCCGTTCGTTCGTCGGCGGATGGCGGCTGAGCTGGGACCGGACTGGCAGGGTCGGTTCAAGAACTTCGAGCATGAGGCCGCCGCGGCCGCCTCGCTGGGCCAGGTGCATCGGGCGATCGCCCATGACGGCCGGGCCCTGGCCGTGAAGCTGCAATATCCGGACATGCAGAGCGCGGTCGAAAGCGACCTCTCCCAGCTGCGCGCCCTGATCGGCCTCTTCAAGCGCATGGACGGCTCGATCGACCCGTCGGAGATGATCGTCGAGATCGGCGACCGCCTGCGCGAGGAGTTGGACTACGGCCGCGAGGCGGCGATGATGTCCGTCTACGGAAACTTCTTCGCGGGGCGCGAGGACATTCGCATGCCGACGCCCGTTCCGGAGCTGTCCACCGGGCGTCTGCTGTCGATGACCTGGCTGGACGGCCAGGGCCTGCTGACCTTCAAGGACGCGCCGCAGGCGGTTCGCGACCGCATCGCCGCCCTGCTGTTCGAGGCCTGGTGGAGCCCGATGACCCACCTGGGCGTCATCCACGGCGACCCGCATCTGGGGAACTACAGCTTCGCGGGGGAGGGCGCCGCGCACCTCAACCTGCTCGACTTCGGCTGCATCCGGGTGTTCCCGCCGAAGTTCGTGGCCGGGGTCGTGCGGCTCTATCGCGCCCTGTCCAACGACGATCGCGACGAGCAGGTCGAGGCCTATCGCACCTGGGGCTTCCAGGGGCTGACCCACGAGATGGTCGACACCCTGAACGTCTGGGCCCGGTTCATCTACGGTCCGCTGCTGGACGACCGCGCCCGCACCGTGGCCGATGACGTGCCGCCGGGCGAGTACGGCCGCCGCGAGGCCTTCAAGGTGCGCCAGGCGCTGAAGGCGATCGGCGGGATCACCATTCCCCGCGAGTTCGTGTTCATGGACCGCGCGGCGATCGGCCTGGGCGCGGCCTTCCTGCACCTGGGCGCGCGGCACAATTGGAAGCGATTGTTCGAGGCCTCGCTGGAGGGCTTCTCGGAAGAGGCGGTGGCCGAGCGGCAGGCCAGGGCGCTGGCGACGGTGGGCCTCTAGAAACCCGATCTTCCCGGCGAATGCCGGGATCCAGATCTCAAGGCGCTGAACCCGATGGGCGTAGCGCCGAGTTTCGAGAACCCACGTCAGCGCTCTCCCAGCTGGGCCCCGCCATTCGCCGGGGAAGTCGGTGTTTGGGTGGCCGCGTTCCTGTCCGGGATGGTCCGCCCCGCCCGCTACGGAAGGCTTTCGCTTTTTTCAAACGCTCGTTAGCTTGGCCCCATGTCCGACGACCTGACAGACGCCCAGACCGCCGCCATTCCGGAGGGCTTTTCCCAGCTCAACTGGTCGCGCGGCTTTGGCCGTCAGATCGGTCCGCTGTTCGAGAAGCGCGAGGGGCCGGGCGAGGCGCGTCTGGGCTTCCGGGTCGAGGAGCACCACACCAACGGCCTGGGCAACTGCCACGGCGGCATGTTGATGAGTTTCGCCGACATGGCCTGGGGCCGGATCATCTCGCTGCGGAAGTCCTACAGCTGGGTCACGGTCCGGCTGATGTGCGACTTCCTGTCGGGCGCCAAGCTGGGCGACTGGGTCGAGGGCGAGGGCGAGCTGATCGGCGAGGAGGACATGCTCTTCACCGTGCGCGGGCGCATCTGGGCCGGCGATCGGACGCTGATCACCGGAACCGGCGTCTTCAAGGCGCTCTCGCCCCGCAAGCCGCGCCCGGGCGAACTGGCATTCAAGGAAGAAGCTTAAGACATGGCTGACGATCAGGCGGCTCTCGCCGCGCCGCTGGCGCCGTTCGGCGGCCAGGTTCCCCCCGCGCCGGCCTGGTTCGAGGCCGCCGTCGCCCAGACGCCGGAGCGCTCGGCCCTGGCGGTCGAGGGGGCGGACATCGAACTCCTGACCTGGGGGCGGGTCGGCAAGCCGGGCCTGCTGTTCCTGCACGGCAATGGCGCGCACGCCGACTGGTGGAGCTTCATCGCGCCCTTCTTCGCCAACGATTGGCGGGTGGCGGCCATCTCGTGGTCGGGCATGGGCGGCAGCGACTGGCGGTCGGCCTACAGCGCCGAACTGTTCGCGACCGAGATCTTCGCGGCGGTCGAGGCGGCGGGCCTGGAGGCGGGCGGCGTCAAGCCGATGGTGGTCGGCCACTCGTTCGGCGGCTTTCCGACCCTCTATTGCGCCGCGCGCCATCCCGAGCGCCTGCGCGGCGCGATCATGGTCGACAGCAGCATCCAGCCGCCGGAGAAGCGCTGGAAAGGCCCGCCCCCGCGCTCGGGCCTGGGCAACCGGGTCTATCCGACGCTGGAGGAGGCCCTGGCGCGGTTCCGCCTCGCCCCGCCCCAACCCTGCGAGAACCTCTATATCGCCGACTTCATCGCCAGACGCTCTCTGAAGGAAGTCGAGGGCGGCTGGACGTGGAAGTTCGATCCGGAGCTCTGGCACAATTTCCGGATGCCGGATCTGGGCTTGCTGTTGCCCGAGATCGCCTGCCCGGCCGCCCTGATGTGGGGCGAGCGGTCGAACCTGATGCACGCCGAGACCCTGGACTACATGGTCGAGCAGATGCCCGCGCACGTGCGCCGCCTGGCCATTCCCGACGCGGACCACCACGTGATGATCGATCAGCCCCTGGCCTTCGTCGCGGGGTTGAGGGGGCTGCTGGCGGGGTGGGGGTAGGAATCCCTCTCTTTTCGAGAGAGGGCGGGGCCCGCGCCGCAGGCGTGGGAGGGTGAGTGGTTTCGCCGCCGGCCGGAAAATCCAGAGGCTTTCTATCGCTTCGCCACGCGCCCAGCTTCCGCCGACGCCCGATCGTTGGTACGCCGCGTCCTGTTCCGAGAGTGCGCATCCTCTCACCCTCCCATCCCGACGTTCGTCGGATGGGCCCCTCCCTCTCTCCATGAGAGAGGGTTTTCGTGTTGGAGACAGATCGCTCTTGAGCAGCCCTTCCGGCCCCGTTCTCGTCTACGCGCCCGATCGCGGGATCGGCGACCTGATGTGGCATCTGCCGACCATCCGGGCGATCGCGGCGACGACGCCGGAGGGGCGGGTGGTGCTGGTCGCGCGGCCGTCCAGCCGGGCGGCCGAGGTGCTGGCGGTCGAGCCCAGCGTGGCCCGCGTGCTGTACGCCCCGCACTACAAGGACAGGCTCAAGGGCGTTCGCGAGACGATCGACTTCTATCGGCTCTGCAAGGCCGAGAGGCCGCGCGCCGTCTGGATCCTGGAAAAGATCGACCGACCCGCCATCGCCGCCGCCCTGGCCGGCGCGCCCGAGCGGCGCGGCTTTGGCCTGGGTCACGGCCAGGAGCGCTGGCTGAACCGGGGTCCGTTCCTGCCCAAGGCCATGCGGCCCGCTCACAGGATCGACAAGCTGGCGGCCTTCGAGGCGGCCCATGGCCTGGTCGTGACCAGCCGCGAACCGGCGCTGAAGCTGGATCCCGAGGCGGTGGCGACGGTCAAGGCCCGGTACGCCGACCAGCCCGGTCCCTGGCTCTGCCTGGGGATCGGGGCCAGCGAGCCCGCGCGCACCTGGCCGGCCGAGCGCTTCGCCGAGACGGCCAGGCGGCTCGCGGACCTGTTCGGCACGGTATTCTGGGTCGGCGGCCCGCATGAAGCCGACGCCGCCAAGGCCGCGATCGGCGACCTGCCGAACAATATCGTGGCCTGCGACCTGCCGCTGGACCAGTCGGCGGCGCTGATCGCGCTGTCGGCGGGGTTCCTGGGCAACGACTCGGGCGCGCTGAACGTCGCCGCCGCCGTCGGCACGCCTTGCGTGGGCCTGATGGGCACCGCGCCGGTGCCGGCCTATTCGAAATGGCTGTCGCGGCTGGACGGCGGGGCGGGGCGAATCGCCGATATCACGGTCGACCAGGCCGTCGCGGCGGTGCGCGCGCGCTTCGTCTCCGAGGCCTGGGCTCACACGCGCGCTTGAGCGTTCGGCTTCCGCGTTGTATCGGCGAACTCTGGGATTTCAGTTCTTTCGAGGAAGACACATGGCCGGCGACTATCACCGCGGTGAAATGGACATCCACGAGCAAGCCGCGACCTATGCCGCGTTCGGCAAGATGACCAAGTGGGGCTCGCTGGCGATCGCCACGCTCCTGCTGTTCATCACCCTGCTGTTCTGCACCCCCACGGGCTTCATCGGCAGCCTCATCGCCGCCGCGGTGCTGGTGGCCGTCGGCGTGATGGCCCTGAAGGAAAAGCCTGGCTCGGCGCACTGACACCGGTGGCCAACGGCATATTTTTGCCCTGACCTGCACGTCATGCCTCGACAAGAGGCAAGACTATCCCCTAGAGAGCCCGTCATGCTGCTGGGGTAACAGCGCTCTGGGGAGGGTATGCCGATGGCCGTCATCGCCGTCACGAAAGAAACCCGCGCGAACGAGACGCGGGTCGCGGCCACGCCTGAGACCGTCAAGAAGCTGGCCGCCGCTGGCTTCTCGGTCGTGGTTCAGGCCGGCGCCGGGACGGCCGCGTCCTATCCGGACGCCGACTACGAAGCGGCCGGCGCCAAGATCGCCAAGACCGCCGCCGAGACCCTGAAGGACGCCGACGTCCTGTTCAAGGTCCGCGCGCCGGAAGCCACCGAGATCGCGGCCCTGAAGAGCGGCGCGATCGTCGCCGCCGCGCTCAATCCCTACCAGGACAAGGAGACGCTGGACGCCTTGGCCAAGGCCGGCGCGACCGCGATCGCCATGGAGTTCATCCCGCGCATCACCCGCGCCCAGGTGATGGACATGCTCTCGTCCCAGGCCAACCTCGCCGGCTACCGCGCGGTGATCGAGGGCGCCGAGGCCTATGGCAAGGCCCTGCCGATGATGATGACCGCCGCCGGCACCGTCGCCGCGGCCAAGGTATTCATCATGGGCGTGGGGGTCGCCGGCCTGCAGGCCATCGCCACCGCCCGCCGTCTGGGCGCGGTGGTCACCGCCACCGACGTGCGCCCCGCCACCAAGGAGCAGGTCGAGTCGCTGGGCGCCAAGTTCCTGGCCGTCGAGGACGAGGAGTTCAAGAACGCCCAGACCGCCGGCGGTTACGCCAAGGAGATGTCCAAGGAATACCAGGCCAAGCAGGCCGAGCTGGTCTCCAGCCACATCGCCAAGCAGGACATCGTCATCACCACGGCCCTGATCCCCGGTCGTCCGGCCCCGAAACTGGTCAGCGCCGCCCAGGTCGCCTCGATGCGTCCGGGCTCGATCCTGGTCGACCTGGCCATCGAGCAGGGCGGCAATGTCGAGGGGGCCAAGCTAAACGAGACGGTCGTCACCGCCAATGGGGTGAAGATCCTCGGCCACGCCAACCTGCCCGGCCGCATCGCCGCCGACGCCAGCGCGCTCTACGCCCGCAACCTGGTGGCCCTCTCGACCCTGTTCACGACGAAGGAGGGGGAGTTCGCGCCCAACTTCGAGGACGAGATCCTGCAGGCCGCTGTCGTCACGCGCGGCGGCGCGATCGTGCATCCGAATTTGAAGACCGCCTAACTCCAGCATCGAAAGGGAGGCTCCCATGGAAGCCGTCGACCCCACCGTGTTCCGTCTGGCGATCTTCGTGCTCGCCATCTTCGTCGGCTACTACGTCGTCTGGAGCGTGACGCCCGCGCTGCACACGCCGCTGATGGCCGTCACCAACGCCATCTCGTCGGTGATCATCGTCGGCGCCCTCCTGGCGGCGGCCGCCCACGGCGCCAATAGCGACCTGGCCGGCGGCGCGGTCGCCGGCTCGACCTGGATCTCCAAGGGAGCCGGCGCGATCGCCGCGGGCTTCGCGGCGGTCAACATCTTCGGCGGCTTCTTGGTCACCCAGCGGATGCTGGCGATGTACAAGAAGAAAGAGAAGAAGTGAGCGGGCGAGAGCAGGGGGAAATAGAACAATGAACGCCAATCTCGCCGCCATCCTGTACCTCGTTTCCGGGGTGCTGTTCATCCTGGCGCTGCGCGGGCTTTCCAGCCCCGAGACCAGCCGCAAGGGCAACACCTACGGCATGGTCGGCATGACCATCGCCGTGCTGACCACCCTGGCCACCCTGTGGGGCCAGGGGGCGCTGGACCCGGTGACCCTGGGCCTTATCATCGCCGGCGTCGCCGTCGGCGGCGGCGTGGGCGCGGTGATCGCCCGCAAGGTGCCGATGACCTCGATGCCGCAGCTGGTCGCCGCCTTCCACTCGCTGGTCGGCATGGCCGCCTGCCTGGTGGCCGTGGCCGCCATCTACACGCCCGGCGCCTATCACATCGCCCTGCCGGACGGCTCGGTGCAGCTGAAGAGCCTGATCGAGCTGTCGCTGGGCCTGGCCATCGGCGCGATCACCTTCACCGGCTCGGTCATCGCCTTCGCCAAGCTGAACGGCAACATGGGCGGCGCGCCGATCCTGCTGCCGGCTCGTCACCTGCTGAATATCCTGATCGCGGCCGCCATCGTGGCGCTGATCGTGGTGCTGGTGGTCAGCGGCGGTCACGCCATCTGGGCCTTCTGGGGCATCTTCGCCCTCAGCCTGCTGATCGGCGTCACCCTGATCATCCCGATCGGCGGCGCGGACATGCCCGTCGTGGTGTCGATGCTGAACAGCTATTCCGGCTGGGCGGCGGCGGCCCTGGGCTTCACGCTGGAGAACACCACCCTGATCATCACCGGCGCCCTGGTCGGCTCGTCGGGCGCGATCCTGTCCTACATCATGTGCAAGGGCATGAACCGCAGCTTCGTCTCGGTGATCCTGGGCGGCTTCGGCGCCGACGCGGCGGCGGCCGGCGCGGGCGGCAAGGTCGAGACGCGCCCGGTCAAGCAGGGTAGCGCCGACGACGCGGCCTTCATCATGAAGAACGCCAGCAAGGTGATCATCGTCCCGGGCTACGGCATGGCCGTCTCCCAGGCCCAGCACGCCCTGCGCGAAATGGCCGACAAGCTGAAGGAGGAGGGCGTCGAGGTGAAGTACGCCATCCACCCGGTCGCGGGCCGGATGCCGGGCCACATGAACGTGCTGCTGGCCGAGGCCAATGTCCCCTATGACGAGGTCTTCGAGCTGGAGGACATCAACAGCGAGTTCTCGACGGCCGACGTGGCCTTCGTGATCGGCGCCAATGACGTCACCAATCCGGCCGCCAAGACCGACCCCACCAGCGCCATCTTCGGGATGCCGATCTTGGACGTCGAGAAGGCCCGCACGGTGCTGTTCGTCAAGCGCGGCATGTCCTCGGGCTATGCCGGCGTCGAGAACGAGCTGTTCTTCAAGGACAACACGATGATGCTGTTCGCCGACGCCAAGAAGATGGTCGAGGGCATCGTGAAGGGGCTGTAGGGCTCGTTCTGGAGCGAAACGCCGAAGGCCCTGGCGGAGACGCCGGGGCCTTTTTCGTTCAGGCCGCCGCGCCCTCGGTGCGAAGTGTTCCGGCGGCCTCGAGTTTCATGCGGATGTTGCTGGGGTCGGCATCGTAGCCGTTGGGCCAGGTCGGGGCGCCTTCTTCCAGGAAGACGCGGGCGAAGAAGGTTTCGTCGTGCAGGGGGAGCGCCATCTCGCCCCGGGACGTTTTGATGTCGCTGAAGTCGAATACGCCGAACGAACCGTCCGAGAAGGCGATGTCGAGCTTGTAGCCCGGAACGGCCTTAACGCGCACAGCCTTGACGAGCTTGATGGTCACGGTTGGTCCAGTCCCTGGATCCGAAACGTCGGACGGTCATTGTACGCCCGATCCCAATTGTCCGCCAATTCAACTTGATGGGCCCGGATCCAACGAACCACCTTGATTTTTTGAGGGCGCGGTAGCTGCCCCTCTAGGACCTCACAGGTTCGAATGTCGAACATGGCCTCATATTCTTGATACTCGGCATGCAGATGAGGCGGGTTGTGATCGCTGAAGTAGATCCTGATGACGATGCCGAAGAAGGTCGAAATAATCGGCACGCGATGTCTCGTTGTTGAAATCAACCTATAAGTGATTTATAGCCCCGATGCAATCCTGAATAAACAGAGGCCCCAGGGATCGCCTGGGGCCTCTGTCGCGGGGTGCGGGGAGGTGGGTGTTGGGACGCGGCCTTGCGATCACCGGGCGGCCATCTGGCTGGCCGAGGCGCGGGCGGCGACGGTCAGGGCTTGGCGCTGATTGTCCGACAGTTGGCGATCGACTTCGCGATGGACTTCGCCCATGCAGCCGCGCAGCGGCAGCGACGTCAGGCCAGCGTTGATCCGTTCGCGGCACAGCTTCTCGCCGGCGGCGTCGACGCGCGCCTTGAAGATCGCGGCCTGGGCGGGCTGGGAGAGGTTCAGGTCGCCGAAGGCGACGCGGGCGACCGGTTCGCGGGGGGCGGCGCTGGCGGCTTGGGTCAGGCCAAGGGCCGGGACGGCGGCCAGGGTCAGGCTGGCGACGGTGGCGATACGGGTGACGAACTTGCGCATTTTGAAGTATCCCTCTGGTTGGGCGCTGTTCCGTGCGCCGATGAATACTGTGTATTCCCAAGCATTGGCGAAGTCCCGTTACACCTCATTCATGACGTGTAATTAATAGAATGACGTCCATTTAATATATGAACGTTCCGTAATCTGTGACGAATACATGTCGGTTCACGTGGATTGATCGGCGTGGTGAACGAATGGTTAAGCCGCGCCCCGCTTTCGCCCCATAGCGGGGAGATAGACCGCCCTCGATTCATCATCCCGAAAGCTGGGCCATGAGAGGAGCTTGTCCGAGCGCGCGGTTCTCTCGCCTGGCCGAACGACGAAGAGGTAGCGGTTTGACCCCCAAGAGCCTGGCGCTTCAGTCCACGTCCCTGCGCGTCGCCTTCATCACGGCCCTCGGCGTGGCGGCCATGGCCGGCGCCTTGAACGGGGCCTTGATGCTGGGCCAGTGGGTCGCCCAGATGGAGATGCGCCCGACGCTGGCGCCCGCCCCAGCGCCCGTCGAGAAGGCCGAGGCGACGCCGCCCCCGCCGCCGGCCTTCCGTTTCGACGCGCCCTTGCCGGGGCGCGTGATCAACTCGCCGTTCGGTCTGCGCCAACTGCCCTGGGAAGAGAACGGCCGTCTGCACGAGGGCGTCGACATCGCCGCCCCCAGCGGCGCGGCCGTCAAGGCGGCCGCCGACGGCGTGGTGATCCGCACGGGGATCAGTTCCTCTTACGGCCGCTTCGTCGAGATCGTGCACAAGGGCGGCCTGACCAGCCTGTACGCCCATCTGTCGGCCCAGGCCAAGGGCGTCCGTCGCGGCGCCTATCTGCATCGCGGCGACGTGCTGGCCTATGTCGGCAACACCGGCCACTCCACCGGATCGCACCTGCATTTCGAGATCCGTCAGGGCAAGAAGCCGCTGAACCCCAGCTTCTTCCTGGGACAGAGTTTCGCCAAGGCCGACGACCTGCCGCTGAAGGCCGCCGCCAAGGTCTCGCGCAAGGTGCGCCGGGCCACCGTGTCGACCTGGCCCCAGGGGGTCGGCGCCAAGCCTGGCGCGATCAAGGTCGCGCATCTAAGGAACGGCCGTGTCCGCGCGCGGATCGCCGTGCAGGCTGGCTAGAGCATTTTCCGATAGGTGTGAAACGGCTATCGGTCGAAAAATGCTCTGAACTTTTGATTTAGAGCCCTTTTATCCGATCGGATTGGATCAGTCGGATCGGAAGGGCTCTAAAGCTCCGACGACGGCGCGACCTTGCTCGACGCGTCACAAACCGCCACTACATTGACGGCATGATCCAGTTCCTCGGTCGCGGCGCCGCCGGCTTCGCGCTTCTCGTCGTCTCGTATATCGCCGTCGGCGGGCTGATGAGCGCCGCGGGGGCGCCCAAGCCTCGGGGGCGGATGGTCGAGATCGAGCCGGGGCGTTCGCTGCGACTGGTCTGCGAAGGGCCCAAGAGCGATCGTCCCGTGGTCTGGCTGGAGGCGGGGGCGTTCGGCTTCGCCGCCGACTGGGGCGCGACCCAGGAAGCCCTGACCGGCGCCGGCTGGCGGTCCTGCGCCTATGATCGGGCCGGCATGGGCTATTCCCCGCCTGGCCCCAGCCCTCGCGACGGCCTGGCCATCGTCTCCGACTTCGAGAAGCTGATCGCCGCCTCGGACGAGCCGGGCCCCTACATCCTGGTCGGCCACTCGATGGCCGGCCTGCGGCTGCGCGAGTTCGCCGGGCGCAATCCGGACAAGGTCGCGGGCCTGGTCCTGGTCGACGCCGCGACGCCGGAAGCCGCCCAGGATCCCCGGATCCGCAACTTCATCGAGGTCTTCGCCAGCGTCTCGAAATGGGCCGCGCGCGGGGCCGCCCTGGGGCTTTACAAGCCGCTGATCCACACGCGCCTGGGCGACAAGATCGACCTGCCGCCGGCCGCCAAGGCCGAGAAGGGCTGGGCCTTCGCCAATGCGCGTCACAATCGCACGGCGGCCGACGAGGTTGCGCTGTGGCCCCAGGCCTCGGCCCAGGCCGGCGCCCAGCCGCCCTACGATCCCAAGTGGCCGGTGGCCGTGGTCACCGCCGGCCCGGTGAAGGGGCGTGAGGCGTTCAAGGCGCTGCAATCGGCCCCCGCCCAGGCATCCCAGCACGGCCTGGTCGATCACGTCGAGGCCGCCACCCACACCCTGCTGATCGGCCGCCGCTTCGCCGACCATATCGTGCGCGCGGTCGCCTTCGTGGCCGACGCGGCCAAGGGCTGAACCCCGGAAACGACGAAAGCCGCGCGGATCGCCGCGCGGCTTTCGAAATCTTCAGCGAAGAAAAGCGCCTGGTCTTACCGGCTGGCCTTCTTCGGCATCGGCAGCAGGCCTTCGCGCTGAGCGCGCTTGCGGGCCAGCTTGCGAGCGCGACGGACGGCTTCGGCCTTCTGGCGAGCGCGCTTTTCCGACGGCTTTTCGTAGTGCACGTGCCGCTTCATTTCGCGGAACGAGCCTTCGCGTTGCATCTTCTTCTTCAGGGCCTTCAGGGCCTGATCGACGTTGTTGTCGCGGACGAAAATCTGGACCAGGGGTATCTCTCCATTCGACAGCCCGACCAATTTCCCAAGTCCCTCTTGAGGGGCCGGGCGGGCGAACAAAACCAGCAGCCCGGAAGGGGTGCTTCCAGGCGATGAGGCGGGGCTGATAGCAGAGCGGACGGCGTCTGTCCATGCGCGACGCGGCCTAAACACCGGTGTAGACTCGGATTCATGAGCCAGACCGTCGACCCCTCCCTCCAAGTTTCCGGTCCGCCCGCCGCCTCGTGGGCCGACTCGGCCGAGCAGCGCGTGCTGGACGAGGCCCTGCGCCTGGCGCCGCGAACCGGCTGGAACACGGCCCTGGTCGCCCGCGCCCTGGCGGCGGCCGGCCTTTCAGAGGCCGAAGGCCAGCTGCTGCTTCCCGAGGGGCCGCGCGACTTGGCCGCCCTTTTGTCGCGGCGCCATGACGCGGCGGCTCTGGAACGTCTCGCGGCCCTGGACGTCGCGGCCCTGAAGATTCGCCAGCGGATCCGGGAAGGCGTCGTCGCCCGACTCGACGCGGCCGCCCAGAACGCCGACGTGCTGCGCCCTCTGGCCGTCTTCCTGGCCTTCCCGACCAACCTGGCCCTGGCCGTCCGCCTGACCTGGGACTCGGCCGACGCGCTCTGGCGCTGGGCCGGCGACACCGCCACCGACGAGAATCACTATTCGAAGCGGGCCATCCTGTCGGGGATCCTGGTCTCGACCCTGGCCGTCGACCTGGCCTCGGGCCGCGCCTCGGCGCTGTCGCACCTGGACGCCCGCATCGACAACGTCATGGCCTTCGAAAAATGGAAGGCGGGCCTGAAGCCGATGGACCTGGCCACCGAGGTGGTCTCGGCCCTGGCGCGGATGCGGTACGGGAAGGCATAAAGCTCCCTCTCTCTCGAAGAGATAGGGCTGCTCTGAAACCTACCCCCCAAACGCCGCCGTCAGGCGGTCGAAGTGGGCCTGCACCGGGCGGGGGGCTTCCTCGTGCGGGGCCTCGACATACATGCGGCGGTCCAGGTGGCGGACGCGCTCGTAGAGTCGCTCGGAGCGGGTCAAGAGGTTGGTCAGGCCGAAGGGCAGTTCCTCAACGGCCGGCGTCTCGGCGGCGGCTTCCTCGCCCAGGCGGTAGCTTTCGGCGCAGGCGGCTTCCGGCGGCATCTCGCCTTCGCGGACGGCGCGCTGGACCAGCAGCCACGAGGCCACCTGCATCAGGCGGGTGGTCAGGCGCATGCTCTCGGCGGCGTAGCCCAGGGCGGCGTTGCGGGACAGGATCTTGCTGTCATGGCGACCGGCCCCGTCGAGATAGGCGGCGGTCTCCTCGACCAGCTGCATGCCTTCCTCGAACGTGCGGTCGAACAGTTCCGATCGCGCGAAGTCCTGGATCACTCCAGCGCGCCAAGGCGTGTCCGCGAACGCGTTCACTTCGGTCATAGCTACTCAATGCCCCTCGAAAGGCCGCGAGGACGCCTCGCTCGGCGACGGAACTGCAACGCCCGTGCCAGAACCCATCGTCCCGTTGCGACCCACCCCTTCGAACCGACCATACTCAAGGCGGCTAAAGCGGATTGCGCTTAAGACGCCAGTAACCTCACCGAAACCTTAAAGGAACCGTTAGTCCAGGCGGCCAAACAGCGCATTGGCCGCGTCTCGGCCGGCTTTTTTCTTGGCCAGCTGGGCCTTGGTGCGTTCGATTTCGGCCTGCAGGGTCAGGATCCGCTGCTCCAATTCCGAGACGCCGTAGACCTCCAGGTCCTCGTGGGTCGTCTCGCCCAGGGCGCGTCCGCTGAAGGCGCGGGGTTCCGCAGGCTCCTCGAACATCGGCTTTTCTCCTTTTCCGTCGGATATCTGACGCCTACCTAGGCTCCAAGGCAAGCATCACGAGGAAAGCCGGCCATGAGCCAGACGATGACGGCCATCGAGATCGAGGGCGGCAAGGGACCCGCCGAGGCGCTGAGGGCGGTCGAGGTCCAGCGGCCCGAGCCAGGGCCGGGCCAGGCGCTCATCAAGGTCGCCGCCGCTGGCGTCAACCGTCCGGATCTGCTGCAGCGTCTGGGCTTCTATCCCCCGCCGCCGGGCGCGCCGACGACCCTGGGCCTGGAGGTGGCGGGCGAGGTCGTGGCCCTCGGCGAGGGCGGGGGACGCTGGCGGGTCGGCGACAAGGTCTGCGCCCTGCTGGGCGGGGGCGGCTATGCCGAATACGCCGTCGTCGACGCCCGCCACGCCCTGCCGATCCCGGGCGCGCTGGACCTGGTTCACGCCGCGGCCCTGCCCGAAACGGTGTTCACCGTCTTCGCCAATGTGTTCGAGCATGGCGCCCTCAAGGCCGGCGAGACCCTGGTGGTCCATGGTGGAACGTCCGGAATCGGAACAACGGCGATCGCCATGGCCAAGGCGGCCGGCGCCAAGGTCATCGCCACCGGGCGCGGTCCCGACAAGAAGGCCAAGGCGCTGGCGCTTGGCGCCGACATCGCCATCGACGCCAAGGCCGAGGACTTCGCCGAGGTCGTCAAGGCGGCCGGCGGCGCCGACGTGGTGCTGGACATGGTCGGGGCCAGCTATTTCGACCAGAACCTCGACGCCCTGAAGACGGGCGGCCGCATCGTCTACATCGCCAGCCTGGGCGGCGCGACGCTGGAGGTCCCGGTGATGAAGATCATGCAGAAGCGGGCGGTGATCACCGGCTCGACCCTGCGGCCCCGCTCGGCCGATGAAAAGGCCCGACTGGCCGCCGAGGTCGAGCGCGTGGTCTGGCCGTGGATCGCGGCGGGCAAGGTTCGTCCCCTGATCGACGCCACTTTCCCGCTGGTCGACGCGGCCAAGGCCCACGCGCACCTCGAGGCCGGGGAGCACGTGGGCAAGGTGGTGCTGGTGGCTTGAGGCTTCAGAGGGCGGCGATCGCCGCCCACACCGCCGGCTTGACGGTGTCGGTCGCCGTATAGAAGTGCAGCTCCGACACGTGGTTGGCGGCGGCCGCGGCGGCGTAGGCGTTGATCTCGGCCGGCTTGGCGAAGGCGATCTCGCCCGCCATGGGCTTGATCCGTTCCAACTTTCCGCCGGTCGCCTTCCAGAACTTGAGGGCCTGGGCGTAGTTGTCGGCCGGGTCGCCGTGGCCGACCACGCCGCCTTCGACCCGCCAATAGGCCTGGGGCAGCAGTACGGTGGCGTGCTGGAAGAATTCGGCCCAGGGCAGGTTCTTGTGCTGGGCCTTGCCCCGGTAGTGCGAGGTGACGCCATAGGGCTTGCCGGCTGCCGCGTTGGCGATGGTCTGGCTGAACTTCGCCGCCAGCGGCCCCAGGCCCGGGAGATCCCAGTCGTAGGGCTTGCCCTTCTCGCCTTCGGGATCGACGTAGTAGCCGTCCAGCCCCTTGCCGAAGAGCGCCACGGCCTTGGCCGCTTCCTTCATGGCCGCGTCTTCCTTGGCCGATGGCCAGCGCCAGCCATAGACCTTGATGTTCTTGGCGTGGAACGCGGTGATCGCCGCGTCCAGGTCGTTGTCGGTGCGGATCGCGACACCCGTCACCTTGGCGGCGGACGCCTCGGCCACGAAGTCGCTCAGCTTGTCGTAGTTCACGACCCAGAGAATCTTGTCGAAAGCCATTGAAACCCCCTTTCTGGTGGAATGCTCAGCCTATAACAACTCATAAGAGTATTCCATGAAAACACTCGGGGCCTTGGCGCGGTCGTCGGGTGGCGGACGGGGGCGCCGCCGTCGCCAGACGCGGAAATCTGAAGTCACTGACGGCTCAATGGAATTGGCGGGAATCCCGCGCTTCCCCGTTCCCTTTTTTCGAGAACCGCATTATAGCGATGACAATACCCCGCCCGGCCGAAAGGCCGGGCGCCGTCATTTCTGGAGGACCGCATGTCCGACATCCTGATGCCCAAGGCGACCGCCGTCTGGTTGGTGGACAACACCTCGCTCAGCTTCGAGCAGATCGCCGACTTCTGCGGCCTGCATCCGCTGGAAGTGCGCGGCATCGCCGATGGCGAGGTGGCGCGCGACATCCGGGGCGCCGATCCGATCGGCAACGGCCAGCTGACCCGCGAGGAGCTGGACCGCGCCCAGGCCAATCCCGACTATCGGATGAAGGCCCAGGTCAGCCGCCACGCCGAGCTCTTGAAGCCGGCCAAGAAGGCTCCGCGCTACACGCCCGTGTCGCGCCGTCAGGACCGTCCGGACGCCATCGCCTGGTTCCTGCGCCACCACCCCGAAGTGACCGACGCCCAGATCTCCAAGATCCTGGGCACGACCAAGGCCACGATCGAGCAGGTTCGCGCTCGCACGCACTGGAACGCGGCCAACATCAAGCCGGTCGATCCCGTGACCCTGGGCCTCGTCGGCCAGCTGGAGCTGGACGCCCTGGTCAAGAAGGCCGCCGAGAAGAAGGCCAAGGACGACGCCAAGCGCGGCATCGTGCCGGAAGACCCGACCCTGCGTCCCGCCTCGGAAGCCGGCCAGTTCGAGCCGGAGGTCGAGGAAGAGGAAGATTTCCGCGCGCCGCGCGGCGACATCAAGGCCGAGGACGTGTTCGGCAAGTCGACCGGCTATGTCGACGAGGAAGACGAAGAGTAGGATATCCGATCTCCCCGGCGCCCTGGGCGGCGGGGGCGAAACAACAAAGGCCCCGCTCCTTGCCGGAGCGGGGCCTCTCGTTTTTTCGGCTGCTTAGCAGCTAGTGCATTCGCGATCGAAGGCCTTCGATCTCTTCCTTCAGCCTAAGCTTCTGACGCTTCAGCTCTCTGAGCAGCGTCGCGTCGTAACCGGGTCGATTGGTCTCCTCCTGGATCTTGCGATCGAGGTTCTCGTGACGGGACCCAAGCTCGCGGATACGGGATTCGATGGCCATGGCTCTCGGCTCCTTGCTGTTGGAGACAAAAGTGAACACCCGCTGCGCGACGCTGTCAGATCACATATGATTGCAACGGGCTCCGCTTGACGCGGGCGCTTTTGCTCCCATGACGGACGAACATTCACCATGACCGACGTTTCGAAAACCGTTGATCGCCCAAGGGAACCGGCGCGGTTGACGGTCGGGATCACGGGCGCCTCGGGCGTGGTCTATGGCCTTCGCACGCTGGATGCGCTGCGCGAACTGGGCGTCGAGAGCCACCTCGTCCTGTCCAAATCGGCGGCGTTGACGCTCGCCCAGGAAGCAGATCTGACGGTCGCCGAGGTCAACGCCAAGGCTGACGTGGTCCACCGCGCCGCCGACGTGGGCGCCTCGATCGCCTCGGGTTCGTTCCGCACGCTCGGCATGATCGTCGCGCCGTGCTCGGTGCGGACGATGAGCGAAATCGCCACCGGCGTGACGTCCTCGCTGCTGACCCGCGCCGCCGACGTCACCCTGAAGGAACGGCGGACCCTGGTGTTGATGGTGCGCGAGACGCCGCTGCATCTGGGCCACCTGCGGACCCTGACCAAGCTGGCCGAGATGGGGGCGGTGATCGCGCCGCCGCTGCCGGCCTTCTACGCCAAGCCGGCCTCGATCGCCGAGATGGTCGACCAGTCGGTGGGCCGGGCGCTGGACCTGTTCGACCTCTCCTGGCGACCGGTGAAGCGCTGGGGCGAGGACCTGCCGACCCTGGCCGGCAAGGGCGATACTGGGGGCGAGGGTTAACGGCGATGCGGTTCTGGGACTGGGCCGTGGCGGCCTATGCGCGGCAACCTGTCGCGGCGGCGTGCCTGAACCTGCAGGACGGCCACGGCCAGAACGTGCCCTGGCTTCTCTGGGCGGCCTGGATGGCGGGGGAGGGGCGCTCCGCGCCGCTGAGCGAGGCCGCCCGCCTGATGCGCCAGTGGGACGCCGAGATCGGCGCGCCGCTGCGCGGCGTGCGCCGTGCGCTGAAGCCCGCGCGTCCCCCGATCGAAGACACGGCCAAGGACGCCTTTCGCGAGGCGGTGAAGGTCGTCGAACTCCACGGCGAACGCGTGCTGATGGAGGGGCTGGAGGTGTTGAGCGGTCCGCCGGGCGCGCCCTTGCCGATCCTGGAGGGCCTGATCGCCGCCGCCGAGGCCTCGGGCGACCCGCCCCGCCGCGCCGCCCTGGAGCGGCTGGCGACCGCCCTCGAGACCGCTGACGCCTGACCGCCTTTACCGGTCGTCAGCCTTTCCTATCTATCCTGCGACACGGGGCCCACCTGAGATGACGTCCATGAACGACGATGATCCGTCGGAAGACACCGACATCGCGATCGAACGTCGCCTCGCCGACCTGCGCGAGGAGCACAAGGATCTCGACGACGCCATCCAGGCCCTGGAAGAGCGCTATCAGCCCGACATGCTGCAGATCGCCCGCCTGAAGCGGAAGAAGCTGGCTTTGAAGGACGAGATCATCCGGCTGGAGGATCTCCTGACGCCGGACATTATAGCCTAGCGATACTGCAGCCTGATCACGCCGCCGCGCGGCGGGCCTCCATCGCGCGGACGGTCCGCAGCAGGCCGCCGGGCGTGATCGGCTTTTCCAGACGCGCGTCGGCGTGCTGATCGGTCTTCAGGAGACGCGCGTTGACGCCCGAGGCCATCAGGGTCAGGGCCTGGGGCCGACGCGCGCGGACGGCGGTGACGAGGTCGCCGCCGTTCATGCGCGGCATGACGTGATCGGTGATGACCAGATCCGGCGCGAAGGCGTCCAGGGCCTCGAAGGCCTCCTGACCGTCCCGGCACAGCAGGACCTCGAAACCGGCCTCGGTCAGGGTGATCTCGTAGATCATCGAGAGGACCGGATCATCCTCGGCGACCAGAATACGCTGCATTCGTCCCGCGCCCAGCTGTCTTCACCGTTTCTAAAGACCTGTTAACGCGCGGCGAGGATGCGAGTCGCCGTGCGATAAGGTCGCATAACCGGCGGTTGATAAGCAAAAAGGGTAAACGAAAGGAAGAAGTTTCGTTCAGGCGGACTTGCGCTTCTTCAGGAACATCGCCGCGTCGGCTTCGGTCAGGGCCACTTCCGGATCGGCGCCGGGCTCGATCTCGCGCACGCCCCAGGAGACGTGCAGCGGCGCCGACCATTCGCCGAACTGCACCGGCTGGTCACGAATGGCGTCGGCCAGGCTCTGGGCCTTGCTGACGGCGGTTTCCTTGTCGGCCTGGGCCAGCAGCACGGCGAACTCGTCGCCGCCCATGCGGCCCACCAGGTCGCTCTCGCGGACATTGGCCTGCAGGCGCTTGGCCACGGCCCTCAGGGCCTCGTCGCCGGCGGCGTGGCCGAAGCGGTCGTTGACGCTCTTGAAGTTGTCGAGGTCGAAGAACACCACGCTGGCCGGCGAGCCGTAGCGCTGGGCGAACGAGGCCACGCGCTTCATCTCGCGCAGGAAAGCCCGGCGGTTCAGCACCGGCGCCAGCACGTCCATGTCGGCCAGGTTCTGGGCTTCGTTGAGGCGCAGCTTGAGCATCGCGACCTCGCCGCGCAGGTCCTCGATCTCGGTCATCAAGGTCTTGAGCGCCTCGACGACCTTGGGCGTCATGTCGGCTTCGGACAGGCCCAAGAAGGCGGCGCTGTCGGGCGCGGCGACTTCGCGAGCGACGACCTGCGCCCCCGCGCGCGCCAGGGCCCGCTTGCGGATGGCGGCGAAAGGTTCGGTCCGGGCGCCGGTAATCTTCATGGGCCTTGCGAGAATCGATATTGCACAGCTGCCTTATGGTTAACGGGAACCGTGTTCGACGCAATCGGTCGCGCCCATAAGCCGCAGGCGCATAAGGCCGCGGCGCGACTTATGGGCGACTTTTGACGTTTTGGGCTTGCGCGAAGGGGGCGGACGCGCATACGGGGCGGCTTTCATTCGCCGTCCGAGGTCTGTCGAAAGGGGCGGGCCCCGGTTCGAAAAGCCAGGCGCGGCTTTCGCCTCACGCGCCCAAGGGACGACGCCGATGACCGCCGCCACCCCGCCTGTCGCCATCATCATGGGCAGCCGCTCGGACTGGCCGACCCTGAAGGGCGCCGCCGACGCGCTGGACGGCCTGGGCGTGGCTTGGGAGGCCAAGGTGGTTTCGGCCCACCGCACGCCCCAGCGCCTGTTCGACTTCGCCACCGGCGCGGAAAAGGCCGGCTACAAGGTGATCATCGCCGGGGCCGGCGGCGCGGCGCACCTGCCGGGCATGGCCGCCGCGATGACCAACCTGCCGGTGCTGGGCGTTCCGGTGCAATCCAAGGCGCTGAGCGGGCTGGATTCCCTGTTGTCGATCGTGCAGATGCCGGGCGGCGTCCCGGTGGCGACCCTGGCGATCGGCGAGGCCGGGGCCAAGAACGCCGGCCTGCTGGCCGCCCAGATCCTGGCCCTGTCGGACGCGGCGCTGGCCCAGCGCCTGGCCGCGTTCCGCGCCGCCCAGACCGACAGCGTCGCCGAGAGCGTCGAGGACTAAGAGACGATGCCTTCCTTCCCCCTCGTTCCCGGTTCGACCATCGGCATCCTCGGCGGGGGACAACTGGGACGGATGCTGGCCCTGGCCGCCGCGCGGCTGGGCTTCGACGTCGTTATCCAGGACCCGGAGGAGAACGCGCCCGCCGGCCGCGTCGCCGCCCGCCAGATCGTGGCGGCCTATGACGATCGCTGGGCGCTGAAACGCCTGGCCGAGGCCTGCGACGTCGTCACCTACGAGTTCGAGAACGTTCCTGCCGACACCGTGTCGGAGCTGACCACCCTGGGCGCGGTGGTCTCGCCCGGCGCCAAGGCCCTGGCCGCCGCCCAGGACCGCGTGGCCGAGAAGACCTTCCTGGCCGAAATTGGCGTGCCGACCGTGGCCTTCGCCCCGGTCCACGACAGCGAGAGCTTGGCGGAGGCCGTGGCTCGGATCGGCGCGCCGTCGCTGCTGAAGACGCGGCGCGAAGGCTATGACGGCAAGGGCCAGGCCTGGATCCAGAAGGCGACCGACGCCGAGGCCGCCTTCGACCGGATCGGCCGTCAGGCGGCGATTCTCGAGGCGCCCGCCGACTTCGGCCGCGAACTGTCGGTGATCGCCGCGCGCGGCCGCGATGGCGAGATCGCCTGCTATCCGGTCAGCGAGAACCACCACGAGGGCGGCGTCCTGCGCCGCACCGTCGCGCCGGCCAAGATCACCCCCGCCACCCGCGACCAGGCCGAGGCCATCGCCGCCAAGATCCTGACCGCGCTGGACTATGTGGGCGTCATCGGCGTGGAGCTGTTCGAGCTGGCGGGCGGCAAGCTGCTGGTCAACGAGTTCGCGCCCCGCGTCCACAACACCGGCCACTGGACCCAGGACGGCTGCGAGGTCGACCAGTTCGAGCAGCATATCCGGGCCGTCGCCGGCTGGCCGCTGGGGCCGACCGCGCCGCACCACCATGTCGAGATGACCAACCTGCTGGGCGCGGACGTCGACGCCTGGAAGAAGCTGGCCGCCGAACCCGAGACCCGCGTCCATCTCTACGGCAAGGGCGAGGCCCGCCCCGGCCGCAAGATGGGCCACGTGAACCGTCTGCGGCCGCTGCGGGACTGATCCAAGCCCAAACAAGGGCCTCCCCCGCCTCGCGGGGGAGGATCCGCCGCCCTACTTTCCCAGATACTTGTCGAACCAGCCGACGATCCGGTTGCTGAGATCGGTCTTGTGCTCGGCCTTGCGGATGCCGTGGCCCTCGTCGGCGTAGATGACCAGCGAGGTCGGGACGCCCATGGCCTTCAGGCCGTGCCAGAACTCCAGCGACTGGGCCGGCGGGCATTCGACGTCGCGCTCGCCGACATAGACGAAGGTCGGGGTCTTGGCGGCCTTGATCGCGCGGATCGGCGACAGCTGGTCGTAGATCGCCGGGTCGTTATAGGCGGTGTCGCCGAAGAACGGGACCATCCATTGGTCGATGCCGTTCTGGCCGTAATAGCTGATCCAGTTGGCGATGCCGGCGCCGGCCACGGCGGCCTTGAAGCGCTGGCTGTGGGTCACGGTCCACATGGTCATGTAGCCGCCGTAGCTGTGACCATAGACGCCCAGGCGCTTGTCGTCGATCGGGGCGATCTTCTCGACCGCGTCGACGCCGGCCAGGATGTCGCGCAGGTCGCCGCCGCCGAAGTCGCGGCGGTTCGAGGCCTTGAACGCCTCGCCCTGGCCGAAGCTGCCGCGCGGATTGGGCTGAAAGACGTAATAGCCGGCCTTCAGCAGGTCATAGACATAGCCGCTGGTCCCGAACCGGGCCGTCACCGCCGACGAGGGGCCGCCGTGGACATTGACCACCATCGGATAGGTCTTGCCCGGCTCGACCTTTGTCGGGGCCAGCAGCCAGCCCTGGACGTCGAAGCCGTCGTTCTTCCAGGTGACGCTCTTGCCCGAATAGATCGCCGCGGCGCCGTCGTTGTCGTGCGTGACCGGCTTCATCGCGTCCGGCGCGCCCAGGCGCACCTGGGCGGCCTGGGTGAACGATTCGACGACCGCCGCGGCCGTCTTGCCGCTCGGATCGAAGGCCACCCGGCCGTCTCCGGCGGCGTAGGAGACCTCGCCGCGCGCCAGAACCGTGACCTTGGCGCCGCCGGCCGGATCGATGCGGGCGATGGCGCTGTCGCCGCCCAGCACGGCCGAGGCCATCGGGCCCTTGGCGGTCCAGGCCAGGCTGGTGAAGGTGCCCTTGTAGCCCTGGGTGAGGTTGGTCGGGGTCCCGCCGGCCATCGGCACGGTCCAGACGTCGCCGCCGACCGCGCCGAAGTCGCTCATCAGCCCGCCGATGAAGGCCACGGTCTTGCCGTCGGGCGACACGCGCGGGGCGTTCAGCTGCATCTTGGGCGCGGCGATCACGCGGGCCTGGCCGTCTAGGCCGTAGGCGCGCAGGCTGGCGATCCACCAGTTGTTGTCCCCATCGCCCTCGGCCGCCGTGGCCACGAAGCCCTTGGCGTCGGGCGTCCAGTCGTACTCGTAGACGAAGACATTGTCGGGCGAGACGAACTTCAGCGGGCCGCCGGCGACGGGGACCACGGCGATGCGCTGCTCATCGGTCACCTCGGCCGCGCCGATCTCGCCGATCTGGCGGGCGCCGGCCTGGGTGGCGCCGGTCTCCTTGCGCGCGCCGGCGGTGGCCAGCAGGGCGATCGACTGGCCGTCGGGCGCCCAGCGCGGCTTGCCGGCCACGCCCTTCAGGCTGGCGGCCTCGCGAACCTTGTCGCCCTCGACGACGTACAGCGTGGCGGTCCCGCCGCCCGAGCCGATGAAGGCCAGCGCCTGGCCGTTCGCCGACCAGGCCGGGGCGGCGTAGCGGCAGGTCGGGCAGGGGTCGAAGGTTCCGACGATCTCGCCCTTGGCCGAGCGGACCACGACCTTGGCGTGATGCTCGCTGGCCGCGTCCCGCGTCTCCTGGCCCTCGACGGAGGCGAAGCGCTGGCCGCCCGGCGCCAGGGCCAGGCCCTCGTAGGTATGGATCGGCGCGGACGGCGCGGCTTGCAGCGCGGCGGCCGCCGTCAGGGAGAGCAGGAACGACATTCGATCAGCCTTCGAAAAACCGGTGCGCGATAAAGCGCGCGGCCGGCTTGGCGTGCAAGTGTGTCGGAAATATTTCGGCCGCCGGCGGGACGGCCGGCGCTCAGAGATCCTTCGAGAGGATCAGCTTCAGGACCAGCTTGTCGCTGGCCTGGGTCAGGCCCCAGCCGACCCCCGCTTCGATGTCCAGGTTCGCCGCCTTGTGGTCGACGACGGCGAAGACCTGATGGGATTGCTGGGCGCGCGGCGAGAAGCGCCGGATCTCGCCGAAGTCGCTATAGGTCTCGCCCGCTACCGTCCAGGTCTTGGACAGGTCGTAGGCCACGCGGGTGGCGGGCGCGAAGGTCATGTGCGAGACGCCGCGATAGTCGGTGTCGAGGATCGGATTGGCGATCACCGTCCAAGGGCCATGTCGCGCGCCGATGATCGGGCGGATCTCGCCGCCGGTGCGTTTTTCGGCCCAGTGCCGGCTGTTGACGCTGAACTCGAAATTGACCCCGTAGAACAGGTCGCGGCGGTCGGCGTCGGGCGCGGCGAACAGGGCGCGCAGCTTGAAGCCGTCCAGCCGCGCGCGGCCGTTGGACTGGAGCGTGTAGAGCGGCAGATAGAGCCCGGCCTCGAACCAGGGCGTCACGCCATAGGCGAACTCGGGCACGCCGTTCAGCGTGTGGTTCGGCGCGATCCCGCCCGGAAATCCGGGAGTCCGCGCGCCACGCGGCGTGTAGTTGTCGTGCAGGGTCAGGTTCACCACGCCGGGCGCGGCCAGACCGCCGTCATAGACCTGGATCTCGTCCGTCTGAGCCAGGGCGGACGAGGCGCTCAGCGTGGCCAGGGCCACGAAGGCCATCGACAGGCGCGGACCGATCGGGCGCGTTCGCGACATGGGGATCTCCTGGGCGGTCTTCGCGGGCCCGTCGAAGCTTTAGCGTCAAGTTCCCCCGCGCCGCCAGGGGGCGATCCGATTTTGCTGGCGAACGCGATATCGTCAGTAGGGCAGTTGATCCACCGGCCTTCCTGGCTGGGCCGCCGGAGGATTGGCCTGTTGCGTATCGTCCAGCTCGGAAGCCGCGCGCGCGAACTCGGCCGACAGGGTCTCGTAGAAGCCGTTGCGCGGGTCGGGGCTCATCTGGGGCGTCGGATCGGGCAGCAGCCATGGGAAGTCGCGCACGGCCAGGGCCTGGTGGGCGGTCATCATGAAGCGCCGCCAGATGCTGGCCGGAATATCGCCGCCGACCACCTTGTTCATCGGCTTTTCGTTGTCGTTGCCCACCCAGACGCCGGTGACATAGTCGGGCGTGAAGCCGATGAACCAGGCGTCGCGCCAGTTCTGGCTGGTGCCGGTCTTGCCCGCCGCGGGGCGGCCGAAGGCGGCGCGCTTGGCGGTGCCGTCCGACACCACCTTCTTCATCATCTTCACCATGATGCTGGCGTTGCCGATGTCGTAGACGCGGCGGTCGCTCTGCGGCGGTTGATGCTGGAAGATCGGCTGACCGCCCTGGGTGGCGATCGACTCGATGACATAGGGCTCGATCCGCACGCCGCCCTGCTGGAACACCTGGAAGCCCGAGGTCATCTGCAGCAGGTTGACCTCGTAGGAGCCCAGCGCCACCGATAGGTCGGGCGCGGGCGGCAGGCTGGTGACCCCGAACCGGCGCACCAGGTCGCCGATCGCCGCGCCGCCGGCCTCCTGGGCCAGCTTGACGGCGATGGTGTTGGTCGAGGTGATCAGGGCCTGTTCGACGGTCATCGGGCCGCGATAGCCGCCGCTGTAGTTCTCCGGCGACCAGTCGCCGAATTTCACCGGCTCGTCGACGCGGATATCGGTGGGCCTGACCCCCTTCTCGACGGCGGCGGCGTAGATGAACGGCTTGAAGCTGGAGCCCGGCTGGCGCTTGGCCTGGACGGCGCGGTTGAAGGGGCTTTCGCCGTAGTCGGTTCCGCCGACCATGGCGCGGATGGCCCCGTCGGCGGACAGCGACAGCAGGGCCGCCTGGGTCGCGCCCGAGCGGGTCGCTTCCGTGGCCATGGTCTGGCGCACGATCTCGGCGCCCTCGCGCTGCAGACGCGGGTCGATCGTCAGGCGGACGACCAGGTCGGGCGCGTTCTGGCCGGCGACCTTGACCGCTTCGGCGGTGGCGTAGTCCAGCACCCAGCCGAAGTCGCCCTCGTCCTGCAAGGCCAGGCCCGACAGGCGCGGAGTGTCGCGCAGCGCCTGATCTTCCTGCTCCGCGGTGATCCAGCCTTCCTTGCGCATATTGGCCAGGATCAGCCGCGAGCGGGCCAGGGCGCGCTCCATGTCGCGGGTCAGGGCCAGGCGGGTCGGGGCCTTGGGCAGACTGGCCAGCAGGGCCGCTTCGGCGATGGTCAGCTGGCTGGCGGGCTTGCCGAAATAGGTCTGGGCCGCGCCGTCGACGCCATAGGTGCCGGCCCCGAAATAGATGCGGTTCAGATAGAGCTCGAGGATCTCGTCCTTGGTCAGCACCTTCTCCAGCCGATAGGCCAGCAGCATCTCCTGCAGCTTGCGCTTGACCACGCGGTCGGGCGTCAGGAACAGGCCCTTGGCCAGCTGCTGGGTCAGGGTCGAGGCGCCCTGGCGGGTCTTGCCGCCGCGCCAGTTGACCCAGGCCGCCCGGCCGATGCCCTGCACGTCGATGGCCCCGTGCTGGTAGAAGCGGCGGTCCTCGGCGGCCAGGAAGGCCATCGGCACGTAGTTGGGCACCGAGCCCAGGGTGATGCGCTGGCCATAGCGCGGGCCGCGCGTGGCGATCACCTGGCCGTTGCGGTCCTCGAAGCGGATGCCGGGCGCGCGGTTCACGGCGAACAGCGCCTCGCGCGAGGGCAGCTGGGGCGTGTCCTTCAGATACTTGGTCCAGACATAGGCCGCGCCGCCGCCGACGGCGAGGACGGCGACCAGGACCAGCGCCGCCAGGGTTCCCAGCACCCAGCCCAACTTGCGCGCCTTCTTCCGCGAGGCGGTGTGCTGGAGATCGGCGCGGAACGGCTCATCGGGCGACGGACCCGATGGCGGGGTCGGCGGAGGGGGAGGCGGGGGCAGGCTGTCGGAAAGCTGGAAAGGGTCGCGGGGCGGGGGCTCTTGCGCCCAAGGATCATGCGGAGTCTCGGGCGCGCCGGATCGAGGCTCCCGCGCCGGCTCGCGCGGGTCCTGATCGTCGAACTTGTAGGGCGGCAGCGTCCAATCGTTCACGGTTTCAGGTCAGGCTCTATTTGGTCGCCGGGTAAATCGGGTTTAGGACGGCGGCATGACGCCACGCAAACCTTTCTGGGAGACGAAGACGCTCCTGCAAATGACCGTCTCCGAGTGGGAGAGCCTATGCGACGGCTGCGGTCTTTGCTGCCTGGTTCGCTTCGAAGACGAAGACACCGGCGAGATCATCCCCACGCGGGTGCACTGCCAGCTGTTCGACGAACACCTGTGCCGCTGCAAGGACTATCCGAACCGCAAGAAGACGGTGCCGGACTGCATCAAGCTCACGCCGCACAATATCGAGGATCTGGAGTGGATGCCGCGCTCCTGCGGCTATCGCCGGATCCATGAGGGCAAGACCCTGCCGGCCTGGCACCCGCTGGTCACTGGCGACCCGGACAGCACCCACAAGGCCGGCGTCTCGGTGCGCGATCAGACGGTGTCGGAGCTGTGCTTCGAAGACGCCGAGGACGCCCTGGACTTCACCGCGATGGACTTGATGCGCGATCGCGGGGACGATCTGTATGAGGCGGAGGACTGAGGAGGCCGGCTGGAGATCCTCCGCACTAAATCCAACCGTCATTCCCGCCCTGAAACCACTGGGGATATGCCGGTGCTGGCAAAACCGTTTGCTGGCGCGGAAAGCGGACATTCCGACCGGCTGTTCGGGGTGGCTAGCGGACTTTTGTCTTTCGCTTAGGCTGAACCGTTACCTGCTGGTCATTCGCGTTCCTCACCCGGATCTCTCCAGCGAAGCCGGCCGCCGACCCATTGGTGCCCGCTTGCATGTGTGAGCCGGAAAACGGAAGCACGAGCGCGATCCCGTCGCAACGAGGCGCGCCGAAGGTTAGGTGCAAATGTTCATGGCGAGGCCAGCGCGTCCGGATGCTCTGGTCCACTAGTCTCACAGCATCGACAGCGCGGTTTTCCTCGGTGAGCAACACCCGCCCCTGATCTTCAATCACCCCCACGCCACGGAAAAACAACTTATCGGCACACGTTGTGGTGCTCCAGCCGTGGCAGATGTCGCTCATTATCAGCACCGGCGTCGAGCCCGGTTTGCCGGCGCGTATCTCTGCGCACGCCCCATTCTGCTCGCGCTCAACTCGGATGGCTGTCTGAACAATCGGCGGCTCCAGCGGCTCCGCCGCCGCTTGGCTAACCGTCACAGTCAGGGCGATCAGAAGGGAGAGAGGAGGATGGAGCATGGCCTAGTTGTGATGCTCGGAATGGAGGTCCGCAACGGGTCGCGAACCGAAATCGACCCGCCGCCAGAAAGCCGACATTCAGATCGCGACGGAAACCCATTGTCGGTCCCGGTGGACGCCCGCCCTCGTGGGGGAGCCCTTGGTTCAGCTGACCCGTGAGAGGCCAGCGGACTGCATTAGCGGTCCGCCCCTCCCGCACCTGCGGTGGATAGAGGGGGCGCCACGAGGGCGGGAATGACGGCGCTAATGAGAGGGTGGCGTCCAGGGCCGCAGACACGAAAAAGGCCGGCCCGCGACGCGGAACCGGCCTCTCGTCGCCCTTACGGCGAGAAGGACTTTTAGGCCTTCTTGCCGGTGAAGCCGGCGAACTTGGCGTTGAAGCGCGAGACGCGGCCGCCGCGGTCCATCAGCTGGGCGTTGCCGCCGGTCCACGCCGGGTGCGTGCGCGGGTCGATGTCGAGCGCGAGGTTCGCGCCTTCCTTGCCGTAGGTCGAGCGGGTCTTGTAGCTCGAACCGTCGGTCAGGGTGACGGTGATGAAGTGGTAGTCGGGGTGAATGTCTTGTTTCATGGCGGCGATCCAGACCGACTAAGCCGGCGAGAGTGAATTGGGATGGGCGCCATCCGCGCACGCGCGGGGTGGCCCTCGAAGACGCGCGGCTATAAAGAACCCGCGCGATTTTGGCAAGGGACTGTTGATGACTGACGCGAGCAGCGGCGACCAAAAGGTCGAAGGCCGTCCCGGCGCGGGGGCCGAGCTGGTCCAGGGCATGGCCGAGGCCAAGGCGCGTCGGCCGCGCCGCAAGGACATCCGTCCGCTGGTCCACCTGCTGCCGTTCGTGGCCGCGCACAAGGGCGACGGCTTCGCGGCGGGCTTTTTCCTGCTGTTCTCGACGGGCGCGACCCTGGGCCTGACGGCGGCCTTCAAGGGGGTGATCGACCACGGCTTCGCCAAGGGTCATGTCGCGGCGATCAACAGTTCGTTCCTGGGCCTGGGCGCGGTGGCCCTGGTGCTGGCCATCGCCACGGCCTGCCGATTCTTCTTCATCACGCGCCTGGGCGAGCGGGTCGTGGCCGACCTGCGCCGGGCGCTCTATGGCCACACCCTGACCCTGGACCAGCAATACTTTCTGGAAACCCGCACGGGCGAGGTGCTGTCGCGCCTGACCACCGACGTCTCTTTGATCGAGCAACTGGTGGGCGCCTCGGCCTCGATCGCCCTGCGCAATATTCTCAGCCTGGTGGGCGGGCTCACCTATATGGCGGTGGTCTCGCCCAAGCTGGCTGGCTTCATCGTGCTGATGGTCCCGGTGATCCTGGCGCCGATGTTCCTGGTCGGCCGCCGCGTGCGCAAGCTGACCGTCAGCGCCCAGGACAAGTTCGCCGACGCGGTGGGCTATGCCGGCGAGAGCCTGGACGCCCTGGAGACCGTACAGGCCTTCGGTCGCGAGGCGACCTCGACCGCCCGCTTCGGCGCGGCCGTGGAGGCGGCCTACAAGGCCTCGGTGCGCCGCATCGCCACCCGCGCCAGCATGACGGCCATGGTCATCGTCCTGGCCTTCGGCGGCATCACCCTGTTGCTGTGGACCGGCGCGCGCCTGGTGCTGGATGGCGAGATGACCGGCGGCACCCTGGCCCAGTTCGCCATGCTGGCCGTGATGGCCGCCGGCTCGATCGGCGCCCTGGGCGAGGTCTGGGGCGATGTCCAGAAGGCCTCTGGCGCCATGGACCGCATCTCCGAGCTGCTGAACGCCCGCCCGGGCATCGCCGCGCCGGAGACGCCCAAGGCCTTGCCGGTTCCGGCCCAGGGCGCGATCGCCTTCGACAACGTCACCTTCGCCTATCCGGGCCGCCCGGACCTGCCGGCCCTGAACGGCTTCACCCTTTCGGTCAGGCCCGGCGAGACCGTCGCCCTGGTCGGCCCCTCGGGGGCGGGCAAGAGCACCGTGCTGCGGCTTCTCCTGAGGTTCTACGACCCGCAGGCCGGGGGGATCCGCCTGGACGGCGTCGATCTGCGCGACGCCGAGCCGGCCGAGGTCCGCGCCCGCATGGCCCTGGTCGCCCAGGACTCGCCGCTGTTCTCGGGCTCGGCCTTCGACAACATCCGCTTCGGCCGCGAGGACGCCTCGGACGCCGAGCTCAAGGCCGCCGCCGAGGCCGCCCAGGCCGCGGGCTTCCTGTCGGCCCTGCCCAAGGGCTTCGACACCCCCGTCGGCGAGCGGGCCAAGACCCTGTCGGGCGGCCAGCGCCAGCGCCTGGCCATCGCCCGGGCCCTGGTGCGCGAGGCGCCGATCCTGCTGCTCGACGAGGCCACCAGCGCCCTCGACGCCGAAAGCGAGCGCCTGGTCCAGCAGGCCCTGACCGCCGCCATGGAAGGCCGCACCACCCTGGTCATCGCCCACCGCCTGGCCACCGTGCTGAAGGCCGACCGCATCGTGGTCATGGAGGAGGGCCGCGTGGTCGAGCAAGGCACGCACGCCGAACTCTCCGCCAAGGGCGGGCTCTACGCCCGGCTGGCCAGCCTGCAGTTCGGGGTCGAGGCGGCTTAGGATGGCCGTAGCCCCTTCCCCCTTGCGGGGAAGGGGTTGGGGATGGGGGAGTGAGCGCCGCATCCGCCGGCTCCAGCGCCGACACCCCCACCCCTGCCCACTCCCCGCAAGGGGTAGGGGTGCTATCTACTTCCGCAAGTCCGCCGGCGTCGTCGGTTCGCTGATCACGTGCTCCATGGCCTTCCAGCGGGCGGCCTCGGACTTGCCGGCGCGGTAGACGTGGTCGCGGACCATGTCCTGGCCGATATTGTAGTTGATCACATAAGAGCGGTAGGTCTCGATGAACGATACCCGCTTCTCGGCCCCGCCGCGCGAATAGAGGCTGTATTTCATCAACAGCTGGACGGCCTGGTCCTTGGTCAGCTTGCCGGCCAGGTAGTCCGCCGCGATGGTGTTGCTGGCGCTGGCCAGGGCGGCCTTGGCGTCCTGCAGCTGGCCGTAGACCTCGGCGGTCTTCGGATCCAGGCCCGCCAGGGCGTAGAGCTTGTCGCGCTCGAACGCGGTCTTGGCCTGGCCGGGGAAGGCCAGCTCGATGCCGAAATTGGCCGAGCCCTCGGCGATGAAAGATTGCGGCGAAAACAGCGGGTAGACGCTGAACTCGACCCAGCCCTTTTCCTTGGTCAGCTTCTCTTCCAGCAGGCTGTTGAGCACGTGGTGGCCGGGATAGCCTTCGTGGCAGCCCAGATCCAAGGCGCGGCTGATATAGATCGGCAGGTCGGTGTTGATCTGGATCAGGCTGTGGGCGTCGCCCTTGTACCAGTTGTAGCCGCTCCAAGGTTTCTTGGTGACGAACTCCAGGTCGAAGCGCTCGCCGGCCGGCAGCTTGATGTGTTCCTCGGTCTTGGCCTTGCAGGCGGCGATGCCGGCCCGCATCACCGCCTCGACCTTGTCGGTCGGGATCACGTAGCGGTTCTGCAGGGCGTCGACCCGGGCGGCCAGGTCGCCCTTGCCCGGGACCAGCTTGTCGATCCGCGCCAGGATCGGGTCGTAGCTTTTCAGGGGCTTGAGCACCGGACGCACGCCGAACAGGCCCTCGGCCTCGTCCTGGAAGCTGAACTTGTCGCCGGCCAGCATGGCCAGGCGCGTCTGGGCGGCCTTCAATTGCCCCGCCAGGAACAGCTTGCGGCGGCGCAGATCGGGCGAGAGGTCCTTGTCGGCGACCTTCGCCAGCAGCTTTCGCAGGCGATCGGCCTCCTTGCGCAGCATGAAGACCGGGCGCGGAGCCGTCTTGGCCACGGTCAGATATTCGCGCGGACCGTAATAGGCGTCGACATAGCCGGGCTCGCGCTCGCCCGCCTCCAGGGTCAGTTTCACATAGTCGACGGCGATCCGGTCGAGGCTGGCCGAGGCGACGGCGGCCGGCGTCGGAGACGCCGGGGCGGCGAAGGCGGGCGCGCCCAGCAGCAGGACGACGGCGGCGGTCGCGAGAACGGCGTGACGGCGCTTCATGAGCTTCCCCTGAGATTCAGGCCGGCACGCTGCACCGTTCCGGCCGGTTTCCGCAAGGGGCGGGTCAGAGGCTGGCGATCTCCAGAGGCCAGCAGCGCCGCGACGCATGTGGTCAGTCCCCCGAAAGCCCGCCGATTGTCTCGCGAAGAACGCGGTTCGGTCAACCGCGCGCGGCGGCGGCCATGCCGGGGAAGTCGCTGAAGATCCCGTCGACCCCGGCGGCGTACAGCGCCTTGAACAGCGGGGTCACGTCGCCCTGGGTCGCCAGATAGGCCGGGTCCTTCGGGTCGCCCTTGCGCAGGGACGCGGGCAGGAAGAAGTTCTCGGCCCGCACGGTCCACGGGTGGACGACCAGGCCGGCGGCGTGGGCGTTCTTCACAAGGTCCGTGGCCGGCAGCAGCGTGTCGGCGTTCTGCGGGATGACCATGGTCTTTTCCGGGCCGAGGCCGTCGGCATAGACCGCGACCTCCTTCAGGCCCTGGGCGGTGACCAGGTCGGCGTATTTGACGTTCGGCAGGTCGGCCGGGCCGCCCTCGCCGGCGACCAGGAACACCAGGCGCGCGGGGGTCTTGGCCCGCAGGCGCTTCAGCGTGCCGACCTCGAAGCACTGGACGAAGACCGGCGCGGTCGCCGAGTTCAGGTCCAGGGCCTTCAGCTTGGCCACCAGGCGGTCCTCGGTGGGCAGGCCGATCGAGGCGAAATAGGTCGGGTGCTTCAGCTCGGGATAGGTGCCGATCACCCGGCCGGTGCGCTGGGTCCCGGCCTTGGCGATGGCGACCATCTCCTCGTAGGTCAGGATCTGGGCCTGGCCGTCGAAGGCCGCGCTGGCCGGACGCAGCTGCGGCAGCCGCTCGCGGCAGCGCAGGGTCTTCAGCTCGGCCAGGGTGAAATCCTCGGTGAACCAGCCGGTGATCCGCTGGCCGTCGATGACCTTGGTGGTCTTGCGGCTGGCGAATTCGGGATGGCTGGCGACGTTGGTCGTGCCGCCGATCTCGTTCTCGTGACGCACGACCAGGTGGCCGTCCTTGGTCGGCACCAGATCGGGCTCGATGAAGTCCGCGCCCTGGTCGATGGCGCGTTCGTAGCTGAGGGCCGTGTGCTCGGGCCGCTCGCCGCTGCAGCCGCGATGGCCGATGATCAGGGGCTTCTTGGCCTGGGCGCGGGCGAGGCCGGGCAGGAAGGTGCCGGCGAGGGCGGCGGTGGTCAGGGCGCGACGGGTGAGCAGGGTCATGGCGCGCGATTTAGCGCGCGGATGTGACGGTTTGGCTAGCCTGCCTAGCACCGTTTTAAACCGTCATCCCGCGCTTTATGCGCGGGACCCATGGTTCAGCTCTCACATGGAAGGGAGAATGATCTCCGCACTTGCGGCGGATAAATGGGTCCCGCGCACAAGGCGCGGGATGACGATGTATTTTGAGCGCGTTGAGCCGATCAAGCCGCCCGCAGCCGCTCCAGGATCTGCGGATAGAGGTCCTGGTTGCTAGCCAGGATCGACTTGCCGGCCACGACGTCGTGGTCGTTCTCGTCGATCGTGGTGACCTTGCCGCCCGACTCCTGGACCATCAGCACGCCGGCGGCGACGTCCCAGGGCTGGAGGTTGCGCTCCCAGTAGGCGTCGAAGCGGCCGGCCGCGACCCAGGCCAGGTCGAGCGACGCGGCGCCGAAGCGGCGCACGCCGGCGACCTTCTGGCTGACCTGATGCAGCTCCTTCAGGAACTGGCCGTGGCCGGGCTTGCCGGCGAACGGCACGCCCGTGGCCAGGACGCTCTCCTCGAGGTTCCGGCGGGCGGCGACGCGCAGGCGCTTTTCCGCGCCCAGGAACGCGCCCTTGCCCTTTTCGACCCAAAAGAGGTCGTTGGTGATCGGGTTGTAGGTGACGCCGGCCACCACGCCCTCGCCCTCGCGCTGCAGGGCGATGTTGACCGCGAAGTGCGGGATGGCGTGCATGAAGTTGGTGGTGCCGTCCAGCGGGTCGACGATCCAGGTGTGGGTCTTGTCGGTGCCCTCGACCATGCCGCGCTCCTCGCCGAGGAAGCCATAGCCCGGGCGGGCCTTGGTCAGGATCTCGAACAGGGTCTGTTCGGCCTTCAGGTCGGCGTTGGTGACGAAGTCGGCCGCGCCTTTCTTGGAGACCTGCAGTTCCGTGACCTCGCCGAAGTCGCGGGCCAGGCCGCGGGCGGCCTTCCGGGCCGCGTCGATCATGACGTTCAGGAGGGCGGAAGGCGTGGGCACGGTCGGCTATCCTCGAATGAAGCCGTCGACGCCCGCCGGAACGTCCGGCGGCGGAGCGGTAGGTCGACGGTGTGAAAGAACGGGCGCGGAACCTAG
Source organism: Caulobacter vibrioides OR37 (assembly GCF_000372645.1). Classification (GTDB taxonomy): domain Bacteria; phylum Pseudomonadota; class Alphaproteobacteria; order Caulobacterales; family Caulobacteraceae; genus Caulobacter; species Caulobacter vibrioides_E. The sequence goes on along the minus strand of NZ_APMP01000003.1, from coordinate 120,389 downwards.
TCGTCCACAGGCGGGAAAGCAAGTTGGGCGGATTCGCGAGGCTTAACGCCGATTTTCGCCGACCCGTGTCACGCCGGCCGAAGGTGTCTCGTCCTGTCGTCGAAACCACTTCGGAGGCGAGAGGATGCGCTGGGTCGCGATAGCTTTGACGGTCTTGTTCCTGGGCAACGGTCTGGTGATGCTGACCGCGCCCTATCCCTGGTACCTGACCATTCCCGGGGTCATTCAGACCGGGGCGTTCAACGACCACTTCGTGCGCGACATCGGCGCGGCCTACCTGACCTGCGGCGTCGGGACGCTGCTGGGCGCGCTGGACCTTCGCCGTCACGCCGGGGCGGTGGTGGTCGCCGCGACCTTCCAGGCCGTCCACGCCGCCATTCATCTGATCACGCCCTTCTGCGGAAGCGGAACGCCGTGGCCGCTTTTGGCCCGCGACTTTCCGGGCGTCTTCCTGCCCACCCTGCTGAGCGTCTGGCTGGCGGTCGTCGCCTTCCGATCCCAGGAGGTCTGAGATGCTGAAGGCGATCATGAAGGCCGCGATCGATCGGTTCGAGAAGCGCTACGACTACGACGCGACCTATATTCGCGACCTTCTGGAGGCCAGTCCCAGGGCGCTGCGGGCCTTCCAAGGCGTGCTGACCCTGGCGGGGTTCGAGGAGGGCGCGCCTCCGGCGGCCCTGGCGGCGGCGCGGATCGTCGCGACCATGGCCGAGGACTGCGGGCCCTGCCTGCAGATCGCCGTGAAGCTGGGGGAGGAGGCTCGCGTGCCGGCCGAGACGCTGCGCGGCATCCTGGCCGGCGACCACGACCGGATGGGGCCGGACGCTAGCCTGGTCCACCGCTTCGCCAACGCCTCGCTGGCCCGCGACATGGCGACCACCGACCCGCTGCGCGACGCGGTGCTGGAGCGCTGGGGGCCCAAGGGGCTGGCCGCCATCGCGCTCGCCATGGCGGCCGCGCGGGTTTATCCCACGATCAAGTACGCCATGGGGCACGGCAAGACCTGCTCGCGCGTGCGGGTCGGCGGCGAGGCGGCGGTGGTGCGGGCATGACGCCAAGGTCTTTTGGGGCGGACGCGATCTTCGAGGCCCGCAGGCCGGCCATGACCGGCTTGGCCTACCGAATGCTGGGCTCGCGGGCCGAGGCCGAGGATGTGGTGCAGGACGCCTGGCTGCGCTGGCGCAAGGTCGATGCCGACACGGTCGAGTCGCCCGACGCATACTTAAATCGCGTCGTCACCCGCCTGGCCCTGGACCGGCTGAAGTCGGCCCGCGCCCGGCGCGAGGTCTATGTCGGCGAGTGGCTGCCCGAGCCGGTGGTCGAGCCCGATTTCGAGGCCGGCGGCGACGCCGATCTCTCGGTGGCTTTCCTGCTGGCCCTGGAGCGGCTGACCCCGCTGGAGCGGGCGGCCTTCCTGCTGCACGACGTCTTCGACACGCCCTTCGCCGAGATCGCCTCGGCCTTGGGACGCACCGAGACCGCTTGCCGCCAGCTGGCCGCCCGGGCCCGCGCGCACGTGCGCCGCGACCGCCCGCGCCATGCCCCCAGCGTCGACGAGGAGCGGAGGCTGACGACCGCCTTCCTCGACGCGGTGTTCAACGGCGACGAGGTCGCGCTGCGGGGGCTGCTGACCGAGGACGTCGTCCTGCACGCCGACGGCGGCGGCAAGGTCAACGCTACCCTCAACCCGGTGAAGGGCGCGGCCAGGGCCATCGCCCTGATCTTGGGAGTGCGCCGCAAGTGGCCGCCCCCGGCGGGGACGACCGCGCGGCTGGCGCGCGTCAACGGCCAGCCAGGCCTGGTGCTGGCCGCCGACGGCGTCGTCTTCCAGACCATGAGCCTGGAGATCGAGGACGGCCGGATCGCCGCGGTCTATACGATGCGCAATCCCGAGAAGCTCTCCGGCCTCGACGGGCTCTAGAGTCAAATATTGAGCGCGCGTTCGAGCGGCTTGACCGCTCACACTTAAACCCAGCGCGCCTTAGGCCACGCGGCCTCCTAAGGCAGCGCCACCTTCGGCAGGCTGTCCTTGGTCTCGCAGGCCAGCTTGCCGGCCTTGCCGACGGCGCCGGAGATGTCGTCGACCTTGGGTTCCTTGCGCCAGCCCTTGGGCAGGCCCTTGGTCCCGTCGAAGTCCATGCCCAGGTCCATCCACTTGTTGGCCGCGCAGTCCAGGGCGAAGAGCAGGATGGGCCCCTTGCCGGCCGGCCAGGCCTTGTAAGGGCCGTTGGCCTTGCCTTCGGCGATGCGGGTCACGACCAGGCCCGAGGCCTCGTCCACGCGGGTGAAGTCCGCGTCGTAGTAGGTCTTGGTCTCGCCGGGCGCCAGCTTCCAGGTCTCGGCGGCCGCGCCGCCCGCCAGAGCCAGGGCCGACGCGCCCAGGCTTACGCTAAGCAAACACACTCCGAGTCGCTTCATGTCGCGTCCTCCCCCGTTTCTGTTCGCTGGGGAGCAAGCTAGGCCTGTGTGCGGCGCGTCACAATATCGCCGTTACGCGACGCTCAGGCGCGCGCGGACAGGCCCTCGGCGATGGCGGCGTTGAGGGCCGCGACGGCGGCGGCGGGACCGTCCGGATGGCCCCAGACCCCGGCCGAGACCGCCAGGAAGTCGGCCCCGGCGGTCGCCAGGCCGGCGGCGTTGGCGGCGGTGATCCCGCCGATCGCCACGCAGGGGGTCTCCATGGTCTCCTGCCAGATGGTCAGGATCTCGGGCTCGGCGGTGGTGGGGGCGTTCTTGGTCGTCGTCGGAAAGAAGGCGCCGAACGCGACGTAGTCGGCCCCGGCCTCGGCGGCCTCCATGGCCAGGTGCCGGCTGTCGTGACAGGTGACGCCGACCATGCGCTCGCCCATCAGCTTGCGGGCGTCGCGATAGGCCATGTCCGACTGGCCGACATGAACGCCGTCGACCGGCAGGCGCGCGGCCAGGTCGGGACGGTCGTTGAGGATCACCGCCACGTCGCGGGCCTGGGCGATCGGCGCCAGCGCATCGACGGCGGCTCTGATCACGTCGTCTGGAACGTCCTTCAGCCGGATCTGCAAGGCGGCCACGTCGCCGCCCTCCAGCGCCTGGGCCAGCTGTCGGCCGAAGCCGGCGAGGTCGGGCAGGGCGGGCGGGGTGATCAGATAGAGGCGGCAGTCGAGCGTCATGGGGTGGGGCATAGCACGAGCGCCCCCTCCGTCACGATGCGTATCCGCATCGCGCCACATCCCCCGCGATGCGGGTGAGGAGGAACAAGCGTCATCCTCCCTCGCGTAGCGGGGGAGGTGGATCGGCGCGCAGCGACGAGACGGAGGGGGCGCATTGCGGCCTTTCGCCCATCGCAATGAGAGTCACTTGCAAGATGCCGCGCGTTCAGCTAGATGAGAATGAAACTCATTCGGTAGGGCGTTCTTTCTTGTACGTCTGCAACTGCAACGGCATCCGCGAGCGCGAGGTCCGCGCGGCCATCGAGGCCGGCGCCACGCGCCCGGCCGAGATCTTCCGCGCCCGGGGCTGCCAGGCCCAATGCGCCAAGTGCGTGTGCGAGATGCGCCAGATGATCCAGGAGAGCCGCGAGGCCCTGGCCTTCGCCGCCGAATAAGGCGCCGTATTCCTTAGGATTTTCGGCGCGCCCAGCGGTTTCGTCGCGCCATGGAGGTTGAAGCCGCGTTCGGCTTGGCCCAGGGTCGCCTGGACGACGAATCCCTCAAGACCTCAGGAGGCCGCCATGCAGGGCGATCCCGGCATCATCCGATTGCTCAACGCGGTGCTCACCAACGAGCTGACGGCGGTCAATCAGTACTTCCTGCACGCCCGGATGTACGACAACTGGGGCTTCAAGCGCCTGGGCAAGATCACCTACGACGAATCCATCGGCGAGATGAAGCACGCCGACATGCTGATCAATCGCATCCTGTTCCTGGAAGGCCTTCCGAACCTTCAGGACCTGCACAAGCTGAAGATCGGCGAGACCGTTCCCGAGTGCCTGAACAGCGACCTGCAGGTTGAGCTGGCCGGCCGCGAGACCCTGATCCCCGGCATCGTCCAGTGTGAGCAGGCCCGCGACTATGTCAGCCGCGAGCTGCTGCGCGAGATCCTCAGCGACACCGAGGAGCATATCGACTTCTTGGAGACCCAGCTGTCGCTGGTGAAGTCGCTGGGCGAAGCCAACTACCTCCAATCGGCCATGGGCGAGCTGCCGTCGTAGAGCGTGATAGCCGAAAGTGTGAGCGGTTTCGGCGGTTATCACGCTCTAAATGTTTGATTTAGAGCCTGTCGGGTCGGCCGGCGCGACGTCAGGTCGCGGGTTCGCCGGCGCGAGATCGAGACCTCCGCGCCGAGTTTGATCTTGGCGCGGAACGCCGGTCGGGCCCATGATACGACGCGGTCGCGGCATGGCTGGAACCAAGGACCAGCTGGGCTGTTTGACCTGTTCGAGTTCAAGAGGGAGTTCCGCCATGCACATCGCCCACGGAAAGTCGCGCGAGCGCGCTCTGGCCGGCCGCGAAGCGTTCGAGCTCGAGCAGCGGAAGGACTTCCACCCGGTCAGCCAGATCGCGGTCGGCGCGGCCCTGGCCAGCGGCGCGATCCTGGCGGCGGTGATCATGGGCCGCCGCCACGAGAAGGCGCTGGACGACGACATGTACGCCGTCGAGTTCGCCGAGATGCACGAGCCGGTGGCCCATCAGCCCAAGCCGCTGACCAGCCTGCTGCTGCCGCCGCTGTTCATCGCCATGACCCTGTCGGGCCTGCGCACCTGGAACGCGCCGTCCAGCCCGGCCCGCACCCGCGCCCTGACCATCTGGAGCCTGGTGCAGGGCTTCAACGCCCTGTGGCTGGGCCTGGGCGCGCGGCGGGTCGGCGGACAGCTGGGCGCGGCCACGGCCTCGCTGGCGGCCTCGGCGGCCTACGCCATCGAGGCGCGCAAGGTCGGCGGCGGCTCGGCCCCGGACCTGGGCTGGCTAGGCGTGGCCAACGCTCTGACCGCCCAGCTGTGGCGCAAGCCCGTCCCGCGCGCGCCGACGATCCACTAGTTTAGATAAAGTCGTCTAAACCAGATAAACAGAATTTATATTCAAATACTTAGAGCGCGTTCGGGCGGTTTGGCCGCTCTCGCTTAAACCCAACGCGCTCTAGTTATTCTTATCCGATCTCCCCGGCGAACGCCGGGGTCCAGATGCAAGAGCGCCCGCGTTCCGGACAGAATCGCGAGCGTCTTTGCATCAACCTCGGAGCCTAACGATCTGGGCCCCGGCGTTCGCCGGGGAAATCGGTTGGGGAGAGGTCAGGGGATCTTCAGCACCCGGTCCAGGCTGAACCGGCCGCCGCCGCGGGCGATCAGGAACAGCAGCAGGCCCGCCCACGACAGATGGGTCGGCCAGGCGTCGGGATAGACGAAGATCTCGATCACCGCCGTCATGCCCAGGAAGGCCAGGGCCGACAGGCGCGTGAACAGGCCCAGCACCAGCAGGATCGAGAACAGATGCTCCGAATAGGTCGCCGCGTGGGCGGCCACGGCCGGTGGCAGCAGGGGCACGTGATACTCGGTCTCGAACAGCGAATAGGTGCTGTCCTTGATGTGCAGGATACCGTCCACCTTGGTGCGACCCGACTCGAAGAAGATCGCGGCCACGCCCAGGCGCGTGATCAAGGTCAGGACGTCTTCGGTCAGCACCTTCTGGGCCAGTTGAGCGAAGCGTTCGAAGGGCAGGCGGAGCGACAGGGTTTGGGCGGTCATCGAGCGGTTTCCAGGTTGAGGCCGCCGAACACGCCGTCGGCGATCAGGGCGGCGAAGAGGGACGCGACGGAGACATCGGGGTCGGCCAGGGCCGCGCGCTCGGCGGCCTGAGCCAGGGGCTGGCCGTCACGGCAGGCCCGCAGGAATTCGGTTTCGGCCTCGCCGATCACGCGGTGCGCCACGACGCCGTCGCGGCGCCGGCACAGCAGCGCCTCGGCGCGGGCGGGCAGGTCCAGCTCGGTTTCGCCCGCGCGGGCCGCCGACCACAGACTCGGCAGGCCGGCCTCGAAGGCGGCGAAGCGGACGCTGGGATGCAGCGCCAGCCGGCCTTCCGCCAGCGCCTGGGGCGCGAGGCCCGCCAGCGCCTCGGCCGACAGGGTCGGCGCCTCGGCGGCGAACAGGGCCTCGGTCCAGAGCCGGTCCAGGTGGGCGACCCCGGCGAGGTAGGGCAGCGCCTCGGCCGGCGGAAAGCGGCCCAGCCAGGCCGGAAACGCCTCGCCATAGCCCTGCAAGGCGGCGCTGGCCGGCGGCGCTTCGCGGGCGAAGAGCGCGGCGGCGGCGCGGAACCACTCCTCGCCGACCATCGACAGCACGGTCGGGAAATTGGCGGCCAGGGCGTCGACACAGCCCTTGGCGATGGTGTTGCGATAGACGGTCAGGCCGGCCAGCCCCGCGTCGGGGCCCAGCCAGGGCGACAGCCCCTCGGGCGCGCCGTCCAGCGCGGCGACGAAGGCGTCCTGGAAATCGAGCAGTTCAGACACCGACGGCCTCCAGCGCGGCCAGCTCGCTAGCGGCGCGGTCGCGCTCGGCCATCAGGACCTGGAAGGCGGGAATGTCGTCGTCGCGCTCGATCAGGGTCGGGCGCGGGCCGACGCGGCGGACCAGCCGGCGGTACAGCGCCCAGACCGGCTCGGCCACCGGCGCGCCGTGGGTGTCGATCAGCAGGCCCGAACCGCCCTCGTCCAGACCGTGGCCGGCCAGGTGGATCTCGCCGATCGCCTCGGCCGGCAGGGCGTCCACATAGGCCTCGGCCGAATAGCCGAGATTGCGGGCGCTGACGAAGACGTTGTTGACGTCGACCAGCAGGCCGCAGCCGGTGGCCGCGACCAGGGCCTTCAGGAAATCGACCTCGTCCAGGTCGTGTCCCTTCAGCGGCAGATACAGCGAGGGGTTCTCGATCAGCACGCGGCGCGCCAGCGCGTCCTGGGTTCGGCCGATATTGTCGGCGATGCGGACCAGGGCCGCGCGGGAGCGGGGAAAGGGCAGGAGGTCGGGTTGGTGCGCGCCGCGATGGGTCGACCAGGCCAGGTGCTCGGACACCACGAACGGTTCGAAGCGGTCGACCAGGGCCTTCAGCGCCGCCAGGTGCTGGCGGTCGGGATTGGCGTCGGCGGCCAGGGACAGGCCCACGCCGTGCAGCGACAAGGGATGGCGGGCGCGAACGGCTTCCAGGGCCGCGAGACGCGGACCGCCGGCCGACATGTAGTTCTCGGGGTGAACCTCGAACCAGAGCCCGGCCGCGTCGCACGCGACGGCGTCGTCGTAATGCTGGGACTTGAGGCCGAGGCCGGCGGTCGGGGTCATCTTCGAGACTCTCAACGTCCGACCTTCCCGGCGAACGCCGGGAAGATCGGAACCCTGGGATTTGAGATCAGGCCTTCGGCGTCAGCGAGCCCATGCCGTTCGGGGTCTTGATGGTGACGCAGGTCCCCTTGGCGACGTTCTTCCAGGCGTTGCCTTGGTAGTCGGCCTTCGAGGTGCCGGCGCAGCTGGTGCCGGCGCCCGCCTTGCAGTCGTTCTGGCCGGCCTTGGCCACGCCGTAGCACTTTTCCATCTCGGCCTTGCCGCCCTTGGCCTTCATGTCGTCGGCCGAGGCGATCGAGACGCCGGCCGACAGGGCGAAGACGGCGGCGAGGGCGGCGGTGGCGGTGGTGCGGGTCATTTGGGGTTCTCCTTCGAGGCGTTTCTCGCCGGAGCGGCGGTCCTCGCCGCCCGGTCGAGAGGGATTACGAAGCGACGCCGGCGAAGGTTACACGGGTCGGCGAACAAAATTTTGGGCGGGCCGCCGAGGCCGGTTCCGGCGATGCGCGACGCGGTGTAACCATTCGGCCATCGCGCGCGAATAGGGGCAGGCGTGGATATCGAAATCCGGTTGAAGGCGCTGATGCTGCGCGGGCTGGACGGCGACGCCGCCGCCTACCGCGAGTGTCTGGCTGTCCTGGGCGTTCGGCTTCGCGCCTATTTCGCGCGACGGATGTCCGGCGCGCCCGGCGATGTGGAGGATCTTGTGCAGGAGACGCTGCTGGCGGTGCATCTCAAGCGGTCGACCTGGGACGCGTCCCAATCGTTCACCGCCTGGGCTCATGCCGTGGCGCGCTACAAGCTGATCGACCACTGGCGCCGGCGAAAGGTGCGCCAGACCCTGCCGATCGAGGATCACATCGAATTCCTGGCCGCCGAAGAGCCGGAGCCCAGCGTCGGCCTGGAGCTGGATCGAGCCCTGGCCAGCCTGCCGGACCGGCAGCGGATCCTGGTCTCCGACGTCAAGCTGACGGGGCTGAGCCTGGCCGAGGCCGGGGCGCGGGCGGGCATTTCGGAAGGGGCGGCCAAGGTCGCGCTCCACCGGGCGCTGAAGGCCCTGGCCGAAAGGATGCGCCGTGCGGACTGACGACCTGATCGACGCCCTGGCCGCCGACGCCGGCCCCGCGCCGGGCCTGGCCCCGCGCCGACGCCTGGGCGTGACCCTGGTCGGCGGCGGCCTCGTGGCGCTGCTGATGGTGCTGACCTGGCTGCGGATGCGCCCCGACCTGAGCGAGGCCATGCGGGGCGGCATGTTCTGGACGAAGGCGGTCTATACCGGGCTGCTGGGCCTGGGCGGCTATCTGGCGATCGAGCGCCTGGGACGTCCGGCGGGCTCGGGCCGGCGCGGCTGGATGCTGGCCGGGGCGGCGCTGGGCCTCTTCATATTGGCGGGAACCATTCAGATGATGACGAGCCCCAGTATCCTGGTCGCGCTGCACCTGATGCGCGGCCACTCCTGGCACGTGTGCAGCGTCAACATCCTGGCCCTGGGGATTCCGATGTTGGCGCTGGGCCTGTGGGCCGTGCGCGGCATGGCGCCGACCCGACCGGCGCAGGCGGGCTTCGCGATGGGTCTGTTCGCGGGCGGCGCGGCGGCGACCATCTATGGCCTGCATTGCCCCGAGAACACCTTCACCTTCGTGGCCCTGTGGTACAGCCTCGGGGTGCTGCTGGTGGCGGCGCTGGGCGGCTTGCTCGGCCGCTGGGCGCTGCGCTGGTAGGCGTCCCGATCGCCGCGCGCTCGCGCCATCTCCGGTGGATTGACAAACAGCCTCTCGGTCTTTGAAAGTTCGGCCGCCTCTCGCGAACAAGGCGCGACGGGTTGGTTCGTTTCGTTCGCACCCGGGGGGGCATTTGACCAGCAAGGAGACCGCCGTTTCGGCGGCCGTCTCGCCCTGGGGCGCATCGATCTGGTCCTCGGCCACCTTGCCCTGGCGCCTGGCCGAGGTCGGCGCCGCCGGCGCCCTGGCCGGGATCCTGATGGTGCTGGCCTGGTTCGGACTGCGACCCGATCTGGGCATGGCGGTCCAGCACGCGTCCTTCTGGATCAAGGCGATCTATCCGGTCTGCGTCGCGGTGTGCGGGCTGATCGGGGCCACGGCGCTGGCCAGGGGGAGAACGGGCGGAGGCGCGGCCGTGGCCGCCGCCGCCGCGCCCGCCTGCGCGATGTTGCTGGCCGCCGCCATCCAGGCCCTCGCGGCGCGCCGCCTGGGCCTTCTGGTGCAACCGTGGTCCGAAGGCGCGACCTGCCTGGGCGACATCCTGGTCATCGCCGCGCCGATGCTGACCCTGGTCCTGGTCGGTCTGCGAGACGTCGACCTGGAGCGGCCGGCGCTTACGGGCCTGGCCTGCGGCCTTTTCTGCGGCGGGATCGCCGGCGCGGTGGATATCCTGCACTGCGGACGAACCACCTTCGCCTTCGTCGGCCCTTGGTTCACCCTGGCCCTGCTGATCACCGGCGCCCTGGGGGCCGGCGCGGTCAGCCTGCTGGCGCGCCGCCGGCCGCTGGCCCCGGAATAGAGGCGCCCAGCCGGGCGATCAGATGGTCGCCGACGCGCATGGCGTTGGCCACCGTCGTCAGGGTGGGGTTCACCGCGTTCGACGACACGAAGAAGCTGGTGTCGACCACATAGAGATTGTCCAGCTCGTGGGCCTTGCAGTCGCGGTCCAGCACCGAGCTGGCCGGATCGGCCCCGAACCGCGTCGTGCCGCACTGGTGGGCCGTGCCGTAGAGCGGCAGCAGCGAGTCGACCTGGAAATGGTGCTGCGAGATCGGGTGGGCGTGGTCGACGAAGCCGTCCAGCGACTGGCGAAGGATCTTCACCAGCCGGTCATGCCCCTCGAGGTTCGAGAAGGTGTAGTCCAATGAGATCTTGCCGTTTCCGTCGACCCGCACCCGGTTGTCGGGCGAGGGCAGATCCTCGGAAATGACCAGCATCGACAGCATCCGCTCGGCCGCCGCGCCCGCCAGCGGGTCGGGCACCAGGGCCGGCGGGAGCCAGTCCTCGACCTGGCCCTCCAGCGTTTGGCCGGACATGTATTCCAGCAGCTGGATATGGCCCATCGGCAGGTCGTAGCCGCCCTTGGGGTCGCCGTAATAGAAGTCGTTGACCGCCAGGGTCTTGGGGAAGGTCACCGACTGCCGCGCCGCGGTGACGCTGACCATGGCCGACGAGTTGTGGAACATGTAGTTGCGGCCGACCTGGTCCGAGCCGTTGGCCAGGCCGTTCGGATGGGCGGCGTTGGCCGAGGCCAGCAGGATCACGGCGGTGTTGGCCGCGCCGGCCGCCAGCACCACGATGTCGCCGCGCCAGCGCTCCTCGCCGTGCTCGGTCTGGCAGACCACGTCGGTGACGCTCTTGCCCGGCCCGTCGGTCTCCAGGCGCAGCACCTTGCGGCCGGGCAGCAGGGTGACGTTGGGCATGTCCAGCAGCGGCTCGACGGCCAGGGTGCGGGCGTCGGACTTGGCGCGCAGCAGGCACGGATAGCCGCCGCAGGTCTTGCACTTGATGCAGGTCGAGGTCACGGGCCGGGCCTGATCCAGCTTGACCCCCAGCGGCAGCGAGAACGGCCGCCAGCCTTGGGTCTCCCAATGGCCCTTCAGCGCCGCCACCCCGGCGTCGTGCTGGACGGCGGGATAGAAATAGGGCGGCTCGTCGCCGTTCTCGGTCGGGTCCTCGCCGCGCGTGCCGTGCACCTGCCACAGGCGCTCGGCCTCGGTGTAGTAGGGGGCCAGGTCCGTCAGGCTGATCGGCCAGGCCGGCGAGATCCCGCCCGCGTGCTGGACCTCGGTGAAGTCCCGCGCGCGCATCCGCATCAGGGCCGCGCCGTAGAAGCTGGTGTTGCCGCCTACCCAATAGTGGGTGTTGGGCGTGAACGGATGGCCGTGCTTGTCGAACCAGCGGTCCTGGGTGCGATAGCGGCGCTGGATGAAGACCGCCTTGGGGCTCCAGTTCTCGGCCTCGCGCGGCAGGTGGTCGCCGCGCTCCAGGATCAGGATCGACTTTCCGGTTGGGGCAAGCCTTTGGGCCAGGGTCGCCCCGCCCGCGCCGGAGCCGATGATCACGATGTCGAAGTGATTGGCCATGTCGTCGGCTCCGTCTAGAGCATTTTCCGATAAGTGTGGAACGGTTATCGAATCGAAAAATGCTCTAAGCTTTTGAAAGAGAGCCCTTTTTATCCGATCTGATTGGGTCAATCAGATCGGAAAGGGCTCTCGTCGGCGGCGAGGTGATATTTGGCCGAGCCGCGCATCAGGATGGCGCGGACCAGGCCTTCGGGGATCAGGCGCATCAGGGCAACGGCCAGGGCGTTCCACCAGCCGGGAATGACCACGACGCGGCCAGCGTCATTGGCCTTCAGCCCGGCCTCGGCGACCTGGGCCGCGGTCTGGAAAAGCCGCCGCGGCGCCTCGGCCATCACCTTGTCGGTGCCGTTGGCGTGGGCGAACTCGGTCAGGGTGAAGCCGGGGCAGACGGCGGTGACCTTGACGCCGGCGGCGCGGTACTCGGCGTCCAGGGCCTGGGACAGCTTGACCATCAGGCTCTTGGCGCCGGGATAGAGGGTGTGGCCCGCCACGCCGGGGGCGAAGGCCGCCAGCGAGGCGATGTTGACGATCCGCCCCCGGCCGCGCGCGGCCATGCCGGGGATCACCGCATGGGCCAGGCCGCAGGCGTTGACCACCAGCGTCAGCAGGAAGTCGCGCTGCTTGCTCCACGGAACGTCGGTGAAGCTCTGGGCGATCGAGAAACCGGCGTTGTTGACCAGGATGTCGACATGGCGGCCCCGCGCGGCGATGGCGGCCAGCAGCCCCTCGTGGGCGTCGAGAACCGCCAGGTCGGCGGGAACCGCGAAGGCCTGGACGCCATGGCGGGCGGAAAGCTCGGCGGCCAGGGCCTCCAGCCGGTCGACGCGGCGGGCGCTCAGGGCCAGGTCGCAGCCTCGCGCCGCCAAGGCGCGGGCGAAAGCCTCGCCGATGCCGGAGGAGGCGCCGGTGACCAGGGCCAGCGGACGGACGAAACCGGAAGCTTCAGAAGGCTCAGTCATCGTCCCCCGCGCGCGCCGCGACGCGGTGACTATAGCCATCGGCCCCGAACGCAAAAGGCCCCCCGGAGCGATCCGAGGGGCCTTTCGTCGGTTTGGCTTAAGCGCCTATTCGGCGGCGGCCTTGGCCGCGCCGGCGCCGAACTTGGCGTTCAGCTCGCCGGCGGCGTAGCGCTTGGCCATGGTCGCCATCGACAGCGGCTTGATCTTGTCGGCCCAGCCGGCCGAGCCGAACTCGGTGAAGCGGGCCGCGCAGACCTTGCGCATGGCTTCCTTGGCGGGCTTGAGATAGGCGCGCGGGTCGAACTCGGCGGGCTTTTCCATCAGCACCTTGCGGATCGCGCCGGTGATGGCCAGGCGGTTGTCGGTGTCGACATTGACCTTGCGCACGCCGTGCTTGATGCCGCGCTGGATTTCCTCGACCGGCACGCCCCAGGTCTGGGGCATGTCGCCGCCGTACTGGTTGATGATGTCCTGCAGCTCCTGCGGCACCGACGAGCTGCCGTGCATGACCAGGTGGGTGTTGGGCAGGCGCTGGTGGATTTCCTCGATCACGTTCATGGCCAGGACGTCGCCGTCCGGCTTGCGCGTGAACTTGTAGGCGCCGTGGCTGGTGCCCATGGCGATGGCCAGGGCGTCGACGCCGGTGGCCTGCACGAACTCGACGGCCTGGTCCGGATCGGTCAGCAGTTCGTCGTGGCTGAGCTTGCCCTCGAAGCCGTGGCCGTCCTCGGCCTCGCCCATGCCGGTTTCCAGCGAGCCCAGCACGCCCAGCTCGCCCTCGACCGAAACGCCGCAGCTGTGGGCCATCTGGACCACCTTGCGGGTGACCTCGACATTGTACTCGTAGGTCGCCGGGGTCTTGGCGTCCTCCATCAGCGAGCCGTCCATCATCACCGAGGTGAAGCCGTACTGGATCGCCGTGGCGCAGGTCGCCGGACCGTTGCCGTGGTCCTGGTGCATACAGACCGGGATGTTCGGATAGAGCTCGACCAGGGCGTCGATCAGGCGAGCCAGGACGACGTCGTTGGCGTAGCTGCGCGCGCCGCGCGAGGCCTGGATGATGACCGGCGAATTGACGGCCTCGGCCGCCTCCATGATCGCCAGACCCTGTTCCATGTTGTTGATGTTGAAGGCGGGCAGCGCGTAGTCATGCTCGGCGGCATGATCCAGCAACTGTCGCAGCGTAATGCGAGCCACGTCGTTTCTCCTGCAAGCGTGAAGTAAGGTTTAGTCGTTTCTTGTTGTTGGGGCCGTGACGCTTTTGCGTTCTCTGCCCTGGGTCATTCAGTATGGCACGTGCTGAACGCGAATCTGCACGATCCGCGCCAGCCGAAGTCATAATCTTATTGTTCCAGCGCCGCGACGCCGGGAAGGACCTTGCCTTCCATCCATTCCAGGAACGCGCCGCCGGCGGTCGAGACGAAGGTCATGTCGGCCGCGACGCCGGCGTGGTTCAGCGCCGCCACCGTGTCGCCGCCGCCGGCCACGGCGACCAGCTTACCCGATTTGGCGCGTTCCGAGACATGTTCCGCCGCCGAAACGGTGGCCTTATCGAAAGGCGGGACCTCGAAGACGCCCAGCGGACCGTTCCAGATCAGGGTCTCGCATTGGTCGATCGTGGCGTTCAGCGTGGCGACGGTCTCGGGACCGGCGTCGAGGATGCGGTCCTCGGGCTGGACCTCGTAGACGTTGCGAACGCTGGACGCGACGCCCGGCTTGACCTCCTGGGCCACGACGACGTCGGTCGGCAGCAGCAGCTTGCAGCCGGCGCTGCCGGCCAGGTCGATGATCTGGCGGGCGGTCTCGGCCATGTCGGGCTCGCACAGCGAGGCGCCGACGTCGATCTTGGCCGCGTACAGGAAGGTGTTGGCCATGCCGCCGCCGATGGCCAGGTAGTCCAGCTTGGCCACCAGGTTGCGCAGCAAATCAAGCTTGGTCGAGACCTTGGAGCCGCCGACGATGCCGATCACCGGCTTCTTCGGCTTGCCCAGGGCCGCGTCCAGGGCTTCCAGCTCGCGTTGCATCGACAGGCCCGGATAGGCCGGCAGCAGGTGGGCCAGGCCCTCGGTCGAGGCGTGGGCGCGGTGGGCGGCGCTGAAGGCGTCGTTGACATAGACGTCGCCATTGGCGGCCAGGGCCTTGGCGAAGTCGGGATCGTTCTTCTCTTCGCCGGCGTGGAAGCGGACGTTCTCCAGCAGGGCGACGCCGCCGTCGGCGAGGCCGTTGACCACTTCGGCGGCGGCCGGGCCGACGCAGTCGCCGGCGAAGGCCACCGGCTGCTCCAGCAGCTTCGACAGAGGCTCGGCCACGAAGCCCAGGCTCATTTCCGGCACGACCTTGCCCTTGGGGCGGTCGAAGTGGGCCAGCAGCACCACCTTGGCGCCTTGCTTGGACAGGTAGGCGATGGTCGGCAGGGCCGCGCGCAGGCGAGTGTCGTCGGCGACCTTGCCGCCATCGACCGGCACGTTGAAGTCCACCCGGACCAGGGCGCGCTTGCCGGCGAGATCGGCGGTGTCGAGGGTGCGGAAGGTCATTGCGGAGGCCTCTCGGCTACGGGTTCGAAGGTGTCGCCCAGCCAGGCCCGGATTTCTGGGAAGGCCTGCGGGTACGAAGGGCATACGGTCGGAGCGCACGCGGCGAAATAGACGCCGTCGACGCCCATGTGCGGTCTCCAGAGCTCGGCGGCCATTAGCTTGCCGTCAGTGCGCTCGCAAACCCAAAGGTGGAATAGCCTTTCGCCATCCTTCGGGTCGCCATCGGCGGGCGCGCGCAGCGTGCTGACATGCTTCCAGGCGTCGATCGAGCAGGCCGACAGCAATTTCCGGGCTTGCGGCTCGGCGACGCCGAAAAGCCGCTGACGCCTTTCGCCCTGCGGCCCTTCCACCTGAGAGGCGAAAGGCTTGAGCTGAGGCGCGCCGGCATAGTGGCCCAGCGCGACCTGCATCAGCCCACGTGGTTGCGTGGATCGCGTCAGGGCGGGCCAGAGTAAGATCGCGCCGGTCAGCCCTACGACCACGGCCGCCGCCAGAAGAAGGGTTCTGGCGGCGGTCATTGGCTTACAGGAACTTCGCCATCTCGAGCGCCGTGTCGCTCATGCGCGTCGCGAAGCCCCACTCGTTGTCGTACCAGCTGAGCACGCGGGCCAGCTTGCCTTCGATGACCTGCGTTTGCGGCAGGGCGGCGGTCGAGCTGGCGGCGATGTGGTTCAGGTCCGACGAGACCAGCGGATCGGTCGTCGTGGCCAGGACGCCCTTCATCGGACCGTCGGCGGCGGCCTGCAGGGCGGCGTTGATCTCGGCGACGGTGGTGTCGCGCGCGGCGACCACCTTCAGGTCGACGACCGAGACGTTCGGGGTCGGCACGCGGATCGACGAGCCGTCCAGCTTGCCCTTCAGTTCCGGCAAGACCAGGCCCAGGGCCTTTGCGGCGCCGGTCGAGGTCGGGATCATGCTCAAGGCCGCGGCGCGGGCGCGGTAGAGGTCCTTGTGCATGGTGTCCAGCGTCGGCTGGTCGCCGGTGTAGCTGTGGATCGTGGTCATGTAGCCGCGCTCGATGCCGAACAGGTCGTGCAGGACCTTGGCGACGGGGGCCAGGGCGTTGGTGGTGCACGAACCGTTCGAGACGACGATGTCGTCGGCGGTCAGGGTCTCGTGGTTGACCTTGTAGACGATGGTCTTGTCGGCGCCGTCGGCGGGGGCCGAGACCAGCACGCGCTTGGCGCCGGCCTTCAGGTGGGCGCTGGCCTTGTCCTTGGCGGTGAAGATGCCGGTGCACTCGAAGGCGATGTCGACGCCGAGGTCCTTGTGCGGCAGCTCTTCCGGATTGCGGATGGCCGTGACCTTGATCTTGCCCATGCCGACGTCGATCCAGTCCTCGCCCGAGGTGACGACGCCGGGGAAGCGGCCATGGACGCTGTCGTAGCGCAGCAGGTGGGCGTTGGTCTCGACCGGGCCCAGGTCGTTGATCGCGACGACCTCGATGTCGCGGCGGCCATGCTCGGCGATGGAGCGCAGGACCAGACGTCCGATGCGGCCGAAGCCGTTGATGGCGACGCGAAGAGCCATGGGTCTTTCTCCTGTTGCGGCCGCCGGATCGGGTTCGTCCGGCGTTTCCTAATTGCGTGCGCGTTTTGCGGGGGATAGGCGCGAAGTCAAGAGGCGAGAAACCGGGACCTGTCCGATGAATGCTGCTATGGGGTCGGGTCGCCCCAATCTCGCCCCGACGACTGGCTTAGACCGGCTCGATCTATATGTTGCGTTATATGATGGAAATCCGCCGATGATCCCGGCCGATGGTACGGCTCTCGACCTGGCCGTGCGCCGACTGGAGCGCGCCATGGGTCTTCTGGAACTGCGCCTGGCGGCCAAGGCCGCCGAGGCCCAGCGCCTGGCCGCGCTGGCGGCCGCCAAGCCGGCGACGTCCGACGAGCCGGGCCTGTTCGACAGCGAGGAGCGCGCGCGGCTGATCGCCGACCTGGAAGCCGCCCGCGAGCGCGAGAAGGCGCTGGAGGAGGCCGGCGAGCAGGCCTCGGTGGCCCTGGGTCGCGCCATCGCCGAGATCCGCGCCGCCCTGGGCGAGGAGGGCGTGGCCAATGACGACCACGCGCACGACGAGGACGAGGTGGTCTCGCCCGAGCCGGATGAGGACCAGGACCTGTTCGACGACCCCAAGTCGCCGGCGCCGAAGGCCGACGGCCGAGGGGAGGGCTGATCGATGGCGCAGGTGACCATCCAGGTGAACGGCCGCCCCTACACCGTCGGCTGCGAGGACGGCCAGGAGCCGCACCTGACCGAATTGGCCCGCCTGTTCGACCGCCAGGTGCGCCAGGTCAGCCAGGACGTCGGCCAGCTGGGCGAGACCCGCCTCTTCCTGATGGGCGCCCTGCTGCTGGCCGACGAGCTGTCGGACATGAAGCTGCGCCTGGCCCACGCCAACGCCGAGATCGCCCGCCTGAACCAGGAAGGCACGAAGGCCGAGATCGCCGCCATCCGCGCGCTGGACGCGGCGTCCGAGCGGATCGAGAAGCTGGCGGGGGAGTAGA
The DNA here is from genome assembly GCF_000372645.1 of Caulobacter vibrioides OR37. Classification (GTDB taxonomy): domain Bacteria; phylum Pseudomonadota; class Alphaproteobacteria; order Caulobacterales; family Caulobacteraceae; genus Caulobacter; species Caulobacter vibrioides_E. The sequence continues at coordinate 103,005 of NZ_APMP01000003.1, read as the reverse complement.
GGCGCTCTTGCGCTTCGAAATCGCGTTAAAATTTATTGTTTTTCATATTAAACCCAGGGTATATTAGATTGACATCGGCTCGGTGAGGGGTATATTAAATCCCTTACTTATGGACCTCGGCGTTCAGCGAACGTCGAGAGACTTATTTCGAAGGGCCGTCCACATTGGGCGGCTCTTTTGCCGTCTGGCCTGGAGATTGGCATGGCGGCGTGTGCGGTTTTTCTCGATGCTGGCTATATCGAGAAGGTGCTTCAGCGTGAACATCCGGGAATTCGGATAGACTACGCCAAGCTCGCCACGAAAATGGCGGGCGATGAACCATTGTTGCGCGCTTACTATTATAACTGCTTGCCTTATCAGAGCAATCCGCCGTCGGAAGAAGAAAAGGCGGTTTATGATCGTAAAAAGAAATTTATAGATGCTTTGAAATATTTGCCTCGATTTGAGGTGCGTCTTGGCCAACTGGTCAAAGCGGGCATTGGCGCCAATAATCAGCCGATCTTCCAACAAAAACGCGTTGATCTCATGTTGGGCGTCGACATGGCGCTTCTGGCGGCCAAAGGAAAGGTGACGTCCATAGCTATTTTCACGGGTGATAGTGACGTCATCCCCGCCGTTGAGGTCGTGAAGCAGGAAGGTGTCGTGGTTCACCTATGGCACGGCGCGATGGGCGCGGGCGCGCAAAACGCGCCCAGCCGGGATCTGCATCAGATGTGTGACGAGCGATCTGCTGTCGCAACCATCATCAACGATATCGCTAGAGACGCGCCTTAGAGCCATTTAGCTTTAGATGGAGCCATCTAAAGCGCTAGACGCGGCCGCCGCCTCAAGCGCGATGTTCATATGCGGCTTTGGCGGGCGGCTCCGCGTCGCCACGCCCCCTGGCGTTCCCGTCCGCGAACCCCTATCTTGCGTGACGGCGGGTCGTGCTGCGGCTCTCGTCGAAGATTTCTAATCCCAGGGACCTTAATCGACTCTCTTGGGAGCTGTTCCCTCCCGTGGCCGTGGCCGCGGGAATACGGCGCCCACCTGGCTACCAGGTTCGAGTGGATTGAAACGTCTTCACGGTTCTTCGCGGCGCCGCCACCCTTTCTCCCCGAACGCGCTATAGACGGACGATGACCCTCGCCGATCCCAGCGCCGCCAAGACCGCCCTGCGCGTCTTCCTGCGCGCCCAGCGCAAGCAACTGGCCCTGCGATATCCCGACGCCGACCAGCGGATCGCCGAGATCGGCCGGGACGTTCTGGCGCGCCTCTATCCGAACCCCGAGGGCAAGGTCGCGGCGCTCTATCAGGGCCTTGGCTCGGAGATCTCGCCGCTGATCCTGGCCGATCGCCTGCGCGCGACCGGCTGGACCCTGGCCCTGCCGGCCGTCGAGGACGCCGAGGCCACGCATATGGTGTTCCGCGCCTGGGACCCCGCCCAGCCCCTGGTCCAGGACGTCATCGGGATGCGCGCGCCGCGGCCGGAGCAGCCGACCCTGGAGCCGGACCTGGTGATCGCGCCGCTGCTGGCCTTTCAGCGCGACGGCGCGCGGTTGGGGCAGGGCGGCGGCTATTACGACCGGGCGCTGGAAGCCTTGCGGGCCAAGAAGCGCGTCTTCGTCCTGGGCCTCGCCTACAGCGGCCAGCAGGTGGAAAATTTGCCGCACGAGGCGCACGATCAAAGGCTGGACGCCATCCTCACGGAAAAAGAGTATATCGCCGTCAATGACATGAGCCGCTGACGGCTCGACCTAAGGACTTTCGATGCGTTTCGCCTTCTTCGGCGATGTCGTCGGCAAGTCGGGCCGTGACGGCCTGGCCGACCATCTGCCCGATCTTCGCCGCCGGCTCTCCCTGGAGTTCGTGATCATCAACGCCGAGAACGCCGCCGCCGGCTTCGGCATCACCGAGAACACCGCGCGCGAGCTATTCGAGGCCGGGGCCGACTGCCTGACGCTGGGCAATCACAGCTGGGACCAGCGCGAGGCCCTGACCTACATCGTCCGCGAGCCGCGCCTGATCCGGCCGGCCAACTATCCGATCCTGTCAGACGCCCCGGGGCGCGGCAGCCACCTGTTCCAGACGGACTCGGGCAAGACGATCTTCGTCGTCAACCTGCTGGGCCGGGTGCACATGGACGCCATGGACGACCCCTTCGCCGCCGTCGACCGCGAGCTGGACAAGGCCCCGCTGGGCCAGGTGGCCGACGCGGTGATCGTCGACATGCACTGCGAGGCGACGTCCGAGAAGATGGCCATGGGCCACTATTGCGACGGCCGCGCCTCGCTGGTGGTGGGCACCCACACCCACGTCCCGACCGCCGACTGCCAGGTCCTGCCGGGCGGCACGGCCTACCAGACCGACGCCGGCGCCTGCGCCGACTATGACAGCGTGATCGGCAACCAGAAGGAAGAGCCGCTGCGGCGCTTCACCACCAAGATCAGCGGCGGACGCTACCAGCCGGCCTCGGGCCCGGCGACCGTGTGCGGCGTGTTCGTCGAGACCGACGACCGCACGGGCCTGGCGACGCGGGTCGAGCCGATCCGCGTGGGCGGGCGGCTGAAGGAAACCGTTCCGGCGGTCTGAGGAGCAATCAGCGCTTTGGCGGCGTATCGCTTTTCGCCTCGGGCGCGGATCGAGGGGGCGCGGTGCCCGACGGCATCGGCACATCGACCTTGAACACGGGGAAGCTGGATCCTGGCCACTTCTGGCGATCCTGGTCGGAGGTCTTGCGATCCACGTGTCTCACGGTTTCACCTCGCTCTCGTAAGTGATCCTAAAGTAGCTTTTTGTCTCCTGTTCCGCCAGCGCGGCCAGTTTGGCTTCATATTCGAAGCCGTCCGGGAAATGCTTATTTTCGGCCTGGAGAACCAGCTTGCGTAACTTCTGTAGTCGTTTGGTGATGTCTTGGTCGGTTAAACGCCCCGCGTAGATGTCGGTCCATTCCGCGTCCGCGTCGATCCAAATGGTTTCCATCGCCACGGTCAGGTCACTCGCTGCCCGATGCAGCTTCGCGAAAGGAAATACGCCCTTGAGCGCGTCGAGCAGTTGGGCTCCGGCGATAATGCCCGACCAAAGCAACGGTAGGTCTTTCCAAATCACCCAACCCGCTATGGCTCCGCTTGAGCCCGCGGCCTTTATCAATTCGACCGCTTTGATCCTCCGCGACAAGCGGTTGCGATACAGGCGCGAATAGATGGCGCCTGCCTTTACCTGTCGGAGTTGGGCCCAGTAGAGATCCGGAATCTGGTTGATTTTCACGGATATTCCTCAGGGTTGATTCTCTTTTATAAATATAACCTTAAGTTGATAAATTCAACAGCTAAGCTTGCGGCTGTCACGATAAGCGGTTTCAGATGCGGCTCCCCGTCCAAAGGAGCCTCCCCATGACCGACGCGATCTACACCGCCCACGCCCACGCCGTGGGCGGCCGCAACGGAACGGCCAAGTCCGACGATGGCCATCTGGACGTGAAGCTGGCCTTCCCCAAATCGATGGGCGGCGACGGCAATGGGACCAATCCCGAGCAGCTGTTCGCGGCCGGCTACAGCGCCTGCTTCCTCGGCGCGCTGGGCCTGGTCGCCCGCAACCAGGGCGTCAAGCTGGGCGAGCACAGCCTGGACGCCGAGGTCGACCTGATCAAGGACGAGACCAGCTTCCACGTCGGCGTGCGCCTGAAGCTGAACGCGCCTGATCTGGACCGCGAGACGGCCGAGAAGCTGCTCCACGCCGCGCACGAGGTCTGCCCCTATTCGAAGGCCACGCGCGGCAACGTCCAGGTCGATCTGGAAGTCGCCTAAGGGCCTTTGAGGCCGGCTTTCGGCCGGGCGGGGTGACAAGGCCCCGCCTCAGGCGCTAAAAGCCCCGCCTCCAATCGTATCAGAAGCAGAGCCTCCGAATGGCCGGCCACTCGAAATTCAAGAACATCATGCACCGCAAGGGCCGCGCCGACGCCGCGCGCTCGAAGCTGTTCTCCAAGCTGTCGCGGGAAATCACCGTGGCGGCCAAGACCGGCCTGCCCGACCCGGCCATGAACCCGCGCCTGCGCCTGGCGGTGAATAACGCCAAGGCCGAGAGCCTGCCCAAGGACGTCATCGAGCGCGCCATCAAGAAGTCGCAGATGGGCGACGCGGCCGACTATTCGGAAATCCGTTACGAAGGCGTCGCCGCCGGCGGGGTCGGCATCGTGGTCGAGGTCCTGACCGACAACAAGAACCGCGCCGCCGCCAACGTCCGCTCGTACTTCACCAAGATGGGCGGCAATATGGGCGCCACCGGCTCGGTGACGTTCAACTTCGACCGCGTCGGCCAGATCAGCTATCCGGCCAAGGTCGCGTCGGAAGACGACATGATGGAAGCCGCGATCGAGGCGGGCGCGGACGACGTCACCTCGGACATGGAAGACGAGGGCGAAGGCCACACCATCTACACCGCCTTCGAGAGCCTCAACGAGGTGGCCGCCGCGCTGGAAGCCAAGTTCGGCCCGGCGTCGAACACCAAGATCGCCTGGCGCCCGAAGATGCAGGTTCCGGTCACCGGCGACAGCGTCGCCACCCTGATGAAGCTGCTCGACATGCTGGACGAGGACGACGACGTCCAGGCCGTCTACTCGAACGAAGACATCAGCGAAGAAGACCTCGCCAAGCTGGGCTGATCGGGAAGGCGCGGCCGGCGCCTTCCGCCTTCTCGCTGTAACGTCGCCCGGCTAGAGCCCTTTCCGAACTGATTGATCCAATCAGATCAGATAAAAAGGGCTCTAAATCAAATGTTTAGAGCGTGAAATAAGCTGAAGCCGGTTCCCACTTTCAGCCTCACGCTCTAGACTGCCGGCCATGACGCTTCGCGTTCACATCGATACCGACTGCGGCGTGGACGACGCCCTGGCCCTGGCCCTGATGGCGCGGTCGCCGGAGGCCGTGGAGGTGGTGTCGGTCTCGGCGGTGTTCGGCAACACCTATGTCGACCAGGCCGCCGCCAACGCCCGGGGCGTGCTGCGGCTGGCGGGCTGCGGGGCCGAGGTCTATATCGGCGCGGGCTCGGGCCTGGCGCGGCGGCCGGTGCAGCGGATGCGGCCGGCCCATGGCGTCGACGGGCTGAACGGCGCGGGCTTCTCGCAGCGCTGGAAGCTGCCGGAATTGGAGCGGGGCCATTCGGCCAACGCCCTGGCCTTCGCCGCGCGGCGACAGGTGGCGGGCCTGTTCCTGGGACCGCTGACCAACCTGGCCAAGGGTCTGCTGGAGGATCCCGCCGCCTTCCGCCACTGGCGACCCACCGTGATGGCCGGGGCGTTCGAGGTTCCGGGCAAGGCGGCCGGCGGCGCCGACTTCAACACCTGGAGCGACCCCGACGCCCTGCAGCGCGCGCTCGAGTCCGGCGTCATGCCGCGCCTGACGCCGCTGGACGTCACCAGCCAGGTGTTGATCACCGCCGAGGACCTGGCGCGAGGCGCGGACCGGTGCGGCTCGCCCCTGTCCCAGCGCCTGACCAAGGCGGCGGGGCCGTATATCGCCTTTCACCAGCAGGTCTGGGGCGGCGAGGGTTGCCGGCCCCACGACGCGGTGGCCGCGGCCAGCCTGATCGCGCCCCAGCTCTTCACCTTCGAGCCCGCGCGCCTGCGGGTGATCGTCGACGGCGAGCGTCAGGGGCGGATCGAGCGGATCGAGGGTCCCCCCAACGCCGAGGTGTGCGCCGGCCTTGACGCGGAGGCCGTCAAGCGATTGATCCTCGGCGGCCTGTTCGGGCGCGACGCGCTCGAGGCGGCTTGACGGGCGGGCCTGGTCCCGCGACCCTGCGTTGAGCGCGAAAATGGGGCGCGGCCATCGCCGCGATAGCAGGCGGCCGGCCAAGGTTCGCGGGTCAAGTTCGGGGGCGAAGAGGCGAATGGAGATGCCGAGCGTGTTCGAAGCCTGCCGCGCCTTTCTATGGCCGGCGGACGAGAGCCGGCGCGTCCGTCGAAGCGTGACCCTGATCCTCTGCGCGATCGTGTCTCCGTTGCTGGCGGGCCTGGCGGCCGACGCCTTCTCGCCGAGCGGCGTGGCGGTGCTTTGGTTCGCGCCGCCGATCTTCCTGATCGCCCTCTGGGGCGGGCTGGCGCCGGCCGCGCTGACGATCCTCGTGTCGCTGATGGCGTTCGACTACTGGATCCTGCCGCCGCGCCATTCGCTGATCCTGACCCAGGCGTCGGACCTGTGGATGGCCGCCGGCCTGGCGCCTTGCGCGGCCCTGGCCAGCATCCTCGGCTTTCGCCTGCGCGCGCAGTGGCGGACCATTCGTCGGCAGGAGCGCCGGAGCGACGCCCTGCGCCTGCTGTCGCACGCCGTCGTCGCCCAGGGACCGGTCGAGGGGGTCTACGCCGCCGCCGCCGACGCGCTGTCTCGCGCCTACGAGGCGCCGGCCGTGGTGCTGATCGACCGCGAGGGCCAGCTGGTCCTGGCCGGCGCCAGTCGGGGCGCGAGCGTCGGGGCCGGCGACCTGATCGCCGCCCGCTGGGCCTTGGACAACAACGCGCCCGCCGGCCTGGGCAACGCGGTCGGGGCGGAGAGCCTCTACGATTTCTGGCCGCTGAGCACGCCCAACCTGTCGGCCGTGCTGGGCGTCGAGCGCCAGCCGGGCGGCTCGGAGGACGGCCTGCGCGACGGCGTGGTCGAGCTGGTCGCCGGCTATCTGCTGGCCGGCGCCCGGCAGCGGCCGTTCTACGTGGTGCGTTAGCCGGGAGGGTTACGCTCGAATTGCATCGCTCCGTCATGCGGCCGATGCCAGGGCGGCGCGCTGGCCATCCACATGTCGGCTTGAACCTTGAAGTCGGCCGCATCATCAAGCCCGCCGACCTTGATCGCCACCATGTCGCGGTTCTCGTCGGGGCGCGAGAAGACGTGCACCCCGCAGGTCCCGCAGAAATAGCTGCCGCCGCTGGTTTCGCGCGCCTTGAACACCCGGGGCTCGCCGCGCGTCACCGTCAGGGCGTTCGCCGGAAACACCATGGTCAGGTTTGGCGAACCGCCCGCCACGTACTGGCAGTCCCTGCAGTGGCATGCGATGTGGAACATCGGCGGGCTGGAAAGTTCATAGCGGATATCGCCGCAGCGACAGCCGCCGGTTCGCGTGGTCATGCGGGCTTTCCTTCCCCATTGGATTGCCGTCGGCGAGCGCGCGGACGGGACCTCAGTGCGGCAGGCCCCACTGGGCGGCGCGTTCGCGGACCAGATCGCGCATGAACTGATCCAGCTCCGCCAGGCGGCGATCCATCTCGGAGACCGGCACGCCGTTCCAGATGGCGTGGTCATAGGCCGACCGCGCCTCGCGCAGGCTGTCGCCCGCCTGGTAGCGCTCGGTGATGTAGAGGGTTTCGAGCAGCTTGGCGGGGCGGTCGATCTTCTCGTGCTTCATCGACCAGTACCCGACCATGTACTCGGCCAGGATCCCTTCGTCCGACGTACCGGCCATCGGCGTCTCCTCTGTCGTTGACGCCAAGATGGGGAGGCCGCGGCGGCGCGCAACGACCTTTGAGTGGAAATGCACGGTGTCGCGCGCCCTGGCTCGGCGGCGACCACGCGGGGGCGCCGTAAGGCCCTATTTGCCGCCCGCGTAGTCCTTGATCAGCGCGTACAGGAAGTCCCGCCCGTCATAGAGCGACTTGACCCGGATGCGTTCGTTCAGGCCGTGGATGCCGTCGCCGTCCGAGCCGCCGAACAGGCCCGAGACGCCATAGGTCGGGATGCCGGCCGCGTTGGTGTGCACGCCGTCGGTGGCGCCGGTCAGCAGGATCGGCACGATCGGAACGCCGGGCCACAGCTTGGCGGCCTCCTTCTGGATCGGACCCATGATCATCGGCGTCAGGGGCGGCGGCGGCGAGGCCGGCTTGGCCTCGTGGGCCAGGGTGACGGCGACGGCCGGGTCGGCGGCCAGCTCGACCAGCTTGGCGCGGACCGACTCGATCGGCTCGCCCGGCAGGATGCGGCAGTTGACGTTGGCCTCGGCGCGCTGGGGCAGGGCGTTCGGGGCATGGCCGGCCTTGACCATCGTGGCCACGCAGGTGGTGCGCAGCACCGAGTTCCACATCGGGTCGGCGGTGACGGTCTTCAGCGCCGCCGGATCGTTGATGTCGGCGATCAGCGCCTTCATCGCCGCCGCCTGCGCGGCGGGCACGCGGGCCTGCATCTGGGTGAAGTAGCCCCGCGTGGCGTCGTTGAAGCGGGGCGGGAAGGCGTAGGCGCCGATCCGGGTCAGCGCCGCCGACAGCTGATAGATGGCGTTGGTCGGCGTGGGGCGGCTGGAGTGGCCGCCGGGATTGGTCACCGTCAGGGTGAAGTCCTGATAGACCTTCTCGCCGGCCTGGACCTCAAGCACGACCGGCTTGTCATGCTCGTCCAGCAGGCCGTTGGCGCCTTCGTTCAGGGCGAACTCGGCGTCGACCAGGGGGCGGTGGTTCTTCACCAGGTCCTCGATGCCGTTATAGGCCTCGCTCTCCTCGCCGCAGGTCAGGGCCATCTTGATGTCGCGCCGGGGCTTGAAGCCCTCCTTCTTCAGGCGAACCAGGCTGTCGACCCAGATCGCCGCCTGGGCCTTGTCGTCCGAGGTCCCGCGTCCGAAGAAATAGCCGTTTTCCTCGACCAGCTTGAACGGATCGCGGGTCCAGTCGGCGCGGTTGGCCTCGACGACGTCGATATGGGCCAGCAGCAGCATGGGCTTGGACTTGGGGTCGGTACCCTTGAGCACCGCCGTCAGGCTGCCTTCCTTGGGATGGCCGTCGGCGACCACGACCTTGACGTCCTCGGCTGGATAGCCCGCCGCCCTGAGGCGCGCCCCCATCGCCTCGGCCGCCGCGGTGCAGGAGCCCGCCGAGAGGGTGGTGTTGGTCTCGACCAGCGCCTTGTAGAGGTCGCGGAAGGCCAGCTGATCGGGGCGGACGGTCTTGGGCGGTTCGGCGACCTGCGCGCTGGCCGCCAGCGGCGTCATCTGCGCCAGGGCCGCGAGCGCGCCCGCCATCATCCCCATCGATCGCTTCATCCGGACTCTCCCCATGACCTTGCGCGCGAGGAGAGCCCGCCCGCGCGCGGCGCGCAAGGGCCGCCGTTAACCCCTCGTTAGCAAAGGACTGGCTTTTCGTGGGGCCGAGAAAAGGCGAGAGTGCGAGAACACATGATGAACGCGAATCGCACGCCTATCCGCATTTTGGGGCTCGATCCGGGCTTGCGCCGCACCGGCTGGGGCGTGCTGACGGTCGAGGGCTCGCGCATGAGCCACGTCGCCCACGGGGTGATCGTTCCCGATGAGAAGGCCGACTTCGCCCAGCGCCTGCTGCATCTGTTCGAAGGCATCGGCGCGGTGATCGCCGAGCACCGGCCGGACGAGGCGGCGGTCGAGGAGGTGTTCCTCAACACCAACGCCCAGTCGACGCTGAAGCTGGGTCACGCCCGCGCCGCCGCCCTGATCGCCCCGGCCCAGGCCGGTCTGGCGGTCGCCGAATATTCCACCCGCCTGGTCAAGAAGGCGGTGGTCGGCACCGGGGCGGCCGACAAGGCCCAGATCGGCTTCATGATCGCCCGCCTGCTGCCGACGGCCGGCAAGACCACGGCCGACTGCGCCGACGCCCTGGCCGTCGCCATCACCCACGCCAACCTGCGTGTCGCCCATCGGAGGGTCGCATGATTGGTCGCCTGCGCGGGGCCGTCGCCGAGGTCGGCGAGGAAGAGGCCCTGATCGACGTCATGGGCGTCGGCTATGTCGTCCGCTGCGGCCACCGCACGCTGCAGCGCCTGCCGGCCCTGGGCGAGGAGACCCTGCTGCACGTCGAGAGCCAGTGGAGCGAAAGCGCCGGCCTGCGGCTCTATGGCTTTCTGACGCGGGAGGACCGTCGCGCCTTCGTGCTGCTGCAGGCGATCCAGGGCGTCGGGCCCAAGGCGGCCATGGCGGTGCTGGACGTGCTATCCCCGGCCGAGCTGGCCTCGGCGGTGGCGCGCGAGGACAAGGCCGCCGTCGGCCGCGCCAATGGCGTGGGGCCGAAGCTGGCTTTGCGTATCGTCACCGAGCTGAAGGACAAGCCGATCATCGACGGGCCGGTGCTGATGGCCGCCCCGACCGCCAGCGCGGCCGCCGCGCCGGCCAAGCCCGCGCCGACCGGCGACGCGGTGGCGGCGCTGATGGGTCTGGGCGTGGCCGAGGTCAACGCCCGCCGCGTCGTCGAGGCCGCCGCCGACCGCCTGGGCGAGGCCGCCACCGTCCAGGCCCTGATCAAGGCCGGCCTGCAGGAGCTTGGCCGATGAGCGCTCTTCAAGGCCCTTCTCCCTGGATGGGGGAAGGGTCGGGATGGGGGGGTCGCGGCCTTGGCCACAAGCGCCCGTCACAGCCGAGCGGCCGTAGTCACCCCCATCCCCGACCCTTCCCCCATCAAGGGGGAAGGGAGAGAGTTTCGCCATGACCCGTGTGATTTCCGGCGAATCTCAACTGGGTGACCAGATCCCCGCCACCGATCGCGCCCTGCGGCCCCAGACCCTGACCGAGTTCGTCGGCCAGGAAGCCGCCAAGGGCAATCTGCGCATCTTCATCGAGGCGGCCAAGGGCCGGGGCGAGGCCCTGGACCACGTGCTGTTGTTCGGGCCGCCGGGCCTGGGCAAGACCACCCTGGCCCAGATCATCGCCCGCGAGCTGGGCGTGAACTTCCGCGCCACCTCGGGGCCGGTGCTGAACAAGCCGGGCGACCTGGCGGCGATCCTGACCAATCTGGAAGCCAATGACGTCCTGTTCATCGACGAGATCCACCGGCTGTCGTCGAACGTCGAGGAGATCCTCTATCCGGCCATGGAGGACCACGTGCTGGACCTCGTGATCGGCGAGGGGCCTTCGGCGCGCTCGATCCGCATCGATCTGGCGCCGTTCACCCTGGTGGCGGCGACCACGCGGGCGGGGATGCTGGCGACGCCCTTGCGCGACCGCTTCGGCATTCCGATCCGGCTGGAGTTCTACACCCCCGCCGAGCTGCGCCACGTTCTGCTGCACGGGGCCCGCAAGATGGGCGCGCCGCTGTCCGAGGACGGCGCCGACGAGATCGCCAAGCGCGCGCGCGGGACCCCGCGCGTGGCGGGGCGTCTGCTGCGCCGGGTCCGCGACTTCGCCACCGCCGACGGGGCGGCGGTGATCGACCGCAAGGCCGCCGGCCTGGCGCTGGCGCGGCTCGAGGTGGACGAGCTGGGGCTGGATTCCCTCGACCGCCGCTACCTGCGCGCCCTGATCGAGCACTATGGCGGCGGTCCGGCCGGGGTCGAGACCATCGCCTACGCCATCGCCGAGGCCCGCGACGCCGTCGAGGACGTCATCGAGCCCTATCTGATGCAGCAGGGCTTCATCCAGCGCACCCCGCGCGGCCGGGTCGCCTGCGGCAAGGCCTATCTACACCTGGGTTTGACGCCGCCCGCCGCGCCGCCGGGACAGGCGCAGGGCGGGTTGTTCGAGCCGTGATGTCGGGCGTTTAGGGACGTTATCGAAAGATCCCTCTAGGCGGATAATATCGTAAGAAGCGGAATGACCACCCCTCCCGAACCCACAGCCGGCGCGTTCCTCGGCCGCGAGCATCAGCTGCCCGTGCGGATCTATTACGAGGACACCGATTTCTCGGGAATCGTCTACCACGCCAACTATCTGCGCTATCTGGAGCGGGGGCGCAGCGACTTCTTCCGGATGGTGGGCATCTCGCACACCGAGCTGGCCAAGGAAGACACCGCCTTCGCCGTCATCCACATGACCCTGGACTTCAAGCGCTCGGCGCGGGTGGACGACGCCCTGGTGGTGCGCACCACCTACGATCGGGTCAAGGGCGCGCGGCTCTATGTCAGCCAGAAGGTGACGCGCGGCGACGAGGTGCTGCTGGAGGCCAAGGCCGAGGCGGTCTGCATCACCCTGGACGGGCGTCCGCGCCGACCGACCGCGCGCATGCTGAGCCAGCTGGCGCCGTGGCTGGCCGACGGCGAACCCTGATATCCGGCGATTTTCCGGATCGCTTGGCGATGGTCATAGTTTCACCCAAGCGCCGCTTCATGCCATACGGCGTCTCCAAGTCCTGATCTGACGCCCCAACGGAGCCTATTCCCGCATGGACGCCTCGGCCGCCGCCCCGAATTTCTCGTTCTTCACCTTGTTCATGCAGGCCGACTGGGTCGTGAAGGGGGTGATGATCGGCCTGATCCTGGCCTCGCTGGGATCGTGGGCCGTGATTCTGGACAAGCTGTTCCGCTTCACCGCCCTGAACCGCGCGGCGGACCGCTTCGAGGAGCAGGTGTCGAGCGGTCGCTCGCTGGAGGACGTCGCGGGCGAGGCGGGCGCCCAGCCGCGCCACGCCCTGCCGCGCATGTTGCAGGCGGCGCTGAAGGAGTGGCGCGACGCCAAGGCCAAGGGCGCGATGAGCGAGAATCAGGCCGGCTTCCTGATCGCCCGGATCGACCGCATCCTCGACACCACGATCGCCCGCGAGACCAGCAAGGTCGAGGACGGTCTGGGCAGCCTGGCCATCGTCGCCACCGCCAGCCCGTTCATCGGCCTGTTCGGCACGGTCTGGGGCATCATGCACGCCTTCCAGAACATCGCGATCTCGAAGAACACCTCGCTGGCGGTCGTCGCGCCGTCGATCGCCGAGGCGCTGTTCGCCACGGCCGTCGGCCTGATCGCCGCCATCCCGGCCTATATCGCCTACAACAAGTTCTCGACCGACGCGGGCAAGTACGCCGGCCGGCTGGAAGGCTTCGCCGATGACCTGTCGACCGCGATCCAGCGCCGCCTGACGGAACGGGTCTGAGCCATGGCGATGTCGTCCAACGACGCCTTCGCCACGGGCGGCGGCCGGGGCCGTCGCCGTCGTGGCCGCCGCTCGCGCGGGGCCCTGTCCGAGATCAACGTCACGCCGCTGGTCGACGTGATGTTGGTGCTGCTGATCATCTTCATGATCAGCGCGCCGCTCTTGACCGCCGGCGTGCCGCTGGAGCTGCCCAAGACCGAGGCGGCCGCGCTGCAGAACCAGGACCAGCCGATCACCGTCTCGATCCGCAAGGACGGGAGCATCTTCGTCGGCGACAAGGAGATCCCCTTCGAGAATCTGGCGCCGCGCATCAGCGCCATCGCCGGCGACGGCTACAGCAAGCCGATCTTCGTCCGCGCCGACGGCGGGGCGACCTATGCGGTGGTGGCCCAGGTGATGGCGGGCCTCTCGAACGCGGGCTTCAGCAAGATCAACCTGATCACCGAGACCGGCGGTCCCTCGTCGGGAGCCGCGCCGAAAGACGCCCAGCCGGAAGGCTCGGCCGACCTGCGGCCGCCGCAGTAGGGCGCCATGAACGCCCGTCGCGAACAACGCGTCTCGCCGGCCCTGCTGGGCTCGGTCGCGCTGCACGGAGCGGTCGCGGCGCTGATGATCTTCGGCCTGCCGTGGCGATCGTCCAAGCCGATCACCATCGGCGAGTCGGTGCCGGTGACCATCGTCGCCAACGGCCCGACCAATGTGCGGCCGGCCGAGGAAGCGCCGGTCGAGCAGACGGCCCAGACGCCCGAGCCGACGCCGCAGGCCTCGCCCCAGCCGCCGGCTCCGACGCCCGCGCCACAGCCGACGCCCGCGCCGCCGCCCAAGCCGGTCTCGACGCCGAAGGCCGCGCCGCCGGCCCCGACGCCGCCCAAGCCGGCGCCGACTCCCAAGCCGACGCCCACGCCATCCCAGGCCAAGCCCAGCCCGGCCAAGAAGAACGACAGCGACTTCTTCAGCTCGCTGGAGGCCTCGCTGGCCAAGAGCCAGAAGGCGACCGGCAAGCCGACCGCCAACGCCCCCAAGGGCCCGGCGCGCGCGGAGACCTCGGTCTCGGCGCGTCCGGCCATGGGCGCGGCCACCGGCCTTTCCGCCGCCGCGCTGGGTCGACTTCAGGGCGAGGTTCAGGAGCGCTGGAACCCCAACTGCGAGGTGGAGGGCGGCGCCGACGTCAATGTGCGCGTGATCTTCGTGATCGGACCGGGCGGCCGGGTGGTCGGCCAGCCGGAATCGCCGGGCACGTCCTCGCCCAACCCCGTGGTGAAGGCCGCCTCGGACCGCGCCATCCGCGCGCTGTTCGCCGCCTCGCCGTTCGCCTATCTGCCGTCCGACCTGTACGGTCAGAAAATCGCCCTGAACTTCAACGCTAAGCAGGCTTGTTCGCGTTGATATCCGGAAGAGAACCGAAGAAGGAGACCCCGATGCGCCTCAAGGCCCTGGTGCTCATGGCCGCCGTCCTGCTGGGCGGCGCGGCGTTCGTCACGCCCGCGGCCGCCCAGATCGAGGTCAATATCAATTCCGGCGCGGTCAAGCCGATGCCGATCGCGATTCCGGCCTTCTCGGGCTCGCCGCGCGGGGCCGAGATCGCCCAGGTCATCACCGGCAACCTCGAGCGCTCGGGTCTGTTCCAGCCGCTGAACGTCTCGGCCGTGTCGGATAAGCTGCAGGACGTCAACGTCCAGCCGCGGTTTCCCGAGTGGCAGGGGACCGGCGCCCAGGCCCTGATCAACGGCCAGGTCACGGTCGGCGCCGACGGCGGCCTGCGCGTCGACTTCCGCCTCTGGGACGTGTTCAGCCAGCAGCAGCTCCTGGGCCTGCAGTTCTCGTCGACGCCGGACAACTGGCGCCGCGTGGCCCACAAGATCAGCGACGCGGTCTATGAGCGCCTGACCGGCGAGAAGGGCTATTTCGACACCCGCGTGGCCTTCGTCGCCGAGAGCGGCCCCAAGCTGAACCGCATCAAGCGCCTGGCGATCATGGACCAGGACGGCGCCAATCCGCAGTACCTGACGGACGGCTCGTACATCGTTATGACGCCGCGCTTCTCGTCGACCAGCCAGGAACTGACCTACATGGCCCTGCGGCCGACGGGGTCGTCGATCTATCTGCTGAACCTGGAGACCAGCCGCCAGGAGACCGTCGGCAAGTTCCCCGGCATGGTGTTCGCCCCGCGCTTCTCGCCCGACGGCGGCAAGGTGGCGTTCTCGGTCGAGAAGAACGGCAACAGCGACATCTATCTGATGGACCTGCGCAGCCGCGCGACCACGCGGATCACCACCGATCCGGCCATCGACACCTCGCCGTCGTTCTCGCCGGACGGGACCAAGATCGCCTTCAACTCCGACCGGGGCGGCCAGGCCCAGCTCTATGTGATGAACCTGGACGGCTCGGGCGTGAAGCGCATCTCGTTCGGCGGCGGTCGCTACACCACCCCGGTCTGGAGCCCGCGCGGCGACTTCATCGCCTTCACCAAGCAGACGGGCGGCGAGTTCCATATCGGCGTGATGCGGCCCGACGGCAGCGACGAGCGCCTCCTGACCACCAGCTATCTGGACGAGGGCCCGACCTGGGCGCCGAACGGCCGCGTGCTGATGTTCTTCCGCGAAAGCGGCGGCGGCGGTCCCAAGCTGTGGACGGTGGACATCACCGGCCGGATCCTGCGCCCGGCGGCCTATGCCGGCCAGGCGTCCGACCCGGCGTGGTCGCCGCTCCTGGACTAATCGCGAATTTAACGCGCTCGCGAGGCAACCTTGACCGTGCGAGCGCGTTCTTGGCCATGACGCGCGGTTGGGATAATTCCCGCCACAATTGAATTATATGGGCTCGGCCGGACCTGACATCATTGTGAGATCTTTTCAGGCATTTATCGGGTCCATTCCAAGCCTGACTTAGGTATGGGTCAGGTCCAGATTTCGTAGACTTGAGGAGAAACTGGATGAGCTTCGACACCAAGCGCGCCGTTAGACTGGCGCTCGTCGGCGTTGCCGCCGCCTCGCTCGCCGCCTGTGCTTCGCGTCCGAAGCCCCAGCCCGCCCCGACGCCGGCCCCGACGCCGCCGCCCGCCGCGCCGAGCACGCCCTACACGCCGCCGCCGGCCCCGCCGGTCGCCAGCGGCGTCCTGCCGGGCTCGGTCCAGGACTTCGTCGTCAATGTCGGCGATCGCGTCTATTTCGACACCGACCAATACGCGGTCCGCGCCGACGCCCAGCCGGTTCTGGCCGCGCAGGCCCAGTGGCTGAACCGCTATCCGGCCGTGAAGATCCGCATCGAAGGCAACGCCGACGAACGCGGCACCCGCGAGTACAACCTGGCCCTGGGCGCCCGCCGCGCCAGCGCCGTTCGCGACTTCCTGATCGCTCAGGGCGTCTCGGCCGCGCGCATCGAGACGATCTCCTACGGCAAGGAACGTCCGATCGATCCGGGCACGACCGAGGAAGCCTGGGCCAAGAACCGTAACGCCCACACGGCGATCACGGACGGCGCTCGCTAATATCGAATAGACCGGGGCGGCTGCTTGAACGAGTAGCCGCCCTAGTTTTGTCCGCGTCCTATCGGTAGATTTTCGGTCATGAAGCTGAAATCCGCGCTCCTCGCCCTCCTGTTCGCCTCGACCGCCGCCGTGGCCGTGGCCCAGACGCCGCTGCCGGCCGACGATCCTCTGGACGACCGCTCCGCCAAGCGGGTCGACCGGATGGAGAAGGTGGTGCGCGAGCTGCGCGCGATCGTCTTCCAGGGGCGCGACACCGGCAAGCCGGTCGTGGTCCAGCCCGCCGAGACCGACGCCCAGATCGCCGCGATGAACGATCGCCTGAACGATCTGGAACAGACCCTGACCAAGCTGAACGGCCAGAACGAGGTCACGACCCACGACCTGGATGTGGCGCGGCGCACCGCCGCCGAGCAGAAGGCCCGCGCCGACGCGCTGGAAGCCCGCCTGACCGCCCTGGAAAAGTCGGTGACCGACATGCAGACGGCCGCCGCCGCGCAACTGAGCGCCGGCGCGCCGCTGGCCGGCGGACCGGGCGCGGCCGGCAACGTGCCCCCGCCGCCACCCCCGCCGGCCGATCCGGCCGTGGCCTTCAAGCAGGCCAAGGACCTGCTGCTGGGCGGCGACTATCCGAACGCCGAGGCGGCCTTCGGCGCCTATGTGAACAACTATCCCGACAGCGCCAAGATACCGGAAGCGCGCTACTGGCTAGGTGAAACCCAGTTCGTGCGCGAGGCCTACGCCGACGCCGCCGGCAACTATATCGGCGCGATCCGGGGCTGGCCGCAGACCAGCTGGGCGCCCGACGCGACGCTGAAGCTGGCGCGGGCGCTGGTGGCTTTGAAGAAAACGCCCGACGCCTGCCGCGCGCTCGACGAGCTGTCCCGACGCTACCCCAAGGCTCCGGCGTCGGTGACGTCGCGCGCGATCTCGACGCGCGTCGCGGCGAAGTGCGGCTAGCGGAGGTCCAGGCCGCCCTCGACCGGCGGCTGGATCGCGCCTCGACCGCGCCCATCGCCGTCGGCTTCTCGGGCGGCGGCGATTCCCTGTTCCTGCTGAAGACCGTGCTGGCCTCGGCGCGCGAGCGGCCGGTGCTGGCCTTGACCGTCGATCACCAGCTTCAGGCCGACAGCGCGCGCTGGACCGTCGAGGCCCTGGCCAAGGCCCGCGCCCTGGGCGCCGAGGCGCTGGCCCTGAGCTGGATCGGCGACAAGCCCCGCGCGGGATTGCCCGCCGCCGCGCGCCGGGCCCGCCACGCCCTGCTGGCGACCGCCGCTCGCGCCGCCGGGGCGAGGGTTCTCATCCTGGGCCACACCGCCAGCGACCGGGCCGAGAGCGCGGCGATGCGGGCCGAGGGCTCGACCGTCTCCGACCCGCGCGAATGGGCGCCGTCGCCGGTCTGGCCGGAGGGGCGGGACATGTTCGTGCTGCGGCCGATGTTGTCCCTGACCCGCGACGAGATCCGCGCGGCCCTGGCCCAGGCGGGCGAGACCTGGCTGGACGATCCGGCCAATGTCGATCCGCGCTACGCCCGCGCCCGGGCGCGCGCCGCCGGGGCGGCCGAGGTCGCCGCGCCCGCCGCGCGCTCGCCGCCGCCGCCAAGCTTCGCCGTCGACGCCGCCGGCGCGATCCGTCTGCCGCGCGAGGCCGCCGCGGCGCATCTGGCCGCCGCCTTGCTGTGCGCCGCCGGAACCGAGCGGCCGCCGCGCGGCGAGCGCCTGGCCAGGCTGGTCGCGCGGGCGCGCGCGGGCGAGACCTTCACCGCCACCCTGGCCGGCGCGCGGGTCGAGGCGGGAGCCGAGCTCCTGATCCTCCGCGACGCCGGGGAGACCGCGCGCGGCGGTCTCGCGCCCCTCGACCTCGCGCCGGGCGAGACCGGCGTGTGGGACGGGCGCTGGGAGATCACGGCCGGCGCGCGGCCGCTGCGGGTCGAGCCCCTGAAGAGCCGGGCGGGCGCGCTGGCGCCCGCCGACCGCGCCCGGCTTTCGGCCATCGCCGCGCCGGCCCGGCCCGCCATGCCGCTGATCACGCCGGAAGGCGGCGTTCCGCGCTGTCCCGCGCTTGACGGCCCGGTTCTTGCGGAGGAAGGAGGCGGGCGCGCGCGTTTGCTCGTTCTGGATCGCTTCGAGGCCGCGATCGGCCTTCGCGACCAAGAAACCGTGACCTGACGTCACGCGCATGGCGCAAGCGCCCGCGACCGCCTATCTTGGTGGATCGAGGCTACTCGTTGGGAAGACGAAGCGTATGAATTTCAGGAACCTGGCCATCTGGCTGGTCATCGTGGCGGTGCTGGCGGGCGTGTTCGTCGTCAGCCAGAACGCGCGCACGAAGAATGGCGGCGAAGTCAGCTACTCGCAGCTGCTCAAGGAGGTCGACGCCGGCCGGATCAAATCGGCGGACATCGCCGGACAGACGGTCACGGCCCACACGGCGGACGGCCGCGTGCTGACCGTCAACGCGCCGATGACGTCCGACGACCTGGTCAACCGCATGGTGGCCAAGAACGCCGACGTGAAGTTCAAGAGCGCCTCGATCAGCCCCTGGGCCATCCTGATCCAGCTGCTGCCGATCCTGCTGGTGGTCGGCGTCTGGCTGTTCTTCATGCGTCAGATGCAGGGCGGGGCCAAGGGCGCCATGGGCTTTGGCAAGTCCAAGGCCCGGCTGCTGACCGAGAACAAGAACCGCATCACCTTCGAGGACGTCGCCGGCGTCGACGAGGCCAAGGAAGAGCTTCAGGAGGTCGTCGACTTCCTGAAGGATCCGGCCAAGTTCCAGCGCCTGGGCGGCAAGATCCCGAAGGGCGCCCTGCTGGTCGGCCCGCCCGGTACGGGTAAGACCCTGATCGCCCGCGCCGTCGCGGGCGAGGCCGGCGTGCCGTTCTTCACCATCTCGGGTTCGGACTTCGTCGAAATGTTCGTCGGCGTCGGCGCCAGCCGCGTCCGCGACATGTTCGAGCAGGCCAAGAAGAACGCCCCCTGCATCATCTTCATCGACGAAATCGACGCCGTGGGTCGCCACCGGGGCGCCGGTCTGGGCGGCGGCAACGACGAGCGCGAGCAGACCCTCAACCAGCTGCTGGTCGAGATGGACGGCTTCGAGGCTAACGAGGGCATCATCCTGATCGCCGCCACCAACCGTCCCGACGTGCTGGACCCGGCGCTGCTGCGTCCGGGCCGCTTCGACCGCCAGGTCGTGGTGCCGAACCCGGACGTCTCGGGCCGCGAGAAGATCATCCGCGTCCACATGAAGAACGTGCCGCTGGCCGCCGACGTCGACGTCAAGACCCTGGCGCGCGGCACCCCGGGCTTCTCGGGCGCGGACCTGGCCAACCTGGTCAACGAAGCCGCCCTGATGGCCGCCCGCAAGAACCGCCGCATGGTCACCATGAGCGACTTCGAGCAGGCCAAGGACAAGGTCATGATGGGCGCCGAGCGCCGCTCGATGGCCATGAACGAGGAAGAAAAGCGCAACACGGCCTACCACGAGGGCGGCCACGCCATCGTGGCGCTGAACGTTCCGCTGGCCGATCCGGTGCATAAGGCCACCATCGTGCCGCGCGGCCGCGCCCTGGGCATGGTCATGCAGCTGCCGGAAGGCGACCGCTACTCGATGAAGTACCAGCAGATGACCAGCCGCCTGGCCATCATGATGGGCGGTCGCGTGGCCGAGGAGATCATCTTCGGCAAGGAGAACATCACCTCCGGCGCGTCCAGCGACATCAAGGCGGCCACCGACCTGGCCCGCAACATGGTCACCCGGTGGGGCTATTCGGACCTGCTGGGCACCGTGGCCTATGGCGACAACCAGGACGAGGTGTTCCTGGGCCACTCGGTCGCCCGCACCCAGAACGTCTCGGAAGAGACCGCGCGTCTGATCGACGGCGAGGTCAAGCGTCTGGTCCAGTATGGCCTCGACGAGGCGCGCCGCATCCTGACCGAGAAGCTCGACGATCTGCACACCCTGGCCAAGGCGCTGCTGGAGTACGAGACCCTGTCGGGCGAGGAGATCGCCGGCGTCCTGAAAGGCGTCGCGCCCAAGCGCGACGAGGAGGAGACGAAGGAAACCATCGTCGCCCCCTCGCTGGTGCCGCTCTCGCCGGGCGCCGGGGCCAGCGTCACGGCTTAAAGCCTTGCCTTCCGCTTCTTAGATTGGGGAAGGGGTGTGGGTTGGGATGATAGCCTGCTGAGGTTGACGTACCTTTACCCCTACCCTCCCCCATCGAGAGGGGCACGACACGAAATATTTGGCTCGCATGGGTCAGCTTTTTCGTGATTTCAAGATGCAATCACGGCGATACTGAATTAAAAATTGTGCGCCGCGCAAATCAACTTATAGGTTGAAAAAACACCCTAAAGATATATTCATGGGGAGTTCAACCTTATGGGGGTTTCAATGAGCATCTTGAAAAGGGCTGTTAAGGCGATGGCCGTCGTCGGCGTGATGGCGGCTGCCCTGGCGCCGGGCTCGTCTTCGGCTCTGCCGCCCGACGCGGTCATCGTGACCTACTATAGCGAGACTGGTGAAGAGGTCGGCGGAAGTTTCACGCTTTGCAACGGCGAGCGCGGCACCTGGGGTGAGCAGACGCCCTACTTCACAACGGACACGCGCTCCTGCAACATACGACCCTGGCCAGTATTTAGTGGAAGCTGATGCCCCTGTTTCCCCCGGCTATCTAGTTTGAAAACTATGTCCATTGCCGACGAGCCGCGCGAGCGTCACCGCCTGACGCGCCCACGATCGGAACGATCAAAGCCGGCTCGAAAGAGCCGGCTTTTTTCTTGGCCGCTCCGCCGCCGCTGGAATTTTCGCGGCCAGGCTTGCAACCCGGGGGCCGAAACGGCCGTTAAGAGCTTGGCCATACGCGCGCGGCCACGGGGCTTGATTTTGGACACCACGACCACCGCCGAGTCTTCGGATTCGCCGCGATTTCCGGCCAGTGTCGCCGCGTTGCTGGACGGCGCCGGCGCGGCGCGCGCGACGCCGGACGCCTGGTCGCCGGCGCTGACGGTCGCCGCGGGCATGATGCAGGCCTCGCCGATCCCGTCCTTTCTGGCCTGGAGCCCCTCCGTCCCGCCCCTGGGCAACGCCGCCGCCCGCGCCCTGCTGGACGGGGCGGGCGCGGACGAGGCCTTTCCGATCCCCGCCGCCCGCGACGTCATCGTCCGCGCCTGGGCGGGCGAGAGCGCGGTTCTGGAGAATGTCGCCTTCACCCGCGCCGGCGAGGAGGCCTGGTGCAACCTTCTCGCCCTGCCGGTGCGCGACGAGGCGGGCGTGGTCCGGGGCGTGCTGGTCCACTGCAACGACATCACCCAGCGGGTTCTGGAGGACCGGGCTCGCCGCGAGGAGGAGCGCCGCTACCGCGCCCTGTTCGAGTCGATGGACGAGGGCTTCTGCGTCATCGAGTTTCTGGACGGTCCGTTCGGTCCGCTCAGCGACTACGTGCACATCATGGCCAACGCGGCCTACGAGCGGCACGCGGGGATTCCCAACGTTGTCGGCCAGCGCCTGCGCGAGATGGTGCCCGACGAGGCCGACGCCTGGGTCGCTCGCTACGGCGCGGTGCTGCGCACCGGCCGACCGATCCGCTTCGAGCAGGAACTGGTGGCCACGGGACGTCACCTCTCGCTGTCGTCGTTCCGGATCGAGCCGCCGGAGCTGCGTCAGGTGGCCGTGCTGTTCCAGGACGTCACCGCGCGCAAGCAGGCCGAGGCCGAGCTGCGCCATCTGAACGAGACCCTCGAGGCCCGCGTCGCCGAGGCCCTGGCCGAGCGCGAACAGACCGAGGAGGCGCTTCGCCAGGCCCAGAAGATGGAAGCGGTCGGGCAGCTGACCGGGGGGCTGGCCCACGACTTCAACAATCTGCTGGCCGGGATCTCGGGGGCGTTCGAGATGATCGGACAGCGCCTGGCCCAGGGGCGTGCGGCGGATGTCGATCGCTATCTGACCGCCGGCCAGGGCGCGGCGCGGCGGGCGGCGGCCCTGACCCATCGCCTGCTGGCCTTCTCGCGCCGCCAGACCCTGGCCCCCAGGTCGGTGGTGATCAACCGGCTGATGGCCGAGTTCGTAGAGCTGGTGCGCCGCACCGTGGGCCCCGCCATCGAGGTCGAGATGGTGGCCGCCGCCGGGCTGTGGCCGACCCTGGTCGACGCCAACCAGCTGGAAAACGCGCTGCTGAACCTGTGCATCAACGCCCGCGACGCCATGCCGGACGGGGGCAAGATCACCATCGAGACGGGCAATCGCTGGCTGGACGCCCGCACCGCCCGCGACCATGGGCTGGAGCCGGGCCAGTATGTCTCCGTCTGCGTCAGCGACAACGGCGCGGGCATCGACAAGGCGACGCTGGAGCGGGTGTTCGACCCGTTCTTCACCACCAAGCCGATCGGCCAGGGCACGGGTCTGGGCCTGTCGATGGTCTATGGCTTCGCCCGCCAGTCGAACGGCCATGTCCGGATCTATTCCGAGGTCGGGCAGGGCACCATGGTCTGCCTCTACCTGCCCCGCCACCTGGGCCAGGAAGACGTCGAGGAGGCCGAAACGCCCGTCGACGCTCCGCGGCTCGGGGCGGGCAAGACGGTGCTGGTGGTCGATGACGAGCCGACCGTGCGGATGCTGGTGGTCGACGCCCTCGCCGAGCTAGGTCACGACTGCCTGGAGGCGCCCGACGGCGCGACGGGCCTGAAGGTTCTGCAGTCCCAGGCGCGTGTGGACCTGCTGATCACCGATGTTGGCCTGCCTGGCGGGCTGAACGGGCGGCAGGTCGCCGACGGCGCCCGCGCCCTGCGGCCGGACCTGAAGGTGCTGTTCATCACCGGCTACGCGGAAAACGCCGTGCTGAACCACGGCCATATCGAGCCCGGCATGGAGGTGCTGACCAAGCCGTTCGGCATCGGCGACCTCACCGCGCGGATCGACCGTATGCTGAGCGAAGGCTGATCGGATCGACCGCTGACGTCCGCGCGGCCTTCGCGGGCCTGTCATGCCGCCGCTCCGGACGTGACCCAGGGGCTGGCAGGGGCTAACTAGGCCCCATGACCGCCAGCCTCCGCCCCCGCGTGATGGGGATCGTCAATGTCACGCCCGACAGCTTCTCGGATGGGGGGCGGTTCCTCGACCCGCGCCAGGGCTTCGAGCACGCCCGGCGTCTGATCGCCCAGGGCGCCGACATCCTGGATATCGGCGGCGAGAGCACCCGTCCCGGCGCGGCGCCGGTCTCGGCGGAGGACGAGGCCGCGCGGGTGCTCCCGCTGATCGAAGCCATCCGCGCGGTCAGCGACATCCCGATCTCGATCGACACCATGAAGCCGGCCGTGGCCCGCGCGGCGGTCCAAGCGGGCGCGACGATCTGGAACGACGTGGCGGCGTTGCGCTTTTCGCCCGACGCGCCCGAGGTCGCCGCCGACCTGGGCTGCGAGGTTGTGCTGATGCACATGCTGGGCCAGCCGGGGAACATGCAGGACGAGCCGCGCTACGACGACGTCGCGGCCGAGGTCGAGGCCTTCCTGCTGGCCCGGGCCGCCGCCGCTATGGCCGCCGGGGTGGCCCGCGAGAAAATCTGGCTGGATCCGGGCATCGGCTTCGGCAAGACCCTGGCGCACAATCTGGCCCTGCTGGCCGCCCTGCCGCGCTTCGTCGCCCTGGGCTATCCGATCCTTCTGGGCGCCAGCCGCAAGCGCTTCATCGCCGGCGTCGATCCGTCGGCGGATCAAGCGACCGACCGCCTCGGCGGCTCCCTGGCCGCGCATCTGGCCGGCGCCGCCGCGGGGGTGGCCGCCGTGCGGGTCCACGACGCGCGCGAGACCGTTCAGGCGCTGGACGTCTGGGCGGCGATTCAGGCGGCCGCCGGGACGACGGTTTCCGACGCCGCGATTCCCGCCTAAACACCCTGCATGTCCCACACCGCTCCAGGCCGCGTCCTCGTCATCGCCGGGTCGGATTCCGGCGGCGGCGCGGGGATCCAGGCCGACATCAAGACCATTACGGCCCTCGGCGGCTACGCCGCCACCGCCATCACCGCCGTGACGGTGCAGAACACCCTGGGCGTCACCGGCGTGCATCCGATCCCGCTTGAGGTGATCGCCGCCCAGGCGCGGGCAGTGCTGGACGACATCGGCGCCGACGCGATCAAGACCGGGATGCTGGGCGACGTCGGCGTGGTCGAAACCGTGGCCGCCGCCCTCGACCACGCCGGCGCGGTTCCGGCCGTCGTCGATCCGGTGATGATCGCCAAGGGCGGCGCGCCCCTGCTGGCCGAGGCGGCGATCGCGGCGGTCAAGACGCTGATGATTCCGCGCGCGGCGCTGCTGACGCCCAACGCGCCGGAAGCCGCGGCCCTGACCGGCCTCTCCGTCGAGACCCTGGACGACCAGCGTCGCGCGGGCGAGGCCCTGCTGGCCATGGGCGCCCGGGCGGTGCTGATGAAGGGCGGCCACGTGGCCGGCGAGCGGGTCGTCGACCTTCTGATGACGCCGGCCGGCGAAACCACTTTCGAGGGCGAGCGGATCGACACGCGCCACACGCACGGCACCGGCTGCACTCTGGCCTCGGCCTGCGCCGTCGGCCTGGCCCAGGGCCTGTCGCTGGAGGCCAGCGTCGCCCGCGCCTGGAACTATGTGCACGAGGCGATGCTGCGCGCGCCGGGCCTCGGCGCCGGGCATGGGCCGCTGGACCACGGCTGGACGCTGCGCGCATGAGCCAGGACCTCGAAAGCCGCCTGATCGACATCGTCCGCGCCACGCCCACCACCTGGGCGGTGCTGGAGACCGCCCGCGACCTGGACCTGCCCGACTGGATGATCTTCTCCGGCGCGGTCTACCAGCCGGTCTGGAACCACCTGACCGGCCGCGACCTGACCTATGGGATCAAGGACTACGACCTGGCCTATCACGACGACAGCGACGTCTCGTATGAGGCCGAGGACGCGGTGATCCAGCGCGTGGCCGCCGCCTTCGCGCCGCCGCTGCGCGATCTGGTGGAGGTGCGCAACCAGGCCCGGGTGCACCTGTGGTTCGCCCAGAAGTTCGGCGCCGACGAGCCCTATCCGCCGCTGGAAAACAGCGCCGCGGCCCTGAAGCGCTTCGTCGCGACGGCCTTCTGCGTCGGGGTCCGGCTGGAGCCGGACGACACGCTGCGGGTCTGGGCGCCGTTCGGCCTGGAAGACCTGTTCGCCCTGCGGCTGCGCCCCAATCCGCTGCGGATCAAGGGCGCGGGCGGCTGGGCGCGCACCACCGGCTCGGCCAAGGCGCGCTGGCCCGAGGTCGTGATCGAAGGCTGAGGGCGGGCGCGCTTTAGTCCGCCGTCGCGGCCTGCATTTTAGGCGCGCGAACCGGATTGGGCGCGGCCTCGGGCGGGGCGCCCAGGGTGATCCGCGTCGCGCAGATCGTCGCCGGCGCGGGGCGATGGCTGACCAGCAGCAGGCCCTGGCCGGTCCGGTCCAGCCGCCGGCGCAGGCGCTCGACGACCTGGGCCTCGGTGGTCGGGTCCAGGCCCTCGGTCGGCTCGTCCAGCAAGAGCCAGGGCGCGTCGCGCAGATAGGCCCGCGCCAGGGCCAGCCGTCGGCGCTCGCCGCCGGACAGCCGCTCGCCGTCGTCGCCGAGCCAGGCGTCCAGGCCCTCCGGCGCGGCGCGGACGCGCTCGGCCAGGCAGGCGTCCTCCAGCACGGCCCACAGCTGATCGTCGGTCGCCTTCGGCGCGGCCAGGCGCAGGTTGTCGCGCACCGAGCCGGCGATCAGGGCGGCGTCCTGCGGCAGCCAGGCGAAGGCGCTTCGGGGCGCCGGCGAGGCCTGGCCGCGCAGGCCCAGCAGGGTCTCGATCACCGTGGTCTTGCCACAGCCGGACGGGCCGAGGACGGCCAGGCGCTGGCCGCGCTCGAGCGTGACGCCCAGCACCGTCAGCCGGGCCGGCGGCGAGGCCGATCCCGCCGCGCGCGGCGCATGGCGCAGGATCTCGTTCAGCCGCGCGTGGGCCGCGTCGGCGGCGCCGTCCTGGTCGAAGGCCAGGGCCAGGCCCGCCAGCGCCTCGATCCCCATGCCGGCGGCCAGGCCGGCGAGGGCGGCCAGCGGCGCGCCGGCGGGGGCCGCGCAGGCGATGGCGGCGGCCACGGCCGCGCCCAGGATCGCCGCCTGGCTGGCCTGGACCAGGGCCTGGGCGCGAGCGGCGTCCAGGCGCGCCGCGTCCAGCGCGGCGGCCTTGGCGTTCAGGGTCTCGCCGGCCCACCCGGCCAGGCCGTAGGCGCGCAGCTCCGCCGAGGCGGCGACCAGGGCGGCGGCGGTATCCTTCAGCGCGCCGACCCGGGCCTGGACCTCGGTGCGGGCCGGCGCTGAATAGCGCCTGGCCAAGGCTCGGGCCGCCAGCAGGGCGGCTCCGGCGAAGACGGCGATGGCCAGGGCCGGCGCCCAGCCGGCCAGGGCGGCCAGGACTAGGGCGCAGGCCAGGCCCGCCGCCGCGTTCCACGGGGCCGACAGGCGGACGAACCGCGTCTCGACGGCGTCGACGTCCTGGACCAGCCGAGCCGAGGCCTCGCCGCGCGACAGGGCCAGGGCCTCGGCCGGCGGAGCGGCCGCCAGGCTGGCGAACAGGGCGGGACGGATCGCCGCCAGCGCGCGCAGGGCGGCGGCGTGACCGGTCAGGCGCTCGCCATAGCGGGCGGCGGTGCGGACGATGGCCAGCAGCCGGATCGTGGCGCTTGGCAACAGCACGTTGAAGGCCTGGGCCGCCGCGACGCCGGCCGCGCCGGCCACGGCGCTGGCCACGATGAACCAGCCGGACAGGCCCAGCAGGGCGGTCGAGGCGACGGCCACGCCGATGGCGCTGACGATGGCCAGCCGCAGGTTGCCGGCGTGGACGCGCTTCTGCTCGCGGATCAGGATGTCGAGGGGACTCACAGGCGCACCACTTGGTCGGCGAGGGCGGCGACGGCTTCGGAATGGGTGGCGACCAGGGTTGTGCGGCCCTTGGCGGCTTCTCGGATCGCGCTCAGCAGCTCCGCCTCCGCCGCGGCGTCGAGATTGGCCGTGGGCTCGTCCAGCAGCAGGATCGGCGCGGGCTTCAGCAGGGCGCGGGCCAGCGACAGCCGCCGCCGCTCGCCGCCGGAAAGGCCGCCGCCGCGTTCGTCCAGCACGAAGTCCAGACCGCCGGGACGGTCCAGCGTCAAGCCCACCGCTCGGGCCGCCGCCGCGATCTCGGCCCGCGAGGCGTCGGGGCGCGACAGGGCGATGTTGTCGGCGATCGAGGCGGGCAGGATCAGCGGCGACTGACCGGCCCAGGCGACCTCGCGCGAAAGATCCGTACAAGGACGACCATCCGCCAGAATGCGTCCGCCGGTCAGCGGCGCCAGGTCCAGCAGCAGGTTCAGCAGGGTGCTCTTGCCCGCGCCGCTGGCCCCGACCAGGGCGGTGATCGTTCCCGCCCGCGCCGTCAGGGTGAAGCCGTCCACGGCCGGGGCGTCGGTGTCCGGATAGCGGGCGGTGACGCCCTCGAAGACGATGGTCGGCGCGCCCGCCAGCGGGGCGTCGGCTGCTTTGGGCGCGGGCGGGACGAAGGTCGAGAGGCTGGCGGCGGCGGCCTGCGCGGCCTGGCGGTCGTGATAGGCGGCGGCCAGGCGCCGCATCGGGGCGTAGACCTCGGGCGCCAGGGCCAGCACGAAGAAGGCGCGCTTCAGGTCCAACTGCTCGGGCACGGGGAAGGGCAAGAGGCGCAGCAGGTTGAAGCCGCAATAGACCGCCACCAGGGCCACCGACAGGGCGGCGAAGAACTCCAGCGCCGCCGAGGACAGGAAGGCGGCGCGCAGCACGCGGATCGTGCGCTCGGCCAGGTCGCGGGCGGCGCGGGACAGGGCGGCGGTCGTGGTTCTCTCGGCCTCGAAGGCCAGCACCACGGGCAGGGCGCGGACGCGGTCGAGGAACAGGCCCGACAGCCGCTCCAGGGCCCGGAACTGGGCGCGGGACTCGGCGGCGGCCAGGGTCCCGGCCAGGGCCATGGCGGCGATGAACGGGATCATGGCGCCCAGCAGGATCGCGGCGCTGATGGGGCTGGCGACCGCGGCGACGGCGATCAGCAGCAGGGGAAGGGCGGCGGCGGCCAGACGGGCCGGCAGGAAGCGGGCGAAGAACCCGTCCAGCGCCTCGATCCCCTCGACCAGGGCGGTGGCGGCCGCGCCGACGGGGCGGCGCGGGCCGGTGAAGAGGGCGGCGACCAGATCGCTTCGGGCCGCCTGTTTGGTCTCCCGCGCCGCCTGGGCGCCGGCCGAGGCGGCCAGCAGCGACAATCCGCCGCGCAGGGCGCTGGCGGCCAGGACGAGGCCCAGCCAGACGGCCAGCGCGCCCGGACCCTTGCGCTCGGCGATGGCGTCGACCCCGAAGGCGAGGCCCGCGGCGAAGCCGATCGCGGCCGCGCCGTCCATCAGAACCCACAGCCCGGCCCGGCGAGCGGCGGGGCCGCCCAGCCGCGCGGTCCTGGTCAACCAGGCCTTGGCCTCGTGTTCGGAATTCAACTGTGCTGTGACGGCGCCCATGGGCAGAGTGTAGGGTGGCGGCGTCTCCGGTCCTTGATGTTGATCAAGGACCGGGTGGTCGCACGGGTCTAGAGCGGGGCTCTCGGTCGATGCGATCATTGGCCGTTCGTCTCGGAGTTGTCCATGGACCCCGCCGTCATAGACCTATCGCGCCTCCAATTCGCGCTCACCGCTCTCTACCACTTTTTGTTCGTGCCCCTGACCCTGGGGCTCTCCTTCATGCTGGTCATCATGGAGAGCATCTATGTGATGACCAAGCGCCCGATCTGGCGAACCGTCACGCGCTTCTGGGGCGTGCTGTTCGGGATCAATTTCGCCATTGGCGTCGCCACCGGCATCACGATGGAATTCCAGTTCGGCATGAACTGGTCCTACTACTCGCACTATGTCGGCGACATCTTCGGCGCCCCGCTGGCGATCGAAGGGCTGATGGCCTTCTTCCTGGAAGCGACCTTCGTCGGCCTGATGTTCTTCGGCTGGGAAAAGCTGTCGCGCGTCGGCCACCTGGCGGTGACGTTCCTGACGGCCCTGGGCACCAACCTGTCGGCCCTGTGGATCCTGGTCGCCAACGGCTGGATGCAGAACCCGATGGGCGCGACCTTCAACCCCGACACCATGCGCATGGAGGTCTCCAGCTTCCGCGACGTGCTGTTCAACCCGGTGGCCCAGGCCAAGTTCGTCCACACCGTCAGCGCCGGCTACGTGATCGCCGCGGTGTTCGTGCTGGGGATCTCGGCGCTCTATCTGCTGCGCGGCAAGTACGTGGCGGTGGCCAAGCGGTCGATGACCGTCGCGGCCGCGTTCGGCCTGGCCTCGTCGCTGTCGGTCGTGGTGCTGGGCGACGAGAGCGGCTACGCCCTGACCGATAACCAGAAGATGAAGCTGGCGGCCCTCGAGGCCATGTGGAACACCGAGCCCGCGCCCGCCGGCCTGACCGCCTTCGGCATTCCCGACCTGAAGACGCGCACGACCCATAACGAGATCAAGATCCCCTATGTGCTGGGCCTGATCGCCACGCGCAGCGTCGACAAGCCGGTCGAGGGCATCTTCCAGCTGGTGGCCAAGGCCCAGACGCGGATCGAGTCGGGCGTCGTGGCCTATGGCGCGCTGGAGACCCTGAAGGCCAATCCCAAGGACATGGCCGCCCGCGCCACCTTCGAGACCCATCGCCGCGACCTGGGCTACGCCCTGCTGCTGAAGCGCTATGTCGCCGATCCGCGTCAGGCCTCGCCCGACCTGATCAAGAAGACGGCCTGGGACGTGGTGCCGCCGGTGCCGGTGATGTTCTGGTCCTTCCGCGTCATGGCCGGCGTCGGCTTCCTGATGATCGCCCTATTCGCCACGGCCTTCCTGCTGGTCACCCTGCGCAAGCATGACACCAAGTGGTTCCTGGTCCTGGCCGTGGCCGCCCTGCCGCTGCCGTGGCTGTCGGCCGAGCTGGGCTGGGTGCTGGCCGAGATGGGCCGCCAGCCCTGGGCGGTGGACGGCGTGCTGCCCACCTTCCTGGGGGCCTCCAGCCTCTCGGTTCCCCAGCTGCTGATCAGCATCACGGCCTTCACCCTGCTCTACGGGTCGCTGGCCGTCGTCGAGATCGGCCTGATCGTTCGCACCATCAACAAGGGGCCGTTCGCCAAGCACGACCCCGTCCCCGGCGGCTCGCTCCCCGAGCCCGAACCGGCCGTGGCCTAAAGGAGCGCATAGTCATGGAACTTCCCCTCGACTACGCCACGCTGCGCGTCATCTGGTGGGCGCTGGTCGGCGTGCTGCTGATCGGCTTCGCCCTGACCGACGGCTTCGACATGGGCGTCGGCGCCCTGCTGCCCTTCGTCGCCAAGACCGACGAGGAGCGCCGGATGGTGATCAACACCGTCGGCGCGACCTGGGAGGGCAACCAGGTGTGGTTCATCCTGGGCGGCGGCGCGATCTTCGCGGCCTGGCCGTTCGTCTACGCCGTCAGCTTCTCGGGCTTCTACCTGGCCATGTTCGTGGTGCTGGCGGCGATGATCATGCGGCCGGTCAGCTTCAAGTACCGGTCCAAGCGGCCCAATCCGCGCTGGCGGTCGTTCTGGGACTGGGGCCTGTTCGTCGGCGGCTTCGTTCCGGTGCTCTGCTACGGCGTGGCCCTGGGCAATGTGCTGCAAGGCGCGCCCTTCCGCCTGGATGGCGACCTGCGGGCCTTCTATGACGGCGCGTTCATCGCCCTGTTCTCGCCGTTCGCCCTGCTGTGCGGCCTCCTGTCGGTGGCCATGCTGGTGCTGCATGGCGCGGCCTGGATCACCATCAAGGCCGAGGAAGGCCCGGTGACCGAGCGCGCCCGCCTGTTCGGCGAGATCGCGGCCCTGGCCAGCATCGTGCTGTTCGCGGCCGGCGGCTTCTGGGTGGCGTTCGGCGGCATGGGCTTCCGGATCGACGGCCTGGCCGACGCGGCCGGACCCTCCAACCCGCTGCGGGGCGTCGCCGCCGTCCGCGCGCCCGGCGCCTGGCTCGACAACTACGGCCGCCACGCCTGGATGCTGACCGCTCCGGTGCTGGGCTTCGCCGGCGCGGCCCTGGCCCTGGCCGGCCTGCGGTTCAACAAGGCCTGGGCGGCGTTCACCGGCTCGTCGGCCTCGGCCGCCGGGATCGTCGGAACGGTGGGTCTGTCGATGTTCCCGTTCATCCTGCCCAGCTCGATCGACCCGCGCTCCAGCCTGACGGTGTGGAACGCCTCATCCAGCCACATGACCCTGTTCATCATGCTGGTCGTGACCGTGGTCTTCCTGCCGCTGATCCTGGCCTACACGGCCTTCGTCTACCGGGTGCTGTGGGGCCGCAGCACCACCGGCGCCCTGGCCACCAACCCCGATCTCTACTGATCCGAAGGAGACGACTCCAATGTGGTACTTCACCTGGATCCTGGGCCTAGGTCTGGCCGTCGCGTTCGGCGTGCTGAACGGCGTCTGGTACGAGTTCAACCTCGCCGACGACGGCGACGAGGGCCTGGACGAGGCTTGAGACTCATATTGGGCGGAACGCGACAATTCGGCGCGCTCCGCCCATCTCAGCCTTAACGCTTGTTAAAGGACGATCGGGCTCTTCTAGGGACCGACCAACGCCAGACCGCTGTTCTGGTCCGTTCATTCGACCCGGGACCTTCGCCATGACCGACAACACCGCGCCCGCTCTGGAATTGATCTCGTTCTGCATCGGCGAGCAGGAGTTCTGCATCGACGTGAAGACTGTCCGCGAGATCCGCGGCTGGACGCCCGCCACCCCGATCCCGCACGCCCCGGCCTATATGCGCGGCGTCATCAATCTGCGCGGCGCGATCATGCCGGTCATCGATCTGCGCAACCGCCTGGGCCTGGGCGTCACCATCCCCGAGACCCGCCACGTGATCGTGGTCGTCGAGTGCCAGGACCGCCTGGCCGGCATCCTGGTCGACGCCGTGTCCGAGACCTTCACCGTGCCGCGCGAAAGCCTGCAGCCGGCGCCGGACGTCGGCGTCGAGGAGCTGCGCTACATCCAGGCGATCATCTCGATGGAAAACCGCCTGATCACCTATCTGCGGATGGACGACGTGTTCCCCGCCCACATCCGCGAAGCGGCCTGATCCGAGATCGAACCGACGGCGGGCCTTGACCCGCGCGGTTGATCGCCGGTCGCGCTAAAAACAACGGCCCGGAAGCATCGCCTCCGGGCCGTTCTGTATCTCAGGCTAGAGCGTGATAGCCGAAAGTGTGAGCGTTTCGGCGGTTATCACGCTCTAAATATTTGATTTAGAGCCTTATCCGCTCGAATGATTCCATTCGAGCGGATAAGGCTCTAAGGCCAGCCCTTACAGGCCCGGAAGCTTGATGCCGGTCTTCTTTTCGCGGGTGATGACCACGCCGCCCGTGCCGACCAGCTTCTTGAGGCGGGCCTCCTCGGCGGCGGCGTCGACCTCGACCGGGGCGTTGGCGCCCGAGGCGGCGGCGGTGGCCACCGTGGTCTTGGACTGGCCCTTGCGCCAGAACATCACCTTCTGGGCGAAGCTCTCGTCCTTGTGGGCCAGGTCGCCGTTCTCGTCGTCGACCACGAAGCGGATCAGCGGATCGGCCTTTTCGGAGCCGGCGCGGGCGACCAGCAGCTTTTCGCCTTCCGAGCGGTTGGCCGCGTTGCTCTGGCCGATCAGGGCGGCGCGAGCGGCGCTTTCCGGCTGCAGCTCCTGTGGGCGCGGCTCGCCGGGCGCCGGCGGGCGCAGGGCGTAGTCCGGCGGCACGGCCAGCGGGGCCTTGCTGACCACGCGGAATTCGTCGGGGACCACCTTGCTCATGCCCAGAGCCTTCTGGGCCGAGGTGCAGCCGGACAGCGCGATAGCGGCCACGGCGGTCAGGGCGCTCACGGTCGCGACCCGATTGAAACTCATCAAACCATGCTCCAGCAGGCCGACCCCCGGCCCAAATTTCGGACGCTCTCGATACGACATCCTCGCGCGGGCGCCAATCTCCCACGCGAATGCGGCGTCATTCGGTCTGGTGGGACAGCTTGCTTTCCTCGCCCAGGAAGCTGTCGAGCAGCAGCAGCGCGACGCCGACGGAGATGCCGGAGTCGGCGACGTTGAACACCCAGGGGAAATAGAGTCGCGAGACGTCGATGAAGTCGACGACGTAGCCGTACAGCACCCGGTCGATCAGGTTGTTGCCGATCGCCCCGCCGATGATCATGCCGACGCCCAGGGCCGGCAGAAGCTTGGTCATCTTGCGGGCCCAGATGGACAGGCCGACCGCCACGACGAGCGAGAAGCCGATCAGCAGCCAGCGGCCCCAGTCCCCGTTCCGCAGCAGGCCAAAGCTCATGCCGTAATTATGGACCATGGTCAGGTGGACCGGCCCCAGTAGCGGCAGGCTGGCGCCCTGCTCGCGGCCCAAGAGGCCCAGGATCCAGAGCTTGGACGCCTGGTCCAGCACGACCGTCGCGGCGGCGACGGCGTAGGCGATCCAGCCGAGGCGGGTGATTTTCAAGCGCGTCGTCCCCCGTTCTGAAATCCTCTCCCAGAGGGAGAGGAGGGACCCGCCGCGAAGGCGGCGGGAGGTGAGGGGTTACGCCGACGGCCGGCCTATCCCCTCACCCCTGCCCCTCTCCCCATGGGAGAGGGAGATTTCCTTAGCCGTGCGTCGCGTCCCAATAGGCCACGGCGTCGGCGTCGCGAAGGCTAAGCTCCGGATAGCGCGGATCGGTTCCGACCTCCGGCAGGATGCGCCACGAGCGGGCGCACTTCTTGCCTTCGGCCTTGTTCGGATCGACCGACACGCCCTTGACGTCCTCGATGCGGAACGCGCCGGCGTCGCCCGCCACAAGGGTCGCGGCGGAGGTTCGGAACACCTCGGCGGCGTCCAGGCCCTCGAAGGCGGTCAGCAGCTCGGGATCGGCGACATGCACCACCGGCGCGGCCTCCAGGGCCGAGCCGATGCGCTTTTCGCGGCGCTCGACCTCCAAGGCGCCCATGACGACGCTGGTGACGGTCTCGACCTTGGCCCAGCGGGCGGCCTCGGCGTCGTTGCGCCAGGCGTCAACGCGCTCGGGGATGACCCGCAGCGCCACCGGACCCGCCTCGGGGAAGCGCGTCACCCAGGCCTCTTCCATCGTGAAGCTGGCCAGCGGGGCCAGCCAGATGGTCAGGCGGTTGAACACCTCGTCCAGCACCGTGCGATAGGCCCGGCGCTTCAGGGCGTCGGGGCGGTCGCAATAGAGGCTGTCGCGGCGGACGTCGAAATAGAGGGCCGACAGGTCGCCCTGGCAGAACTCGATCAGCGGCCGGATCACGTCGCTGAAGCGATAGGCCTCGTAGGCGGCCTTCACCTGGCCATCCAGCTCCCACAGGCGGTGCAGGATGTACTTCTCCAGCGGCGGGAAGTCGGCGTAGTCGGTGACGCGCTCTTCCTCGGTGAAGCCGGCCAGAGCCCCCAGCAGGTAGCGCATGGTGTTGCGCAGCTTGCGATAGGCGTCGGTCGTGGTGGCCAGGATCGTCTTGCCGATCCGCTGGTCCTCCGAATAGTCGACCATGGCCGCCCACAGGCGCAGGATCTCGGCGCCGGACTCCTTGGTGATCGCCTGCGGCTCGATCGTGTTGCCCTTGGACTTGGACATCTTCTCGCCGTTCTCGTCCATGGTGAAGCCATGGGTCAGGACGGCCTTGTACGGCGCGCGGCCGCGCGTGCCGGAGCCTTCCAGCAGCGAGGACTGGAACCAGCCGCGGTGCTGGTCGGAGCCTTCCAGATAGAGGTCGGCCGGCCAGTGGCTGTCTTCGCGGCCCTCGATCGTGAAGGCGTGGGTGCAGCCGCTATCGAACCAGACATCCAGGATGTCGGTGATCTTCTCGTACTGGGCCGGGTCGTGATGGCCCAGGAATTCGCTGTCGGGCCGCGTGAACCAGGCGTCGGCGCCGCCCTCGCGGATGGCGTCCAGGATCCGGGCGTTGACCTCGGGGTCGTTCAGCGGGTGGCCGGTCGCCTTGTCCACGTACATGGCCAGCGGCGTGCCCCAGTTGCGCTGGCGGCTGATCAGCCAGTCGGGACGGGTCTCGACCATGGCGCCGATCCGGTTGCGGCCGGCCTCGGGGTGGAAGGCGGTGTCGGCCAGCGACTGGACCGCGACCTCGCGCAGGGTCTTGCCGCCCAGCGCGTCCACGGCGTGGTCCATGCGGATGAACCACTGCGGGGTGTTGCGGAAGATCACCGGCGCCTTGGAGCGCCAGCTGTGCGGATAGCTGTGCTCGATCCGGCCGCGCGCCAAGAGGTTGCCGGCCTCCTTTAGTGCTTCGATGACCTTATTATTGGCATCGCCGAACTTGCCGACCTTCTTACCTTCGGTCTCAAGGACCTTGAGGCCGCCGAACAGCGGCACGTGATCGTAATACGCGCCGTCCGCATCGACGGTTTCGGGAATGTCCCTGTGCCCGGTCTTCAGCCAGATCAGGTAGTCATCTGTGCCATGGCCCGGTGCGGTGTGAACAAAGCCCGTACCCGCGTCGTCGGTCACGTGGTCGCCTGGGAGGAGTTCTACGACCTTGTCGTACTTGTATTTCAGATCCTTAGTGAGCTGAGCTAGCGGATGCTCGCACTCAAGCGACTGAATCCTCTCCGCAGGAAGGATTTCCAGTTCAGTCCAGCGTGCCACACGCGCGTTCTTAAAGACTTCCGGGGCAAGCTTTCTCGCCAGGATTAGGAGGTCACCCTCGCTGCTCCAGTGAACGCCGCCTTCTGTCGGCTCCAGTTCATCAATCCGATAGAGGCCGTACTCGACCTGCGGATTGAACGCGATCGCGCGGTTAGCGGGGATCGTCCAGGGAGTGGTGGTCCAGATTACGATAGATGCTCGGCCAACAAGCGAGTTGGCAGCAGCGATCTCTTGCGGAGCTGGGGCGGGACCACCACGCCCATGCTCTTCAATGATCTTTCGGGCAATCTCGGCACCGCCCAGCGTATTTTTCTGATCGCGGACGACCGGGAACTTCACCCAGATCGTCGGCGAGACGTGGTCATGGTACTCGATCTCGGCGTCGGCCAGGGCCGTGCGCTCGACCGGGCTCCACATCACCGGTTTGGAGCCGCGATAGAGCTGGCCGCTGGCCAGGAACTTGTGGAACTCGGCGACGATCGTGGCTTCCGACGAGAAGTCCATGGTGGCGTAGCGGTTCCACCAGTCGCCCAGCACGCCCAGGCGCTGGAACTCGGTCTTCTGGGCCTCGATCCACATGCCGGCATAGGCGCGGCACTCGCGGCGGAACTCCTCGGCCGGGACCTCGTCCTTGCGGCGGCCCTGGCTACGGAACTTCTCCTCGATCTTCCACTCGATCGGCAGGCCGTGGCAGTCCCAGCCCGGCACATAGTCGACGTCGTAGCCGAGGGCGAAGCGGCTGCGGACCACGAAGTCCTTCAGCGTCTTGTTCAGGGCGTGGCCGATGTGGATCGCGCCGTTGGCGTAGGGCGGGCCGTCGTGCAGCACGTAGAGCGGGGCCTTGTCGGCCTGGCGACGGCTGCGGATCGCGCCGTACAGGCCCTTGGGCGACAGGGCGGCCCAGCCCTCCAGGATCTCGGGCTCCTTCTTGGGCAGGCCCGCGCGCATCGGGAACGGGGTGTCGGGAAGGAAGACGGTTTCGCGATAGTCGCGGGCGGTCGTGGCGTCGTCGGCCATGGAAAGGTGTCCGGCTTTGAAAAGGTGTCGGAAGAGAGGGCGGGAAAACCCGGCGCGCGCTGGAAATCGTCCGGCGGCGTCACGCCGGGCGGATAATTCGCGAAATCTTCCGAACGAAACTCATGGCGTTGGGGATAGCAGAGGGTTGGCGGCAAGGCCAGAGCCTGCCCCCTCCACCGGCTTCGCCGGTCCCCCTCCCCTAAAAAGGGGGAGGAGAGATCTCTCCGCCACCCTCCTGGGGGCGGACAGACCTCGCGGCGCGAGGTCAGGTGGGGGAGAATGCTGAGTCAGAACCCCGGCGCCACGATCGCCCGCGCGGTCTGCTCGTCGCGGCGGATCTGCTCGATCATCAGCTCCAGGCTGTCGAACTTCAGTTCGGGGCGCAGGAAGGCGATCAGGTCGGTTTCGATGACCTGGCCGTAGAGGTCTTCGTCGAAATCGAACAGCCAGGTCTCCAGTCGGGTCTCGACCTCGCCGGTGGTCGGGTTGTTGCCGAGGTTGGCGACGCCGGGAACCTCGCGGCCGTCGGGCAGGCGGGTGCGGGTGGCGTAGACGCCGAGCTGGGGGACCACATAGTCCTCGACCTCGACATTGGCGGTGGGGAAGCCCAGCTGGCGGCCCAGCTGCTGGCCGCGCCGGACCACGCCCTCGATCGCGAAGGGCCGACCCAGGATATGCGCCGCCCGCTCGGGCCGACCGTCGCGCAAGGCGACGCGCACGCTGGTCGAGGAGAACTTCTCGCCGCCGTCCACGCCCACCGGCTCGGCCACCGAGACGGTGAAGCCGTACTCGTCGCCATAGGCCTTCATCAGCTCGGCGCTGCCCGAGCGGCCCCGGCCGAACGAGATGTCGAAGCCGACGGCCACGTGTTTCACGCCCAGGCCCTGGACCAGAACCTTCTCGACGAATTCGCGGTCGCCGAAGCTGGCCATCTCGAAGTCGAACGGCAGCAGATACAGAAGGTCGACGCCCAGCCCGCCCAGCGCCCGGGCCTGCTGGCCGTGGGTCATCAGCTTGAAGGTCGGTTCGGTCGGACGGAACAGGCGGCGCGGGTGCGGGTCGAAGGTGACGACGCCCAGCGGCGCGTGGGTGGCCAGCGCGGCCTTGGCGGCCTGGGCGATCACCTGCTGGTGGCCGCGATGCACGCCGTCGAAATTGCCCAGCGCCACGGCGGCGCCGCGCTCTTCGGCGGGGAGGTTCTTCCAGGCGTTGACGGTCTTGAGGGGCATCAGGCGGCCTTGCGTGGAACCATGACCACGGCCTCGCCGTCGACCACCGTCTTGCCGTTGACCGTGCAGACGGTGGAGAGGGTGACCTGGGCCTTGGTCTCGTTGATCTCGGTGATGGTGACTTGCGCGGTGACCTCGTCGCCGATCTTGACCGGGCGCTTGAACCTCAGCGCCTGCGACAGATAGATCGCGCCGGGGCCGGGCAGGGTGGTGCCCAGCACCGCGGAAATATAGCCGGCCGACAGCATCCCGTGGGCGATGCGCTGGCCAAAGCTGGTCGTGGCGGCGTAGGCGGCGTCCAGGTGCACCGGATTGGTGTCGCCGGTCACCTGCGCGAACGCGACGATATCGGCCTCGGCGACCGCGCGCGTCAGCGACGCCGACTGGCCGACGCTCAGCTCTTCCAGAAACTTGCCCTGCATCACCCTACCCCTTAGTTCGTGGCCGCGCCGATCACCAGACCAGGTCGGCGATCGCGTGGGTCGCGCCCACCGCCTCGGCGTCCAGCAGCGCGTGGACCGCGTCGGGCTCCAGTCGGCCATCCGGCCCGATCGCCATGTCGCCGTGGATGCCCTTGGCGACGAACAGGCAGGCCAGCTTCTGGTCGTGGGCGCCCTTGACGTCGGTGATGACCCCATCGCCGATGCACAGCACGCGGGCGCGATCGACGGGCCGGCCCAGCAGCTCGGCCGCCTTGGCCATGGCCAGGTCGTAGATCGCGCCATAGGGCTTGCCGGCCATCTCGACCTTGCCGCCCAGGCTCTCATAGAGGTCGGCCAGGGCGCCGGCGCAGAAGATCAGGCGGTCGCCCCGCTGAACCACCCGGTCGGGATTGGCGCAGATGAACGGCAGGCCCCGGCCGGCCGCGACCGTCAGGCGGTCGCGATAGTCCTCGGGGACCTCGGTCTCGTCTTCGTAGAGGCCCGAGCACAGGATGAAGTCGGCGTCCTCGGGACCGGCCAGGGTCAAGTCGAAGCCGGCCCACAGCGGTCCGTCGCGCTCGGGGCCGATCTTCCAGACCTTGGTTCCCCGGTGCGGCTCCAGCAGCGCCCGGGTCGCGTCGCCCGAGGTGACGAAGCCTTGCCAGGCCGAGCGCGGCACGGACAGGCCGTCCAGCTGGGCGACGACGTCGTAGGACGGGCGCGGCGAGTTCGAGATCAGCACGACCGGCCCCTGGGTCCGGCCCCATTGGGTCAGGGCCTCGCAGGCGTCCGGATAGCTTCGGACCCCGTTGTGGATCACGCCCCAGACGTCGCACAGCACCACGTCGTAGCGGTCGGAGAGGGCGGAGAGGCCGTCGGGAAAGTCCATCATGACTGGGCGGTACCGGTCGCGAGCGGGAGCGTCAACAGGCGCCCTCTAGATCAAATGAGATCGGAAAGGGTTCTAGGCGTCTGGCCGTCCCGGCGCCAGTCAGCCGCCGCGCGCCGGCTTTCGGAGATCGTTGTTCCGTGATTATTCTCCGCGTGAAGAGGGGGAGGGGCTGATGACGATTCTGATCCTGGGGCTGGTCGTGTTCCTGGGCGTCCACTCGGCGCGGATCCTGGCCGGGCCGTTCCGCGACGCCCAGGCCGCCGCCAATCCGAAGCGGTGGAAGGGGCTCTATTCGCTGGCCTCGGGGCTGGGCTTCGTCCTGATCATCGTGGGCTGGATCCAGTTCCGCCCGGCCGCGCCGCCACTTTACGATCCGCCCGCCTGGGGGCGTCACGCGACCATGGCCCTGGTCTGGATCGCCTTCGTGCTGCTGGCCGGCGCGAACGGACCGGTCGGCCGGATCAAGGCGACGGTGCGCCATCCGATGCTGCTGGGCGTCATCCTCTGGTCGACCGGCCACCTGCTTGCCAATGGCGACCAGGCCTCGACCCTGCTCTTCGGATCGTTCCTGGTCTGGGCCGTGATCGACCTGTTCGCGGCCGTGAACCGCAAGGAGCCCGCTCCGGTGGCGACGAAGCCGATCGCGGACCTGATCGCGCTGGCGGCGGGGACGGGGCTCTATCTGGTGTTCGTGTTCTTCCTGCATCGCCTGCTGTTCGGCGTGTCGCCGCTGGGGTGAGTCGGGAGCGCCGCGACTCTTCCTCCTCCCCCGCCTGGGGGAGGTGTCTCGCCCGCGAAGCGCGGCGAGACGGAGGGGGTTTGTGCGGCGTAAGTCAGCGCTGGACCCCCTCCACCGGCGTTCGCCGGTCCCCCTCCCCCAGCAGGGGGAGGAAGAATAACGGCGTCGGCTGACTACGTCGCGTCGTGAAAGATCACGCCCAGCGTTCTTCGCCGTCCGCCGCGCACTTCGCTGACCCCGTGCCGCAAGATGCGCCGATGGACGCCGCGCGCGCCCCGCGCCGGGCGCTCGCGCACCGCGAAGATCACGCCTTCGCCCTGTCTCAGCGGGACGACCGCCGGCGCCGACTGCTGCCTTGGCCGCTGCTCGACGATCACGAACTCGCCGCCGTCGAAGTCGCGGCCCGGCTCGTCCAGCAGGAACGCCGCCTGCAGCGGAAAGACATGCTCGCCGTAGAGGTCCTGGTGCAGGCAGTTGTAGTCGCCCGGGCCGTAGGTCAGCAGCAGGGGCGTGGGCCGCGCCTGGCCGGCTTCGCGGCAGCGGGCCAGCATCGCGTCCAGGGTCTCGGGGAAGCGGCGCGTCTCGCCCAGCTGTTCGGCCCAGCGATTGGCGATCGCCGACAGCGGCCCGTACAGCCCCTGCCGCAGCCGCTGGACGACCTCCGGCAGGGGATAGCTGAAATACTTGTACTCGCCGCGCCCGAAGCCGTGGCGGGCCATGACCACCCGGCTCCGAAAGCCCTCGTCGCGCGGATAGAGGTCCGCGATGGCGGCGCAGGTCTCGGGCCTCAGCAGCGGGCCGGTCAGGGCCCAGCCGCGCTCGTCCAGCTCGGCGGCGATGCGGATCCAGTCCAATCTGGCTTGGGCGAGGCTCACGCCGCTTCCCGCGCCAGGAGGGCCCGCTTGCGTTCGACGCCCCAGCGATAGCCGGAGAGGCTCCCATCGGCGCGGACGACACGGTGGCACGGCGTGATCACCGCCAGCGGATTGGCCCCGCAGGCCTGGGCCACCGCCCGGAAGGCGCCGGGACGGCCGACGGCCTTGGCGATGTCGGCGTAGGAGGCCGTCCGGCCGGCTGGGATCTGGCGCAGGGCGGCCCAGACGGCCTGCTGCAGTTCGGTGCCACGGGTGTCGAGCGGCAGGGCCAGGCGGCGGTCGGGATGGTCGATCAGGTCGGCCACGGCCGTCAGCTCGGCGGTCAGGCCCTCCGCGTCCAGGACGATGCGGGCGCGCTTGAAACGCGCTTCCAGGTCGGCCCGCAGCGCCTCGACGTCGTCGCCCAGGATCACCAGGCGCAGGCCGGCCTCCGAGCGGGCGACGAGGGCCAGGCCCAGGCTGGTCCCGGTCACCGCCCAGCGCAGGGTCTCGCGGTCGACATCGGGCTGGCAGCGCAGGCAGGCGCGCAGGCCGGCGGCGCGGGCGGCCTCGCGGGTGGCGTGGAAGTCGACGTTCTTGCGCAGCGGACGGCCGCCGCAGCTGGCGACGCAATAGACGCCCGTGGTGCGCACGCCGATGTAGAAGGCGCCCTCGGCGGCGCGGTCCTTGGCGCGCAGGGCGGCCCAGCGGGCGTCGTCGTTCGGATAGGTCGGAGCGGTCATGGGGATTGATCTCCTTTCGTAGGGAGACGATGCGCCAGGCTTCGGACCGGGTCATTCCGATGCTTGCGGTCCGACGCCGGAAACTGTCAGCAGGCTGCGTTGGTAGAAGCCGCGCCACCGCCGCTTCCACTTTCCCGTCATCCCGCGCAAGAAGCGCGGGATGACGGATGAGGAGGCGTGACCCCCAAAAACGAGAGGGCCGCCGCGATCGCCGCGACGGCCCTCTTGCTTGCTTGTCCGTGGGCCTTACCAGCCCACGGCCCGGCGGCGCAGCGCGCCGCGAATGAAGTCCTGCGGCGGCTCGGCCTCGGCCAGGACGGCGTCGCGGATGGCGCGCGGTTCGCCGAACAGGTGGCCCTGCCCGTAGCCGATATCGAGATCCAGGATCTCGGCGATCTGCTTCTCGGCCTCGACCTTCTCGACGATGACCTCGATGCCGTAGCGACGGGTCAGGGCGGCGAAGTCGCTGGCGTTCAGGTCGGGCAGCGAGGTGATGACCAGCTTACCATCCTGCTCTTCCAGCTGGTCCAGCATCATCTGGGCCCCGACCTTCAGATATTTCACGTCCGCGCGCGCCAGGTCCTGGAAGTCGAGATCCAGGTCGTTGACCTTGTCCAGGCTGAAGCTGAAGCCCAGGCTGGCCAGACGGGCCATGTGGCGGGCCTCGACCGGACCCCGGCGCTCGAACGCCGCCTGGCCCAGCTCGAAG
The DNA here is from genome assembly GCF_000372645.1 of Caulobacter vibrioides OR37. Lineage (GTDB taxonomy): Bacteria > Pseudomonadota > Alphaproteobacteria > Caulobacterales > Caulobacteraceae > Caulobacter > Caulobacter vibrioides_E. Next base: position 60,499 of record NZ_APMP01000003.1, on the reverse strand, counting down.
ATCACCGCCCCGGCCAGGTCCTTGTTGCCCTGCATGAACTCCAGGAACTGCGGGAAGAACGTCTCGTCGCCCAGGCTGGCCAGCGAGATGTTGCAGAAGATCCCGACCTTGCGGTCCTGCTTGGCCAGCCGCCGCACGATCTGCACGCAGCGGAACAGCAGGAGGTTGTCGATGGCCGTCATCAGGCCTTCCGGCTCGGCCACGGCCAGATATTCGGCGGGCATCATCACGCGGCCGGCCTCGTCGCGCAGCCGCGAGAAGCTCTCGTAGAAGACCGTGCGGCGCTGGGGCAGGCTGACGATCGGCTGCAGGTAGAGGTCGACGCGGTTCTCGGCCAGGGCGTCCTGCACCACCTGCAGCATGTGGCTGGCGTGCGGCGCGCGCTCGCGGCCCAGGCTGGTGTGGCGGGCCGAGGCGGCGGCCACCTGATGGCTCAACTGATGCTCCAGCCGGTCGTTCATCTGCTGGATCAGGTCTTCCAGCTGGTGGACCTCGGTCGACAGGGCCTCGGAGCGACGCTGGGCGTCCTGGGCGACCGACTCCACCAGGTCGGTGACGCGCGCGTCGACCTTCTCGATCTGGTCCAGCAGGATGGCGTGGGCCTCGCGCACGGTCTCGATCTCCAGGCGCAGGGCGCCGCCCATGAAGGTCTGCGAGATCAGGCCGTGAAAGGCGAAGCAGAGCCCCAGCGCGCCGATGAACGCCGAAAGACCGACAGCCGGCGTCGCCCCCGTCCTCCACAGGAGGAGCGCGACGATCAAGGCCAGGCTGAGATACCCGCCCGTCCAGAGCGCGAACGTCAGTTTACGCATGTTTCGCCTACACGAATCGATACGGACAATCAGACCGGTCCGCGCGGCGGGAGTCGAATAGATTAACGCGCCTGCGCCATTCCGTCTCAAGACCCTGAATGGATTCAAACATATCCTACTTCAGTAGGATCCCTGAATCGACATTGGCGGCTTCGACTGATAATCGTTCGCAATCCGATCGGAGCCATTATGTCCGAAGCGTTCGCTTTGTCCCCTGATTTCAACTCGGCCGAGAGCCGCGCGGAGGTCCCGCGCTCGTTGGGCCTGGCCCGGCGCGGCGATCGCGGGGTGATCGTGAAAGTTACCGGCGTGTCCGGCGCGGCCGAGGCGATCGACGCCCAGGAACTGGAGCGCCGCCTGCTGGAGATGGGCTTCGTCGAGGGCGCGCGGATCGAGGTGCTGCACGAGGGCCTGTTCGGCCGTGACCCGATCGCCGTGCGCGTCGACGACACCCGCGTGGCGCTGCGCCGCCGCGAAGCCGGCGCGGTCGCCGTGAAGTTCGACGGACGCTAAGACCTTGGCTCTCGACACGCCTGTTCGCCAGGATCCTGGTCTTGCTTCCTCCGATCCCAAGGCTTCGGACGCCGCTCCGGCCCGCATCGCCCTGGTCGGCAATCCCAACTCCGGCAAGACCGCCCTGTTCAACGCCCTGACCGGCAGCCGCCAGAAGGTGGCCAACTATGCCGGCGTCACGGTCGAGCGGAAGGAAGGCGTGCTGACCACGCCCGCTGGCCGCCAGATGCGCGTGCTCGACCTGCCGGGCACCTATTCTCTGCGCGCCCGCAGCCCCGACGAGGTCGTCACCCGCGACGCGGTGCTGGGGAGGCTGGCCGGCGAGGCCGCGCCCGAGGCCCTGATCTGCGTCGCCGACGCCACCAACCTGCGGCTGGTCCTGCGCCTGGTGCTGGAGCTGAAGCGGGTGGGGCGGCCGTTCGTCCTGGCCCTCAACATGTACGACATCGCCCAGCGCCAGGGCCTGCGCATCGATCTGGAGCGGCTGTCCCGCGAGATCGGCGCGCCGATCGTCACCACCGTGGCGACCCGCAAGCGCGGCCTGTCCGAGCTACTGGAACAGGTCGAGCGCCTGGTCGTCCCGCGCGGCGACGCCGTCGACAGCGTCTGGCGCGAGCCCAGCGCGGCCGAGATCCGCGCGGCCCACGCCGAGGCCCAGCGCATCTTCAAGGCCTGCGTGAAGCCGCCCGAGCGGCCCGACACCATGACCGGCAAGGTCGACGGGGTTCTGCTGCACCCGGTCGCGGGCCTGGCCATCCTGCTGACCCTGCTGTTCGTGATGTTCCAGGCGGTGTTCACCTGGGCCAAGATCCCGGCCGACGCCATGGACCACCTGTTCGGCGCCTTCGGAGCCTGGACCGCCGCCCACCTGCCCCCCGGGCTTCTGGCCAGCTTCGTCTCGGACGGCCTGATCGCCGGGGTCGGCAGCGTGCTCGTCTTCCTGCCGCAGATCCTGATCCTGTTCTTCTTCATCCTGATGCTGGAGGACAGCGGCTACATGGCCCGCGCGGCCTTCCTGATGGACAAGATCATGGGCGGGGCGGGCCTGCACGGCCGGGCGTTCATCCCGCTGCTGTCCAGCTTCGCCTGCGCCATTCCCGGCATCATGTCGACGCGGGTGATCGACAACCGCCACGACCGGCTGACCACCATCCTGGTCGCGCCGCTGATGACCTGCTCGGCGCGGATCCCGGTCTATGGCCTGATCATCAGCGCCTTCATCCCGCCGCGCACGGTCTATGGCGTCCTGTCGCTGCAGGGTCTGGTGATGTTCGGCCTCTACGCCGCCGGCATCGTCAGCGCCCTGCTGGTCTCGTTCGTGATCCGACGGGTCTTCTGGCGGGGGGCGGTCGAGCCCTTCATGATGGAGCTGCCGACCTATCGCTGGCCCGAGCCGCGCAATCTGCTGATGAACCTCTGGACCCGCGCCCGGATCTTCCTGGAGCGCGCCGGTCGGATCATCCTGCCGCTGATGGTGCTGGTCTGGGTGCTGTCGACCTTCCCCTATCCGCCGCCCGGCGCGACGGGACCGGCCATCGACTACAGCATCGCCGGCCGCATCGGCCATCTGGTCGAGCCGCTGATGCGGCCTATCGGCTTCAACTGGCAGATGACGGTGGCCCTGGTGCCGGGCTTCGCGGCGCGCGAGGTGGCGGTGGCGACCCTCGGCACGGTCTACGCGGTGGGCGGCGACGCCGACTCCCACGCCGCGCTCAGCACCCTGTTGCAACACCAGTGGTCGCTGGCCACGGCCCTGTCGTTCCTGGCCTGGTACGTCTTCGCCCCGCAGTGCGCGGCGACCCTGGGCGTGGTCAAGCGCGAGACCAACGGCTGGCTGTGGCCGTCGGTGATGTTCGCCTACATGCTGACGCTGGCCTACATCGCCTCGTTCGTCACCTACCACGTGGCCGTGGCGCTGGGGGCGGGGTAGGGGCTAACGCCAGGATTGTTCTTCTTATGTTCCGTGCTATGCTGGGGGCATGACGATCCTGGTCGATATCTCCGAGTTGGCCGATCTTAAGGCCCTGGTCGCCTGCATCGATGCTGGCGAGGACATCGTGCTGACGCGCGATGGGCGGACGGTCGCGACGATCAACATCGCCAAGCCGGACGCGCATACACGCATACGGCGCGTGCCAGGACTCTTCGCCCACCTTGGGCCAATGGAAGATCCGGACCTATTCCTTCGGCCCGATCCAGAGCTTTGGGAACTGGCGGAGTCTCACGACGAGGATGAATTCTACCGTCCTCAGACGCCGAAGACGTGAGCTTCCTGCTCGATACGCACGCGCTGATTTGGTGGCTGGCGGCTCCGATGCGCCTATCCAGGTTGGCGCTCGCCTGCATCGAGGGCGAAGACGCTCAGGTCTTCGTCAGTGTCGCCAGCCTCTACGAGATCGAATACAAACGTGATCGCGACCAGTTTCTCTACAGGCTGCCGAAGGACCTGTTGCGCCTCGTGCCGATGCTGGGCTTCGAATGGCTGAGCCTCGAGCCCGACGACGCGCCTGATGCGGCGCGCCTGGCTTCAGGGCATCGCGATCCTTGGGATCGCATCATCGCGGCGCAGGCCGAGCGCCGAAGGCTGGGGCTCATTACAGCCGATGTGGCGCTGAGCCGCGCTTGCGTCGACTGGCGGGTCAAGACCGTCTGGTGACCAGACAGGCCCTACCGCGTCGGGACCGGCGTCTCGCCGCGATAGTCGTAGAAGCCGCGGCCGGTCTTCTTGCCCAGCCAGCCGGCCTCGACATACTTCACCAGCAGCGGGCAGGGGCGGTACTTGCTGTCGGCCAGACCCTCGTGCAGCACGTTCATGATGCTCAGCACGGTGTCGAGGCCGATGAAGTCGCCCAGCTCCAGCGGGCCCATCGGATGGTTGGCGCCCAGCTTCATCGCCGTGTCGATGGCGTCGACCGTGCCGACCCCTTCGTACAGCGTGTAGATCGCCTCGTTGATCATCGGCACCAGCACGCGGTTGACGATGAAGGCGGGGAAGTCCTCGGCGTTGCTGGTGATCTTGCCCAGCGACTTGGCGAAGGCCACGGCCGTCTCGTAGGTCGGGACGTCGGTGGCGATGCCGCGGATGATCTCGACCAGCTTCATCAGCGGGACGGGGTTCATGAAGTGCAGGCCGATGAAGCGCTCGGGGCGGTCGGTGGCCGAGGCCAGGCGCGTGATCGAGATCGACGAGGTGTTCGAGGCCAGCAGCGTGCCGTCCTTCAGGTGAGGCTGCAGGCTGCGGAAGATCGACTTCTTGATCTCCTCGTTCTCGGTGGCCGCCTCGATCGCCAGGTCGGCGGCGCCGACGGCTTCCAGGCCCTCGGCCGGCTGGATGCGGGCCAGCGCGGCCTTCATGGCGGCGTCATCGATGATTCCGCGGCCCACCTGGCGCGCCATGTTCTTCTCGATGACGGCGATGCCCGCCTCGATGCGCTCGCGCGACACGTCGTGGAGACGCACGTCATAGCCGCCCAGGGCGACGACATGCGCGATGCCCGACCCCATCTGGCCAGCGCCGATCACGCCGACCGTCTTGATTTCACTCATGAACGCCAAGCCTTCGCTTGAAATCGCGCCGGGCCTTCGCGCCCACGCCTCGGTATGTGTCGACTTTTCTAGCACGAGAAACAGGGCTCTCGTCTAGGATTTGCTGCAATGCAACGCGAAGCGCGGCCGCAACCCCTTGCGGGGCTTGGATCTCGGCCTCTCCGTCAGGCTTGCGGCGGATAGACGCGGACGACGCCGTTGGGATCCTCGACCCCGGTTTCCGTCAGATAGTCTGGGCCGACCGGAACCTTGCCGTGGCCGCCGGGGATATCCAGCACATAGGTCGGCTGGGCCAGGCCCGACAGGGTTCCGCGCAGGGCTTTCATGATCGCCTGGCCCTCGGCCAGGGTGGTGCGCAGATGGGCGGTGCCGGGCGCGTGGTCGCCATGATGCAGGTAATAGGGGCGGATACGCGTCTCGACGAAGGCCCGCATCAGCGCGGCCAGCGTCGTCGGGTCGTCATTGACCCCCCGCAGCAGGACGGTCTGGCTCAGCATCGGAACCCCGGCGTCGATGATCCGGGCGCAGGCGGCGCGGGCGGCCGGCGTCAGTTCGCGGGCGTGATTGGCGTGCAGGGCGACATAGACCGCCTTGGTCGAGCGCTTGAGGGCGGCGACCAGCGCCTCGGTCACCGCGTCGGGATCCACGGCGGGGACGCGGGTATGGAAGCGGACGATCTTGACGTGGTCGATCGCCTCCAGCCGGTCCATCAGTTCGGCCAGGCGGCGCGGCGACAGCACGAACGGATCGCCGCCGGTGACGATGACCTCCCAGATCTCCGGCCGGCCGGCGATATAGGCGAAGGCCGCGTCCAGCTGGGCGGGGGTCAGGTTGGCCAGGCCCTCGGGCCCGACCATCTCGCGCCGGAAGCAGAACCGGCAATAGACCGCGCAGGTGTGGGTGGGCTTGAGCAGCACCCGATCGGGGTAGCGATGGACGATTCCATCCACAGGGCTGTGGATATTGTCGCCGATCGGGTCGCCGTCCTCGCCGGGACCGACGACCAGCTCCTCGGGCGCGGGGATGAACTGGCGGGCGATCGGATCGTCGTCGTCCGCGCCGTCGATCAGCGTCGCCATCGCCGGCGTGATCGCCACCGCGTAGCGGGCGGCCACCGCCTCCAGCGCCGGCAGGCGCTCGGGCGGCACGAGTCCGGCCTGGGCCAGGGACCGCGCGTCACGGAGGGTCTTGGAGGTCATGAGGCGGCGGGATATGCGGGATTTCCGGCCTGGACGCAAATTCCAGCGCCTGGAGCCCTTTGGCTTTAGACGACGGCTCCGAAGAGCTTGCCGATCAGGGCCGTCGCGGCCAAGGCGAGCGCGCCCCAGAACATCACCCGCAGCATGGGCTTCAACGGCTTGGCGCCGCCCGCCCACGCTCCAAGGGCGCCCAGCACGGCGAGAAAGACCAGGGTGGCGATGGAGACGGCCGGCATGATCGCCGCCTGGGGCGCCAGCATCGAGACCGCCAGCGGCATGGACGCGCCCACCGCGAAGGTGGCGGCCGAGGTGAGGGCCGCCTGGACGGGGCGGGCGCTGAGGTGCTCGGAAAGACCCAGCTCGTCGCGCGCATGGGCCGCCAGGGCGTCGCCCGCGTTCAACTGGATGGCCACCTGCCGCGCAAGCTCCGGCGTCAGGCCGCGCGCGACATAGATGGCCGTCATCTCGTCCAGCTCCGCCTCGGGCTGGGTCTCCAGCTCCAAACGTTCGCGCGCGAGGTCCGCCGCTTCGCTGTCGGCCTGGGACGCCACGGAGACGTATTCGCCGGCGGCCATCGACATGGCGCCGGCCACCAGCCCCGCCGTCGCGGCCAACAGGACCGGCTCGCGCCCGGACTGGGCCGCCGCCACCCCGACGATGAGCGAGGCCGTCGAGACGATGCCGTCGTTGGCGCCCAGCACGGCCGCGCGGAGCCAGCCGATCCTTGAGACGGCGTGCCGTTCGCCGTGAGTCGAGCCATTGGCCATTCGTCGCTCCTGTCGCCGCCCCGGATAGCGCCGTTACAGGACGCTCGGCCTTGATCGCGGTCAACCGTCGCGGCGGGCCTAGAGGATGCGCGCGGGGCTGACGCCCAGCCACCGGCACAGGTCGAGGACCACCGATCGCTCGTCGGCTTCCAGCCCGCCGTCGATCGCCACCGCGGCGGCGGCGGCCGCGATCGACTCCGCCTCGGGGCGCCCCTTGAGTCGCCGGATCATCAGCTCGGCCTCGACCCAGGCCTCCTCGGGCCGCGCGGCGAAGCGCGCTTCCAGGGACTCGAACGCCTGAAGGGCCTCGTCGACGCCGACGCGCGGCGCGTCCGTCGCCAGCTGGGCGAGCATCTGTCGGCGTTCGTCGGGCGTCACCTGGCCGTCGATCTGCGCGATCAGAAGACAGGCGGCGACGAAGGCCTCCAGGCGCTCCCGGTCGTTGGGCTCGCGCGCGTCGTTCATCGCCAGCGCGCCGCCGTCGCGTTCATCTCGAGGATCCAGAGTTGCTCCTTGAGCCGTTCGCGGCGCAGGTCCCAAAGGCGAACCAGGCTCCGGTCGGGCTCGGGTTTGCGCGCTTCTTCGTACAGCGCGCGCGTCAGCCGAGCGATCTCGGCGCGCAGTTGTCGGGCGTTCAACAGGGTCAAGGCGTGCGCTCCTCCATCAGAGGGGCGCGCTCGACGGCGGGGCGGGGAAGGCGGGGAGGGGACATCCGCCAGGACCCGGCATCGAGCGCACCCGATGCGGTCCGACATCACGTTCGACGAGGGGTGTCGAAAACGCCAGAGGGGCCCGGCCCGCTTTCTGGATTTGGGCGGCGCTCACCGGGTCTCAAGAGGGGGGCGCGAAATTTTTTCGTCGGCGCGTCAGCCGGCCACGGGCGTCCAGAGCACGTCCTCGATCCGCCGCGCGCCGGCGGCCAGCAGCGCCAGGCGGTCGAAGCCCAGGGCCGCGCCCGAGGCTTCCGGCATGTGCGCCAGGGCGGCCAGGAAGTCTTCGTCGATCGGGTATTGTTCGCCGTAGATCCGCGCCTTTTCGTCCATCTCGATCCTGAACCGGCGGCGCTGTTCGGCCGGGTCGGTCAGTTCGCCGAAGGCGTTGGCCAGCTCGACGCCGCAGGCATAGAGCTCGAAGCGCTCGGCCACGCGCGGATCGTCGGCCTTGGGGCGGGCCAGCGCCGCCTCCGAGATCGGATATTCGCACAGCACCGTCGCGCGGCCCTCGCCCAGGCGCGGCTCGACCTTCTCGACGATGATCCGGCTGAAGATGTCGGCCCAGCCGTCGTCCTCGGCCACGCGGATCCCGGCGGCGCGGGCGGCGGCGGCCAGGGCGTCGCGATCCGTGGCCCCGTCGGCGGCGATACTGGCCAAGAGGTCGACGCCCGCGTGGCGGTCGAACGCCTCGGCCACGGTCAGGCGTTCGGGCTCGGCGAACGGATCGCAGGCCATGCCCCGGAAGTCGAAGCGCCGCCCGCCCGCCGTCTCGGCCGCCAGGGCCAGCAGGTCGGCGCAATCGTCCATCAGGCTCTGATAGGGCTCGCCGGCCCGGTACCACTCCAGCATCGTGAACTCGGGATGATGCAGCGGCCCGCGCTCGCGGTTGCGCCACACCTTGCCCAGGCTGAAGATCTTCGTCTCGCCGGCGGCCAGCAGCTTCTTGCAGGCGAATTCCGGCGAGGTGTGCAGATAGAGCGGCGAGGCCTCGCCCGAGGTGGTCAGGGCCTGGGTGGCGAAGGCGTGCAGGTGCGCCTCGTTGCCGGGCGAGACCTGCAGGGCGGCCGCCTCGATCTCCTCGAAGCCCCGCGCCTCGAACCAGGCGCGGAAGGCCCGCGTGATCCGGTTACGCGCCAGAAGAAACGGGCGACGGTCGGCGTGGACGCCGGCGCGCCACCAGGTCGGGGAGGTATCGGACAAGGCTAACAACCGAAGAGACTGGAGATTTCGGCCCGTTCGCTATACGAGGGCGCTCACGGATCAATAGCACGAACGCGCCCGCGGCCTCGCGCGCGCTTTCCACCCAAGGACGGTAACTACGTGAAGGTCGCAGCCAGCTCGCTCCGCAAAGGCTCCGTCGTCGATCTGGACGGCAAGCTCTATGTCGTTCTGAGCGCCGAGAACATCCACCCCGGCAAGGGCACCCCGGTGACCCAGCTGAACATGCGCCGCATCTCGGATGGCGTGAAGGTTTCGGAACGCTACCGCACGACCGAGCAGGTCGAGCGCGCCTTCGTCGACGACCGCGACCATACCTTCCTGTACCAGGACGGCGAAGGCTTCCACTTCATGAACCCGGAAACCTACGACCAGCTGGTCGCTACCGAGGACGTGATCGGCGACGCCGCGCCCTATCTGCAGGAAGGCATGACCGTCATCCTGTCGACGCACAACGACGTGCCGATCGCCATCGACCTGCCGCGCACCGTGATCCTCGAGATCGTCGACACCGAACCGTCGGTGAAGGGCCAAACCGCCAGCTCGTCGTACAAGCCGGCCGTGCTGAGCAACGGCGTCAAGACGACCGTGCCGCCGTACATCACCTCGGGCACCCGGGTGGTGATCCTGACGGAAGACGGCTCCTACGTGGAACGCGCCAAGGACTAAGGTTTCTGGCGACGCCGAAAAGACGAAAGGCCCGACGGGAAACCGCCGGGCCTTTTTCTTGCGCTGTCCTTGTCGTTCGACAGGCCCGGGTCGGAAACCTCACCCTCGGCTTGTCGAAGGGCGAGGCTTCCGCTCCCCCGGTTCTAGAAGTCCGCCGACAGGGTGACGAAGCCCTGGCGCGGCGGTTGCGGGAAGGCCGCGTAGCCGCCCGAGTTGCTGGTGACGCCGGCGCTCGAGACGCCCTTCTTGTCGAACAGGTTGGTGACATTGGCGGTGACGCGCAGGCCCTTGACCAGGCTGTCGGCCGGCATGTCGAAGGTGTAGCCGGCCTGCAGGTCCACCAGCATCAGGCCCTTCACCGACAGGTCGTTCAGATAGGTGACGTAGCGGCGGCCGACATAGTCGCCGCTGATCTGGGCGTCGAACTTGCCGAAGTTGAAGCGGGCGATGGTCTTGTTCATCCACTTCGGCGTCAGGGGCACGTACTTGCCGCCGGTGGCCACGGTGACCGGGGTCGAGACGCCGTTCACCAGGGTGGTGCCGCTCTGATAGTCCTGATCGTACTTCGACGAGTTGTACGACACGGCGTTGTAGAGCTGGAAGTGCTCGCCGAACTTCAGCGTGCCGGCCACGTCCACGCCCTTGGTCGTGACGCCGCCGACATTGGCCAGGATGGCCGGCGCCGGGTTGATGAAGTTGTAGGGCGCGATGTTCAGCAGGCGGTTGCTGAACTTGACGTCATAGGCGTTGATCTGGCCGTCGAAGCCGGTGATCACGCCCCAGTTCACGTCGTGGCGGGTGCGCAGGCCGGCTTCGTAGGTCCACGAGGTTTCCGGCTTCACCGTCGACTTGAAGAGGTCGAAGGCCGCCTGGGTGCCCAGGCTCCAAGGCGAGAAGCCGTAGAAGCCGCTGCCCGCGCCATACGGGATGATCTGGCGCATGTTCTGCTGGACGTTGACGAAGATCTGCTCGTTCGGGGTCACGTCCCACAGAACGCCGACCTGCGGCAGGAACCACTTGTCCGACTTGATCGTGCCCGACGGATAGTGGACCGGCACGGCCACGGTCGGCAGGTTCTGCTGGTTGATCGGGAACTTGCCGGTGGCGTTCTGCAGGCTGGACTTGAAGCCGGCCTGCAGAAGCAGGTTCGGCGCGATCCGCCATTGGTCCTGCAGGTGCAGCTGGACGTCGTTGGTGAAGAAGGTCGCGTAGTACTGCGTGAAGGCCTTCTTGCCGCGCGGCACGTCATAGGGCGACAGGTCGTTGTTCTCGGCCGTCATCGGATACCAGACGCGGTGCTGGGCCGGCTCGTTATGCTCGAGCCAGACGCCGCCCTTGATCTGGTGATCGCCCAGCGTCCACTCGGCCGTCGAGATCAGGCCGGGGCGGTTGATGCGATATTCGGTGGTGCGCACCGCGTAGCCGCTGCCGCCCATCAGGTTGACGATGTTCTGCAGCGTGGCCGCGCTGGTGGTCGAGCCGACGACCAGGTTCGGATAGTAGGTGGCGAACAGCCCCGGCAGGCCGGCCGTGTTGACCGGGCCGGACACGATGCCGCGACCGAAATTGTAGTGGTAGTAGGCCTGGTTGGTCCAAGTGAAGTTCGGGACCGGCTTCCAGGCGTACTTGACGTAGGACAGGATGTCCTCGCGCTGGGCGGCGCTGAAGCAGTTCGAGAAGTTGTTGCCCTGGGCCGGGGGCGGCGTGCCCGGGCCGCCCGTCAGGTTGGCCGTGCAGCCGGCCAGGTTCGGATAGATGAAGGGGCGCGAATAGGGTGTGAAACCCTGGGCCGCGGCGGTCTGCTGGTTGCCGAAGGCGGTCGCGTCCTCGTTGGGCTCCACCTTCATCTGCCAGTCGGCATAGAAGGTCAGTTGGCCGTGGTCGTCGTCGTGGACGATCTTCAGGTTCACCTGGTGGCCGCGCTGATGGCCGTCGAAGTCCCAGGCCTTGGCGTCCTGATAGACGTAGGAGACGAAGCCCTTCCAGCCATTGCCCAGATCGCCGCTGTCGGCGCGGACGAAGGTGCGGGTGGCTTCATAGCTGCCCAGGGTCTGGCGCAGGTTCAGGCCGCGCTGGGCCGACGGGTCGCGGCTGTAGGTTTCGATCGCGCCGCCCAGGTTGCTGGTCGAGGCCACGCCCAGCGAGCCGGCCCCCGACGACAGGGTCACGCGGCTGACGTTCTCGGACGTCACCGCGCGCGAGACCGACAGGCCGTTGTAGTTGCCGTAGGCCTGGTCGCCCAGCGGCACGCCGTCCATCGTGAAGCCCAGTTGCTGGGTCGAGAAGCCGTGGACGAACAGCGACAGGTTCTGCTCGTTGTTGCCCCACGGATCGGCGGTCCGATAGATGACGCCGGGCAGGAACTGGATGGCCTTCAGCGGGCTGGCGCCCGGCAGGACGCGCTGGATCTGCTCGCTCTGCATCGCCACGGCCGAGCGCGTCTCGCGCTGGCCGGTGATGACGATCTGCTCGACATTGGTCGAGTCGGTGTCGGACGGCGTCGCCGCATCGGCGGGCGCCGGAGCGGCGGGCGCCGTGGCGGCCTGGGCGCCGCCGGCGACCATTAGGGCCGCCAGGGCCGCGCCGCACCACAGGCGCGACTGAAGGCTGGAACTCTTGGTCGATTGCATCTTGCCTTATCCCCTCGGCCAATGCGGCTTCTGGGAAGGGCAATAGGATCGGCTCAAGACGGCTGGACGACAGTCGTGCGACGCCCTTGTGACGCTTGTTATGAGAACGTTATCAGAGGCCGATCGCCTGCAACTGGGCGGGGCTCATGGCGTCCAGCTGAGCGACCGTCAGCTTGTTGACCTGGGCCCGCGACAGGGTCGACAGCTGCCCCGGCGAGAAGGCCGCGATCTGGGCGCCGGTGAAGCCCGGGATCTGGCTGGGCATGATCTGGCCCATCTGGGCGGTGGTCAGGGTCTGGATCGCCGAGGTCGGCAACTGGCCGATCTGGGTCGTGGTCAGCGCCCCCAGCTGGAAGCCCGACATCCGCGACAGCCCATCGCTGGCGAAGGCGTCCAGCTGGCCGGCCGAGAACCCGCGCACCTGGGTGGCCGAGAGGCTGGCGAACTGGTCGTCGCTGAGCGCGCTCAACGCCGTGTTCGACAGGGCGCCGACCTGAGACGCGGTCAGGGCGGCCACCTGGGCCTTGGACAACTCGCCGATGTCGGCCGCCGACAGGCCTCGCAACTGCACCGGCGTCAAGGCCGAGATCTGGGCCGAGGTCAGGGCCGCCACCTGGGTGGCGGTGAAGGCCGAGATGTCGGCGGGCGAGAAGCCCTCCATCTGCGCGGCCCCCAGGGTGCCGATCTGGGTGGCGGTGATCTCGGCGATGTCGGTCGTGGTGAACCGCTCGATCTGGCTGGTGGTCAGGCCCCGGATCTGGGTGGTGGTCAAGGCCGCGAACTGGCTGGCGTTGAGGCCCGACAGCACCTCGCCGGGCAGGGCGCCGATCTGCTGCGCCGACAGGGCGGCCACTTGGCTGGCGGAGAACGCGCCGAAGGTCGCGGCGCTCAGGCTGGCCATTTCGCTGGTCGACAGGCCGGACAGCTGGGTCGGGCTGAGCGCGGCCAGGCGGCTGGCGCCCAGGGCCGCGAAGGCCGTCGTCGACAGGGACCCCAGCTGAGCGCCGCTCAGGCCGGCCAGCTCGGTGGCGGTCAGGCCGCCGATCAGGGCGGCCGACAGGCCTCCGGTCTGGGTGGCGGCCAGCTGCGAGAGCCGGCCGCGCACGACCGTGTCGGGCAGGGCCGCCAGCTGGGTCGGCGTCAGGCCCGAGAACTGCGTGGCGGTCAGGCCCGCCAGCTGGGTGGTCGACAGGCTGGCCAGGTTGGTCGGCGCCAGGGCGGCGAGCTGGCTCGGCGTCAGGCCCGAGACCTGGGTCGCGCTGAACTCGCCGAAGTCGGCGGCCGAGAGGCCCGAGATCTGGGTGGTCGACAGGGCCTGCAGCTGGGTGGTCGAGAGGCGCGCCACCTGCTCCGGGGTCAGGGCCGAGAAGGCCGTCGCGCTCAGGGCCGACAGGAAGCCGCCGGTCAGGCCGCCGACCTGGGTGGTGGACAGCGCCGCCACCTGGGACCCGCTCAACGCCCCGGCCTGGGTGGACGACAGGCCCGACAGCTGGGCCGAGCTGAGCGCGGAGACCTGGGTGGTCGACAGCGCCGGCAGGATGTCGCTGGCCGCCGCGCCAAGCTGGGTGGGGGTCAGGACCGCCAGCTGGGTGGTCGACAGGGCCGGAACCTGGCTGGGACGCAGGGCGGCGATCTGCGAGGGGACCATCGCCTTGATCTGGCTGGTGGTCAGGGCCGCCAGTTGGCCGGCGCCCAGCGCCGCGACCTCGGTGGCGGGCAGTCCGGCCAGCTGGGTTGGGGCCAGAGCCGCGACCTGGCCGGGGGTGAACTCGGCGATATCCTCGGGCGACAGACCGCGCAGCTGGGTGGCGGTGATCGCCGCCACCTGGGTGGTCGTCAGGGCGGCGGTCTGGACCGCGCTCAGGGCCGACAGGGCGGTGGGAGACAGCGCCGCGATCTGCGTGCCGGCCAGCAGCTTCAGGCGATCGGCGCTCAAGGCGGCGACGGCGTTGGCCGACAGGCCGGCGATCTGGGTCGCGCGCAGGGCGCTCCATTGGGTGTCGGACAGGCCCGCCAGGTGCGTCGGGTCGAGCGCGCCCAGTTGCGTCGTGCTGAGGCCCTGGATCTGGGTGACGCCCCACAGGGACCATTGCGTCGCCGAGAACGCGCCGATCAGGTCGGGTGACAGGGCGCCGACCTGGGTCGGGGTCAGGGCGCTGACCTGGGTGGTCGAGAGGCTGTCGAACACCGTCGTTGACAGGCCGCGCACCTGGGTGACGGTCAGGCCCCGGATCTGGCCGGCGTCGAGGCGCGACAGGGCGTCGGGCGGCAGGAGGGCCAGGATGCCGGTCGACAGCTGGGCCAGCTGGGTCGGCGACAGCGCCGCCACCTGGGTGGCGTTCAAGGCCTGGGCCATCGTGCTGGACAGATTGATCAGCTGGTCGCTGGTCAAGCCTCGGATCTGGGTCGCGCCCAGGGCCGCGGTCCTTGTTCCGTCGAGGTCGCGCAGCGCCGCCGCCGGGATCTTGGACACCTGCTGCGCGGTCAGGCCGCCGATCGTGGTCGTCGACAGATGCGAGATCATCGCGCCCAGCTGGACGCCGTCCATCGCCGCCAGTTGGGTCGCGGAAAACTGCGCGACATCGGCGTCGTTCAGGCCCTTCAGCTGGGTGGCGGTCAGGCCCTTGATCTGCGCCGCGCCAAGGCGGGCCACCTGGCTGTCGTTCAGCGCCGACAGCGCCTCGGGCGTCAGGCCCGACACCTGGGCGGCCGACAGGGCGCCGATCTCGGCGTCGCTCAGCGTCGCGACCTCGGCGGCCGAAAGCCCCTTGATCTGGGTGGATGTCACGCTCGACCACTGTAGGGACGACAGCTCGGCCACGCCGCGCAGGGCGGCGAGCTGACGACTGCTCAGCGCCCCGACCTGGGCCGCGCCCAGGGCCTGGGCCTGGGTGGTGGTCAGGGCCGCGATGTCCGAGGTCGACAGCGCCTTGATCTGCAAGGGCGTCATCACCTTCAACTGCTCGGGCCTGAAGGCGGCGAACGACGCGTCCGACAGCGCCGCCAGCCGCTCGGGCGGCAGGGCGCGGATCTGGCTGACGGTGAAGGCCTGGAGCTGGGCGCGCGTGAACTCGTTGAAGTCGTCGCCATTCAGGCTGGCCAACTGGTCGGGGCGCAGGCCGGCGATCTGCGCGGCGCCCAGCGCGCCCACCTGGGTCGTGTTCAATCGCGAGAAGCTGGTCGCCGACAGGCCGCCCAGCGCCTGCGGGTTCAGGGCCGCGATCTGGGTGGTGGTCAGGTGGGCGACGGCCGTCGCCGACAGGGTCGCGGTCTGGTTGCCGGCCAGGGCGCCCAGCTGGGCGGCGCTGAAGGCCGCCAGCAGCGTCGCGCCGCCCTGACCGATGGCCGTGACCGACAGCCCTCGGACCTGCGTCGCGTTCAGCGCTTCCAGCCGCGAGCCGCTCAGCGCCAGCACCTGCTCGCCCGACAGGCTGGACAGCTGCGCCACGGTCGCCGCCTTCCACTGGTCGGGGGTGGTCAGGGCCATGTCCGTGGCCGACAGCCCTTTCAGCGCTTCCGGCGAGAGCCCGGCGAACTGGGTGGGGCTGAGGCTCTGGAACTGGGTCGGCGTTAGCTGGCCGATCTGGGTCGCCGACAAGGCGCCGACCTGGGCGGCGGTGAAGGCCTGGATCTGCGCGGGCTCGAACTCGCCCATGTCGCTGGCGGTCAGGCCGCGCAGCTGCGTGGCGGTCAGCGCGCGGATCTGCTGGGTCGACAGCTCGCGCACCTGGGTTTCGGACAGCGACGACACCGCCGTCGCCGAGAGGGCCGCCAGCTGGGTCGAGCGCAGACCGTTCAGCTGGTCGCCGTTCAGGCCGCCGATCTGGGGCGCCGACAGCGCCTGCATCTGGGCCTGGTTCAGCACCAGCAGCTGGTTGGCGCTGAAAGCCACGGTCGAGGCCAGTCGCGGCAACTGGGCCGGGGTCAGCGCCTTGACCTGAGCGGGGGTGAAGGCCGCGAACTGCGCGGCGCTGAGACCGCCGATCGCCGTGACCGAGATCGCCTGGATCTGCTGAGCGGTCAGCTTGGCGAACTCGGACGGCGGCGCCGCGGCCAGGGCCGGGCCGCTCAGCGTCGCGATCTGCTGCGCCGTCAGCTTGGAAAGACTCGAGGCGTCGAAACTCGCGACCGCCATGACACACCACCGGGCTCGGAGCGGCGCCCGCGAACGCCGCCGACGGCCGTAAGCCGTCCGTTCGTGGGGGCCTGGCCTGGACGCCGCCTCTTCCGGGCGGCGATTCTGCTCAAGCTCACTCTAAGGGAAGTTGTGTTTAGTTCAAACTGTATTCGTCGATCGCGCATAGGCGGTCAGACCCTCGACCAGGGCGTCGAAGACCAGGCGCACGCGGCGGACGTCCTTCAGGTCTTCGTGGGCGACGACGAATGTCTCCAGATCGTAGGCGAAGCTGTCGGCGAGGACGCGCTCCAGCATGGGATCGCGCAGGGCCAGGCCCACCTGGCAGATCCCCAGCCCCAGGCCCGCCCGGATCGCCGCCAGCTGGGCCAGGTCGTTGTCCGAACGGAACGCGAAGTCCTCGGGCTTCAGACCCAGGCCCATGGCGCGGACCGTCCTGACGCCCGCCGTGTCGGTCTCGTAGCCGATCAGCGGCAGGCGGCGGGCCTCGTCCAGCGTGGCGGGGCGGCCCCAGGCGTCCAGCACGCGCTTGTGGGCGTGCATTCCCAGCGTGATGACGCCCACCCGGCGGGCGACCAGAGCCTCCTGGGTCGGACGAACCATCCGCACGGCGATGTCGGCCTCGCGGCGCAGCAGGTCCTCGTTGCGATTGGTCAGGGCCAGTTCGAAGATCAGGCCGGGATGGTCCTGGCGCAGGGCGGCCAGGATCGGCGGCAGCACCTCCATGCCCACGACCTCGCTGGCGGTGATCCGCACCACGCCGGCGGCCGCTTCCGCCTCGGCTGACGCCGCCCGGGCCAGAGCGGCGGCGGCGCTGGCCATGGCCCGGGCGTGCCGCGCCAGAGCGGTCCCCACCGATGTCGGGGTCAGGCCCGAGGGCGAGCGGGTGAACAGCGCCACGCCTAGCTGGGCCTCCAGGTCCTCGATCCGCCGCCGCACGGTCGGCTGGGCCGCGCCCAGCGCGCGGGCGGCGGCCGAGAGGCTGCCGGTGTCGATCACCGCCAGGAAGGCGCGGTGACGCTCCCAGTCGACGGCGGCGGAGAGGTCGTTGCTCATATATTTTTGATAAGCTGGTTAGTTATTCTGGGCAATTTATATCGAGCCTGTCGCGACGCATCCTGCGGTCATCGCAATGCCAGGAGCCGGACATGACCGCCCCCGCCAAGCCCTCCAAGATCGCTCTCGTCCTCGGCGCCCAGGGCGGCGTCGGCGGGGAGACCGCCGCCGCCCTGGTCCGCCACGGCTGGACCGTCCGCGCCCTGGTGCGCGATCCCGGCAAGGGCGGGCGGCCGGGCGTGACCTATTTGCAGGGCGACGTCATGGACCCGCCGGCCGTGATCGACGCCGCGCGGGGCGCCGCGATCATCGTCCACGCGGTCAACCCGCCCGGCTATCGCGGCTGGAACCGGCTGGTCCTGCCGATGCTGGACAGCACCATCGCCGCCGCGCGGGCCAGCGGCGCGCGGATCCTGCTGCCCGGCACGATCTACAACTACGACCCCGCCGACCAGCCCCTGATCGACGAGACCGCGCCCCAGCGGGCCAGGACCCGCAAGGGCAGGATCCGCGTCGAGATGGAAGCCCGCCTGGAGGCCGCCGTCGGCGACGGCGCGCGGAGCCTGATCCTGCGGGCCGGCGACTATTTCGGTCCGCGCGCCGCCAGCAACTGGTTCGCCTCGGGCCTGGTCACGCCGGGCAAGCCGGTGAAGACCATCCTCTATCCGGGCGACAAGGGCGTCGGCCACGCCTGGGCGTATCTGCCCGACGTCGGCGAGACCTTCGCCCGCCTGGCCGATCGCGAGGGCGAGCTGCCAGACTTCGCGCGGTTCCACTTCGACGGAGTGTGGGACGCCGACGGGACGGCCATGGTCCGCGCGGTCGCGCGGGCCGCCGGCCTGAAGCGCTCCGATGTCCGCCGGCTGCCCTGGGGGCTGCTGCCCCTGGCCGGACCGTTCAACGAGACCCTGCGCGAACTGCTGGAAATGCGCCCCTTCTGGCGTTTTCCGACGCGCCTGGACAACCGTCGGCTGGTCGCCTTCCTCGGCGAGGAGCCCCGCACCCCGCTGGACAGGGCGGTGGTCGAGACGATGCGCGGTCTGAACGTGCCGGTGCGATAGGGCCGACGACCGCGCGCCGGAAAACTACGCCGGCGCGCCCGCCCGCCGGTCCAGGCGTCCGATCGTCGACACGAGGGCCGCCATTTCGATGGGCTTTTCGATGAAGGCGTCCATGCCGGCCGACAGGGCGGCCGAGCGTTCCTCGTCCATGACCCCGGCCGTCAGGCAGACGATCGGCAGGTCCTTGAAGCGCGGCTCGGCGCGGATTCGCCGGGTCGCCTCCAGTCCGCCCATCACCGGCATGTTGAAGTCGATCAGCATCATGTCGAAGTCGCGGTCATTCAGGGCTTCGATGGCGTGCTGGCCGTTGTCGGCCTCGACGATCTCGCAGCCCAGCGGCGACAGCATCATGCCGATGACCTTGCGATTGACCGGATAGTCGTCGACGACCAGCAGGCGCAGCGGATTGCCGTCCTTGGGCTGGAAGCTGGCCGAGGCGCCGGCGGCGGGCAGGGCGCATCGGAAGGTCAGGGTGAAGGTCGAGCCGCGTCCCTCGACGCTGCGGGCCGTGACGGCCCCGCCCATCATCTTGGCCAGCCGGCGGGTGATGTTGAGGCCCAATCCGGTCCCGCCCGTCCGGCGGGCCGTCGCCGCGTCCGCTTGGACGAACGGCGTGAACAGCTTTTCCAGCACCTGGGGACTCATACCGACACCGGTGTCGGCGACAACGATCTTGGCCATGACCGCGCCGGCTTCCTGAGCGGGTTCGCACGACACCCGCACCTGGATCTGACCGGCGGGCGTGAACTTGACCGCGTTGGAGATCAGATTCGCCAGGCATTGGCGCACGCGGAGCGGATCGAAGACCAGCGAGCCCGGCATGGCCTCGTCGATGAGCAGGGTGATCTCGGTGCCGCGCTCGCGGGCCAGGGGGACGTTCAGGCGCACCACCCGGTCGGCCAGATGGGCGAGATCGCTGGTGATCGGCGCGATTTCCAGCTTGCCGGCCTCGATCTTGGCCAGGTCCAGCACGTCGTTCAGCAGGGCCAGCAGGGTCCGGCCGGACTCCTCGAGCAAGTCCACCTGCTCGTACTGGCTGGGCGCCAGAGGCTCCAGCTTCATGGACTGGGCGATGCCCAACATGCCGTTCAGGGGCGTGCGCAGTTCGTGGCTCATCAGGGCCAGGAACTCGGACTTGGCCTGGCTGGCCGCCTCGGCCTGGCTTTTGGCCAACTCCAGGGCGCGGCCCTGCTGGGCGTTGGTCTGCGCGGCCTTGGCCGTGTAGGTGATCAGGATGGCGGCGGAGGCGCAGAGCACGAAACGCTGCTGCGGCGGAAAGTCGTTGAACACGCCGCACAGCGCCAGCAGCAGCAGCGAGGAGCCGCCGCCGATGATCAGCAGCAGGATCCTGGATCGCGCCGCGAAGGCCTGGGCGTGGACCAGGAACGCGCACACCACGCAGAGCGCCGAAAGCTTCAAGGCGAGAATCTCCTCCCGCCAGAGCAGGACGGCCAGGGCCCACCAGACCAGGTTCATCCAGACCACGGCCGCGATATAGGCCAGGCGCTGGGCCGGGCTTGTCTTCTGGTCGCTCCTCTGGGGGATGCTGGACACCCAGACCCCGGCCTCGGCGCTGGCGACGGCCAAGCCCCAGAGCCAGCCGCCCAGGCTATCGACCGTGAATCCGTAGAGCAGGGCCGTGGCGGCGCAGATCGCCAGGCGAACGCCCAGCGTGGGCAGGCTTCGGGCCGTTACCGAGGTGGCGTCTTGATCCAGCCAATCGGTCGAACGCGACAAAACCGTTCCCTTACAATTTCGGGGTCGCCTTTCCCGTGAACGCCGGGGGCGCCGCCGTGAGACGGATAGTCAACCCATAATGGATTCCGTCGCGATGTCGAGGCTCGCGTGGTTGCGAGCGCGCCGATGTCGGCGTGCGCCGTCCTCGGTTCAGCTTTCGTAGGGCAAGCGCGTCTCGCTTTGCCTGAAGCGCGCAACAAAAAGGCCCGGAGGTAGAGCCCCCGGGCCTTTCTATCTTGGTGGATGGCGGGGCGGTTACTTGCCCGCGGCCGTCAGGGCGTCCATCAGTTCCGGCACGGCGGTCTTGTAGTCGGCGACCAGGCCGTAGTCGGCGACCTGGAAGATCGGCGCGTCGGCGTCCTTGTTGATCGCGACGATCACCTTGGAGTCCTTCATGCCGGCCAGGTGTTGGATGGCGCCCGAGATGCCGATGGCGACATAGAGCTGCGGCGCCACGACCTTGCCGGTCTGACCGACCTGATAGTCGTTCGGGGCGTAGCCGGCGTCGACGGCCGCGCGCGAGGCGCCGACGGCGGCGCCCAGCTTGTCGGCCAGCGGCTCGATGACGCGCTGGAACTCTTCGGCCGAACCCATGGCGCGACCGCCCGAGACGACGATCTTGGCCGCCGCCAGTTCCGGACGGTCGGACTTGACCATCTCTTCGCTGACGAAGCGGGTCTTGGCCGCGTCGGCGCCGCCGACGGTTTCGACCGAGGCCGAGCCCCCTTCCGCCGCCGCCGCGAAGGCGGTCGGACGGACGGTGATCACCTTCTTGGCGTCGGTCGACTGGACGGTCTCCAGCGCGTTGCCGGCGTAGATCGGGCGCGTGAAGGTGTCGGCCGAGACGACATCGATGATGTCCGAGATCGGGGCCACATCCAGCTTGGCGGCGACGCGCGGGGCGAAGTTCTTGCCGCCCGAGGTGGCCGGAACCAGGATCGCGTCATAGCCGCCGGCCAGCGCCAGGACGGCGTCGGCCTGCGCTTCGGCGATGCCGTGGCCCAGGGCGTCGGACTCGGCGACCAGCACCTTGCGGACGCCGGCGATCTTGGCGGCCTCGGCGGCGACGCCCGAGACGCCCTTGCCCAGCACCAGGATGTCGATGTCGCCCGAGATCTTCTGGGCGGCGGTCACGGTCTTGTGGGTCGCGTCGCGCAGGTGCGCGTTGTCGTTATCGGCGACGACGAGAACAGCCATTACAGCACCCCCGCGGTGTTGAGCTTGGAGACGAGGTCGGCGGCGGTTTCCACCTTCACGCCGGCCGAGCGCTTGGCCGGCTCGGCGACCTTGACGACCTTCAGGCGCGGCGTGACATCGACGCCGTAGTCGGCGACCGTCTTGGTGACGATCTCCTTCTTCTTGGCCTTCATGATGTTGGGCAGAGACGCATAGCGCGGCTCGTTCAGGCGCAGGTCGGCGGTGATCACCGCCGGCAGGTCGACGTCCAGGGTCTGCAGACCGCCATCGACTTCGCGCGTGACCTTGGCCGACGAGCCCGACACCTCGACGGCCGAGGCGTAGGTCGCCTGCGGCCAGCCCAGCAGCGCCGACAGCATCTGGCCCACGGCGTTGTTGTCGCCGTCGATCGCCTGCTTGCCCATGACGACGAGATTCGGATTTTCCTCGGCGACCACGGCGGCCAACAGCTTGGCCACGCCCAGCGGCTCGACGTCGACGTCCGAGGTGATCAGGATCCCCCGGTCGCCGCCCATGGCCAGCGCCGTGCGGATCGTTTCCTGGGCCTGCGCGGGGCCGATGCTGACGATGACGACCTCGGTCGCCACGCCCTTTTCCTTGAGACGCACGGCTTCCTCGACCGCGATCTCACAGAAGGGGTTCATCGACATCTTGACGTTCGCGAGGTCGACACCGGTCTGGTCCGCCTTCACGCGGGCCTTGACGTTATAATCGATCACCCGTTTGACCGGGACTAGGACCTTCATCGGTTTCCACCGCCTCCAGACTGCGTTTTCTCCTGCTAGGCCACCGACTTACTGGTTCGGCGTCGCATTGCAAGTTTCCTTTAACGTCAGCGTAATGCAATAAATCGTGGTTCGTTCAAACGACTGTACGATTTCGTGAGAGCCGCGCCACGGGCGCCGGGGCGGCCAATTCCCTTCCCGCCGGAAAGGCGGTAGGGAGCGGCCATGAACAAGACCTTCACGCGCCTGAAGTACATCTTCGTCGCCATCTTCCTGCTCGCGAGCGGCGGCGTCGTAGCCTACCACGCCCTGTGGGTGTGGCCGAAGCAGCGTTGCGAGGCTAGCGGCCGTCTCTGGGCCGGGCGGTGGATGAAGTGCGCGACGGTCTATTCGATCGAGACGCTGACCCGCCGACCCGGCAACGTCCCGCCGATCAACGGCGAGGCGCGTCTGAAGCCGCAAGCGCCGCCTCCGGCTCCGGCGAAATAGCCTAACGCGTCGCGCCCGGGTTCCAGAGGACGTCGGCGCGGCCCCGGTCATTGCTCCAGCGGGCCGCCACGAACAGCAGGTCCGACAGTCGGTTCAGATACTTGATCGCCGGCTGGCCGACGATCTCGCCCTCCAGGCCCGCCAGGGCCACGCAGGTCCGTTCGGCGCGGCGGCAGACGGTGCGGGCGACGTGCAGCGCGGCCGCGGCGGGCGAGCCGGCCGGCAGGACGAACGAGCTCAGGGGCGCCATCTCGGCGTTCAGCAGGTCGATCTCGCGTTCCAGGCGCTCGACCTGGCTGTCGAGAATGCGCAGCGGCTCCCATTCCGGCTTGCCATGCTGTTCCGGGGTCGCCAGGTCCGCGCCGAGGTCGAAGAGGTCGTTCTGGACGCGCTCCAGGATCGGATCCAGCACCGCGTCGCCCGCGGTATGCTGCCGCGCCTGGCCCACGGCGGCGTTGGTCTCGTCGACCCCGCCATAGGCTTCCACGCGCGTGGAAGCCTTGCTGACCGGGGCTCCGGTCGCCAGCCGCGTCGAGCCGTCGTCGCCCGTGCGCGTGTAGATGCGGTTCAGCGTGACCATGGGTCGCGGACTCCCGTTCGTCGAACCGCGCTAATCAGGCCCCGCCGCGACGCCACCAGAAGGCGGCGGCGACCAGGACGATGATGGCCATGAACTGTAGAACGACCCGCAGGCGCATCAGCTTGTTGGAATAGGAGCGCCCGAAGTCGCCCCCTCGAAACAGGGCGTAAAGACCCGCCCCCAGGGCGATCAGGACGGCCGCGAGCGCCGCGGGAACCAGAATGTCGAAGAGATGAGACATGGCCCGCAGAATAGAGGCTGGAGCTCGGCCGTCCATAGAGCGTCGCGCCGCGAGAGCGGTTCGGCGGCCCCGCGCGGGCAAACGTTATCGACCGAATCAATTCGTCGAACCTGTTCGGTGAGCGCATTTGTCGCAGTGACGCTTTGGGAGCGCTCTCATATCTAGGCCTTATCGTCCCCATTCAGTGTTTTCGGTAAGTTTTCGCGGTTGCAATGACGTCCCTCTAGCGTTATGGCCCCCGCTCCCTATTTTCCAGTGCGCGTTCGTTGAACACGATCAACTCCCCCACCGCGGATCTGTTCGACGTTTTGACTCACCCCAGCGGGGGTAGGAGATAACCGCGATGGCTCAGAGCGCGTCGCTCTTGACCGCCGCTGGGCTCTCCGCGACCGATCGCGAAGAAGCCCTGGCCGAAGTCCGTCAATTGATCACCGACCTGCGCGACGCCGCGCAGGATGGCCGTCATTTGGCCCGCCGTTACGCTGACGTTCTCCAGAACGTCGTCGATGAGTACTGCAATGAGTTCGAGAAGCGCGCCGAGGCCGCTCTCGCCCGTCTGGAGGCCGCCGCATGAGCTTTGTGTCCGTCAATATCGAGTCCGCCACCGACTCGCCGGTGAAGCTCACCCGCCGCGCCCTGGCCAAGCAGCGCACCCGCGAGCGCGTGCTCGCCGCCGCCCGCCGCCTGTTCAGCGAGCGCGGCTATGAAGGCGCCACCATCCGGGACATCGCCCAGGCCGCCGGCATGTCGACCGGCGCGGTGTTCGCCAGCTTCGCCGACAAGTCGGAGCTGTTCGAGGAAATCCTGACCGCCGACTACGAGGTCATCCACGCCCAGATGACCCAGGCGTCGCGCAACGCCAAGACCGTCGATGAAGCCCTGCTGGGCCTGTTCGCCGTCGCCTACGCCTTCCATGTCGAGCAACTGCCGCTGCTGCGCGCCAGCATCGCGGTCTCCTGGACCCGTTCGGAGGCCGCCGAGCGTCGCGCCCGCGCCGACCTCAAGCACATCTTCCGCCTGATCGGCGAAGCCCTGCGCCGCGGCGTCGAGGAAGGTCAGCTGAAGAAAGATATCGACGCCAAGCTCTTGGCGGAAATCACTTGGGATGTGTATGTCGGTAACTATCGCCGAGCCATCTATGACGGCTGGTCGGTGGAAGCTCTGCTGACGCGGCTTTCGGAACAACTAAAGGTTATTTTCGCGGGCGCTCGCGCCTGACGACATCACTGGACGCTCCGTTCGGGGGAACGGAGCGTCTTCGTTAAAAACGACGCTAGCGTGTTCGAGGGGGACGGGCGTGGGCGTAAGGGACGATCAGAAGGCGGCGACGCGCGAGAAGGTTCTCGTGGCGGCGCGGGACCTGTTCAACGAGGTCGGTTACGAGGAGACCACCATCCGCGCCATCGCCGAGCGGGCGGGTGTCTCGGTCGGCAGCGTCTTCACCACCTTCGCCTCGAAGGCCGAGGTGCTCAGCCACGTGATGAGTCATCGCCTGGCCGAGCTCTATGCCGAGTTCGACCGGGTGATTCCATACCTGCGGGGCAGTGTGGCCGATCGGCTGAGCTCGATCTTCGCCATCCATTACGAATTCGAGACCCGGCGGGTGAAGCTGTTCCTGGCCCACGTCGCGGCCTCGTACAATCCCAACGGCGATCCGGGCGTGACGCCCTATGGCCGAAACCCGCGCCTGAACCAGATGCTGCTCGACGTGCTGGACGAGGGGGTGCGCAAGGGCGAGGTCCGGCCCGACCTGGATCTCCAGCTGCTGGTCGACACGCTGAAGGCCGCCTATGCCTGGAACTACCGCATGGCGGCCGCGTCCGGCGGGCAGGTCCCGGCCAGCGAGATGTCGGCGGTGATGGACCGGCAGATCGCCCTGATCGCCGACGGCTGGCGGCCGCGATAGCTATCGCCGCCCGCTCGCCGCCTCAGCTGATCCTGGTCAACCGCAGGTCCTGATAGTCGTAACTGAAATCGGCCAGGGGCGAGACCGCCTTGACCAGGGCCGACACCGCCTTGCCGTCCTTCAGCTCGAAGGTGAGGAAGGCGTCTTCCTGGGTGCGGTCGTCGAAGACGGTCTTGAAGATCTCGCCGTCGAACGGCTCCAGCTTGCCGCGCAGCAGCGGGGTCTTGTCGAACGAGACCGACAGGCCCTGCTTCTTGCCCTTCCCGGTGACGGCGACGGTGACGGTGCCGTACCAGGGGTCGCGATAGACGCCGGCGTAGGCGGCCAACGGCAGGCTGGGCTTGGCGCCGCTGCTGGGCGTGACGGCCTTGGCGGCGTCCTTGATCGTCTGGGCGTCGGCGTCGGCCTGCAGCCGCTTGGAATAGCCGATCCAGTCGAAGTCGCTCCGCCCCTGCAGCCGGTCGGGACCGCCGTAGCGCAGGGCGCGCAGCACCGCGCTCTCCTCGGCGTTGGTCATGACCATGATGCCCGACTTCCGGCCCGGCAGCAGGCCCGTATAAGAGATGAAGCCGGCCAGGCCGCCGGTATGCCACAGGATGCGCTCGCCGCGATGGTCCTGGACGAACCAGCCCAGGGCGTAGGCCTGGATCGTCGGGCGCGTGGGGGAGTCGGGCGACGGACCCTCGGACGAGGCGGTGATCGTCTGGGGCTTCCACAGCTCCTTGGACGAGGCCTCGCTCCACAGGCGCTTGCCGTCGGCCGAGAGGCCCAGGCCCAGCTGGACCTGCATCCACTTGGCGATGTCGCGCGGCGTGGAATTGACCCCGCCGGCCGGCCCGGCCGCGTCGAAGCTGTCGTCGAACGGCAGAACCGTCTGCGGACCCAGGCCCCGGACGGGCGGACCCAGGCGGGCATGGGGCTGGGCGCGGCGGGTCCTGTCGACCAGGGCGGGGCTGGAGACGGTGTCCTTCATGCCCAGCGGCTCGAAGATCCGGGCCTTGATGACCTCTTCCCAGGACTGGCCCGTCACCGTCTCGATCAGCACCCCGGCGGCGACGTAGAGGACGTTGTCATAGGCGTAGCCGCCCCGGAACTGGCCGCCGATCGGCAGGTACTTCAGGCCCGCGACGATCTCGGCGCGCGTGTGGGTGGGCGCGGGCCAGATCATCAGGTCGCCTGCCCCCAGGGTCAGGCCGCTGCGGTGGACCAGCAGGTCGCGGACGGTCATCAGCTTGGTGACCACCGGATCGCTCATCTGGAAGGCCGGCATGTACCGGGTGACCGGCGCGTCCCATTCCAGCTTGCCCTCCTCGACCAGCATGGCGATCAGGGCGGCGGTCATGGCCTTGGTGTTGGAGGCGATGCCGAAGGCGGTGGTCTCGTCGACCCGGTCCTGGGTTCCCAGCCGCTTGACGCCATAGCCCTTGGTCAGGGTGACCTGGCCGTTCTCGACCACGGCGATCCCGAGACCCGGCTCGTCGGGGAAGGCGGCCATGACCTCTTGCGCGTACTTGTCGACGGCGGCGCCGACCGCCCCGGTCTCCCGCGCCAGCGCCCTATCGCCGAACGCCGCCAGGCCCGTGGCGGCCAGTGTCGAGACGAGGGCGGCGCGGCGGGTCGTGGTCAGCATGGGCGGTCCTTCTGAGCTTGAGGAAAGAACCTATGCCGACGCACCGGCCGGCAACAAGCGTGCAACATGGTCGTTCAAAGCTCTGGCCCCTGGTTCAGTGTGAGACAGGTAGCCACGAAGGGAGTCTTGCGATGGAGCTCAAACATCTGGCGGCGCTGGCGGCGGCGCTAGCATCCGTCGGGGGAGGCTCGGCCATGGCGAGCGGCGTCGTGCGGCCCGTTGCTGCGAGCGGGCGAACCGAGTTGACAGAGTTTCTGCTCAATCAGCCGGTGTCGGTGGCCATCCTGACACACGAGGTCCCGATCAAGCCGAGCGAGCCACCGCGCATCCGGACCGACAGCTGTACATATAGCCGGGTCCCGTGCGCCGTGGTCGACGGGGTAGACTTGTCCGTGCGCGGGCGCGCGGTGGCCGTGCCTCGGTCGGTCTTCGCGGACCTGGCCGACCTCAACACCGCCCGCCTCGAACCCGCGGGACACGGTCGCTACCGACTGGTCTTGGCGGGCGGCGACGCCGCGGAAAGCTATAGAGCCGCCATCGTCTTCGACGACCGTCGCGTGCTCACGCGAGCGATAACCGCCACGGAGGCGGGAATGGTCGAGGAACGGACGGTCTATTCGGACGTCTCAAAGGCTTTCCGTTGAGCGCTAGTTACCGCCATCCAGCAACCGCCGGGCGATCACCTGGGCCTGGATCTCGCCCGCGCCCTCGAAGATGTTGAGGATCCGGGCGTCGGCCAGCAGGCGGCTGGCGGCGTATTCCATGGCGAAGCCGTTGCCGCCGTGGATCTGCAGGGCGTTGTCGGCGGCGGCCCAGGCGACGCGGGCGGCGATCAGCTTGGCCATGCCGGCCTCGAGGTCGCAGCGCTTGCCCTCGTCCTTCTGGCGGGCGGCGAAATAGGTCAGCTGGCGCACGCCCATGATCTCGGCCGCCATCATGGCCAGCTTGTTGGCGACGCGCGGGAACGCGAAGATCGCCTGGCCAAACTGCTTGCGGTCGAGGGCGTAGCCCAGACCCACCTCCAGCGCCGCCTGGGCCACGCCCACGGCGCGGGCGGCGGTCTGGATGCGGGCGCTCTCGAAGGTGGCCATCAGCTGCTTGAAGCCCTGGCCGGGCGCGCCGCCCAGCAGGTTCTCGGCCGGCACGGTAAAGCCGTCGAAGCCCAGCTCGTACTCCTTCATGCCGCGATAGCCGATCACCCCGATCTCGCCGCCGCTCATGCCCTCGGCGGGGAAGGGAGCCTCGTCGGTCCCGCGCGGCTTGGGAGCCAGCAGCATCGAAAGGCCGCGATAGTCGGTGGTGGCCGGGTCGGTGCGGACCAGCAGGGTCATCACGTCGGCGCGGGCGGCGTGGGTGATCCAGGTCTTGTTCCCGGTCACGACATAGTGGTCGCCCTTCAGCTCGGCGCGGGTGCGCAGGGCGCCGAGGTCGGAGCCCGTGTTCGGCTCGGTGAAGACGGCGGTCGGCAGGATCTCGGCGCTGGCGATCTTGGGCAGCCAGTATTGCTTCTGCTCCTCCGTGCCGCCGGTCAGGATCAGCTCGCCGGCGATTTCCGAGCGGGTGGCGAGGGACCCGACGCCGATCCAGGCCCGCGACAGCTCCTCGGAGACCACGCACATGGCGGTCTTGCCCATGCCGCTGCCGCCATATTCCTCGGGGATGGTCAGGCCGAACACGCCCAAGGCGCCCAGCTCCTCGACCAGTTCGATCGGGATCAGCTCGTCCTTCAGGTGCCATTCGTGGGCGAAGGGCGTGACCTTCTCCTCGGCGAAGGCGTGGAACTGGTCGCGGATCATTTCGAAGGTCTCGTCGAGGCCGGTGTGCTCCAGCGTCGGGCGGCCGCGCGCCTCGGCCAGGCGCTGGGCGACGCGGCTCTTCACGGCCTGGGTGCCGCCCTCGGCGATCAGGGTCGCGGCGGCGCTCGAGGACAGGCGAGCCAGGATCGCGGGGTCCTCGACCAGATGCGCCGGGCGGATGATCTCGCCCTGGTTCATCGGCACGCCGCCGACCAGTTGGGCGCAGTATTCCGAGAAGAGGAGCTGGGCCAGCAGGGCCTCGATCTCGCCAAAGCGCCCCTCGGCCTCCAGCCGCTCGGCCCAGCCGGCGACCTGGTTCAGGAGCTCGGCATAGGCCGCGTACCAGCCATAGCCGTGCACCCGGTGCTGGTGGACGTCGGCCAGCTTGCGGTCGACCTTGCCGCCTTCGGGCGCGATATGGGCGAGCACGGCGGGCTTGGCCTCGGCCACGAACAGCGCCGTCGCGTCGGCGGCTTCCCGCAGCAGGCCGGTCAGGCCCGGAAGGACGAGGTTTTCGGCGTCGTCGCGCGCGATCGTCGTGGTCATGGCTTGCTCCCCTTGGCCGAACAGGTGTTTTACGCCAAACAATTGTTTTCTTTCACCGTGGCCCATTTCGCATCTGCGAGCAATGCGGCGGTGCAACATCCTATGGGAAAACGGGGAGACAGATGCTGAAGGTCCACCATCTCAACGAGTCGCGCTCGCAGCGCATCCTGTGGCTGCTCGAGGAGCTGTCGCTGCCCTACGAGATCGTCTTCCACACCCGCGACGCCAAGACCCGCCTGGCCCCGCCGTCGCTGACCGACGTCCACCCGCTGGGCAAGTCGCCGGTGATCCAGGATGGCGATCTGACGGTGATCGAGTCCGGCGCGATCATCGACTACGTGATCCGCCGTCACGGCGGCGGCCGCCTGGCGCCCGATCCGGCCAGCGCGGATTATGACCGCTATCAGCAGTGGCTGCACTACGCCGAGGGCTCGGCCATGCTGCCGCTGATGCTCAACATGTATGTCGGCCGCCTGGGCGAGGCCGGCGCGCCGCTGCATCCGCGCATCCAGAGCGAGATCGCCAACCACCTGGCCTTCGTCGATCAGAGCCTGGCCGGCCGCCAGTTCTTCGTCGGCGACGGCCTGACCGGCGCCGACATCCAGATGAGCTTCGTGCCCGAGGTCGCCAAGGCCATGGGCAAGCTGGCCGACTACCCCCACATGGCCGCCTGGATCGAGCGGATGCACGCCCGTCCGGCCTGGAAGACGGCGCTGGACAAGAGCGGCCCCTACGCCCTGGGCGCCTAGGTTAAGGGCTGCTGGCGCTCGGAGGGGCGCCGACGACCCCGATCTCCGCGAGCCAGCGCTCCACCAGCGAGGGCCACATCGCCACCGGATGCGCCCTGTTCCGCATCGTGAAGGCGTGTCCGCCCTTCGCGAACAGATGCACTTCGGTCGGGACGTCGGCGGCGTCCAGCGCCCGCGCGTAGAGCGTGCTGTTGCAGATCGGGTCGACCGGATCGTCCCAGGCCTGCAGCAGGAAGGTCGGCGGCGTGTTCTTCGTCACGCGGATGGTCGGGTCCCAGGCGTCGCCCTTGCGGCAAAGGTGCCCCGGATAGAGGGCGATGGCGAAGTCGGGGCGGCTGCTGATCTTGTCGATGTCGTCCGCGGGGGCGTAGGCGGGGGCGAGGATGTTGCTGGTCTGCGCGACCAGATAGCCGCCGGCCGAGAAGCCGATCACGCCGATCTTGTTCGGCTGAACGCCCAGCTCCCGCGCCCGCGCCCTGACGAGCCGGATGGTTCTCTGGGCGTCCTGCAGCGCGCGGGGGATCTTGGGGGTGATCTGACACCGGCACGCCGGGTTCCAGTAG
This sequence comes from Caulobacter vibrioides OR37, assembly GCF_000372645.1. Lineage (GTDB taxonomy): Bacteria > Pseudomonadota > Alphaproteobacteria > Caulobacterales > Caulobacteraceae > Caulobacter > Caulobacter vibrioides_E. The sequence continues at coordinate 30,021 of NZ_APMP01000003.1, read as the reverse complement.
TCGTTGCTACCCGGCACGCGGTATTTCGACAGGATGCAGGTGATGCCCTGGGCCGTGATCCAGTTGCAGATCTCGGTCCCCTCGGAGGTGATCACCACCACCCGAAAGCCCCCGCCCGGGAAGACGATCATGGCCGCGCCGGTGTTGCGGCCCCGAGGCGGATAGACGGTCATGGTCGGTTCGGTGACGTCGTAGACGCCCTCCGACACCTTGCTGGACAGGGCGTCGGGCGTGGCGGAGACCGACACCCGTTCGGGCTTGCGGGGCTGGTCGGCCATGTCTGGCGCGCCGTGTGGCCAGATCGGAATCTGTTTCAGGCCCCCCGGCGCGCGCCAGGGCCCCGTCGTCTCGCCGACGGTCACGCCGTCCGCGACGGTCGGATAGGCCTCGGACGCCGGGGGTAGAGGCTTGGCGTCCGTGCCGGTCCGGAAAGCCAGGCCGGCGATTCCCAGCGCGACGAACGCTCCGGCGACGATGATCCAACGCGACCGCATGACGCTCCTCCCCATCCAGACGCCGGTGACTTGGAGTACGGCCGAACGGAAAGAGGCCCAAAGGATATTAAGTCTTGGGAGACCCGAGATATTTTCATGACGCGTGACGACGTGACGAGGATACGTCGCGGTCTCGACCTGGGCTTTTCCCGCCCCGATCCACTTTTTTCGAACATGAACGGAATCTGTCGGCGCGGTTGGCGGGGCGGTTCAGCTTGGCCCTGCCATGGTGCGTCTCACGGGGTTGCTGACCCCGCAGACATCACGAAGGGACGAGGAGTTCTCTCATGTTCGACCAAATGACCAAGACCACCAAGACCATCGCCCTGACCCTGGGCGCCGCCGCCACGGCCCTGAGCCTGGCCGCCGCCCCGCAAGCCAACGCCGGCGTGCTCGGCTGCAAGGCCTCGGGCTCCAAGCAGGAGGTCGGCGCGGTGCTGGGCGGCCTGCTGGGCGCCGTCGCCGGCAACCAGATCGCCGGCAAGGGCGATCGCGGCGCGGGCACGGCCATCGGCGCGGTGGTCGGCGCGGGCGCCGGTTCGGCCATCGGCTGCGGCATGCAGAGGGATGACGCGGCCAAGGCGGTTGGCGGCGTCTACAAGGAGGGCGGCGTCCGCTACGCCACCAACGTCCGCGCCGCCCCGCTGGTCGAGACCAAGGGCAAGTACGTCGCCCGCTCGACCCTGAACCTGCGCGCCGCCGCCTCGCCCCGTGGCGCCAAGGTCGGCGCGGTCGCCTCGGGCGAGACCTTCCAGGCCCTGGGCCGCACCGGCGACGGCAAGTGGATCCTGGTCGGCCAGGACGGCGTCGGCGTCGGCTACGTCTCCAGCGCCTACGTCTACCGCGCGTAAACGCGGTCTCTAGTTTCGGGGGCGCGGTCGCTCCGTCCCTCTAGATCGCGCTCACGAGAGAGAGCCCGTCCGGTCCCCGACCGGGCGGGCTTTTCGTATCAGCTGCGCCACTTCAGCGTGGTTTCCTTGACCGGATTGACGAACGGCCGGCCCTCGGCGCGGCTGGCGGTCCATTCGCGCTTCAGCTGCTGGTACCACTTGGCCTGGGTGTCGGCGTCGTCGATCCAGATCAGGGCCGGGTCGTATTTCAGGCCCTCGTTCTGTAGGTTCACCATGCGCCCGTCCTGGCGCAGGAACTCGCGGGCGAAGGGGGCGATCAGGGCGCGGAACATCATCACCGGATGGTCCGACCAGATCAGCTGGCTGATCCGCGTCGCGGTGGGGCTCAGCGGCGTCAGGCAGGTCAGGGCCAGCACCTGATGCTTGCCCACCTGGATGTGCTCCCAGCGATAGCCGGGCAGGCGGAAGGTGATCTCGATCTCCGGCGCGCCGCCCAGGATGTCGTACAGGCGGTTGGCCTTGCTGCGCCCATGCCGACGCATGACGAAGCCCTCGGGCGAGGGGGCGAAGACCTTGGTCTTTTCCGACTGGCGCTTGGACGACCGCGCCCACCAGGCCTCGTGCACATAGGGGGCGTGGGTCGGGTCCATTAGGCCGACGACGGCGTGGTCCATGTGGGTCTCGAAGACCATCGAGTCGACGATCTTGGGCCCGCCGCCGACCACGCCGGGGAAGGTCGGAGGCGGCGCCGGCGGCTCGCCATCGAAGCGCGGATCCTTGCTGATCCAGACGAAGACCATGCCCTGGCTCTCGGCCACGGGGTAGCGCCGCACGCGGATGCGCGAGACCTCCAGGCTCTGGTCGCTGGTCATCGAGGGGATGGCCGCGCAGACCCCGTCCGACCCGAACCGCCAGCCGTGATAGGGGCATTCGACGCTGGGCTTGCCGTCCGCCTCGCGGGTCAGCTTGCCGCCCGACAGCGGCGCGGCGCGGTGCGGGCAGACGTCGCGGATCGCGAACACCTGGCCGTCCTGGCCCCGGCTGATCAGAACCGGCTCGCCCAGGATCTCGTAGCGCTTAAGCTTGCCGGTCTTCACCGCGCGGGAGAGGGCCACATAGTACCAGGCGTCGAACAGGAACCCCTCGCCGAACCGGGCGGCGCGGGCGGCGGTGTCGTCGGCGGGCATGGGAGCGTGGTCCTTGGGTTGGCTGGACCCACGTCTAGTCCGGTCGGCGGTTCGGGCCAAGGGCCAGGCCAATCACCACCGTCTTTCCCGCCGCGCGGATGGCTATGATCGACGCACCAAAATTGTTCGCGGCGACGATTTAAATGTCTGGATTCTGCCACCGTGCTGAGAATGGCGCGCGACCCTTGGCGGACCTGAGGGCTTCTAGATTTCGCCGCGTGCTCGCTTCGGGAGATACACCAACCACACCTTGCCCCAGAAAACCGACAGCGAAAGCGCCATCGCGACAAGTGAGGTTCGTCCCAGAAGTTTGAACTCCAAGGCCCATCGATCGAAACTCGGCGCGGCGTAGGCCCACGACGTGATCCCAAACACAAGTAAGGAGGCAGCAAAAATAGCCGCCGGACGGCGGAGGGCAAATCTTAGAGCTGCTTTCAGTACGTTCATGGTGGAAGTGTAGCACATTCAATGGCCGCAAATAGGCCGCACCGAGCGTCCGTCTTCCACCCCGAGCAGCTCGTGCGGATGTGCGCTTCCGGCGTCCAGGCGCGGCGTTGCCCGTTCCATCCCGGTCTTCAGGCGCGGAACGATGATGGAAAGGGAATAGGGGCTTTCAAACCCCTACCGCGACCCCGCCGTCTCCACGAGCCGCTGGTAGAACCGCACCATGCGGCCGACATTCTCCAGGCTGATGTGCTCGTTGGTGCCGTGGATGATCTTGGTCTCGTCGACCTTCAGGAACAGCGGCTGGAAGCGGTAGACGTCGGTCGAGACCGGGGCCAGGTAGCGGCTGTCGGTGCCGGCGGTGACCAGGCCCGGCACGACCGGGGCCTTGCTCTCGTCGCCGGCCAGGGCGGCCAGGGTCTTCCAGGCGTCGGAGCTGGTCGAGGACACCGCCGAGGGCTCGTCCGGGGTCTTGGTCCACGACAGCTTGACCGGCAGCTTGCCGACCGCGCCCTGGGCCTGGGCCATCACCTTGGCCGAGCTGTCGCCCGGCGCGATGCGATAGTTGATCCAGGCGGTGGCGTCCTGGGGCAGCACGTTCTCCTTCGGTGAGCCCTTCAGCATGGTCGGGGCGATGGTGGTGTGCAGCATCGAGGCCCCGGCCGGGGTCTTGGCGGTGACCTTCACCAGCAGCGGCGAGAACAGCCAGGTGTTGGCGGCGAACACCTTGACCACCGGGCTGGCGTGCGGGGCGATGGCCTTCAGCATGTCGGCGCCGGGGCCCTGGAACTTCATCGGGAACGGATGGTCGTTGACCGCCGCGACCGCGCGCGACAGGGTGACGACGCCGCCGCCGTCGGCCGGCGGGGCCGACGAGTGGCCGCCCGCCGCCGGCGCTACGATCTTCATCGTCGCATAGCCCTTCTCGGCCGTGCCGATGATCGCGGTGGGCTTGCCGGTCACCGGATGGTCCTCGACCACCACCATGCCCTCGTCGAGGGTGAACTGGGCCTTGATCCCGCGCGACTTCAGCAGGGCCGCGGCGGCGCGGGCCCCGACGCCGCGCACCTCCTCGTCCTGGCCGCTGACCACGATGATCGTCCGGGTCGGCTTGAAGCCGCTGGCGGCGACCGCGTCCAGCGCCTCGAACAGCGTGACCAGCGAGCCCTTGTCGTCGATCGAGCCCCGGCCCCAGACCGCGCCGTCGGCGATGACGCCGTCGAACGGCGGATGGGTCCACTGGCTTTCCGTGCCCGGCGTCACCGGCACCACGTCCTGGTGGGCCATCAGGATGATCGGCGCCAGCGCCGGGTTCGAGCCCGGCCAGGTGTAGATCAAGGACTGCTCGGCGACGATCTCGCGGGTCATCGCCTTGTGGGCGTTGGGATAGGTGGTTTGCAGCCAGGCGTGCAGCTTGTCCCACTCGGCCGGCTGGTCCTCGGCGCGGTCCTGGTGGCTGACGGTCTGGAAGCGCACGGCCTGCGCCAAATGCTCGGCGGCCTTGTTGACGTCGATCGGTCGGGCCGAGGCCAGCTTGACCGCCCCGACATCGACCTGGGCCGGCGCCTTGAACGTCACCGTCCGCACCGTCACCGCGGCCGTCGCGGCCACCACCAGACCCACGGCGGTCAGCGCGACCTTGCCCCCGACACCCATCGAAACCTCCCGGACTTTCGCCTGTTTGGAGGACTGTGCGTCGAATTTCGATACGCGGCAATCTCGTTATTGAGCGCGAAAGTTATCCACAGGGTGGTTTCCTTCTCCCCTTGCGGGAGAAGGTGGCCCGAAGGGTCGGATGAGGGGTTGAAGGACCTGTCGGAGAGACCCGCGCGACCCCTCGCCCGACCTGCTTCGCAGGCCACCCTCTCCCGCAAGGGGAGAGGGGAAATGGCGCGCAATCCCCGTGCTCTCTGGCGCCGACCTTAGCAAAATCAGCGCCTTGAAGAAAAACGCAGGTTTCTTGTCCCCGCCCTCCGACTTGGCCCCATGCTGATGCGCATGACCCAATCCGCCGTCCAAGACTGGTCCGCCCGCACCCAGGCCAAGCTGATGGCCAAGATCGACGCGCTGTGGGCCGCGATCGAGGCCAGCGACGATCCCGCCGTGATCCGCAAGGCCCGCGACAAGGTGCGCCTCTGCGGCGAACTGGCGGCGGTCGCGCGCAAGGTCGCGGCGATGACCGGCCTGAAGAAGGCGGCGCCGGCGGGCGGAAGCTTCGCGGCGCTCGTCGAGGCGGCGTCGGAGCCGGAGCCCCGGGGGCTGGACCGGCGCAAGAGCGGGCGGGGGCGGCTTTAGGGCGATGGCCAGGCTCGGGAGCGCCACACCTTAACCAAACCCTGCCGGCGTTAATCATTTTCGGAAATGATTAACCGCGAAGCTTGGGCGTTCCTTAGGACCTTCCTGCGAGAACAGTCCCATCAGTTTTGTTCACCAGAAGGGTGTTGGGGCTAATGAAATTCTCGATCGCGATCGCCGCGGGTCTCGCCGGCAGCTTCTTCGTCGCTCAGGCCGCTTCGGCCGCCGGCGGTTTCGAAGACCAGATGGGCCGCTGCCTCCAGCAGTTCGCCAATACGCATGACGCCGCGCAGGTGATGCTGGAATGCAACGCCGCCGACGGCAAGCTGTCGGGCTGCAAGGTCGTCGACAACAGCGCCGCCGGCAAGGGCTTCGACAAGGCCGCCATGTGCATCGCCGAGAAGCTGCCCATGGGCGCCAAGAGCGGCGCGGTGAAGGTTCCCTTCCGCTTCCCGGGCGGCGCGTAAGCTTAAGCGCTTAGCGCCTACCAAGCACCCCCGTCGGCCTCGCCGGCGGGGGTTCTTCGTTTTGGGAGCGGTGCGCGTGGGTGGGGCGTCTACAGCGTGGCCAGCCAGGTCACGAAGTGCTTGGTGAGCGCCACCCAGCCCGGTTGAAGGTAAAGCGCGGTGGCCAGCACCTGCCAGCCGACCGCCCAGGCCGTGGCGATCGCCACCACCGGACGGACGCGGCCCCGCGTGACGAGGTCGTGGATCGGGACCGCCAGCAGGGCGGGGATGCTCAGGCTGTTGCCGACGGCCAGGGAGCCGACGAAGCCCGCGCCGAGGGTCCGCATCACCCAGTCGCCGAACAGGGCCAGGGTCCATCGGCCAAAGCCGGCGTCGGCCACGGCGATCGTGGCCAGCAGCATCAGGCGCTTGTGGGCGGCGGGGTCGCTTCGGAAGCGGTAGCCGGCCAGAATCAGGCCGGCGAAGCTGAGGATGTCGCTCAGCGGAACGGCCAGAAACGGCGGGTCGCTCTTGGGCGTGCCCAGGGCGTGCGCCTGCATGTAGAAAGCCGTGAGCGGCCCCAGCGCCGTCATCACGGCCGCCACGCCCATGCCGATCATGCCCAGCCGGCGATGCAGCGCGACCTGGCCTCGCCGGACCAGCGCCACCTGGGCGGTGAACAGTACGAGCCAGCCGGTGAAGACCGCCGCGTGGACGTGGACGATCAGGGGGTAGGAGAGCTGTCCGGCCTTGGACAGTCGCCACATCTCGCCGCCAAAGCCGGCGATCACGCCCAGCCAGACCAGGGCGGTCATGGCCGGGAAGAACCAGGCGTCGGCGGCATGGCGCGGCGCGAAGGGCGCGGGCGCGCGGCCCAGCGCGCGGCTCTGGATGGTCATGTCGGATCGCCCCCCGGCGGATACAGGGCCGCGCTCGAAGCCCGGTCGCGGCCCTATAAAAGTCCAGCGCGCGGCGTTCGAAAAGCCGAATTCGACAGCGCCGGGCGGGCTGTCAGAGCCCCCCGCTCAGCTCCTGCACTTCCTCGAACGTCCTCAGCCCAGGACGCTGGGCGCAGACCAGCACGCCCATGTTGCCGGGCAGGTGCTGGTTGGCCAGCATCTTCTCGTGGGCGGCGGGGATGTCCTTCCAGGGGAACACTTCCGACAGACACGGGTCGACGCGGCGGTCGATGACCAGCTGGTTGGCGGCGCTGGCCTGCATCAGGTTGGCGAAGTGGCTGCCTTGGACGCGCTTCTGGCGCATCCACAGGAAGCGGGCGTCCATGGTCAGGTTGAAGCCCGAGGTGCCGGCGCAGATGGCGACCATGCCGCCGCGCTTGACCAGGAACACCGAGACCGGGAACGTCGCCTCGCCGGGGTGTTCGAACACCAGGTCGACGTCACGATTGCCGGTGATCTGCCAGATGGCCTTACCGAACTTGCGCGTCTCCTTCATGTAGTCGCCGAACTCGGGCCCGTTGACCTTGGGCAGCTGGCCCCAGCAGTTGAAGTCGTTGCGGTTCAGGACGTCCTTGGCGCCCATCGACAGCACGAACTCGCGCTTGTCCTCGCTGGACACCACGCCGATGGCGTTGGCGCCGGCCACGGCGGCCAGCTGCACGGCGAAGACGCCCAGGCCCCCCGACGCGCCCCAGACCAGCACGTTCTGGCCGGGCTTCAGCTCATGCGGCTTGTGGCCGAACAGCATCCGGTAGGCGGTGGCGAGCGTCAGGGTGTAGCAGGCCGACTCCTCCCAGGTCAGGTGCTTGGGGCGCGGCAGCAATTGTCGGGATTGCACCCGGCAGAACTGGGCGAAGCTGCCGTCCGGCGTCTCATAGCCCCAGATGCGCTGGCTGGACGAGAACATCGGGTCGCCGCCGTTGCATTCCTCGTCGTCGCCGTCGTCCTGATTGCAGTGGATGACGACCTCGTCGCCCGGCTTCCACCGCTTCACCTTCGAGCCCACCTTCCAGACGATGCCCGAGGCGTCGGAGCCGGCGATGTGGTAGGGCTGCTTGTGGCCGTCCAGCGGGCTGATCGGCTCGCCCAGCGCGGCCCAGACGCCGTTGTAGTTGACGCCGGCGGCCATCACCAGGACGAGCACCTCGTCCTCGCCGATCTCCCAGACCGGCACGACCTCGACCTGCATGGCGGTCGAGGGCTTGCCGTGCCGGTCCTTGCGGATGCTCCAGGCGTACATCGTCTTGGGCACGTGGAAGGGCGGCGGGATCTCGCCGATCTCGTAGAGGTCCTTCAGGACAGGCGCGTCTTCGGTCGCCATTGGCGTCGCGGTCGTCATCTCACTCCCCGTTCCCTGGCGGCTCGTCCCGCGCTGCAACAACGCGTGAGCGCCAAACTCGGCTCGACATGCCCATTTGTTCTGGGTCTCGGACGCGAGGCTGTGACAAGTGTCCAAGCCTGGCAAGCGGAATCTTTGTGCGACGCAACATGACGCGGGGCGAGGCGCGGACGGCGGGGAAGGTTGCGGGGCCGGGCGGGGCGGGCCACGTTGCGCGCCATGATCCATCTCTCCCATCCCGAGCCCGCGATCGCCGTCGTCGAACTGGACGTCGCGCCGGCCAATGTGCTGGCCCTGGCCGAGCGCGCGCGCCTGCTGGACGCCTTCGCGGCGGTCGAGGCCGATCCCGCCGTCCGGGCCGTCGTGCTGACCGGACGCCACGGCGCCTTCTGCACCGGCGACGACCTGGCGGAGTCGCTGACCCGCGACGTTCCGGCCCAGACGGCGGCGATCCTGCACTTCCTGGCGATGTGCGACCGCGTCGCCTCGACCCGCGTCCCGGTGATCGCGGCGGTGGACGGCTGGTGCATCGGCGGCGGGCTGGAGCTGGCCCTGGCCTGCGACATCCGCCTGGCCAGCGACCGCGCCAGCTTCGCCTGCTCGGCGGTGCGGATGGGACTGACGGCCTCGGCCGAACGGCTGACGCGGCTGATCGGCGAGAGCCGCGCCAAGGTTCATCTGCTGACCGGCGCCCCCTTCGACGCGGCGCGGGCCCTGGCCGACGGGATCGTCGCCGAGGTCCATCCGGCGGCGGGGCTGCTGGACGCGGCCCTGGCCATGGCCCGCGTCATCGCCTCGCGCGGCCCCCTGGCGACGGCGGCGACCAAGCGGGTGGCGTCGGGCGTGTCGACGACGCAGGCCGAGATCCCCGCCCTGGCGGCCTCGGCCGATCACGCCGAGGCGCGGGCCGCGTTCATGGGGAAGCGCGGGGCGGTGTTTACGGGGCGGTGAGCGCGTCGTCATCCGGGCTCAGCCCGGCGCGGAGGGCGTCCAGCACGCGCCGCGCGGCCGCCAGATCCTCCGGCGCGATGTGCCGGGCCAGGGCCTGAACGCGGGGGCGATAGAGGGCCAGAGCGGCCTCGAAAACCGTCCGACCCTTGTCGCTGAGAACGACCAGCTGAGCGCGCTTGTGGTGCGGATTGAGCTTGAACGCGACGATGCCGTCCTTTTCGAGCTCGTTGACGATGCGCTGCACGTTCTGGCGGTTGGCGCCGAGATCGCGCGCCAGCCACGAGACGGGGCGGGGTTGATCCGCATAGGCGACCGCGCCCAGCACCTGCCAGCGCGCGCTGGTCAGGCCCAGCGGCGCGACCAGGCGATCCCCCCAGGTCAGGATCAGATTGTTCACCCGGAACAGAGTCAGGATGAAGGCGGTCAGGTCCTCGTCGCTGGGCGGGGGCTTAGTCATCAGATCGCTCAAGCTATATTGACACCATGGTGTCAAATGGTAATCACTATTTCAACGCTCGCGCGGTCGAGGCGGGGCGTTGAAGGGCGACTCGTCATGAAGAAGATCATTCACCCCATCGCGGGCATGATGGCCATGGTCATCATCGCCACGTTCTGGCTCTCCAGCGTATCGGTCGAGGTGTTCGGCGCCCCCGCCGATATCGCTCTGGTCAAGACGGGCGTGGCTTGGGGGATTCTGCTGCTTACGCCGACCATGGTTCTGACGGGCCGCTCTGGCGCGGCCCTGGCGGGCGAGCGGCGGGTGGGTCTGATCGCCGTGAAGCGAAAGCGCATGGCCCTGATCGCCGCCAACGGACTTCTGGTTCTGATCCCGTCGGCCCTGTTCCTGGCGTTCCGGGCCAGGGCGGGCGTTCTGGATGCCGGCTTCTACGCCGTCCAGGCGGTGGAATTGGTCGCCGGTCCGGTCAATCTGTTCCTGCTGGCGCTGAATCTGCGAGACGGGCTGCGCATGAGCGGGCGCCTAAGGACGCGAGGTGCGTGACTCCGAGGCGGGCGCCGCCATCGCGACGCGGGCCGCGGGAGGCGACGCGAGGGCCTCCGTGGTCCAAGCTCTTCGCCGCTCAAATTCGCATCCGCGAACGCCATATTGCGTCGCAGCAAATCCCGGCTCATGATCGGCGGTAAGCAAAAGCAATAAGCCGCCCGGGAGCCCGCCATGACCTCGACGCCGTACCAGCACGCGCCCGATCCGCCGTGGATCTTCCGCACCTATGCCGGGCACTCGACGGCCGAGAAGTCGAACGCGCTCTATCGCGCCAACCTGGCCAAGGGCCAGACGGGCCTGTCGGTGGCCTTCGACCTGCCCACCCAGACCGGCTACGACCCCGACCACATCCTGGCGCGCGGCGAGGTCGGCAAGGTCGGGGTGCCGGTCTCGCATCTGGGCGACATGCGCGCCCTCTTCAGCGACATCCCGCTGGAGAAGATGAACACCTCGATGACCATCAACGCCCCGGCCGCCTGGCTCTTGGCGATGTACGTCGCCCTGGCCGACGAGCAGGGCGCCGACCGCAAGAAACTCCAGGGCACGACGCAGAATGATCTGATCAAGGAGTATCTGTCGCGCGGCACCTACATCTTCCCGCCGGGTCCGTCGTTGCGGCTGATCGGCGACATGATCGCCTGGTGCTATCGCGAGGTTCCCAAGTGGAACCCGATGAACGTCTGCAGCTATCACCTGCAGGAGGCGGGGGCGACGCCGGAGCAGGAGCTGGCCTTCGCCCTGGCCACGGCGATCAGCGTGCTCGACACCGTCAAGGCCGGCGGCCAGGTCCCCGACCAGGACTTCGAGATCGTCGCCTCGCGAATCAGCTTCTTCGTCAACGCCGGCGTGCGGTTCGTCACCGAGCTGTGCAAGATGCGCAGCTTCACCAAGCTCTGGGACCAGATCCTCCTGGAGCGCTACGGCGTCCAGGACGCCAAGGCCCGGCGCTTCCGCTACGGCGTGCAGGTCAACAGCCTGGGCCTGACCGAGCAGCAGCCCGAGAACAATGTCTACCGCATTCTGATCGAGGCCCTGGCCGTCACGCTCAGTAAGGACGCCCGCTGCCGGGCCTTGCAGCTGCCGGCCTGGAACGAGGCCCTGGGCCTGCCGCGCCCGTGGGACCAGCAGTGGTCGCTGCGGCTGCAGCAGGTGCTGGCCTACGAGACCGACCTCTTGGAATACGAGGACCTGTTCGCCGGCTCCCACGTGGTCGAGGCCAAGGTCGCCGAGCTGTCGAAGGGGGCGCTGGAGCAGCTCTCGCTGATCGACGAAATGGGCGGGGCGGCCAGCGCCATCGACTACATGAAGGGCGAACTGGTCGCCTCCAACGCCAAGCGGGTGCGGGCCGTCGAGACCGGCGATCTCGCCGTGGTCGGCGTCAACCGCTGGACCGAGACCGAGGTGTCGCCTCTGTCGGCTGGAGAGGGGGCGATCGAGACGGTCGATCCTCGGTTGGAAGCCGACGTCGTCGCCCGCATCAAGGCCTGGCGCGAGGCCCGCGACCCGGTCGCCGTCGAGGCGGCTCTAGCCGCCCTGAAAGCCGCCGCCGCCTCTGGCGCAAATATCATGGAATCCTCGATTTCCGCCGCCAAGGCCGGCGTCACCACGGGCGAGTGGGCCGGCGCCCTGCGCGAGGTGTTCGGCGAATATCGCGGCCCCACCGGCGTCGCGGTCGTGGTCTCGACCGGCGAGGCCGAGGACGTCGAGGCGGTCAAGGCCGAGGTCGAGCGGGTCTCGGCGCTGCTGGGCCGCACCCTGACCTATCTGGTCGGCAAGCCGGGCCTCGACGGCCACTCCAACGGCGCCGAGCAGATCGCCACTCGCGCCCGCGCCTGCGGCATGGAGGTCGTCTATGACGGCATCCGCTCGACGCCCGAGGAGATCGTCCGCCGCGCCAAGGAGAGCCGCGCCCATGTGGTCGGCCTGTCGATCCTGTCGGGCTCGCACCTGGATCTCGTGCAGGAGGTCATCCGGGTGATGCGCGCGCAGGGCCTGGGCCACATCCCCGTCGTCGCCGGCGGCATCATCCCCGAGGCCGACGCCCTCGTCTTGAAACAGATGGGCGTGGCGCGGATCTACACGCCCAAGGACTTCAGGATCACGGAGATCATGGGGGATGTGGTGAAGCTGGTCGAGGCGACGGCGGTGGCGGAGGCGTGAGCCGCTTGAGAAGGCGGACCCCGGCCCCCACCTAAAGCGTCGCTGGAATGACGGGGCGGTGGGAATGCTGACGTTTGTATTGGCCTGTGTGCTGGCCCTGACGGTCTTTCCGACGTCGCCGATCGGTCGCCTTCTGCGTCGATACCTCGTGGAGGCGCCGGCGCGGCGGCTCAACGCGATCAAGCCCGCTCACATGGTCATGCTGCTCGGCCTGGCCCTCGTTGGCCTGATCCTGTTCCGGTTGTTCGACGCCGAAGGCGTGCGGGTTTTCGGCATGATGGCGCCGGAGATCGGGGTCTGGTTCGGTACGTTCGAGCTTTCGCTGGTCACGGACGCGCTCGCGGTCGGCCTGGCCATCGCCGCGACAACGCGCCTCCGCGACACGTTCCTTATGGTTGGGCGAGCGATCGGGCGCGCGGCGTCCTGGCTGACGCGGCGGATCGCGCCGCGCGGGCGCGCGTCGGCTCCGCGTCCTCCGAAGACGGAGGAGGCAAGCGGCGATCCGGAGCCATGGGGTTGGGCGCCGGCCCGGGCCTGACGGCGGAGCTGATGTCCGCGCTTTGTGATATGATCGCCCCATGACCCTCGACGAGGCCCTCACCAAACTGCGCGCGGCCAAGCCGCTGCTCGACCGCTACGGCGTCGCGCGGGTCGGCGTGTTCGGCTCGACGGCGCGGGGCGAGGCGGGGCCGGACAGCGACGTGGACGTGCTAGTGGAGTTCGCGCCGGAAAAACATCCAGGCTTGGACTTCTTCCGATTGCAGGACGATCTGTCAGGCGTGCTGGCGAGCGAGATTGACCTCGTGACGCCCGACGGCTTGCACCGGCTCGTGCGAGACCGAGTGCTGCGAGAGGTCGCCTATGCGTAAGAGCGAACGGGACGCCGAGCTTCGCCTCGACGATATTCTGCAAGCGATCGAGCGCATCCGCTCCTATGTCGCGGGCGCGGATTTCGCTCGGTTCGAGGCCGAGATGATGCTGTTCGACGCGGTGTCGATGAACGTTCTGGTGATCGGCGAGTCCATCGGACGACTGCCGGATCGCCTGAAGGATCAGCTTGGCGGCCTGCCCTGGAAGAGCATCGTCGCGGTGCGTAACCTCGTCGCCCACGGTTATCCCGAGTTAGACGCCAGGATCGTCTGGGATATCGCGACGACGCGGCTTGACGCCTTGGAAGCCGTGATTGCGCCGATGCTGGCGGAGATCCAAAACCCCTAACGCCCCAACCGCCACGCCGCCAGCACGCCGGCCACGGCCAGGGGCGTGAAGGCGGCGAACAGCAGCGGGCCGTGGCTCTGGGCCAGCGCCGGATCGATCCCGTGGCTGAAGCCCAGCAGGTTCGCCATCGCCCCCGCGCCGGCCGCGCCCGTGGCGCCGCCGATCAGCTGGGAGGTCGGGACCGCGCCCGAGGCCATGGCCTGCTCGTCGGCCGGGGCGCCGGCGATCGCGCGGCGGGCGATGAAGGCGTGGCACAGGCCAAAGCCCGCGCCCAGTCCGGCGAAGGCCAGGGCGGTCTCGATCAGCGTCCCGCGCGGCGTCGCCCAGGCGCTGGCCAGGGCGCCGGCCAGGATGACCAGCGCGCCCAGGCGCACGAAGCGGCCGTCGCGCTCGGCCGGGACCTTGCCGACCAGCAGGGCGCAGGTGGTCCAGCCGGCGGCGATCGCCCCGACCACATAGCCGGCCAGCAGCGGCGAGGCGTGGTGCTGGGTCTGGATGAAGGCGGGGCCGTAGACGGTGAAGCCGATCGCCGCCGTCTCGGTCGCGAAGATCGTCAAGAGGCCCAGGCCCGTGGCGCTCGACAGGTCGGCCGCCGAGCGGGGCAACAGCCGGTGCGGGGTGCGGGCGTTGACGGCCAGCATGGCGGCCATGCCCAGCGCGCCGCCGACCGCCAGTCCGATCGCCAGATGGGGGGAGGCCACGACGCCGGCCGCGCCGATCAGGCTGACGGCCAGCACCAGCAGGGCCAGCTGCGGGACGGGGACGCGGCCGCGCGCGGCGTCGCCCTTGTCGGCCGGCAGCATCGCCATCACCGCGCCGACGAAGATCGCCGCCTGCGCCACGAACAGCCAGAACGCGCCGCGCCAGAAGCCGGCGGCGGCGAACAGGCCGCCCAGGGTCGGGCCTAGCAGGGTCGCCGCGCCCCACACGGTGGCCACCGCGCCATAGACGCGCGGCCACAGGCGCTCGGGGAAGAGGGCGCTGATGGCGACGTAGCACAGGGCCACGACCGCCCCGGCCCCCAGACCCTGCACCAGCCTGCCCAGGATGAAGGTGACGAACGCCGGCGCCAGGGCGCTCATGGCGCAGCCGATCGCGTAGACGAGGCCGCTGAACGCCGTGGCCCGTCGCAGCCCCAGCGCCAGGGACAGCTTGCCCGAACAGGCGCCGGCGACGATCGAGCCGGTCAGATAAGCCGCCACCGACCAGCCGAAATACTGATAGCCGCCGATGTCCCGCGCCACGCTGGGCATGATCGTCGCCGTCACCAGGGTGTCGGCGGCGTTCAGCCAGATGCCCAGGCACAGCAGGGCGAAGCGCGGCGCCAGCGCGCGGTCGATCAGGCGAACGGAGGCGTTGGGAGAACTCATGCCCGCCGACATGACGGTTTTTGGGGGTGTAGCCAAGAGCGGGCTGGCCGAACCCTCCCGTCATCCCGCGACGTGTCGGGAGGCCTAAAGCGTCGCCGCCAGCGCCGCTAGTTGGTCGGCGACGATACCCCAGCCTTCGTGGAAGCCCATCTGTTCGTGGGCGGTCTTGTCCTCGGCGGTCCAGTGGCGCGCGACGGCGCGATAGAGGGTCTTGCCGCCGGGGAGGTCCTCGAAGGTGACGATGGCGACCATGAAGGGCTTGGCCGAGGGCTTCCAGGTCTCGGTGAAGGCGTCGGTGAACACGATCTTCCTGTTCGGGATCACTTCCAGATAGACGCCCGGCTGCGGGACGCGCTCGCCGTTCGGGCCGTTCATGACGAGGTAGGTGTTCCCGCCGGTGCGCACGTCCATCCGCACGTCCGAGACGGTCCAGGGCTTGGGGCAGAACCACTGGGGCATCAGCTCCGGCGTGGTCCAGCACTTGTAGAGCTTTTCGGCGGGGACATCGATGACGCGCTCTAGGACGAGATCGCGATCCTCGAGGGCGGCTTCGGCGGTATGGGGCATCGGGGGGCCTTCCAGGTTGGCGTGAACTTTCGCCTCTAGGACGCCTCGGGAAAACTCATTCCGACAGCCGCCGCGAACTTTTTCGAGGTCTTCCATCCCCGGGCCAGTTGTCGACGCGCTTGACCCGAGGTCCGCCGCGCCCCAGTGTGCCGGAAATTCAAACAAGCGTTTTAGGGAGCGCGCCATGAGCCTCTTCGATCTGACCGGCCAGGTGGCGATCATCACCGGGTCCTCGCGGGGGATCGGCAAGGCGATCGCCGAGCGGATGGCGGAGCAGGGCGCCAAGGTGGTGATCTCCTCGCGCAAGGCGGGGCCCTGCGACGAGGTCGCGGCGGCGCTGAACGCCAAGCACGGCGCGGGAACGGCCATCGCGGTCCCGGCCAACATCGCGTCGAAGGAAGAGCTTCAGCATCTGGTCGACGAGACCCGCGCGGCGTTCGGCAAGATCGACATCTGCGTCTGCAACGCCGCCAGCAACCCCTATTACGGCCCGCTGGCCGGGATCAGCGACGACCAGTTCCGCAAGATCCTGGACAACAACATCATCAGCAATCACTGGCTGATCGGCATGGTCGCTCCGGAGATGCGCGCGCGCAAGGATGGGTCGATCATCATCATCAGCTCGATCGGCGGCCTGCGCGGCAACGCCATCATCGGGGCCTACAACATCTCCAAGGCCGCGGACTTCCAGCTGGCGCGGAACCTGGCGCATGAGTTCGGGCCCGACAACGTGCGGGTCAATTGCATCGCGCCGGGCCTGATCAAGACCGACTTCGCCCGCGCGCTGTGGGAGGACCCCGCGACGCTGGAGCGGGCCACCAAGGGCGTGCCGCTGCGCCGCATCGGCGAGCCGGACGAACTGGCCGGGGCGGCGGTCTATCTGGCCTCGAAGGCCGGTAGCTTCATGACCGGCCAGGCGCTCGTCGTCGACGGCGGGGCGACGATCTAGGGCGCAGTCGGATAGAGTGTAAGCAACCCGCTCACGATCCAGGCGTGCGACAAATACTCCGAAACCTCTTCGGAGGTGTGACTACTTACCGCAGCATGGGCCAGTTTAACGCCGCCTACACGCCTGTGATTCAAGTTGCTCACGACTTGGAGAGTTGGATTCTTGCGGCGTCTTCTGGCTTTCTTGACGATCGGCGTGCTTCTGGCGGCGGGCGCGGCCCACGCCAAGGACGAGCCCCCGCCGCTGGGCGCGCGCCTTGATCAGCTGAGCCGGGAGATCGGCGTCCATATTCCGCGGCATCCGCCGCGCGACAACGCCGACATCGAAAGCGCCGGCCACCGGGCCTTGCGAGAGCGCGGCGACGCGCGGCTGTACGGCCTGTGGCGGGTGCTCTACGCCTACAAGAGCAACCAGCTTCCGGCTCGGTTCGAAGCCTGGGCGACGATCGTCCGCGACGTGGCCCGACGGGATGGGGAGCCGTCGCTGACGGCGCTGGCCGACCTCGAACAACTGGCCTATCGCAACGAGACCCAGGGCTATCGGGCGTTCACCGACGCCGACTGGGATCGCTTTCTGAACCGCTCGGGCCCCGACATCCGGATGATGGCGGGCATCGAGCGCGTGCGGCAGCTTGGCCAGGTCAGCCGCTGGGCCGAGTCCGCGCGAGTGGCGGCCCAGATCACCACGGAGCTGGAGAAGCGCGGCGACGTCGCCCTGCCGGTGCTGGCCGAACTTCACCAGGTGCACAGCTACACCCTGTCGGATATCGGCGACAAGGAAGGGGCGCTGGAACACATGGCCCAGGCCGCGCGTCTGGACGAACGCGACGCCTTCTACATGCGCAAGATCGAGCGGGTGTACGACATCGCCTTCACCGCCGCCGAGCTGGGCGAGCTGAACGCCGCGGAACGCTTCGCCGCGGTCCACCATCGCATGACCCTGGCGACGGGCGACCAGGATCTGAAGACCTGGGACCGCTTCCTATGCTCCCGGATCGCGGTGCTGCGGGCCTCGCCCCAGCGCGTGCTCGATTGCCTCTCTCCGGCCGCCGCGGATCTGGCGCGTCCCGACCGGCGCCTGGAGGTGCTGATGCTGGGCGAGCGGGCCCTGGCCGAGGCCCAGCTGAAGCAGGTCGCCGCCGCCCGCGAGGACCTGGCGCGGCTGCGCGCCTCGCCCGCGTCGCTGTCGCCGCGCGATCCGCACAAGGAGGCGCTGATCGAGGCCTATATCGACCAGGCCGAGGGGCGCGGGGCCAAGGCCTTCCGCGAACTGGACGCCTGGCGGCGCGCCGACGAGATCCTGGTCCAGCGAGCCCATACGCGCGGCGTGACCGAGATGTCGGCGGCCCTGGACGCCGAGCTGCGGGCCAAGCGCGACGAGAGCCGCCGCCTGGCCGAGGAAGTCCGCCTCAGCCGCAGCCTGGCGCGCGCCTCCTTCGTCATCGCGCTGTTGCTGGGCGCGCTGGTGGCCGGCGGCGTCGCCTGGGCCGCGAACCAGCGGGCCGCCTCGCGCAAGTTCAAGGACGCCCAGGAGCGCGCCGAGGCGGCGAACAAGGCCAAGTCCGCCTTCCTGGCGATGATGAGCCACGAGTTGCGGACACCGCTGAACGGGATGCTGGGCCTCGGCCAGGCCCTGCGCGCCGGCCCGCTGAACCCCAAGCAGGCCGAGCAGGTCGACCTGCTGCTCGACAGCGGCGACACCCTGCTGGTGCTGCTGAACGACGTTCTGGACCTTTCGAAGATCGAGGCCGGCAAGCTGGAGATCGCGCCCACGGCCGGGGATATCGTCAGGACCTGCGCGCGGCTGGTCGGCGGTCATCAGCCCACGGCGCGCGAGAAGGGCGTGCAGCTGTCGTTCCAGCTGGAAAGCCCCGAGCCGGGGCCGCTGATGTTCGACGGGGTGCGGGTGCGCCAGTGCCTGACCAACCTGGTCTCCAACGCGCTGAAGTTCACGACGACGGGCAAGGTCGAGGTCTCCTTGGCCTGTTATCCCGAGGAGAGCGACGAACCGGGCGCGGCCAGGGTCCGGGTTCGCCTGCGGGTTTCCGACACCGGCATCGGCATGAGCAAGGCCACGGTCGACAAGCTGTTCACGCCCTTCACCCAGGCCGACGCCTCGACCACGCGCAACTTCGGCGGCACGGGGCTGGGCCTGAACATCACCCGGCGCCTCGTCCAGATGATGCGGGGCGAGATCACGGTCGAAAGCGAGGAGGGGCGCGGATCGGCCTTCACGATCGAAATGGTCGTCGACTCCGCCGAGCCGTCCGAGCAGCCCGCCCGCGAGATCGAGGACGGCGAGGAGGAGGCCGGCTTCGCCGCCCTGCACGGGGCGCGGGTGCTGGTGGTCGACGATCACCCGGTCAATCGTCGGGTCATCCGCCTGTTCCTCGAGCCGCTGGAATGCCAGCTGACCGAGGCCCAGAACGGTCAGGAGGCGCTGGACGCCTTAGAGGCCGGGCCGATCGACCTGGTGCTGATGGACGTCAACATGCCGATCATGGACGGGCTGGAAGCCACGCGCCGCCTGCGCCGGGACCCGCGCTTCGCCCGCCTGCCGGTGATCGCCCTGACCGCGGACGTGATGTCCTCGCAGATCAAGACCTGCCTGGCCGCCGGCTGCGACGCCCATGTCGCCAAGCCGATCGACCTGCGCAACCTGCTGTCGGAGATGGACCGTTGCCTGGCCGGGGCGGCGGCCCGGGAGTTCGTGGCGGGTTAGAGCCTCGCGCGTTCGGGAAAGGGGCGGTCAGCGCCTGGCCTTGGCCAGTCGCCCGACGGCCTCGTCCAGGGTCGCGTCGGCCTTGGCGAAGCACAGGCGGGCGACCGTCGTCACCGGATCCTCCGCGTAGAAGGCCGAGACCGGGATCGCGGCCACGCCGTGCTCGACGACGCTCCGTTCACAGAAGGTCGCGTCGTCGACCGTGACGCCCGAGGCCTGAAGGTCGACGTTCAGAAAATAGGTCCCCTGGCTGTCCAGCACGACATAGCCGGCGTCGCGCAGCCCCGCCGTCAGCCGGTCGCGCGAGCGTTGCAGGGCGACGGGCATCTCGTCGAACCAGGCGCGGTGGTTGTCCAGGCCCCAGGCGACGCCGACCTGCAGGTTCGGCGGCGTGGTGAAGGTCAGGAACTGGTGAGCGGCGGCCAGGGCCTTGGCCAGCGGCGGCGCGGCCATCAGGAAGCCGACCTTCCAGCCGGTCATGCCGAACAGCTTGCCCGCCGAGCCGATCTTCACGGTGCGCTCGCGCATACCGGGGACGGTGATCAGCGGGCGGTGACGGCGACCGTCGAAGACCACGGCCTCCCAGACCTCGTCGCACACGGCGATGGCGTCGTGACGGACGCAGAATTCGGCCAGCAGGGCCAGATCCTCGTCGGGCGTGACGATCCCGGCCGGGTTCAGAGGACTGTTCAGCACGACGAGGCGGGTGCGCTCGGTGAAGGCGGCCTCCAGCATCGCGCGGTCGAAGCGCCAGTGGGGCGGGGCCAGGCGGACCAGCCGGGGGACGCCGCCGGCCCGCCGCACCAGCGGCAGATAGGCGTCGTAGAGCGGCTGGAACAGCACCACCTCGTCGCCGGGCGAGATCAGCGCCGTGAACGCCGCCGCCAGGGCCTCGGTCGCGCCGGACGTGACGACGATCTCGGTGTCGGGATCCAGGGACAGGTCCTGCCGCCGCGCGTAGTGGCCGGCGACGGCGGCGCGCAGCTCGGGCAGGCCGCGCATCGGCGGATATTGGTTGGAGCCCTCGATCAGCGCCCGGGCCGCCGCCTGGCGCACGGGCAGCGGGCCCTGGTCGTCGGGAAAGCCCTGACCCAGATTGATCGCGCCGTGCTGGCGGGCCAGGCCGCTCATGCGCTCGAAGATCGTGGTCGGCAGATTGTCGAAGATCGGATGGACCATGCCCGATGGCTCTAAATTCTGGTGTTCGCGTCGCGTTGGCGGAAAACCGGCGCCCACTTTTCCGCGCGACGCTCTAGCATTGAACCTCTGGCATGGCTCGCGCATTTCTAAGGCGAAGCTTCAATCGGAGGAGAGGCGAATGCACGGCGTTGGGTTCATAGGGGCGATCATCATCGGGGTGTTCGCCGGGTGGATCGCCGAGAAGGTGATGAACCGCGACCATGGTTTCTGGGTGAACCTGGTGGTCGGCTTGGTCGGCTCTCTGCTGGGGGCGTTCCTGGCCGGCATGTTGGGCATTCACTTCTGGGGCTGGGTCGGCAGCCTGGTGATCTCGACCCTCGGCGCGATCCTGCTGCTGTGGCTGCTGGGCCTGATCAAGCGGGCGTGAGGCCAACAAAAAAGGCGCGGCCGAAGCCGCGCCTTTCCGAAGTGTTGAGCGGAGCCAGGCCGCGCGGCCTGGCTCCAGCCCTTGTTAGAACCGGTACTTCAGGCCGATGCCCACCGAGAACAGGCTGGCGGCCTGATCGACGGTCGGCGTGGCCAGGGTGCTCGGCGAGGCCGTCGTGTAGCTGTAGCGGTAGGCCACGCAGGTCGGATCGGCCGCGCCGGCCGCCGTCCCGTCCGCCTTGGCGCACTGGGCGTTGACCACGACGCCGCCCGAGCGGCTGTTGGTGTATTCCTTCACCACGCCCCACTTGCGGTTCAGCAGGTTGCCGACGTTCTGGATGTCGACCGTGAGCAGCAGGTTGTGGCCGGCCACCGGAGACGGGATCTCCTGGGCGTATTGGAAGTCGAAGCGGTTGACGCTCGGGTTCTTGCCAAAGCCGCGCGGCACGATCTGGCCCATCGGCAGGTTGAACTGCTTGACCAGGGCCTTCAGCTTGTCGACCGAGGCCTGGCTGTCGAAGAACACCGTCGTGCCCGAGGCGCTGACGAACTTCAGCGGGTTGGCCGCGTCGGGGCTGTTCAGGTTCGGGATATAGGCCAGGGCGTCGTCGCGCGACGTGCCGAAGGTCGGGTTGCGACCGCCGGCCGGGTCGGTCATCAGGAAGGTGATCGGACGGCCGTCGTGCACTTCGCCGAACAGGGTGAAGCGCGAGACCCAGCCCGGACGGGGCTCGAACTTGTAGCTCAGGTTCAGCTTCAGCGAGTTGCGGATCAGGTTGTTCGACTTGCCCTCGACCGCGGCGTTCGGGTCGCGACCGAAGCCCTGGTCGGGATAGTAGGCGCCGCTGGTGGTGTTGCCGCCGGCGGTGGTGCCGAACTCCGAGATGCCGCCGTACTGGTGACCATACTGCCAGGTATAGGCGCCCCAGGCGTCGACGCCGAACAGGTTGCGGTGAGCCGACAGAGCGACCGTGCGCGTCCAGTTCTTGGTCGAGGGGTTGTAGGCCTGGATGTCGCCGAACAGGCCGAGATTGGCCAGGTCCGGGTTGCTGGCGACCGGCAGGCCCAGCGCGGCGCGGTTGGCGTTGATCGCCGCGGCGTTGGCGCCGGCGATGACCAGGCCGTCATAACGCATCCGGCCGTCCGGCGTGTACTGCTGGACGCCATTGATGGTCAGGGCGCGCGCGCGGGCGTCGCGGAAGGCGACATTGACGTTCGACCAGCTGGCCACCGCGTCGATGCCCCAGTCGATGCCGAGCTGGGTGGTCTTGAACGAGACGTTGGTCTTCCAGTCCGACGGCATCTTGAAGCCGGGCGCCAGCGAGTTGGTGTAGGCGTTGCGGCGGCTGGCGCTGTCGGCGGTCAGCAGGGTCTGGGCGACGGCGGCCGGGTTGGTGATGAACGAGGCCGAGCCCTTGTTGATCGTCAGCAGCGCGTTGCCGATGGCCGGATCGACCGGCAGGTTGGTGGCGGTGTCGACGAAGGTGTCGTCGGCCGTCGAGATCGTGCCGTTGGTGTTGCGGCGGATCGCGAAGCTGTTGGTCAGGGCGCCGGTGGTGCCGCCGTAGCTGTTGCCCAGGAACACGTCCGGCAGGCCGCCCGACACCAGGCCAAAGCCGCCCGACAGCTCGAACCAGTCGCCGTTGTACTTGGCCGAGACGCGCGGCATGACGACGTTGATGCCGTCATAGGTCGTCTGGTTGGAATAGCCGTAGCGGTTGACGTAGTTGGTGTTCAGCGTCGGCTTCTTGTCGGCGGCGTAGTGGTCCCAGCGGACGCCGAAATTGACCGTCAGGTTGTCGTTGACGTCCCAGGTGTCCTGAGCCAGCAGGGTGTGGACCTGATAGTCCAGAACCGCCGCGGCGTCGGTGGCCGTGCCGGTCAGCGAGTTGCCGTAGGAGAGCTGGTTGGCCAGGCCCTGCTGGAACTCGGCGACGCTGTCGAAGTAGTAGACGCCGCGCGCGGCCTGCAGGAAGAGGTTGTAGATCTCCATCCCGCGGAACTGGTAGCCGGCCTTGATCTGGTGGTGATCGATGCCGGTGAAGTTGGCGATGAACGAGCCCGAGGTGTCCTTGGTCTTCAGGACGTTGGCCTGACGGAACTGATCCGGGCCGAAGGCGATCGACGGCACGCCCGACGAGCACGAGAAGGCCGCGCCCGTGCCGAAGTTCGGGTCGGTGCAGACCGTGACGTTGGCGAAGCCCTGGCCTTCCGGCGGCAGCTGGCCGCGCTGATAGCCGCGGAACGCGATGCGGGCTTCCGTCGACAGGGTCGGGGTCCAGCGCGAGTTCAGCTGCAGGGCGTAGTTGTCCTCGTTTTCCGGCTGGACGTACCAGTTGGTGTCGAGGCTGATCGAGGTGGCCGACGGGCTGCGCTTCCAGACCGAGCTGAAGGCGTGGCGGTACGTGGCCGACAGGCGGTGCTTGTCGTTGATGTTGTAGTCGATCTTGATCGACGACTTCTCGTCCAGGATCGGCTCGACCAGGGTCACCGCGCCCGGCTTCAGCAGCGACGAGGCCGCGTAGCCGTTCCAGTTGGCCAGCACCGCGTCGATGTCCGACTGGCTGGCGCCCGCGCCGGTCGAGACGCCCGGGATCTTGTTGAAGTTATTGGCGAAGCCAGCCCCGGCGGGACCGGTGCCCGTGGTGTCGAAGCTCTTGAACTTCTCGTAGGAGGCCGCGAAGAACAGGCGGTCCTTGATGATCGGACCCGACAGGAAGAAGCCGTAGTTGCTTTCGTGGATCTTGTTCTTGACCTTGCGGTAGCCGGTCAGCGGCGCCTGGGTCACGTCGTTGTTGACGAAGCCGACGTTCGGCAGCTCGTTACCGACCAGGCGGGTGGTGCGGTAGTTGTCGAACAGCGAGCCGTGGAAGTCGTTGCCGCCCGACCGCATGATCAGGTTCAGGGCGCCGCCGGTGAAGTCGCCGTCTTCCACGTCGAACGGAACGGCCTGGATCGAGACCTGCTCCAGCGCTTCGAACGAGACCGGGCCGCGGTTGGTCGACAGGCCGCCGGTGTTCAGGCCGTAGCTGTCGGCCGAGCGCACGCCGTCGATGGTGATGCGGTTGGCGCGCGGGGCCGAGCCGGCGATGTAGAGGCCGCCCGACGGACCGGTGCCGCGCGCGACGAAGTCCAGATTGGCCAGCGGATCGCGACGACCGATGTCGCGGATGTCGCGCTTGACCGACACGACCGCGTCGATGTCGGCGCGGCCGACCGTGGTGCGCGAGCCGACATTGGCCAGCTGGCTGGTGGTGGCCTTCTTGGTCGCGGTGATGACGATCTCGGAGACCTCGCTGGCCGGGGCCAGGGCCAGGCGCACGCGCTGGGCGTCGCCGACGTTCAGGAACAGGTCGCCCAGCGCCTGGGACGCGAAGCCCTTGGCCGTGGCGGTGATCTTGTAGGGACCGCCGACGCGCAGGCCGCGCACGTCGAACGCGCCGGCGTCGTTGGTGACGACGATCTGGTCGGTGCCGCTGGGCACGTGGGTGACGGTGATGGTGGCGCCGGCGATCGGCGCGCCCTTGTCGTCAACGGCGACGCCGCGGACGGCGGCGGTGGTCTGCTGGGCGTGGGCGGCGGGCGCGGCGAACGCGAATGCGAGCGCGCCAAGCGCCGCTCCCGCGGCCAGCTTGCGGGCGAAAGACATGAAAACCCCCTCAGGTTTGCCGCCCGAGAGAGTCGGGGCGGCTACCTCGCCCCTACTGCGTCAAGTATACAAAATGTTACTTTATTTGTGACGGTTCGATGTCAGGTCGAAGAATAGGTCAAGAGCGCGTCTTTTGGCCCACGCCGCGCCTAGGTTTTCACCATCCCCATACGGAAAGCGGCGGCGAACCTGTTCCAGTCCGCCGCCGCCCGATGGAGTCTAGTCTTCCTTCGTCCGCTTCTTGCGGAACGAGGGGTTCAGGACCTGCTTGCGCAGGCGGATGTTCTTGGGCGTGACCTCGACCAGCTCGTCGTCCTCGATATAGGCGATGGCCTGTTCCAGGGTCATGCGGCGCGGCGGGGTCAGGCGGATCGACTCGTCCTTGCCCGAGGCGCGGACGTTGGTCAGCTGCTTGGCCTTCATCGGGTTGACGTCCAGGTCGTCCGAGCGGCTGTTCTCGCCGATGATCATGCCCTGGTAGGTCTTCTCGCCGGCGCCGACGAACATCACGCCGCGCTCTTCCAGGTTCCACAGGGCGTAGGCCGCCGTTTCACCGTCCGAGTTGGAGACGAGCACGCCCTTGCGCTGCTGGTCGATCGGGCCCTTGTGCGGCTCGTAGTGGCTGAACACGCGGTTCAGCACGCCCGAACCGCGCGTGTCGGTCAGGAACTCGCCCTGGTAGCCGATCAGCGAGCGCGAGGGCGAGAGCAGCTGGATGCGGGTCTTGCCCGCGCCCGACGGGCCCATGTCCTTCAGCTCGGCCTTACGGGCCGACAGCTTTTCGATGACGATGCCGGTGAACTCGTCGTCGACGTCGATGACGACGTCTTCCATCGGCTCCAGGCGCTCGCCGTTCTCGCCGGTCTGATAGACGACGCGCGGACGGCTGATCGACACCTCGAAGCCTTCGCGGCGCATGTTCTCGATCAGCACGCCCAGCTGCAGTTCGCCGCGGCCGGCGACTTCGTAGGCGTCCTTTTCCGAGGTCTCGGTGACGCGGATGGCCACGTTGCTCTCGGCTTCCTTCAGCAGGCGGTCGCGGATGACGCGCGACTGGACCTTGTCGCCTTCGCGGCCGGCCAGCGGGCTGTCGTTGACCGAGACGGTCATCGAGATGGTCGGCGGGTCGATCGGCTGGGCCGGCAGGGCCTCGGTGACCTCCATGGCGCACAGCGTGTCGGCCACGGTGGCCTTGCTCATGCCGGCGATGGCGACGATGTCGCCGGCCTCGGCGCCCTCGTCGACCGGCTGGCGCTTCAGGCCGCGGAAGGCCAGCACCTTGGTGATGCGGCCGCGCTCGATCTCGTTGCCGTTGCGGTCCAGGGCGTGGATGGCCATGCCGGGGACGGCCTTGCCGCTGGCGATGCGGCCGGTCAGCAGGCGGCCCAGGAACGGGTCGCTTTCGATCAGCACGTTCAGCATCTGGAACGGCTCGTCCTTCTTCTCGGCCACCTTGGGCGGCGGCACGTGGCGGACGATCAGGTCGAACAGGGGCGCCAGGTTGTCGTTCGGCTGGTTCATGTCCAGCGTCGCCCAGCCGTTGCGGCCCGAGGCGTAGATGTGCGGGAAGTCCAGCTGCTCGTCCGTGGCGCCGATGGCGGCGAACAGGTCGAAGGTCTCGTTGTGCACGCGGTCCGGATCGGCGTGGGCGCGGTCGACCTTGTTGATGCAGAGGATCGGGCGCAGGCCCATCTTCAGCGCCTTGGTCAGCACGAACTTGGTCTGCGGCATGACGCCTTCCTCGGCGTCGACCAGCAGGACGCAGCCGTCCACCATGCCCAGGATCCGCTCGACCTCGCCGCCGAAGTCGGCGTGGCCGGGGGTGTCGATGATGTTGATCCGGGTCTCGCCGGCTTCGCCGTTCCACAGGACCGAGGTGCACTTGGCCAGGATGGTGATGCCGCGCTCACGTTCCTGGTCGTTGGAGTCCATCGCCCGTTCGGTCGTGGCTTCGTTGGCGCGGAAGACGCCCGATTGGGCCAGCAGCTGGTCGACGAGGGTGGTCTTGCCATGATCGACGTGCGCGATGATGGCGATATTTCGCATGTTCATGGGAACGGACGGACTTTCGGGAGAAGAATAGGAGATGACGAGTCAAGCGTCAGGCGCGCGGCTTTTACGCGACCGCGTTGAATTTATCCACCCCCACCCCGACGAAACCCATTTCGCGGGAAACCGGTGTCAAGCCCAAAGCCTTGTCCGCCTTGGGCTTGAGCGACGTTCTCGCGAGAGACGGTTTCAGGCGCAACAAATTGTGCGGCGCAACATGCCTAAAATCTAGGCGTGTCTGGAGGGCGACGCAACGTAATCCTTGTGGGGCAACGGGTTGAGCGAAATCCCTGTCAGAAAATCGACATTAAAGCTCATTTTTCCGCTTGCCTATTTTTGCGCCGCACCCTATAAACAATCCCGTGAGGCGGCGCTGCCGCTTCTGCCCTTCCTGGGCGTTTCCTCCCTAATGAACTGGCCCGGTGGTTTCACCGGGCTTTTTTTTGGCCCGCGCGGCGGCGGCCGTCGTTGATCCAGGACAAGGCCGACGGCGGGGCGGGGCTGAGAGATAAAACCCTCTCCCAAGGGAGAGGGGTCTTGGCGCTACTTCAGCTCCGCCGCGTCCAGTCCCGCCAGCACCCGCGTCAGCGTCTCGGCGTCGGCCGTCAGCGTCGCCAGCCCCTCGGTCGGCTCGCGCGTGGTCTCGTTCATATAGAGCGCGCGGTTGATCTCGATCTGCAGGGCGTGGGTGCGCTTGGCCGGACGGCCATAGTGCTCGGTGGTGTAGCCGCCCGCATAGGGCGCGTTGCGGGCGACGCGGTAGCCCAGGGCCTCCAGCTCGCGCTCGACCAGGCCGATCAGGCGGGGCGAGCAGGCCGCGCCGAAGCGGTCGCCCAGCACGATGTCGCAAGCGCCGCCGCCCTTGGCGCGCTGCCCGCGCGCGGCGGCGGCCGGCATCGAATGCCAGTCGATCAGAATCGCCAGGCCGTGCGCCCCGCGCGCCGCCGCCAGCTGCCGGTCCAGGGCGTCGTGATAGGGGCGGTGGGCCAGCTCGACCCGCTCGCTGGCCTCGGCGAAGGTCAGTTTGCGGGCGTAGATCGGACGCCCCTCGCCAGCCAGGCGCGGGATCGCCCCCAGCCCGGCGGCGACCCGCGCCGACTGGCCCCGGGCGTATTCGGGCAGGTCGCCGTCGAACATCGCCGGGTCCATCTCCCAGGGCTCGCGGTTCAGGTCGATGTACGAGCGGGCGAAGCGGGCGCGGATCACCGTCGCGCCCAGGCGCGGCGCGCCGGCGATGATCTGGTCGACGAAGGCGTCCTCGGACGCGCGCAGGGCCTCCAGCGGCAGGCGCACGGCGGCGATCATGTCCGGCGGATAGGCGCCGCCCGAGTGGGGCGAGGCGAAGACCAGCGGCGTCGGCGGCGCGACTCCGGCCGGGGCGGCGCGCGCGACCTCGAACGCCGGTCCCTCCAGGGTCTCCAGCGGCGGGGTTTCCGGCGCGTTCGCCGCGATCGGCCGCCAGGCGCTCATGTCCGCATCATCGAAGCCCCGCCGCCCGCGGTCAAACGGCAAAGCGTCCACAGGCCGCGACGTTTAGGTTCATCCCCGATTTACCGACTTCACGCTAAAGTGGGCGCCTCTTTCGACGCATTCCCCGGACACGTGACCTCATGGCCCGCATCCTCCTCGCCGAAGACGACGATTCCCTCCGCGGCTTCCTGGCCCGCGCCCTGGAACGCGCCGGCTTCGAAGTCCAGGCCTGCGCCGACGGCGAGGAAGCCGTCCAGCACCTGGAGCACCCCTGGGACCTGCTGCTGACCGACATCGTCATGCCCGGCATGGACGGCATCGAGGTGGCCCGTCAGGCCGCCGCCCGCGATCCCTCGCTACGCATCATGTTCATCACCGGCTTCGCCGCCGTCGCCCTGTCGGCCCAGGACCGCGCGCCGGCCGGCGCCAAGGTGCTGTCCAAGCCCGTCCACCTGCGCGACCTGGTCGCCGAGGTGGAAAAGATGATGGCCGCATAAGGGCTTAGCGGATCTCCCCGAAAAAATTCGGGCAAAAGTTCCGGGGCGGGTTGCGCGTCGGCCAAGCCGCCGCTATACCCCCACACCTTCCCGGCCGGGACGTCTTTTCGAAGACGCTTCGGATCGCTTCGGCGGACGCGTAGCTCAGCGGGAGAGCACTACGTTGACATCGTAGGGGTCACAGGTTCAATCCCTGTCGCGTCCACCATCTCCTTTAGTCTTTATAATCAAATCGTAGATCGTCTTCGGGCGGTGCGACTTCGCGCGACGTCGCGCGCGTCCCCCAGCTTCCCCCCAGCACGGGCGCGAAATAGCCTTGGCCGCCAGCGACGCCGGGACGGCGTCCTTGGCGCCGCTGGCGGCCAAGGCGATGTCGTTATCGGATAGCTGTCGTATCTGGCCGCGTCATACTGCTTCATCCACGTATTCGCGCCAGGCTGATAGTCCTTGGCATGTCGCGAGAACCGTCGGGAGGGAGATGTTGGACGACAGCAACGAGCCATGGCCGCCGCGCGATCGCGCTCAATTACGTCGGCTGAACACCAATCTGCTCTATGCGCTGGATGCGCTTCTGCACTCCCCGTCGCTTACCGCGGCGGCGCATTCCATCGCGCTGAGCCAACCCGCGCTCAGCGCCAAGCTTCGACAGCTGCGCGATCACTTTGGCGATGAACTGGTTGTCTACGGCGACAAGCGGCGGCTGACGGCCCTGGGCGAAGCGCTGCTGCACCGGGTCGGCCGCGTGCTGCGCGAGGTGGACGACACCTTCAATCTGACGCTCGATTTCGATCCGGCCACCGCCGAACGCGAGATCACCATCACCGCGCCCGAGGCGATCGAACTGATGTTCGTCAGCCGGATCATCCCCGATATCCGGGCCGCCGCGCCGAACATCCGGATCAACATGGCGCCCTTCAGTCACGGTTCGGTCCAGAAGCTGTTCGACGCCGGGGCGGACGTGGCGATCGTTCCCGACGTGATGGCGGATCCCAGCCTTTGCCGTCAGCCCCTATTCGAGCACAGCCTGTCGGCGCTGGTCTCGAGAAGGCATCCGATGGCCGGACGGAAAATATCCGAGGCGGAGTATCTCGCCGCGCGTCACGCCGCCCTTTCCGACGAGATGGAAAAGGCCCTGTTCGGCGACTATGGCCCCAACGATCCGCGCGCGCGCCGGCATATCGTCGCGAGGACCAGCCTGAACTCGATGCTGCCTCTGCTGGCCGTGGGATCCGACCTGGTGGTGACCACGAGCGGCTGGTTCGCGCAATACAACGCGGCCATCCTGCCGTTGACGGTGGTCGACCTGGACTTCGCGCGACCCACCTCCGCGCTGATCGCCCAGTGGCAGCCCTACCGAAGCCGGGAGCCGGTGATCCAGTGGCTGGTCGCCGAGCTGACGCGGGGCGTCGGCAAGGTCAGCTATCGCCATCCAGAAATTGGATAGGGGCATAACGGATTACAATTTGATGACGTTCAGTCTTCGGGGCAGTCTTCGAACGTCGAGGGAAGCAATGCGCCGCGGCTCCTCGGGGCCCGGAAGACAAAGACACCCGACGCCACAGTGATCGTCGCCGACCAACGGGGGGCCGGAGGCGATTGGCCGCTTCGTCCGGGGGCGAAGCTTTATCGCTGCTGTGAATGCGCCGTGAAGACCGTCCGCGGCCGCGCCTGAGGGGGCGTGGTCAAGAGGTCGCGCGTCGCCAAGGGGAGATTGGAATGTCACGTCTTGTCACCGCTCGGGGCGCGCATATCGCGACCGCCAGCATCCTGCCCATCCTGGTCCTGCTCGCGCCGATCATGGCCGACGCNCGAAGACGCGCGCGCGCGCGCGCGCGC
>NZ_APMP01000002.1 GCF_000372645.1 Caulobacter vibrioides OR37 | reverse complement strand
AACGGCCGTGGCGGCCTCCCTCGCGCCACGGCCCGGAAGGGCGCGCGCTCTCGCCCCGACGCGCGCCCTTCCGCCCCCTCCTCAGGGGGGGCGGGATTTCGAGGGCTTCTTGAACCAGAGCGCGGGCCGTGCTGCTGTCGGGGGGCGTTCTTTCGTCCACCGGATCCCTTCGTCATGGCCCGCCGTCTTGCCCTGATCACCGGCGCCTCCGCCGGCATCGGGGCCGCTTCCGCCCGCATCTACGCCAGCCACGGCTATGACGTGGCCCTGACCGCGCGGCGCGCCGACCGCCTCGAGGGCCTGGCCGCCGAGATCAAGCTGCGCTCGGGCGTGGAAGCCTACGCCCTTCCCGCCGACCTGGCCGATCCGGCGGGCGTCGACGCGGTCCTGGCGGGGATCGCCGAGCAGGGCCGGGTGGTGGACGCCCTGGTCAACAACGCCGGCTATGGCCTGCCGGGGACCTTCGCGACGACCAGTTGGGCCGACCAGGCGACGTTCTTGCAGGTGATGCTGACCAGCGTCTGCGAGATGACCCACAAGGTCCTGCCGGGCATGGTCGAGCGGCGCTTCGGCCGTATCGTCAATGTGGCGTCCCTGGCGGGGCTTGTCCCCGGCGCGGCCGGGCACACCCTTTACGCGGCGACCAAGGGCTTCCTGGTCAAGTTCTCCCAGAGCCTGCATCTGGAGAACCTCGCGACGGGCGTCCATGTCAGCGCCCTGTGCCCGGGCTTCACCTATTCGGAATTCCACGACGTCAACGGCACGCGCGATCAGGTCAGCCAGGGCGTACCCGAATGGATGTGGCTGGGCGCCGACGAGGTGGCCGCCGCCGGCTATGAGGCCGCCGAGGCCAACCGCCCGATCTGCGTGCCCGGCGCGCCCAACAAGGCCCTCGCCGCCATCGCCAAGGTCGTGCCCGACGACTGGGCCCTGGCCCTGATGGCCAGCCAGGGAAGCCGGTTCCGCAAGGTGTGACATCCGGCTCTGGACGGCGCCTTTTGGAAAACCGTCCCGGACCTGCTATATGTCCGCCTCGACCCCGAAGATCCGGACACCCCCTTGAGCGTCACCCTCGACCTGTCGCGCGTCTCGTCCGACGCCGCGCCCGCAACCCCCGTCACCAAGCCGTTGATCAACCTGTCGGGCCTGACGCGCCCGCAACTGGTCGCGGCCCTGGTCGAGAGCGGCGTGGTCGAGCACGGCAAGGCCAAGATGCGGGCCACCCAGATCTTCCGCTGGATGCATCATCGCGGCGTCACCGACTTCGCCGACATGAGCGATGTCGCCAAGGAAACCCGCGCCCGTCTGGCCGAGGCCTTCACCATCGCCCGGCCGGAGGTTGTCGAGCGTCAGGTGTCGAAGGACGGCACCCGCAAGTGGCTGATCCGCATGGCGCCGGGCATCGAGGTCGAGAGCGTGTTCATCCCAGGCGTCGGCCGGGCCGGCGCCTTGTGCGTCTCCAGCCAGGTGGGCTGCACCCTGAACTGCAGCTTCTGCCACACCGGCACCCAGCCGCTGGTCCGCAACCTGACGACGGCCGAGATCGTCGCTCAGGTGCAGGTCGCCAAGGACGACCTCGCCGAATGGCCGTCCGACAAGGAGGACCGCCAGCTCTCGAACATCGTCTTCATGGGCATGGGCGAGCCGCTCTACAACCTGGGCCAAGTCGCCGACGCCATCGAGATCATCAGCGACAACGAAGGCATCGCCATCTCGCGTCGCCGGATCACGGTCTCGACCTCGGGCGTGGTCCCCATGCTGGAAAAGCTGGGCTCGACCACCCAGGCCATGCTGGCGATCAGCCTGCACGCCACCAACGACGCCCTCCGCGACGTCTTGGTGCCGCTGAACAAGAAGTACCCGATCGCCGAACTGATGGCCGGCATCCGCGCCTATCCGGGCCTGTCGAACGCCCGCCGCGTGACGTTCGAGTACGTGATGCTGAAGGGCGTCAACGACAGCCCCGACGAGGCCCGCGCCCTGGTCAAGCTGATCAAGGGCATCCCCGCCAAGATCAATCTGATCCCGTTCAACCCCTGGCCGGGCAGCGACTACCAGTGCTCGGACTGGGCGACGATCGAGGCCTTCGCCGCGATCCTCAACAAGGCCGGCTACTCCTCGCCGATCCGCACCCCGCGCGGCCGCGACATCCTCGCCGCCTGCGGCCAGCTGAAGAGCGAGAGCGAGAAGGTCCGCGCGTCGGCCCTGCGCAAGCTGTCGCTGGCGGCGATGGCTGGGGTGCTGAGCGAGGATGACGAGGACGAAGCGGTTTGATGCGGCGCGCTGGGATCCTTCTGATCTCCGCGCTCCTGTTTGGCGCCGCCGCCCGGGCGGAGGAGCCGCGTTGGTTGCCTGGTCGTGATCAGGTCGTCCAGCTCGAGGCCCAAGTCAAACCACCTAGAGGCTATCGTCTCGATCAGTACGATCGAAGCTATTCCGGAACCTTCATGTCCGGCCGAAAGATCATCGAAGGGCGTTGGGTTCAGGTCGACCTGCCCGGCCAGAAGCCGAAGGTCGAGATCGTGCCCTACCACCAGCTCCCCGATATCGCTGATGGCGGCTGTGCGGTGGTGACGGTCTACTACGACGTGGCGACGGCGAAGGTCGCTGGCGTGGCCTGTAACGGCTTGGGCTAAACCTCTTCCTCCACCGCCTTCTTCAACCGGCTTAGCATGCTCGCCGCATAGGCCGCGTAAGGCCCGATCCAGCGTTCGTGGATGGCGTGCACCGGCAGGGCGTCCAGGTGGTTCCACCGCTCGCGGCCGCGCCGCTCGGCCACGACCAGGCCGGCGTCTTCCAGCACGCCCAAGTGTTGCATCACCGTGCAGCGGTCCAGCTCCGGGAAGCGCGCGCACAGCATGCCGGTCGTCAGCGGCTCGGCCTTAAGCAGATCCAGAATGCGCCGCCGGGCCCGGTGTCCCAGGGCCTTGAAGATCAGGTCCGCCTCGTCCTCGCTTGACATGTTATAAGATTATAACACATGCTCGCGCCCATCAAGGATGGAGATGATCCATGTCCCACGAATTCACCGTCAGCGGCCGCATCGCCAAGCCGGTCAGCGAAGTCTTCGAGGCCGTCGCCGATCCCAAGAAGCTGTCTGGCTACTTCACTACCGGCGGGGCCCAGGGCCGGCTCGAGACCGGCGCGACCGTCACTTGGGACTTCCACGATTTCCCGGGCGCGTTTCCGGTCGAGGTGGTCGAGGTCGTTGAGAACGAGAAGATCGTCCTGCGCTGGAGCTCGGCCGAGCCGAACGCCACGAACAAGACCGAGGTGACCATGACCTTCGCCGACACGGGCGACGGCCGCACCCTGGTCAAGATCCACGAGACCGGCTGGAGCGACACCCCGGCGGGCGAGAAGGCCGCCTTTGGCAATTGCGAGGGCTGGACCGGTATGCTGTGCGCCATGAAGGTGTTCGTCGAGCACGGCCTGAACCTGCGCCAGGGCTTTTACAAGTAGGCCGGGTTTCTCCGGACACGGGCGCCCCCTACGCAAGACTCGCCGACCCGTGTTAGTCAGTGGGCCGCAAGTCTATCGGGGTCATCCGCGTCCATGCCGTCCCAGCTCCAGTCGCCCGAGATTCAGGCGTTCGCCACCGGCTTTCCGATCACCTTGCTGCACGCGGGCGTGACCCTGACGATGCTGGTGCTGGGCGCGGTGGTCTACGCCCTGCTCACCCCCCACAAGGAGATCACCCTGATCCGCGAGGGCAATTCGGCGGCGGCCCTGTCGCTGGGCGGCGTGTTCGTGGGCCTGGCGATCCCGCTGGCCGTGTCTCTGAAGGCCTCGACCTCCGTGGTGGAGATCATCATCTGGGGCGTGGCCACCATTGCCGTTCAGCTGCTGGTCTTCCGGGTCACCGACATGATCCTCAAAGGCCTTCCCGAGCGCATCCACGAGGGCGAGGTCGCCGCCGCCGCTCTGCTGGTGGGGGCCAAGCTGGGCGTGGCCCTGATCCTGGCCGCCGCCGTGGCGGGCTGATCGCGTCGCGTCCGGGGCGTTCGTCGTGCATTTTCCCAAGCTCCCCGACTGGCTGGTCTACGCCGCGGCGGTCAGCGCCCTGCTGATCGTCGCCATCGGTCGGCAGGAGCGCTCGGACGCCCCGCCGCCGCCGCCGCCGGTGCCGGGCGAGGAGGGCGTGCCGCTGGGACCGTCCTCGCCGTTCGACCCGTCGATCGTGGTCCAGGTGCCCGACAAGCCGGAGCCCGGCTCGGGCACGGCCTTCTCGGTCGGCGATGACGGCTCCTGGCTGACCGCCCGCCACGTGGTCGACGGCTGCAAGAAGGCCGCGATCGTCGTCGCCGACGGACGGGGCGTGGCGGCCAAGGTCCATATCGATCCAACGGCCGACGCGGCGATCTTGACCACCGAGGGCGGGGCGCCGGCGGTGCCGCTGGGGCTGGACACGCCGCTGCGCCGGGGCGCGCGCGCCTATCACCCCGGCTTTCCGCAGGGCCATCCGGGCGAGGCCGCCTCGCGCCTGCTGGGTCGCGAGAACCTGGTCGTCCATGGTCGCGGCGCGCGCACCGAGCCGGTGCTGGTCTGGGCCGAGGTCGGACGCACCGATACGCTGAAGGGCACGCTGTCGGGCCTGTCGGGCGCGCCGGCCCTGGACGCCGCCGGCCGCGTGATCGGCGTCACCGTCGCCGAGGCCCCGCGCCGGGGTCGCATCTACACGACGGCGCCCGAGAGCCTGAAGGTTCTGCTGGGTCCCGGTCGACGCCCCTCGCCAGCCGATCCCAACGCCGAGCCGATCACGACCGACAACTACGGCCGCGTCGCCGACGGCCTGCGCCGCGACCTGCGGGTGGCCCAGGTGGTGTGTCTGGCGGTTTAGGCCGGCGTCGCCGCTTCGGGCTTGGCGGGCGGACGAACCAGGAAGAAGCAGAGGATCACGGCCGGAATGCCGATCGCCGCCGCGCCCAGATAGAAAAGGGCGTAGGCGTGCATCAGGTCGCGACCGCTCTGCAGCGCCTCGACCGCCGCGCCCGAGAAGCCCTTCAGGAACTTGCCGGTCCAGGCCAGCGCCGAGGTCATCACCGCGTACTGCGTGGCCGTGTAGCCCAGGCTGGTCAGGCTGGACATGTAGGTGACCAGCGCCACGCCCGAAAAGCCGATGGCGAAGTTGTCCAGGATCATCACGGTGATGAAGCTGGGGATCGTGACGCCCCACAAGGCCAGCCCGGCGAACAGGGCGATGCCGATCGGCTGCAGCACCGCGCCGGCGATCAGGGTCTTGAAGTAGCCGAAGCGCAGGGCGCAGAAGCCGCCGACGGCGATCCCCGAGAAGGTTCCGGTCAAGGCGATGGTGCGCACCCAGCCCACCGTGCTCTTGGTCAGGCCCAGATCGTGATAGAAGGGGTTCGAGATCGGCCCGCGCACATAGTCCGACAGGTGATAGAGCGTGATGGTCACCAGGATCAGCAGGGCGAAGGCGCCATGCGCGGTGAAGAACTCGATGAACGGGCCGGCGATGGCGTCCCAGAGGCCGCGTGGGGTCCAAAGCGGCTTCTGGGCGGCGTTGGCGGCCATGACCGCGTCGGCCCGGCTGGGCTCGACGGCCATCAGCGCGCCCGCCACGCCGATCGACATCAGAACGCCATAGGTCAGGTAGGAGCCCGGCCAGCCGATCTTATCGGCCAGCACCAGGATCAGGGCGTCGGCGGCCAGCAGGGCGACGCGATAGCCGATCTGCACGGCCGAGGTCAGCAGGCCCAGCTCGTCGCCATCGTCGGCGATCTCGATCCGCCAGGCGTCGATGACAATGTCCTGGGTCGCGGAGGCGAAGGCCACGAGCACGGCGAAACCCGCGACGGTGGACAGGCCCGCATGGGGTCCGGTCAGGCCCATGCCGATCAGGCCGGCGGCCACGATGACTTGCGATAGCACCATCCAGCCGCGCCGACGGCCCAGCCACCGGCCCAGCAGCGGCGCGTCCAGCCGGTCGATCAGCGGAGCCCACAGGAACTTCATGCCATAGGCCAGACTGACCCAGGACAGGAAGCCGATCGCCTTCAGCGACGTGCCTTCTTCCCGCAGCCAGTAGCCGAAGGTGTTTGCGGTCAGGAGGAACGGCAGGCCCGACGCGAAGCCCAGGGCCAGCATGGCCGCGACCTTTGGCTGCTTCAGCGCGCGCAGCACGTCCATCATGCCGCGCTTTTTCGTCGTCGCGCCTGCGGCCATGCGTCTTCACCGCGCCCGGACGCGGTCCCCCTCCGAAATCAGGAGGCGACCTTGGCCCGCGTCGGCGCTTTCGTCCAGCCAGCGCTCGCGGCGCGGCCGGTCCACCGCGTGAGCGCCGCGCGCAGGGCTTCCTGGGTCAGGGGCTTGACCAGGAAGTCGTCCATGCCCGCCGCCAGACAGGCGCGCTTGTCCTCGTCGAAGGCGTCGGCGGTCAGGGCGGCGATCGGCGTGGCGACGCCTCGGCCGCGCAGGGCCTTCGAGGCCTCGACGCCCGAAAGGCCCGGCATCCGCAGATCCATCAGGATCAGGTCGTAGGCGGCGGCCGAGGCGGCGGCCACCGCCTGTTCGCCGTCCGCGACGCGGTCGACCTTGCAGCCCTCGCGCTCCAGCAGGGTGCGGGCCAGCAGGGCGTTGATCGGATTGTCCTCGGCCAGCAGCACGCGCGCGCCCTGGGCCACCGCCCCGGCGACGCGGTCGTCATGCGCCGGCTCGACGGCTGTCGCCCCGTCCTCGCCGTGGGCGGCGCCGGCTTGCAGCACCTGGGCGACGAGGGAGGCAGCGCGCAGCGGCTTGATCAGATAGCCCGAGAAGCCGCCCGTCTTCAGGCGGTCGATCAGGTCGCGCTGATCGGGGGTCAGCAGCACCACGGCCCGGCGGCCGGCGGGCGGCTTCAGCGCGCGGCGCGGACTGGAAAGCGCGGCGTCGATCAGCAGCACCGCGTCGACGGGCGCGCCGGCCAGGGCCGAGGCGATGTCGACGGCGGCGAAGGCGCGGCCGCCGGCGGCCTCGATCAGGCGTGCGGTGGCGGCGCGGACGATGGCGTTGGGCGAGGCGATCGCCACGGACCGACCGTCCAGCGGTCCGGCGCGGCGCGCGGGGACCGCCGTTTCGAACGGCGCCTCGAACCAGAATTCGGCGCCTTGGCCCAGCTCGCCCCCGACCCCGACCTCTCCGCCCATGGCCGCCGAAAGGCGCGAGACGATCGCCAGTCCCAGCCCCGCCCCGCCGAGCTGGGTGTTGTGGGTGATGTCGGTCTGGACGAAGGCCTCGAAAATCCGCCGCCGGGCCTCGGGCGCGACGCCGGGGCCCGTGTCGGCGACCGAGAAGCGAACCCGCCCTTCGCCGGTCATCCTGGCCGACAGCAGGACGCCGCCGGCCTCGGTGAACTTCACGGCGTTGCCGGCGAAGTTCAGCAGGATTTGGCGCAGGCGCCCCTCGTCGGCGCGGATGGTCGGGAAGGGCGAGGGCAGGGCCCAGGCGATCTCGATCCCCTTTTCGTGCGCGCGCGGGCTCATCAGCTCGGCGACCTGGCGCAGCAGGCCTTCGACGTCCACCGGGGCCAGCGACAGGTCGATCGAGGCCGCGCCCAGGCGGGCGAAGTGCAGAACGTCATTGACCAGCGACAACAGGTGGTCGCCGCTCTCGCGCAGGGCGGTGACATAGGCGCGCTGCTCGGCGGTCAGCTTGGTGTTTTCCAGCAGACGCGCCATGCCCAGCACGCCGTTCAGCGGGGTGCGGAATTCGTGGCTCAAGGTGGCCAGCTGTTCGGGCGTGACGCCGGGCTTTGGATCGCTCATGGTTGTAAAGGTTACCCGACGCGGCTTAACGGGCGGTCAAGCCGATCGCCTCGTCGGCGGTTGTCGTCCGCCGATAGGCCAGGGCCTCGGCGACGTGGACGCGGCGGACGCGTTCGGCGCCCTCCAGGTCGGCGATGGTGCGCGCCAGGCGCAGCACGCGCGTCCAGCCCCGGGCGCTGATCCGGCCGGCCTCGGCGGCCTGGGCCAGCAAGCCGCGCCCGGCGTCGTCCAGGCCGGCGATCGCCTCCAGAAAGGCGCCTTCGGCCCGACCGTTCAGCCCGTCCGCCGCGCCGTGAGCCTCCGCGCGCTCGACCTGCAGCGCGCGGGCTCGGGCGACGCGGGCGGCGACCTCGGCGGACCCCTCGGCGGGCGGCGGCAGGGAAAGGTCGGCGGCGGTGACGGCGGGCATGTCGACGGCGAGGTCGATGCGATCCATCAGCGGACCCGAGACGCGGCCTTGATAATCCTTCTGGCAGCGGGGCGCCTTGCCGCAGGCGCCGCGTCCAGGCCCGCCATGGCCGCAACGGCAGGGGTTCATGGCCGCCACCAGCTGCACGCGCGCGGGGTAGCGGACGTGGGCGTTGGCGCGGGCGACCATCACCTCGCCGGTCTCCAGCGGCGCGCGCAGGCTGTCCAGCGCCTGGACGCCGAACTCGGGCAGCTCGTCGAGAAACAGCACCCCGTTGTGGGCCAGCGACACCTCGCCGGGCTTGGCGCGATGCCCGCCGCCGGTCAGCGCGGCCATGCTGGCCGAGTGATGCGGCGATCTGAAGGGCCGGTTCCGGGTCAGGGCGCCGCGCGCGATCAGTCCAGCCACCGAATGGACCATCGAGGTCTCCAGCAGCTCGCTGGAGGTCAACGGCGGCAGCAGGCCGGGCAGGCGCTGGGCCAGCATCGACTTGCCCGAGCCCGGCGGGCCGACGAACAGCAGGTTGTGACCGCCGGCGGCGGCGATTTCCAGCGCGCGCTTGGCGTGTTCCTGGCCCTTCACGTCACGCAGGTCCTTGGGCCGCTCGCCCTCCAGAATCGGACCTGGCGCCGGGGCGCCGAGAATCTGGCTCCCACGGAAGTGATTGATCAGCGAGACCAGAGAGCGCGGGGCCAGGATGCGGGTGTCGCCGGCCCACGCGGCTTCGGGGCCGGAGGCCTCCGGGCAGATCAGGCCCAGGCCCATGGCGCCGGCCGCCATCGCCGCCGGCAGGGCCCCGGCGGCGGGGACGATGCGGCCGTCGAGGGACAGCTCGCCCATCGCCGCCCAGCCGTCCAGGGCGTCCATCGGGATGACGCCCAGGGCCGCCATCACCGCCAGGGCGATCGGCAGGTCGAAGTGCGTGCCCTCCTTGGGCATGTCGGCCGGGGCCAGATTGGCGACGATGCGCTTGCCAGGCAGCGCCAGGCCCAGGCCGGCGAAGGCGCCGCGCACCCGTTCGCGGCTCTCGGCGACGGCCTTGTCGGCCAGGCCCACCACCACGAACACGTGCTGGCCGGTGGTCAGCTGCACCTCGACGTCGACGCGACGCGCCTCTACGCCTTCGAACGCGACCGTGACGACCTTGGCGGCCATCCGCCCTCCTTGTGGACTGTCAATTTATCCACAAGGGTCACCACGGCGTGCGAAATACATCAAGAACGAAAAACGAACATTTCAGGAAGAATTGTTATTTTTCCAGAGTTACCCACCATTCGCACAAATGCCATCAATGCGGTCCCAAAGAACAGCCGCCGCGTCCACGCCCGTAAAGCGCTTGAGCTGCTGAGCTCCGGTGGGGGATGTAACATTAATTTCCGTCAGGTATTCGCCGATCACGTCGATGCCGACGAACAGCAGGCCGCGACGCTTCAGCTCGGGACCGATAATCGCGCAGAGCTCCTTGTCGCGGGCGGTCAGCTCCACCGCCTCGGCGCGACCGCCGACCCGCAGGTTCGATCGCACCTGGCCGCTGGCGGGCACCCGGTTGATGGCGCCGACGGGCTCGCCGTCGATCAGCAGGACGCGCTTGTCGCCCTTGCTGACGGCCGGGACGAACTTCTGGGCGATGACCTGCTCGCGGCCGATCATGGCGTGCAGTTCCAGGAGGGCGTCGAGATTGGGATCGTCCTTCAGCAACCGCGCCACGCCCGAGCCGCCGCCGCCGTAGAGCGGCTTCAGCACGATGTCGCCGTGCCGGGCGCGGAAGTCGTAGATCGCCTCGTGGTCGCTGGTGATCAGGGTCGGCGGCTGCACGCCGGGAAAGTCGGTGACGAACAGCTTCTCGGGCGCGTTGCGCACCTCGGCCGGGTTGTTCACGACCAGGGTGTGGGGGTGCACTTTCTCCAGAAAGTGCGTGGCCGTGATGTAGGCCATGTCGAACGGCGGATCCTGGCGCATCAGCACCACGTCGACGTCGTCCCTCATGTCCAGAACGACGGTTTCGCCCAGACGCGCGTGCGCGCCCTTCTCGGCGAACACCTCCAGCGGCTGGGCGCGGGCGAAGACGCGCCCGTCCTCCAGAGACAGCTTGTCGGGGGTGTAGAACCACAGCCTGTGACCGCGGTTCTGGGCCTCCATCATCATCAGGAAGGTCGTGTCGGTGTCGATGTTGATCCCCAGGACGGGATCCATTTGGACGGCGACTCGCAGCGACATGGGGGCTCCTGGGGTTTCTGTAGCGGAGGTCTAGTTAAGGCGATTTCCGGGGAATGCGAGGGGCTGGTTGTGGTGCATGGCCGATACTGCCACGGTCATGGCATGAGCAGCCGCTGGATTTTGCCCATTCTTGTCGCCACCGCTTTGGTGGGATGCGCTAACACACCGCCGGTCGATCCGACTGTCGAGCATATTGCCTACGCTCTGGAGCCGCCTCCGTTCTGCGGGCGCTGCGAGACCGTGAAGTTCGTTGCGAGCGAAGATGGCGTGCTAAGGATCGAGACTGGATATTGGGTGGGCAACTACAAACACTGGCGTCGTCGTCGCGAGGTTCAGCGGATCACGCCCGCGCAGTTCGCCGACTTCAGGGTTAAGATCGCGCCTTATCGCGGCGAGCGCGACATCGTCGGCGGTGAGAAAGGCTGTCGGAAATATCATCCTGACGACGCTAGCCTGCGCGTGGAGTGGATCTTGGGTTCCGATCGCCGCGTTCGGGTCTTTGATTTTGGCTGCGAGGACGATCCGGGTATGAACAGGACCGTGCTAGCGGCGCCTAGCGCCCTTGGCCTTAAGTCGCTGTTCTAGTTCAGCCGCAACCGCATCCGTTCCCGCGCCGCCCGCGCCGCGATGGCCGCGCCGCCGTCGAGGATCTGGGCGCGCGACAGGGCCTGCAACGCGCCGGCCAGGGCGCCCTGGCCCTCGCGGGCGGCGGCGACGTCCAGCCAGGGGCGGTGGTCCTTGGGATTCAGCAGGGCCCGGCGCAGGGCCGAGCGCTCGGCGCGAACCCAGTCCTTGGCCTGCTGGGCGCGGGCGAAGATGTTGTTCTGCAGGCGGATCAGCACCGCGCGGTCCGAGATCGGCGCCATCAAGAGCTCCAGCCGCGAGGCCACGTCGGGCATCAGGCCGGTGCGCAGCGCCCGGCGCGACAGCTCCGACGGCAGGACGACCCGGCCCTCGCTGAAGGGATCGAGGGCCAGAGGCCCTTCCTCGGTTTCGATGCGCAGCAGGAAGTGGCCCGGAAAGTCGACGCCGTAAAGTTCCAGGCCGGCGGCGCGGGCGGCGTGCAGGTAGAAGACCCCGAGCGCGACGGGAAGACCCTTGCGACGTTCGGCGATGGCGATGACGTCGGCGTTGTCGGGGTGGTCGTAGGTCAGCACGTCGCCGGTCAGGCGCAGGTCGCCGGCCAGGGTCTCGGCCACCGCCTCCTCCGGCGATTCCGCCTCGGCGCGGCGGCGCAGGCGCTCGGCGGCGTCCTCGGCCAGGGCGATGGCCGGGGCGGTGTCGCGGCTGGGGTCGTCGTGGACGGCGCAGGCCAGAGCGGCCTCGAACAGCGGAAAGCCCTCGTCGGGACCCTCGCCGGCCTTGATCAGGATCGCCTCGGCCTCCTCGCGGGTCATGTCAGGCCCCCGACCAGGCGTCGACGAGATGCCGCGGCGCGCGTCCAGGCGCCAGGGCGATCAGGTCCAGGCGCACCAAGAGATCGCGCAGGCCCGAACGATGCGCGGCCAAGTGGGCGGCGGCGCGGCGAAGCCGGTCGCGCTGAGTGGGCGTCACGGCGTCCAGGGCGTCCTCGATCGTCGTTCTCTGTTTGACTTCCACAACGGCCAGGACCCGTCCGCGTTGCGCCAGCAGATCGATCTCGCCCAGCGGTGTCGGTAGGCGAAAGCCCAGGACGCGATAGCCCTTGGCCATCAGCCATAGCGCCGCCAGAACCTCGGCCCGTCGCCCCAGCTTGCGCGCCGCCGCGCCGCGCGCCTGCCTGGCCCGATGGGGGGGATCGCGAGGGGGGCGGGCGCCGGCGGTCATCAGGCCCGCTCCTTCAGCGCGAGGGCCTGGCGATAGAGGTCCTTTCGCGAAAGACCCAGGGCCTTGGCCACCTCCGAGGCGGCCTCGCCCAGCGGCAGGCGAGTCATGGCCTCGCGCAGGGCCGCCTCGGCGTCGTCGACGCTGGCGGCCTTTTCGGCGCCGGGACCGACCAGGATGACGATCTCGCCCTTGGGGGCCTCGAAGCGCGGGTCGGCGGCCAGCTCGGCGAGCGGGCCGCGCACGCAGGTCTCGTAGAGCTTGGTCAGCTCGCGGCACACGGCGGCCTCGCGCGTCGCCCCGAACACGGCGGCCATGTCGGCCAGGCAGTCGGCCACCCGCGACGCGCCCTCGTAGAAGATCAGGGTGGCGCGGGCGTTGGCGAACTCCTCGAAGAAGGTGCGGCGCGCGGCGCTCTTGGGCGGCGGGAAGCCGGCGAACAGGAAGCGGTCGGTCGGCAGGCCGGCCAGGGTCAGCGCCGCCAGGGCCGCCGAAGCGCCGGGGATCGGGATCACCGCGTGGCCGGCGGCGATCGCCGCCCTG
The DNA here is from genome assembly GCF_000372645.1 of Caulobacter vibrioides OR37. Classification (GTDB taxonomy): domain Bacteria; phylum Pseudomonadota; class Alphaproteobacteria; order Caulobacterales; family Caulobacteraceae; genus Caulobacter; species Caulobacter vibrioides_E. The sequence continues at coordinate 242,733 of NZ_APMP01000002.1, read as the reverse complement.
GCCAGGCGGTAGCCGGGGTCGGAGACCATCGGCGTGCCGGCGTCCGACACCAGGGCCACCCGCTCGCCGGCCTCCAGCCGTTCGAGCACGCCCGGAATGGCGCGCTCGGCCACGTGCTCGTCGTGGCGTTCGAGCTTGGTGCGAATGCCGTAGGCGGACAGCAGCTTGCCGGTGACGCGGGTGTCCTCGGCCAGCAGCAGGTCGCAGCCGGCCAGCACGTCCAGGGCCCGCAGCGTGATGTCGCGCAGATTGCCGATCGGCGTCGCCACCAGATAGAGGCCGGGCGCCAGGGGCGCGTCGGACAGGGCTGGCGGGGGAAGCTGGCAGCTCAAATCACGCGTCCTTCAACTTGCGATGAGAAGCCATATCAGGTCGCGAGCGCGCCTGTCAGCCGGTCCAGCACCAGGCGGCCCGCGCGCGTCGCCCTCAACCGCTCGGGGTCGTCGGCCAGAAGCCCCGCCTCGACCAGATCGCGGACTTTCGGGAGGTCTGGCGACAGGCCCAGCGGCGTCATTTCCGCGAACGCCACGCCGTCGTCGATGCGCAGGCCCAGCACCAGGCGCTCCTCGGCGGCTTCCTCGGCGGTGAGGGTCTCGCGCGTGAAGCCCACGCCCGTCGCGTCCACGGCGGCGACATAGTCCTTGATGGCGCGGCGGGCGAGCGTGGCCGAGCGGCCGTCGGCGAGGCCCAGGCGGCCGTGCGCGCCGGGGCCGACGCCGACATAGTCGACGCCGCGCCAATAGACGAGATTGTGTCGCGAGCGCGCGGCCGCGCCCCTGGCGTGGTTCGAGACCTCGTAGGCGTCGAAGCCCGCGGCCTCCAGCACCTCCTGCGTCGTCTCGAACAGGGTGGCGGCCAGGTCCTCGTCGGGGACGACCAGGGCTCCCCGCCCGACCGCGCGGTCGAAGGCGGTGCCGGGCTCGATGGTCAGCTGGTAGGGCGAGATGTGCTCGGGGCCCAAGGCGATCGCCTCGGCCAGCTCGTCGCGCCAGGCGGCGTCCGTCTGGCCGGGTCGGGCGTAGATCAGGTCCACGGAGAGGCGCGGGAAGGCTCTGGTCGCCGCGGCGATCGCCCGCCGCGCGGCGCCGGCGTCGTGATTGCGGCCCAGGGCCTTCAGCGCGACGTCGTCGAGGGCCTGGACGCCGAGGGACAGGCGCTGGACCCCGGCCTCGGCCAGGGCGGCGAAGCGGCCGGCCTCGGCGTCGGTCGGATTGGCCTCCAGGCTGATCTCCAGGTCCTCGGCGGGCGACCACAGGCGCTTGGCCGTGTCGATCACGCGCGCGACCTGGGCGGGATCCATCAGCGACGGCGTGCCGCCGCCGAGGAAGATCGACAGCAGGCGGCGCTCACCGGTCAGGGCGCGCTGGGCGACCAGGTCGGCGACGATGGCGTCGGCCAGGGCCACCTGCTCGTCGGTTCTGCCCCGGTCGCGGACGACGTTGAAGTCGCAATAGGGGCAGATGCGCGCGCAATAGGGCCAGTGTACGTAGACGCCGAGGTCGTCCCGAGGGGCGTCCTTGGGGGCGTCAGTCAAACAACGCGGCTTTCAGCTTGGCGAAGGCGCGGGCGCGGTGGCTCATCGCGTCCTTGGCCGCCGGTTCCATCTCGCCGAAGGTGATGTCGTGGCCCTCGGGAACGAAGATCGGATCGTAGCCGAAGCCGCGCGTTCCGCGCCCGGGGAACGCCAGGGTTCCGTCGACGCGTCCCTCGACCACCACGGCCGGCCCGTTGGGCCAGGCGACGGCCAGGGCCGAGGTGAACCAGGCCGAATAGTCCTCGCTCCCCGTCGCCTCGATGCGCTCGGCGACCTTGTCCATGGCCATGGTGAAGTCCTTGCCCGGACCGGCCCAGCGCGCCGAATAGATCCCTGGCGCGCCGTCCAGCGCGCTGACCGACAGGCCCGAGTCGTCGGCGATGGCCGGCAGGCCCGACAGATCCGCCGCGTGACGGGCCTTCAGCAGGGCGTTGCCGACGAAGGTGCTCTCGGTTTCCTCGGGCTCGGGCAGGCCCAGCTGTCCGGCCGTGACGATCTCGAAGCGGCCGTCCAGCAGGGCCGCGATCTCCGGGACCTTGCCAGGATTGTGCGTGGCGGCCACAAGCTTCGACCCGATCTCAAGCTTCAGCGCCATGTCTTCACTCCGGGAAAATCACCTGATGCGGCTCCTTTACTCGCCACTTTCACCCTTCGCGCGCAAGGTTCGCGTGCTGGCCATCGAAAAAGGGTTGTCGGACCGCTTCACGCTTGAGGTGGTCTCGCCGTTCCAGGACGAGTCGCTGCGGGCCCAGAACCCGCTGTGCAAGGTGCCGGCCCTGATCCTGGACGACGGCGAGGCGATCTATGATTCCGGCGTCATCACCGACTATGTGGATGGACTGGCCGCGCCGCGCCTGATCCCCGAGGCCCAGCCCGACCGCCGCCGGGCGCTGACCCTGGAAGCGGCGGCCGACGGGCTGGGCGACGCCTCGGTGATGATCGTTCGCGAGCGGATGCGGCCCGAGGCCGAGCATCGTCAGGATCTTTTCGAGCGCCAGGGCCGCGCCGTCGCCGCGACGCTGAACCTCTTCGAAGCCGCTGTCGCCGAAGGCGCCCTCTCCTCGGACCGCTTCGCGATCGGCGAGATCGCCGTGGCCGTGCAGCTGGACTACCAGGATGCTCGCAGGGTCAGCGACTGGCGGGCGGGGCGGCCAGCCTTGGCCAACTGGTTCGAGCGGGTTTCCAAGCGCGCCTCGATGGTGGCGACGAGCGTGACTGTGACCTAAAGGCAACTTCGATTTGCCCAGAGGCATCATTACCGGAGTTTAATATCGTTTTTCGATAATCGAGATTGGCGGAACCGGAATTGGCCCCTATCTGTTGATCCTGTGGATAGGGGCCGAATGGATCGACCCTGGCCACGCCTCTCGAGCTGGAAAACACGATGTCCGCCGCCCGCCTGTTCAGCATCGCCGACAAGGTCATCATGACCGCGATCACCGTCGCCCTGATCGTGGCGGTTCCGGTGTCGGCCGTGGCGTTCGTGGTGCAGACGCTTTAACGGCGGATCGCGTTTCCAGGGGCCCGGGGGCCGCTGTTTTTGACGCCTCCCGCGACGCGGGGCAAATTGCTTAGCGTCGCTGTCGGGGAGCAGCCATGCGCGCCTTGGGGCCTGGCTCGGTATCGAGTTTTCTGAAGATCATCCTCGATGTGATCTATGTCGGGCTGTGGATCTTCGTGAGCCTTCTGTCGCTGTTCACGCTGGTCGCCCTGCTGTTCAGCTTCAATCCCGAACTGCTGGCCCAGGTGTTGCCGATCAGCGACGCCGTGCAGGCCATCAGCCGCGACGGCCCGCTGTTCGCCGGCGCCCTGGCGGCCTGGGCGTTGCTGCTGGGCGGCTGGATGGTCATCGTCGAGCGGCTGCGCAAGATCTTCGCCACCCTGACCGCCGGCGACCCCTTCCATCCCGACAATGTCGTGCGTCTGCGTCTGATCGGCCTCGTCCTGGGCGGGCTGGAGATCGGCCGCTACGTCTTTTCGGGCATGGCGCGCTGGCTGGCGCCCAAGGCCAAGGTCATCGACGACAGCTTCACCCTGACCGCCTGGTTCTCGGTGCTGGTGGTCTTCGTCCTGGCCGAGGTGTTCCGCGAAGGCGCCCGCCTTCGCCGCGAAGCCGAACTCACGATCTGATCCGGAGTGACCGTCGAATGCCCGTCCGCGTGAACCTCGACCGCGTCTTGCTGGATCGTCGCATGTCGCTCACCGAGCTTTCCGACCGGGTGGGCGTGACCATCGCCAACCTCTCGATCCTCAAGACCGGCAAGGCCCGCGCGGTGCGGTTCTCGACCCTGGACGCGCTTTGCCGCGAACTGGGCTGTCAGCCGGGCGACCTGCTGACCTTCGAAAGCGGCCCGCCCGGCGGGCACGATGAAGACGAAGCCTAGAGCCTTTAGCCTGAAATCGGAATCGATTTCAGGCGTTAAAAAGGCTCTAAATCAAATGTTTAGAGCGTGAGATAAGCTGAAACCGGTTCCCACTTTCAGCCTCACGCTCTAGGGATGCGTTAGGTTTAAGTGTGAGCGGTTAAACCGCTAGCGCGCTCTAAAGCGCCCGTCCCTGGTCGTCCTCGCGCCACTTCAGCACCAGGGTGCGCCCGCGGAATTCGAACGCGTCCAAGCGTTTCAGGAAGCTCATCCCGAGCAGCGACTGGCTCATCGGCGTCTTGTTGACCATCAAAGGCACGTCCCGCAGCCGGATCGACCCGATCTCCAGGCTCTTGGCCGCGAAGACCGCGCCATAGCCCGTCCCGTTGGCGGTCTCGGCCTTGTAGGCGTAGTCCAGCTTGTCGACCGCCACGCCCAGCCGGCGGGCGTCGTCGGGGCTGAGCACGGTGTCGGTCGAGCCGGTGTCGACCGTGAACCGCACGCGCTGGCCGTTGACCAGGCCATCGACCACATAGGCGCCGTCGTCGCTCTGCGGGACCACGAGGGTGCGCTCGTCGACCTGGATCGGCGCGCCGATATTGAACGCCATCCGCAGCCGGCGCGGCGCGTCGGCCAACTCGGTCCGATAGGCGTAACCGAAGGCCAGCACCGCGAAGGCGGCCATCCAGATCACCGCGTGCTTCAGGTGACGGGTCAACGGCCGCCGCGCGGCGCGCAAAAGGCCGCCCGACACCAGCAGCACCAGCATCAGACGATAGACCAGCTCGACCTTGTCGTCCCCGCTCCGCAAGGCTTCCGGATAGGCGTGGGCCAGGGCGGCAATGAGCACCCCGACGGCGGCCAGGGCGCCCAGCCATAGCCAGAGACGGTCGCGCGGAGCGGCGGGCGTCGCGGCCGGCGGTGAAGGTGGGGCGTCCGGAAGATCCCAAGGGCCAGGTTTGTCGGTCATGCGATCCCGTCTAGAATGAGGATCGCCATCCTGGCAACCGGGGCGCGTCCTCAGTTCAGCCGCCGCTTCTTCAGCAGCGCGTTGCGGTCCATCGAGCGCACCTCCAGCTCGAAGGCGTCGCCTTCGCGCAGCACCTTCAGCGGCACGGTGACGCCGGCCTCGCCCAGGTCCCACAGGCGATCGTAGAATTCGGCCAGGTCCGACACCGCGTGGCCGTCGACCTCCAGGATCAGGTCGCCGGCGCGCAGTTCGGCGCGGGCGGCCGGGCCCTTGGGCGAGACGCCGACGATGACCACGTGGTTCTCCAGCTCCTGGGCGAAGACGCCAAGCCAAGGACGCGGCGGGTGAGGAGTCTTGCCGCGCGCCAGGTCGTCGAGGATCGGCGGCAGCAGTTCGGCCGGCACGAACATGTTGATGGGCCTCGCCTCGCCCTGGGCGTCGCGGCCTTCCAGGCTCAGCGAACCCAGGCCCACCAAGTCGCCCTTGGGACCGATCAGGGCCGCGCCGCTCCAGTGCGGGTGAGCTGGCGCGGTGATCAGGGCCTCGTCCAGCTTGTATTCCCAATAGCCGGAGAAGGGGATGCGGGCCAGGATCTTGCCGGCCATGGCGTGGGCGCGGCCGCCGGCCCCGGCGACGACCACGGGGGCCCCGTCTTCCAGTCCGCGCGAATGGCCAATGGTCAGCACCGGCAGATCCAGCGGCTCCAGGGCCTGGACAAGGCCGAGGCCCGATCGAGCGTCCAGGCCCAGCACGTGGGCGGGCACGCGGCGGCCGTCGTTGCGGGTCAGGAAGACCTCTTCGGCCTCGGTGATCAGATAGGCCATCGTCAGGACGAGACCGCTGGGACCCACCACGACGCCGTTGCCGATGCGCTCGGTTCCCAGGATCTGGGCGGTGTAGGCGTCGGCCGGCGCGTGCGCCTCCAAGGCCACGACCGCGGCCAGCGCCTGGTCGAGGTCGAAGCGATAGGCCTCGGCCGATGGCCGCAGGCGCGCTTCGACTTCATAGCCTTTGAACGGGGTGGGCACGGCGGACTCCTCTAAAACCTCGTGGTTCAGGGAATCTGGGTCCGCTAGCCCATCCCGGCAAGGGGCGCGTCTACGCGCCGATGGCCTGGCGCTGCAGGACGAACAGCTCGTTGATGCCCTTTTCGGCCAGCCCGTACAGGGTCTCGAACTCGGCGCGGGTGAAGCCCCGCTTCTCGCCGGTGGCCTGGATCTCGACGATGTCGCCGGCCCCGGTCAGCACGAAGTTGCTGTCGGCCTCGGCGCTGGAGTCTTCCTCGTAGTCCAGATCCAGCACCGGCACGTTGTTGAACACGCCGCACGAGACGGCGGCCACCTGGCCCAGGATGGGATCGGTCTTCAGGACGCCCTCGTCGAGCAGGTAGCGGGTGGCCAGGCGCAGGGCCACCCAGGCGCCGGTGATCGAGGCGGTGCGGGTGCCACCGTCGGCCTGAACGACGTCGCAGTCCAGCGTGATCTGGCGCTCGCCCAGAGCCTTCAGGTCGACCACGGCGCGCAGGGAGCGGCCGATCAGGCGCTGGATCTCCTGGGTGCGGCCGGTTTGCTTGCCGGCGGCGGCCTCGCGGCGGCCGCGCGTGTGGGTGGCGCGGGGGAGCATTCCGTACTCGGCGGTGACCCAGCCGGCGCCCTTGTTGCGCATCCAGCCCGGCACGCTCTCCTCGACCGTGGCGGTGACCAGCACCTTGGTGTGGCCAAAGCCGATCAGGCACGAGCCCTCGGCGTAGCGGTTGACGCCGGTTTCCAGCGTGACGGCGCGCAGCTGGTCGGGGGCGCGTTCGGACGGACGCATGGGGGAACTCCGGTCTATTTGAATGTGTTCGCCTGGCCGCTTATCCTATCGCCAGCCGCAGTTGAAAGAGGCCGACCGCTTTTGTTCGCCGACCGGGTCCAAAACGACACGCTCTGGAGAGGCCGCCCATGACGCACCTGTTCCCAGGGCCGATCGTGCCCGCGCCGGGCCTGACCGAGCTGGACGCCCGGGCGCGCGACATCTTCCGCCGCGTCGTCGAGTCGTACCTGGAGACCGGCGAGCCGGTGGGCTCGCGCACCATCTCCAAGGGCGGGGTGGCCCTATCGCCCGCCTCGATCCGCAACACCATGCAGGACCTGGCGCAGCTGGGCCTGCTGGACGCGCCGCACACCAGCGCCGGGCGGATGCCGACCCACGCCGGCCTGCGCATGTTCGTCGACGGCTTGCTGGAGGTCGGCGACCTGCCCGAGGACGACAAGCGGACCATCGAGGCGCGCCTGGCCGTCAAGGGCCGCTCGTTCGAGGAAGCCCTGGCCGAGGCCTCGTCCATCCTGTCGGGCCTGGCCGGCGGCGCCGGGATCGTGGTCACGCCAGTGCGCGAGGGCGGGGTCAAGCATGTCGAGTTCGTGCCGCTGGGCGGTGGTCAGGCCCTGGCGGTCATGGTGTTCGAGGACGGTCAGGTCGAGAACCGCCTGATGCGCCAGCCGCCGGGGGTGACGCCCTCGGCCCTGACCGAGGCCTCCAACTTCCTGAACGCCCGTCTGCGCGGTCGGACCCTGGCCGAGGCGCGGGTCGAGATGGACGGCGAACTGGCGGTGGCCCGCCGGCAACTGGACGAGGCCGCCGCCCGCCTGGTCGAGGAGGGCCTCGCCGCCTGGAGCGGGGGCGAGGGCGACGCGCGCTCGCTGATCGTTCGAGGGCAGGCCAACCTGCTGGCCGACGCGCGCGCGCGCGAGGACATCGACCGGGTGCGTCAGCTGTTCGACGATCTCGAGCAGAAAGGGCAGCTTATTGGCCTGCTCGACGACGTTCGCCAGGCCGAGGCGGTCCGCATCTTTATCGGGGCCGAAACGCGACTCTTTTCGCTTTCGGGTTCCTCGGTGATCGCGGCGCCCTATATGACGGGCCGTCAGAAGGTGCTGGGCGCGATCGGTGTGATCGGGCCGGCGCGATTGAACTATGCCCGAGTCATTCCGCTGGTGGACTACACCGCCCGGGTGCTCGGCCGCATGATGGATGGATAAGGACTTTACGAGATGACCGACGAGCAAACGCCGGCTGAAGACATGCCCTTCGAAACGGACGACGCCTCGCAGGAAGTCGAGGCCCTGAAGCTCGAAGTGGCCCAGCTGAAGGAGCAGGCGCTCCGCTACGCCGCCGAGGCCGAGAACACCAAGCGCCGCGCCGAGCGCGAGATGAACGACGCGCGCGCCTACGCGATCCAGAAGTTCGCCCGCGATCTCTTGGGCGCGGCCGACAACCTCGCGCGCGCCACGGCCCACAGCCCCAAGGACTCGACCGACGCGGCGGTGAAGAACTTCATCATCGGCGTCGAGATGACCGAGAAGGAGCTGCAAGGCGCCTTCGAACGCAACGGCCTGAAGAAGATCGATCCCGCTCCGGGCGAGAAGTTCGATCCGCACCTGCATCAGGCCGTGACCGAACAACCCTCGACCGAGGTGGCGGCCGGCGGCGTGATCTCGGTGCTGCAGGCCGGCTACGAGCTGATGGGCCGCCTGGTGCGTCCGGCCATGGTCGCCGTGGCGGCCAAGGGCTCGACCGGCCCGGCCGCGCCGGAGTCGTCGTCCGCCGGGTCGAACCCCTACGCTGGGGCTGGCGCGGACGGCGAAGGCTCGGGCGGGGCCTTCGACACCAAGGCCTGATGTTCCAGGCCTTGGTCCTCGCCGCGCTGTCGGCGAGGACCAAGGCCATGGGCCGATCCGCCGGGTCCGTCGCGGAAGCCTGAAGGACGAGGGTCCAGCGCGGTTTTCGCGCCCCAGCCCCCTTTCCCCCTCCGCGCTTTACGATAATGTCGGCGGTCCATTCTTCACGGGGGTAGCGGGCGATTCTGCATCCGCCCGCACGATCTGGACCGGACTATGAAGCTTACCATTGAACGGGCGGCGCTTCTGAAGGCGCTGGGGCATGTGCAGAGCGTGGTCGAGCGCCGCAACACCATCCCGATCCTGTCCAACATCCTGCTGTCGGCCGACCGCGATCAGTTGTCGTTCTCGGCCACCGACCTGGACATGGAGATCATCGACGAGGGCCTGGCCCAGATCGACGTGCCCGGCCAGATCACCGCCCCGGCCCATACGCTTTACGAAATCGTCCGCAAGCTGCCCGACGGCGCCGATGTCAGCCTGACCTTCAGCGGCGACGATCCGCGCCTGGTCATCCAGGCCGGGCGCTCGCGCTTCAACCTGCCGGTGCTGCCGGCCGGCGACTTCCCGGTGATGAGCAGCGACGGCCTGTCGAACCGCATCGCGGTCGACACCAACGAGCTGATGCGGCTGATCGACAAGACCCGCTTCGCGATCTCGACCGAAGAGACCCGCTACTATCTGAACGGCCTCTATATCCACACGGTCAACGAAGGCGGCGAGACCAAGCTGCGCGCCGTGGCCACCGACGGCCACCGCCTGGCCCTGGCCGAGATGCCGGCGCCGGAGGGCGCGGTCGGCCTGCCGGGCGTGATCGTGCCGCGCAAGACCATCGCCGAGGCCCGCCGCCTGATGGAATCGGCCGGCGAGACGGTCGACGTCCAGCTGTCGCCGCAGAAGGTCCGCTTCGAGTTCGGCCAGGCCGCCCTGACCTCCAAGGTCATCGACGGCGCCTTCCCGGACTATCTGCGCGTCATCCCGCGCGACAACGCCAAGATCCTGACCCTGGACAACGACCTGTTCGCCAAGGCCGTCGACCGCGTGGCGACCATCTCGGCCGAGAAGAGCCGTTCGGTGAAGCTGGCCATCGAGCCGGGCCGCATCACCCTGACCGTCCGCAACATGGAAGCCGGCCAGGCCGTGGAAGAGGTCGAGGTCGATTACGACGGCGAGCCCTTCGAGATCGGCTTCAACGCCCGCTACCTGCTGGACGTCTGCGGCCAGATCGCCGGGCCGCAGGCCGAGTTCCGCTTCGCCGATCCGGCCAGTCCGACCCTGGTGGTCGACCCGGTCGACCCGGGCGTGAAGTACGTGCTGATGCCGCTGCGGGTTTGACCGCGTCGTTGGGTTGAAGAACTAATGAGCGGGCGCCTTCGGGCGCCCGTTTCGCTTTCGGTGGTCCGACATGAAAAAGCTGCTCGCCGCCTCGGCCGCCATCCTGGCGTTGGCCGCCGCCGCGCCCGCGCCCGCGCCCGCCCAGACGGTCGAGCGCCGCGAGATCGGCAACCAGATCCTGGAGAACGTGCCGGTCGCGCCGGCTTCGATCCGTGAGGGGCTGGCCAAGTACCAGAACGCTCGCGCGGCGGGCTTCGACGACTGGGCCCAGAACGGCGGCATGATCATCACCACGCGCTTTGGCAACACCAATCAGCTGCACGTGGTGGCCGCGCCTGGCGCCGCCCGCGAGCAGATCACCTTCTATGACGAGCCGGTCGCCGAAGCCCACGCCCTGCCGAACGGCCAGATTCTATTCGCCAAGGACACCGGCGGCGACGAGTGGTTCCAGCTGTTCCTGCGCTCGGCCGACGGCAAGACCGTCCAGCTGACCGAGCCGGGCACGCGCAACCAGTCGCCGGTCTGGACCAAGGACGGTTCGGTGCTGGTCTGGTCGCGGGCGGTCAAGGGCTCGGCCGACTTCGACGTCCTGATGCGCGACGCGTCCGGCGCGACAAAGGTGATCCACAAGGGTCAGGGTCAGGTTTCGCCCGTGGCGGTGTCGCCCGATGGCAAGACGGTGCTGTTGGCCCGCTACTTCTCGATCAACGAGACCAAGGTCTGGCTGCTGGACGTCGCGACCGGCAAGCTGACCGAACTCAATCCGTCAAAGACCAAGATCGCCTACAGCCGCGGGATCTTCACGCCGGACGGCAAGGGCCTTCTGATGCTGTCGGACGAAGGTTCGGACTTCACGCGCCTGGTGCAATTCGACCTGGCGACCGGCGGGAAGGTGATCCTTTCGGGCGAACGTCCCTGGGACATCGAGGATTTCTCCCTGTCCGACGATGGCCGCGTGCTGGCCTATGTCGTCAACGAGGACGGCTATTCGAAGCTGGTCGTGCAGGACTTCCGCACCCGCCGCGCCCTGCCTCAGCCGGCCTTGCCCGCCGGCGTGGTCTCGGGCCTGGCCTTCTCGCCTGACGGGTCGAAGCTGGGCTTCAGCCTGGCCACGCCGACCGCGGCCAGCGACGCCTGGAGCTGGGGCGTGATGGACGGCAAGCTGGAGCGCTGGACGGCCTCGGAGCTGGGGGGTCTTGATCCCAAGGCCCTGGCGACGCCGGAACTGGTCCGCTACCCGTCGTTCGACAAGCGCTCGATCCCGGCCTTTGTCTACAAGCCCAAGCTGGCCGCCGGCCAGAAGGCGCCGGTGATCATCGACATCCACGGCGGACCCGAGGGCCAGTCGCGCCCGACCTTCAACGCCTTCCACCAGCATTCGGTGGCGGAGCTCGGCGCGGCGGTGATCGTCACCAATGTTCGCGGCTCGACCGGCTACGGCAAGGCCTATCAGAACCTCGACAACGCCGAGAAGCGCGAGGACTCGGTCAAGGACATCGGCGCGCTGCTGGACTGGATCAAGACCCAGCCCGACCTCGATCCCAGCCGCGTCGTCGTCTACGGCCAGTCCTACGGCGGCTACATGTCGCTGGCCGTGATGACGCGCTATTCCGACCGCATGGCCGGCGGGATCGAGCGCTACGGCATCAGCAACTTCGTCTCGTTCCTCCAGAACACCGAGGCCTATCGCCGCGACCTGCGACGGGCCGAATATGGCGACGAACGCGACCCGAAGATGTTGAAGGCCTTCGAGACCATCTCGCCGATGAACAATGTGGGCAACATCACCAAGCCGATGCTGGTCATGCAGGGCTGGAACGATCCGCGCGTGCCCAAGTCGGAGTCGGACCAGGTGGTCGCCAAGCTGCGCGCCCAGGGCGTCGAGACCTGGTACGTGCAGTTCAAGGACGAGGGCCACGGCTTCCTGAAGAAGGCCAACAACGATCGCCGCCGCGAGGTCGAGACCCAGTTTTTACAGAAGGTGCTGGGGTTGCCGGCGGGGAAATAGTCAATCCGCCGACGTCAGGTCCTTCGACATGTGGATGGCGATTCCGCCGTTCAGCGCTTCCTCGCGGTCGACGCGATAGCCGAGGGCGGCGTAGAGACGGATGTTCTTCTCGAAGCGCTGGTTTGTATAGAGGCGGACGCCAACGAGGCCGGCTTCGACGGCCAAGCCTTCGGCATGTTTCAGCAGTCGCACGCCCAGGCCCTTGCCCTGATGGGCTGGCGAGACGGCGACATTCACGATCAACAATCGGTTCCCACTAGGCGTCGTCTCGATCAAGGCGACCACCTCGCCATTGATCTCCAGCAGGTCAAAGCGGTGGTTCTTCAGGGCCTCGCCGTAGTCGACCGTCATGGGCAACGGCGGGCGGCCGATCAGCGCCGCCCACGGCGCATAGGCCGCCTGGACGAGGTTCGCGATTGGGATCGCATCCTCTGACAGCGCGGCCCGTAAGTCAGCCAGTCGGTTCATCTTGCCCTGTTCCCAAAGCCGCACCTTGAAGCCATGAAATGGACCGTCAAGCGCTGCTGTTGCCTTGGTCCGACCGGTTCATCATACTTAGCCATATGGCTGACAACGCCGTTTCCCTCGACGACACCTTCTTGGCGCTGGCCGATCCGACGCGGCGGGCGATCCTGAGCCGTCTGGGCCAGGGGCCGGCCAGTGTCGGCGAGCTGGCCGCGCCGTTCGACATGGCCCTGACCTCGTTCATGAAGCACTTGAAGGTTCTGGAGCGGGCCGGCTGGATCACCAGCGCGAAGTCCGGGCGGGTGCGGACCTGCGCGATCGTCACCGACCGCTTCGCCGATGTCGGCGCCTGGGTCTATAGCCATCGGGCCCTGTTCGAGCCCTGATCGGCTGACGCAGGGGTCCTATTGCCAACGCTCATAAGGCCGCTAAGGTCCGTTTCGTATAAAAACGGGAGGTGGCCCATGGCCAAGCTGAACTATCTGACGGTCGGTTCCAACGACCTGGAGAAGGCCAAGACCTTCTATGACGGCCTCTTGGGCTCGATCGGCATGAAGCCGCTGTTCGAGCATCCGTCCGGCGGCCGCCTCTATCGCGGCAATGGCTCCATGTTCGGGGTGCTTGGCCCGCACGACGGCAATCCGGCCTGCATCGGCAACGGCATGATGGGCGGCTTCGCGTTCGAAACCGTCGAGGAGGTCGACGCCTTCCACGCCAAGGCGCTGGAGCTGGGCGCGAAGTGCGAGGGCCCGCCCGGCGAGCGGATGCCCAAGGCCTATTTCGCCTATTTCCGCGATCTCGATGGCAACAAACTGTGTGGCTATAAGGTCGGTTGATACGGCCATGGCGTCGGCCGGCGACACCGCTTAAGAAGCCTCAATGGCGTCGGCCGCACTGCTCTCCCTGACCCTGACGGACTTTCGCTCCTACGAGCGGGCGCGCCTCGAGACCGAGGGGCGCAGCGTCTATCTGTTCGGCGCCAACGGGGCGGGCAAGACCAACCTTCTCGAGGCGATCAGCCTGCTGACGCCCGGCAAGGGCCTGCGCGGAGCCAGCATGGCCGAGGTCGGCCGCCGGCTGCCCGGCGAGGCCGTGGGGCGGGCCTGGGCGGTCGCCGCCGAGGTCGAGGCCGGCGAGGACGCGCCCGTTCGTCTGGGCACCGGCGTCGAGCAGGGCGGGGCGGCCCGTCGCGCGGTCCGTATCGAGGGCGAGACCGCGCCGCCGGGACGGCTCGCCGACCACGTTCGTCCGATCTGGCTGACGCCGGCCCAAGATCGCCTGTTCCTGGAGGCGGCCTCCGAGCGCCGCAAGTTCTTCGACCGCCTGGTCTTCGCCGGCGAGCCCAGCCACGCGGCCCACGCCAACGCCTATGACAAGGCCCAGCGGGAGCGAATGCGGCTGCTGACCGACGCCTATGAGGCCGGAACGGCGCCGGACGCGACCTGGCTGGGCGCCCTGGAGGCTCGCCTCGCGGAAAGCGGCGCCTTGATGGCCCAGGCCCGGGCCCGCACGCTTCTGGCGTTGCAGGCCGAAATCGACGGGCGCGGCGATCGCCCCTTTCCCCAGGCGCGCCTCACCCTGACCGGCGACTGGGAACGGATGGCCCTGGACGGCGCGCCTTTCGCCGAGATCGCGGAAAGGTTAGCCGCCGCGCTCACTGTCGCGCGCGCCCGCGACGGCGCCGCCGGTCGGGCCCTGACCGGTCCTCATCGGGGCGATCTGGCCATCTTCCACGTCGAGAAGGACCGTCCGGCGGCGGAATGCTCGACCGGTGAGCAGAAAGCCCTGATCCTGAACCTGGTTTTGGCTCAGGCGGCGCGACTTTCGCGTGCGGAATCCGCGCCGAATCCTGTAATACTGCTCGACGAAGTCGCCGCGCATCTCGACCTGACCCGTCGGGCCGCTCTGGCCGACGAACTGACGGCGCTCAAGCTCCAGGCCTTCCTGACCGGCACGGACGAGTCGCTGTTCGACCATCTCAAGGGTCGGGCGCTAGGCGTTCGCGTGGGCGACGCTGGCCTGACTGTTCTGGAAGACGAATGACCGAGAACACCGAAGACCAGGTCCCGCCGGAAAACCCGAACGAAGAGGCCGTCGCCGCCGAATATGGCGCGGATTCGATCAAGGTGCTGAAAGGCCTCGACGCCGTCCGCAAGCGTCCGGGCATGTATATCGGCGACACCGACGACGGCTCGGGCCTGCACCACATGGTCTACGAGGTGGTCGACAACGCCATCGACGAGGCCTTGGCGGGCCACGCCACCAAGGTCCAGGTGATCCTCAACGCCGATGGCTCGGTGACCGTCACCGATGACGGACGCGGTATTCCGACCGACATCCACGAAGGCGAGGGCGTGTCGGCGGCCGAGGTCATCATGACCCAGCTGCACGCTGGCGGGAAATTCGACCAGAACAGCTACAAGGTCTCGGGCGGCCTGCACGGCGTGGGCGTCTCGGTCGTCAACGCCCTGTCGGACTGGCTGGAGCTGCTGATCCACCGCAACGGCAAGGTCCATCAGATGCGCTTCGAGCGCGGCGACGCGGTGACCTCGCTGGCGGTGACCGGGGAGTCGCCGGTGCGCGAGGACGGTCCGAAGGCCGGCGAGGTCCTGACGGGCACCGAAGTGACCTTCTACCCGTCGAAGGACACCTTCGCCTTCATCGAATTCGACCGGAAGACCCTGGAGCATCGCCTGCGCGAGCTGGCCTTCCTGAATTCGGGCGTGACGATCTGGTTCAAGGATCACCGCGACGCCGAACCCTGGGAAGAAAAGCTGCATTACGAGGGCGGCATCGAGGCCTTCGTTCGCCACCTGGACAAGGCCAAGGCCCCGCTGCTGAAGGCGCCGATCACGGTGCGCGGCGTCAAGGACAAGGTCGAGGTCGATCTCGCCCTTTGGTGGAACGACAGCTACCACGAGCAGATGCTGTGCTTCACCAACAACATCCCGCAGCGGGATGGCGGCACGCACCTTTCGGCGTTCCGCGCGGCGCTGACGCGGATCATCACCAACTACGCCGAAAGCTCAGGCATCCTGAAGAAGGAAAAGGTCAGCCTCGGGGGCGAGGACGCGCGCGAGGGCCTGACCTGCGTGCTGTCGGTCAAGGTGCCGGATCCCAAGTTCAGTTCGCAGACCAAGGACAAGCTGGTCTCGTCGGAGGTTCGACCGGCGGTGGAAGGCCTGGTCCAGGAGGGGCTCGCGACCTGGTTCGAGGAGCACCCGAACGAAGCCAAGGCCATCGTCAGCAAGATCGCCGAGGCCGCCGCCGCCCGCGAGGCCGCGCGCAAGGCGCGGGAACTGACCCGGCGCAAGAGCGCGCTCGACATTACCTCGCTGCCCGGCAAGCTGGCCGACTGTTCGGAACGCGACCCGGCCAAGTCCGAACTGTTCATCGTCGAGGGCGACTCGGCGGGCGGGTCCGCCAAGCAGGCCCGCAATCGCGACAATCAGGCGGTCCTGCCCCTGCGCGGCAAGATCCTGAACGTCGAACGCGCCCGCTTCGACAAGATGCTGTCGTCCGATCAGATCGGCACGCTGATCACGGCGCTGGGCGCCGGCATCGGCCGTGACGACTTCAATCCCGACAAGGTGCGCTACCACAAGATCGTGCTGATGACCGACGCCGACGTCGACGGCGCCCACATCCGCACTTTGCTGCTGACCTTCTTCTACCGGCAGATGCCGGAACTGATCGAGCGCGGCTACATCTACATCGCCCAACCGCCGCTCTACAAAGCCGCCAAGGGCAAGTCCTCGCGCTATCTGAAGGATGACGCGGAGATGGACGCCTTCCTGGTGGACGAGGGCGTCGACGGCGCCGAGCTGGACCTGGCGTCCGGCGAGCGGATGACCGGGCAGGACCTGCTGGCCCTGGTCCAGACCTGCCGCTCGGCCAAGGGCAATATCGACCGCCTGGCCGCCCGCGCGCCGGCCTCCGCCATCGAACAGGCCGCCTTGGCCGGTCTGCTGGGCGAGGCGCCGGACGCCGCCGCGGCGGCCAAGCGCCTGGACCTCTATGCCGAGGAGGGCGACGGTCCCTGGTCGGGCGAGCGCGGCGACACGGGCTTCGTGTTCAGCCGCGTGCGGCGCGGCGTGTCCGAGCGGATCGTGCTGGACGATGTCCTGCTGCACGCCGCCGACGCCCGTCGCCTGGCCGAACGCGCCGTCAAGCTGGCGGAGGTGTTCTCGGGCCGCGCCGTGTTCCGCCGCAAGGACAAGTCGACCACGATCCGCGGTCCGCTGGACCTGGTCAACGCGGTGCTGGACGCCGGCCGCAAAGGCCTGACCATTCAGCGCTACAAGGGGCTGGGCGAGATGAATCCCGACCAGCTCTGGGAGACGACCCTGGACGTGGAGGCCCGCACCCTGCTGCAGGTTCGCGTCAACCACGCCGACGACGCCGACGACATGTTCAGCCGCCTGATGGGCGACCTCGTCGAGCCGCGTCGCGAGTTCATCCAGGAAAACGCCTTGGACGCCGAGGTCGACGTCTGATGCTGAGCTTTATGGCTTAGTTTCCGAGCAAGTGTTTGTTTTCCAAGCGCCGGGCGCCCAATCGCAGGGCGCGCCGGCGCTTCCGTGCGTAAAGATCCCGGGAAGGCCGGATCTCCCCGCCGTTCGTATCGTCCGGCCTTAAGGCGGGCGCCATCTTCCTGGAGTTGGGCGATTCGCCCGGGCGTTCGCGTGGGGTGTGCGGAGTATGGAGTCAGACGTCAGTCTTCGTCCGGAAAGGATCCTGGACCTTTCCGACCGACTGTCGAGCGTAGCGGGGGCCAAGATCGGCGAGATCGCTCGGGTGAACCGGGCGGCCAAGATGCTGGCGATCAACGCCCTGATCGTGGCGGCGCGCGCGGGCGAGGCGGGCAAGGGTTTCGCCATCGTCGCCGAGGAGTTCAAGAAGATCTCGACCGAGATCGACTCGGTCGCCGCGGCGCTGGAAAGCCAGGTTCGCGCCGATCTGGACGAACTCTCGGCCGTCGGCGGGGCGATCCTGGGTCATCTGCGCGGTCAGCGCTTGGCGGATCTCGCCCTGAACGCCATCGAGATCGTCGACCGAAATCTCTACGAGCGCACCTGCGACGTGCGGTGGTGGGCCACGGACTCGGCCGTCGTGGCCTGCCTGGCCGACGATGGCGTCGCCGCGCGCCGCCACGCCAGCGAGCGGCTGGGCGTGATTCTGGACGCCTACACGGTCTATCTCGACCTCTGGATCTGCGATGCGCGCGGACGCGTGATCGCCAATGGGCGCCCCCGCCGGTATCCGAACGTCGTCGGCCTGTCGGTGGCGGACGCGCCCTGGTTCCGGGAGGGCCTGCGCACGGTCAGCGGGGACGATTTCGTGGCCTGTGATATCGAGCGGGCCCGCGCGCTGGACGATGCGCCGGTCGCCACCTACGCCACCGCCATCCGCGCGGGCGGCCAGAGCCGGGGCGAGGTGCTCGGCGTCCTGGGCGTGCATTTCGACTGGCGGCCCCAGGCCCAGGCCGTGGTCGACGGCGTGCGCCTGACGCCCGAGGAGCGCGAACGTTCGCGCGTTCTGCTTCTGGATCAGAAGGGGCGCGTGCTGGCGGCCTCCGACAATCGCGGCGTGCTGACCGAGATCTTTCCGCTGGACGTTTCCGGCGGGCCCATGGGCAGCTACGCCGACGGCGACAGCACCGTCGGATACGCCCTGACGCCCGGCTACGAGACCTATTCGGGCCTGGGATGGTACGGCTGTCTCGTCCAAGCGGGGCAGGCTTCGGACGTATCCACCGTCGCGGCCTAGCGGTGCCCCCCAATCTTAACTTTAAGATTTGCGGATATTTGGAGCTATTTGGTCGCCTGATACGCGAAAGCGACCAGATTCTTCGCATTCCCAATTGATTCTAGGTTGTGACCGTTGCCATTGGGCGCGGCCCGTGATCTTTTATGGGTTAAGCGGACAGCGATAATTCTGTGACGCCCTTTCAAGTGATGGCGACTGTCACAAGCCAGATCTAGGGGTGTTTGCGTCAGTTCTTTAAAATCGCCGCGTCCGGGTGTGGCCTCGAAGAGACGTTTTGGCGGCAAAAGCGACAAAACATCGTCATCCGGGCTGGAGCATTTTTTTACATTGTCCTAAAGGGACGCCGATCAATTGGAGGGAGCAGTCCTCATGGCTTTCAATCGCGTTCGCGCCATCGCGGTCAGTCTGGCCGTCGCGCTCGCGCCCGTGGGCGCTGGCCAGGTCTGGGCTCAAGCCACGCCGGCCCCCACGGCCGCTTCGCTGCAAAGCACCATTCAAACGGCCGCCGCCACCGCCGCGCAGCAGCCGGGCTTCGCCAGCCTGTCGCCGGCTGAAAAGCTGGCCGCCATCCAGGCCGCCGTGTCCAACGCGCTGGCCGCTTCGGGCGCTTCGCCCCAGGCGATCTCGCAGGCCCTGATCACCGCCGTGTCGAACGGCACGGTCAGCGCCGGCGTTGCCATCCAAGTCGCCGCCGCCGTGGCGCCGCAGATGGCTCAGACCGTCGCTCAGGCGCCGGCCGTGACCCAGCAGCTGGCCCAAACCGGTCAGTCGGCCACGGTGACCCAGACGGCCGCGACCACCCCGACGGGCGCGCCGAGCGTTCTGGTCAGCCTGCAAGGCGTCTCGTCGACCGCTCCGGCCAACACCAACACGGCTGGCAGCGCGAGCACCACGGGCTCGAACACCAACACGAATACGACCACGACGGCGCCTTACGATCCGTGCGCTGGCGTGACCGCCGCTTACTGCGGCGGCTAATACCGAGTTGCTTGGGCGGATCGGCGCGTCACGACGCGCGCCGGGCGTCTCCTACTGGTGGGGATAAGATATGCGAATTCTGACGTGCTCGGCCGTAGCGGCCTGTATCGCGTTGACCGCGCCGCAATTCGCGCAGGCGCAGGACCTTGGTTCCAACTTCAGCCGCGATCGGAACGTCAGCGTTCGTGACCGGCCGCGCCCGGACTACGAGGCGACGGGTCAGAAGGCCGGCGGCTTCACCGTCTATCCGCGCGTTACGGTGGATCTCGAGCATAACGACAACATCTACGCCGTCGCGACTGGCAAGATCGATGACAACATCTGGCGCGTGAAGCCTGAGCTGGCCGTCCGTTCGGACTGGTCGCGTAACGCCATCGGCTTCTTCGCGGGCGGCAACATCATCCGCTATGCCGACCACGACACGGAAAACACCGAAGAGTACACGGTGTCGGCCAATGGTCGCCTGGACATCGCGCGCGGCTCGAACATCTCCGGCACGGCTCAGTTCCAGCGCCTGACCGAACCGCGCACCGCGATCACCGCCGGTACGCCGGCCGGCGCCACGCCGAAGCCGGTTCAGTACAACCTGGTCACCACCAGCCTGGTCGGCGTCAAGGAGTTCAACCGTCTGCGCCTGACCGGGCGCCTGGACGATAAGGACTTCAATTACAAGGACCAGGGCGTCGCCTCGTTCAATCAGAACAGCCGCGACCGCAATGAGTTCTACTATGGCGGCAAGGCCGAGTACGCGGTGAGCCCGGATACGGCCATCTATGCGACGGTCACCGGCAACAAGAAGGACTACGACCTCAAGACTCCGGCGACCAACCGGACCTCGGACGGCTACGTGGTCGGCCTCGGCGCCAACTTCGATCTGTCGCAAGTGATGCGCGGCGACATCCAGGCCGGCTACATGAAGCAGTCCTATGATCTGGCGACGTTCAAGGACGTCAGCGGCTTCAGCGCCGCCGGCAATATCGAATGGTTCCCGAGCCAGCTGACCACCGTCGGCGTGAACGGTTCGCGGACGATCGAAGAATCGGTGGCGCCCGGCGCCGGCGGCTTCATCTCGAACACCATCGGGGCCTCGATCGACCACGAGCTGCTGCGCAACGTCCTGCTGTCGGCCGCCTACAACCACAGCAACGACGATTATCGTGGCATCGACCGGACCGACAAGCGCGACAACTTCTCGGCCACGGCGACCTACCTGCTGAACCGTCGCGTGGGCCTGTTCCTGACCTACAACTATCTGAAGCAAGACTCGACGGGCGCGGCCAAGGCCTCGTCGTTCAAGGACAACAAGCTGACCGCTTCGGTGGCCCTGCAGTTCTAAGACCGCTTCGCGGATCTGAAAAACGTCCACGAAACGGCAAGCTTTGCCGATTACTGAGAGTGGTTATGGACGGCTCCGGTTTTGAAACTTCGAACGCTCCGGTGAATGACACCGGAGCGTTGTCTTTTGACCTGAACGTCGCGATCGCGACCTTCAGGCGACGCTTCCGCCTCTTCGCGGCGGTCGCGGTGGTGGTGTTCGCGGCGGTGGTGCTCTTCACTCTGCAGCAGACGCCGCTCTATACGGCGACCGCCCAGGTCATGCTGGACGTGCGCAAGGAACAGGTCACCGACATGAGCGCGGTGCTGTCGGGTCTGCCGGCGGACTCGTCCGTCGTCGACACCGAGGTCGAAGTGCTCAAGTCGCGGTCGCTGGCCGGTCGCGTGGTCAAGGAGCTGAAGCTCGACCAAGACCCCTATTTCAACCCCTATCTCCCGGGCGCTCAGGGGCCGACGGCTTGGCTGTCCGTCCTGAAGAAGGCGGCCTCTCCGACCGCCACCAACGATCCGGCCGAGCTGCAGCGTCGCCGCGAGCGCATCGTCGACAACCTGCTGGGCGGGCTGAAGGTGCGGCGCGCGGGCCTGACCTATCTGATCGCGATCGACTACACCCACGTCGACCCCAAGCGGGCGGCCGAGATCGCCAACGCCTTCGCCAATCTGTATCTGACCGAACAGCTGGAAGCGAAGTTCGACGCGACCCAGAAGGCCAATGAATGGCTGGATACGCGGGTCGGCGAATTGCGCGATCAGGTCCAGCAGGCCGACGCGGCCGTTCAGCAGTACAAGATCGAACACAACCTGATGAGCGCGGAGGGGCAGAACCTCACCGAGCAGGAAATCTCGGGCCTGAACCAGCAGTTGGCCCTGAGCCGCGCCGCCCAGGCCGAGACCGACGCCCGCCTGGCCATCGCGCGCCAGCAACTGGCTTCGGGCAGCAACGGCGAGGACGTGGGCGAGTCCCTGAATTCGCCGGTTGTCCAGCAGCTGCGTCAGCAGCGCGCCGCCAAGAGCGCCCAGGTCGCCGACCTCAGCGGCCGTTACGGCGATCGACACCCGGACCTGCTCAAGGCCAAGCGCGAGCTGGCCGATATCGACGGTCAGATCCAGGCCGAGATCAAGCGGATCATCTCGAGCCTCGAAGCCCAGGCCAAGGTGGCTCGCCAGCGGACCGGTTCCGTGGCGGCCAGCGTCTCGACCTCGAAGGGCGCCTTGGCCGGCAACAACCGGGCCAGCATTGGCCTGGCGGAGCTGCAGCGTAAGGCCGACTCGGTCAAGAATCTGTATGAGACCCTGCTGGCCCGCTTCAAGCAGACCTCGACCCAACAGGGCATCGAGCAGGCTGACGCCCGCGTGGTGTCGCCGGCCAAGATCCCGACCGGACCCAGCTATCCCAAGCCGGCGTTGAACATGGCCCTGGGCCTGGTTCTGGCGATCGGCGCGGGCGCGGCCGCCGTCGTGCTGGCCGAGATCATGATGGCGGGCCTGTTCACCGAGGACGAGGTCGAGCGTCGTCTGGGCCTGCCCTATCTGGGCGCTGTCCCGACGCTGGGCACCACCGTCGACGACGCCAAGACCCTGAAGGGCCTGACGCCGCCCGATTACCTGCTGGCCAAGCCGCTCTCGAGCTTCGCCGAAAGCCTCCGCAAGCTGCGGGCCTCGGTGCTGTTCTCCAAGGTGGGCGAGAAGATCCAGGTCATCGCGGTCACGTCCTCCCTGCCGGGCGAGGGCAAGACCACGACCAGCTTCTCGCTGGCCCGCACCCTGGCGACCTCGGGCGCCAAGGTGGTGGTGGTTGACTGCGACCTGCGCCAGAGCGCGATCAGCCAGTTCCTGAAGGAGCCGGCGCCGGTCGGCCTGCTGGAGGTCCTGAACGGCGTCGCGACGCTGGATCAGGCCCTGGTCGACGACGAGAGCGGCGCCAAGATCCTGCCGCTGGCCAAGTCGGCCTATACGCCGCGCGACGTGCTCGGCTCGGCGGCGATGCATCGTCTGCTGCAGG
Organism: Caulobacter vibrioides OR37; assembly: GCF_000372645.1. Classification (GTDB taxonomy): domain Bacteria; phylum Pseudomonadota; class Alphaproteobacteria; order Caulobacterales; family Caulobacteraceae; genus Caulobacter; species Caulobacter vibrioides_E. Next base: position 220,315 of record NZ_APMP01000002.1, on the reverse strand, counting down.
ACCTGCGCGGTCGGTTCGAGATCATCCTGCTGGACACCGCGCCGTTGCTGGCGATCGCCGACACCCGCATCCTGGCGCCGCACGCCGACGCCGTGGTCATGCTGGTCCGCTGGAAGAAGACGCCGGTCAAGGCCGTACAGTCCGCCCTCAGCCTGCTGCAAGGCACCCGCGCGTTCATCGCCGGCGTGGCCCTGACGCAGATGGACCTGAAGGCTCAGGCCCGTTACGGCTACGGCGACTCCTACTACTACTACGCGAACTATCGAAAGTACTATGCGGACTAAATCCCGGCGGGGCGGAGACTCGTCGCCGCCCCGCGCGGGCAAGGTCCGGACCCTGCGGGTGTCCGAGGGCGTCGCGATCGGCGCCCTTGTCGCGCTCGTGCTCGTGGAGTTGCTGGCCTTCGGCGCCAGCGACGTCGTGGTCGCGGCGGTCTTCGGCGTCGCGCACGCCGCCTTTCTCCTGATCCTGCTGGCGACCTGCGGCTGGGCGCGCAAGGTTCCCTTGCCGCTTGCGAAGCCATGGCCGGGGCTGCTGTTCGCGGTCGTGCTGGTCGCCGTGGCCTGGCCGCTGACTCCATTTGGTCCTGGCGGCGCCCATCCGGTGTGGCGTTATCTCGGCGACCACGGCGGCGCGATCACCGTGGATCGATCGACGCTGGTGCTCAACATCCTGCGCCTTCTCGGCCTGGCCTGCCTGTTCCTCGCCAGCCAGATCATCGGGGCGTCCGAGACGCGCCGAAGGGCGTTGTTCTGGTGGCTGCTGATGGGCTTGGCCGTCTTCGCCGTCGGCGCGATCATCGACCATGTGTCGTTGCGCGCCGGTACGCGCTTGAGAGCCACCCTGCTGAGCCCGAACAGCGCCGCCAGCCTGATGGGTGTCGGTCTCGTCTTCGCCGCCATGTTCCTGTCGCAAGCGATCCAGAAGACGGGCGGTTCGGTTCGCCTCGAGAAGCTGGGTCTCGACGCGAGCCTGAGCGTGGCGGCCGCCGCGATTTTCGCGGTGGCGCTCGCCATGACCGCCTCGCGCGGCGGGATCTTTTCGACCGTGGTCGGACTGGCGGTCCTGCTGACCTGGCAGGTGCTGGCCCAAGGACGCCGCGTCCGGGCCATCGCCATCGTCGGCGGGGCGGCCGCCCTGCTGGTCGCGATTGGCGTCGCCATGCGCAGCGCGGACCTGACGGCGCAGCGACTGCAGACCCTCGACGGCGACATCGCGGTGCGCAAGATGATCTTCGACGCCCACTGGCAGGCCTTCCGGTCCTCGCCGTGGTTCGGTTTCGGCCTGGGGTCCTTCCCGGTCGTCAATCAGATGATCATGACCAGCGCGAACCTGCCGGTGCTGTTCGACGTCCGCGCGTCCCACAATCTCTATCTCCAGTGGCTGGAGGAAGGGGGCGTGGTCGGCGCGACGCTGATGGGCGCGTGGCTGCTGATCGCTCTTGGCCGTATCGCCGTCCAAGGGGTGAAGCTCGGGACGAGCGCGGCCCTGGCGCGCGCCGGCGTCGCCGCCGCGATCCTCGTGCTGGCGCATGGGTTCTCGGATTTCGCCGTCCAGGTCCCGGCCTTGCAGACCCTTTTCGCCATCGGCCTGGGCGCGATGACGGCCGTTCCCGCCCTCCCAGGCCGCGGCAAGGCCGCGCCGCCCTGGCGAGGCGCGGTGACGTTCGGCGGACTGACCTTCGTCGCGTCGCTGCTGGTCGCGATACCGATGGTCGCCTCGCGCTTCGGAGGCGATCTCGCCGACATGCCGAGCGCCTCCGCCGAGGTGCTGGCCAGCGCGATCGAGGCCAAGCTGGCGCGCGATCCTCGCGATCCGGCCACGCTGGCCCGACTGGATCGCTTGAGCCGGCGGGAGCTGGCGATGCGTCCAGGAGCCGGCGCGGCCTGGTTGCGGCGCGCGGCGATCGACTTCCAGCGCGACGACGTCACGGCCGCCAATCTCGCCCTCGACCATTCCCTGGCCGTCGCGCCGCTGCAGACCAGTCTCTTCATGAGCCGCGCGCGCTTGGCCTATGAGCACTGGCCCGCGCTGACCCCCTCCAGCCGCCAGCAGGTCATGTATCAGGCGCGGATCGAATACGCGCGGGGAGGCGAGGATCGGCTGAAGACGCTGGCGAACGAGATCCGCGATCCGTCCGGCCGGATCGGTCTGGCGTTCCTGATCGTGGCCGAGCGCACCAAGGCTCAACTGGCCGCGTCGAAGCGATAGGCGCGGGCGGGCTCTAGATTCAAACATTTAGAGCGTGATAACCGCCGAAACCGCTCACACTTTCGGCTATCACGCTCTAGGGAACGGCCTATAGCCGCGCCAGCACTCGCTCCGCGACATCGGCCGCGATCATCTCGGGCGTCCGCAGGTCTCCGCCGCTGTCGACCGCCACCACCTCCCATCGGCCGGCCAGCGGGTGCGCCGAGATCCGATCATAGGCGGCCGCCACCGACTCCTGGTAGCGAGCGTCGGTCTCGAACAGGTCCTGGTCCTTGTCGGTATAGTCCCGCTGACCCTTCTTCAAAACGAGGGCGCTGGCGGTCTTGGGATCGATCTTCAGAAGGATCTGCAGGTCGGGTCGAGGCAGGCCCAGGCGCGAGAACTCGTAGTCGAACAGCCAACCCAGGAAGCTGTCCAGCTCGACCGCCGGCAGGCGCGCGCCCTGGAACGCGGCGTTCGAGGCCGTGTAGCGGTCGCAAACGACGACGTCGCAATCCCATGGCGCCTTGCCGGCGAGGGTCTCGGCCCGATCCAAGGAGAAAAGCGTGGCGATGTGGTAGGCCGAGGTCGGCATGAACTGGCCGTTCAGCATGGCCTCGATCGAGCGGGCCGCCTGGGTGGCGCCGTAGTTCGGAAAGCTGAGCGTCGCGACGTTCAGCCCCCGCTGTTCGAGGAGGGCCTTGACGTTGCGGGTGGTCGTGCCCTTGCCCGCGCCGTCGATGCCTTCAATGGCCACGAAGAGCGGCTTCATCGGTCGCGGACCGCGCCATCGAAGAGACGGACAATCATCACGGCGTCGGCTCCCCCACGATAGGTTCGCGAACCGATGCCGCGAATCCGCGTCTTTCTAGAGCGTGAGGCTGAAAGTGGGAAACGGTTTCAGCTCATCTCAGGTTCTAAACATTTGATTTAGAGCCTTTTTGACGCCCGAAATCGATCCCGATTTCAGGCTAACGGCTAGAGCATAGCGCGGAAAAGTGGATGCCGGTTTTCCGCGAAAAGCGATGCGAAAGCAGAAATCTAAAGCAGGCACCGCGATTCCTGTGTCGCGCGGCTTGCTCCAGGACGCGGAGAAGGTCAGACGCTCCGTAGCCAGGCCCAGACGTCGTCGGGGCGCTCGAGCGCCGAGAGCCCTTCCAGGCGGGCGGCTTCGCCCAGGCGTCGAAGGCGGCCGGGCGCGACGCCGAAACGGGCTCGAAACGCCCGACTGAAATGGGCGTCCGACCTGAAGCCGTGACGATAGCCGATCTCGCCGAGGGTGTGCTGCTCCGCGCGATCCCGCAGGATGGCGTCGAAAGCCTGATCGAGGCGCCGCGCCTGGATGAAGGCGCTGACGCCCCCCACGGGCTCGAAGGCCCGGTAGAGCAGGCTGCGCGACACGCCCAACCGCTGGCGCACCAGCTCGGGCGAAAGGGCCACGTCGTCCAGCCGTTCCTCGATGACGCGCCGTCCCTCGGACAGCAGCATCTTCTCGATCGGCCGCGGATCGCCGGGCGTCCGCTCGGCCCGCGCCTCCAGAGCTCCCGCCGCCAGCACGGCGATGGCCTTGGCGGCCGTCGCGGCGTCGGCGGTCGTCAACTGGTCCAGGGAGGCTTCCAGCGCGCGTAGATAGGCCACAAGCATACGACAGCCGTCATCGGCGCCGGAAACCACCAGGCCATGGAAATCCAAGGTCGAGGCCTCGCCCAGCGCCGCCCGGGGCAGGATCATATGCAGGGTGCGATAGTCGCTGGCGACCGTCATATCGAAGGGACGCGCCATGTCGACGAAGCGAACCTCGCCCCGCTGGCTGGAGGCCGGTCGACCATCATAGTCGCCCGCCCAGTCGTTCGGAACCAGGTCCATGACGATCAGGACCGTGTCGCCGCCATCCGCCAGGATGTGGGCGAGGTTGCGCTCGAAGCGCTGCGCCACGCCGACACAGCGCGCCAGCACGACACTGTCCAGATTGTAGCCTTCGAGGCGATTGTAGAACCTCGCCTCCGGCGACATCAGGGTTATGTCGAAGAGATGCGCGCAGCCTTGGCGATAGAGTTCGAAGGCGTTGGCCTGGACCTTCGCGTCCAGCAGCCACAGATCCTGGCGTAAACGGGTGGCGGACAAGGAGAGCTCTTCACGCCCTTGACGACGATAGCGGAACCGGTGACCCCGGATCGCGCGTGAATGCCATATTCGCGGTTATCGCGCGAGGGTCTCCGGCCCCGCGATGAAAGACCCGGCGAGGTCTCGCCGGGTCCAGGGGGCGTCGCCCAAGATCAGAAGAAGCGTTCGCCGATCCGGATGGTGTCGCCGGGGGCGACCATGGTGGAGGGGCTCAGCTCGCCCTTCACTTCCTTGGTTTCGCCGTTGTGCTTGATGTAGACGCTCTTCTTGTCGGCGCGATAGGTAAAGCCGCCGGCGGTGGCCACCGCGTTGAGCACGGTCAATCCCGAGGTGTAGGGATAGGTGCCCGGCTTGTCGACTTCGCCGAGAATGTAGAACGGACGGAAGGTCAGCACCTCGGCGCTGACTCGGGGCTCCTTCAGGTATCCGTCGCTGAGAGCCTTCTGAACGGCGGCCTGGAACTGGCCAACGGTCAGGCCGGCGACCTTGATCTCGCCGATCAACGGCAAGGACATCAGGCCGCTGCCGGTGACGTAGAACTCGCCCGACAGCGAGTCCTCGCCGAACACCGTGACCCGGACTTTATCGCCCGCGCCGAGCAGGTAGTCTTCCGACTGAGCCGGAGCGCTCACCGGCTTGTCGCCTATGGCCGCCTGCCGGGCGTCGGCGACGCCGCTCATCGCGACGGTCGTCATGCCGGCGATCAGGCCCAGCATTGCAAGAGTACGCGCGACTTTCGAGACACAGCTCATAACGAAGCTTCCCACCATAAGTCTTATCGAGTTTGGATTTTGCAATGCCACATGGCACGTGACCACGAGATGAACAAGACTAGGTCTTACGCGGCCCGCGCTTTACCGAACTGAATGATGCTGGGTTCGCCGCCGTCCAGTCTGACGGCCGTCAGGACGCCGGTGGCATAGGCGCCGGTGTCGACATTGATCCGCTGGCGTCCGACATAGACGTCTTCGACCGGCGTGTGGCCATGGACCACCGTGGCCTTCAGTCCGTGCGGGTGGTCGAGGAAGTCGTTGCGGATCCAGAGCAGATCCGCGGCCGTCTGCCGCTCCAGTGGCAGGCCCGGCCGAACCCCGGCGTGAACGAAGACGTAGTCGCCATAGCTGACCACAAGCTCCAGTTGGCGCAGGAAAGCTTCGTGCTCTGGCGGGAAGACGGCGCGGAAGGCCTGCCGCGTCTGTTCCCAGGCTTCGGGCTCCGCCCGTCCCACGGGCGGGCGAACGCCGTATGAGTCCAGGGTCTGCCCGCCGCCGTATTCGACCCAGGACGGTCCCGCCTGCGGGTCCTCCAGGAAGTGCAGCAGGGTTTCCTCGTGGTTGCCCATCAAGGCGCGCAGGATGAAGCGTCCCTCCCGCGCCTGGCCCTGGAGCGCGATCAGGCGGTCGATTACCTGCGCCGACTGAGCGCCGCGATCGATGTAGTCGCCCAGCATGATCAGCACCGGCGGCTCGGACCGCCCCAAGGCTTGGTAGTCCTCGGTCATCCGGGCGATCAAGCCGTCCAGCAGATCTAGCCGGCCATGAACGTCGCCGACCGCGTAGAGCACATGGCCCTCCGTCGATGGCGCCCGCCGGGGCTGCTGCTTGGGACGGAAAAGGGTCTTGAACATGAAGCGGGCCTGAGCGGCGAGAAAGCGCCGGAATTTAAGCCGCGATTTTGCCCTAGGCGGCGTTGCGGTTCAACGGGGTGGAGCGCTGTTAACCTACAATTCAGCACGGTCATTTGCCAGCAATTTACCAAGTAAATTTCCATTCCATTGTAGTTAATTTTGAAATTACCACAGTTAAACACGTAGATTATACCATCTAAATTCGCCCGATATTTAGCGATAATTTGAATACTGACCCCACGAACACAGCGGGGTTGGCATGTTCAAAGCACGAAACATTATCGTTAGCTTGGTTGGCGCCGCGGCGATGATGGCCGGGGCTCAGGCTCAAGCCGGCTCGATGCCCTTCATGCCCCGTGGCGAGGGCGTTGGCGCGCCCATGGGCTTTGCCGATCTATGCCGCCGCGACGCCCAGACCTGCGGCGTGCCGAACAGCCAGCTGGCGCTGCTCGGCATCGCGCCGGCGGGCAACGATATGCCGACCGCCTCTGTCGGCGTGACGGGCGCGCACCGTTTCGAGGGCGCGGTCGCCGCGCCGCTCGACGCTTTCGAGGCGAGCCTGGTCACGATCCAGAAGATCGAGATGCTCAAGGTCGCCGCGGTGGAGGATTTCGTCGCGGCCGGTCAGGTTCGCGAGGCCGCCGCCGCGTCCGCCGCCGCCGTCTCGGCGCCGGCCTGGACCGCGCGCGCCGAGCGTGACCAGCTCAAGCTGGTCAATCAGATCAATCAGTCGGTCAATCGCGATGTCCATAGCGCCAGCGACATGGATCTCTATGGCCAGCCCGAATACTGGTCGCTGCCCAAGCTGGTGAACGGCAAGCTTTATGGGGATTGCGAGGACTACGCGCTGGAGAAGCGCCGTCAGTTGATCGCCGCCGGCGTGCCGGAAGGCGCTCTGTCGATGGCGGTCGCGGTCACCGCGCGCGGCGAGAGCCACGCCGTTCTGATGGTCTCGCTCAAGAGCGGCGACTGGGTGCTGGACAATCTGACGCCCTGGGCCACGCCCTGGCAGGACCTGAACTATCACTGGGTCGAGCGTCAGGTGCCCGGCACCGCCTTCTGGACGCGGGCGGTCTGATCCTCCGAGCCCTTTGGCTTGGCGAAGGTCGCGGAACAAAAAGCCCTGGCGCTCAAGGCGTCGGGGCTTTTCTCATGGCGACGGCGTCGGCGCTAAAATGACGAAAGCCGCGCGAACGATGTCGCGCGGCTTAAGCAAGCGGCGTCTGTTGGCCGGAGGCTTGAATTCAGAGAAAGTGGGCGACCGTCGCGGCGAGGGCGCTCCAAAGCGCGGCGGAGATCAGAGCGGCTAGGCCAAGTCCCGCCATGCGCGGCAGGCGCGAGTCCCGCGACGGCGTCGCGACGGCCTCAACTCGGGCGAAGGACATCTTGGCGTCGATCATCTGTCAGCACTCCTAACGCCAACAGATGTAACATCGCGTCTCTAACGCCCGATGAAAGAGCAGAGTGTATTGCCGTTAAGGATAATGCCGAGCGCCGTGAATTTTTGTCGGCGACGCATCGATATATTTGCGCTAGCCTGAAGATCTCGGAACTGGAAACCGGTCTGGGACGTGGTGGGGAACATAAAAGGTGATCTGGTGGACGGGGAGTCGTATATCGATGTTCTCTCGCCAAGATTGAGCGAAGCGCCCGCGAGAGTCGCCTTCGACATTCGCAAGCGCGCGCTGGACGTGATGGCCTCCGCGGCCTTGCTGATCCTATTCGCGCCGACGCTGCTGATCGCGGCGCTGCTGGTCAAGCTGGAGTCGCCGGGACCGGCCCTCTTCCGCCAGACCCGAGGCGGCCTGAATGGCGCGCGCTTTCAGATCCTGAAGCTTCGCACCATGCGGTGCTTGGAGGACGGTCAGGACCTGACCCAGGCCCAGCGTAACGACCAGCGCGTCACGCGGGTGGGACGCTTCCTGCGGGCCACTAGCATCGACGAGCTGCCGCAGCTGCTGAACGTATTGCGGGGCGACATGTCCCTGGTCGGCCCCAGGCCGCACGCCGCCGCGCATGACGAGTACTACGGCTCGCGGATCCCCGAATACTATGCTCGCTACCAAGCCCGTCCTGGCCTGACCGGCTGGGCCCAGGTGAAGGGCCTGCGCGGCGGCACCGAGACGGTCGAGGCCATGCGGCGGCGCGTCGAGGCCGATATCGACTACATCCAGACCTGGTCGATCCTGAAGGACGCCAAGATCGTCCTTCTGACCATTCCTTCGCTGCTGCTGACCGAGAACGCCTATTAAGCCGGGTTCTAGAGCCTTTAGCCTGAAATCGGCATCGATTTCAGGCGTCAAAAAGGCTCTAAATCAAATGTTTAGAGCGTGAGATAAGCTGAAACCGGTTCCCACTTTCAGCCTCACGCTTTAGCGGCTTTTAGCCGTCGGCGGCGGGGCTTAGACCTCTTCCTCGAAGTGCGGATCGCACTTGCGGATGAAGCGGCGCACGCGCGGATAGATCTCCTCCCGGAAGCGGCGACCGTTGAACACGCCATAGTGGCCGACGCCGGGCTGGACGTAGTCCAGCTTCAGCGCCTCGGGAATGTTCGGGCACAGGCCATGCGCGGCCTGGGTCTGGCCGATGCCGGAGATGTCGTCGTTCTCGCCCTCGACCGTCATCAGGCCGATATCGGTGATCACCTCGGGCCTGACCTTCGCGCCGCGATGCGTCAGCTCGCCCTTCGGCAGCAGATGCTGCTGGAAGACGATGTCGATGGTCTGCAGATAGAACTCTTCCGTCAGGTCCAGCACCGACAGGTATTCGTCGTAGAATTCCAAGTGCTTGTCGGCGCTGTCGCCGTCGCCCTTGACCAGATCGTTGAAGTACCGGCGGTGGGCTTCCTGGTGGCGCTCGGCGTTCATGCTCATGAAGCTGGCCAGCTGGACGAAGCCCGGATAGACGCGGCGGCCCGCGCCCGCATAGGGCGGCGGCACCGTGTAGATCATGTTCGACTGGAACCAGGTGAATGGCTTTTCCTCGGCCAGCTGGTTGGTGACGGTCGGCGACAGGCGCGCGTCGATCGGCGAGCCCATGAAGGTCATGCTGGCCGGACGCGACGGGTGGTTCTGCTCGGCCATCACGGCGGCGGCGGCCAGGACGGGCGGCCCCGGTTGGCAGACGGCCAGCACGTTGGGGCGCGGACCCAGCACCGCCAGCATCTGGATGACGTGGTCGATATAGTCGTGGAAGTCGAAACGGCCCTCCAGGACCGAGACCTCGCGGGCGTTGACCCAGTCGACGATGAACACGGCGTGGTCGGGCAGGAACGCCTCGACCGTGCCGCGCAGCAAGGTGGCGTAGTGGCCCGAAAGGGGCGCGACGATCAGCACGGCCGGATCGAGGCTGAACTTTCCGGCCCGGCGCATGTCCGCCATGTCGCGGTCGAACTGAATCAGGCGCGCCCAGGGGCTCTCCCAGACGACCGTGGGCCGCACGCGCACATCGACCTGGCCGACCTTGACCTTGTCGATGTTCCAGCCCGGCTTGCCGTAGCGGCGGGTGATGTTGGCGAACAGGTCCGCGCCGGCGTGGAGCCGACGGCCAACCGCCGACTCGGCGGCCGGATTCAGCGGCGATCCCCAGAAGTCCCGGGCCGCCAGCGCCGCGAGGCGCATCGGAGTGGAGGCGTAATAAGCCGCCTCATGCAGGGCATAGAGCATGGCGCATCCGCGATATTGCGATGCAGCATAACACGCCAAATCCTAAGGGAGTCTACCCGTTCACGACTTTTTGCGCCGCGCCGCCGAGATGAGCCGACAGCTGGCGGGTCTAGCGACCCTCCAGCGCCGCCAGCAGGCTGGGATCGCGGCGGGCCAGTTCGACGAGACGCTCGATCAGCGCCTCCTTGCCGTCGAGCGCGAGGCCGTCGCGAAGGCGGGCCATGCGTTCGCGAATCCTGGCCGGACCCGCGGCGTTCGCGGCGGTCACCGTGGCGGCCTGATGCTTGCAGCCGCCGAACTTGCGAAAGCCCTCGCAGGTACAGCTTCCCTCGCCAGCGGGCGCGCGCAGCATGACGATATAGCGATCGCCCTGGCTACCCAGGACATGGGCGGTGACCAGGTCCTCCTCGAGGGCGACGAGGTCGACCGCGCCGGCTTCGGCCATGGCCACGCCGCTGTCGAACCAGCGCGCGTCCATCCGTTCGCGCCAGGCGTCCACGTCGAACAACGGACCGGAAACCTCGCTCATGCCTCGTCCTCGATGCGATGGATGTCGTCGTCCGACAGACCGAAATGGTGGCCGATCTCATGGACCAGCACGTGGGAGATCAGCTCGCCAAGGGGCACGTCGCCCCGTTCGGCCCATTCGTCCAGGATCGGGCGACGATAGAGAAAGATGCGCGACGGCTCGGCCGCCGGGTCCAGCACCGACCGCCGGCCCAGGTCGACGCCCTGATAGAGGCCCGTCAGCTCGAACGGATCCTCGATGCCCAGGCTGTCCAGCACCTCGTCGGCGGGGAAGTCGTCGACCCGGATGACGACGTCGCCGGACAGCTGTCGAAAGCCGTCGGGCAGGGCGTCGAAGGCCTGCTTGGCCAGCAGGGCGAAGTCATCAAGCGAAGGGGCGGGGCGGTCGGACCAGGTCATGGACTTCCAAATAGAGCGATTGGCGCGAGACGCCACCGGCCGGCCGGCGAAATCCTCGGGGAACGCGTCCGCCGGCCTTGATCGCCCTCTGGCCACGATCCGGTTAATCTGGGATTCTGATTCGACGACCCGCTGGGGTAAGCGACGCGCCTGATGACTTCGTATGACCTGATCCTCGCGGCGGCGGCCGGCGCGGTTTGCCTCGCCATTTGCGTCATGCTGTTGTCGCTGGGCCAGCGCCGCCGGTACGAGGCCCGCATCGCCGCGCTGAAGGCCCGTCTCTCGCGGGAAGGCGCCGGCCAGGACGCGCCGGCCTGGGTCGAGGCGTTCGACACCGCCGTGGTCGCCGTCGAAGGCGGCCGCGCTAGCCTGGCCGCCGGCGGCGAGGGGCTGGCGGCCTGCGCCAAGGCCCTGGGCGTCGCGTCCGACGTCCAAGCCGTGGTCGCGGCGTTGGGCGACGCCGATCCCAATCACGCTCAGAAGCTGGCCGCGCTGTTCGAGCGCGGCGAGGCCTGCGCTTTCGAGGCGCGCGGCCAGACGGCGTCCGTATCGGTGGAAGGCCGCGCGTCCGGCGCCCTGGCCTGGCTGCGCCTGACGGCCGTCAGCGGCGGCGACTCCGGCCTGCCCTCGGCGGCCCGTTTCGCCGCGTTCGTCGACAGCGTGGTCGAGCCGTGCTGGATCGCCGACGCCGATGGTCAGGCCCTGTGGGGCAATGGCGCCTTCGTCCGCGCCGTGGGGGCGAGCGCCGCCTCCGGCCCGGCCCTGTCCGGCAAGAGCTTCGACCGCGCCGCCGACGCCATGGTGGCCGAAGCCGCCAGCAAGGGCGAGCGACGCGAGGCGGTCCGCTGGATCAATCTGGAGGGCCGCCGCCGGGCCTTCCGCCTGTCGGCCCAGCCGCTGGACGGCGGCGGGGTCGGCGTGTTCTGCGCGGACATCACCGAGATCGAGGACGTCCGCGACGCCTTCAAGAAACATGTCGCGGCGCACGACGAGACCCTGAACCACATCGCCGAGGCCGTGGCGATCTTCAGCGCCACCCGGCGGCTGTCGTTCCACAACACCGCCTTCGCCGAGCTCTGGGGCCTGGAGCCGGCCTGGCTGGCGGACCGGCCGACTCACGGCGAGATCCTAGACCGCCTGCGCCAGCGTCGCCGCTTGCCCGAGACGATCGACTACGCCAGCTGGAAGGCCGCCGAACTGGCGCGCTACGAAGCCTTGGGTCCTCAGGCTGACGACCCCTGGCACCTGCCGGACGGTCGCACCCTCAAGGTCGTGCGCCAGCCGCACCCCCTGGGCGGGATGCTGCTGATCTATTCCGACATCACCGGCGAGCTGCGCCTGAAGGCCCAGTACAACGCCCTGATCCAGGTGCAGCAGGCCACGCTGGACAAGCTGAACGACGCCGTCGCCGTGTTCGGCTCGGACGGCCGCCTGCGCCTGCACAACGAGGCCTTCGAGACCTTCTGGAACGTTACGCCCCACGCCCTGGAGGCGGCCGGCGACTTCGAGGGCGTGGTCGAGCTTTGCGTGCCGCGCCTGCACGACCTGGCCTTCTGGCGCGAGCTCAAGGGTCGGGTGGCCGATCCCGATCCGCAGATGCGGGCGCCGACCTCGGGCGAGGTCCGCACCTCCGACGACCGCATCGTCGTCTATCAGAGCCGGCCGCTTCCGGACGGCGCGACCCTGATCGCCTTCGCCGACGTCACCGACACCCGCGACCTGCAGAGCGCGCTGGCCGATCGTTCCGCCGCCCTCGCCGAGGCCGAGCGGCTGAAGCGGGATTTCGTCGGCAACGTGTCCTACGAACTGCGCACGCCCCTGACGACGATCATCGGCTATTCGGAGCTGTTGGAGCGCGCCGACGGCATTTCCGAGCGCGGCCGCAACCACGTGGCCGCCGTGCGCGCCGCCGCGACCCAACTGGCCCGCTCGATCGACGACGTGCTGGACATGGCGCAGATCGACGCCGGCGAGATGGCGCTGGAAATCGAGGACATCCGTGTCTCGGACCTGCTGCTCAACGCCCAGGAACGCGCCCTGAAGGACGCTCAGCTGGGCGCGGTGACTCTGGCGGTCGAGTGCGAGGAGGATGTCGGCTTGATCCGCGGCGACGGCAAGCGGCTGGCCCAGACCCTCGATCACCTCGTGGAGAACGCTTTGCGCCAGACGCCGCCCGGCGGCCGCGTCACCCTGTCGGCCCGGCGGGCCTTGGGCGAGGTGCGGCTGGACGTCTCCGACACCGGCCGCGGCGTGCCTTTCCACGTTCAGGCCCACATCTTCGACCGCTTCGTCGGCCGCGATCGCGGCGGACCGGGCCTGGGCCTGGCCTTGGTCAAGGCCCTGGTCGAGCTGCACGGCGGCTGGGTGGCGCTGGAGAGCGAACCCGGCGCCGGCTCGACCTTCACCTGCCATCTGCCGGAGAGCCAGCAGCCCGGCGCGATGCAGCCCGAACTGGGCTTTTAGAGCGAAGGGGCCCGCCGCGGCGCCGGCGCTGTCGCCTTCGCGCGAGAGGCAACATTCGACCGCGAGCCGCCCAATCCGCTAGCCTGGGTTGGCGCGTTCATAAGGGCCGGCGGGCTTGTTGGCGTTCTCGTCCAGCCCATTCTGATGCGCCGGATCATCGACGGCGCGCGGGGCTTGCGATTCAACTTCGATCCGTCGGCCATCACCTTGGGGCCGATCGGCATGATGCTGATCATGGTGTCGCGGTTGTGGGTTCAATCCGTATGAGATCGACGCGACGCCCGCTGAAAGACCCCGAAGCCGACTACTTCGAGGAACCGCCCGAACGCGCTCTAAATATGGGACTCTAGGCCTCTTTGGTCGCGTCGCGCGCTTCCAAGAGCTCGGCGGGCAGGCGCTGGGCGAGCAGAGCGGCCAGGAGCGTCATGCCCGCGTTGAGGACGACCAGCGTCTCAAATCGCAGATGCACGTGATCGATCAAGGCCGAGCCTAGCCAGTCGGACCCGAACAGGAAAAAGTTGCGCACGGCCATGAAGACCGCGAAGCCCAGCGCCTCGCTTCCGCGTGGGGTCGCGCGCACGGCCGCATGGATGATGACGATTTCGCAGAGCGCGGCGGCGAAGCCATTGATCGTCTCGATGACTAGAGCGTGGGCGAAGCTGTCGTAGAGGCGATACAGCAGGATTCCGCCAGCGCCGAACGCCAGGCAGACCCTCATCAGCCGCCGCAAGGCGAACCGATGGGCGGCGAATAGGCCGTAGACGGCGGCCGCGGCCACCCCGCCGACGCCGCCGCAGAATGTCAGATAGCCTTGGTGAGGCGTGTCCAGACGCAGACTGTTCTGCTGCAGGTAAAACAACGCCGTCTGGAGGCCCGGCGCCAAATAGTAGAGCGTCGCGAGCAAGGCGACGCTCCACAGGCCGCGGGCTCTGATCAGGGCGCCCAGCCGGCGGGCGATTCCATCGCGTAGGGGCGTCGCGCGTGGCGGTCGCGGCGGCTCGCGCATCAGCCAGGCCAGGGGCGCGATCAGCAGGGCGACCGCGCCGCCCGCCAAGGCGGTCCAGCCTATCGATAACGCGCCGAGATAGCCGCCCGCCAGACCCGAGATCAGCCAGCTGGATTGGTAGCCGGCGTTGCGAAGCGAGGTCAGTTGACCCGGGCGATCCACGGCCTGGGCGATCTCGACCATGTAGCCGCCGATCGCGGTGCTGGCGATGACGATCGCCAAATTCAGGGCCATACAGACGGCCAGCAGCGCGCCGTAGTCGTGGGCGGCCGGCGCCAAGGCCGCCCAGGCCGCCGCCGCGATCAGGCCGCCAAGCGCCAGATAGCTCGCGCGTCGACTGCCGAGCAACGGATAGGTGTCCGACAAGGCGCCGATCAGCGGCTTGAGGTACCAGGGCGCGCCGATCCAGAAGAAGAAGGCCGCGGCGGCGCTGCGATCGCTCTCCAAGGTGTTCTTGAGCAGGTTCTGCAGCGGTATGCGGCCCAGAACATTGGGCTGCGCGAGGGTCGTGGCCCAAAAGCCGATGAAAACCACCAGCCGCGTGGCGCCGAGCGAACGTGCGCTGGTAACAGCGAAGGGAGCGGCCAGGCGCTTGAACATACGCCAGTCTAACGCGATGCGCGGGCCGCGCATCCGCTGTTTGACGGCGGGTGGGGCGGCGGATCGGGAAGCGCGCTCCCGATCCGCCTGGCAGGCTTAGAACTTGGCCGTGATCTTCGCGTAAATCCGCCGCGGCTGGTTGACGAACCAGTCATAACCCACGGCGTTGGATAGTCGTGGCGCTATGTAGCGGTTGTTGGTCACGTTATTGGCGTATAGGTCGAATCTCCAGGCCCCTAGCTCGTAGAACAGCCGCAGATCAAGTTCTTTGTTGTCATTGATCAGGCTGGAGAGATCCGCGCCATTGTTGAGCTTGTAGGGCGCGCGCTTCTTGTAGATATAGCCGCCGCCGAAGCCAAAGCCTTTCAGGGGGCCGTCCAGCAACTTGTAGGACGAGAATACCGATAGGCCGAGCGGCACTCCGAAGGGCGACTTCAGACCCTTGAGCGGCCCGCCGGTATATTCGTTCTTTGTTGAAGAGGCCGAGGCGGTCAGGTCCCAGCCCGGCGCCAGCTTGCCCTGCCATTCCGCCTCGATCCCCCGCGCGCGCTGGGCGCCGGTGGACATCGAATACCGTGAGTGGTCCGGGTCCTGCTGGAAGGAGTTGGTGATCGAGGTCTCGAACACGTCGAGCGTCCAGTTGACCAGCTTGTTGGCGGACTGGCCCTTGACGCCGGCCTCCTTGGTCGCGCCCTTTTGCGGGCCCAGGAAAATGCCCGCGCCCATCGGCGCGGCCGGATCATAGCCGTAGCGGTTCGCCGCCTCGAAGGTGGTGCCATAGCTCAGATAGGCATGAAGGCCGTCCCTGAGGGCGTAGTTGGCGCCCAGCTGATAGGTCCATTTGCTCTGGTCGGGGCGCGGGGTGGTCTTCGGCGCGTCGTCGACCGAGCCCAGCGGCAGGCTGCAGCAGACCCGGCGCTGGCGCTGGGTGTCGTTGGACCAGCGCGCGCCCAGATTGAAGGTCAGTCGGTCGCTGGGACGCAGGATGGCCCCGGTCTCGAAGCCCGAATTGACTTCCTTGCGATTGTAGGCGACCGCGAAGCTGGCCGGGGCGTAGACCCCGCCGCTGGCGAAGCCCGAGACGCCGCCCGGATCG
Source organism: Caulobacter vibrioides OR37 (assembly GCF_000372645.1). Lineage (GTDB taxonomy): Bacteria > Pseudomonadota > Alphaproteobacteria > Caulobacterales > Caulobacteraceae > Caulobacter > Caulobacter vibrioides_E. The sequence continues at coordinate 204,617 of NZ_APMP01000002.1, read as the reverse complement.
GGCAGCACCGACCAGTTGCCCTTGTAGATGTTGAAGCCGCTTGTCGCGCCGTCCCAATAGCGACCCAGGTAGGGGCTCACACCCAGCACGGACTCGGTATAGTCGGCGCCGAAGAACAGGGTCTGCTTGTGGCCGAACGCCTCGACGTCGCCAAACAGATTGACCTCGCCCGCCCACTGGTGGTCACGCTCGGTGTCGAAATAGAGATAGACGTTGGTCGGCTGCGTCTTGTCGGTGGGCAGGGCGCTGAACGCGCCGACCCACAGGTACTTGTTGTCGTAATTGGCTTCGTTGTGCTCGGCCGCGATGCTCAGCCGCCAGTCGTTGTCGAAGCGGTGCTCGTACTTGAGCGAAGTGTCCAGCCAGTGGCCCGCGTGCTTGGACCAGGGCGGCTGCAGGAAGCCGAGCTTCTTATAGGAAAGGTCGGGTACGGAATAGTTGGCCCCGTTGGCGGCGCCGCCAGGGCCGCTGGCGTTGAAGGCCAGCGGAATGCCAAAGCCCGCGCCGTCGTTGAGATGGGTGTAGTTGAGCAGCCAGGTCAGGGTGTCCTTGTCGCTGATCTCGAACTTCAGGCTGGGAGCGATGGTTTCGTGCTTGCGCTTGAAGGTCTCGAAGCTGGCGCCTTCGTTGCCGGCCGAGACCACCAGGCGGCCGTACAGGCGCTGATCAGCGGTCAAGGAACCGTAGACGTCGGCCTGGCCCTCGACGTGGTCGAACTGACCAAACGAGAGGGAGGCCGAGCCGCCGAAATCCTTCTTGGGTTGCTTGGAATTGACCAGCAGCGTGCCCGAGACGAAGCTTTGGCCATAGACGCTGGAGGACGCGCCCTTCAGAACATCGACGCTCTCGTAGGGCGAAAGATCGGCCGGCATTTCGCAGTTCGAGCGGAAGCCATTGATCTTGATGGGGAAGTTGCCGCAGGTATTGACCCCGCCAAAGCCGCGGAAATAGTTCTGGGTGACGTAGCCGCTGCCAATCGGCGTCGTGTACTGGCCGGAGTCCAGCTTTCCCAGGTCCGACAGGTTGTTGATGCCCGCGAACGACAGCTCGTCGGCGCTGAAGACCTTGATGCTCTGGGAGGTGTCGATGATGGCCTGGGGGGTCTTCGAGACCGAGGTCACGGTGGTGTTGAACCGCGTGGCCGTCACCGTCACCGCGTCGACCGCGTCATTGGACGGACCGGAGCTGGCTGCCGGCTTGGGAGAAGCCGAGGCCGGCGCCGTCTGGGCGTGAACGGCGGGCGCGATCAGGGCGCAAGTCGTGCCGAGCAATAGGTCTCGAAGTAATGCCCTTTTACGGATGCTGTTCCTTAGTGCAACCATCGCGGTAATCACCCCCGGGGTAAGACTTTTGGGCGCCAAATTTCCGCGAACAAAGCAATAGCCGCAGTTTGGCAATTCCATTCCGCGATCAATGGCATGGGGGCCGCAAGTTCATTCTCGGGCTGATGCATTCTTTGCATGGCGCGCCTTTTGGACCTGTGCTGAAACCATGTGAAAGCGGTCAAGCAATGCAAATCACGTCGCGGGCGCGACCGGCTTGGGCTTGGCATGGTCGGCCGGGGGCAGGGCGGTCAGGCGCGGGTGGGGCATGCTGAATTCGGTGAAGCCCGTGACCTTGCCCGAGGCGTCGCGCTCGAAACGCACCAGGTCGGCCTTGCTGCCGTCCTCCCGCAGCCGCCGGAAGGTGTCCTTGCCCTCCGGCCGCAAGATGTCGAGGCCCTCGGCCGGATTGGCCGATGGCAAGCTCATGAGCGCCAGCCCCCCGCTCCAGGGCGCCACGGCGATTTCGGATATCCACGGCTGACCCGAATAGACCCCTGAATAAGCCTCGAGCTCCGCGTCCGGCAGGCTCGGACCGCTGGTCGGCGCGGCCTTGCGGCGATCAAGCAGATCGAAGATCGCGCCGCTGTGGCCCCAGGCGTCGCCCATCCCCGCCATCATCACGACCACGGCGGTCTCGGTGGCCGGACGAAGACTCAGATTGGTCTTGTAGCCCGGACAGGCGCCGTCATGGCCCACATAGGTCGCCTCGCCCTTCTTCCAGACGTGAAAGCCAAGGCCCCAGCTGTCCTTCCAGTTGGGATCCAGGAACTGCACGCGTTGCATCTCGCGCAGGGTCGAGGCCTTCAGCACCTCCGTCTTTCCGGTGCGCAGCAGGCGAAACTGCCAGCGGGCGAAGCGGCTCAGATCCTCGGCCGACGAAACGAGCCCGGCGGCGGGCAGGACGCCGCGCGTGTCGAAGGGCGGCAGCGGCTTGATCTGGCCTTGGCGGTCGGGCGAGCCCCAGCCGACGGCCAACCGCTGTCCGTAGAGCGCCATGGGCAGGCCGACATAGGTGTCCTTGAGGCCCAGCGGCGCCAGCACATTGGCTTTTACATAGTCGGCATAGGGCTGGCCGCTGACGGCCGCCACCGTGTCGCCCACCAGCGTCAAGCCGACATTGCTGTACTGGAAGTAGCGCGACGCGGGCCAAAGGGGCTGTTGCTTGGCCAGGCCCGTCTTGACCTCCTCCTCCGTCGGGAAGGTGAAGTCCGGACCGGACCAGTAGGGTTTGTCGAAGTCGCGAGGCAGGCCCGCCGAATGGGTCAGCGCCCCGCGCAGGGTGATCGGCACGCTGTCTTCGTCCAGCGGTTTCAGCTTGGCCCAGGGCAGGTAACTGGTCAGCGGCTCGTCAAGCCTGACCTTGCCGGCCTCCCACTGCTGCATCAGGGCCACCGAGGTGAAGAGCTTGGAGATCGAGCAGATCGAATAGAGCGTTTGGCTGGTCGCGGGCGTCTTGCGCGCGGCGTCGACGGTCCCGTAGCCGGCGGCGAAGACCATGTCGTCGCCCTGGGTGATCGTCGCGGACATCGCCGGAATACGGTGAAAGGCGCGTTCGCTTTCAAGCCAGACGTCGACGACGCGCAAGGCGTCGGCCGGGAGCGAAGTCTTGGCCGTCTCGGCGGGCTCCCGAGCCCAGGCCGCGGGTCCGGGCCACGCGGCCTGGGCCAGGATGGTCAACGCGGCCGCCGCGGTCCTCAACTTCATGCCCGATCCCCTGTTCGTCTCGCGGGAGCCGCTGACGAGCGGTCCTCGGCGAAGCTCACGATTAGGGCGCGGCGAAAATCGAAGGCAAAACCTTTCAGGGCGTCATGCAATCTTTGCATAGGGCGTGGCGGGCGCCGCTTAGCCTAGCGCGCGAAGCCGATCCCACACCGCTTCGATCCTCGGCAGAACGGACTCGATTTCCCGGGCGTTGGCGCGCCACTTGTCCGCCGCCGGAGCGGTCTGGGTATAGCGCGAGGCGGGCAGGGGGCGGCGCAGATGGGCGGCCAGGGGCTCGTCCAGCGGCAGCCGCGCGAAGTCCATCAGACGCGAGACCGTTCCCAATGGATCGGCCAGCAGGTCGGCGTAGTTGACGCTGGTCCAGCGGTCGCGATCCAGGCCCTCGAGGTCGTCCAGGGCGATGGTGTTGGTCGAGCGCCATTGGAAGGCCGCGATCTCCTCCAGCCGCTGGCCCGCCATCGTCTCATGGGCGGGCGGGAGCAGCAGCGACCAGGGATCTTGGAAGCCGTCGAGGCCGCGATAGGTGACGAAGCGTCCGGAGCGCCAGGCCTCCATGATGCTGCTGATGTTCTCGCGCGGATCGCGCCACAGGAAGATGAAGCGAGCCTGTGGAAAGTGCGCGTTGAAGAACGGAATGCGCAACGCGTTCTTCGGCGTCTTTTCCAGGAAGACCTCTCCGCCATCGCCCCGGGTTGGCGCGCCCGTCGCGTCGACCAGCCGCGTGGCGATCTGCTCGACCATGTGACGTCGGACCGTGGAGCTGGCGTGCCGAGCCGTCAGCCGGTTGGACGTGACGTCCGGCGCGCCGGGACGCAGGCTTGGCAAGCTCTCGACCAGCCAGTGCGCTTCGCCGCCCACCGTGCACAGGCCTTGGCTCTTGGCCAGGGTCTCGAACAGCAGCGTGCTGCCCGAACGGGGCGCGGCGACGATGAACAGCGGTCGCTCCAGGGCCGAGGGCGTCTTCGAGCCCGCCGCGCGCGCGGGTTCGCGCGAGGCCGGGGCGGGCGGGTCTCGGTCCTCGCTCGCCAACAGCTCAAGCAGCGGCGTCATATGGCGCTCGTAGCGCCGCCAGCGGCCGATCGAGGTCTGGTAGAGCGGCTGGCGCACCTGCCAGCGGCTGGGGGTCTGGACTGTGCGTTCGGTTTCCTGAAACGCCAGGCAAGCCGGGTCCCAGTCGAGGCCGCAATAGCTCAGCAGGTCGCGGATGACCGGCTCGGGATCGGCGACCAGCGCCTCGTAGCGCAACTCGTGGATCGGCGTGGGCAGCACCGCCCGCCAATGATCCATCAGCCGCTCGTGCTCCAGGAAATACCGGCCGAAATCGTCGAACCGGGTGGTGAAGTCATGGTCGAGCTCGAACAGTTCGACAAAGCACGACAGGGCCACGTCTCGCGGGTCTCGGCGGCAGTGGATGATGCGCGCCCTGGGAAAGAGCTTGGCGATTAGCCCCAGATGCAGCGAGTTCAGCGGCATCTTGTCCGTCACGCGCGATGGCGCGGGACCCGCCAGTCGGTCGAGTTCGGCCAGATAGTCGCCGGCGAGTTCGGCCAAGCCGTCCAGGTCGGTGAGATCCTCGGGATAGTCGGGCGCCAGCATCTTCACCAGACGTGGAATGTCAGGCAGCTCGCCGGCCCCGAACACCTGGGGATGGCTGGCCAGGATCTGCTCGGTCAGGGTCGTGCCCGAGCGCGGCAGGCCGACGATGAACACCGGCCTTTCGGAGTCGCTGAGCGGCGCGGCTTCGGAAAAGGTCGCCGCGGTGAAGGCGGCCTTGAGGCGGGCCATCTGATGAACCACGGCGTCGAGGTCGAAGGCTGGGCGCGTGCGCGAGAAGGTCGCCTTGGCGCCGCTGAAGTGGTGGAAGGCCCGTTCGTGGTCGCCGGATCGCTCGTAGTGCTTGCCCAGGCCGCGGTGCAGCTTGATGCGATCCTCGTCGCGCCCGCCTGGCGTCTTCAACAGGTCCTCGGCCTGGCGCACCATGGTCGCGTCGGGAACGTAGTCGCGCACGCCCAGCACATTGGCCAGGGAGGGGGCGTGGCGCGGGTCTAGGCGCCGCACGGTCAGGTATTGCTCGATGGCCTCGGCGAACTGGCCGCGCTGCTCGAGCAGCAGAGCCAGATTGTGGCGGGCCGGGACGTGCGCCGGATCCAGGGCGATGGCCCGGCGGAACAGGGCGACGGCCTCGTCGAAGGCGTGATCCTCATTCAGGGCCTGGGCGAGATTATAGGCCGCCGCGGCCGAGTCTGGGCGTAGCTCGAGCGCCCGGCGATAGAGGGTGATCGCCTGCTGAAGGTCCCGCGTCAGCGTGACATTAGCCAGGTTGTTGAGCGTGTCGGCGTGGTCGGGGGCGATGGCCAGGGCCCGTTCGAAAAGCTCGGCGGCCGCGCGCTTGTCGTTAAGCCGCGCATGGATCTGGCCCAGATGGTTGTAGGCGCGCGGATCGGTGGGGTCGCTCGCGATCGCGCGTTCCAGAAGCTCCACGGCTTGGCGCGAGTTGCCCGTTTGCTGGGCGATCAGGCCCATATAATGAAGGGCTCGCGCATGATCCGGCGTTCTGGCCAGCACCGCGCGATATACGCTGGCGGCGTGGGCGAGATCGCCGCGCTTGTGTCGATCAAAGGCCTGCTCGACCTGGCGATCGATCTCCGAGGGCGAGTAGGTTGCGGTCTCAGGGTTCACGGCGAAGGTCACGAACGAGGTTGAAAATGCGTGGGGCGTGGCGATGATCGCGAGCGAACCGACCGTTCCATTGGGCAGGTTCGATTGCTCGGCCTTGACGCGCAAGGTGTTGGCGCTGGGCGAGGCCGCTTGGCTGGCCGACGCGCGCCGCCAGAACGACTACGATGTCCACGCCCAGACCCAGTCCATCATCCTGACCTTCTGCGAAGGCTGGCCCGACGTTCGGATCTTTCGCGCCGCCGGCTGGGATCTCCTGGCCGAGGAGGCCCAGGATCTGATGGACCGCGTGATCGCCAAGCGCTACCCGCCGGGCGGCACGGTGCTGCGAGCCATGATGGCGCGCCTGCCGGCGGGCTGCCGCATCGCCCGCCATACCGACGGCCATCCGTCGTTCGCCGCGGCCCATCGCATCCACGTGCCGCTCGTGACCAATCCGGATGTCGAGTTCATTGTTGGCTCCGAGCGCATCCCGCCCAGGGCTCAATATGCGTTCGAGCTGAACAATCTGATGGCGCATAGCGTCGCCAACCGCGGCGACGCCGCCCGCATTCACTTCATCTTCGACTATGCGCCGTCTCTGAAAGCGGTCTGACGGGCGCGTCATCAGCTGAGGTGTTTCCAGCGGGTGGGCTCGTTGGCGGCGGGCAGGCATCGAAGAGCCGCGCCCCCGACGCGCGCGGCCGGCGCGCCCCGCCCTCCTGGCGATAGCAGCGACCAAAGTTCGGCCACCGCCGTCGATGTCGACCGGCGGTCGCGATGGGCGATGATCTTGAGATCCGCGCTCCAGCCTTCGATCTCGACCCGACGCAGCGCGCCGCGCGGGGCCTCGTTGGCGACGCCGATCGGCAGCCAGGCCACGCCATGGCCGGCCATGGCCATGGCGCGCAACACGGCGGTGGACTCCGCCTCGAAGATCACCGGGCCGCGTGGGCGGGTCGGGGCGGCGTCCAGAAGAGCCTCGACGACCCGGGCGAAGGTGGAGGTGGGCGTGTAGGCCAGCAGCGGGACCGCGCGGCCTGACCGCTCCAGCCGTTCGGCGACCCAGGGCGCGGCGTAGGGAGCCAGGACTTCCTCCCCGATCTCGACGCGCTCGTACTGGTCCTCGGGCAGGGTCACGCCGACAATCGCCGACTGGTAGGCGATAAGGATGTCAATGTCGGCGGTCATCAAGGCCGCGACGATGTCGTTGACGTCGCCGCTCACGATGTTCCAAGCGACGTCCGGGCCCACCGCGCGTTGCCAGGCGCCCCACCAAGCCGGCAGGCGCCCGGTGGCGAGGGAGTGAGGAAGAGCCAGGCTCAGTTCGCGCCGCGGCCCGCTTGTCGGGTCGTTCGACTGGGCGTCCGTGATCTGCTGAACGATCGCGGCGGCGCGCTGGCGGAAATTCTCGCCATCGGGAGTCAAGCGCAATGGGCAGGATGCGCGATCGATCAGCGACACCCCCAGCCACCATTCCAAGCCCCGAATGCGCCGGCTGAACGCGGCTTGGGAGATGTTGCGCAGGCGCGCGGCGCGGGTGAAGTTTCGGGTGTCGGCGACCGCCAGAAAGTCTTCCAGCCAACGCATGTCCATGGCGCCGACAAGGTCGCGTTGGGCTTCGGTTTCCATGCTTCAGAACGCCCTGGATCCCGCGACCGCCATCGCGGGCGCTCGGTTTTCCCGACCAGACCGCGATTGGCTCCACAGGCGATCGAGCAACGGAATCCGGGCCTGGCGATCACGGTAGGCGACAATGTCGAGCCGGGCGCTCCACTCGCCGGCGTCCAGGCGCCTCAGGGCGCCTGGCGGCGCTTCGCGCGCCACGCATTCGGGCAGCCACGCCACGCCGTGGCCGGCCACCGCCATGGCGCGAAGCACCGCCGAAGTCTCGGCCTTGAAGACAACGCGGCCGGGCATCCGGTGCGGCGCGTTGGCGATGATGGTCTCGACGGCGCGCGCGAACGATGAAGGCCGCGCATACATCAGCAGCGGCGCGGGCTCGCCCCGCTGGCCCGAGAAAAGGCCCGGACCCGCGAGCGCGGGCGCCGCATAGGGCGCCAGGATGTCCTGGCCAATCACGAGCTGCTCGTAAAGCTCGGCCGGCGGACACATGCCCGGCGTGTCGGGCTGATGGCACACGACCAGATCCGCGTTGCCGGTCATCAAGGCCGCCAGGCAGTCGGAGGCGTTGCCGCTGATCACGCTATAGAGGACATCGTCGCCCGCCTCGGCCGCCCAGTCGTTCCACCACTGGGGGAGGGCCCCCGAGGCCAGGGAGTAGACCAGCGCCGCCCGCACCGGCTTCCGGCGGACCGTCCCGGTCTCGCCGATGCTCAGCCGCGCCTCGTTGATCTGCCGCATGATCTCCACGGCGCGTTCGCGAAACCGCTGGCCGTCGCGGGTCAGCCGAATGGGCGTGGTGGTGCGATCGATGAGCTGCGTGCGCAGCCACGATTCCAGCGTCTTGATCCGGCGACTGAAGGCGGCCTGCGAGACATTGCGCAATTGCGCCGCGCGCGTGAAATTGCCGGTTTCCGCGACGGTGAGAAAATCTTCCAGCCAACGAGCGTCCATGAAGGCGCAGACCCCATAGCGCGTTTCGAAAGACGACACGCGACCCGATTTCGCGATTTGCTGGCTTGGGGAGTCAAGTTTGACCAAGGCGGCTGCGGCGGCTTTTGGGCGGATGCCATCTTAATCGGCGGGCTCGTCCATGAACCTGCGCGCGGGTTGATCCATTCCGTTGCACAGGGCCCTTCGGGAAATGCCAGCGGCGGGCGTAGGGATCACCCCGCGCATCCGGCGCAATCGCATCCAGATCATGTTCGGCGGGCCGAAGGACCGGCGACGCGTCGCCACCCAGGACGACCGCCGCTCGACCGTCTTCCTCTCCGCCATAGCCCTCGCCGCCACCGTCCTATTCTGACTATGAGCCCTTAGCCTAGAGGCTCCCGCCAGGCTGCGCGCGATATGATCGACGGGGCGTCCGCCGCCAGCGCCAATGAGACAGCTTGGGGGGGCATGGCCAGCGCCACGCGTGATGCCCTACGCGACCCCGAAGGGAAGTATCGCCGCGGCCAGGTGCGCGCGGTCGCTCAGCGTCGAGGCGCTCTCGACGACGGAGATCAAGATCATGGGGGAAGGACCGAACGTCTCAGAACGTTGGCCGCCTCGGGGGGGCATCACTCGGTTCTTAAGGAAGTTCGCGGTTCTAAACCGAAATGGCGCACCCGACACGATTCGAACGTGTGACCTTTGCCTTCGGAGGGCAACGCTCTATCCAGCTGAGCTACGGGTGCCTGCCGCTCTGGTTCGAGACCGGAGCGGGAAGCGGGTCTTAGCCGAAAGGCGGCTGTTGCGCAAACGGCTTCACGCCTTGCCCATGTAGATGAAGCGAGCGACGAACAGGGCGGCCAGCACGAACAGCAGCCAATCCTTCGGCTGGGCGCGGCCGCGCAGCAGGGTCAGGCCCGCATAGGCGGTGATGCCGAAGGCCAGGCCATTGGCGATCGAGAAGGTCAGCGGGATGGTGATCGCCGTCAGGAAGGCGGGGATGGCGACGGCCGGATCCTCCCAGTCGATATCGGCCAGGGCGCCGACCATCAGCGAGCCGACGATGATCAGCGCCGGCGCCGTGGCGGCGGCGGGAATGGCCTGGACCCAGGGCGCGAAGAACAGGGTGGCCAGGAACAGCAGGCCGACCACGACCGAGGTCAGGCCCGTGCGGCCGCCGGCGGCGACGCCCGAGGCGCTCTCGATATAGCTCACGACGGTGGAGGTGCCGACCAGCGAACCGCCGATCGTGGCGATGCTGTCGGCGGTCAGGATGCGGTTGAGGCGCGGGATCGTCCCGTCGGGCTGGACCAAGCCGGCCTTCTTGGTCACCGCGACCAGGGTGCCGACATTGTCGAACAGGTCGACGAACAGGAAGACGAAGACGATCTCGGCCAGGGTCATGGCCATCGCCGCGCCGCCGCCGTGGCCCTTGGCGCCGCCGAGGCTGAGCGCGGCGGGGACGTCCAGCTTGAAGGCGGTGGCGGTCAGGGCCGAAAGGCCGTGGTCGCCGGGAACGACCTTGGCCAGGCCCATGGACCAGCCGGCGGCCGCGGCGACCAGGATGCCGATCAGGATCGCGCCCTTCACCCGCCAGACCATCAGGCCGCCCATGACCACCAGGCCCAGCAAGGCCAGGGACGCGCTCGGCTGGGTCAGGTCGCCCAGGGCCACGGTGGTGGCGGGGTCGGCGACGATGATGCCGGCCTCTTTCAGGCCGATGAAGGCGATGAACAGGCCCACCCCCGCGGCGACGGCCGAGAACAGCGGCCGAGGGATCGCGCCGACGATCAGCTGGCGGATCCCCGCCACGGTCAGGATCAGGAAGGCCACGCCCGACAGGAAGACGCAGCCCAGGGCGGTCTCCCAAGGCACGCCCATGCCCCTGACGACGGTGAAGGTGAAATAGGCGTTGAGGCCCATGCCGGGCGCCAGGGCGATCGGATAGTTGGCGATCAGCCCCATCAGGATGCTGCCGAAACCCGCCGCCAGGCAGGTGGCCGCCGCGACCGCCGCCACCGGCATCCCGGCCTGGCCCAGGATCGTCGGGTTGACGATGACGATATAGGCCATGGTCAGGAAAGTGGTGAAGCCGGCCAGGACCTCGGTGCGCACGGAGGTTCCCTGGGCCGAAAGCTTGAAGGTCTTCTCGATCATCTCGCCCTAGTTCCCCGACGTCTTGGCCTTGGGCGTCCGCGCCCCATAGCGATCCCAGTGTTCCGACAGCTCGCGGACCACGACCGAGCCCACACGATAGGCCGAGTCGAACGCGGCCATCGCGCCCTCGCCGTGGAAGGCGCGCGGAAAGGCGGGCTGGCCGATCGGCGGGCGCGAATAGTTGCTGGCCGTGCGCAGCACCAGAACCCGGCTGAAGTCGACCTTGCCCGCCTTGGCGTAGAGGTCCAGCACGTCGAGGACGCCCTGATCCTCGCAGTCGGTCATCGCGAAGGTCCCCGCGCCGTCGGTCCAGAGCTTGACCCAGTCCTCGGCCCAGCGGGTGCGCTTCTCGCCGTGCCAGAAGCGGGTGGTCCCGACGACGTCGCCCTTCAGCACGAAGGGCGGCTTCACGGCGGCGGGGTCGGCGGCGTAGGGCGCGCGCAACGCGCCAAGGCGCGCGGTGTCGGGCAGGGCGGTTCCGGCGGTCAGGCCATAGGCCCAGTCCACGAGCTCGGGATTCAGCTTCCAGACCATGCCCGAGGAGCCGGCGGCCGAGCCCTTGACGTTCGGCCGGTCGGTCTCCAGCGCATACAGGCCATAGGGCCAGTCGGATGGGATCTCGCGATCGTCGACCTCGTAGATCGGATCGGCGTCGACGACATAGCGCGCCCAGGCGGCGCTGCCGATCGAGGCGGCCTTGGGGTCGACGCCGGCGATGCCCGCCACGATCCAGTAGGTCTTGGAAAAGTCGAAACGACCCGACTGGATCAGAGCGGCCAGGCTTTCGCGCGGACGGGCGCGCATGTCGGTGACCACGCCCAGTACGCCGTCCTTGGCCGACCAGCGCGCGGGATGGCGCAGCCCCGTGACATCGAGGGTTTCGGTGAGAGGCAGACCCTCGACCCACAGCTGGAACTCGCCGGGCTGGTCGCCGGTGTCGGCGCCGATTTCGAAGGTGGTCAGGACGACGACCTTGACCGGGAGAGGCCTGACGGCCTCTGCGCGCGCGATGGGCGCGAGGCCCAAGCAGGCCGCCAAGATCCATCCCAGAAAACGCATCGCGCCAATTCCCGCCACCGCCGAACGCGCGGCGAAGCTGGCGCGGCGGACGGACGCTGGCAAGCGGTCTTCGCAGCGGAGGCGCGACGGCGCGCGGCGTGATCAGTCCTTGGTCGGATCGGCCGCGTTCGGGTCGCCATAGGTCAGGGCCAGGAAGACGTCTTCCAGATCCGGGTCCTCGGTGGCGATGTCCTTGATCTTCACGCCGGCCGCCCGGACGGCGGCCAGCACCTGCTCGACGCTGGACTGGCCGGTGCGGTAGCTGACCTGGAAGGCGCCGCCGTTGCGGGGCTTGGTGTCGAAGCCGGCCAAGACGGGCGCGACGGCCATCGGCTCCTCGGGCGTGACGACGACGTTGCGGCTGTCCATGCGCTTGAGCAGAGTCTCGGTCGGCTCGCAGGCCACCACCTCGCCGCGGTTGACGATGGCGATCTCGTCGCAAAGTTCCTGGGCTTCCTCCAGGTAGTGGGTGGTCAGCACGATGGTGACGCCAAGGTCGTTCAACCCGGTGACGTAGTGCCAGAGCTGACGGCGCAGCTCGACGTCGACGCCGGCGGTGGGCTCGTCCAGGATCAGAACCGGCGGCTGGTGGACCATCGCCTTGGCCACCATCAAGCGCCGCTTCATGCCGCCCGACAGCTGGCGGACATAGGCGTTGGCCTTGTCGCCCAGGCCCAGGGCGTTCAGCAGCTCGTCGGTGCGGCGCTCGTTCTTGGGCACGCCGTAGAAGCCCGCCTGCACCTCCAGCGACTCGCGCGGCGTGAAGAAGACGTCCGCGGCCAGTTCCTGGGGCACGACGCCGATGGCGGCGCGGGCGTCGCGCGGACGCTGATCGATGTCGCGGCCCCAGATCTTCACCGTGCCCGAACTCTTTCGCACCAGACCGGCCAGGATGTTGATGAAGGTCGACTTGCCCGCGCCATTGGGCCCCAGCAGGCCGAAGATCGAGCCGCGGGGAATCTTCAGGTCGATGCCGTTCAGGGCGCGCTTCTCGGGCGAGGTCTTGGTCGCCGCGTAGGTCTTGTACAGGCCTTCGGCTTCGATGGCGTAGGCGGGCAGGTCCATGGATCGTCCAGACAGGGGCAGAGTAGGGCGGAGAAGCGCCCGATGAGGCGCGCGTCAATTGACGGCGCCTTCCGGCGTCGCATAGGTATGCCTCGTTCGCGGTCGCGCCAAGACCGCGCTCGGAATTCCTCGAGGACTCGCCGAAAATGGCCAAGACCCCCGCCACCGCGCCGACCGACATGGACCCGACCACGATCGCCGGCCCCGCGCCCGAGACGATCGCGGTTCACTCGCACCGCATCGCCTGCGATGGCGTCGGCGGCGCGTTGGGCCATCCCCGCGTGTGGCTGGAGATGGGCGCGGCCGGCTTCGTCGACTGCCCCTATTGCGACCGCCGCTTCGTGGCCGCCACCGGCGTGGGCGACGAGAACGAAGTTCTCGCCCCGGGCGTCTATGAAGGCGCCGCCGGCCACTAAGCGCGTGTCCGAGGCCTTGACCGACACCGTTCCCGCCGGCAAGCGCGCCGAGACCCTGGCCAAGGCCTGGGAAAGGGCCGAGTGGCCGCACGAGGCGCCGGTTCTGCGCGCCATCGCCATGCCGTCGGACACCAACCCCGAAGGCGACATCTTCGGCGGTTGGCTACTGTCGCAGATGGACTTGGCGGCCGCCTCGATCGCCTTTCACCGCGCGGCCGGCCGCTGCGCCACCATCGCCGTCGACGGCATGACCTTCATCAGCCCGGTGTTCGTCGGCGACGAGGTCAGCCTGTTCGCCAAGGTGATCCATACCGGCCGAACCTCGCTGAAGGTGCAGGTCGAGGCCTGGCGCCGCCGTCGCGACGCCGAGCAGGCCCACAAGGTGACCGAGGGCGTCTTCACCTTCGTGGCGATCGGCGAGGACCGGAAGCCCCGCGCCCTGCCGGTGATCTAGACCGTCGTGCCGCCCGACGCCGCCCGGTCCGCCAAAGGGCACTATGTCGTTCTGGACGGTCTGCGCGGCGTGGCGTCCGTGATGGTGGTGGTCTTCCACCTGTTCGAGGCCTGGAGTGGCGGAGATCCGGAACGCCAGATCATCAACCACGGCTACATGGCCGTGGACTTCTTCTTCCTGCTGTCGGGCTTCGTGATCGCCTACGCCTATGACGACCGCTGGCGCGGCATGAGCGCCTGGGCGTTCTACAAGCGCCGCCTGACGCGTCTGCAGCCGATGATCCTGGTCGGTGGCCTGTTGGGCGCGGCCCTGCTGGGCTTTCAGCATTCGTCGCTGTTCCCGAAGCTGGCCAGCGTCACGGCTTGGCAGGTCCTGGGCGTGCTGGCGCTGGGCTTTCTGATGATCCCCATGACGCCGGCCGCCGAGATCAGAGGCTGGCAGGAAATCTATCCGCTGAACGGCCCGCAGTGGTCGCTGTTCTACGAATATATCGCCAACATCCTTTACGCCGTAGGCCTTCGAAAGCTGTCGAACCGGGCGATGGGCGTCGTGGTGGCCGGGTCGGGCGCGGCGCTGATTTGGATGCTGGTCGCGGGCCCGCGCGGCGACGTCATCGGCGGCTGGGCGCTGGACGCCGAGGGCGTGCGGGTTGGCCTCACGCGCGTGATGTTTCCGTTCTTCGCGGGCGTCCTGCTGATGCGGCTGGGCGGACGGATCCGCCTGCGCGGCGGTTTCGCCATCGCCAGCCTGCTGCTGGTCGCGGCCTTGGCCGCGCCGCGCTTCGGCGTCGGCGACCAGCGCTGGATCAATGGTCTCTACGAGGCCGCCTGCATCATCGGGCTGTTCCCGCTGATCGTGGCCATCGGCGCGGGGGAGCAGCGCGCGGACGGCCCGTCGGTCCGCGTCGCCCGCTTTTTCGGCGAGCTGTCCTACCCGCTCTACATCACCCACTATCCGCTGATCTATATCTACACCGGCTGGGTGGTGGACGGGAAACCCGACGCAGCCAGGGGCGCCTTGGTCGGCGCCGGCGTGCTGGCCGCCGCCGTGACGATCGCCTATGCCAGCCTCAAGCTCTATGACGAGCCGGTCCGGCGCTGGCTGTCGACGCGGTTGTTCGGGCGCGCGAGGGCCTGAGGCCCAGGCGTCGGCGAGGGCCTATGCCCCTGTCAGATGCCCTTTCCAGGCTTCGCGCAAGACCTTCTTGTCGATCTTGCCGGTGGCGGTCAGCGGCACCCGGGCGAAGACTACGTCGTCGGGCGTCCACCACTTGACGATGCGCGGCGCCAGATAGTCGAGCACGATCGCCTTGTGGACCTCCGCGCCCTCGTGAGCCTCGATGACCAGCAGCGGCCGTTCCTCCCACTTGGGATGGGGGACCCCGACCACGGCGGCGATCTTCACGCCCGGGCAGCCGGCGGCGACGTTCTCCAGGTCGATCGAGCTGATCCACTCGCCGCCGGATTTGATCACGTCCTTCTGGCGGTCGGTGATGCGCATGAAGCCGTGCTCGTCCAGCGTGGCGATGTCGCCGGTGTCGAACCAGCCGTCGGGTCGGGCGGCGTCGACGTCCTTGCGGAAATAGCGCCTGACCACCCACGGACCGCGCACCAGCAAGGCGCCGGAGGTGTGGCCATCGCGAGGGGCCTCGGCGCCGTCCTCGGTCTCGACCTTCAGCTCGACGCCGAACTGCAGGCGGCCCTGGCGGGTCCAGAGCGCCTCGTCCATCGCCGCCTCGCCTAGGCTCGCGAGGGCCGGGGTGGGGGTGGAGACCACGCCGAGCGGACAGGTCTCGGTCATGCCCCAGATCTGCAGGGTCTGAACGTCGTAGTGTTGCTTGAAGGTCTCGGCCATGGCGCGCGGCACGGCGCTGCCGCCGATCACGACCCGCTTCAAGCTCTCCGGCCGCTGGTCGTTCTTTTCCAGCCAGTCCAGATAAAGCGTCCAGATGGTGGGCACTCCGCCGGTGAAGGTGACGCCCTCGCCTTGGATCAGCTCGTGCAGGGAGGCGCCGTCCATCTTGTCGGCGGGCAGGACCAGCTTGGCGCCGCAGATCGGGGCGGTGAACGGCAGGCCCCAGGCGGTGGCGTGGTAGAGGCTGGAGCACGGCATCACAACGTCGAAGGCCGTGAAGCCGAAGGCGCTGTTCAGGCCGCCGGCCATGGCGTGCAGCACCACGGCGCGATGCGAATAAAGCACCCCCTTCGGGTCGCCCGTCGTGCCCGAGGTGTAGCAGAGGAACGCGCCGGCGTTCTCGTCCAGCGACGGCCAGGGATAGGCCTCCAGCTCGTCTGCGATCAGCGACTCGTAGGAGACCGCGCCGATCGCGCCGCGTTCCGTCCGCTCCGGGTCGGACAGCATCACGAAGGTCTTCACCGTGGTCAGCTTGGGCGCGATGCGCTCGACCAGGGCCAGGAAGTTGCGCTCGAAGACCAGGATCGCGCTTTCGGCGTGGTTGATCGTATAGATGATCTGGTCGTCGAACAGGCGCGGATTGGCGGTGTGCAGCACCGCGCCGATCCCGGGGACGGCGTAGAACAGCTCGAGATGCCGGTGGGTGTTCCAGGCCAGGGACGTGACCCGGTCGCCGGATCTGACCCCCAGCCGCTTCAAGGCGTGGGCCGCTTGCGCCGAGCGGCGCGCCAGGCTTGCATAGTCATAGCGCCACAGCGGCGCGTCGATCTGGCGGGAGACGATCTCGCGCGACCCATGCGCCTGGGCGGCGTAGGTCAAGATCCCGCTGATCAGCAGCGGCGTCGTCTGCATCAGGCCCGCGATCATGGGCTCCTCCCGTCTTGTCGTTGGGAGGAGCCTAGAGCCTGAAACGCTTGTTAGGGAAGGGGCCTACAGCGCCGCCAGCACCGCGTCGCCCATCTGGGCGGTGGTCAGCGAGCCGCCCAGGTCTCGGGTGCGCGCGCCGCTGTCGAGCGCCGCCTTGACGGCCGCCAGCAGGGCGTCGGCGGCCTCGACCTGGTTCAGCGACCAGCGCAGGGCCATCTCGAACGACAGGATGGCGGCCAGCGGATTGGCCAGGCCCTTGCCGGCGATGTCGGGGGCCGAGCCGTGGATGGGCTCGTAAAGACCCGGCTTGCCCTTGGCGCCGAGCGCGGCCGAGGGCAGCATCCCCAGCGAGCCGGTCAGCATGGCGGCGGCGTCCGAGAGGATGTCGCCGAACAGGTTGTCGGTGACGATCACGTCGAACTGCTTGGGCGCGCGGACCAGCTGCATGGCGCAGTTGTCGGCCAGGATGTGCTCCAGCTGAACGTCCGGATATTCGCGGGCGTGCAGGTCGGTGATCACCTGCTTCCACAGCAGGCCCGACTCCATGACGTTCGACTTCTCGGCCGAGTGGACCTTGTTGGTCCGGCCGCGCGCCAGTTCGAAGGCCACGCGACCCACGCGCTCGATTTCGCTGGTCGTGTAGACGGCGGTGTCGAAGCCCTTCTTCTGGCCGTCCGGCAGGTCCTCGATGCCGCGCGGCTGGCCGAAATAGACGCCGCCCACCAGTTCTCGGACGAACATGATGTCCAGGCCCGAGACCAGCTCCGGCTTCAGGCTGGACGCGCCGGCCAGGGCCTCGAAGCAATAGGCCGGACGCAGATTGGCATAGACGTCCATGGCCTTACGCAGGTTCAGGAGGCCCGCTTCCGGGCGCAGATGGCGCGGCGCGTCCGCCCATTTCGGACCGCCGACGGCGCCCATCAGCACCGCGTCGCTGGCGATGGCCTGATCGCGCACCTCGTCCAGCAGCGGCGTGCCGTGCGCGTCATAGCTCATGCCGCCATAGGGCGCTTCCTCGACCTTCAGGTCCGGGGTGAGGGCGGCGGCCACGCGGCGCACCTCGGCGCAGACTTCCGGGCCGATGCCGTCGCCGGGCAGGAGCAGCAGGGTGGACATGAGGAGCTCTCTCTAGATCTTGCGATAGGCGGAAATATCGAACGATTGCAGGTCGCGGCCGTGTACGCCCAGCTCGGCGCAGGCGGCGCGCCAGGCGGCCATGTGCGGGGTGGCGCGGTGGTGCTCCAGCGCGGCCTCGCTCTCGAAGTGCTCGTAGACCCGGATCAAGCCGGGATCCAGCGGGTCCTCGGTCAGGGCGTAGTCCAGGCAGCCCGGTTCGGCGCGGGTGTTCTCGACCTGGGCGCGCAGATGGGGGCGCAGGTCGGCCAGGCGTTCGGGGGCGATGCGGATCGTGCCGGCGAGGATGAGGGTCATCTAGCGGTCTCCCCCTTCCCCTTTTGATGGGGGAAGGGTCGGGATGGGGGTGACAGCCTGTCGGGGTCTAGCGCGGCCGAACCGCCGCGCCACCCCACCCCTGCCCCTCCCCATCGAGGGGAGGGAAGAGGACATCAAACTTCCAGCCAGGGCTGGCTGATCGCGCGCTTGCTCTCGAAGACGTCGATGTCGCCGCCGTGCTGCAGGGTCTCGCCGATGGCGTCGAGGCCCTTGAGCATCTTCTCCTTGCGGACCGGATCGATCTGGAAGGCGAAGGTTTTGCCCGACGGCGAGACCACGGTCTGGGCCTCGAGGTCGACGCTGACCATGTGGTTGCCGCCCTTGGCCTCGTCCATCAGGGCCGCCAGCTCCTCCGGCTTCACGATCACCGGCAGCAGGCCGTTGTTGAAGCAGTTGTTGAAGAAGATGTCGGCGAAGCTGGTCGAGATCACGCACATGATCCCAAAGTCCATCAGCGCCCAGGGCGCGTGCTCGCGCGAGCTGCCGCAGCCGAAATTGTCGCCGGCGATCAGCACGGAAGCGCCTTTGTACTCCGGCTTGTTCAGCACGAAGTCGCTGATTTCATTGCCGTCGCCATCGAACCGGAAGTCGTAGAACAGACCCTTGGCCAGGCCCTCGCGTTCCACGGTCTTGAGGAACTGCTTGGGGATGATCTGGTCGGTGTCGATATTGGCGAGCTCCAGCGGAGCCGCGCGGCCGTCGAGGCGGGTGAAGGCCTTCATTGGGCGCTCTCCTGCAGGAAGGTCCGCACGTCGGTCAGGTGGCCGGCGATCGCCGCCGCCGCCGCCATGGCTGGCGAGACCAGGTGCGTGCGGCCGGCGCGGCCCTGGCGGCCTTCGAAATTGCGGTTGCTGGTCGAGGCGCAGCGCTCGCCCGGGGCCAGCTTGTCGGGGTTCATGGCCAGGCACATCGAGCAGCCAGGCTCGCGCCAGTCGAAGCCGGCCGCCTTGAAGATGGCGTCCAGTCCTTCCGCCTCGGCCTGTTCCTTCACGAGGCCCGAGCCCGGCACGACCATCGCCTTGACGTGCGGCGCGACCAGGCGGCCGTGCAGGAAGGCTTCCTGAACCACGGCGGCGGCGGCCCGCATGTCCTCGATGCGGCTGTTGGTGCACGAGCCGATGAAGACGCGGTCGATCTTGGCTTCTGAGATCGGCTGCCCGGCGGTCAGGCCCATATAGTCCAGAGCGCGGTGAGCGGCGGCGCGCTTGTCGGGCGTCGCGAAGCTTTCCGGATCGGGGACATTGCCGGTGACCGGGATGACGTCCTCGGGGGAAGTGCCCCAGGTGACCATCGGAACCAGGGCCGCGCCGTCGATCACGACGGTGCGGTCGAAGACGGCGTCTTCGTCGGTGAAGAAGGTCTTCCAGTGCGACAGGGCCATGTCCCAGGCCGCCCCCTTGGGAGACGAGGGCTTGCCCTGGATGTAGGCGAAGGTCTTCTCGTCCGGCGCGATCAGGCCGGCCTTGGCGCCGCCCTCGATGGTCAAGTTGCAGAGGGTCATCCGGCCCTCCATGGACAGGCTCCGCACGGCCTCGCCGGCGAACTCGATGACATAGCCGGTGCCGCCGGCGGTGCCGATCTCGCCGATGACGGCGAGAGCGATGTCCTTGCCGGTGACGCCGGGGGCCAGCTGGCCGTCGACGCGGACCAGCATGTTCTTGGCCTTCTTCTGGCGCAGGGTCTGGGTGGCCAGCACGTGCTCGACCTCGGACGTGCCGATGCCGTGGGCCAGGGCTCCGAAGGCGCCGTGGGTCGAGGTGTGGCTGTCGCCGCAGACGATGGTCATGCCCGGCTGGGTGCGGCCCTGCTCGGGGCCGACCACATGGACGATGCCGTTGCGGATGTCGCCCATCGGGAAGAATTCGATGCCGTTGTCCGCCACGTTGCGGGCCAGCGTCTTGAGCTGGAGGCGCGCCTCCTCGTCCTTCACGGCGTCCACGCCCAGGGCCTGGCCCTCGGTCGGGATATTGTGGTCCGCCACGGCCAGCGTGCGGTCGGGACGACGCACCTTGCGGCCGGCCGCGCGAAGGCCGGCGAAGGCCTGCGGCGTGGTCACCTCGTGGATCAGGTGCAGGTCGATATAGAGGATCGCCTCGCCGTCGGTTTCGTTGACGACGTGGGCGTCCCAGATCTTGTCGTAAAGGGTTTTGGCTGTGCGGGTCATGGCGCGTCGCATCTAGGCTTTCCGACGGGGCGCGTAAAGCGAGGAAGCGCTGAAAATGCTTTGTCGATCGCGGTCTAGCGGTCGTTCGTGCCTCTATAGCGGTAGAGAAGGTCAGGGTAGCGCATGTTTCTTGCCTCAATGCGTCAGGCAGGCGGTGCAGGCGGCTTCGGTGAAGCGCGACTGGCAGATGCGTTCCTTGGGGTATTGGACGGCCAGCGCCCGGTACTCGCCGCAGGCCTCCGCCGAAATGGTGGAGATGACTGGCTGCTGGAGTATTACGCCTGAACGGTCATTGACGCTCATGCGCGATCCCATGTCGTCCGATCGCAACTCGATCCCGCTGGCGGTTGACCACAGCCTTAGCGCGCTAGCTTGTTCTTGGTCTGGGCCCGCGACGAACAGAGCCGCCTGTCGGTACTTGGAGTCGAGGGTCAGCATGACGTTGCTGCCGGTGTCTTGGGTTACGTAGCCTCCGCGTTCAATGCCCTGCTCGTCGTAAAGTATCAGGCCGGCCGCCTTGCTGCCCCGCTTTGCCACGTGGCCGTTCGCCATGACGCCGTCCGGCAAGTCGCCGCTTAGGCGCGCTCGCACCACGCCTTTGCCGTCGACGATGGCGATTTCACGCGCCTTGATGGACGCCACCGGCGCGGGCGAGCGATCGGCGAGCGCCACGCCAGCCAGAACAAGAGCCCCCACCGGCCAGACCAGAAACTGGGCCAAGACGATCCTACGAAGGCGGCTATTGGCGCGCTCGCAGGCCGCGAGGCGAGTCTCCAAGGACGAGCTCATAAGATTGTTCTCCGAACAGCGGCGCATCCGCGGAGCCGCCGGACGAGGTTGCCTCTGATTTTGAAGATAGACAAAGGGCGCGCCGGTCTTTCGACATGTCGGCGCGCCCTAGCATCATTTTTAGCCTTCGGGGGCCGATGTCGCCTTCCCGAAGAGGGCCGTCCGCTAGAAAGAAGACGGTCTGGAAGCCCGACGGTGTCGGGGGTGATGTGAGCTTGTCACGGAACGACGATTTGTCAAGATAGGTGCGATCGCACGAAGCTTGGCGTTCAGGTCCGCGCCTGACGGTCGATCGGCTCCACCCACGCCTTCGCGCCAATCGGCAAAGAAAAAGGCCCCGGCGTTTCCGCCGGGGCCTCGTTCATTCCGAGTATCGGAGACTTAGTCTTCCGACGAAGCCGAGGCCTTCGGGCCGCCAGCGCGCTCGGCGATACGGGCCGACTTACCGCGACGGTCGCGCAGGTAGTACAGCTTGGCGCGACGGACGACGCCGCGACGCTTGACTTCGATGCTTTCGATGCTCGGCGACAGCAGCGGGAACAGACGCTCCACGCCTTCGCCGAACGAGATCTTACGGACCGTGAAGCTCTCGTGGACGCCGGCGCCTTGACGGGCGATGCAGACGCCTTCGTAGGCCTGAACGCGCTCGCGCTCGCCTTCCTTGATCTTCACGTTGACGCGCAGGGTGTCGCCGGGACGGAAGTCCGGGATCGCGCGGGCGGCCAGCAGACGGGCCGATTCTTCTTGCTCGAGCTGAGCGATGATGTTGATCGCCATGATCATGTCTCCTTGGGCTTACCCGTTTTCGGGTCGCCTTTTGCCTGTTGATTGGCGAGGTGGGCCTCCCAGAGATCCGGGCGCCGCTCGCGGGTCGTCTCTTCACGCATAAGCTTGCGCCATTGGTCGATCTTCTTGTGATCGCCCGACAGCAGCACCTCGGGGATGTCGAGCCCTTCGAACGTCCGCGGCCTGGTGTACTGCGGATGTTCGAGGAGACCGTCCTCGAAGCTTTCTTCCAGCGTGCTCTCGATATTCCCCAGAACCCCCGGGGCCAGTCGAACGCACGCCTCGATCACGACCATCGCCGCCGCTTCGCCACCGGCGAGCACGGCGTCTCCGACCGAGACCTCCTCGAACCCCCGGGCGTCGAGCACCCGCTGATCCACCCCTTCGAAGCGACCGCACAGCACCACGATACCGGGCGCCTTGGACCACTCCCGAACGCGCGCCTGGGTCAGGGGCCTGCCCCGGGCGCTCATGTACAAAAGCGGCCGTCCATCGCGCTCCACGCTGTCCAGCGCGGAGGCGATAACGTCCGCCTTGAGCACGGCTCCCGCGCCGCCACCCGCGGGGGTGTCGTCGAGGAAGCCGCGCTTATCCTTGGAAAAGGCCCGAATGTCCAGCGTTTCCAGGCGCCACAGGTCCTGCTCCTTCCACGCGGTCCCGATCATCGAGACGCCGAGCGGGCCGGGGAAGGCCTCGGGGAACATGGTCAGGACGGTGGCGGTGAACGGCATGGGTCGGGGTTTAGCCGCACCCGGATCGGGAGTCGAAGCCTTACCACGCGTCTCCGGGGGCCATTTCCAGGTTATTCACTCTCGCCAGGCATGATTGCGACGAAAGGTCACGCCTTGGTGTTGAGAATGTCGATCGCCCGTTCGCATCTACGCCGCCTCGGCGTCCTGATCGCAGGCCTGTGGCACGACCGCCGCGGGGCCGTCGCCGTGCAGGTCGCGTTCCTGGCCATTCCGCTGGCCATCCTGATCTTCGGCCTGGTGGATATCGGCCGCCTGAGCCTTCAGCGCCGGCAGATGCAGGACGCCCTGGACGCCGCGACGCTGCTGGCGGCCCGCTCGACGGTGACCACCACCGCCGACCTCGAAGCGGTCGGCGACCCGGCCTTCCTGTCCGAGGTGGCGGGCCTGAACCTTGGTCTGACCGCCAGCAACGTGACCTTCACCATGGGAGCCAACAATCAGGTGGTCGGCACGGCGACGGCGACTCTGAAGCCGATCATCTCCAACCTGTGGTCCGGTGCCGACATTCCCGTCACGGCCAGGACGACGGTGATGCGGGCTCAGGGGGCGCCGGTCGAGTTGGTCATGGTGCTGGACACCACCGGGTCGATGGCGGGCACCAAGCTCGCCACCCTCAAGACCGCGGCCTCATCGTTGGTGGACAAGTTGACCTCCGGGGGGACCGCCAACGTCAAGATCGGCGTGGTGCCGTTCGCTCAGTACGTCAATGTCGGCGTCGCCAGCCGCTATCAGAGCTGGGTCAGCGTCCCAGCCGACTATTCGACCACCTCCACGACCAAGGGCCAGTGCACCACGGTCTCGACCAAGACCACGTGCCAGACCCAATACTATAGCTGCACGGGCTATAGCGATGGCGTCCCTTACACGGCGACTTGCAGTCGTTCGATCAACTGCGTCACGACCCCCATCACGCCCGTGACGACCTGTACGCAGGACAAGACCACGACCACGAACTACAAGTTCAACGGCTGCGTCGGTTCGCCGCCCTATCCGAAGAACGTCACGGACGATGATGCGACGCGGGTCTATCCGGGGTTCCTGAACCTGACCTGCAGCGCCACGATCACGCCGCTGACCAGCACCGCCGCGACGGTCAAGTCGGCGATCAACGCCCTGTCGGCCTCGGGCGATACCTATATTCCGGCCGGTCTGGCCTGGGGCTTCAACATGCTGTCCTCGGCCCAGCCCCTGACCGACGCGGCGGCCTACGACCCGAGCGGCAAGAACCGCAACCCGCGAAAGGCCATGGTGCTGATGACCGACGGGGCCAATTCCAAGCTGATGCGGGCCAGCAACGGCGCGCATGACGTGTCGCCCACGCCCTATCCCGACAGCCCGGCGGTCCAGGCCAACACCTATACGGCCGAGCTCTGCACCAACATCAAGGCCAAGAACATCGAGGTGTTCACGGTGGCGTTCAACGTCACGGACCCCACCATCAAGAGCATCCTGAGCACCTGCGCCACCGACAGTTCGCACTATTTCGACGCGACGGACACGGGCAAGCTGCTGACGGCGTTCCAGAACATCGGCGACTCGCTGCGCAGCCTCTACATCGCGCGGTAGCCCGCTCGGCGACGCCAGGCCAGGTGTAGGGACGGGCGGTCGACGCACCCGCCGTTCATGGGCGCTTAACCATGTTGCTTTCCTAATTGTTCGGGTCTGGTTGCCTAGCCTTGCCGCCTTTCGCGGGAGTAGCTTGACATGACGGGGCAAAATTCGGGGCTGGCCCGACTTATGACCCGATTGCGCCGCTGGCTGGGCGGGGCCGCTCGCGACGAGCGCGGCGCGGCCGCGGTTCAGTTCGTCTTTCTGGCCATTCCCCTGTCGATCATGGTGTTGGGCATGGTCGATATCGGTCGCGCCAGTCTGGAGCGTCGTCAGCTGCAGGACGCCCTGGACGCGGCCACCCTGATCGCGGCGCGCTCGACCGCGGTGACGGACGCCGATCTCACCACGGTGGGCAACGCCGCCTTTCTGGCCGAGGTCGCGAACCTGAACCTGGGCGTCACCGGCAGCAATTCCAACTTCGTCGCGGGCGCCAACAATACGGTGATCGGCGCGGCCACGGTGTCGATCGCGCCGATCATCTCCAATCTCTGGACCAATTCGAACACGACGGTCACCGCCTCGTCGACGGTGGTGCGCTCGGTCAACAAGCTCGAGGTGGCCCTGGTGCTCGACAACACCGGGTCGATGAACGACCCGCTGGGCTCCGGCGGCGCCAAGATCGATGCTCTGAAATCGGCCTCCAAGTCCCTGGTCTCGACCCTGGCCGCGGCCGCGACCCGGTCGTCGGATCCGAACGCGGTGAAGATCTCGGTGGTCCCATTCTCGATGACCGTGAACGTGGGCTCGACCTATCAGAACGCTGCCTGGATCACCGGGACTCAGCCGTCCGCCTACGGCTCCGACCTCTTCGCGACCTCGCAGAACCGCTTCACCTTGCTGAGCAATCTGGGACTAAGCTGGGGCGGGTGCGTCGAGAGCCGGCCAGACCCCTACGATACGCAGGACACCGCGCCGACCTCCGGGACGGGCGCCACGATGTTCGTGCCGTTCTTCGCGCCGGACGAGCCCGACGACAATGTCATTCCTGAGTACTGGTCCTCGAACTATCGCGACACCCAGCACAGCTACTATGGGGATATCCAGAACAACTGGCTGAAGGACACCGGGGCGACATCGTCCAAGGACTGGTTTACCAGGCAGAACGTCACTTCGAAGTATTCAGCGAGCAACAAAAGCTCGGTGTATAGCGGGGCCAAGACGGGCACGGACTATGGTCCGAACGCGGGCTGCAGCGTCGCCAGTCTGTTGCGCCTGACCAATCTGGCGACGATGTCCGGGGTCAATACGGTCAACGCCAAGCTCGACCAGATGACGGCCGGCGGCAACACCAATATCGCCATGGGCCTGATGTGGGGCTGGCACACCCTGTCGCCGAACGCGCCGTTCGGCGATGGCGCGGCCTATGCCACGCCCAAGACCCAGAAGATCATCGTGCTGCTGACCGACGGCGACAACACCAATGACGTCTACAACAATCCAAACGCCTCGATCTACACGGGCTATGGCTACATCTGGCAGGGCCGGCTGAGGGACAGCAACAATGTGTCCTTGACCACCTCGTCGTCCGGTACGGACCGTCAGGCCGCGATCGACAGCCGGGAATCGAAGACCTGCACCAACGCCAAGAACGCCGGCGTCATCATCTACACGATCGGCGTCGGGGTCTCGTCGAACGCCAAGGCTGGCCTGCAAGCCTGCGCCAGCTCCAGCGACAAATATTACGACGTGACGGCCTCGGCCCAGCTGACCGCGGTGTTCAACACCATCGCCGGCTCGATCCAGAACCTGCGGATTTCGCAGTAGAAAGGCGACGGCCGCGAAGCCGTCGCCCGCCTTTCGGCGTTTCGGTCGCCAGCCTCAGGCCAGCTTGATCTCGCGCAGGCGCTGCTGGAGGAATTCGTCCGCCGTGATCGATTGCGGATAGCGGTCCGGGTTGTCGGGCGTGATGCAGTTCGGCAGCGTCTTGATCTCGTAGTCCGACGCGAAGTGCAGGAAGAACGGCGTCGAATAGCGCGGCACGCCGCGCCGTTCGGGCGGCGGGTTCACCACGCGGTGCACCGTCGAGGGCAGAACGTTGTTGGTCAGGCGCTCCAGCATGTCGCCGATATTGATCACCAGGCAACCCGGAGGCGGATTGATCGGGAGCCACTTGCCGTCGCGGTCCAAGACCTCCAGGCCGCCTTCCTCGGCGCCCAGCAGCAGGGTGATGGTGTTGATGTCGCCGTGGGCGCCGGCCCGCACGCCGGTCGCGTCGGCGGGGATCGGCGGA
This sequence comes from Caulobacter vibrioides OR37, assembly GCF_000372645.1. GTDB lineage: Bacteria > Pseudomonadota > Alphaproteobacteria > Caulobacterales > Caulobacteraceae > Caulobacter > Caulobacter vibrioides_E. The sequence continues at coordinate 178,643 of NZ_APMP01000002.1, read as the reverse complement.
TAGTGCAGCAGGCGCAGCACCGAATTGCCGTCCTGGACGGTCGGCTTGAAGAAGTCGCGGTCCAGCTTCAGATAGGTGGCGATCGCCTCCAGCACCTTGCCGCCCATGGCGTCGAGGCCGTTGTAGAGCCAGCTGACATCGTGCTTGAACGCCGGGATCTCGGCCGGCCAGACGTTGTCGGCCATGTGGGCGCGGAAGCGGTGGCCGGCCGGCAGGTCGCGGCCCATGTGCCAGAATTCCTTGAGGTCGTAGTGGTCGGCGCCCTTGGCGGTCTCGACGCCGAACGGGATGTAGCCGCGCGCGCCGCCCTTGACGCCGGCGTACTGCTTCTTGACGTCCTCGGGCAGGGCGAAGAACGCCTTGGCGCTGTCGACGGCCGCGTCGATGCGGTCCTGCGGCAGGTCATAGTCGGACAGCACGGCGAAGCCATAGCGCTCGAACGAGGCGCCCAGCGCCTGGGCGAAACGCGGGAAATCCTTGGCGTAGAGGGAGAACGAGACAGGTTCGATGGCGGAGGTGGACACGTCTGCGAGCCTTGAGGAACGAGGTCTGAGGGGGTAAGTCTCTTCTTACTACACGGGCGGCGATGGGACGCGAAGCCTGTTCGGGCCGGCCACGACGTAGGGGCGAAACCTGGCTAATTGACGGGCGTTCGCCCAAGGCGCTTTGATTTACAGCAAACCCGCCGGGGTGGCGACGGGGCGTTGCGTCCGTAAGGGCGCGGAATTGTCGCCTGAGCCCACGCAAACAGTTGCTTTTCGCCCCTGTCGTCGCCAATTCGTCTCCTTCAATTCCGTCCGGCGCGAGGAAGACGTGACGAAAACCGCCAGCGATGGTGTCGGCCTGACCAAGCAAGCCTATGGCTTGGCGCAGGACCTGATGACGCCGAACGCGACCGTCTACTGGGCCGACATGCTGGTTTCGGTGGCCTTGATGTGGGGCGGCGTCGTGGTCGCCGCGACGACCTCCAACCTGGCGATCGGCCTGGCGGCGGGCTTGGTCGGCGTGCTGGCGCTCTATCGCGCGCTCAGCTTCATTCACGAGCTGACCCACATTCGTGACGACGAAGCGCCCGGCTTCCGCCTCGGCTGGAACGTGCTGGTCGGCGTGCCGCTGATGACGCCGTCGCTGATGTACGAGGGGGTGCACAACGTCCACCACGTCAAGGACCGCTTCGGCACGGCTCTGGATCCGGAATACCTGCCGCTGTCGCGTTTCACGCCGTTCAAGCTGGCCGGCTTTCTGTTCGTGGCGCTGCTGGCGCCGCTCGGCGTGATCCTGCGCTCGGCGGTGCTGGTTCCGCTGTCGTTCGTCATTCCGTCGCTGCGCCGCATGGTGCGCGGACGCCTGTCGGCGCTGATGATCAATCCGGACTTCGTGCGCGAGGACGTCGACCGCTGGCGCCGCGAATGGGTGATCCAGGATATCGCCTGCTGGCTGTGGTCCTGGACGGTGATCGGCGCCACGATCGCGGGCTGGCTGCCGCTGCGCGGGGTGCTGACGGGTCTTGCCGTCTTCGCCCTCGCCACCTTCCTCAACCAGGCGCGCACCCTCGCGGCCCACCATTGGGACAACGACGGCGGCAAGATGACCCTGGACGAGCAGTTTCTCGACTCGGTGAACGTGCCGCCGCCCAACGTGCTGTCGGCGCTGTGGGCGCCGGTGGGCCTGCGCTACCACGCCCTGCACCACCTGCTGCCGCGCCTGCCGTATCACAACCTGGGCAAGGCCCACGCCCGGCTGGCCCAGGCCTTGGCCGCGGATTCGATCTATCATCGCGCCTCGGAGCGGGGCCTGTTCCCCGCCCTCGCCGACCTCTTCCGCCGCGCCGGCGGCAAGGTTCCGGCCGACCAGCCGGCGCGGTAGGGCTGGCCGTCTACTCGGCGCCTTCCCGCGCGGCCTGTTCGCGCAGCTCCTCGTCGAGGCTGGAGGTGTTCCAGGCCCCGCCGGCGTCGCCGGGGCGCATCCGGTGCAGGTCGGCGTTCAGCAGGCGGTCCATGGTCTGGGCCGCGTCGCGCGAGGCCAGGATATAGGCTTCTTCCTGGCCCCACATCGGGCGCAGCTCCTCGAACGTTCGCCGATCGTGGCGACGGAAGAAGGCTGCGGCGCGATGGGCGCGGTGGGCCCGGAAGCCCAGCTTCTGCAAGGCGGTGGTTCCGAGCGCCAGGGCCGACTCGAAGGTCTCGCGTTCGACCGCGTCCGCGCCATTGGCCAGCAGATCGTAGGCATGGCGCCGGTCCCACGCCCGGGCCAGGATGACGAGATCGGGAAAGGCCTTCCGGGCCGTCTCGACCAGCTCGACGGTTTTCTCGCGGTCGTCCAGCGCGACGATCAGCATCCGGGCGCGATCGGCGCCGGCCTGGCGCAGCAGGTCGAGCCGCGTGGCGTCGCCATAGTGAACGCGCCGGCCGAACCGGCGCAGCAGTTCGATCTGCTCGATATCGCTGTCCAGAACGGTCGACTTGAAGCCGTTGGCGGACAGCAGGCGGCCCGTGATCTGACCGAAACGGCCGAAGCCGGCGATGATGATGTCGGGCTCTCCTTCGTCGAAGTCGCCGGTGTCTGGGACCACGTCGGGAATGGCCGCGTCCATCAGGGCCGCGACGCGCTCGTACAGGATCATGGCCAGCGGGGTGAAGGCCATCGAGACCGCCACGGCGGCGGTCAACAGCGCGGCCAGCTGCGCGCCGATGACGCCGGCGCCGACCGTGAAGGTGAGCAGAACGAAGGCGAACTCGCCGCCCTGAGCCAGGGCCGTGGCCACCGCCATGGCGCCCCGTTTCGGCGCGCCGAACAGTCGGGCCAGGCCGTACATGACCAGGAACTTCAGCGCCATCAGGCCGATCACCAGGCCCAGCAGCGTCAGGGGCTGGCTGGCCACCAGCGGCAGGTTCACGCCCGCGCCGACCGTGATGAAGAACAGGCCCAGCAGGAGGCCCCGGAACGGCTCGATATCGGTCTCCAGTTCGCGGCGGAACTCGCTCTCGGCCAGCACCACCCCGGCCAGGAAGGCGCCGAGAGCGGGGGAGAGGCCGACGATCTGCATCAGGCTGGCGACGGCGACCACGATCAGCAGGGCGGCGGCGACGAAGATCTCGCGCAGGCGGGCCTTGGCGATGAAGCGGAACACCGGCCGCACCAGATAGCGCCCGCCGCCGACCACGGCGCCGACGGCGGCGAACACCGACAGCATCTGGGCCCAGACGGGCAGGTGGGCCACCAGGCTGCCGCCGCCGTGGCCGCCGCTGGTCTCGGTCGGGTGAGGGGCGCCGGTCGCCAGCAAGGGCAGCAGGGCGAACAGCGGGATGACCGCCAGGTCCTGCAGCAACAGCACCCCGAAGGCCGCGCGCCCCACCGGCCCTTGCCGGAGACCCTTCTCGTCCAGCGTCTGGAGCACGATCGCGGTGGAGGACATGGCCAGGACGAGGCCGACGGCCAGGGCCTGCTGCCAGGGCAGCCCGAGGGCCAGCGAGGCGGCGGCGATGGCCAGGCCCGTTCCCAGCACCTGGGCTCCGCCCAGGCCGAAGATCGCCTTGCGCATGTCCCACAGCATCGAGGGTTGCACCTCGAGGCCGATCAGGAACAGCAGGATGACCACGCCGAACTCGGCGAACTTCATGACGTCGGCCAGTTGGCCGGTCAGGCCCAGGGCGAACGGGCCGATAATGACGCCGGCGATCAGATAGCCTAGCACCGAGCCGAGCCCGAGCCGCTTGGCGATCGGCACCGAGACGACGGCCGCGCCCAGATAGACCAGGGTCTGGGTGAGGAAGTTCTCCATGCCGTTCCTCAAGCCTCCGTCTTGCCAGAAGTCGATAGGGCGGGAAGCAGCGAAGCCAGGCGCGCCTTATAGCGTTCGGCCTCGGCCTTCAGGGCGTCGTCGTCCTTGACCGAGGCGCCATGGACCACGAAGGGGGTCTCCCAGCCCATGCCGCACAGATGGGCGGTCTGCTCCAGCGGACGCAGGAATTCGTCCATCGAAAAGCGATTGTAGCCGTGGGCGTGATAGGCCTTGGCGCTCGCCCCGGTCGTGCAGGCCACGAACAGACGCTTGCCCTTCAGGGCCTCGCCGCCCTCGCCGTAGGCGAAGCCGTGCAGCCACACCAGATCCAGCCATTCCTTCATCAGCGACGGGGTCGAGTACCAGTAGAGCGGAAATTGCAGGGCCACGACGTCGTGGGCGAGCAGGGCGGCCTGTTCGGCCTCGATATCGACCACGAAGTCAGGATAGACCTCGTACAAGTCCTTGAAGGTGACGCCGGAAAGGCCTTTGGCCGCCTTGGCCAGGGCGCGATTGGCGCGGGAGCGTTCAAGCGCCGGATGGGCCAGCACGAGCAGCACCCCGGAGGTGGCGGGCGTCACGGGCCCGGTGCTAGCGTCGGTCATCGAACGGCCCTTCTGGAAAATAATTCATCAAGGGTTGAATTTCTTCTCGGCTCGGGCGACACGGGTCGCCAGACGCCGGACGTATAATCCGGAACAAGGGAGACACCATGGTCGACAAGGTGAAGACAGACGCCGTCGAGGCCCTGGCCGGGCTGCTGTTCGACGGCATGACCATCATGGCCGGCGGGTTCGGCCTCTGCGGCATTCCGGAAAACCTGATCGCGGCGATCCGCGCGGCGGGGACCAAGGACCTCACGGTCATCTCCAACAATTGCGGCGTCGACGGCTTCGGTCTGGGCATCCTGCTGGAGAACCGTCAGATCAAGAAGATGGTCTCGTCCTATGTGGGCGAGAACAAGCTGTTCGAACAGCTCTACCTCAGCGGCGAGCTGGAACTGGAGTTCAATCCGCAGGGCACCCTGGCCGAGCGCATCCGCGCCGGCGGCGCGGGCATCCCGGCCTTCTTCACGCGCACCGGCTACGGCACGCTGGTGGCCGAGGGCAAGGAGACCCGTGAATTCGACGGCGAGATGTACGTGATGGAGCGCGGCCTGACCGCCGACCTCGCGATCGTCAAGGCCTGGAAGGGCGACGCCGAGGGCAACCTGATCTATCGGAAGACCGCCCGGAACTTCAATCCGATGATGGCCACGGCCGGCAAGGCCACCGTCGTCGAGGTCGAGGAGCTGGTCGAGATCGGCGCCCTGGACAAGGACGCCATCCACACCCCGGGCATATATGTCGACCGCATCCTCAAGGGCGCGAAATTCGAAAAGCGCATCGAGCGCGTCACCACCCGTCAGAAGGAAGCCGCGTAATGGCCTGGACCCGCGACGAGATGGCGGCCCGCGCCGCCAAGGAGCTGCAGGACGGCTTCTATGTGAACCTCGGCATCGGCATCCCGACCCTGGTGGCCAACTACATCCCGGAAGGGATGCATGTGACGCTGCAGAGCGAGAACGGCATGTTGGGTATGGGCCCCTTCCCCTACGAGGGCGAAGAGGACGCGGACCTGATCAACGCCGGCAAGCAGACGATCACCGAGCTGGATTCGAGCTCCTATTTCAGCTCGGCCGACAGCTTCGCCATGATCCGGGGCGGCCACATCGCCCTGTCGATCCTGGGCGGGATGCAGGTGGCGGAGAACGGCGACCTCGCCAACTGGATGGTGCCCGGCAAGATGGTCAAGGGCATGGGCGGGGCCATGGACCTCGTCGCCGGCGTCAAGCGGGTGGTTGTGGTCATGGACCACTGCGAGAAGTCCGGCGCGCCCAAGCTGCTGAAGCAATGCACGCTGCCGCTGACTGGCGCCGGTGTGGTCGATCTGCTGATCACCGAGCTGGGCGTCTTCGAGATCAATCGCGGCAAGACGCCAGTGAAGCTGATCGAACTGGCGCCCGGCGTCACGGTCGATGACGTGAAAGCCAAGACCGAGGCGGCGTTCGAGGTGGCCGTCTAACCGTGCTTGAATTCGGGCCTCGCCCTGAGCCTGTCGTGGGGCGAGGTCCGCCACCCCATCATTTCGTCAGCCAGTACGGGTGCTCCAGCGTGAGCGCCACGTAGCGCGCCGTCGGCTTGCCGTAGGCGCTGGCGATATCCTCCAGCACCAAGGCCGGATCTCCCGTCAGCGCCTTCACCATCCGCCCCGCGCGAGGGAGCTTCTCCGGCGCGATCACGGCCAGGCCGTGGCGCGACACCGCGCTCGCGCTGGCGAAGGCTTCGGAGCGGTTGGTGCGCGACCAGGCGTCCAGCGTGGTGGCGAAGGCCAGGTCGTCGAAGCCGTCGGCGATCTTCACCGCGACCGTCTGTGATCGCCAGGCGTTGGCCCAGCCCGACAGGCCGGCCATGACCGCGTCGCCGTTGACCCGGAACGCGGCGCCGTCGTGGGCCTGGACCGGAGGCGGAACCCCCAGCCTCGCGGCGGTGGCGCGCATCGTGTCTTCGCCCGCCAGGTCGCGCAGCAGGGCCAGGCTCGCCGGGATCGAGGCCGTCACCCCGGCGGTGGTCGTGACGTTTCCGTCGACGATCCAGCGCCGGTCGCGCCGCCACCGGACCTGGGGATAGGCCTTGGCCAGACGGCCCAGCTCGAACCAGTGGGTGGTGGCGTCGCGACCGTCCAGCAGGCCGGCGTGGGCCAGGGTCTCGGCGCCGGCGCAGATCGACACGATCCGGGCGCCGCGCGCCGCCTGGGCCTTCAGCCAGGCCTCGCGGGCCGGATCCGCAGCCGGCATCATGAAGGGGACAACGATCACGTCGGGGCGCAGGTCGGCATAGGTCGCTTGCGGCCGGACGAAGGCCTGGCCCGGCATCAGCCTGATCGGCGTCATGCCGGCCGCGACGATCCGGACGTCGATCGCTCCGGACTCGGCCAGCACGGCATAGGGCGCGATCAGGTCGGTGGTCTCGGTCCCGCGCGGCTCGGCCAGGATCGCGACCAGGGGCCGGGCCAGGGTTGGCGAGCCGCCCGCCAGGACCAGCAAAAGCAGGAATAGACGCAACATCGAAAGCTCCCGTTTGACGCGGGAAGTTTCGGCGACGGCGCGGCGAACGAAAGGACGATGATCCCTCGAAAGCGGCCAGCGCTTATGGTTTGCGCTTCGGCTCGGGCGGCAGGCCGGTGATGGGATCGCGCGGCAGCGGCGCGAACCCCTGGGCGATGAACAGGTCGATCCGCCGCGAGCGTTTTTTGTCCAGGCGCACGCGGGCGATCTGGAGGTCCGAGGTTTGCCTGAAGTCCTGCTCGATCTCGGGGCGATAGCCGCCCTCCAGGCTGACGATCAGGGCGCGCCGGCCGGAAGCGGCGTCCAGCGGGGCCTCGGTCTCGGCCTGGTTCTGCGGGTGGGCTTCATGCACCCACATCTTCAGCGGCGGCGCGCCGGGGGCGCCGAAATAGTCGCGGCCGTAATAGGCGGCGGCGTTGTAGACGAAGCGGTCGTCCATCGCGACGGCGGTGACGCCCCCGTGCGAGGCCTGCTCCTCGCGGGCGCGGTCGATGATCGCCTGGACGGTCTGGTCCCAGCCGCGCACGCGCTTGAAGCCGTTCGACAGGCCGGTGGCGTCGGCCAGCTTGGGGCTGACCATGCAGGCCATGAAGAAGGCCGCGAACAGGGCCTCGAAGGCCAGCCCGCCGATCAGCCAGCGGCGGGCGTTCCAGCGCAGCAGCCAGGCCGCCGTCAGCACCGAGCCCGCCACGAAGGCCGCGCCGGCCCAGTTGGCGTTGGCGCGCGACACGAAGGCTTCGCCGGCGACGATGATCAGCGGCGGGGCCGAGAAGCACAGCAGCAACAGATCCGGCGACGACAGCCGTTTCCTGGCGCTCAGCCAGATCGCCCCGCCCAGCAGGGCGGCGAAAGGCACGGGGCCGAACACGCCAAACTGCGAGCCGATGAATTCGATCAGCTCGCGGACATTGAACAGATGGTGTCCGCTCCAATTGGCGTTCGACGCCGTGTGCTTGACCGTCGAGAAGTGGTGGCGGGCGTTCCAGGCGAAGTTGGGCGCCAGGGTGATCACGAAGGCGGCCAGGAACAGGCTGATCGCCGCCGGACACCAGCGGGCGCGGGCCTCCTTGGAGATCGCCGCGTGGACCACGATGCTGCCCAGGGCGTAGATCGCCGCGTATTTCGACAGAAAGGCCAGCCCCAGCGCCACGCCCATGCCCAGCGCCACGGCGTAACGGCGCGGCGCGCGGGCCTCGGCCAGGTCGACATAGGCCCAGATCGTCAGCGACAGGAAAAACAGCAGCGGCGCGTCGGTCGCCATCAGGCCCGAGGACAGCACAACGCCCGGCATCAGGGCGTAGATCGCCGCGGCGACCAGGCCGCTCCAGCCGCCGTAGAGCCGTCCCGCGATCCGGCTGACGATCAGCGCCGTGGCGCCATGCAGCAGCGGCGCGGACAGCCGCACCCAGGCTTCGCCGTCGCCGCCGAGATGAGTGGTGAGCCAGATCAGCCAGGCGATCATCGGCGGCTTGGAGAAATAGCCGAAGGCCAGGGTCCGAGACCAAAGCCAATATTGCGCCTCGTCCGGATAGAGTTCCAGCGGGGTCGCAAACAGCGCCGCCAGCCTTGCAACCGTCAGCATCCCCACCATCATAAGCGTCAACCGCCAGGCGCGATCGGCTGTCTTATGGTCAAGTTTCAGGGCGGGTACGGACATGCCTCCTGCTTAGCCATGTAAAATAAAACTGACCAATTTTTTCTGCCCCCGTGGGCATTTATGACAATTTCTGGGCGGTCGTGGCCTTTCCGTCACCAAACCTTCGAAAAGGGAGGCTAAAGACCGGCGCTGAATGGGCGACGAGACTGCTCAGTAGGCTGTCCGTCTGGCCATCGCGAAAAAAACGAGGGGATAAAATGATCTCGATGAAAAGGCTCGCGGGCGGCGCCGCGCTGACCGTTCTGGCCATGGCGTCGGCCTCGGCCGTCTACGCCCAGGAAACCACCGGTTCGATCGGCGGTCGCGTCACCGGCCCGAACGGCGCCCCGCTGGGCAATGTCGCCGTCGTCGTCACGCACGTGCCGTCGAACACCAAGGTGACGACCGTCACCAGCGCCGACGGCTACTACGCCGCCCGCAACCTGCGCGTCGGCGGTCCGTACACGGTCGCGGTCAGCGACCCGGCTCACCAAGGCAAGGTCGTCGACGTCGCCGACGTCGGCACGGGCGCCCCGGTCTCCCTCGACATCGCCCTGGGCAATGCCGACAACCAAGTCTCGCAGATCGTCGTGACCGCGTCGGCCAGCGGCGCCCGCACCCTCGAGACCGGCCCGCGCTCGACCTTCACGGCCAAGGACATCGAAACCCTGCCGTCGTTCAGCCGCGACCTGAAGGATCTGGCGCGCCTGAACCCGTTCGTCACGATCGACCCGACCAACAACAACGCCCTGATCGTCGCCGGTTCGAACAACCGCGTGAACACGGTCTATATCGACGGCGTCAAGCAAGCCGACGACTTCGGCCTGAACGGCAACGGCTATCCGTCGCAGCGTTCGCCGATCTCGCTGGAACTGGTCCGCTCGTTCAACTTCGAAGTCGCCCCCTACGACGTCCAGTACGGCTCGTTCCAGGGCGGCGTGATGAACATCGTCACCAAGTCAGGCGGCAACAGCTTCCACGGCTCGGTCTACGGCGAATACGACTCCTCGCGCATGGCTGGCCGCGACATCAACAGCCTCTACAATGATCCCACGACCGGCAAGCCGCGGAATCTCCGGATCAGCCGCTTCGAGGACAAGACTTACGGCGCGACCTTCAGCGGCCCGATCATCAAGGACCGTCTGTTCTTCTCGGCTGGCTATGAAAAGGGCGAATACACGCAGGCCAGCGACGCCTACGGCCCGTCGGACAGCAACGCGGCCAATAGGGTCAATGGCGTCACCGTCGCCCAGGTCCAACAGATCCAGAGCATCCTGAAGTCGGTCTACAACTATGACCCGCTCGGCTACGGCCTGACCCTGCCGCCGCAGACCGACAAGAAGTACTTCATCAAGCTCGACGGCAACATCACCGACAAGCACCGCGCGGTGCTGGAATACGCCCGCGAAGAGAACACCAGCACGTTCAACGGCGGCACCAACAACTCGACCAACCTGTCGCTGCTGTCGGAGTACTACACCAAGCCGGAAACCAACGAGATCTGGGTTGGTCAGCTGTTCTCGCAGTGGACGGACCAGTTCTCGACGGCGCTGGAATATTCGAGCAAGGAAGTCTCGTCGGTGCGCGCCCCGCTGGGCGGTACGACCTTCGCCAACTTCCAGATCAAGCTCGGCGGCTCGACCGTCCTGCTCGGCCCGGATATCTCGAGCCAGGCCAACATCCTGGACAACAAGACCAAGACCCTGAAGTTCCGCGCCACCTACAAGGTTGGCGACCACGTCTTCACGGCCGGCGCGATCCGCGAAAAGCTGGACGTTTTCAACGAGTTCGTCCAGCGCGCGAACGGTTCGTATACGTTCGACGCCACATGTGGTGCTGGTGTTGGCATTCCGTCCACTAACACGGCCGCTTTGATCGCCGCCACGTTGACGAACCTGCAAAACCGTCAAGCTTGCGCGCTGGCCTATAACAACGCCGCCGACAACATCGCGACGCACGGCGCCGCCAACTGGAACTCGATCACCAACACGCTGTACGCTCAAGACGAGTACACCGTGATGCCGGGCCTGACGATCCGCGTCGGCCTGCGCGGCGAGTTCTACGATTCCGACACGACCCCGCAGCTGAACCAGCGCTTCCTGGCGCAGTACGGCTTCGCCAACACGGCCACGTACAAGAACATGCACGTGATCATGCCGCGCGTGGGCTTCAACTGGCGTCCGGACGACCGCACCGTCATCACCGGCGGCGTGGGCCTGTTCTCGGGCGGCAGCCCGAACGTTTGGCTGTCGAACAGCTTCAGCAACACCGGCAACCTGCTGGGCTCGGCCACCTGTTCGCCGTCGCAAGCCGCGTCGCCGACGGCCACCGCGCCGGGGGCCTGCTCAAGCGCCCTGCTCAACGTCGACGGCAACAAGGTCGCCGACGCCGCCAAGCAAGCCAACACCAACTCGGCCAATCTGGGCACCGGCGTCGTGAACGCGGTCGATCCGAACTTCCAAGCCCCGTCGGTGTGGAAGTACTCGATCAGCGCCGCCCGCTATGTGGACATCCCGTACCTGGGCAAGGACTTCCGCTTCCACGCCGACGGCCTCTATCAGCGCACGAACTATGGCGTTACCTGGCGCGACCTGTACGCCGACGCCAACCCGGGCCCGCGGGCCCCGGACGGCCGTCCGACCTACCTGTCCACCCGGACCCAGAACACCAATGCGGCGCCCTATGACCTGCTGCTGACCAACACCCGCAAGGGCGGCGGCACCTCCTACGCCCTGGGCGTCGGCAAGGACTGGAACGACGGTTGGGCGCGCGGCCTGAACTTCGACTACACCTACACCCACACCAACATGAAAGAGACCAATCCGGGCACCAGCTCGGTGGCTCTGTCGAACTACAGCCAGTGGGCCATCAGCGACCGCGACAATCCCGAGGTCGCGATCTCGAACTACAACATCAAGTATTCGATGAAGCTGTCGATTGGTTATAGCCGCGAATTCTTCGGCGATAACAAGACCTCCGCGCGCTTCTTTATTCAGCGCCGCGCCGGCCTGCCCTTCAGCTACACGTTCGACTCGTTCCTGGGCACGAACGCGGGCCAGGCCGACCAGGCGTTTGGCGAAACGGGCGACGTGGCGTTCCGCGACACCCAGCTGTTCTACGTGCCGAAGGCCGACTCGTCGGGCAACATCACGATGACCAGCGACCCGATCGTCCACTTCAACAACGCCAACGACGCCGCCAAGCTCGACGACTTCGTGAAGAGGACAGGCCTGAAGGATTACGCCGGCCAGATCGCGCCGCGTAACGCCTTCAAGTCGCGCGACATCACGACGATGGACGTTCGTCTGCAGCAGGAACTGCCCGCCTTCTTCCCGGGCGGCTCGAAGCTGAAGGCGACCCTGGACATCATCAACCTGGGCAACCTGATCAACAAGAAGTGGGGCGTGCTGGAACAGTACGCGTTCCCCTACCGCGTGAACGTGGTGCAGGCCGTGAACTGTCAGGCGACCGCTCTGGCCAACCCGAGCCTGAGCGCCGCCAACAAGGCGACCGCCACGACCGCCTGCGCCGCCGGCCCGGGCAACTACTATCAGTACAACCTGTCGTCCACGACGACGCCGACCGTGAACACCTCGAACCAAAGCTCGACCTGGTACATCAAGGTCGGCCTGAAGTACGAGTTCTAAGGTCCACGACCTCATCTAGGGGAAAGGGCGGTCCGGCTTCGGGCCGCCCTTTTTCTTTGTCATTTTCGTTTGCTAACTAGGCGGCGCTTGACCCTGGTCCCGAGAGGGGCCATCTGCGCCCCCTTTCGTGTTTTCGCCCCCCGTCTTCCCGTTTCAGGCCCGAGCTTCGCCATGACCGTCATCGTTCCCGCCGAGTGGGCTCCGCACCGCGCCATGTGGGTAGGTTTCCCCAGCCACGCCGAGCTGTGGCGGGAAGATCTTGAGCAGGCGCAGGCCGAGGTCGCCGGCCTCGCCCGCGCCCTGGCCGGTCCCGGCGGCGAGCGCGTGCGCCTGATGGTGGTCGGCGACGAGGCCGAAGCCGCCGCGCGCGCCCTGCTCGGCGACACCAGCGTCGAGATCGTCCGGGGCCAGTTCGGCGACATCTGGCTGCGCGACACCGGCCCGATTTTCGTCGACGATGCTGGCAAGGCCGTGGCGGCCGGCTTCCAGTTCAACGGCTGGGGCGGCAAGTACAGCCTCGAGGGCGACGACATCGTCGCCGAGCAGATCGCCGCCGCCTCGGGCGCGCCGCTGGTCCGCAACGGCTTCATCCTGGAGGGCGGCGCCCTCGATCATGACGGCAACGGCACGATCCTGACCACGCGCCAGTGTCTGCTCAACGCCAATCGCAACGCCGGCTGGGACGAGGCCTCGGCCAGTTCGGCCCTGGCCTCCGCCCTGGGCGCGAAGAAGGTGCTGTGGCTGGGCGATGGTCTGCTCAACGACCACACCGACGGCCATGTCGACAACCTGGCGCGCTTCGTGGCGCCCGGCGTCGTGGCCTGTCCGATGGCTTTCGGGGCCGACGATCCGAACGCCCAGGTCTATGCCGAGACCGCGCGCCTCTTGGCCGGCATGACCGACAGCCGGGGCTCGCCGCTGCAGGTCGCGCGCATCCCCTCGCCGGGCAAGATCCTCGACGAGGACGGCGAGCCGATCCCCGCCTCGCACATGAACTTCCTGATCGCCAACGAGGCGGTCATCGTGCCGATCTACGCCGAGGAGTCGGGGGCCTTCGCCGTCGAGGTGATCAAGGGCCTGTTCCCCGAGCGCCAGGTCATCGGCCTGCCGTCCACCGCCATCCTGACGGGCGGCGGCTCGTTCCACTGCATCAGCCAGCAGGAGCCCGCCTAATGGCCCGCACGCTCAGCGTCGCCGCGATCCAGACCTCTTATGGCATGGATCTGCAGGCCAATATCAAGAAGACCGAAGCCTTCATCCGCGAGGCCGCGTCCAAGGGCGCGCAGGTCATCCTGCCGTCCGAGCTTTTCCAGGGGCCGTACTTCTGCGTCGCCCAGGAGGAGCGCTGGTTCGCGGAAGCCCATCCGTGGCGCGAGCATCCGGTCGTCAAGGCGATCGCGCCGCTGGCCGGCGAGCTGGGCGTGGTGCTGCCGATCTCGATCTTCGAGCGCGAGGGCCCGCACTACTTCAACAGCCTCGTGATGGCCGACGCCGACGGCTCGCTGATGGGCGTCTATCGCAAGAGCCACATCCCCGACGGCCCGGGCTACATGGAGAAGTACTATTTCCGGCCCGGCGACACCGGTTTCAAGGTCTGGGACACGCGCTTTGGCCGGATCGGCGTTGGCATCTGCTGGGACCAGTGGTATCCGGAGGCCGCCCGCGCCATGGCCCTGATGGGCGCCGAGGCCCTGTTCTACCCGACCGCGATCGGCAGCGAACCGCACGACCCGAGCCTGGACACCGCCTTGCCGTGGCGGAGGGCCATGCAGGGCCACGCCGTCTCGAACGTGATCCCGGTGATCGGCGCCAACCGGATCGGCTTCGAGCCGTGGGAGGGCTATCCGAACGGCGGTCAGACCTTCTATGGCTCGTCGTTCGTGGCCGATCATCGCGGCGACCTGGTGTCGGAGCTCGGGCGTTCGGACGAAGGCCTGGTCAGCGCCACCTTCGATCTCGACTTCCTGACGACGCACCGCGCCGCCTGGGGCTTCTTCCGCGACCGCCGGCCCGAATTCTATTCGGCGCTGTCGACCGGCCGCCCGGCTTGATCGAGATCTGCCGGTGATCGAGACCGAGCGCCTGATCCTTCGTCCGCCCGTCGATGGGGACCGGGCGTCGGTGGCGGCGATCGGCGCCGACCCCGAGGTCGGCCGGTGGCTGGGCGGCGTGCGCGACCGCGCCGCCAGCGATCTGCTGGTCGACCGCTGCCTGGAGCATCTGGAACGGTTCGGCTTCGGCATCGGCGTGATCGAGCGCAAGGCCGACCGGCGGGTGATCGGGATGGCCGGTCTGGGCTATGTCCCCGACGGCCTGCCCGAGGAGGGCGAGGTCGAGATCGGCTGGCGCCTGCTGTCCGAAGTCTGGGGGCAGGGCTACGCGACCGAGGCCGCCCGCGCCTGGCTGGCCGAAGGGTTCCAAAAGATCGGCGCGACCGAGATCGTCGCCTTCACGGCGCGGATCAATGTCGCTTCGCAAAAGGTCATGCGCCGTATCGGCATGGTCGCGACGCCGGATCGGGATTTCGACCATCCGCTGGTGGCCGAGGGCGATCCGCTGCGGCCGCACGTGACATGGATCGCTCGGCCCTAGGCGGCCAAGTCCCGTCCGTGAGAGCGGCAAGATTGCCGGTCGGCCTGGGATCGGCTAGAAGGCCGAGCCTTCGCGGTCGTCATCGAGCGCCCGTTTCTTATTCTGTCGTAGAGCTCTTCATGGAAACGACCCAGTCCGCCGGCGAAATCTCCGGCAACGTTCTGTTCTACCACTCGCCTGAACCGCTGAACCGCGAACAGCACGCCAAGCTGGCTCTGGTCCACAAGGACAAGCCGTATGGCTTCGCCGCCGCCGGCACCGCCGTGCCGCTGACGGTCTCGGAATTCGCGCCGGCCGCGCTGACCTATCCGGTGATCTTCGCGGGCGAAGACCGCGTGCCGCTGGCGGTGATGGGCCTGAACCAGCAAGAAAACCTGTTCATCGAGGCCGATGGCTCGATCGAGCCGAACGTCTATATCCCGGCCTATATCCGTCGCTATCCGTTCGTGCTGGCCAATGACGACACCGCCGATCGCCTGATCGTCTGCATCGACCGCGGTTCGGACCTGCTGTCGGAAGCCGGCCAGACCCCGCTGTTCGACGCCAAGGGCGAGCCGACGGAATATACCCAGAACTGCATCAAGTTCTGCGACGACTTCGAGGTCGAGCGCCGTCGCACGGACTCGTTCGTCCAGCTCCTGAAGGACCTGGACCTGTTCGAGCTGAAGAAGGCCGTGTTCCAGCCGCAGGATGAAACCGGCGCGCCGGCCGGCGAGCTCGTCACGGTCGCCGAATATTTCGGCGTTTCGGAAGAGAAGCTGAACAAGCTTCCGGCCGACAAGCTGAAGGAACTGCAGGAAAACGGCGCCCTGGCCCAGATCTACGCGCACCTGGTGTCGCTGCTGGGCTGGGATCGTCTGATCACCAAGACCATGCTGAAGCAGGCCGCTCAAGCGCCGGCCGCCAACCTGAACTGAGGTTCGGCGTCAGCTGAAAGACCGAAGGGCGGCGGGGCTTCGGCTTCGCCGCCTTTTCTTTATCGCGCGAAGATGCTGCGGGTCAGGCACGAGAAGACCAGCCGGCCCGCCTCGTCCAGCAGATCGTGCTGGGCGATGACGATGCCCTTGCCCTCGCCGACCGGATCCTTGCCCATCACGGTCATCCGGCCGCGCAACAGCTCGCCCACGGGCGGATTGCGTAGCCAGCGCAGGGCGTCGACGCCCAGGCGCTTGGTCTGGGGCCAGGCGGCGCTGGCTTCGGCGTCAAGGCGCGACCAGAGCGCGAAGACCATGCCGTCCGGCGCGCCGTTCTCCACCGGCCAGCCCGGATTGAACGCGGCGACGAAGGCCGCCAGGGCCTTTTCGTCCACGGCCCGTGAGCCCAGATTGACGACCTGTCCGATCTCGATGTCGTCGAAGGCGGCGGGCATCAGCGTCTCCCGATTGATTCTCTTTCGACTGTCCCTTGAGCCTTGGCCATTGTCGAGACGCGCGCGGCGCGCCATGTGTTCGTCCGCTGTCGTTTTTCACCGAGCCCGTCGCCGATGTTCCTGAAGAAGTTCGTTCTCGCCCTGCAAGCCCTGCTGATGGCGGGCCTCGTGGCGAACGCCGCGGCGGCTGGGCCGGTGGTCAATTCCGGGCACATCGAGTCCGAGCTGATCGCGCAGGAAAGCGGCGTCGCGCCGGGCGGCACGGTCTATGTCGCCCTGCGCCAGAAGATCATTCCGGGCTGGCACACCTATTGGCGCAATCCGGGCGACGCGGGCGAGGCGACCAAGATCGCCTGGACCCTGCCCGCCGGCTGGAGCGCCGGCAACATGGTCTGGCCGGCGCCGATCAAGGCCAAGCTGGGTCCGCTGCTGGACTACGCCTACGAGGGCCAGGTGCTGATCCCCGTGCCGATCACCGCGCCCGCCAACGCCCAGCCAGGAACGACGATCAGCCTCAACGCCGCCGTCCAGTACCTGGTCTGCCAGGATGTCTGCGTACCCGAGGACGCCAAGCTGACCCTTCTGTTGCCGGTTGTCGCCGGCGCGCCCACGGCCGATCCTCAATGGGGCGCGGCGATTGGCGACGTCCTGGCCAAGGCTCCTAAGCCCGCCGGGCTGAAGGCGGTGTTCAAGCTGGACGGTCCGACCCTGAAGCTGGCGATCACCGGCGCGCCGCTGAAGGGCGCCGAGATGGCCGACGCCTATTTCTACCCGTACTCGCCAAAGGTCATCGAGCACGCCGCGCCGCAGGCGATCGAGCGCGGCCCGGAGGGCCTGACCCTGTCCATCAAGGCCGGCTACGACTTCGTCGGCGGGGGTAAGGCGCCGAGCGAACTGGCCGGCGTGCTGGAGACCCGTTCCGGCGCCTGGGAAGTCACCGCGACGCCGGGCGAACCGCCCGCCGCCGCGATGGGCCTGGGTGCGCCGGCCGCCGCGACCGCGCCGAACGCCGGCGGCGTCTCCGGCGGTCTGCTCGGCGCGCTGTTGTTCGCCTTTGTCGGCGGCCTGATCCTGAACCTGATGCCGTGCGTCTTCCCGGTGCTGTCGATGAAGGCGGCCAGCCTGGCCGGACATGCTCACGACGCCGGCAAGACCCGTCTGCAGGGCTTGGTGTTCCTGCTGGGCGTCGTCGCCACCTTCCTGGCGCTGGCGGGCTTGCTGTTGGCCGTCCGCGCCGGCGGGGCGGCCGTGGGCTGGGGCTTCCAGCTGCAGTCGCCGCTGGTCATCGCGGGTCTGGCCCTGCTGATGCTGCTCGTCGCCCTGAACATGTCGGGCGTCTTCGAGATCGGGACCTCGGTCCAGGGTGTCGGCGCCGAGGCGTCGTCCAAGGGCGGGGCGGCCGGCGCCTTCTTCACCGGGGCTCTGGCCGTGGTGGTGGCCGCGCCCTGCACCGCGCCGTTCATGGCCGGCGCCCTGGGCTATGCCCTGACCCAGCCGCCGATCGTGGCCTTGGCCGTGTTCCTGGCCCTGGCCCTGGGCTTCGCCGCGCCGTTCGTCGCCGTGGCCTTCGTGCCCGGCCTCCAGAAGCTCCTGCCGCGTCCCGGCGCCTGGATGGAGGTCCTGAAGAAGGGGCTGGCCTTCCCGATGTACGGCGCGGCCCTGTGGTTGGTCTGGGTGTTCGCCCAGCAGGCCGACACCTTAGCTCTGGGTCAGGTGCTGGCGGCCGGCGTCCTGGCGGCTTTCGGCGCTTGGCTCTATGGCCTGTCGCAGGCGCGGCGCGCCTCGGGCAAGCCGTCGACGACCTCGGCGATCGTCGGCCTCGTGGCGGTGGTCGCGGCGGTCGCCGTGGCCGGCGCCTCCGCCGTCGCGGCCAAGCCGGCTTCGACCGCCGCGGCCACATCCCAAGCGCCCGTCGCCGGCTCCGGTCTGGTCGCCGAGGCCTGGTCGCCGGAGAAGGTGAAGGCCCTTCAGGCCGAGGGGCGTCCGGTGCTGGTCGACTTCACGGCCGCCTGGTGCGTCACGTGCCAGGTCAATGAGAAGGTCGCCCTGTCCGGCGCCAAGGTCGCCGACGCCTTCAAGGCTAAGAACGCGGTCTACTTGAAAGCCGACTGGACCAATCGGGATCCGACCATCGCCAAGGCTCTGGCGGAGTTCGGCCGGGTCGGCGTGCCGCTGTACGTGGTCTACCCCAAGGCGGGCGGCGCGCCCGTCATCCTGCCGCAGCTGCTGACCGAGGGCCTGGTCGTCGACGCCATCGAGAAGGCGGGGACTTAGGAGCCCCTCACTTCTTGCCGAACGGCAGCCGCTCCCGGACCTTGTCGATCGGGGTGCGGGTCGTGGTGACCGGCGGCGGCGCGTTGATCACCGGGACAGGCAGCGGATAGGCGCGCCAGCCGCTGGCGATCAGGGCGCCGAAGCCCTGGCAGCGCGGCAGGAACTTAACCATGCCGGTGCGGGGCTTGGGGAAGGGCGGCGGCTGGGAGACGCCCTGCCGGGTCGGGTCGACGAAGCGCCAGTCGCTGGGCAGGCCATAGCCGCGCTCGCCGCCGATGCGGACGGCCTGATAGGCGATGTTGGCCTGGAACGGCGAAACGCCATAGCGAAGCATGGCCCGCAGGAAGATCTGGTCGGCTTCCTCGCGCTTGCCGGGCTCGCCGATCGTGTACAGCCAGTCGTGGATGATCGCCGCGCGGGCCGTCGGACCCTGGGGGTCGACCACGGCCTGGCCGTACCACGGCACGCTGGCGAAGTCGGTGACATACCAGCGCGGCACCACGATCACCTTGCCCGTCTCGACATCGCAGTAGGGGAACTCTGCGTCGAGGGTGAACAGTTTCCGGCCGTCCTTGGTCTGGTTGAACAGCATGATCGGCTGCGGCGTCAGCGAGCTGGGCGGCGTCGGCGCGGTCACCGGCACATAGACGGTGGTGCTCTTCTCGGTCGTGCAGGCGGCGAGGGTCAGGGCGAGCGCGGCGAGGGTCAGGCCGGAGCGGATCTTCGAGGACATGGCGTGGCGATTAGGGCCCGGACGGGCGGCCTTGCAAGGGTTGGTCGACTAGCCGACGCCTTAAGCGCGCGTGTTGCGGCGATTCTGGGGCCAGCGGCGATTAGGCCGCGGGCTGGGGCGGCGCGGTGATGACCTCGATATTGTCGTTCAGCAGATAGACCATGTCGCGCAGGGCCAGGTCCTGGTCCTTGATGGTCTTGGCCGCGCCGACGGCGGTCAGTTTCTCGGGCAGATCCTGGCTGATGCCGCGCAGGATGCATTTGAGGTCATCGACCGCGCCCCGCGCCTTCAAGGTCAGGTGCCCCTTCATGTCCAGGCTGGAGAGCTCGCCGATCTTGCCGGAGAAGGCGTCGAAGCCTTTCAGCGCCTTGGCCGTGGCGGCCGTGTCCGCGCCGGCCAGGGTCTTGCGGTAGCTTTCCGCCTCGGTCTTCAGCTGCCGGGCGCGCTTGACGATGTCCTGGAACAGCGGCTCTCCGGCCACCGAGGCCGGGGCGGCGGGCTGCTGCTGCACGGCGGGCGCGGGGCCGGCGGCCTGGCCGGGGCTGTAAGCGGCGAACCACAGCAGGGCGGAAACGGCGACGGCGTCGCAGGACATGGCGGACTCCGGCAAAAAACGTCATTGGTCCGCCATGACGCGGCGGCGGGCGTTTGATAAGCCGCTTGGCGTAAACGCCGATTTACCAAACTTGAGGATGCCGCGCATGGCCGATCTCGACATCGCCTGGACTCGCCTGGAAGCCGCCGCCAAGGCCGCGGGCCAAAAGCGCATCGTCGAGTTCTTCGACGCCGAGCCGGAGCGGCTGGAGGCCCTGACCCTGGACGTCGCCGGCCTGCACCTGGACCTCTCCAAGCAGGCCTGGGACGAGGCCGGCCTGGAGGCCGCGCTCGACCTGGCCCACGCGGCGGATGTCGAGGGGGCCCGGGCCCGGATGTTCGGCGGCGAGGCGATCAACGGCTCCGAGGGGCGCGCGGTCCTGCACACGGCGCTGCGCGCGCCCGCCGGCGCCGACGTCAAGGCGCTGGGCCAGCCGGTCATGGCCGAGGTCGAGAGCGTCCGCCAGCGGATGAAGGCCTTCGCCGAGGCCGTCCGCGCCGGCGAAATCCGGGGCGCGACCGGCAAGCCGTTCAAGGCCATCCTGCACATCGGCATCGGCGGCAGCGACCTGGGGCCGCGCCTTCTGTGGGACGCCCTGCGTCCGATCAAGCCGACCATCGACCTGCGCTTCGTGGCCAATGTCGACGGCGCCGAGTTCGCCCTGACCACGGCCGATCTCGATCCCGAGGAGACCCTGGTCATGGTGGTCTCCAAGACCTTCACGACGCAGGAGACCATGGCCAACGCCGGCGCGGCCCGCGCCTGGCTGGTCGCCGCGCTGGGCGAGCAGGGCGCGAACCAGCATCTGGCCGCTATCTCGACGGCGCTGGACAAGACCTCGGCCTTCGGCGTGCCGGACGAGCGGGTGTTCGGCTTCTGGGACTGGGTCGGCGGCCGCTATTCGCTGTGGTCGTCGGTCAGCCTGTCGGTGGCCGTGGCCTGCGGCTGGGACGCGTTCCAGGGCTTCCTGGACGGCGGCGCGGCGATGGACGCCCACTTCCAGTCCGCGCCGCTGGGCAAGAACGCGCCGATCCTGCTGGCCCTGGCCCAGATCTTCAATCGTAACGGCCTGGACCGCCGGGCCCGCTCGGTCGTGCCGTACTCGCACCGCCTGCGCCGCCTGGCCGCGTTCCTGCAGCAGCTGGAAATGGAGAGCAACGGCAAGTCGGTCGGCCCCGACGGCCAGCCGGTCAAGCGCGGCACGGCGACGGTCGTGTTCGGCGACGAGGGCACCAACGTCCAGCACGCCTATTTCCAGTGCATGCACCAGGGGACGGACGTCACCCCGATGGAGCTGATCGGCGTCGCCAAGTCCGACGAAGGTCCGGCCGGGATGCACGAGAAGCTGCTGTCGAACCTGCTGGCCCAGGCCGAGGCCTTCATGGTCGGCCGCACGACCGAGGACGTCGTCGCCGAGCTGAAGGCCAAGGGCGTTCCGGACGCCGAGATCGCCACCCTGGCGCCGCAGCGGACCTTCGCCGGCAACCGCCCGTCGACCCTGGTGGTGCTGGACCGCCTGACGCCCCAGACCTTCGGCGCCCTGATCGCCCTCTACGAGCACAAGACCTTCGTCGAGGGCGTGATCTGGGGGATCAACAGCTTCGACCAGTGGGGCGTGGAGCTGGGCAAGGTGATGGCCAACCGCATCCTGCCCGAACTCGAAAGCGGCGCGAGCGGCCAGCACGACCCGTCGACCTCGGCGCTGATCCAGCGGTTGAGGAAGTAGCGCCTGGCGCCCCCTAAAACGTCTTGCGCACCCGCAGGGTCCAGAAGGTGCGGGGGTTGATCTCGCGGTCCTCGACAAAGGACACCGGCCGGGCCGGGGTGCGGTCGGCATAGACGACATAGCGCTGGCGGAAGTCGTTCCAGACATTGATCTGGGCGCGGATCGCCAGGCTGGGGGTCGGCTTGTACTCGGCGAAGGCCGAGTAATAGCCCGTGCCGCGCCACTTGTAGGTCTGGTCCGGATCGTAGGTGCCCTGGCCCAGCAGCGGGATTACGTCGAAGCCCCACTGGGTCTTCCAGCGCGGCAGGTCCTGCTGGAAGCCGATGTCGGCCTGGGTCGGCCGCACCCGTGAGATCGGGCGCTTGCGCCCCGTGGTCGGATCGGTGACGTGGCTGTCGTTCCAGTCGTTCTTGAAGGTGATCCGGCCGCCGCCCACCCCCAGCTTGTCGGTCGGGACCACGATATTGACCGACAGCTTGTCCAGCGTGCCGTCGCCGATATTGCCGGTCGCCGATAGGCCGCCCGGCAGCGGCAGGCGGTCGATCACGCCGATGATCTCGTCGTGGCGATAGGTCACCGAGACCACGCCCTGGCCCCAGAACCGGCGCTCGTAGCCCACTTCCGAGATCCAGCGCTGCTCGGGCCGCAGGTCGACATTGCCGCCATAGACCTGGCCGTTGCTCAGCGAGGCCGAGGCCGCGAAGTCGTTGAAGTCCAGCTGGCCCAGCTCGCGCTCGAACCGCACGCGCACCTGGCTGGCCGGCGAGGGCGTCCAGGTCAGTAGCACGCGCGGCTTGGCGTAGAAAAAGCTCTTCTTGGCGCTGGCGTCGCCCGACTGCTTGATGGTCGAGGTCTCGAGGCGCATCTGGCTTTCCAGGTTCAGCTTCGGACCGATCCGCCAGACGGCCTTGGCGAAGGCCTCGCCGCGCAGCTCCTCGACCTTGACCGAGGCCGAGGGCAGGGGCACGTCGACGCCGTCCTCGGTATAGGCCTGCTTGGTGTCGAGCATGTTGTAGGCGACCTCGCCGCCGCCCTCCAGCGTCAGGTCCGGCGAGCGCTCGTTGCGCACCAGGGTCCGCAGGATGGTCTCGCCGTCGTCGCCCTTGGAGGTGAACTTCTGGAACGGGCTGGCCACGCCGTCCTCGCGCTCGGCGCCGGTCGAGGCGTTGCGGAAGGTGTCGAAGCTGTGGATCGCCCGGGTCTCCAGCGTCCAGGTCGGGGCCAGCGGGCGGATATAGGTCAGGCCGACCTCGCCGAACTTGGTGTCTTCCGAATAGTCCGTGCGGTTGAAGCTGGTCGCCGAGACGTCCTGCTGCCACTCCTGCCAGTCGTGGATGCCGTAGCGGGCCGTGGCCTCCAGCTTGCCGCCCGCGAACGGACCCGAATAGTTGAGGCGGATCGAATTGCTGCCGCCCCAGCCGTCGTTCGAATAGGCCGTGTCGCGCAGCACGTTGCCGACCGCGTCGCGGCGCACGGTGCGGCCCGTACCGTTGCTGTCGCTGCTGCTGGTGCCGTCGCTGAGCAGCACGCCCCAGCTTCGATCGCCGTTATTGGCCGTGAACTGATAGCTGCCGCCATAGACGTCGTGGCCGCCGTCGAAGATCTGGGCGTTCCAGGTCAGGATCTGCTGGGTGTTGACGCCCTTCTTCAGGATGACGTTGGCCACCATCGCATAGCCCTGCATGTCGATGCCGGCTGCCCCGCCGCGCACCAGCTCGATCCGCTCGACCTGGCTGGCCGGGGTGCGCGACAGCACGTTGGAGCCGGTGTCGTTCTTCGAGGCCGGGCGGTTGCCGTTGATCAGCACATTGCCGACCGCCCCCTCGAAGCCGCGCGTCTGGGCCCCGTCATTGATCGAGAAGCCGGGGATCCGGTTGACCATGTCCTGGGCGGTGTTCGGACGATTGGCGGCGAAGAAGTCGGGCGTGAAGACCAAAACTCCGCTCTGATCGGCCTCGGTCGTCGGGGCGGGCGCGGGCGTGGTCGTCTGGGCCGTGGCTTGGCCGGCGAGCGCCGCGCCGGCGACGACGAATACCGCCGCCGTCGCCAGCAACTGGGTCCTGGTCATTCGTATTTCCCCTCAATTGACGAGAGGTCTGGACGCCAGGGTCGTTCATCTCAAGTTACAAGCCAGAAATGTGGGTTAAATTGTCGCAATTATTACATGGAGTTCATGTTTCTATACGAGATATTACGAACAATCGTTTCGAAGGCCTGTGGATAGACTTGTGCGGCGCGAAGTCATAGGTGGCGCTTTACCGCGCCCTCCGCCGGGCTTCGGTGACCAGCCGGTCCAGCACCGGCGTGCGGCTGGGGGCCAGCATCGCGGCCCGCGCCTCGGCGAAGATCCGCCGGTTCTCGGCGCAGGTCGCTCGCATGGCGGCCAGCTCCTCGGGCGGGACCTTGTCGGCCAGGGCCTCGGCCTCGCGCTCGGCGCGGTCGGTGAGGCGTTCCAGCCGGTCGTAGAAATTCAGCATCGAGCGCTCGCGGCTGACGGGGTGGCGGGTGCGCTTGCGGCGCGGCGGCTTGGACTTGGGCATGGGTTTCTCCGTTCGGGGGTAAAGCTCCTCCCCCGCGCTGCGGGGGAGGTGGCCCGGAGGGCCGGAGGGGGCGAACTGGGCGGAGGCCGCGCTGGCCCCCTCTGTCGCTCCGCGACAGCTCCCCCGTGGCACGGGGGAGCATCTTCACGCGGCCAGCCGCTGAAGGCGTGTGGGGAGGCGACGGAGCGGCCGGGCGAACCCGGAGACCGTGAGTGGTTTTGTGTTTCGGCTCGCGAGTCCGCTCCGCCAGGCTGTTCTTGCCCGTGAGGATGGGAGGCGTGAGCGTATTTCAGCTCGGGTCCCCACTAGCCCCCGGACGGGCGCGGACCAACTGGGACGGCTACATCCGGACCCAGCCCGACGATCCGCGATAGGCGGCTTGTACGATCACCGCCCTGTCGCTCCGCTGGTGGTTTTGGCCCCGGCCGATCCGTCACCCGCGCGCGCCCCTGAAGAGGCAGCGACGCGGCGTGAGGTCTGCGCCGGGAACCGCCAACGGCCCCGCTCAACCTAGCCCCGCCGCCGTTTTGGGCCGGATCCAAACGCCCTCCCCCGCGACGGGGATGGCTGTGATTATGGAGCGGCGCTGAACGCCGAGGATTGGCGGGTGTGTAAAATCGACAAGGCGTTGATTTCGCTGGATTCGAGATCGCCAATTCCGAGGATAGCGGCGCGCCAATCCCCTTGACGACGCTTCTCCCCTCACGGGGAAGGTGGCCCCCCCAAGCCGCGCGCGCCGTCCCTTGAGCCGCGCCGCGTTCAGCGCCTAAGCTTGGGCCAAGGACAAGACCGAGGGGAGGGGGCGACGATGCGGCTGGCCCGCTGGATATTCCGCCTGGCCGGGATCTACGGGATCCTGCTGCTGGCGCCGATGTACTTTCTGGAGCGACAGGTCGCCGGCCCGGCCGGGGTTCTTCCCCACGCGGAGTACTACTACGGCTTCATCGGAACGGCCCTGGCCGCCCAGGCGCTGTTCCTGATCATCGCCCACGACCCGATCCGCCTGCGCCCGGCCATGCTGGCCGGGGTGCTGGAGAAGCTGGCCTTCGGCGTCCCGGTCTGGGCGCTGTGGCTGCAAGGCCGCGTCGCCGCGCCGGTCGTGGCGTTCGGGACGATCGACCTGGTGCTGGCGGCGCTGTTCGTCCTGGCCTATGTCCGCACCCCGCCGGCGCGGGCTTGAGCCGCCTCGCCTCCCCCGATGGGGGAGGGGAACCGCCGAACGGCGGTGGAGGGGGCCACCACCAAGCCCACCAAACCCCACCGTCATTCTCGCCAGGCTCACAAACCCCACCGTCATTCTCGCCCTCGTGGCGAGAAACCCTGGTTCCGCTAGCACGTGCGGCGCCAGCGAACCGCCAGCGGTTCGCCCCTCCCGCCCTTGCGGCGGACAGAGGGGTTCCCGCCACGAGGGCGGGAATGACGGGGTTTATTGGGATGGGTCAGTGAACACCCCGACCGCTCCAGGTCGGGCCAAGCCTTACGTCTCTTGGAGGCTGCGGCCCGCCCAGCGATCGTCTCGCCGTGAGATGTAAGGGGGTAGGGCGTCTAGTTTCTTATTGCTGCTTGTCCAAAATCGAGTAGCGCAACGTTGGGCGCGCCTGTGACGTCTGTTCCGTCGTGTCGTTGGCGACGGAAGGAATGACAATGCTGCGCTTTTTATTGGGACGCATCTCGACGCGACTATTAGTGGCTAAGGCAGTAACCCGATTTCCGAAGTATCGGTCGACGATCTCGTGATCTTTAAACTGCTCAGGTTGAGTACGGTGGGCCCATATGCGGCCGACAATAGACGCAATCCAGTCAGCGGCCTGTATATGCTGGTTGAGATAGCTCTCGACTTCGAACGGAGGGCTGACTAGTCGACGAGCGGGTTGCGCTCCATACATAGTCTTTGCGGCGCACTCGAGTAGTTCTTTTCTGGCGCTGTGCTCATCCACTACGAGAGCAAAATTGCTACCCTGGGCATGAGAGTGTGCGTCCAGCCCTCGGATGGTCTTGCTGAAGACCGTGGTGTACATGCCGGTCGGATTGCCGTCGGTCATGCCGACGATCTTTTCCCGACCATAGAAGTAGACCTTTCCTTCGTGGCGTCTGATCAGGCTTAGAAGGCGGAAGCCCACTTCTCTAAGTGCGGGATACTTATCGAGCGCCTTCGGGCGGAAAATATCCTGCCCCTTCTTCTCCCAGTTGAAGGGCATCCGCTCAGCGCGAGCTATATCCGCGCGGAATACGCCTTCTTTAAGTCTCAGGAAGCCTGCGGAGAAAGGGCGGATCGACGGTTCGGGCAAGATGATGCCCGCCATGCCGAAAACCGGGCTATCTTTGTAGCGGAGGTCTTGGCGATGGACGAATGGGCCAATATGCCCAAACTCGTCGAGATAGGCGAACAGCATAGTTCGCAGATACACGGAAGCCCGCGCCTTTGGAAGCGCGGGCCCCAGAATGAGCGCGGGAAATTCCCGCTTCTCGAAGGGACGTCTAACTTTGGATTGACGGTACCGTCAAGCCAAATCGGCAAGCCGATGAGGCGTCGCTTCAAAACAACGCACTAGCGTCCACATCGCTTCCTTACATGGGTTCTGTTGCCTTCTTGTTAAGGGGCTAGCGCCACGAAGGCCTCAATGATCGTTATCTACGCCCCCTTCCCCCACACGCCCCAATCCGCTACACCGCCCCCCGCAATGACCCGCACGCCGCACCATCACGGCCACCACCACCATCCGACCTCGCCTCGCGGGATCGGCCGGGTCCGCTCGCTCTAAAAGCAAGCCCCCAGCCAGCCCCCGCCTAGCGGATGGGGCTTGGCTCAAGCGCCATCCGTCGAAGCCTAGAAGACCTTAGGACCGACGATGACCACCGACTCCAACGACACGACCCCGCAAGACTTTCGCCCCGAGGCGCGCAGCCCGCGCGGCTTCGCCGACAAGCGCGCGCGCGACCTGCGGGCCGAGCGGGCGATCCTGGAGGCGGTGTCGGCGGTCTATGAGCGCTACGGCTTCGAGGCGCTGGACACCGGGGCGTTCGAATATGCCGACGCGCTGGGCAAGTTCCTGCCCGACAGCGACCGGCCCAACGAGGGCGTGTTCGCGCTGCAGGACGATGACGACCAGTGGATGGCGCTGCGCTACGACCTGACCGCGCCGCTGGCCCGCTTCGCCGCCCAGAACTGGGAGACCCTGCCGAAGCCCTTCCGCCGCTACGCCTTCGGGCCGGTGTGGCGCAACGAGAAGCCGGGGCCGGGGCGCTTCCGCCAGTTCATCCAGTGCGACGCCGACACGGTGGGCTCGGCCCGTCCGGAGGCCGACGCCGAGATCATCGCCATGGCCGTCGAGGGGCTGGAGGCGGCGGGCCTGCCGCGCGGGGCGGCGGTGCTGAAGATCAACAATCGCAAGCTCCTGAACGGCCTCCTGACCGCCGCCGGGGCCGACAGCGCCGGCCAGAAGCTGGCCGTGCTGCGCGCGGTCGACAAGCTGGACCGCCTGGGCGTCGACGGCGTGCGGCTCTTGCTGGGCGAGGGCCGCCTCGACGAAAGCGGCGACTTCACCAAGGGCGCGGGCCTCAAAGGGCAGGCGGTCGACCAGGTGCTGGACTTCGTGCAGGCCGGCTCGTCCGGCGGTCGCGCGGCGACGCTGGACAATATCGCCCGCGTGGTGGCCGGCTCGGCCGAGGGCGACGAGGGCCTTCTGGAGCTGTCGCGGATCGACGCGGCCCTGACCAGCCTCGGCATCGCCGACGACCAGGCCTTCATCGATCCGTCGATCGTCCGGGGGCTGGAATACTACACCGGCGCGGTGTTCGAGGCCGAGCTGCTGCTCAGCAC
Source organism: Caulobacter vibrioides OR37 (assembly GCF_000372645.1). Classification (GTDB taxonomy): domain Bacteria; phylum Pseudomonadota; class Alphaproteobacteria; order Caulobacterales; family Caulobacteraceae; genus Caulobacter; species Caulobacter vibrioides_E. Next base: position 150,824 of record NZ_APMP01000002.1, on the reverse strand, counting down.
CACCGACGAGAAGGGGAACAAGGTCACCTTCGGCTCGATCGGCGGCGGCGGGCGCTATGACGACCTGGTGGCGCGGTTCACGGGGCAGGTGACGCCGGCGACGGGCTTCTCGTTCGGGGTGTCGCGCCTGGCGGCGGCGCTGCGGGCGGCGGGCCGCGAGCCGGGCGGCGTCGCGCGCGGGCCGGTGGTGGTGATCGCCTTCGACCAGGCGCACATGCCGGAGTACTTCTCCGTCGTCGGACGGCTGCGCGCGGCGGGCATTCCGGCCGAGGTGTATCTGGGGACCTCGGGCATGAAGCCGCAGATGAAATACGCCGACCGCCGGAACGCGCCGGCCGTGGTCATGCTGGGCGGCGACGAGATCGCGGCCGGGACCGTGACCATCAAGGACCTGGACGCCGGCCGGCAGGCCGCCGAGGGCCTGACCGACAACGCCGCCTGGAAGGCCGAGCGTCCGGGCCAGCAGACCATCCCGCGCGACCAGCTGGTCGCCGCCGTCCGCAAGATCATCGGGGGCTGATGACGTGAGGCTCGAGCGTTCCATTCCGGCGGCGGCGCTGGACGCCATCCGCGCGCCGCTGCTGGCGGCCGGGGCGACCCCGGTCGACGCGCCGGTGCTGCAGCCCCTGGGTCTGTTGCTGGACCTGGCCGGCGAGGCCATGCGGTCGCGGCTGTTCGTGGTGTCCGGCGATGGCGGCGAGGAGGCCTGCCTACGTCCCGACTTCACCGTCGCCGTGGCCCGCGAGCACTTCGCCGACGGGGCCGGCGAGCCGGGCCGCTGCTTCTACGAGGGCAAGGCCTTCCGCGTCGCGCCGCGCGGCAGCGACCGGGCCGAGGAGTTCCTGCAGGTCGGCGTCGAGGCCTTCGAGGCCGGCGACCCCGTGGCCGCCGACGCCGAGATCGCCGCCCTGGCCTGGGCGGCCTCGGCGGCGGGCGGGCGCGCGGACCTGTCGCTGGTGCTGGGCGACGTGTCGCTGTTTTCCGCCTTCGTCGACAGCCTGGAGCTGGCCGCGCCGCTGGCCGCCCGGCTCAAACGCGCCTTCGCCAAGCCCCGGCAGCTGAAGGCCGAGCTGGACGGCGAGGGGGTGTCGTCCACCGCCGAGCAGTCGCGGATCGCCGCCCTGCTGGCCGGCCTGCCCGAGGCCGAGGCGTCGGCCATGCTGCAGGAGCTGTGGTCCCTGGCCGGCATCGAGCCCGTCGGCGGCCGCCGCCCGGCCGAGATCGCCCGCCGCCTGGTCGAGAAGGCCCGGAGCGCCGAGGCCGGGCGCCTGTCGCCCGAACAGGCCGACAAGGTCCGCGCCTTCCTGGCCGTGTCGGATCGTCCGGAGGCGGCGCTGGACGCCATCGTCGCCCTGGCGGGTCCGGACGATGCGGGGCTGAAGGCCGCCGTCGCCGGCTGGCGAGCGCGCCTGGCGGGGATGGCCGCGCGCGGCGTTCCGCTGGAAAAGGCCACCTTGGCCGCCGCCTTCGGCCGGGCGTTCGGCTATTACGACGGCCTGCTGTTCGAGGTCCGCTCGGCGGCCCTGGGCGACGAGGCCCCGGTCGCCGCCGGCGGCCGCTATGACGGCCTGCCCGGACGGCTGGGCGTGACGACGACGACGGGCGCCGTGGGCTGCATGGTCCGCCCGGCCCGCGCCTATGCCGGGGGGCAAGCCTGATGAGCGCCAATCCGATGATCTTCGCCATTCCGTCCAAGGGCCGCCTGAAGGACCAGGTCGAGGACTGGCTGGCCGGCTGCGGCTTCAAGCTGGAGATGACCGGCGGGGCGCGCGGCTATTCGGCCGAGCTGGGCGGCCTGCCCGGCGTCTCGGTGCGCCTGCTGTCGGCCGGCGACATCGCCGCGGGCCTGGACAGCGGTGAGCTGCACCTGGGCGTCACCGGCGAGGACCTGCTGCGCGAGCGCGGCGACGACATGGACAGCCGGGTCATGCTGCTGCGGGCCCTGGGCTTTGGCCGCGCCGACCTGGTGGTGACCGCGCCCAAGAGCTGGATCGACGTCGACACCATGGCCGACATCGACGACGTCGGGCATCTGCACCTGGCCAAGACCGGCCGGCGCCTGCGGGTGGCGACCAAGTACGTCACCCAGACCCGCGCCTTCTTCGCCCGGCACGGCATCGCCGACTATCGGATCGTCGAGAGCAGCGGCGCGACCGAGGGGGCCCCGGCCGCCGGCGCCGCCGAGCTGGTCGTCGACATCACCACCACCGGCGCGACCCTGGCGGCCAACGGGCTGAAGATCCTCTCAGATGGGGTGATCCTGAAGAGTCAGGCCCAGCTGACCGCCTCGCGGGTCGCCAGTTGGTCGGCCGAGCAGCTGGAGAGTCTCCGGCGTATGTTGTCGGTGGTCGAGGCCAAGGGACGGGCGGCCAAGCTGGCGACCCTGGCCTGGCCGGCCGAGCAGGACGCGGCGGCCCAGGCGGCCGTGGCCGCCTTCGTGGCCAAGGGCGGCTCGCGTCGGGCCAATGGCGTGCTGCTGGCGACCGGCGACCTGTTCGACGCGGCCGCCGCCCTGGCCGCCGCCGGGGTCGAGCCCGTCACCGTGTCGCGTCCGGACTATGTTTTCGAGTCGCGCTCGGCGGTGCTCGACCAGTTCGTCGCCACGCTCGAACCTTAACTTTTGACGGATTGGTCAAAAATAACGCCGGATTTCGGGGGTAAATTCGACTGCTCGGTCCAAACTACGGCGCGGGCGTCAAAAATTCGTCCAACCCGTTACGGATTCTGGCTTTGACGCGTTGACACCGTCACGAATTTGACGTTTCTTGACCCTGCAAGGAAGAAACGGGCCCGACAGAGAGCTCCCTTCCTTCGGCGTTTCGGGGAGGAAACGCCCGCCTAGATCGAATGATCGAGAAATAGCCAGCCCGTCGCGATTATCCCCCGCGGCGGGTTTGGTGTATCTGGCCTCTCGATTTCAAATTTTGACTCTTCCGTCAAAAAGATTTCCAGGTCCGGCGAAGCCTGGCTTTCGGGGCGCGATCGTCCGGCGCGCCGGCCCCGCGAGCGCTTTGGCCCCGGCCTCGGACGGAGATGTCGCGGGCCGGACCTATAACGTCAGGAACATGCCGACGGCGGCGACGGCCATGACCAGGGTCGCCAGCCAGCCGAAGACGACCTGGGCGCGGGTGGCCACGAACGGGCCCATCTCCTGTCGACGGCTGGCCACCAGCATCATCGCCGCCATGATCGGCACGGCCGTTACGCCATTGACCACGGCGCTCCAGAACAGCGCCTTGATCGGGTCCAGTCCCGAATAGTCGACCACGAGGCCCAGGACGACGGCCCCGACGATCACGGCGTAGAAGGCGGGCGCCTCGCGCGGCTTGCGCTCCAGCCCGCAGGTCCAGCCCCGCAGCTCGCCGATCGCGTAGCCGACCGAGCCGGCCAGCACCGGCACGCCCAGCAGCCCGGTGCCCACGACGCCCAGGGCGAACAGCAGGAAGGCCATCTGGCCGGCGATCGGCCGCAGGGCCAGGGCCGCCTGCTCGGACGTCTGGATGTCGGTGATCCCGTGGGTGTTCAGCGTCACCGCCGTGGTCAGGATGATGAAGAAGGCGATCAGGTTCGACACGCCCATGCCGATGAAGGTGTCCCAGCGAATCCGGTCCAGTTCCTCGGCGGCGGCCTCCGGCGCGGCGATCAGCGGGGCGGCGCCCTTGGCCTCCTCTTCCTCGACCTCCTCGGAGCTCTGCCAGAAGAACAGATAGGGACTGATGGTGGTGCCGAAGACGGCCACGACCACGACGATCCAGCCCTGGTCCGGAAGGCGCGGGAAGATCGTATGGATGGCGACCTGGCCCCAGTCGATCTTGACGCTGAAGACGACGGCGACATAGGCGAACAGCGCCAGGGTCAGCCACTTCAGCAGGCTGACATAGCGATGATAAGGCACGAACACCTGCAGCAGGACCGTGACCAGCGCGAAGGCGATGGTCAGCAGGTGCTGGTTGGCGCCGGTCACCAGCCGTCCGGCGGCCCCCATCGCCGCCAGATCGGCGCCGATATTGATGGTGTTGGCGAAGAACAGCAGGCCGACCAGGGCCGTGACCAGCCAGCGCGGCAGGATCTTGCCGAGGTTGGTCGACAGGCCATGGCCGGTCACGCGGCCGATGCGGGCGCTGATCGACTGCACCGCGACCATCAGCGGATAGGTCAGGACGACGGTCCACAGCATGTTCAGGCCGAACTGGGCGCCGGCCTGCGAATAGGTGGCGATGCCGCTGGGATCGTCGTCGGCCGCTCCGGTGATCAGGCCGGGACCCAGGCGACGCAGGCGCGGCGCCAGCGGCTTGCGCTCGGCTTCGTCGTCCAGCGCCATGCTCGTCCCCCCAACGCGTCAACCGGGGTGATAGAGCGCGTCTGGCGGCGGCGCGCAACACGCCAGATGGTGCGCCAAGACCGTTGAGCCTTAATCCATAAATTTAGCTGGCGTTATCTTAGCGCATAAGTAGTATATCCCGGGTGGGCGCGTCCCACACGGGGGAGGTGCAAGGACCTGAACGCCTCGCGCGCCGGGCTTCCGGCGCGGGTCCTGCCTCCGCGCGTGACCGTAAGCGTATCACCGTCTTCCGTGTTCGCCCTCCAGGGGGCTCTCGACTCAAAGGGAGGTCGCCGATGACTCGCGATTCCACTCCGGCCGAGGCCGGCTTCTCCATGCCCTCGCGCCGCGCGCTGCTGGCCGCCGGGGGCGCCGCCGCCGCCCTGGCCGCCGCTGGGCCCGTCGCCTCGGCCGCGCCGCCCGCCAAGGCCCGCTGGCGCCGCTACAACGTCAATTCTCCGGAGGGGATGAAGGCGCTGGAGAGCTACAAGAAGGCGATCCGCAAGATGCTGGCTCTGCCGGCGACCGACCCGAACAACTGGTACCGCCGGGCGCTGATCCACACGATCGACTGCCCGCACGGCAACTGGTGGTTCGTGGTCTGGCACCGGGGCTTCGTGGGCCTGTTCGAGCAGACCGTCCGCCTGCTGAGCGAGGACCCGGACTTCGCCTTCCCCTACTGGGACTGGACCGCCGACCCGAAGGTGCCGGCGGCGATGTTCGACGATGTGCTGAACCCCAACAATTCGGCCTATATCCAGAGCCTGGACGCCTTCAACAGTCAGTTTGGCCCCGTGCTGGACACGTTCTGGAAGACCCTGACCAGCCAGCAGAACCAGCAGCTGCTGATCCGCGGCCTGCGCTTCCCGGCCGACCTGCTGTTCGATATCGGACCCCAGGGCGGGCCGATGTTCTTCGCGCCGCCCAATTCGCGCGGCTCGACGCCGGCCAAGCCGGGCTTCGACAAGCCGACCAGCAACGCCGTCTCGTCGTGGATGCTGAACGAGGCCCTGTCGCCGCGCGACTTCATCGACTTCGCCAGTCCGAAGTCCAATTATCACAGCAGCATCACCGGCTTTGGCGTGATGGAAGGCCAGCCGCACAACAAGGTGCACAACTGCGTCGGCGGCATCTGGACCAATCCGGACGGCTCGATCACCTATGGCGACGGCTTCATGCAGTCGAACCTGTCGCCGTGCGATCCGCTGTTCTTCCTGCACCACGCCAATATCGATCGGATCTGGGACGTCTGGACCCGCAAGCAGCAGGCCCTGGGCTATCCCACTCTGCCGGCCGACAATCCCAGCTATGTCGATCCGCTGGGCGATCTGAAGCGCTGGCGGCGCGAGCCGTTCTTGTTCTTCGTCGACGTCAACGGCAATCCCGCGCCGCCCGCCCAGCAGGTCGCCGGAGCGTTCGAGAGCACGGCGGCGTTCGACTACGACTATCAGCCCGGTTCCGGCGAGAATGTCGTGCCCAAGACCCTCTCCGGCGCCCTGAGGCGCCCCGCGCCGGCCCAGGCGTTCGTCGGTCGCCTTCAGGCGCCGGGCTCCACCAGCCTGGGCGTGGCCGAGGTCACGCCGCCGCCGGCCCTGTTGGCCCAGGCCACCAGGCCAGAAGGCCCCACCAGCCTGCTGGCCACCCTGACCGTCGACCTGCCGCCGTTCGAGCACGGAACCGATCTGGCCGTGGTGGTCAACACGCCGGAGGGCGAGCCGGTCACGCTCGACTCGCCGGGCTTCGTCGCCACCCTGTCGATGTTCGGCCGTCACATCGTCACGCGGCCGATCACCTTCACGGTGCCGATCTCGCGTCCCCTGGCGAGGTTGCGGGCGGCGGGAGGCGCCAAGGCCGCCGCGCCGTCGGCCTTGACCATCCGTCTGGTGCGGTTGGGGCCGTCGGGCCTGAAGGCCAATACCGGACCGCACGCCATGCATCACGCCGACACCGGCGCCACCCAGGCGACGCCGCAACTGCTGAACGTGGTCGTCCACGCCAATTAGGGGAGGAAAGTCATGCCGATCGCCGGCCAGTGGACCTATCGCAGCTATCTGAACAATCCCGAGCTGGTCGACGGCGACGCCAACAGGGCGCTGTCGCTGATCTTTGGCGAGGGCGTCTTCACACTGGAGACGCCTTCGCCCGACACCGTGGTCGGAACGCTCGACATGGGCGGCGGCTATGTCCTCGACCTCAAGGGCAAGATCACACGCGATCCCCAAGGGCCGACCTTGGTGGCGATGAACGGCTATGGCCGCGCGGGCTCGCCGACCGACGGCTGGGAATACGACTATCACGCCTGGCCGGGCTATCTCTGGCCCAAGGCGGTCCACCAGGTCCCGTCGCTTCTGGGCACGACCATCCGCGCCAAGCCGCACAATGGCGAGCCGGCGGGCGTCACCGCCTCGTTCATCGCGGTGCGCCAATGAGCGCTTCGCCGGTGAGCGGCGCCTCGACGAGCGGGGCGGGGAAGCCCGCGCCCGCCAAGCCGTTCACGGTCGGCATCGTGGTCTATCCGGGCGCGGATCTTCTCGACATCGCCGGCCCGCACGAGGTGTTCGCCTTCTTCGACGGCGCGGTGATCGGTCGGTCGATTCAGGTGGCCACGGTCGGCCAGACCAAGGCGCCGACCCGCACCGCCGGGGTGCTGAAGATCGTCCCGCAGTACGACTTCACCGACTGCCCGCCGATCGACCTGCTGTTCGTTCCGGGCGGCGGCGATGGTCTGCAGGACGCGATCGGCGACCAGGCGTTGCTGGACTTCCTGGTCACCCGCGCGGCCCACGCGTCCTACGTCACCTCGGTCTGCACCGGCGGACTGATCCTGGCCTCGGCCGGGCTGCTGGACGGCTATCTGGCGACGACCCACTGGGCCTTCGTCGAGGGGCTGTCGCGGTTTCCCAAGGTGACCATCGCCAATGGCTGCCCGCGCTGGATCAAGGACCGCGACCGCATCACCGGCGGCGGCATCTCCTCGACCATCGACGAGTCGCTGTTCATGGTCCGGACCATCGTCGCCGACCTGCTGACGGGACCCGACGCCGGCGCCAAGGCCGACCTCGCCGCCCAGCAGGTGCAGCTGTCGCTGCAATATCATCCCGACCCGATGTTCCAGGGCGGCGATCCCTGCTCGGTCGACTATTCGGTCTATGGGCCGGTCAATGCCAGCATGGCCGACTTTCGACGCCTGGTGGACGCGGCGATCGAGGCCCGGCTGCACCCGAATGGACGGTGACGGGCGCGTCTCACGGAATCGCGGCCAAGAAAAAGGACCGGCGCTGGACGGCGCCGGCCCTTGATCAAGATATAATCCGTAGACGGATTACCAGATCTTCACCCGGTCTTCCGGCGCGACGTACAGCTTGTCGCCCGGCTTGACGTCGAAGGCCGCGTACCAGCCGGGCTGGTTCCGGACCGTGCCGTTGACGCGGTAATAGGCCGGCGAGTGCGGGTCGCTGGCGATCTGCTGCTTCACCGCGTCGTCGCGCGACTTCTGGCGCCAAACCTGGGCCCAGCCCAGATAGACGCGCTGGTCGCCGGTGAAGCCGTCCAGCACCGGCGCGGGCTGGCCGTGCAGCGAGACGTGGTAGGCGTCCAGCGCGAAGCCGAGGCCAGACATGTCGCCGATGTTCTCGCCCATGGTCAGGCCGCCGTTGACGTGCACGCCGGGGAAGGGCTCGAACGCCGAATACTGGGCGCCCAGCTTGGCCTTCTGGACCTCGAACTTCTTGGCATCCTCGGCCGTCCACCAGTCGCGCAGCACGCCGTCGCCGTCGGACTTGCGGCCTTGGTCGTCGAAGCCGTGGCCGATCTCGTGGCCGATCACGCCGCCGATGCCGCCGTAGTTGATCGCCGGGTCGGCGTCCGGATGGAAGAACGGCGCCTGCAGGATGGCGGCCGGGAACACGATCTCGTTGTTGACCGAGTTGTAGTAGGCGTTGACCGTCTGCGGGGTCATGCCCCACTCGGTCTTGTCGACCGGGCCGTTCAGGCGGGCGACGTCGCGGCGGTACTCGAAGGCGCTGGCGCGCTGGGCGTTGCCATAGGCGTCGTCGTCCTTGATCACCAGCTTGGAATAGTCGCGCCACTTGTCGGGATAGCCGATCTTGACGGTGAACTTGGCGAGCTTCTCCTGGGCCTTGGCCTTGGTCTCCGGGCCCATCCAGTCCGACGAGTCGATGCGGGCCTTCAGCACCGTGCGGATGTCGCCGACCAGCGAGATCATCTTGGCCTTGGACGACGCCGGGAAGTAGGCGGCCACATAGTCCTTGCCGACGGCCTCGCCCAGCATGGCGTTGACCGCGCCGACGCCGCGCTTCCAGCGGGCGCGCTGCTCGGGCTGGCCCGACAGGGTCTTGTTGCGGAACGCGAAGCTGGCGTCCGCGAAGCGCTTGGACAGCAACGGCGCGGCGCCGTCCGCCACCTTGAAGGCTTCCCAGGCCTTCAGGGTTTCCAGCGGGGTCTCGGCGTAGATCTTGGCGTACTTCGGGAAGCTGGTGTTGGTCGTGACGATGAAGCGGTCGACCTTGGGCAGCTCGGTCCCGACCAGATACTTGTTCCAGTCATAGCCGGGCGTCAGGGCCTGCAGCTCGGCCAGGGTGGCGGGGTTGTAGGTCTTGTCGCGGTCGCGGCGTTCGACGCGGGTCCAGCTGGCCTCGGCCAGCTTGGTCTCGAAGTCGACGATGGCCTTGGCGTTCTCGGCGGGCTTTTCCCAGCCGGCCAGGGTCAGCATCTGCTCGACATAGGCGAGATAGGCGGCCTTCTTGTCGGCGAACTTGGCGTCCAGATAGTAGTCGCGGTCGGGCAGGCTGAGGCCGCCGGTCGAGGCGTGGACGGCGTAGGCCTTGGGATTCTTGGCGTCGACGCCGATGCCCAGGCCGATGATCGCCGCGTAGGGCGTGGTCGAGGAGCGGCCCATCAGGGCGGTGAACTGGTCCTTGGTCGCGACCTTCTTGATCCCGGCCAGCCAGGGCTGGATCGGCTGGGCGTCCAGCTTCTCGATCGCGGCCTCGTTCATGAAGGCGCGATAGGCGGCGCCGATCTTGGCGCGCTCGCCGGTCGCGGCCTTGTCGGCGGCGGCGGCCTCGATGATCGCCTTGGTGCGGGCTTCGGAAAGCTCGGCCAGCTTGTCGAAATTGCCGTAGCGGACGCGGTCGGCCGGGATCACCGTCTTGGCGTCCCAGGCGCCGTTGGCGAACTTGTAGAAGTCGTCGCCCGGCTTGACCGAGGTGTCCATGCCCGAGAGGTCGAAGCCCCAGGTTCCGTAGCGCGGCGATTCCAGCGAGGCGGCGTCGCCGGCGGGCGCGCCCTCGATCGGAGCCGGCAGCAACGACTGCATCACGCAGGCGTCGTCGAGGCAGACATGCTGTTCGTGGGCCAGCGCCCCGAAAGCCGACAGGGACAAGGCGGCCGTGGCGGCCGCGCCGAACCAAACTCTTTTCATGAAAAATCGCATCCGTAGGTGTGAGCCTGCGGCAATCTGCAACGGCGCGAAAAAATCGTTCCCTTAAAAAAAGTTCATCTTGCGCGTTTCGGCGGCGGCGCGGCGCGCTCTACCCATTGCCGATGCGGTCGATGACCCGGGCGAGCTGTCGGGGGTCGATGGGCTTGGACACGATCGGCGCGTCGCGAAGGTCGGGCCGGACGCCCTGATCGCCATAGCCGGTGACGAAGGCGAACGCCACGCCGCGCTCGCGCAGGATCTCGGCCGTGCGGAACGAGGTCTCGCCGTCGCCCAGGTTCACGTCCAGCAGGGCCAGATCGAAGCTCTCGCGCTCGGCGAGCCTGACCGCCTCGCTCGCCGAGGCCGCGGGACCGACGACCTCGCAGCCCAGGTCGCTCAGCAGGTCCTCGACCAGCATGGCCACGAACAGCTCGTCCTCGACGACCAGCACGCGCAGCGGTTCAGGCCGCGCCGCGGATGAAACGGTTCGACTGGCCGGTCCGGGCGAGTTCGGCGTCGATCTCGCAGACGACGCCGCCTGGCGGATAGTCGAGCCGGACATTCCCGCCGAGTTCGCGCGCCAGACCGCCGGTGATGAGGCGCGTTCCAAAGCCCTGCCGAGTCGGACGGGAGACCACTGGCCCATTGATTTCTTCCCACGTCATGTTCAGCCGCTCTTGGGCGTCGGCCGTTGCCACGCGTTTCCAAACGAGCCGCACGTGCCCGTCCGCGTTGGACAGGGCGCCGTACTTGGCGGCGTTGGTCATCAGTTCGTGCAGCGCCATCGACAGCGCCAGGGCCGCCTTGGGCGCCAGGCGCACCGGCGGGCCCTCGATGGAGAAGCGCTCGACCTCGCCGTGGCTGGCCACGACGGCGGCCACGATATCGGCCAGCTCGGCGCCGTCCCAGCTTTCCCGGGTCAGGATGTCGTGGCCGCGCGACAGGGCCAGCAGCCGGGTCGTCAGCGACTCCCGCGCGTCGCCCAGGTCGGCGGCGTTGCGCAGGGTCTGCCCGGCGACGGACTGCACGGTGGCCAGGGTGTTCTTGACCCGATGGTTCAGCTCGTTGACCAGCAGCCGCTGCAGCTCCTCGGCGCGCCGCCGCTCGGTGATGTCGCGCATGACGCCGGTGAAGAAGCGCTTGTCGCGGTCGCGCCACTCGGCGATCGACAGCTCCAGCGGGAAGGTCGAGCCGTCGGCGCGAAGGCCGTTGACCTCGCGGCCGATGCCGATGATCCGCCGCTCGCCGGTGTCCCGGTAGCGCGCCAGATAGCCGTCATGCTCGGCGTGATAGGGCTCCGGCATCAGCATATTGACGTTGTGGCCGATCATCTCGACGGCCGTGTAGCCGAACAGGCGCTCGGCGGCCGGGTTGAACGCCTCGATCCGTCCGCGTTCGTCGATCACCACGATCGCATCGACGGCGGTGTCGACGATGGCCCGGTAACGCGCGTCTCCGGCGGCGGACTTGCCGGCCTGTCGCTCCCGAGAAGAGCGCGCTTCGCGGGTCGGTTTGGGCGTTCCACCCATCGGCGGCTCCGAGGCTTCGAGCGTCGACCTTATCGTCTGAATCGTCAGCTGGCCAAGTCCTTAAGTTCGAAGGGATTTTGGCCACAATGTCGCACGTCGCCGCCAGGCAGACCCAGGTCTTGGCGCTCGGATCTCGCGGCGGTTCGAGGCTGTTCCCAGGAGCAGGCGGGCGCGGTTGCTCGTCGCGCGATAATCTAGTGATGTTGCGGCGCGGGTTTCGTCTTGCGCGGCGCCCTCGCCAACATGCCGCGCGCGATCTCGTCCTCGCCGATCAGGGCCTCGGTGGCGCCGACGGCCTTCAACAGGGCGACGTCGGCGTCGGTATAGGCGCGGGCGACGATCCGCGCGCGGGGGTTGGCGGCGCGGGCCTGTTCGATGATCCGGGCGGCCTCGAACGGATTGGGCACGGCGATAAAAAGGTGGGTGGCCTTGGAGAGCCCGGCCTTCAGCAGCACCTCGGGACGCACGGCGTTGCCGCCGACCGTCTCGAAGCCGGCGGCGCGCAGGTCCTCGGCTCGCTCGGCGTCGTCCTCGATCACCACCAGGGGCGTGACGGCCTTCAGGCCCTCGGCGACCCGCTTGCCGACCCGGCCATAGCCGACCAGCACCGCGTGCGGCCGGGCGGCGGCGGCGATCGCGGCCTCGCCCGAACCTTCCTTGGCCATCAGCTTGGGAAGCAGCCGGTCCAGCATCACGAACAGCAGCGGATTGACCAGGATCGACAGGATGGCGCCGGCCAGGATCAGGTCGCGGCCTTGCGCCGGCAGCAGCTTCAGCGACACGCCCAACCCGGCCAGGATGAACGAGAACTCGCCGATCTGGGCCAGGCTGACCGAGATGGTTAGCGCCGTGCTCATCGGCCGGCGGAAGGCCAGGACGATGATCAGCGCCGCCAGCGACTTGCCGACCACGATGATCGCCAGGGCGGCCAGCACCGCCAGCGGCTCGCGCAGCAGCACGGTCGGGTCGAACAGCATCCCGATCGAGACGAAGAACAGCACCGCGAACGCGTCGCGCAGCGGCAGCGTCTCGTTGGCGGCCTGCTGGGACAGTTCGCTTTCGGCCATGATCATCCCGGCGAAGAAGGCGCCCAGGGCGAACGACACGCCGAACAGCGTGGCCGAGCCGAAGGCGACGCCGAGCGCGATGGCCAGCACCGACAGGCGGAACAGCTCGCGCGAGCCGGTATGGGCGATGCGATGCAGAACCCAGGGGATCACCCGCCGCCCGACGATCAGCATCAGCGCGACGAAGGCGGCGACCTTGCCGATGGTCAGGGCGAAGGCGGTGAGAACGCCGCCGCCGCCCGACTCGGGCGCGACGCCGCCCATCACGCCGGACAGGGCCGGCAGCAGCACGAGCGCCAGCACCATGACCAGGTCCTCGACGATCAACCAGCCCACCGCGATCTTGCCGCGCGACGTCTCGATCAGGCGTCGCTCCTGCAGGGCGCGCAGCAGCACCACGGTCGAGGCCACCGACAGGGCCAGGCCGAACACCACGCCCGCGCCGATGCTCCAGCCCAGGGCGACCGAGAGGCCCAGGCCCATCACCGTCGCCGCCGCGATTTGGGCGAGGGCGCCGGGAATGGCGATGGTCTTCACCGCCATAAGGTCCTTCAGCGAGAAGTGCAGACCGACGCCGAACATCAGCAGGATCACGCCGATCTCGGCCAGCTGCGGCGCCAGTTCCTGATCGGCGACATAGCCAGGCGTGAAAGGCCCGACCAGCACGCCCGCCAGCAGATAGCCGACCAGGACCGGCAGCTTCAGCCGGTTGGCGATGGCGCCGAAAACGAAGGCCAGACCCAGGCCCGCGACGATGGTGGCGATCAGCGAGGTATGGTGCAAAGGCGCTCCTTGACGGTCATTCTTTTCGGGCGTACTCAACCAATATGGGCGACGCCGCCCCGGTTCGCCAGATGCCCCACGCGAAAATCCTTCTTCCGGCGCAGTGCCGCGCCGCCCGCGGACTGATCAACTGGTCGCAGGGCGAGCTCGCCGACCGGGCGGGCGTGTCGCGCAGCACGGTCAAGGACTTCGAGACCGAGCGCCACGCCCTGCACCACAGCACCGAGCGCCTGCTGATCGAGGCGATCGAGGCCGCCGGCGTGCGACTCATCGCCGCCGACGAGGCGGGCGCGGGCGTCCGCCTAGCTCGGCCGCGATAAGCTCCGCGGCCCGCGGGCTTCAGGCCGCATAGGGATCCCGGATAACGCATCGCGCTTCAGCGGACGCCCGCTCGCCGCAAGCCGGCGCGCCCCGAGAGGTCTGGGCGCCCGCGCGCGCACAATCCCGTTCGCGTCCAATGGTGACGTATGAGTTGAGTGCTCAAGATGATTTATATCGGCGTTCGCTGACGCGGCGCGGGAAATATCCTTGTATGTCTTTGTAATAATTGCGGATATTTTCTAAGGCGCGCCTGGCCAAGGTCTTCTCCGTCGGCGGCGTCAGTCGATGAACTGTACTGAATTCAATCATAAGAAGAGCGGCCCAATAATAGTTTCAGATGAAATTAGGTCATTTTGTCGCACGTCCGCCCGATTAATCGCATGTTTACCTTACGGAACCGAGAAATGAACGCACAAATTCTCCAATATTCGGGGTTGTTTAAGTATCGTGCGGAAATTACTTGCTCTGACCTTGCTCTCGGTCTCGATGGTCTCTGGCGCCGCCGCGGCGGCGGAGCCGTCGCCCACCCCCGCCGTGACGCTGGACGACCTGAGGTCTCAGATCCAGCTGATGCAGGAGCGCCTGCGGTCTCTGGAGGCCCAGGCCAACGCCCTGGCCCAGGCTCAAGGGACGCCCCAGGGTTCGGTCGCGGCCGCGGCCGCCGCGCCGGCTAAAACCGCCGTCGCCGCCAAGCCGGCCGATCCGGGCGCGGCCACCCAGATCAAGTGGGAAGGTTCGCCGCGCTTCACCGACGCCAGCGGCCTGACGTTCAAGCCGCGCGGACGCCTGCTGATCGACGCGGTCGACGTCGGCGTCGATCGGGACAACGCGCCGACCTACAAGTCCCGGCAATATCGCGCCCGGCAGCTCTTCCTGGGCGCCGAGGGCATGATCGGTCCCTTCGCCTATCGCCTTGAGGGCGGGGCGGCCAACGGTTCGGCCTGGTCCTGGGACGACGCGGTCATCGAGTACAAGACGCGCGACGGCCTGCTGCTGACGGTCGGCAACCAGAAGGTCGGCGGTCTGGAGAACCTGACCTCGATCAAGACCATCACCTTCATGGAGCGCGGGCCGTTCGGCGATCTGACCGACAGCGGCTTCGTGCTGGCCGCGCAGGTCACCAAGCTGGGGCGGAACTGGTCGTTGCGAGGCGCGCTGCAAGGCGACTCGATCAACAAGGCCGACGTGACGACCGGGGGCTATGACGCCAACAATACCCGCGAACGGTCGGGCTTCATGGCGCGCGCCACCTGGGCGCCCGTCATGACCCCCAGCGACACCGTCCACCTGGGCGCCTCTGTCCGCTATCGCGACGCCGGCGGCGAGACCGGCTTCACCTATTCGGCGGCCGCCAACACGGCCTATCGGCCCCAGAACGCCGCCGGCGGCGTGTATCTCTCGACGGGCGCGGTGGGCAAGAGCGACACCACCTGGTCTGGCGAAGCCGCCTGGGCCCATCGCAACGTCTCGCTGCAGGGCGAGCTGGCCCAGATCCGGGTCGACCGGGTGTCGACGGCGCTCAGCGCCGCCAATGGCGGCGACAACTTCAATGTCGTGACCGGCTATGTGTTCGCCAGCTGGTTTCCGACCGGGGAGGTCCGCCCCTACAGCGCCGCCGGACAGTTCGGAAAGATCAAGGTGCTGCGCCCGATCGATAAGGGCGGCCTGGGCGCCTACGAATTGGCCCTGCGCTACGACTATGCCGACCTGAGCAAGATGAGCGCCAACACCGTCGTCGCCCCGACCGCCCAGCCCGGCCTGGCGAC
Organism: Caulobacter vibrioides OR37; assembly: GCF_000372645.1. Classification (GTDB taxonomy): domain Bacteria; phylum Pseudomonadota; class Alphaproteobacteria; order Caulobacterales; family Caulobacteraceae; genus Caulobacter; species Caulobacter vibrioides_E. Next base: position 135,594 of record NZ_APMP01000002.1, on the reverse strand, counting down.
GGCCGGGACCTACGAAGGCGTGACCGCGGGGGCCAACTGGTACCCGTACAACAACGTCCGTCTGATGACGAACGTGACCAAGGCCAAGATCAACAACCGTCGCGTCGGCGCGGTCGAGAATGACGCCGACGTCACGGTCGTCCAGGCCCGGATGCAGATCGAATTCTAAGCTTGAGCGGGACGCGTCTTCCGACGCCCCTCGGTTCCTCGTCGGAAGGCGCGCCAGTTGTTCCACGCCCTGGCGTGCTCGGGAGTACACGGATGTCTTTTCTGAAGAACATCTCCATCCGCAACAAGATCATGCTGTCGTTCGGCCTGCTGCTGGGCGCGGCGGTCGCGATGATTGTCAGTGTCTTCGTTCAACTGACCGGAATGCGCGAGGCCATCCGGCTGAATGAAGAAAGCAAGTCGATCATCGATCAGACCCAGACCGCCGAGAAGGGCGTCCTGCGCTTCAATTCGCAGATGCGCGGCGTGCTGCTGACCGGAAGCCCGAAGTACATGGACACCTATGTCGAGGGCTGGAACCAGTTCAACGCCGCGATCGCCGCGCTCGAGGCGTCGGATCTGACCGCCGAGGAGAAGACTATCCTGGCCAAGGCCAAGGACGACTCCAAGGTCTGGCTGGCTCAATATGGCGCGCCGCTCACCCGCGCGGCGCTGGATCCGGCCTTGCGGGACTCGGGGCGCGAAACCCTGATCGCCGCCGGCGAGAAGGCGCGCGTCACCCATATCACCAAGGGCGTCGCCGCCGTTCGTAAGATCGAGCAGGCGCGGATGGCCGTTCGCGAGACCGCCCAGGAAAAGGCGATCTTCTCGTCGGTGGCCATGCTGATCGGCGGCGGTCTGGGCCTGCTGGTCATCGCCGTGGGCATGGGCTGGCAGCTCACCGCCCTGGTCGCCGCGCCCGTGGGCCGGATGACCCAGTCGATGCTGCGCCTGGCCGACGGCGACTACGCGGTCGAGACGCCCGATCGCGATCGCGCCGACGAGGTGGGCTCGTTGTCGCGGGCCTTCGAGACCTTCAAGGAAAACAGCCTCAAGGCCGTGCGTCTCGAGAACGAGACCAGCGCCATGCGCGAGTCGGCCGAGGCGGAGCGAGCCAAGACCGAGGCCCAGCGGGCGCGGGAAGCGGCCGAGGACCGGGCGGCGATCGAGGCGCTGGGCAAAGGCCTGCGCGCCCTGTCGAACGGCGACCTGACCCACCGCATCACCGAGACCCTGGCCCCCAAGAGCGTCCAGCTGAAGGATGACTTCAACAGTTCGATCGCCAAGCTGGAGACGGTCATCTCGGGCGTGCGCCACGCGGTCATGACGATGAGCGGCGGGGCGCGGGAAATCTCGGTGGCCTCCGACGACCTGGCGCGTCGCACTGAAAGGCAGGCCGCCAGCCTCGAGGAGACCGCTGCGGCGCTGGAGCAGATCACCTCGACCGTCAATCGCACCGCCGAGGGCGCGGGACACGCGCGCTCGGCGGTCGGCGGCGCCAAGACCGACGCTGAAAACGGCGGCGAGATCGCCGAACGGGCCGTGGCGGCGATGAGCGAGATCGAAAGCTCCTCGCGTCAGATCAGCCAGATCATCGGCGTCATCGACGAGATCGCCTTCCAGACCAATCTTCTGGCCCTGAACGCGGGCGTCGAAGCCGCTCGCGCCGGCGAGGCCGGTCGCGGGTTCGCGGTGGTGGCCCAGGAAGTCCGCGCCCTGGCCCAGCGCTCGGCCGAGGCCGCCAAGGAGATCAAGGCGCTGATCACCCTCTCGACCAACCAGGTCACGCTGGGCGTCGATTTGGTCGGCCAGACCGGCGAGGCGCTCCAGAGCATCGTCGCCAAGGTCATCGACGTCAGCAAGATCGTCGCCGAGATCGCCGCCTCGGCGCGCGAACAGGCCACCGGCCTCGGCGAGGTCAATGTCGCGGTCAATCAGATGGACCAGGTCACCCAGCAGAACGCCGCCATGGTCGAGCAGTCCACGGCCGCCAGCCACGGCCTGGCCCAAGAGGCCGACGACCTCGCCCGGCTGATGAGCCAGTTCAAGGTCGGCGATCCCCAGGCCCAGAGGCTGGCGGCGTAGTCGAAAGTAGAGCCTGTCGGCCGGGTTTGGATTGTTCCATCCAGACCCGGCGGTTTAGGATGGCCTCCGCGAAGGAGGGCGTGTGGCGCACGAGGTATCCCCAGAGAGCTACAAGGACCTGGTCCTTTTCCTGGCGACCGCCGGCATCGTCGCGCCGTTGTTCAAGCGCCTGAGGATCAACCCGATCCTCGGCTATCTGCTGGCCGGGGTAATCCTGGGGCCCTTTGGCCTGGGGCGGTTCATCCCCGTCGCGCCCTGGCTGAACCACGTCACCGTCGACAAGCCCGACGAGATCGCCCAGCTGGCCGAGTTCGGCGTCGTCTTCCTGCTGTTCATGATCGGGCTGGAGCTGTCGTGGGAGCGGCTGCGCCTGATGCGCAAGCTGGTGTTCGGCCTGGGCGCGATCCAGGTGGTCGGAGGCTCGCTGGCCCTGGGCGCGGCCGCCATGCTGCTGGGCCAGGCGCCGATGGCCGCCCTGGCGATCGGCGCGGCCCTGACCTTGTCGTCCACCGCCATCGCCGTGCCGGTGCTGGCCGAGCGCCGTCGCCTGCATTCCGAGGCCGGCCGCGCGACCTTCTCGGTGCTGCTGTTCCAGGACCTGGCCGTGGCGCCGATCCTGATCACTCTGGAGATCCTCGGGCGCGGCCACGGCGGCTTCCAGCCGCGCGACCTGATCTCGCTGGTCCCGGCGGGCATTGGCCTGGGCGTCATCGTCCTGGTCGGGCGCCTGGCGCTGCGGCCGATGATGCGCTCGGTCGCCAAGGCCAAGAGCGAAGAAATGTTCATGGCCGCCTGCCTGCTGGTGATCATCGGGGCGGGGCTGGTCAGCGCGCTGTCGGGGCTGTCGATGGCGCTGGGGGCGTTCGTGGCCGGGGTGCTGCTGGCCGAGACCGAGTACCGCCGCGAGGTCGAGGTCAAGATCGAGCCGTTCAAGGGACTGCTGCTGTCGCTGTTCTTCGTGTCGCTGGGCATCAGGCTGGACCTCTCGCTGCTGGTCGCCCATCCGGCCCTGATCCTGGGCGCGGCGGCGGGCCTGCTGGTCGTCAAGGCGGCGGTGGTGTTCGGCGCCGGCCTGGCCATGGGGCTGGACCGCCGGGCGGCGATCGAGGCCGGCCTGATCCTGGCGGCCGGCGGCGAGTTCGCCTTCGTGCTGCTGGACAACGCCGTGGGCGCGGGCGTCGTGCCGGCCGCCATCGGCCACGCCGTGCTGGTCTCCGCGACCCTGACCATGTTCCTGATCCCGGCCCTGGCCGCGCTGGGCGGCCGCGTCGGACGCCGCGCGCCCGTCGCCCAGCCCAGCGAGGCGCCGCCCCGCTCCGCGCCGGTCCAGCATGTCGGCGATGAGCCCGCCGGCCAGGTTCTGATCGTCGGCTATGGCCGGGTCGGCAGGCTGGTGTCCGACATGCTGGGCCGCCACGACCTGCCCTGGCTGGCGGTCGAGCGCGACGCGCGTCTGGTGGAGCAGGGACGGCGCGAGGGCGGACGCATCTATTACGGCGACGCCTCGCGCCTGGAACTGCTGGAGCGCTGCGGCCTGGCCACCGCCAAGGCGGTGATCGTCACCATGGACTCCCCGGACTCGGCCGAGGCGGTGGTCGCCGCGACCCGAGCCGCGCGGCCGGACGTGTCGATCGTGGCGCGGGCCCGCGACGCCCGCCACGCCGCGCGGCTCTACGAGCTGGGCGCCACCGACGCGGTGCCCGAGACCATCGAGGCTAGCCTACAGCTGTCGGAAGCGGCGCTGGTCGACATCGGTGTGCCGATGGGCCTGGTCATCGCCTCGATCCACGAGCGCCGCGACGAGTACCGCAAGGCGCTAAATCGCCCCGACGCCCTGGGCGGCCGTCGTCGCCGACTTCGCGACGCAAGCCTCTAGAGCCCTTTCCGATCTGATTGATCCAATCAGATCGGATAAAAAGGGCTCTAAATCAAAAGTTTAGAGCATTTTTCGATCCGATAACCGTTTCACACTTATCGGAAAATGCTCTAGGTCGGTGGGCTTCGAAGAAGGAGCAAAGCATGGCCGATAACCGCGACATGTCCGCCTATTGGGACCGGACTGGCCGGGTCTGGGTCGAGCAGCAGGAACTGCTGGACCGGCTGTTCGCGCCGATCGCCGAGGCGGTGGTCGACCGCGCCGACTTGCGGAACGGCGAGCATGTGCTGGACGTCGGCTGCGGCGCCGGCGCGACCACCTTCGCGGCGGCCTGGCGGGTGGGACCCAGCGGGCGGGCGGTCGGCGTCGACATCTCGGCGCCGCTGGTCGAGCTGGCTCGGAGACGGGCGGGCGAGGCGGGGCTGGAGGGCGTGACGTTCCAGCTGGCCGACGCCCAGACCGAGGCCTTCTCGCCCGGCTTCGACGCCCTGGTCTCGCGCTTCGGGGTCATGTTCTTTCCCGATCCGGTCGAGGCTTTCGTCAATCTGCGGCGAGCGCTGAAGCCGGGCGGTCGTCTGGCCTTCGCCTGCTGGCGGGGGCCGGAGGACAATCCGATCTCGGAGGTTCCGTTGCGGGCCGCGGCGCCGTTCCTGACCGAGCTCCCGGCCTTCGAGCGGAACGCGCCGGGCCGCTTTGGCTTCGCCGATCCGGATCGGGTGCGGGGCGTTCTGGCGGAAAGCGGCTGGCGCGACGTCGCCATCGAGGCGCTGGACGACCCGACCCCGGTCAGCGCCGACGAACTGCTGACCATGAGCGTGCGCGTCGGTCCGTTGAACCCGATCCTCGGCGCCCTGGACGAGGCGGCGCGGGAGCCGATCCGCGCGGCGGTCGCCAGGGCGCTTGAGCCCTATATCGAGAAAGGCGTGGCGCGCATGAACTCGGCTTGCTGGCTGGTCTCGGCCAAGGCTTGAGTTCGCTCGGGCGCGTCTGTATATAACCGGCCAGTCAGTTAATTGACGAGGCCGGCCCATGCAGCCCGGACAACCCAAATGGCGGCGGCGCAGCGAGGCGCGACCCGGCGAGATCACGCGGGCCGCGCTCGATGTCTTCGCCGAGAAGGGGTTCGCGGCCGCCAAGCTGGACGAGATCGCCGCCCGCGCCGGCATCTCCAAGGGCGCGCTCTATCTCTATTTCGAGACGAAGGAGGACATCTTCCGCGCGGTGGTGCGCGAGTCGGTGGCGCCCAATCTCGACATGGCCGAGACCATCCTGGCCCAGACGACCCTGCCGTTCGCGGACATGATGCGGCTGATGTTCGGCCGTGTCGGCGAGGTGGCGGAAACCACCCGCCTGGGCGCGGTGATCAAGCTGGTCATCGGCGAGTCGCGCAATTTCCCGGAACTGGCCCGCGTCTGGCATGACGAGGTGGTCAGCCGGACGCTGTCGGCGCTGAGCGGCGCCCTGTCCAGGGCCCAGGCGCGGGGCGAGCTGCGCCAAGGCGATCCGCGCTTGCAGGCGTTCAGCCTGATGGGGCCGCTGCTGATGGGCGTGGTCTGGCGCGAGACCTTCGTCCCCGTCGGCGCGCCGGACCTGGATCTGAAGGCGCTGATCGCGCAGCACGGCGAAACCGTGCTGGCCGGTCTGGCGCCGGCCCAGTCGGGGGCTTCGGCGTGAAGCCCGCGGTCCGCGTCGCCGCCGTCGTGGTCGGGCTCGGCGTCGCCGGCTTTCTGGGCTGGCGGCTGCTGGGCCCGGACGCCCATCGGCCGCCGCGCCTGTCCGGCTATGTCGAGGGCGAGACCCTTTATGTCGGCGCGCCGAACGCGGGGCTGGTCAGCGTCGTGGCCGTGCAGCGCGGCGACCGCGTCCAGGCCGGCCAGCCGCTGTTCGCCCTGGACGCGGCCCAGCTGACCTCCGCGCGCGACCAGGCCGCCGCCCAGGTGGCGTTGGCGACGGCGCAGCTGAACGACGGCCGCAAGGGACAGCGTCCGCAGGAACTGGCCGTCTATGACGCCGAGAAGGCCGCCGCCGAGGCCCAGGTCCGCCAGGCCCAGGCCGACTACGACCGCGTCGCGCCGCTGGTGGGCAAGGGCATCTACGCGCCGGCCAAGCTTGATCAGGTCAAGGCCGCGCTCGACAGCGCCCGCGCCAGCGCCGCCGAGGTCGCGCGGCGCAAGACCGTTGGCCAGCTGGGCCAACGCCCGGACGCCGTCCGCGCGGCGGAATCGGCCGTCGCCTCGGCCAAGGAGGCCCTGGCGGCGGCGCAGAACCGACTGGATCAGATCAGCCCTCGCGCGCCGGTCGCCGCCCGGGTGCAGGACGTCTTCTATCAGCCGGGCGAATGGACGGCGGCCAACCAGCCGATCGTCGCCCTGCTGTCCGACGCCCGCGTGCGTCTGCGCTTCTTCGTCCCCGAGCGCGACGTCGCCCGCTACGCGCCCGGTACGACGGTGCGCTTCAGCTGCGACGGCTGCGGACCCGAGCGCTCGGCGGTGATCAACTATGTCAGTCCCCGGTCGGAGTTCACCCCGCCGGTGATCTACAGCCGCGAAGCTCGCCAGCGCCTGGTGTTCCTGGTCGAGGCTCGGCCCGACGCCGGGCCGCCTCTCGCCCCGGGTCAGCCGGTCGACGTGGTCCCACTGGGGGGCGAGCGGTGATCGATCTGGCGGTCGACGTCCGGGGGCTGAACAAGAGTTTCGGCCCGCGCCACGTGGTGCGCGACGTCTCGATCCAGGTCGGCCGGGGGCGGATCACCGGCTTCCTGGGGCCTAACGGCTCGGGCAAGACCACGACCTTGCGGATGCTGTGCGGCCTGCTCACGCCCGACAGCGGCGAGGGGCGGGTGCTGGGCCTGGATTTCCGGCGCGACGCCGAGGCGGTCAAGCGCCAGACCGGCTACATGACCCAGAAGTTCTCGCTCTACGAGGACCTGTCGATCGAGGAGAACCTGGCGTTCGTCGCGCGGGTGCACGAACTGGACCGGCGGCGCGAGCGGATCCAGGAAAGCCTGGACCGCCTGGGCCTGAGCGCCCGGCGCAAACAGCTGGCCGGGTCGTTGTCGGGCGGCTGGAAGCAGCGCCTGGCCCTGGCCGCCAGCGTGATGCACGAGCCCAAGCTGCTGCTGCTGGACGAGCCGACGGCCGGCGTCGATCCCAAGGCTCGCCGCGAGTTCTGGGACGAGATCCACGCCCTGTCGGCGGGCGGCCTGACCGTGATGGTCTCGACCCACTACATGGACGAGGCCGAGCGCTGCCACGACATCGCCTATATCGCCTATGGCAAGCTGATGGCGCGCGGGACGGCCGGGGCGGTGATCGCCGACTCGGGCCTGATCACCTTCCGCGCCGAAGGGGCCGGCGCCGACCGTCTGGCCGACGAGCTGGCGGCCAAGCCGGGGGTGATCATGGCCGCCCCGTTCGGCGCGGCCCTGCATGTCAGCGGCGTCGACCGCGCGGCGCTGGAGGCGGCTATCGCGCCCTATCGCCGGCCGCCCCTGAGCTGGACCGAGGTCGCGCCGACGCTCGAGGACGTGTTCATCCGGCTGATGAGCCAGTCGTCGGACAATTTCCAATGAGCGGGGCGGCGGATCGCGGCCGGGCCTCCGGAGGTCTTTCCGGCGCGCGCATCCTGGCCGTGCTGATCAAGGAGTTCATCCAGCTCACCCGCGACCGGCTGACCTACGCCATGATCCTGGTGATGCCGATCGTGCAGCTGCTGCTGTTCGGCTATGCGATCAACAACGATCCCCGCGACCTGCCGACCGCGGTTCTGGTCCAGGACCAGGGACCGATGGCGCGTTCGACCCTGTCGGCCCTGGTCAACACCGGCTATTTCAAGATCGTCCGCGCCGCGTCCTCGCCCGGCGAGCTGGACGAGGCCGTGGCGCGCGGCGAGGTCCAGTTCGCCCTGACCATTCCGGCCGACTTCACGCGGCGCGTGGCGCGCGGCGATGACGCCCAGATCCTGGTCGAGGCCGACGCCTCGGACCCCGCCGCCACCGGCGGGGCGATCGCGGCGCTGTCCAGCCTGCCGACCACGGCCCTGTCGCGCGATCTGGTCGGCGCTGTCGCTCAGCGGGGTCAGGGCGCGTCGGCGAGCGCGCCGTTCGCGGTGGTGATCCACCGCCGCTACAATCCCGAGGCCATCACCGCCTACAACATCGTGCCGGGCCTGCTGGGCGTGATCCTGTCGATGACTCTGGTGATGATGACGGCCTTGGGCGTCACGCGAGAGTACGAGCGCGGCACGATGGAGAGCCTGCTGGCCACGCCGGCGCGGCCGATCGAGGTGATGATCGGCAAGCTGGCGCCGTATGTGGCGGTCGGGCTGATCCAGACGGCGGTGATCCTGGTGCTGGCCCGCGCGCTGTTCCAGGTCCCGATGGCCGGCGGCTGGGTCGCCCTGTCGCTGGGCGTCATGCTGTTCATCGTCGGCTCGCTGGCCCTGGGCTTTCTGATCTCGACCCTGGCCCGCACCCAGCTGCAGGCGATGCAGATGTCGTTCTTCTACATGATGCCGTCGATGCTGCTCTCGGGCTTCATGTTCCCGTTCCGAGGGATGCCGGGCTGGGCTCAGGCCCTGGGCGACGTGATTCCGGTGACGCATTTTCTTCGGGTGGTGCGCGGCGCCCTGCTCAAGGGGCTGGACGTGGCTCAGCTATGGTCAAGTCTTTCCGCGCTCGGACTGTTCGTCCTGGTGATCTCCGCGTTGGCGATGGCGCGCTACAGAACGACCCTGGACTGACCGATATCCTGTCTGGACTTGGATTTAGGGCGCTCAAGGTGGGGATTTTTGGCGACTGTCGCCGCTTGTCGGGCCTTTTCCTCGGCTCAAGCCCTTGCGCCGGACCTATTCACGTGCGAACGCAAAGACGCTGACGCTTCCCACAAGCGGATGTTGGCGGACACGCTCGGATGTTGATTCTGAGGGGCGGTCTTGTTTAGCTTTCCTGAGCAATAGCGAAGGGGCGAAACCTGACGAGTGTGTCTTTGCTGACACTTTCCCGTGGCGTTCGCCTTGGTATAACGATGCTCGGTCGGTATCCGGCCTGGGCAGGGCAATAGAGGGCTCTTCAACGATGAAACTCAACCTCCTGGCGGGAGCTGCTCTGGCCGCGGTGTTCGCCGCGTCGGGCGTTTCGGCCCAAGAGACCGGCTGGTACGGCGCGGTCGATCTTGGCTATCACTGGCCGCAAGCCATCAAGTCCGAGTCGGAAGTGAATGCGCCGGACGGCGATCATTATCACTGGGCTTGGAAGTCTAAGGACGACTGGGCGGGCTTCGTTCGTCTGGGCTACCAGTTCGACCCGCACTGGCGCGCTGAAGTCGAAGGCGGCTACCGCCCCGGCGACCTGAAGGCCGTTCACGGTCCGGGCGTGCGCACCCCGGTTGGTCTCTGCACCCCCGGCGTGACGCGCACGGCCGCTTCCGCCGTCTGCGGTGCTCCGGACGGCTCGATCGAGTCCTGGACCCTGATGGCGAACGTCCTTTACGACTTCGCCCCGAATTCGTGGATCAACCCGTTCGTCGGCGTCGGCGTCGGCATCAACCGTCTGGACGTCAAGGCCCTGGGCCAGTTCAGCAACGTCGGCGCTATTTCCGCGACGAACGCCGCGATCCAAAACCTGTCGGTCGACGACAACGACATGGCCGTGGCCTACCAAGCCATCGCCGGCGCTTCGATCAAGGCTTCGGACAAGCTGAAGATTGACTTCACCTACCGCTATATCAGCGGTGCTGATCACTCTTGGCAGACGACGGGTTCGGGCGCCTTGGCGCCGGGCGCGTTCACCGGCGAGTACAAGGACCAGTCGCTGACCGTGGGTCTGCGCTACTCGTTCGCGTCGCCGCCGCCCCCGCCGCCGCCGCCCCCCCGCCGCCGCCGCCTCCTCCGCCTCCGCCCCCGCCGCCTCCCCCGCCGCCGCCGCCTCCGCCGCCGCCGCAGTACGAGGCTCGCGAGTTCATTGTGTACTTCCCGTTCGACCAATCGGTCCTGACGGCGGACGCGCAATCGGTGGTCACGGAAGCGGCTAAGTACGCCAACGCTGGTCACGCCACGAAGATCGTGGTCGTCGGTCACACCGACACCTCGGGTTCGGTGAAGTACAACATCAAGCTGTCGGAACGCCGCGCCAAGGCCGTCGCCGACGCTCTGGTGTCGCAAGGCGTGCCGCAGTCCGTGCTCGGCGTGGACTGGAAGGGCAAGAGCCAACCGGCCGTCGCCACCGGCGATGGCGTGAAGGAACCGCTGAACCGCCGTTCCACGATCTCGATCAACTTCTAAGATCGAATCACACTGCTACGGGGAGGGCCCGGCGGAAACGCCGGGCCCTTTCTCTTTGGGCGTCGCCTTGGCGTTTCGCGGGCGCGCCGATCTTGCCCCAAAGGCCGGCCGGCGAGGCTTTCGCCGAGGCCTCCCTGGGCCTCCGCCGACGCGGTCCTGTCCACCGCGCGCCCCTATCCCTTGTGGTCCGTCTGTTAGCGAACGACGTTGTCCGGGGGCGGATGTCTGGGAGCCGCTTGCGGCCTCCTGTCGCGCCTGAAAAAAGTTCGCTGGCGCAACCCGTTGATCCTGCCTCACAAGTTCGCGGCGTGCACAGTTTGTTAACGAAAAACTCGCCCGCGAGGCGTTGACGAGTCATTCACCACTATGGCCCCATATGTGGGTTGAGGGGGCTCCTCAGCCACAACATGTAGCGGCTGGCCGGGGCGTTTCCCTTCTCCGGAACACGCTGATTGAGCAATGGATTCGGTCATGAACGGCAGTGAAGCGGTGAAGACGAGCGTTCGGAACGAAGCCCGGCTGACGGCGATCAAGCCGTCGCAACGACCCCAGCTGGCGCTGGTGCGCAAGGTCGAGGTCGACCGCTCCCGCGACGCCTTGCTGACCGATTTCGGCAAGACCACGCTGGAAGACCGCTATCTCCTGCCGGGCGAAAGCTATCAGGACATGTTCGCGCGCGTCGCCACGGCTTTCGCCGACGACGCCGACCACGCCCAGCGCGTCTACGACTATATGAGCCGCCTGTGGTTCATGCCGGCCACGCCGGTGCTGTCGAACGGCGGCGCCGATCGCGGCCTGCCGATCAGCTGCTTCCTGAACGCGGTCAATGACAGCCTGGACGGCATTCTCGGCGTCTGGAACGAGAACGTCTGGCTGGCGGCCAATGGCGGCGGCATCGGCACCTACTGGGGCGGCGTCCGCTCGATCGGCGAGAAGGTCAAGGGCCAAGGCCAGACCTCGGGCATCATCCCCTTCATCCGCGTGATGGACTCGCTGACCCTGGCGATCAGCCAAGGCTCGCTGCGCCGCGGCTCGGCCGCCGTCTATCTCGACATCCACCACCCCGAGATCGAGGAGTTCCTCGAGATCCGCAAGCCGTCGGGCGACTTCAACCGCAAGTCCCTGAACCTGCACCACGGCATCAACATCACGGACGAATTCATGTTCGCCGTGCGCGACGGCAAGAAGTTCGGCCTGCGCTCGCCCAAGACCGGCGAAGTGCTGCGCGAGGTCGACGCCCGCGCCCTGTGGCAGAAGGTGCTGGAGCTGCGCCTGCAGACCGGCGAGCCCTATCTGATCTTCTCGGACAGCGTGAACCGCGCCATGCCCCAGCACCAGCGGGAGTTGGGCCTGAAGGTGCGGCAGTCGAACCTGTGCAGCGAGATCATGCTGCACACCGGCACGGACCATCTGGGCAACGAGCGGACCGCCGTCTGCTGCCTGTCGTCGGTCAACGCCGAAACCTTCCTGGAATGGCGCGACCATCCGCTGTTCATCGAGGACGTCATGCGCTTCCTCGACAACGTCCTGCAGGACTTCATCGACCGCGCCCCCGACGCGGCCTCGACGGCCGCCTACGCCGCCATGCGCGAGCGTTCGGTGGGCCTGGGCCTGATGGGCTTCCACAGCTTCCTGCAAAGCCAGAACGTGCCGTTCGAGAGCGCCCTGGCCAAGAGCTGGAACATGCGGATGTTCAAGCACCTGCGCCGCGAGGCCGACAAGGCCTCGATCAAGCTGGGCGAGGAGAAGGGCCCGTGCCCCGACGCCGCCGACCGCGGCTCCATGGAGCGCTTCTCGCACAAGCTGGCCATCGCCCCGACCGCCTCGATCTCGATCATCTGCGGCGGCACGTCGGCGGGCATCGAGCCGATCCCGGCCAACATCTACACCCACAAGACCCTGTCGGGCTCCTTCGCGGTCAAGAACCCCTATCTGGAGAAGCTGCTCGAGGAGAAGGGCCATAACACCGACGCGGTGTGGGGCTCGATCCTGGAGCACGAGGGTTCGGTCCAGCACCTGGACTTCCTGAGCCAGGACGACAAGGACGTCTACAAGACCGCCTTCGAGCTGGATCAGCGCTGGGTGATCGAACTGGCCGCCGACCGCACGCCGGAAATCTGCCAGAGCCAGTCGGTCAACGTCTTCCTGCCGGGCGACGTCGATAAGTGGGATCTCCACATGCTGCACTGGTCGGCCTGGGAGCGCGGCGTGAAGAGCCTGTACTATCTGCGCTCCAAGTCGGTGCAACGCGCGGCCTACGCCGGCGCCGAGGGCAAGGGCGAGGCGACGGGCGGCTTCGACGCTCCGGCCAAGACCGACTACGAGGAATGCCTGGCCTGCCAGTAGGCCGGCGGCCCTCCAAACAGGCATTCAGAAGCACATCGGACGGCGGCGCGGGCGATCGCGCCGCCGTCGCGCGTTTGGGCGGGCGGCTCCGAAATCAGGCGGAACCTTGGTCGATGATCGCGGTTCATCCTGTGCGCATCCGTCGCGATGGACAGACACGGCGAAGCGCGTAGGCTGGGTGTCCATTGGGATGGGGATTCCGCGATGCGGACCGCTGGGGAGCGAACCGTCTTTTGCGCCATGGCCGTGATCGCGGCCATCAGCGCCCACGCGACCTTGGCCCATGCCGGGCAGCCGGCCGCCAAGATGTCCTTCGTCGTTAAACTCGAGGCGGATCGTCCGATCATCCCGCCCGCTAGCGGGGCGGGCTTCGCGGCGCTGGATCCCGCCGCGTCCGAGGCCAGGCTGGAGGGCGGCTTCGCCCTTTCTCCCGCTGGAACGGCTGGCGACGCCCGCCTTCTGGACGCCGATCGCTATTACGCGGGCGTCGGCCCGGTGAGCTGGCGCTCGAACGCCTTCACCCACCAGGCCGAACCCGGCGGGCCGATCGACTCGGTGCGCGTCTCAGTCGGCGGCGTGGCCCGCGTGGCCGCCGTCGCGCCCCTGGTCCTGGTCCGCCCCGGCGCCGAGGCCTACGAGGCGCGCGATGTCGACGTCACCGTCACGCGCGGCTGGCCGGCGGCGATGCAATTTGGCGACGGCAAGTACGCCCTGGACGTCACTCCGCACGCCGGCGTGGGCTTCGGCGGCAGCGGCGGCTCGGCGGAGGCCGGCGCCACGGTGCGCCTGGGCAAGGCGATGAAGGGGCAGGTCCAGGATGCCTTGGGCCTGCATGACGGCGACGCGACCTTCGGCGACCGGGGGCGCTGGTACATCTACGCCGCCGCCAGCGGGCGCGCGGTCGGCTTCAACATGCTGCGCGGCCAGAACGGCGACTGGAGCCGGGCCGGCCTGACCCAGGACGCCGCCAGCCGCCTGATCGGCGACAGCCAGGCGGGCGTCGCCTGGCGGCGCGGACCCATGCAGGCGTCGCTGGGCTATATCCATCGCGAGATCCGCGCCAAGGACGGCATCATGGGTTTGGCCACCCAGAAGGACGACGTCGTGGCTCTGTCCTTCAGCCTGAAGCCGCGCTGGTAAGTCCTATAAGGCTTGTGTTTCGGGCCGCTTTCATGCAGCAAGCCCGGGTCCTTCCACAGCCGCCAGCGATGTCATGAGCGAAAGCGAGCCCCCGCGCCGCAAGACCCTGAGCCTCAAGAGCCCGGTCGCCGCCCCCGGCGGGCCGCCGCCGCTTGAGCGCATGGTCAAGCCGTCGGCTCGCACGACCGTGTTCACGCCCCAGGCGGCGCCACCGCCGCCGCCTCCGCCGCCCGCGCCCACCGGCGACTGGAAGTGCAAGCCGTGCGGCACGCGCTTCGACCCGCCGGCCGAGCTGGCCGACGAGGACTCGGTCCGCTGTCCCTCGTGCAACGCCCGCCTGGGGCTGGCCAGCGACTTCCGCGCCGATCCGCCCAATGTGGCCAAGCTGCGCGCGCGCTGGCTGAAGAAGGCCTGAACCGGGTCCAGGCCTTCGCCCGCCAGAGCCCGACGCCTTCAATCGGCGTCGGCGTAGATCTTCACCAGCTCGGTCAGCAGTTCGCGGCCGGTGTAAAGCGCCCGAACCGCCAGGCGCTCATTGAGGCCGTGCGTGCCGTTGCCGTCCGGGTCGCTGAACGTCCCCGGCGGGCCGTAGGACGGGATGCCGATCGCCTCGAGGAAGATGCCGTCGGTGGCGCCGGTCGACATGGTGGGAACCAGCGGCGCGCCCGGATAGTACTTGGCGACCAGCTTTTCCGCCGGGCCGATCACCTTTGGATCCAGGGGCGGCGGCTGGGCCAGCGGCCCGCGCATCGGCCGGGTCGTGACCGTGACCTTGGGATCGTTGATCGCCGCCGCCAGCGCCGCGCGGACGCTTTCGACGGTCTCGCCGGGGAAGACCCGGCAGTTGATGTTGGCGCTGGCCCGCTGGGGCAGGGCGTTGTCGGCGTGGCCCCCGGTCAGCGTCGTGGCCACGCAGGTGGTGCGCAGCATCGAGTGGTAGCTGCGATCGGTGTTGACGATGGCCTCGGCCGCCTTGTCGGTCGGATCCTTCGATAGCGCCACCATCGCCTTGCCCAGGTCGTCGCCCCGCGCGGCGCCGGCGCGGGCGAAGAAGGCCTGGGTCGTCGGGCTCATCTGCAGCGGAAAATCAAGATCCCGGATCCGCGTCAGCGCGTCGGCCAGCTCGTAGATGGCGTTGTCGCGAACCGGAACCGAGCTATGGCCGCCCGGATTGGTCGTCTCGACCCGGAACTGCGCCACCGCCTTTTCGCCGACATGCATACTGGCAGTCACGACCTTGCCCTTACCGTCGGTGCGCCCGCCGCCGCCCTCGTTCAGGGCGAATTCGGCGGCGACCAGATCGGGCCGGTTCTTGGTCAGCCATTCGGCTCCGTTGAACGGCGAGCCGCCTTCCTCGCCGCAGGTCAGGGCCAGCTTGATCGCGCGCTTGGGGCGATAGCCCTGGGCCTTGAAGCGGGTCATGGCGTCGATCCAGATGGCGTCCATGGCCTTCATGTCCGCCGTACCCCGGCCATAGAAGTAGCCGTTCTCCTCGACCAGCTTGTACGGGTCGCGGGTCCAGTCCTCGCGCTTGGCCACGACCACGTCGAGATGGCCCAGCAGCAGCAGCGGCTTCAGCGTCTTGGAGGTTCCGGGCAGGACGGCGACGATGCCGCCCTCCTTGGGGTAGTTCGGGTCGGCGAAGCGCGTGATCTGGCCGTCGCCATAGCCGGCCTGGCGCAGACGCGCCTCGATCTTGTCCGCCAAGGCCGTGCAGCTGCCCGTCGTGGCGCTGGTGTCGGTCTCGACCAGCTCCTGATAGAGCGCGCGAAACGCGGTCTGGTCCGGGCGAAGCGGAGCCGGCGTTTGCGCCCGCGCCGCCGCCGGCAGCGCCGCCGCCAGAGCGAAGGCGGTCAGAAATTTCGTCGATGGCCGCATCAAGGCCTCCCCCTTTTGCCTGAACGGCATAGAGGCATGTCCGGCGCCGCTTGAGAACCGTCCGCGTTCGACCGGCCGATATCCGCCTATTGCGAAAGCAGCTTCGCCAAATCCGTCTTCCAGAACCGGGCCGAGGTGTGCGTGCCGTGGCCACGGGTTTCGACCGAGGCTGGGATCAGCACGAAGCGCGCCATCGGCATCCGTTTGACCATGCGTTCGGCAAGGCCCAACTCGGGCGGATTGATGAAGTCATCGGCCGAGTTCACCCAGAGCACCGGCACGGTGATCTTCTCCAGCCCCGGCGACGGGTCATAGTCGCGCGAGGCGTCCAGGTAGTAGAGCGCGTCATTGGCCTCGTAGGCGCTGGTCATGCGCGCGAAGGACTGCTCCAGCGCCTTGTCGGCCGCTTCGCGGGTTGGATACTGGGCCTGAAGCGCGATCGGATTGGCGCCGGCGATGATCTGCAGGTCGGCGGCGGCGCGGATGCCCGCGATCGGCTGGGTCGTGTAGTTCCCGTTCATCCAGGCGGGGTCGGCCTTGATCGCGTCGATGGCCATCTTGCGCCACATGCGATTGCGGCCGGCCAGGGCGACCGTGTTGCAGGCGAACGGCGCCAGGCGCTCAGCGAATCCTGGATAGGTCTCGCCCCAGACAAAGGCGTGCATGCAGCCCATGGACGTACCCAGGATCAGCTTCAGCCGCGTCACGCCCAGGCCCTCGACCAGCAATCTGTGCTGCAAGGCGACCATGTCGTCGTAGTCGTAGTGCGGAAACGTCATCCGCAGGCCGTCGCTGGGCTTGGACGAGCCTCCGTGGCCTATGTTGTCGGGCAGGATCACGAAGGTCTTGCCGATGTCCAGCGGCTGGCCCGGGCCGTAGAGTTCGTCGGCGAACACCGGAACCAGGAAGTTCTTGCCCGAGCCGCCCGTGCCATGCAGCACCATGACCGCGTTGTCGATCCGCCCCTTGGCGTCGCGGTGCGGCGTGCCCAGCGTCGTGTAGTGCAACCGGACCTCGGCCAGCGTCTCGCCCGACTTGAAGGTGACGTCGCGGGCGATGAAGTCGCCCTCCTTGGTCGGCCAATCGGCGGCGCGGGTCGAGACAGGGAGCAAAAGGGCGAGCGCCAGAAGCGCGAGGATCGAGCGTTTCATGCGGCGAGCCTAGAGCCTTATCCGCTCGAATGGTATCATTCGAGCGAAAAAATAAGGCTCTAAATCAAACATTTAGAGTGTGATAGCCGAAACCGCTCACACTTTCGGCTATCACACTCTAGCGCCTGTCTGGTTTAGATGGAACCAGGGGTCAAGGGTGGGGTTCCAGCGGCGCGGCGGCGTCCACGGGACCCGACGCGTCGCGGACGACGAGGCCAACGCCGGGCGAGACGGGCGGGGTCTGCTTCTTGAACAGGCCGCGCCACAGGCTTTGTTCCTCGACCGCGCTGGTCCAGGCCTGGCCGGTCAGGGCCTGCTGCTGGCCCGCGTCGTAGATCCGCCGCATCAGCTCGGTCTCGAACTTCAGAAGGTTCGCGCCCTCGAAGGCGTTGGGGATCGAGGCCACCGAGAGCGGCAGGTTGTGGCGCGAGCAGAACCCCGCCGCCAGGCTGAGGGCCTGACGGTACGAGAACCGCAGCATGGTCTCGAAGCTGCGGCTCATGATCGAGGCCACGCCCGGCGGCGTGGACTGGGTCGAGGGGTCCAGCACCGTGTTGACGATCACGTGCACGCGGCCGCGCCGCAGGCGAGAGCCCAGGTTGCGCCAGTGCAGCAGGGCGTCGGGCATCAGAAACAGCGGCGCGGCGACGCCGCCGTCGACGTGCATCTCCTGCAGATGCTGGCCGTCGGCCTCGACGTCGATCAGCTTGGGCGGAAAGATGCCGGGCACCGAGGACGAGGCGACCAGCAGGGTGCGGAACAGCTTCAGCGCCGCCTCGCCGCCGCGCGCGGCGATCTCGCCCATGTCCCAGACCACGGCCCGCTGGCTGTCCAGATTGGTGGTGGCGATCAGCAGGCGACGGCCCTTCAGGTGCTCGGCGGCGATGGCGGCGATCATCTCCTGATCGACGAAGGCCTCGACCAGCGCGTCTAGCGATTCGCCCTTGAAGATGCTGGGGCCGAGCGCGGGGCCCAGGCGTCGGAAGCTCAAGAGCTCCGCCGCGTGGCCGCCGACATAGGCGTCGGTCAGGCGCTCGTCCCAGGCCGGACCGAGGAAGGCCAGCGGCGCGATCAGGGCGCCGGTGCTGACGCCGGTGACGATGGCGAAGTCGGGACGGCGGCCGGCCAGGGTCAGGCCGGTCAGCAGCCCCGCGCCATAGGCGCCGCCGGACGCCCCGCCCGACAGGGCCAGGATGTTGAACTCGTCGCGGCCCAGCAGCGAGCGCATCGGGGCCAGACGGTCGGCGGCCTGCTTCAGGGCGTCGTCGGCCTGGTCGACGGTCAGGCGCACGCCCGGGAAGCCGATGGCCTCGACGGGGCGATCGCCCGTCGGCGTGGGCAGGCGCTTGCCGCGCAGCGGGTCGACGGTCTTCCGATCGCGGAAGAAGCTCTGCAGGTTGATCTTGCCGGGATCCCTGTCCACGACGGCCTAGCGCGCGCCGGCCAGCACCACGCCCACCAGCACGGCCGCGTAGTGCAGCCCCGCGCCGCCGATCACGTGCCCGTGCCAGATGGCGCGGCGGAACTTCAGGCGTCGCATCAGGTAGAAGATGGTGCCGGTGGAATAGACGACGCCGCCGATGGCCAGCAGCAGCAGGGCCACCCAGGACAGGCCGTCGATCATCGGCTTGATGGCCACCAGGACCAGCCAGCCGAGGGCGAGATAGAGGCCGACCCAGAACCGCTTGTCCAGGCCGGGCAGCAGCAGCTTGGCGAACACGCCGGCGCCGGCCACGGTCCAGACGGCGGTCGTCATGCCGATGGCCCACCAGCCATGCAGGTTCTGGGTGGTGAAGGGCGTGTACGAGGCGGCGATCATCACGAAGATCCCCGCGTGGTCGAAGCGGCGCAGCAGCGGGCGCCAGCGGGCCTTGGCGAAGTTGTAGGCGGTCGACAGCGACAGCATCAGGATCAGGCCGACCGTGTAGATGCTGACGGCGACCACCTGGTTGAGGTTGCCCAGGCCAAAGGCCAGGCCCAGCAGGATGCCGCCGCCCAGCAGGGCGCAGGCCAGGCCCGCCAGGTGAACGATCAGGTCGGCGCACTTGGCCGCCGGCGTCGGATAGTGGGTCGCCGTCTGGGTCGCGACGAGATCGGTGGAGGTGCTGGTCGTGGTCATGGCCCGCCCCGGGTGCGTTGTGCTGTACGTCCGAACGCTAGGTTCGTTCCATGACATATAAGCGTCGATCATCATGGCCTTGAAAGGGCCGTCCGGCCGAAAATCGCTCGGGAGGTCAAAAGGCCGCGCTCAGGCGATGAGGCCTCGGGCTCCGTCGAGGACAAGCTTGCCGCCGACCAGGACCAGCAGCACGTAGATCACCCGGTAGAAGCCCTCGGCCGGCACGCGGCGCACCACCCAGACCCCGGCCCAGGTCGAGGCGATGGCCAGGGGCAGCAGCACCCCGGCGGTAGCCAGCACCTTGGGCGTGAAGGCGCCCAGAGCGACATAGGCCGGGACCTTCATCCAGTTGACGGTCGCGAAGAAGATGGCGCTGGTGCCGATGAAGGCGTCGCGCGGCAGGCGGCGGGGCAGCACGTAGATCTGAAACGGCGGGCCGCCGGCGTGGGCGATCTGGCTGGTGAAGCCGGCCGCCGCGCCGCACAGGGCGCCCAGCCAGGCACGGCCGGGCGCGGCCGCGACCTGTTCCGCCGCGCTGACCGCCCGCTCGGCCCATAGGCGTTGCAGGGCGAAGACGACCGAGATCGCCCCCACCGCCAGCTCGACCGCCGCCTCCTTGACGAAGGCGGCCAGGGCCCAGCCCAGGAAAACGCCGACGGCGGCGGCCGGCAGCATCAGGAGCAGCAGGCCCTTGTCCCAGCTCTTCCGGAAGGCCCAGACGCTGACCACGTCCTGGACCAGCAGGATCGGCAGGGTGATCGAGGCGGCCATGACCGGCGAGACGGCCAGGGCCATCAGCGGCACGGCCACCACCCCGATCCCGGCGAACCCGCCCTTGGCCATGCCCAGCAGGATCACGGCAGGAATGGCCACGGCGTAGAACAGGGGATCGGTCAGCATGAGTGGGGATTAGAGCTTTTCCGATCGGTGCGAAACGGTCATCGAATCGAGACCTGCGGCGGGTTCACGGTCCGAAAGCCGCCCTCGCGCCAGTAGGGGTAGTAGGGATAGGCTGGGGTCGTCGCGCTGGCGGCGTCCAGCTGGGCCATTTGCTGAGCCGTCAGGACCCAGCCGACCGCCCCGAGGTTTTGGCGCAGTTGGTCTTCGGTCCGGGCGCCGATGATGACGCTGGACACCGTCGGGCGCTGGAGCAGCCAGTTGATCGCCACTTGCGAGATGGTCTTGCCTGTCTCGGCGGCGGTGGCGTCCAGGGCCTCGACCACGCGAAAGAGGCGTTCGTCGTCCACTGGCGGGCCGGCGTCGGCCGTCTCGCGCAGGCGGCTCGTCTCCGGCAACGGCTGGCCGCGGCGAATCTTGCCGGTCAGGCGGCCCCACCCCAGCGGGCTCCAGACCATGGCGCCGACCCCCTGGTCCGCGCCCAGCGGCATCAGCTCCCACTCGTAGTCGCGGCCGACCAGCGAATAATAGGCTTGGTGGGCCACATAGCGCGGCCAGCCGTGGCGGTCGGCGGCGGCCAGGGATTTCATCAGCTCCCAGCCCGCGAAGTTGGAGGCGCCGACATAGAGCACCTTGCCGGCGCGGACGAGGTCGTCGAGGGCGGCCAAGGTCTCCTCGACCGGCGTGGTCCCGTCGAAGGCGTGAAGTTGAAGAAGGTCGATGCGGTCGGTGCGCAGGCGTCCGAGCGCCTTTTCGACGCCGTCGATTAGCTTCGGGCGCGAGGCTCCGCCGGCCCCGTCACCGGTGGGGAGGCCCAGCTTGGTCGAGATCAGCGCCCGCTCGCGGCGGCCCGCCAGGGCGGCGCCCAGGATCTCTTCCGACGCGCCGTTCGAATAGACGTCGGCGGTGTCGAACAGGGTGACGCCGGCTTCCAGGCAGATATCGACGATGCGGCTGGCGCCGGCGGCGTCGGTATCGCCCCAGGCCGAGAACAGTGGGCCCCGGCCGCCGAATGTGCCGGCGCCGAACGAAAGGGCGGGGACCTTCAGGCCGGACCGGCCGAGCGCGCGATATTCCATGAACCTTGCTCCTTAGGCGATCGACGGTTGGGCGCGGCGTTCGAGCGCCAGGGAGAAGCCCGCCAGCGCCAGGGCCGACAGCGGCACGGCGGCGGCCACCAGCGGGATGGCGGAGAGGCCCGGGCCGTGGGCGATGACCGCCCCGCCCAGCCAGGCGCCGAAGGCGTTGCCGAGGTTGAAGGCGGCGATGTTCAGGCTGGAGGCCAGGCCCTGGCCCGCGCCGCCGGCCTGGCTCAGCACCCGCATCTGCAGCGGCGCGACGGTGGCGAAGGCGGCCGCGCCCAGCAGGAAGGCGGCTATCACCGCGCCGACCTGGCTGTGGAAGGCCAGGGCCGAGCCGGCCATGACCAGGGTCAGCGCCGCCAGGGTCCCGACCAGGGCGGCGTTCAGGCCCTTGTCGGCCCAGCGTCCGCCGACCAGATTGCCGCCGACCAGTCCCGCGCCGAACACGAGCAGGATCGGCGAGACGGCCGCCTTCGAGAAGCCGGCCAGCTCGGTCAGGATCGGCTGGATATAGGTGAAGACCGCGAACACGCCGCCGAAGCCGAGAACGGTCATCAACAGGCCAAGCTGCACCTGCGGCCGGGCCAGCACGGCGAACTCCTCGCGCAGGGGCGCCGGCTCGACCTTGTCCTGGGCGGCGGGAACCAGCGCGGCCAGGACCACGAAGGCGAGGGCGCCGACGCCGGCCACGGCCCAGAAGGCCATCCGCCAGCCGAAGGCCAGGCCCAGCCAGGCGCCGAACGGCACGCCCAGCAGGGTGGCGATGGTCAGGCCCGTGAACATGATCGAGATGGCCGAAGCCTTGCGCTCGGGCGCGACCAGCGAGACGGCGACCAGCGAGCCGACGCCGAAGAAGGTGCCGTGGGCCAGGGCCGTGACCAGCCGGGCGGCCATCAGGATTCCGTAGGTCGGGGCGATCGCCGCCAGGGCGTTGCCGACCGTGAAGATCGCCATCAGCACCAGCAGGGTGGTCTTGCGCGGCAGTCGGCGGGTCAGAAGGGTCAGGATCGGCGCGCCGACGAAGACGCCCAGCGCGTAGCCGGTCATCAGCAGGCCGGCGGTGGGGATCGAGACGCCAAGATCGGCGGAGACCTGCAGCAGCAGCCCCATGATGATGAATTCGGTGACGCCGATGCCGAAGGCGCCGACGGTCAGGGCATAGAGGGCGATAGGCATGACGGCCGGCTCCATTGATGTCAGGCGGTCAGATAGCGCCGCGCGCGTCTGTGAATTAGATTGCGGCCAGGAACTTCACTTGTGATTTGAGGGCACGATGGCGCGCCAGGAGATCAATCGCTCGGGCGAGATGGAGGTCTTCGCCCGCGTGGTCGAGGAAGGTGGCTTCACGGCCGCCGCCAAGGCCATGGGCATGACCCCGTCGGCGGTCAGCAAGCTGGTGGCGCGGCTGGAGGCCCGGCTGGGCTCGCGGCTGGTGAACCGCTCGACGCGCAAGCTGCGACTGACGGCCGAGGGTCTGACCTTCCACGAGCGCGCCCTGCGGGTGCTGGCCGACCTGGACGAGGCCGAGCGGTCGGTGGCGGCCTGCGCGGTCCCCCGGGGGCGGCTGCGGATCAATTCCAATGTGCCGTTCGGCCTGCATCACCTGTTGCCCCTGATCCCGAGGTTCACGGCCCTGCATCCGGAGGTGCAGGTCGACGTGACCTTGACGGACCAGGTCATCGATCTCTTGGACGAACGCGCGGAAGTGGCGATCCGCGTCGGGCCTCTGCGGCCCTCGCAGCTGGTGGCCAAGAAGCTGGGCGACAGCCGCACCGTCCTGGTGGCTTCGCCGGACTATCTGGCGCGGCGCGGGACGCCGAGGCGTCCCGACGACCTGGCGGGCCACGACCTGATCACCTTCAACTTCTCGCGCCAGTGCGACGAGTGGCCGTTTCTGATCGATGGCGAGCGGGCGTACTATCCGGCGCACGGTCGGGCCATGGTCGGGGACGGCGAGTGCGCGACCCACTTGGCCCTGGCCGGGCAGGGGATCACCAAGCTGGGCATCTTCCACATCGTCGACCATATCCGGGCCGGGCGCCTGGTTCCGGTTCTGGACGACTTCAATTCGGGGGAGCTGGAGACGATCAGCGCCGTCTATGTCGGCCACGCGGGCCCGCTGCCGGCGCGGGTGCGGGCCTTCATCGACTTCCTGGCGGCGGAGGTCGATGTCGACTGGCCGATGGCGCGGGCGGTGGCTTAGCGCCCCCTCCGTCTCGCCGCGTATCCGCGGCGATCCACCTCCCCCTTTGCAAGGGGGAGGAGATTGGTTCTCCTCCCTCGCGAAGCGGGGGAGGTGTCGCGGCGCGGATATGCGCCGTGTATGCGCCGTGACGGAGGGGGCGCTAAAGGCTTGCCGTGCTCTACGCGCCCAGCATCACCTCGGCGATCTGCACGGCGTTCAGGGCCGCGCCCTTGCGCAGGTTGTCGCCGACCACGAACAGGGCCAGGCCATGCGCGACGGTCGGGTCCGGACGGATGCGGCCGACGAACACCGGGTCCTGTCCGGTGGCCGCCAGCGGGTTGGGGACGTCGTCCAGCACGACGCCCGGCGCGTCCGTCAGCAGCGACGCGGCCTCGGCGGCCGAGATCGGCCGCTCGAACTCGGCGTTGATCGACAGCGAGTGGCCGGTGAAGACCGGCACGCGCACGCAGGTGCCGCTGACCGGCAGGCCGGGGATCTCGAGGATCTTGCGGCTCTCGTCGCGCAGCTTGACCTCCTCCTCGGTATAGCCGTCCTCGACCACGCGGTAGTTCAGCGGCACGACGTTGTAGGCCAACGGGACGGCCCACTTCACCGGCGCGGGCAGGGGCGCGGCGTCGGGCGAGCGGGCCAGGCCTTCCAGGTCGCCGTCCAGGCCGGCGTTCAGCTGGCCGGACAGCACCTGGATGCCCGCCACGCCCGCGCCCGAGGCGGCCTGGTAGGTGCTGACGGTCAGGCGCTTGAGGCCCGCCTTGTCGTGCAGGGGCTTCAGCACCGGCATGGCGGCCATGGTGGTGCAGTTGGGATTGGCGACGATGCCCTTCTTGATGCTCTTCAGCGCGTGCGGATTGACCTCGGCCACGACCAGCGGGACGTCGGGATCGCCGCGCCAGGCCGAGCTGTTGTCGATCACCACGGCCCCGGCCGCCGCCGCGCGCGGAGCCAGCTCCAGCGACGTCCCGCCGCCGGCCGAGAAGAACACGATGTCGAGGCCCGCGAAGTCGGCGGTCGAGGCGTCCTCGACGACCACCGTCTGGCCCTTGAAGTCGATCTTGGTCCCGGCCGAGCGGGCCGAGGCGAACAGGCGCAGCTCGGCCAGCGGGAAGTCCCGCTCGGCCAGCAGCTCGCGCATCATGCCGCCGACCAGGCCGGTGGCGCCGACGACGCCGACGCGGGGCGGATGGGATCGGGAAAACTTGAAGTGCATAGCAAGGCGTCTCCTGGTGATGCGGAGGCGCGGGAGCTTCAAGGATCTCGTGGTCGAGAGAGCCGCCCCGCGCATCGGCGGGGCTGACTTCGGATGCTGGCTAGTTCGCGCACGCACCCGACGACGCCCCGCCGCGGCGGGTCGTTTTCGGGCTAATAATCGTGATGGCGCGGACTTGCATCGGCAGCGCTTCTAGCGGGCCGGCGCGGCAGCGTAAAGCCGGCGGCGCGAAAGCCGTCATTGGCCGGGTGACTTCGCGCCGAAAGTGTCGGAGCTATAGCGATCGCGGCGCGCTCTACATCTCTGACCATGGAGCGGTCGCCCGCCGCTCCGACCACGCCCTGGGAACCCAAGCATGAAGCTCGCTCCATTCGCCCTGCTGACGACGCTGGCGTCGGCGACGGCCGTCCACGCCCAGACCAATCTCGGCGCCCAGGCCCCCGAGGCCTCCCTGCCGTTCACCGTGACCCAGGTCGCCACGTTCAACCAGCCGTGGCGCGTCGCCTTCCTGCCCGACGGCCGGATGCTGATCACCGAAAAGCCCGGCGCGCTGTGGCTGGTGACCCAGGCGGGCGCGAAGACCGCCGTGGCCCATGTGCCGCCCGTGCTGGCCGAGGGGCAGGGCGGTCTGCTGGGGATCTTCCTGTCGCCCCGCTACGCGACCGACCACGCCGTCTACCTGACCTATGCCGAGCCGGGCGGCGGCGGCTCCAGCCTGGCCCTGGCGCGGGCGACCCTGTCCCTGAAGGGCGACAAGCCCAGCCTGGACGGGCTGAAGGTGATCTGGCGCGACGGCGGACGCGGCGACGGCGGCCAGTTCGGCGCCCAGGTCGCGTTCTCGCCCGACGGCAAGTTCCTGTACCTCACGGTCGGCGAGCGTCAGCGCTTCACGCCGGCTCAGGATCCCAACTCGCCGCTGGGCAAGATCCTGCGCCTGACCCTCGACGGCAAGCCGGCCCCGGGCAATCCGATGGCGGGCAAGACCGGCGCGGCCAGCGTGCCGATCATCGATCCGCCGACCGACACCGAAGCGGCCAAGACCGCGCCGGTGGTCCGCACCTACACGTTCCCGGGCCCGAACCTGACGCCGGCCGAGACCTGGAGCACGGGCCACCGCACGCCCTACGGCCTGGCCTTCGCGCCGGACGGCCGGCTGTGGGAGGTCGAGCACGGCCCCCGGGGCGGCGACGAGCTGAACCTGATCCAGCCGGGCAAGAACTACGGCTGGCCGCTGGTCTCCTACGCGGTCAACTACAACGGCGTGCCGATCCCCAGCCCCGACACGCGGCCGGACCTGGAAAAGCCGGTGCTGTACTGGACGCCGGTGATCGCGCCGGGGAACCTGATGTTCTATCACGGCAAGATGTTCCCCCAGTGGGAGGGCTCGGCCTTCGTCAGCGGTCTGGGGTCCAAGTCGCTGAACCGCATCGTCGTCAACGGCGCGACGGCCACGGGCGCCGAACGCTGGAAACTCGGCCACCGCATCCGCGACGTCGAGGTCGCGCCGGACGGGGCGCTGTGGCTCCTAGAGGACTCGACGAAGGGCGGCCTGTTCCGGCTGACGCCGAAGTAGGGGGCGTTGAGCGCCCCCTCCGTCCCGTCGCCGCTCGCGCGACGCGGGTGAGGAGGAAGCCGCCATCTCCTCCCCCGCGCGCGGGGGAGGAGGATCGATGCGAATACGCATCGAGACGGAGGGGGCGCTAGGCCCGTCGTTCAGGATGACTCTGGGCCCCGGCATTCGCCGGGGAAATCGGGGTGTGAGTTCATGCGTGGCATTCCTTCTCCCCGGAGAAGGAGCCCGCCTTAAATCTCACGGCGAGACGATCGCGGGGCTGATCAGGTCACTCAAGGACGACGCTCCGCGTCGCCGCGCGGCGGCCGCCCGGAGGGCGGTCCTTGACTGACCTGATCAGTCCCGCACGCTGCAGCCCCCAAGAGATTTAAGAATCGCACCCGACCGGTGGTCGGCTTGAACTCGGAGGCGGCTGGTATCTTATTATGGCTCTTCCGCTAGGTAACTGCGCGATCTGCGGCGCGTACGGACCGCTAACCTTCGAGCACATTCCTCCGGAGTCAGCATTCAACGACCGGAGAGTGATGCTTGCAGATATGCAGCGACTTTTGAGCAATCAGGACTGGCAAGGGTTCGAAAATCCAAAAGGAAAATATAAGCAGCGTGGTGCTGGTGATTATACACTTTGTGGAAAGTGTAATAACGACACCGGTCATTGGTACGGCCCGCAATACGTAAAATGGGCCTACGAGGGGATGCGGCATCTGCAGACCATCGGACATGCAGGGGCGTCCCTGAGGTTGCCATACAATATTCAGCCGCTGCCCGTTCTCAAGCAAATCATGGCTATGTTCGCCAGTGCTTGCGGCCCTTCATTCTTCAGTTCTGCTCCAGAAATCAGGCGCTGGGTCCTGAACCCTGATTTGCCGGGGCTGTCGGATAGATTTAAAATATACTGCTATTTTATTTCGCCAAAATCGCGATCAACTCGGCAGGCGGGCATCACTGGGCTTGTGCAGGTCGGCGTTGGTAGCTCTACTTTCGCCGAGATCGCATTCCCACCTTTCGGGTATATCCTATGCCTAGATTCGTTGCCTAATGATCGAGGTCTCGCTGACATAAGTTTTTTCCGAAAATTCCGTAGGAGGGAGTTTCAGGTTATATATCTCAATATTCCCATTCGAGAGGTGAATAGCTTCTTCCCCGGTGATTTTCGGACTATGGACGAAATAAAGAAGCAGTATCTAGCCAGCGCTGAGGGGGCGCTGAAGTCGATACCTAGTGAGGTCAGCGCTTGTCTCACCCCTGCGCCCCCAACCGCTCCCACCCGTCAAAGAACGGGAACCGCTCCGCCCAGAACGCCGCCAGCCGCGGGTCGGCGTCCACCCGCTTGACCACCTCGCTCATGCGCGGCGCCGCCTCGTAGAACCGCACCCGTCTCGGGCCCCAGCGACTCAGCACGGCGACGTAGAGGTCCAGCACCGTCATCTCGTCGCCCAGCAGGTAGCGTCCCGGCGGGATCTGACTCTCCATCATCCGCCAGCAGTCGACGATCCGGTCCTTGATCGCCGCCTTCGCGCGCGCCTGTAGCGCCGGGTCCTCGCCGACCAGCCGCGCCGGCGCGTCGCTGATCCAGTAGAGCGCGTAGATCGAGGCCGAGATGAAGCTCATCCAGCGCAGGAACTGGCCTCGGGCCGGAGCATCGAGCCCAGGGGCGAGGCGCGCCTCCGGATAGCGATCGGCCAGCCAGATCAGGATGGCGGCGCTTTCGGTGATCGTCTCGCCGTCCGGCGTGACCAGCGCCGGAATTTGCTTAAGGGGATTGATCGCGGCGACCTTGGCGGCCTCCGCCTCGCCGCGCCAGGTCGGGGCCTCGACCACCTCAAAAGGCAATCCGATCAAGGTCATGGCCGCCTCGACAGGCACGCCGCCCGAGCCGACGGCGCTGAAAATCGTAAACGGCTTTTTCACGATTCATCCCCTATCTTGTGGGTGAGGCCCATTGTCACACTAGATGTGGTGGGGCACTCTTAGGCGTGCGTCGGGCGGTCGCCTGCCGTAACCTCTTCTAACCCGTCCGCTCGATTCTCGCTCCGAGGCCCTGTCATGTCCGCTCCGTCGTCGCTGATCCTGCCTGGCCTGATGACCCCCTCGGGCGGCTACAAGCCGTTCCGCTATCCCTGGGCCTACGACTTCTGGAAGAAGCAGCAGCAGGTCCACTGGATGCCGGAAGAGGTGCCGCTGGGCGAGGACCTCAAGGACTGGGCCGTCAAGCTGAACGACAAGGAACGGAACCTGCTGACGCAGATCTTCCGCTTCTTCACCCAGTCCGACGTCGAGGTGCAGGACAACTACATGGAGCGCTACGGTCGGGTGTTCAAACCGACCGAAGTGAAGATGATGCTGGCCTCGTTCGCGAACATGGAGACGATCCATATCGCGGCCTACGCCCTGCTGCTCGAGACCATCGGGATGCCCGAGACCGAGTTCTCGGCGTTCATGGAATACGAGGCCATGAAGGCCAAGCACGACTACATGCAGACCTTCGGCGTCGAGACCAACGCCGACATCTGCCGCACCCTGGCCATGTTCGGCGGTTTCACGGAAGGGCTGCAGCTCTTCGCCTCGTTCGCGATGCTGATGAACTTCCCGCGCTTCAACAAGATGAAGGGCATGGGCCAGATCGTCTCGTGGTCGATCCGCGACGAGAGCCTGCACTGCGACGGCGTGATCAAGCTGTACCACGCGTTCAACAAGGAAACGAACGCGGTGACCAAGGCCGTGGCCGACGACATCGTCGACTGCTGCAAGCACGTGGTGGGCCTGGAGGACAAGTTCATCGACCTGGCCTTCGAGGCCGGCGAGGTCCAGGGCATGACGCCCGACGACATCAAGGCCTATATCCGCTTCGTCGCCGACTGGCGCCTGCGCCAGCTGCAGCTGCCCGAGGTCTACGGCATCAAGGAAAACCCGCTGCCGTGGCTGCAGGCCCTGCTGTCGGGCGTCGAGCACGCCAACTTCTTCGAGGCCCGCGCCACCGAATACTCCAAGGCCGCCACCAAGGGCTCGTGGCACGGCGCCGATGGCGTGTGGACCAGCTTCGACGAGATGATGAAGAAGCGCACCGACCAGACGCTGCCGGCCGAATAGGGCGGCTTTAGCGCGCGCGAAGAGGGCGGGTCCGCGAGGGCCCGCCCTTTTGCTTTTGGGGTCGGGCCCCGAGCGCGGCCTTGGCGCCGCCCCGCTTTGGACACAACGACAGGTTCCATTTCGCGCCCAGCGGTTGGGGGCGAGGGGATGGTTCTGGCCAGACGGGCGCGGGGTGGCGCGATCGCGACGCTTTCGCTGGCGCTGCATGGCGTCGTGCTGTTCTGGCTGGCCTGGCCAAGATCCGCCGACCTGGTCGCCAACGGCCCGGACCTGTCGTCGATGACGGTCGAGATGACCCGACCCCCTTCGGCCGCGCGGGCTTCTCCGAGGCGGACGCCCGCGAGAGCCGCCGCCGCCCCGGCGCCGATCGTGGCGCCATCTTCGACGGCGATCGCGAAGGCGACGGAAGCGAGTGTCCCGCCGGCGCCGGAGGTCGCCGCTCCGCCGGACGCGGCGCGTCTGAGGGCCGCTCTGCGCGGTCGCCGCCGACGGCCCCCGCTACGCCGCGCCGATGGATCCGGAGAAGCGGGCCTATTACGACGAGCTCGCCGCGGCCGGACCGTCCAGCCGATCCCAGGCCAGCGCCAGGGCCGGCGGCGCGAGCCCTGGCGCCTTGCAGGTCCTGAAATGCTCGGTGACCTTCGGAGCCGGCGCGAAGGAGAAGGACCGCCAGGGCATGGTGCGCCTGGGCAAGACCCCTTGCTACATCCCGCTGCAAGGCAGCTTCTTCACGCCCGAGGCCGGCGTCCACAAGCGGTAGTGACCGTGTCGCCTCGGCGGCCTAGTAAGGAGCGCACGGTCGGAGTTTTCTTTATGAGCCCCAACGTCGCCCTGATTGGCCCCGGCGCCATCGGCGGAACCCTTGCGGCTTGGTTGGCCCAGCGGGGGGACCTGGACCTGACCGTCTGCGCGCGTACCCCGTTTGAGACCCTGACCGTCGAAACGCCTGACGGCGAGATCTCGGCCCGGCCTAAGATCGCGACCTCGCCGCGGGGCCTGTCGCCGGTCGACTGGGTGCTCGTGGCGACGAAGGCCTATGACGACGCCGGCGCCGCGCCCTGGCTGGCCGCGCTGGTGGGACCACGGACGCGCGTGGCGGTGATCCGCAACGGCGTCGAGCACCGCGAAGCTTTCGCCGGCCGGGTCGACGCCGCCAATCTCCTGCCGGTGATCGTCGACTTCCCGGCCGAACGGTCCGCGCCCGGCGTGTTCCGCCAGCGACGCTACGGCTGGATCCGGGTTCCCGAAGGCGAGGCGGGCAAGGCGTTCGCCGCGTTGTTCGCCGGCTGTCCCATCGACGTGGGGACGACGGACGACTTCGTGTCGGTCGCTTGGCGCAAGCTGGCGCTGAACGCGGCCGGGGCGGTCAACGCCATGACGCTGAAGCCCTCGGGCGTCGCCCACGATCCTGGCGCCGCCCAGGTGATGAAGGCCCTGGTCGCGGAGTGCGTGGCGGTGGGCCGGGCCGAGGGCGCGACCCTGGCCGATGACCTCGGCGATCAGGTCGTGAACGGCTATCGCGCCGGGCCCTCTGACTTGGTCAACTCACTGCTGGCCGATCGTCAGGCGGGCCGGCCGATGGAATTGGACGCTCGCAACGGCGTCATTGTCCGCAGGGGCGCGGCGCACGGCATCCCGACGCCAGCCAATGCGATGATCGTGGCCTTGCTGAACGCGGCGGCGGGCTGATCCCTACGGCTGGTACTTCTTCGGGATCGCCTTGATCTCGTCGGGCGTCAGCTTGGTGATCGCCTTGGCGCGGATCGGGACGGCGAAGCCCATGCCGTCCGAGACCCGCAGGTCCAGGTCCAGCGGCTGGCAGATGCTGTCGCTGCCGCGCACCACCGATACGAGGTGGCTGCCCGGCCAGGTCAGCTGGTTGGAGCCCCAGGCCAGGTCGACGCGATAGACGTCGCGGCCGCGCACCTTCATGTACAGGGTGTTCTTGTCCGGGGCGGTCCAGCCGCGCCAGTCGGACAGGTAGAAGCATTGGCGGGCGGGCTTGGCCGGCGCCGGAGCGGCGTCCTGGGCCGAGGCGGCCAGACCCGAGAGGCCCGCGATGGCGAGCCCGATCAGCGCGGCGCGCGCGGAGTGGGTGATCTTGCTCATGACACGTCGTCCTTCAAAGCCCCCAACGCTTGAGATTGGCCCTGGGCGAGGCGGAGTCAAGCGCGCGGCGTACAGAAAGAACTATACACGAAAACGGCCCGCCCCTCGACGGAAAGGCGGGCCGTTGGCGGCGTATCCCAAGACCGGGTGTCAGGCCTTGGCGGGCTCGGCCGGAGCTGGGTCCAGCTCGCCTTCCCACTTGGCGACCACGGCGGCGGCGACGCTGTTGCCGACGACGTTGGTGGCGCTGCGGCCCATGTCCAGCAGGTGGTCGACGCCGAGCACCAGCGCGATCCAGCCCTCAGGCAGGCCGAAATAGGTCAGGGTGGCCATGATCACCACCAGCGAGGCGCGCGGCACGCCGGCCATGCCCTTGGACGTGACCATCAGCAGCAGCAGCATCGAGGCCTGTTGCTCGACGGTCAGGTGGACGCCGTGCACCGCCGTGATGAACAGGGTGGCGAAGGTGCAGTACATCATCGAGCCGTCGAGATTGAACGAGTAGCCCAGCGGCAGGACGAAGCTGACGATCTTGCGGCGCACGCCCAGGGTGGGCAGGCCATCCAGCAGGCGCGGATAGGCCGCTTCGGAGCTGGCGGTCGAGAAGGCCAGCAGGGCCGGCGTGCGGATGAAGCCGAACAGCGGGATGGCGCGGCGTCCGAGGAAGGCCAGGGCGGCCAGGAACAGCAGCAGCCACAGCGTGCCCAGGCCCGCGTAGAAGGCGCCGATGAACTTGGCGTAGACGCCGATGATCGACAGGCCTTCCTTGGCGACGGTGTTGGCCAGGGCGCCGAAGATGGCCAGCGGGGCCAGCGACATCACGAAGCCCGTGACCTTCAGCATGATCGAGGCGGCCTGCTCGGTCACCTGCATGACGGCCGGGGCCTTGTTGTCCAGGGTGGCGACGGCGGTGCCGACGAACACCGAGAAGACGACGATCTGCAGGATCTCGTTCTTGGCCATCGCCTCGAACAGCGAGGCCGGGATCAGGTGGTCGATGAAGCTCTTGATCGTGAAGGCGCCCTCGGCCGACGGCGGCGCGCCGGCCCCGGCGGCTTCCTTCAGGACCACGCCATGGGCCGGGTCCAGCAGATGGAACATGCCGATGCCGATCAGCAGCGACAGGATCGAGGCGACGATGAACCAGGAGAGGGCCTTGACGCCGACGCGCCCGACGGCGGCGGCGTCCTCCATGTGGGCGATGCCGGCCACCAGGGTGGTGAAGACCAGCGGCGCGATGATCATCTTGATCAGGCGAAGGAAGACGTAGGGCAGCAGCGAGGCCAACTCGGCCGCCTTCTTGGCGCCGGCCGCGTCGAGATACTGGTTGCACCCCCAACCGACCGCGACGCCCAGCACCATGGCCAGGACGATCAGAAAGGCGAAACGTTTATTCATGGATCCCCCTGGCGCCCTCTGCTGGGCGTCGACGGCGTACTGGTGGTCGGAAGGATCGACGCGCGACAGCGCCCGCGCCGCCATTCGCGCCTTCCTTGAGCATTTCCGCCCTTGTGGCGGACGAAAGCGGGTTCGTCCATGCCTGTTGAGGCGGCGACGCCGGGCCAGGGCGAGCCAGGCCGGCGAAATGGGCTCATAATTCCAGAGACGCGGGACCGCCGGACGCCCTCATCGGACACTAAGTAAGAAGTTTTTCTACTTCGTGGGGCCGGTGTCTCGCCAATGTCGTGAAACGTCGCTATAAGGCCGCATGTCAAACCAAGAAAAAGCAATCGCCGTCGTCGAACGGCTCAATGACGAATATGAACGCGCCGTCGGCGCTCTCCGCGACGCCCTCCGCGCCTATCTCGAAAACGGAACCCGGCCCGACCCGCAGGCGCGGTTCGACGGCAGCTTCGCCTATCCCGAGCTGAGGCTGACCTACGATCCCGAGGCCCTGCCGCCCAAGCTGGCCCGGTCCTACGCCCGCGTCAGCCGGCCCGGCGTCTATGCCACCACCGTAACCAAGCCGGCCCAGTTCAAGGACTATCTGGTCGAGCAGCTGACCCTTCTGATGGACGACTTCGACGTCGAGATCGAGATCGAGCGCTCGCGGCAGGAAATCCCCTATCCCTACGTGCTGGACGCCTCGATCGACCTGAACCAGGCCGACGTCCGCAGCGAGGATATCGCCCGCTTCTTCCCGACCACGGACCTGGCCTTCATCGGCGACGAGATCGCCGACGGCGTCTGGAGCCCGGCGCTGGAGGAGACCCATCCGCTGTCGCTGTTCGATGGCCTGCGCACCGACTTCTCGCTGGCCCGTCTGAGGCACTACACCGGCGCGCCGGCCGAGGACGTGCAGCAGTTCATTCTGTTCACGAACTATCATCGCTATGTCGACGAGTTCGTGCGCTGGGGCATCGAACAGCTGAAGGCGGACGGCAGCCCCTATACCGCCCTGTCCTGCTCGGGCGGCCTGACGATTACCGCCAACACGGCCAATCCGGAACTGGCGGTGGCCGAGTCGACCTGGCGCAAGCACCAGATGCCGGCCTACCACCTGATGGCCCCGGGCGGCGCGGGCGTGACCCTGGTCAATATCGGCGTCGGTCCGTCCAACGCCAAGACAATCTGCGATCACCTGGCGGTGCTGCGGCCGCAGGCCTGGCTGATGATCGGCCACTGCGGCGGCCTGCGCGACACCCAGACCATCGGCGACTACGTCCTCGCTCACGCCTATCTGCGCGACGACCACGTCTTGGACGCGGTGCTGCCGCCCGAGATCCCGGTCCCCTCGATCGCCGAGGTGCAGCGCGCCCTCTACGACGCGGCCAAGGCGATCAGCGGCGACAGCGGCGGCGAACTGAAGAAGCGCCTGCGCACCGGCACGGTCGTCACCACCGACGACCGCAACTGGGAACTTCGCCACAGCCTGTCGGCCCTGCGCTTCAACCAGAGCCGGGCCGTGGCGATCGACATGGAAAGCGCGACCATCGCCGCCCAGGGCTATCGCTTCAGGGTGCCCTACGGGACGCTGCTCTGCGTGTCGGACAAGCCGCTGCACGGCGAGATCAAGCTGCCCGGCCAGGCCAACGCCTTCTACGAGCGCGCCATCAGCCAGCACCTGCAGATCGGCATCCTGACCTGCAAGCTGCTGCACGCCGAGGGCCCGAACCTGCACTCGCGGAAACTGCGGGCCTTCGACGAACCGCCGTTTAGATGAGCTCGGTGTTAGATGCTCCCCCGCAGTGCGGGGGAGCTGTCGGCGGAGCCGACTGAGGGGGCGAACCCGGCCCACGTCCAACTGGCCCCCTCCGGCCCTTTGGGCCACCTCCCCCGCGACGCGGGGGAGGATCTACCCCTCCGCCCAGCTCTTGATCAGCTGGTGCGCGATGGCCAGGGGCGGGGGGGCGAACAGGCCTTCCAGCTCGCCCTTGATCAATTGCGCCGCCTCGTCCTTCGAGAACCAGCGGACCTCTTCCAGCTCGGTCTGGTCGGGCGCGGCGTCGCCGCCGTCGACATCGGCCGTCAGGCCCATCATCAGCGACGAGGGCCAGGGCCAGGGCTGGCTGGAGTGATAGCGGACCGCGACGGCGGTCAGCCCCGCCTCTTCCTTCAGCTCGCGGGCGCAGGCTTCCTCGATGGTCTCGCCCGGCTCGAGGAAGCCGGCCAGAGCCGAGAACATGCCCTTGGGCCAGGCCGCCTGGCGTCCCAGCAGGCATTTGCCCTCGTGCAGGGCCAGCATGATCACCACCGGGTCGGTGCGCGGGAAGTGCTCGGCCTCGCAGGCCGGGCAGACGCGTTTCCAGCCGCCGTCGGCGACCTCGCTCTTCTGGCCGCAGTTGCTGCACCAGCGGTGGCGGCGGCGCCATTCGAACATCGACTTGGCGGTGGCCAGGATGCCGGCGTCGGCCGGCGGCATGGCGGCGGCCACGCCGCGCAGCTCCTCGAACCGGCCCAGGCCTTGCAGCGGCCCCTCGGACGGATCGGCGGCCGTGTCGATGTCGACGGCGAAGACCGCGATGTCCTTCCAGAGACCGAGGAACAGCAGCCGCTCCTGGCCGCCGGCAAGGTCCTGGGCCAGGTCGGCGCGCAGATAGGCGATCTGCACGCCCTTCGGCTTGCCGTCGTCGCCCAGCAGGTCCTCGACCAGGGGCTTGCCGTTCCACAGCGCGACCGCCAGCGACTCGGGGTCGGCCAGCTTCTCGGCCAGCCAGGCCTCGTCGCCGCGGCGCTCGCTGGCGCGGTTCAGGGGGTTGCCGGCGAAGGTGTTGGTGATGATCGAGAGGGACATACGGCGTGTCTAGCGCGACCGTGTTTGTTCGTCACGACGTCGCATGAACGTCATGCGGCTTGCATCCGTCGCGATGAGTCGCGATATAGGCCTCGGAGATCGGCGCGGACGGAAGCCTCGCCAACCTGGTCAGGGCCGAGAGGCAGCAGCCACAACGAGATCACCTCTGGGTCGCTGTCCGGTCTCCACCTTCCCTTTCCCCTAAATCTGTCAGCGGATGCGCGCGCGAACGGGCGTGAGGCTTTTGCTGCGTGCTCCGCCCTACTACACTCCGCGCCATGGCCGACCACGACGACCTCTCGACCGATTCCGCGCCGCCGTGGGATGAGGCTCCCGCTGAACGCGACGAGAACACCGCCGACATCTTCGGCGACGCGCCCGCGCCCGTCCCCGTGTCGCGCCCCGTTGTCCAGGATCCGCCGCCCGAAACCGGCGACGCCTATACCGTGCTGGCGCGGAAGTACCGCCCGCGCACCTTCGAGGACCTGATCGGCCAGGAGGCCATGGTCCGAACATTGGCGAATGCGTTCGCGACCGGCCGCATCGCCCACGCCTTCATGCTCACCGGCGTGCGGGGGGTCGGCAAGACCACGACCGCGCGCCTGCTGGCCCGCGCGCTGAACTACGAGACCGACACGGTGAAGGGCCCCTCGGTCGACCTGACCACCGAGGGCTATCACTGCCGCGCCATCATCGAGGGCCGGCACATGGACGTGCTGGAGCTCGACGCCGCCAGCCGCACCAAGGTCGACGAGATGCGCGAGCTCTTGGACGGCGTGCGCTACGCCCCTGTCGAGGCGCGCTACAAGGTCTACATCATCGACGAAGTGCACATGCTGTCGACGGCGGCGTTCAACGCGCTGCTGAAGACGCTGGAAGAGCCGCCGCCGCACGCCAAGTTCATCTTCGCGACGACCGAGATCCGCAAGGTGCCGGTGACGATCCTGTCGCGCACCCAGCGCTTCGACCTGCGCCGGGTCGAGCCCGACGTGCTGGTCAAGCACTTCGACCGCATCTCGGCCAAGGAGGGGGCGCGGATCGAGATGGACGCCCTGGCCCTGATCGCCCGCGCGGCCGAGGGCTCGGTGCGCGATGGCCTGTCGCTGCTGGATCAGGCCATCGTCCAGACCGATCGCGGGGCTACGGTCTCCGCCGCGGTGGTTCGCGACATGCTGGGCCTGGCTGATCGCGGCCAGACCATCGCCCTGTTCGAGAACGTCATGGCCGGCAAGACCAAGGACGCGCTGGAGGGTTTCCGCGCCCTTTGGGGCTTCGGCGCCGATCCGGCGGTGGTGATGCTCGACGTCCTGGATCACTGCCACGGCGCGGCGGTGTCGAAGGCCCTGGGGCCCGACGCCCTGTCGATGCCCAAGGAGCAGGCCGCGCGCCTGGCCGCGATCGGCGCGCACACCTCGGCCGGCACGCTGTCGCGCCTGTGGCAGATGCTGCTGAAGGCCCACGAGGAAGTGCGCCGCGCGCCCGACGCCATGGCCGCCGCCGAGATGGCCCTGATCCGCCTGTGCTACGCCGCCGACCTGCCCGGTCCGGAGGAGGCGCTGAAAGCCCTGCGCGACGGCCAGCCGCCCGGCGGACTGGGCGGCGGCGGTCCCTCCGGCGGCGCGATCGGCGGCGGGGCGGGCGGGGCGACCGCTTCGATACAAGCGCCGATGACCCTGGCCGCGCCCGGCGCCCAGGCCATGCCGGTGCTGGCCTCGTTCGACGACGTCATGGCCCTGATCGCCGCCAAGCGCGACATCGGCCTGCGGCTGGACGTCGAGCAGTATGTCCGCCCGATCAGCTTCCGCCCCGGCGCGATCACCTTCGAGGCCGCGCCCGGCGCGCCCGGCAACCTGGCCGGACGCCTGGTGCGCTTCCTGAAGGAGCATACCGGCCAGCCCTGGCTGGTCGCGGCCGAGGGCGGCGGCGGGGCCGAGAGCCTGATGGAGCGCCAGAAGCGCGAGGAGCGCGAGGCGCTGGAGGCGATCAAGGCCGACCCGTTCGTCGCCTCGGTGCTGGCGGCCTTCCCCGGCGCCGAGATCGTCGAGATCCGCAAGATCCTCACCCCCGAGGCGCCGCCGCTGGAGCCGGACGAGGAAGAGGGATAAGGCCCTTCCCCCTTGATGGGGGAAGGGTTTGGGATGGGGGTGAATGCTGAGTTGGCCGCCATGCGCTGCATCAACCGCTGCGTCACCCCACCCCTACCCCTCCCCATCAAGGGGAGGGGAATTCGAAGCGTTGGAGATTGAGACCATGAAAGACCTCGGCGGCCTGATGAAGCAGGCCCAGGCCATGCAGCAGAAACTGGCGGACGCCCAGGCGCGCCTGGCCGAGACGACCGTCGACGGCACGTCGGGCGGCGGAATGGTCACCGTCACGCTGATGGGCAATGGCGAGCTCGTCCGCGTTCTGATGGACGAGAGCCTGGTTCAGCCGGGCGAGGGCGAGGTGATCGCCGACCTGATCATCGCCGCCCACGCCGACGCCAAGAAGAAGCTCGACGCCAAGCAGGCCCAGCTGATGCAGGAGGCCGCCGGCCCGATGGCGGGCCTGATGGGCGGCCTGCCGGGGATGAAGTTCTAGAATAGAAGCCAAGAGGAGGGTGGTGATGCGGAGTTTGAGTTTCGCCGGGATCGGAGTGATCCTCGTCGTCATCGTCGCCCTCCTGGTGGGCTGGCCCAGCTACAACGTCTACGCCGCGCGCAAGCACGGCGAGGCCGAGCTCGCCCGCGCCAGTCAGAACCGTC
Source organism: Caulobacter vibrioides OR37 (assembly GCF_000372645.1). Taxonomy (GTDB): domain Bacteria; phylum Pseudomonadota; class Alphaproteobacteria; order Caulobacterales; family Caulobacteraceae; genus Caulobacter; species Caulobacter vibrioides_E. The sequence continues at coordinate 97,593 of NZ_APMP01000002.1, read as the reverse complement.
AGGTGCGCGTGCAGGAAGCCTTGGCCAAGTACGAGGCCGCCGACTACGACGCCAAGGCCGAGATTCGCCGGGCCCAGGGCGTGGCGGCCGCGAACAAGATCATCGCCGAGAGCCTCGGCGGTCCCGAGGGCTATCTGCGCTGGCGCTATATCGAGATGCTGCAAGAAACCTCGGCCCAGGGCGGCCACCAGGTGATCTATATCCCGACCGAGGCCGGCCTGCCGATCCTGGAAGCCGGCCGCCGCGCCCAGCCCCTGCCACGTCCCGACGCGGACAAGAAGAAGGACTGATGGCCGCCTCCGCCGGACCCGAGATCGAGCGCCTGATCGCTCTGCTGTCGAAGCTGCCGGGGCTGGGGCCGCGCTCGGGCCGTCGCGCGGCCCTGGCGCTGCTCAAGAAGCGCGACACCCTGCTGGCGCCGCTGGCCGCCGCCATGGCCGAGGCCCAGGCCAAGGTTCGCGCCTGCTCCGTCTGCGGATCGTTCGACACCACCGATCCCTGCGCGATCTGCGCCGACGCCACGCGGGACGCGCGCCTGCTGTGCGTGGTCGAGGAGGTCGGGTCGGTGTGGGCCATGGAGCGCGGCGGGTCCTTCAAGGGTCGCTACCACGTGTTGGGCGGCCTGCTGTCGGCGCTGGACGGCGTCGGCCCCGACAGCTTGCGGATCGGCGAGCTGGCCGCCCGGGTCGCGGACGGGGCGGTGGCCGAGGTGATCCTGGCCCTGCCGGCGACGGTCGACGGCCAGACGACGGCCCACTACATCGCCGATCGGTTGGCGGCGAGCGGCGTTCCGGTGACCATGCTGGCGCGGGGCGTGCCGGTCGGCGGCGACCTCGACTGGCTGGATGACGGCACCATCGCCCAGGCGCTGCGCGCCCGGCGGCCGGCTTGAACCATGCAGTCTTCAGATCTTCCGCTTTTTGCCGGCGCTGAGCGTCTGTTCTTCCTGGATGTTTCCGGACTCAAGCCCATCGGGCCTTATAATTTCGCGGTCCACTCAGGGGGCAAGGCCTGTCTCCTTCCGCCGCCGGCCGCCTTCACCATTGAACGCCATAGCGGTGAAATAGTGCTTTGGCATTGGACGGCCGCCGGCGAGCCGCAAACCCACTCTCATCCTGATGGCGTCGAGGAGGCCTTCTCGGTGGTGAGCGATATCTTCGGCGCAGATGCGAAAGGTTGGATCCGCGTTGACTGATCACGGGGTTTATGGACTCGGCGACTCCGGCTAAGAACGGAGCATGAACTTCTCCGACCCGTTCCTGATCCTGGCCGTCGTCTTCCTGCTGGCCGCCGTGGCCTGCGCCCTGTGGGCCGTCGCCGCCCAGAAGCGCGCCGCCAGGGCCGAGGCCCAGGCCTGGCTGCTGAACGAGAAGGTCACACAGGCCGAGGAGCGGATGCGTCTTCTCGAGGACCAGTCGGCCACCCAGATCGAGCTGATCAAGGCCCAGGCGGCGCAGAGCGCGAACACCATCGCCGAACAGCTGATCAAGCGGGCCGACGAGAACGCCAAGAGCCGCGAACGGCTGGCCGAGGCGCGGATCGAGGCCCAGCTGAAACCCGTGGCCGAGACCCTGGCCAAGTTCGAGGCCCAGGTCACCGCCGTCGAGAAGGCTCGGGCCGAGGAGACCGGCGGCCTCAAGGCCCAGATCGCGCAACTGCTGGAGGCCTCGACGGCGACCCAAGTCGAGGCCCGCAAGCTGTCGGCCGCCCTGCGGCGCGGGGCGGGGGTGCAGGGCCGGTGGGGCGAGCAGACCCTGCGCAACGTGCTGGAGGCCGCCGGCCTCAACAGCCGCTTCGATTTCCAGGAGCAGTTTAGCGTCGACAGCGAGGAGGGCCGCCGGCGGCCCGACGTCACCGTCACCCTGCCGGGCGGCGGGGTGTTCGTGATCGACGCCAAGTGCTCCCTGAACGCCTTCCTCGAGGCCCAGGACGCCACCGACGAGGCGCTGCGCGAAGCGGCCCTGGCCCGCCACGCCGCCAGCGTCCGCGCCCACATGCAGGGCCTGTCGTCCAAGGCCTATTGGGACCAGTTCGCCAGCGTCGGCTCGCCCGACTTCGTGGCCATGTTCGTGCCCGGCGACGGCTTCCTGGCCGTGGCCCTGGACCGCCTGCCCGACCTGATGACCGAGGCCATGGAACGCAAGGTGGTGCTGGTCACGCCGACCACCCTGTTCGCCCTCTGCAAGGCGGTGGCCTATGGCTGGCGGGCCGAGGACCAGGCCAAGAACGCCGCCCGCATCGTCGAGGTCGGCCGCGAGCTCTACAAGCGCGTCTCGGTGATGGGAGCCCACGCCGGCGCCATGGGCAAGGCGCTGGAAAACGCGGTGGGCAAGTACAACCAGTTCGTCGGCTCGCTGGAGAGCCAGGTGCTGACCCAGGCCCGGCGCTTCGAGGAGCTGTCGGTCGACCACGAGGGCAAGGAGATCGCCGAGCCGGCGGCCATCGATCAGGGCGTGCGGCCGCTGACCAAGCTGGCCGCCTCGGCGGGGGAGCGGCAATCTCCCACCTTGACGCTCGGAAATGAGACGCCTACCTGACCTTGGTCATGGCCATCCGTCGCATCCTCACCGTCGATAACGCCGCCGACATGGCGGTCCTGAAGAAGATTTCCACGCCCGTGGAGGCCGTCACCGACGACCTGCGCGCGCTGATGGACGACATGCTGGAGACGATGTACGACGCCCCCGGCATCGGCTTGGCCGCCGTGCAGATCGGCGAGCCGATCCGCGTCATCGTCATGGATCTGGCCCGCGAGGGCGAGGAGCCGGCCCCGCGCTACTTCGTCAATCCCGAGATCCTGTCGCGCTCGGAAGAGGTGCTGGGCTACGAGGAAGGCTGCCTGTCGGTGCCGGAGTATTTCGACGAGGTAGAGCGCCCGTCGAAGGTGACGATCCGCTACATGAACTATCAGGGCGAGACCGTCGTCGAGGAGGCCGAGGGCCTCTACGCCGTCTGCATCCAGCACGAGATGGACCACCTGGAAGGTGTGCTGTTCATCGACCACCTCTCGCGCCTGCGCCGCGACCGGGCGATCACCAAGGTGAAGAAGGCCCGCCGGGCGGCCTAACGGCCGCCCAGAGCGTCCGATAGATGACAGGACTTTCCGGCCTTGAGGTTCTCAAGGCCGATGACGTCCAGGACGTTGTCCTCGCCCTGCTCGGCATAGTCGCCGATCACCTCGACATAGACCGGCGCCTTCAGCGTCTTCAACCTCTGGCGCAGTTCGGCGACAGGCTGCGCGCGCTCGCCCTTGCGGTCCCGCAGCACATAGCGGTTCTGGACGAGGTCGCAGCGGGTCAGAACGACCGCGTCCTTCTCGAGCGCGACCGTACCGACATAGAGATCCTGGGCTTGGGCCACGCCACCCGCCAGCAGGACGGCGGCGGCCAGCCCGCCGATGAGGTGTTGGCTTCGCATGGCGTCAGCCCGCGAGGTCGATGCGGTAGCTGCAGCCGGCAAGGGTCTTGCCCGGATGGGAGGCGACCGTCGAGACGTTCAGCGCGACCCGCGTCTTGAAGGTCATGCCGGTCTTGTCGTCCCGCTCGGATACGGCGGAGATCTCGCGCTCGCCGAGGAACTTACTTGGCGTGTCGACAGTCGCCTTGACGTCCAGGGATTTGGCCAGCGGATGCGGATCGGCTTCGTCGAGGATGGCCAGGGGACCCGAGCTCGCGAAGGCTATCCGCCGCGTCTGGCGACCGAACACGGTCAGCGGCGCCTTCAGCGTGAAGATCCTGAGCATGGGATTGGCGGACTCGGTTTCCGACAGTCCAAACCTCGCCAGCGCGGCCCGATTGTCGTCTCCCGCGATCCAGAAGGCCAGGGCGTTATATTGCGCGGGCTGATAGGTGCGGCACTCGATCAGCTTGGCCAGGTCGATCGTCGCGGGATCGAAGTCGGCCTCCTCGGCGATCGCGACCATCGGTGAAAGACAGGCGGCGCCCAGGGTCGCCACGCACAACAAAGTCCTCATTTAAATCCCCGAAACGGCTCTGCGTGACCGGTAACCGCTCCGCATGGTGAAGGTTCCAGAAAGAACGCCGGTTCGTCTCCGTCGGCGCGCTGGGCGCTGGAGGAGGTCGGCCAGCCCCATGACGCGCGGCCGGCGTTCCAGCGCGCCTTCGCTCAGCCAGTTGTCGGTATTCGAAGGCGTGTCGAACGGCTAGCGCGTCCGGCCGGTTTCGCTGTCGTAGGGCGTCCCGTCGCGCCGCCGGTAGACCGTCTCCCCATCCCGCAGCACCAGATCGATATCCGGATAGTCGCAGCCGTCCTGGTCCGGCCGCCGCGAGCCGATCTCCAGCAGCAGGGCGTCCTGGTCGGAGCGGTTCTGGAAACAGTGCCCATTGGCCAACCCGGCCTTGAAGCCCGCGCAGTCGCCGGCCCGCAGCACCGTCTCGCCGTCATTCTCGACCAGCACGACCTCGCCCTCGACCACCCAGGTGAACTCGTCCTCGGCCGTGTGCCAGTGGCGCTGGCTAGACCAGACGCCGGGGGCTAGACGCAGCAGGTTCACGCCGAACTGGGTAAGGCCGACGGCGTCGCCCAGCTTGATCCGATGGCGCTCGCGGCAAGGTTCGTTGAACGGCGCGGGATAGGCCGTGCCGATCCGGGTCGGGGCGGCGGAGAGGTCGATCTTGGGCATGGGGCGGCTCTGCGTTGCGTCGGGCGGGAGGGAAGCCTAAAGCCAGGATCATGACCAGTCCCGCGCCCGCCACTGTCAGCATCGATCCCGCCAATCTCGACCCCGTCGCGCTCGCCCAGGCCCTGATCCGTCGGCCTTCGGTGACGCCAGCCGACGCGGGCGCGATGGACACGCTGCAGCGCCAGCTGGAAGCCCTGGGCTTTGCCTGCCGCCGGATGAAGTTCGGCGAGATCGAGAACCTCTACGCCCGGCGCGGGACGGCGCGGCCGAACCTGTGCTTCGCGGGCCATACCGACGTGGTGCCGGTCGGCGACGACGCGGCCTGGACCGCCGGTCCGTTCGAGGCCGAGATCAAGGACGGGATCCTCTATGGCCGGGGCGCGGTCGACATGAAGTCGGCGATCGCCGCCTTCGTCGCCGCCGTGGCCAAGATCCCCGCGCATCCCGGCTCGATCAGCTTCCTGATCACCGGCGACGAGGAGGGCGTGGCCGAGGACGGCACGGTCAAGGTGGTCGAGGCCCTGGCCGCCGAGGGCGAGATCATCGACCACTGCATCGTCGGCGAGCCGACCTCGGCGAACCTGTTGGGCGACATGGTCAAGATCGGCCGGCGCGGCAGCATCAACGCCTGGATCGCCGTGGACGGCAAGCAGGGTCACGTGGCCTATCCGCATCGCGCCGCCAATCCGATCCCGGTGCTGGTCGACATCCTGTCGCGGCTGCAGAGCCGGGTGCTGGACGAGGGTTATGCCGGTTTCCAGCCGTCGAACCTGGAGGTGACCACGATCGACGTCGGCAACGCCGCCACCAACGTCATCCCCTCCTCCGCCAAGGCGCGCCTCAATATCCGCTTCAACCCGGCCCACAAGGGCAAGGACCTGGCCGCCTGGATCGAGGCCGAATGCCGCGCGGCGGCGGAAGGCTTCTCGGGCCGCGTCGAGGTCTTGAGCAAGATCAGCGGCGAGGCCTTCCTGACCGAGCCGGGCGCCTTCACCGACGTCATCGTCGCGGCCGTGACTGACGCGACCGGCCGCGCGCCCGAGCTGTCGACCACCGGCGGCACCAGCGACGCCCGCTTCATCCGCGCCCTATGCCCCGTCGTCGAGTTCGGTCTGGTCGGCTCGACCATGCACCAGGTCGACGAGCGGGTTCCGGTCGAGGAGATCCGCCAGCTGGCGGTCGCCTACGAGGCGCTGATCAACCGCTATTTCGCGGCCTTCGCCTGATGGGACGGGCCGTCCTGGCGAGCTGGCCCTTCTGGGCCCTGGCCTCGGCGGTCTTCGCGGCCCTGACCGCGATCCTGGCCAAGATCGGCGTCGAGGGCGTCGGCTCGAACCTCGCCACCCTGGTGAGGACGGTGGTGATCCTGGCCATCGCGGCCTTGATCGTCACGGTGTCGGGCGAGTGGCGCGGGGCGGGCGAGATCGGCCGGCGGTCCTGGCTGTTTCTGGTGCTGTCGGGCCTGGCCACCGGGGCCTCGTGGCTCTGCTATTTCCGCGCCCTCAAGATCGGCGAGGCGGCCAAGGTCGCGCCGATCGACAAGCTCAGCGTCGTGTTCGTGGCGATCATCGCGGCGGTCTTCCTCGGCGAGAGGCTGTCGCCGGCGAACTGGCTGGGCGTGGCCCTGATCGCCGCCGGGGCGGTGCTGGTGGCCGTAAGGGTCTGAGGGAGCGGGTCGTATGAAAGCGCTTTCGATCCCCGATGTGCTGGCCGAGGTGGCCGTGCTGGTGAAGCCGCACTTCGGCAAGGGGCGGCCGGCCGACTACATCCCGTCCCTGGCCGCCGTGCCGGGAAGCAAGTTCGGCATGGCTGTGCGGACGGTCGACGGCGGCGAGCACGTCATCGGCGACGCCGACGAGGGCTTCTCGGTCCAGAGCATCACCAAGGTCTTCGCCCTGGGCCTGGCGCTGAACCGCATCGGCGACGAGATCTGGACGCGGGTCGGCAAGGAGCCGTCGGGGACGCCGTTCAACCATCTGTCGCTGCTGGAGGCCGAGGACGGCGTGCCGCGCAATCCGTTCATCAACGCCGGCGCCATGGCGGTCGTCGACGTGCTGATGAAGGTGACGAAGGATCCGGCCGCCCTGGTCCGCGACTTCGCCGGTTTTCTCTGCGGCGAGCGGCTGGAGATCGATCCGACGGTGGCGGCGTCCGAACTGGCCAACGCCTGGCAGAACCGCGCCATCGCCAGCCTGATGCGCGGCCAGGGCACGATCGAGCACGATCCCGAGGCGGTGGTCGCCGCCTATTGCCGCCAATGCGCCCTGACCATGAGCTGTCGCCAGCTGGCCCGGGCCTTCCTGCCCCTGGCGGCGGGCGGCTTCTCGCCGGTGGCGCAGGAGACGATCTTCCCCGAGCGCCTGACCCGGCGGCTGAACGCCCTGCTGCTGACCTGCGGCATCTATGACAGCGTCGGCAACTTCGCCTACCGCGTCGGCCTGCCCGCCAAGAGCGGCGTCGGCGGCGGCGTCGTGGCGGTGATCCCGGGCAAGGCGACGGTGGCTGTGTGGTCGCCGGAGCTCGACCGGTTCGGAACGTCGGTCGTCGGCACGGCGGCGCTGGAGGCGTTCAGCCAGATCACCAATTGCTCGGTGCTGTAATCGCCTTGACGTTGAGCGTGGCCGGTGGCCACTCTTTTCGGAAAAGGAGGCTGTCTTGATCGCAGCATTAGTTCTGGCTGCTCAGGTCGCCCCGGTGACCGTGACTTTGGAACAGCTGGTCGCGGCGCCCGACAAATATGCGGGCGCCCAGGTCAAGCTTGCGGGACAGGTCGACGCCTGCTGGGGCATGATGTGTGCGGTCTGTCCAACCGAGGCGACGCCTGCGACGGTCAAACGCGACCAGTGCTTGGCCATCGGCTTCGCCCGCGACCAGCCGTCGCTAGACCGACCGATCCGCTATTCTGGCATCATCTTTACAGCAAGCTTCGATCCGACCTGTTTGCGCGAGGCTTGTCTGGACAACGGTGCGGTGCTCAGGGGCGCGGTGATCGAAACGGTGATGCGTCGGCGGCCCAGCGCTCAGGGTTTGCTCTGGAATCATGAGCCGCTGTATCCGGCGTCACCCTTGATTGCGGAAGCCGTCCATGCCCAGCTGAGGGCGGACTTACCCGCCGATCGTCGCTCCCAGGCCGTTCAGGCTTTCGTGACCGCCGACAAAACCTATTTTGTCTGTGCGTCTAAGCCCGGCGTCTGGCCCACCAGCTGGAGCGCGGCGACCATCGCCGAGAGCGACGTTGATCCCTGGCGCTGCCGGCGCGTGACGTGGCTCGGTGGGCGTTGGTTGCTCGATTGAACCGTCAGGACGCGAGCGGACCGTACCCCACGCCCACCAGATAGAGCCCATCCGCCGGCGCCACGGGCCCGCACTCACGCCGGTCCTTCGCCTCCAGGGCGGCCTTGACGTCGTCCGGCGTCCAGCGGCCCGCCCCCACCTCGACCAGGGTGCCGGTCATCGAGCGCACCTGGCGGTGCAGGAAGGATCGCGCCTCGAAATCCAGATGGATCTCCTCGCCGACCCGGCGCACGCGGGCGACATCGAGCGTCTTCACCGGGCTCTTGGCCTGGCAGTGCATGTCGCGGAAGGTCGTGAAGTCATGCAGGCCGACCAGGTGCTGGGCGGCGGCGTGCATGGCCTCGGGGTCGAGATCCTTCTTCATGTGCCAGACTTTGCCCTTGTCCAGGGCCGGTGGGGCGCGGCGGTTCAGGATCCGGTAGAGATAGCGGCGCTCGTTGGCCGAGAACCGCGCGTGCCAGCCGTCTTCCGCGACCTGCGCCTCTAGGATCGAGACCGCCTCGCGGGTCAGGTGGGCGTTCAGGGCGTTGAACACGGTCTGGGCCGGCCAGTCCTTTTCCAGGTCCACATGCACGACCTGGCCCGTGGCGTGGACGCCGGTGTCGGTGCGGCCAGCGGCGGCGATGCGCACGTCCTGGCCGCTGAAGGCCTTCACCGCCGCCTCGATCGCGCCCTGCACCGACGGCAGCGCGGCCTGCGCCTGGAAGCCGGCATAGGGGCGGCCGTCATACTCGACGAGGAGGCGGTAGCGGGGCATCAGGCCAGGATCGTCCCGGCCGGGATCGGGAAGCCGCGCGTGAAGACCTCGGCGTCCTGGGCGCCCTTGCCCTCGCGCTGGGCCTTCAGCAGGCGCACCGCGCCCTCTCCGCAGGCGATCAGCAGGGCGTCGTCCAGGGCCTGGCCGGGCGGGCCTCCGGCATCCTCGACCCGCGACAACAGGGCCTTCACGCGGACGAGACCCCTTTCCGACGGCGCCTCGAACCAGGCGCCGGGGAACGGCGACAGGCCGCGAATGTGCCGGTCGACCTCGGCGGCCGGACGGGTCCAGTCGATGCGGGCCTCGGCCGACTTGATCTTCTTGGCGTAGGTCACGCCCGCTTCGGCCTGGGGCGTCTCGCGCGCCGCGCTGCGTTCGATGGCGGCCAGGGCGACGGGCAGCAGGCGCGCGCCGACGGCGGCCAGCTTGTCATGCAGGGTGGCGGCGGTGTCGTCGGCGGCGATGACGACCTGCTCGGACATCAGGATCGGCCCCTCGTCCAGACCCTCGCTCATCCGCATGACCTGGACGCCCGTGACCGGGTCGCCGGCCATGATCGCCCGCTGGATCGGGGCGGCGCCGCGCCAGCGCGGCAGCAGGCTGGCGTGCAGGTTGAAGCAGCCGTGAACCGGAGCGTCGAGCACGTCGCTGACCAGGATCTGGCCGAAGGCGACGACGACGGCGGCGTCCAGATCGAGCGCCTTGAACGCCTCGATCTCTTCGGCGGTCTTCATCGAGACGGGCGTGCGGACCGGGAGGCCCAGGCCTTCGGCGAAGGCGTGGACCGGCGAGGGCTTCAAGTCCTGGCCGCGCCCGCGCGGCGCTGGCGGCTGGGAATAGACACAGGCGATCTCGTGGCCGGAGGCGACCAGTTCGGCCAGGCAGGTGACGGCGAAGTCGGGGGTGCCGAGGAAGGCGATGCGCATGGCGGGGGTTTAGACGCCTTGGCGGCTTCGCGCAAAGCCGAGTCGGAACCTGGGCCGTGGGCGCTTCGTTAAGAAGCCGACTCATCAGGGAGCCAGACCATGCGTTCCATTCCGTTCTTCGCCGCCTGCGCCGTGGCCCTCGCGCTGGGCGCCTGCTCGCAGGAGCACGCCGACAAGGTCAAGGACGGCGCCAAGGCCGCCGCCTCCGACATCAAGGACGCCGCCCACACGATCGCCAACGATCCGGATGTCAAGGAAGCCGGCGCGGCGATCAAGGAAAGCGCCAAGGACACCGCCGCCGACCTGAAGGAAGCCGCCGGCGAAGCCACCGACAAGGCCCAGGACCTCGGCGAAAAGGCCGGCGACAAGGCCAAGGAAGCCGGCGCCGACCTCAAGCGCGACGCCAAGAAGGGCGCGGCGGAGAGCAAGAAGCAGCTGAACGAGGCGACGAAGTAGGGAAGTCAGATCCTCCCCCGCGATGCGGGGGAGGTGGCCCAGCGGGCCGGTGGGGGCCGGCTCGGCCGATTTCCAGATCGCCCCCTCCGTCGGCTCCGCCGACACCTCCCCCGCATCGCGGGGGAGGATCTGGAGCCGCCTAGTCCCGCAGCAGGTCGTTGATGCTGGTCTTCGACCGCGTCTGGGCGTCGACCGTCTTGACGATCACGGCGCAGTAGAGGCTGGGGCCGCCGTGCGGGTCGGGCAGGCTGCCGGGGACCACGACACTGTAGGGCGGTACCTTGCCGATGTGCACGGCGCCGGTCTTGCGGTCGACGATCTTGGTCGAGGCGCTGATGAACACGCCCATCGACAGAACGCTGCCCTGGCCCACGACCACGCCCTCGACGACTTCCGAGCGGGCGCCGATGAAGCAGTCGTCCTCGATGATGGTCGGATTGGCCTGCAGGGGCTCTAGAACGCCGCCGATGCCGACGCCGCCCGACAGGTGGACGTTCTTGCCGATCTGGGCGCACGAGCCGACCGTCACCCAGGTGTCGACCATCGTGCCCTCGTCGACATAGCCGCCGATGTTCACGAACGAGGGCATCAGGATCACGTTCTTGCCGATGTGGGCGCCGCGGCGGACGATGGCGCCCGGCACCGCGCGGAAGCCGCCGGCCTCGAACTGCGGGGCGTCCCAGCCGTCGAACTTGTTCGGCACCTTGTCCCACCAGGGACCGACGCCGCCGCCCAGCGTGCCGGCGCGCATGACGGTGTTGGGGTTCAGGCGGAACGACAGCAGCACGGCCTTCTTCAGCCACTGGTGCGTGACCCATTCGCCGTCGATCTTCTCCGAGACGCGGGCCTTGCCGCTGTCGAGCAGCAGCAGGGCCTCGTCGACGGCGGTGCGGACCGGGCCGGTGGTGGCGGCCGAGACCTCGGCGCGGGCTTCCCAGGCGGCTTCGATCTCGGTCTGGAGGTCCGAAAGGCTGACGGTGGTCATGGCGGGCTTCCTTGCAGGCGGGCCGCGTCCAGGAACGCGGCGAGGTCGTGGGTGCGATGATGGACGTGTTCGGAGGTCGAGGCGGCCGCGTGGGCGCCGACCAGGACCGTGGTCATGCCCAGCCGCGCGGCGGGGACGAGGTTCTTCTCGCTGTCCTCGAAGAAGGCCGTCATCGGCGGATCGATCGCGTGCAGCTTGCAGATCTTGTCGAAGGTCGCCAGCGCCGGCTTGGGCACATAGTCGGCCGTCTCGATCGCGAACACGTCCGAGAACAGGTCGCGCAGGTTCAGGTGGGTCAGAACGCGCTCGGCGTGGCCCAGCGAGCCGTTGGTGAAGATCAGCCGCCGGCCCGGCAGGCGCGCGATCGCCGCGCGCAGCGCCGGGTCCGGCGTCAGCCGGTCCATCGAGACGTCGTGCACCTCGTCGAGGAACGCCTTCGGCTCGATGCCATGGTGGGTCATCAGGCCGGCCAGGGTGGTGCCGTGCGCCTTGAAGTATTCATGCTGCAGCGCGCGGGCCTCGTCGCGGGGCAGGCCGGTCTCGCGCGCCACGAAGTCGGTCATGCGCTGTTCGATCAGCAGCATGAACTGGCTTTCCAGCGGGTAGAGCGTGTTGTCGAGGTCGAACAGCCAGGTGTCGACGTGGGAAAGGTCGGCCGACATCAGTGTCTCTTCCCTCGCGCGGCGGCGGGGCGGATCATCGGGAGATCAGCGTGCCCGCGCCGTGCTCGCTGAACAGCTCGACCAGCATCGCGTGCGGGCGGCGGCCGTCCAGGATGACGACGGCCTCGACCCCGGCCTCGATCGCGTGGATCGCGTTCTCCAGCTTGGGGATCATGCCCCCGGTGGCTACACCGGTGGCGATCAGTTCGCGGGCCTGATCGACGGTCATCTCGCGGATCAGCTCGCCCTCGCCGTCGAGCACGCCCTTGATGTCGGTCAGCATCAGCATCCGCTTGGCCTTCAGGGCGCCGGCCAGCGCGCCGGCCACGGTGTCGGCGTTGATGTTGAAGGTCTCGCCCTGCGACGAGACGCCGATCGGCGCGACCACGGGGATGTAGTCGAGCTCCGAGCGGATCAGGGCCTCGATCAGCTGCGGGTCGACCTTGGTCGGCTCGCCCACGAAGCCCAGGTCGACGACCTGTTCGATGTTGCTGTCCGGATCCTTCTTGGTGCGCGTCACCTTCTCGGCGGTGATCAGGCGGGCGTCCTTGCCGGACAGGCCCACGCCGCGCACGTCGGCCTCGGCGCCGGCCTGGGTGATCCAGTTGGCGATTTCCTTGTTGATCGCGCCGGAGAGGACCATCTCGGCCACCTCCATGGTGGCCTCGTCGGTGACGCGCAGGCCGTCGACGAAGGTCGACTTGACCCCGGCCTTGTCCAGCATCCGGCTGATCTGCGGACCGCCGCCGTGCACGACCACCGGGTGGACGCCCAGCAGCTTCAGCAGCACCGCGTCGGCGGCGAAGACCTTGGCCACGTCCTCCTGGCCCATGGCGTGGCCGCCGTATTTGATCACGACCGTTTCGCGGTCGTAGATCTGGATGTAGGGCAGGGCCTCGGCCAGGGTCTTGGCGGTGGCCCAGCCGGCTTCCTCGGCGACTTCGGTCAAGGGCTCGGTCCCTCAGGCAAGAATTGGGATGCGAAATAGGCGGCGGCCTCGATAGCGGACCCCGTCCCCCCTGTCACCTAAAAGGGGGTTCAGCCGGCGCGGTCGAGCCGCCATTTCATGACCAGCACCGTCGCCGACATCGCCAGGCTGGCGATGTTCGACGCCACCACCGGCCAAGCCTGGATCAAAAGTCCGTAGACGATCCAGCAGGTAAAGCCGGTCACCGTCACCAGATAGGTGCGCAGCGAGACGGACGAGGCGTCCTTCTCGCGATGAATTTTGGCGATCTGCGGCGCGAAACTGGTGATCGACAGCAGGGCCGCGAGGGTTCCGATCACGGCGGGCGCCGAGAGCGTCATGCGCTCTTCGACAGCGGCTGGTCGAGACCCCACAGTTGGGCGTAGCGCGGGGCCAGGGTCAGGCCGACGGGCGGCAGGCCCGGCGCCCGGCCTTCCGTCAGGCAGCAGGCCAGATAGGCCAGGGCGGTCTTCACGCCGTGCTCGGAATAGGGCTTGCCGATCACGCCGCACGCCCCGGCGAAGTCTTCCGGAAGGCGCTTGACGTTGGCGGTCATGAACAGCGCGGTCCCGCCGCAGTCCTCGTGGATCCGGCGCGCGACGTCGATGCCGGTGGGGCCGTCGCTGAGGTGGACGTCGATCAAAGCGAGGTCGGGACGCAGCCTCGCGGCGAGATCGACTGCCTCGTCGGCGCTCATGGCGCAGCCGAGGGCGTGGCAACCCACCTCCTCGACCAGATATTCGAGTTCGATCGCCAGGAGCATCTCGTCCTCGACAATCAGAACATCGAGCGCCTTGCCGCTCATCCTAACGCCTATCCTGGTCAGTGCGCCCCATTCACGGGCAGCAGAACGACGACACGCGTTCCCGGTTCCGCGTCCGTCGTCTCGCCGCGCGCCTTCAGTTGCTGGCACAGCAGTTGGACGATGGTCAGGCCGAACCCGGAAACGGGCGATGTCTTACCGATTCCAACGCCGTCGTCGGTGATTTCGATCCGGAAGTCGCCGTTTTCGCGACGAACCCCGACGAAGATCCGGCCGCCGCGTCCCTCCGGAAAGCCGTGGCGCAGGGCGTTGGTCAGCAGCTCATTGACGACCAACGCCAGGGGCGCGGCCTTGGCGGCGGGAATGTCCACCCGCTCCAGGTCCAATTGCATCTCGATGTCGTCGCGCTGGATGGAGCCCATCAGGTCGGCGACCAAGTCGCGGATGAACGCCGAGACGTCGAAGCGCTCGACGTCCTCGCTCTGGAAGAGGCGGCGGTGAACCGTGGCGATGGCGTTGACGCGGCCCAGCATGCCCTTCAGCGAGGCCTTGACGTTGGGGTCGGCGACGCGGCGGTTCTGCAGCAGCAGCAGGCTGGAGATGAGCTGCAGGTTGTTCTTCACCCGGTGGTCGACCTCGTGCAGCAGCACGGTCTTCTGCTCCAGCGCCTGGGTCAGTTCGCGCGTGCGCGCCTCGACCTCGTGCCGCAGGTCGTCGCTGCGGTCGCGGGCCCGAAGCTCGACGACCTTCCGGTCGCTGACGTCCAGCTGGGAGCCGAAGAAATAGACGATGTCGCCGGCGTCGTTGCGCACCGGCGAAAGATAGAGCGCGTTCCAGAAGGTCGAGCCGTCCTTGCGGTAGTTCAGCAGGTCGACCGAGGCGTCCTCGCCGGCGGCGACCGCCGCGCGCAGCGTCTCGATCGCCTTCGGATCGGTGTTCGGACCTTGCAGGAAGCGGCAATTGCGCCCGATGACTTCGTCGCGGCCATAGCCGGTCAGCCTGAGAAAGGCGTCGTTGGCGAAGATGATCGGGTTCTCGGCCTGAGAGGGGTCGGTGACGATCATCGCCATGCGCGTGGCGCGGATCGCCGCCGCGAAGGGATCGTCGATATTATGCTCGGCGGCCAGTCGAGCCCCGGCCCGCCGTGATTCCTCGTAGTCGTTCAAAGCCTGGCTCCCACCACCCCGTGGACGCAGAACGTATGGCCAAGATGTCGAGTTCCCAACATAGCGCATACGCGAAAACGGCGGGAGTCCAGCCAGGACTCCCGCCATCGACGCGGCGGAAACGGGGAGGCGAGCCCGCCGCGCTGTCCGAGGGATCTCCAGGCTTCCCGGTCCGGAGGCCCCTCGAAGGCTGACTATTTGGGCTGATAGATGCGGTCGAACACGCCGCCGTCGGCGAAGTGCGTGGCCTGGGCCTTCTTCCAGCCGCCGAAGGTGTCGTCGATCGTCACCAGCGGAATCGCCTTGAAGCTGGCGGCGTACTTGGCCGCGACCTGCGGATTGCGCGGGCGATAGTGGTTCTTGGCGATGATCTCCTGGGCCAGCGGGCTGTACAGGAAGTTCAGATAGCCCTCGGCGATGGTCCGGGTCTTGTGGCGGTCGACGTTCTTGTCGACCAGGGCCACCGGCGGCTCGGCCAGGATCGACAGGCTGGGATAGACGATGTCGAACTTGCCCGGCAGCTCCTCCTGGGCGAGGTAGGCCTCGTTCTCCCAGGCCAGCAGCACGTCGCCCAGGCCGCGCTGGGTGAAGCTGGTGGTCGCGCCCCGCGCCCCTGTGTCCAGCACGGGCACGTGCTCGAACAGGGCCTTCAGATAGGCCTCGGCCTTGGCGGGGCTTCCGCCCGGCTGCTTGAGGGCCCAGGCCCAGGCGGCCAGATAGTTCCAACGAGCGCCGCCAGAGGTCTTCGGGTTGGGTGTGATCACGTCGATGCCCGGCTTGATCAGGTCCGGCCAGTCCTTGATCTTCCAGGGATTGCCCTTGCGGACCAGGAACACGATCGTCGAGGTGTAAGGGGTCGAGTTCTGCGGCAGGCGCGACTGCCAGTTGGCCGGCAGTAGCTTGGCCTTGGCTGCGATCTCGTCGATGTCATAGGCCAGCGCCAGGGTGACGACGTCGGCCTGCAGGCCGTCGATCACCGAGCGGGCCTGCTTGCCCGAGCCGCCATGGCTCTGGTTGATCACCAGGGTCTGGCCGACCTTTTCCTTCCAGTACTTGGCGTAGGCGGCGTTGATATCTTTGTAGAGCTCGCGCGTCGGGTCGTAGCTGACGTTCAGCAGGGTGATCGGCTTGTTGGCCTGGGCGTGGGCCTGGCCCGCCAGAAGGGCGGGGCTCGCCAGGGCCGCCGCGCCGGCGCCGGCGGCGGCCAGCAGACCGCGGCGGGTCGGAACCTTGAGAGTGTCGCTCATGGGACGATCCTTTCTGGGGGACGGGTCGGGCGGCGTTACGGTCTAGAACGCGTATTGGCTGCGCAGGTTGATCACATGGTAGTCTTGGCTGAGCGGCGTGGCGCCGCCGGCCGGATCCAGACGGTTGATCGAGACGTCCAGATAGTCGAGCGAGAACTTGGTGACCGTGTTCGGGAACCAGTTGATCCCCACGCTGGAGATCTTCTGCTCGCCGCCCCGGACGCGGTCGGCGGCCAGCACGGCGTTCTCGTGATAGTTCAGGTCGGAGACGGAATAGCGCGCCGCCAGTTCGAAGGCGCCCCACTGGCCTTTCTTGGGATCGAAGGGCTTGTCGATCGCCGGGCCGTCGAAGGCGAAGTTGCTCGGGCTGTACTTGCGCGCCTCGCCGGTCAGCACCAGGCCGCCCTCGACGTACCAGGCCTTGAACTTCGGATTGGTCACGCCGACGCCGGCGTTGCGGCGGTCGATGGCCAGGTCGAAATACTCGCCCTGGATCAGCAGGTTCTTCTTCTGGAAGGCCAGCTCGCCGCCGAAGTGGCGGGCGCCGGTCGCGTCGATCGCCCCGGTGCTGATCAGCTGCGTGCCGTCCACCCGCAGTTCCGGACGGTCGGACAGCGTGACCGGATAGGCGCCGCCGATCGCGGTCTGGGCCGGCGTGACCACCTTGCTGGCGTTGACGCCGACATGGACCAGCCAGTCATAGCCCTTGAACGGCACATAGACCGCCCGAGCCACATAGCCGATCTGCTCGTCGAAGGTCTGGGGATCGCCGGCCTTGGCGCCGGTGACGGCCGCCGAAAGCAGATACCGCTCGCCCACCACCTGGCCCTGCAGGCCGATCCGCTTGTCGGCGGCGGCCAGGCCGCGCGACAACTCGGTGGGCGAGGGGCGTTCGGGGAATAGCGAGCCGTTGGTCGAGGCCACGTCCTCGAGGCCGACATTGGGCGCGAAGGCCCCGACCCGGACCTTGAAGGGGGCGTAATTGTACTGGAGCCAAAGCTCCTGCAACGTGCCCGACCCGTCGGTCCCGGCGCCGCCGAAGTCCAGCAGGACGCTGTACTCGAAGTTCTTGTAGAGCTTGCCGTCGACGCCCAGGCGCGCGCGGCGGAAGTTGGTGCCGTTGTTCAGGTCGCGGCCGTTGCCGATCACGGCGGGCAGGCCCTTGTCCTGGTAGTATTGAGCCGCGTCCAGCTGCATCACCGCGTGGATGTTGGCGCTGAAGGCGCCGTCGCCCGAGGCGATGCTGGGCTTGCCGCCGGCGACGCTGACCGTGGTGGCGCTCTGGGTCGCGCGGACGTCCTTGAGGCTGGCGGCGGTGGCGGCCTTCAGGTCGTTGACCTGCTGCTGCAGGGCCTGAAGCTGCGCCTCCAGGGCGGCGATGCGGGCGGCGGCCTCCTCGGGCGATGGCGCGGTCTGGGCCGCGGCGGCCCCGGCCGTGGCCAGCAGCGAAACGCCGGCGATCAGCGCGGCGCGGAAGGCGGTTTGGATGGTTCGCATGTCTATCCCCTCTCGGCGCCGCCAAGGCGGGCCGACCTGCCAGGTCAGGGAAGACGATAATTCCTAGTTCTGGAATGGAGTTTTAGAAAAGCCGACCTTGAGTTTTTCTGGGGGCCACGCTGGAGCGTCGCGGAAGACGCGGGAATTCTCGCCGAGAATCAAAGGCTTGATTCTTGGTGGCAAAAAGCCGCCGCGGTCGTCCGCGACGGCTTTTCCCCATTCTTCGAAGCTTTGGTCGGGCGCGGAGCCGTTAGAACATCGCCCGGCCGGCGAAGCGAAGGTTGTAGCGGTGCTGCTTCTTGGTGGCCTCGACGCCGCCTTCCAGCGCCAGATACGACATCGGCGTGCCGGCCCGCAGGGCGAAGCCGGCGGTCAGGGCGCCGTTCCGATCGTTCATCGGCGTGATCGTGAACGGATTGCCGTTCTTGAACGCCGCGACCGTGTCGCCCAGCTCGCCCGCCAGGGTCTGGCGATAGCCGACGCGGATTTCCGGACGCCACCAGACGGTCTTGCCGAAATCGGCGCCCAGCACCACGCCCAACTCGCCGCTGAGGTTACTGGAGCTGCGCTTGTCGACGGTGAGGTCGAAGCTGTTGGCGGGGTTGGCCACGGCGACGCCGTCGGTGAAGGCGACATCGCCGCCTTCCACCCGCTTGCCTTCATCCAGATAGACGTAGTCTAGGCGCGCTTCAGGACGGGCGAAGAAGCGCCCGAACTTCTGCTCGTAGGCCGCGCCGGCGAAGGCGTTGGCGGTCAGGCCGTTCCAGTCGGCGCTATTGCGGATGTTCTCGTCGGCGAAGCCGTTGCCGTTGAGATCCGGCGCGATGAAGCTGCGGTGACCGTTGAAGAAGCCGTAGCCCACGCCGCCGCCGGCGTTGAACCGCCAGCCGCCGATCGACCGGCGCCAGTAGGCCCCGCCCTGCACGAACGACGCCTTGGTGTGCTCGCCGACCTTGGCGACGTTGTCGTGCTCTTCGATGCTGGCATAGGCCAGGGTCAGGCCCAGCGCGCCGCCCGCGTCGCCCATGGCTTCGTAGCCGGCGACGAAGCCGAACGCCGAGGCCTTGTAGCCGATCGTATCGGCGTTGTTGTCCTGGCGGGTCAGGGTGTTGATTTCCTGGACCCACAGGCTGTCGGGGCCGTAGCGGTCGCCCGGATCGGGGCGCTGCATGGTGGCGGCCGAGATCTGCTGGTTGACCGCCTGCAGGGCGTTGAACACGCCCGCGCCCGTGTCGGGCAGCATCTGATCGTAGAGGTCGCGGAAGCCGTCGCGGGTGCTCTGGTTCAGGAAGGCGTTGGCCAGCTTGCCGTCGGCGCCCAGGGCAGCGAACACCGCGTCATAGGCCGAGGTCTCTTCGCGGTTGAAGCCGATCTCGGCGGCCGTGCGGCGGCGGACGTCGATATAGACGTTGTTGGCGTCGGCGCGGCTGCTGGCGACATACAGGTACGGCGACTGGGCCAGCAGGCCGGTGCCGATGTTGCCGATGTTCAGGTTATTGCCCTGGATCACCGTAAAGCTGGTCGGCGCCTTGACGATATTGGCCAGGCGGATGCCCAGCTCGGCGCCGTCGGCGATATTCACCGGGCCCGAGACGATCAGTTTGGTGTTGGTTCCGGCCGCGGGATCGGCCGAGAACAGCAGGTGGCTGCTGGAGCCCATCGACAGGCTGTTCACGCGCAGGGTGTCGGTGTTCAGGATGCCCAGGCTGCCGTTCGCGACCGAGATGCTGACGCCGCCGGCGTTGGTCAGGTTGCCCACCACGCTGGCGCCGCCGTCGATCGACAGGCTGTCCTGGCCCGAGCCGAACGCGATCGAACCGACCAGCGTGCCGCTCCAGATGTTGACGGTGTCGTTGCCGTTCCCGAGCAGGATGTCGCCGACGATGCTGGGCGCGGCGGTCGTGGCCGTGCTGGTCGAACTGGTGGTGGTGTCGGTGCTGGGATAGGTGGTGGTCGAGGTGTAGTTGGCCGGTCCCGATTGGGTGATCGTCACGCCTTGGTTGTTGGCGCGCAGATCCATCGCGATGGTCCGGCCCGACGTGGTCGCGGCGGGGCTCGGCACGGTGCCGTCGGCCTTGAAGGACGGGGCGGTGACCGCGGCCTTGATCGTGCCGGTGTTGGTGATGCTGGTCAGCGTTCCGGCCTGGTCGAGGATCGCGACCGCGTCGCCGGTCTCGCCCGTGCGGGTGGCCGAGATCGTGCCGATATTGCTCAGCGTGTTGACGTTCGCCCCGGACTCCAGCACCAGGCCGCGCGCGGTGGCCGTGACGCCCGATCCGGCGAACGAGGCGGAGGTCGAGGTGATCGTGCCGCGGTTCAGGAACTGGCCGATCGTCCCGCCGGACTGGACGTCCACGGCGGTGGAATTGGCTTCGTAGCTGGAAGCGGCGATCTGGCCGTCGTTGCGCGCGCCGCCCGTGAGGGTGGTCGAGTAACCGCCGCCCGCGCCGATCTGCAGGCCGGTGGCCGCCACGCCGTTATAGACGCCCGTGCCGGTGATCGTGCCCTTGGCCACCAGCCCATAGGCCAGGTCGCCGGCGCCGACCGCGCCCAGGGTGACATTCTGGCTGGTCGAACCGATCAGCAGGGCCGGCGCGCCGCTGAACGACGAGATGCTGGACGTGCCCGTCGAGCTGGAGGTCACCGTGGTGACGGTGGTGTTGCCGTCCGTGCCGACGGCGGTCGAGTAGTTGGCGCCCTGCAACAGGACGCCGCCCGTGACGTTGCCCGCGACGCGGACGGCCGGGCCGCCCTGCAGCAGGTCGTCGGCGCCCAGTTTGTTCAAGGCGTCCAGGGTGGTCGGGCGGGTGGTGTAGCGATAGCCGGTCGCGCTGACCGAACCTTGCAGGACCATGGCGCCGTTGACGTTCGCGTCGATGGCCTGGGCCACGGAGTTGGCGCCCTGCACGGTGACCGAGCCGCCCAGCGTCACCTTGCCGGTGATCGGCGACGTGACGCGGACGCCGTAGCCATTGTCGCCGGTTACGCTGATCGTGCCTAGATTGGTCAGGTTGCCGACCACCGGACCGCCGATCAGCATCCCGGCCGAGTTGTTGCCGTGGATCGTGATCGTGCCGGCCGAGTCGTTGACGATGTCGCCGGTATGGGTCCCGGCGTTGGTCACCTGGATGCCGATCCGGTTGGTCCCTTGGGCGAACGGGCCGTCCAGGTTGCCGTCGTTGTTGGTGTCGGTCGGCGTATAGTCCTCGCCCAGCGAGATCGTGGCCGAGTTGGTCACCGTGCCGGTGTGACCGCCGATCACCAGGACGCCGACGCTGTTGTCGAGGTTGTTGGTAGACAGCGTGCCCTGGTTGGTGACCAGGTTGTTGCTGTCCAGCGTCACGATCGGGCCGGCCGTCGTCGGCTTGATCGAGCCGTTGGACGTGATCTTCACGTCGTCCGCCGCCGAACCCGTGGCCGTGCTGGTCGCGATCGGCGTCGTGCGCGCGTTGGTAACCTGGGTCTCCGCCGACGCGGCGAAACCCATGGCCAGGAGAGGAGCGGCCGCGACCGTCGCGACCAGGACCTTGCGCTGCATTCCGAACGAAACCCCATGAGAACCGGCGCCATTAATGCGTGTCACGATGCGGCGAAATTGCGGTGAGTCCCGCTCGCGAAACGTACTAAGGCGCCAACCGTCTATCGCATGGCATGGCGGGGCGCCATATCTGGTTCTACGAATCGCCTCTCGCTTGAAACAGTGAGTTCCAGACATGCCGCCGGCGCAGACGCCCCCGGACGCCCCCGATCACCGTGTCGCGAGCGCGTTCTGGCCCGTATTGATCGGGCCCGGAGCCATATTGGGCCTGGCCGTGGTCGGCATGGCCCAGCCCGCGCCCGCCCTGGTCGCCGCCGTCGTCTCGGGCGCGGCGGCGCTGGCCTTGTCGCGGCCGAGACGACGGGCCCGCGTTCCCTCGCCGATTCCCGGCGCGGTCCCCGCCGTCGCCGCCGAGAGCGGCCCGCCGTTCGTCGCCATCCTGGACCGCTTGCCCGATCCGCTGATGGTCATCGCGGCCGAGGAGGCCGATGACCTGACTGGCCGACGCTTCCTGTTCGCCAACGCCGCCGCCCGCGATCTCTTCAAGATCCAGCGCCAGGGCGCGCTGCTGGTGACGGCGGTCCGCAATCCGCGCGTGCTGGAAGCGGTCGACGAGGCTCTGTTCGGCAATGTCGAGGGCGTGGTCGAGTTCGAAACCGGCGGGGCGCAGGGACGCTCCTGGCTGGCCCACGCGCGTCCGCTGAAGGACGCGCCCGGCCGCTCGCGCCTGGCCCTGCTGGCCCTGCGCGACGAGACCGACGCCCGGCGCAGCGAGCGGACGCGCGCCGACTTCCTGGCCAACGCCAGCCACGAGCTGCGGACCCCTCTGGCCTCGCTGTCGGGCTTCATTGAAACCCTCCGTGGCCACGCCAAGGACGATCCGGGCGCGCGCGACAAGTTCCTGGGCATCATGCTGGCCCAGGCCGAACGCATGTCGCGGCTGATCGACGACCTGATGAGCCTGTCGCGCATCGAGCTCAACGAGCACATCGCGCCTCTGGGCCGGGTGGACATGGCCATGGCCGCCATCGACGTGATCGACGCCCTGGCGCCGCAGGCCCGCGAGAAGGGCGTGACGTTCGATCCCGTCCTGCCGCCGCGCGGCGGCGCCGTGGTCGACGGCGACCGCGATCAGATCATCCAGGTGATCCAGAACCTCGTCGACAACGCCATCAAGTACACGCCCGAGCATGGCGTCATCCGCGTGGAGATCTTCCCGGGGCTGTCGGCCGAGGCCGCGGCGGCGGCGCGCGATCCCGCCGCCTCGCGCCTGTCGCTGCTGACGCCGGATCACGACGCGGGCGAACGCTACGCCGTCCTGCGCGTCACCGACAGGGGGCCTGGCCTGGCGCGCGAGCACCTGCCGCGCCTGACCGAGCGCTTCTATCGCGTCGAAGGCCAGAAGAGCGGCGAGCGCTCCGGCACGGGTCTGGGTCTGGCCATCGTCAAGCACATCATGAATCGCCACCGGGGCGGCCTGACGGTCGAGAGCGTGCAGGGCGAGGGCGCGACGTTCGGCGTCTACCTGCCCATGGCCAAGGTCGGCGCGGAGCCGGCGCCCGCCCCGCCGCCCGCCGCGCCCGCCGAGGCCTAGAGGGCGGGATCAGCGCAAGAACAGCCGGCGCCTTCGGACAATGAGGATCCGAAAACGGTCAGTTCTCTCCCCGGCGGACGGCGCCGTTAACCCCAAGGATTTAGGGTGTCGTCAAACTGTAATTAAATCGTCGCATAAGGTCCGCGCCGGGCTGTCACTAGCGGTCCGAGGAAAGACGCGCGTGGGGCGCGGACTTCGGACCCTCGCCGAACCGATGCTGACCTGGCTTTCGTTTCTCGTTCTGGTGTTTTCCAGCCTGACCTTGATGGGCGCCCGTCAAGGCGCTCTCGGGGACGGCCGCCAGACCGCGTTCGACGGCGAGCGCCTCGGCGGCGCGACGTTCCTGGCCAAGCTGGTCAAGCGCGACCGGATCGAAGAGATATTCATCAATCGGCGCGGCCCGCGCGCCCTGGACCCCATCACCGGCCGCTTCGGCTGATCCGGGAGGAAGCAAACATGACCGAGCATACCGTCAAATCCTACGGCGAAGAGCTGGCGCACCTGACCGCCGAGGTCACGCGCATGGGCGGTCTGGCCGAGGCCCAGGTCGCCGACTCCATCGAGGCCATCGCCCGCCGCGACGGCCCCCTGGCCCAGGCGGTGGTCGGCGGCGACGAGCGTCTCGACGCCCTGCAGGCCGACATCGAGCGCAAGGCGTTCCGCCTGATCGCCCTGCGACAGCCGATGGCCATGGACCTGCGCCACGCCGTCGCCGCCCTGAAGATCTCGATGAGCCTGGAACGCTGCGGCGACATGGCCAAGAACATCGCCAAGCGGGCGCTGATCCTGACCGAGGCCGACCCGATGACCGCCCTGACCCGCTCGATCGAGCGCATGGGCCGCCTGGTCCAAGGGCGTCTGAAGGACGTTCTGGACGCCTACACCACCTCGGACCTGCAGCGCGCCATCGGCGTGTGGTCGCGCGACGAGGAGGTCGACGAGCACTACAATTCGATCTTCCGCGAACTGCTGACCTACATGATGGCCGACCCCCGGACCATCAACGCGTGCGCCCACCTGCTGTTCGTGGCCAAGAACCTCGAGCGCATCGGCGACCACGCCACCAACATCGCCGAGATCATCCATTTCGAACTGACCGGCGAAGAGCTGGTTTCGCAGCGTCCGAAGCTGGACGCGATCGCTCAATAACTCCTCGCGAGGCGGCCTGAAGTGACTCCTTACGTTCTGGTGGTCGAAGACGAAGACGCTCTGGCCACGCTTCTGCACTACAACCTCGACAAGGAAGGCTATCGCGTCGGCGTCGCCGGTGACGGCGAGGAAGCGCTGATCATGGCCAACGAGCGGGCCCCGGACCTGGTCATCCTGGACTGGATGCTGCCCAAGGTCTCGGGGATCGAGGTCTGCCGTCGCCTGCGCGGCCGGGCCGAGACCCGCAACGTGCCGATCATCATGCTGACGGCGCGCGGCGAGGAAACCGACCGCATCCGCGGCCTGGACACGGGCGCCGACGACTATGTCGTCAAGCCGTTCTCGATGGTCGAGCTGACCGCCCGCGTCCGCGCGGTGCTGCGTCGGATCCGTCCGGGCCTGGCCGACGACCGCATCACGGTCGGCGACATCGTCATCGACCGGGTGGCCCACCGCGTGAAGCGGGGCGGCAAGGAGATCCACCTGGGTCCGACCGAGTTCCGCCTGCTGGACTATCTGATGCAGCATCCAGGCCGGGTGTTCAGCCGCGAGCAGCTGCTGGACGCGGTCTGGGGCTCGGACGTCTATGTCGAGGCGCGCACGGTCGACGTGCACATCGGCCGTCTGCGCAAGGCGCTGAACGGCACGGCCGATGGCGACCCGATCCGCACCGTGCGGTCGGCGGGCTATTCGCTGGATCTCGACGCGGCTTAAAGCATCGCGCGGATCCGGCGCCCGCCGCGCCGGAAGGCGCTCCGGATCGATTTTTGAACGACGCCCCGACAGGGCTGAACCGCGCGCCGCTCGTCGGCGCGCGGTTTTTCGTGCTGGCGCGAAGCGCGCGACCACCGAACCAAAAGGCGTTCTCGCGAGGAAAACGCGATTTCGCCCAAGGATGGTGAGGCAGAATGTCGCTATCTCGTGAGTTGTTTGATTCACCGCCGGTTAACCGTCCGCGGCCGAACCTCTTCAAGTATTTTCGCGTAAATCGCCCTCTCGGCTTCAGTTTTACGTGATTTGTCTTGAGTGGTCGTTCCGAAGGTATGTGCACCGGAAGAAACAAATTCCGATGTGAAATCGAGGTTTCTCAAAGTCTGGCGAAACATAGCTACGGAAAATCCGCTCCCGTGTCTTTGCGCGAATGTTAGATAGCTCGATCTCTAGGAGGTCGCGATGACTTCATTCGGCTGTTCTTCGTTTCTGCAACAGGGTTAATAATGGGCCGGAGCCTTCCATGCGCATGACGATCAAGCTCAAACTCGCCCTGACCTTCGGGGCGCTCATCCTGATGATGGCCGCCGCCACCTTGTTCGGCGTGCGCCAGTTGGGGGACCTCAACAGCGACCAGAAGGCCATGGTCGAGGGACCGGTGGCGCAACTCCAGCGCAGCCAGGCCCTGGGGATGGCGCTGCTTCAGGTGGTGCGCGCTCAAAAGAACATGGCCCTGGCCGATGACGCCGAGGAGCTGAAGAGCCAGAACGCCAAGGCGATCGACAACAAGCATAAGGTCGCCACGCTGCTCGAAGCGGGCCTGTCCCACGCCTCGCCCACTGGCAAGCCGAAATGGGAGGCCCTGGCCAGCGACTGGGCGACCTTCGCCGAGATCGACGAGGCCATGCGTCGCGACATGATGGAGGGGCGTCGCGACCAGGCGATCGTCCAGATGCGGACCACCCAGCGTCAGATCACCAATCGCATCACGGCGACGGTCGAGGCCCTGACGGACGTCAACGAGAAGCTGCTGGCCTCGACCACCGCCGAAAGCGACCGAGCCTACGGCGCCTCGCGCAACACGCTGATGGGGGTGATCGCCGTCTCGGTTCTGCTGGCGGTCGGGGCGGGGGTCTGGGTCGCCCGGACCATCGCCCGGGGCTTCGCCCAGATCGGCGGCCTGGCCAACGCCGTGGCCTTGGGCGATCTGGAGCAGACCGTGACCGTCACCACCAATGACGAGATCAAGGATCTGGTCGAGACGGTCAATCGCATGACCGCCAATCTCCGCGCCACGGCCAGCCTGGCCGACCAAGTCGCCGCCGGCGACCTGAGCGTCGAGATCAAGCCGCTGTCCGAAAAGGACATTCTGGGCAAGTCGCTGAAGGGGATGGTCGCCAATCTTCGCCAGACGGCGGCGCTGGCCGACAAGGTGTCGGAAGGCGACCTGACCGTCCAGGCCAAGCCCCTCTCGGACAAGGACGTCATGGGGCTGGCCCTGCAACGGATGATCGACCGTCTGCGCGGCGTGGTGTCCGACGCCCTGGTCGCCTCCGAGAATGTCTCCGACGGCAGCCAGGAGCTGTCCTCGGCCTCGGAGCAGGTCAGCCAAGGCGCGACCGAGCAGGCCGCCTCGGCCGAGGAGGCCTCGGCCTCGATGGAGGAGATGGCCGCCAACATCAAGCAGAACGCCGACAACGCCGCCCAGACCGAGAAGATCGCCCGCCAGTCCGCGCAGGACGCCGAGGTGTCGGGCAAGGCGGTCGCCCAGGCCGTGGAGGCCATGCGGACCATCGCCGAGAAGATCACCATCGTTCAGGAGATCGCGCGTCAGACGGATCTTCTGGCCCTGAACGCGGCCGTCGAGGCGGCGCGGGCCGGCGAGCACGGTCGCGGCTTCGCGGTCGTCGCCTCCGAGGTGCGCAAGCTGGCCGAGCGCAGCCAGACCGCCGCCGCCGAGATCAGCGCGGTGTCCGCCGACACGGTCAAGGCCGCGCAGTCGGCCGGCGAGATGCTGGCCAATCTGGTGCCGGACATCCGCAAGACCGCCGAACTGGTCGCCGAGATCAGCGCCGCCTGCCGCGAGCAGGATGTCGGCGCCAGCCAGATCAACGAAGCCCTGCAGCAGCTGGACAAGGTGACCCAGCAAAACGCCAGCGGGTCGGAACAGATGTCGGCGACCTCCGAGGAGCTGGCCGCCCAGGCCGAGGAGCTGCGGACGTCCATCGCCTTCTTCCGCATCGACGGCGTCGACAGCCGCGCCATCGCCCGACCGCCCGCCAAGCGTCCCGCTCAGCCCGCTCGCAAGTCGGGCGGCCGCGCGCCCGTCGCCGCCCAGCAGGCCCGCGCCAAGGGTTTCGCCCTGGACATGACCCAGGGCGGACCGGACCCGGACGACGCGGACTTCCGAGAGTACGCCGCCTGAGACGGCGCGGCGCGGGTCCGGCCTTGACCCGCGCCGCCGCGCGCGCCACACCCCGCGCTCATGGAAAAGCTGACCATCCTCCTCGTCGGGTCCGGCGGGCGCGAGCACGCCCTGGCCTGGAAGATCGCCCAGTCGCCGCTGTGCGGCCGCCTCGTCGCCGCCCCCGGCAATACCGGGATCGCAGCGGTGGCCGAGCTGAGGAACGTCAAGGTGACCGACGCCGACGGCCTCGTGGCCCTGGCCCAGGAGATCGGCGCGGACCTGGTTGTAGTCGGCCCGGAATCGGCGCTGGAGGTCGGCCTGGCCGACAAGCTGGCCGTGGTCGGGATCCCCTGTTTCGGCGGCAGCCAGCGCGCCGCCCAGCTGGAAACCTCCAAGGCCTTCACCAAGGACTTCTGCCGCCGCCACGGCCTGCCGACGGCGGCCTACGGCGTGTTCGAGGACGCGGCCTCGGCCGGCGCTTTCCTGGATACGCTGACGGCGCCGTTCGTGATCAAGGCCGACGGCTTGGCGGCCGGCAAGGGCGTGGTCATCGCCGCGAGCCGCGCCGAGGCCGACGCCGCCGTGCTCGACATGCTGGGCGGCCGCTTCGGCACGGCCGGGGCCCGCGTGGTGATCGAGGAGTTCATGCACGGCGAGGAGGCCTCGCTGTTCGCCATTTGCGACGGCGAGACGGCCGTGTTCTTCGGCGCCGCCCAGGACCACAAGCGCGCCTATGATGGCGACGAGGGCCCCAACACCGGCGGCATGGGCGCCTATTCGCCGCCCCCGGCGCTGACTCCCGCCCTGATCGACCAGGCCTGGCGCGAGCTGATCCTGCCGACCGTCCGAGGCATGGCCGCCGAGGGCAATCCTTACGTCGGCGTGCTCTATGCCGGGCTGATGCTGACGCCCGCCGGGCCGAAGCTGGTGGAATACAATGCTCGCTTCGGCGACCCGGAGTGCCAGACCCTAATGCCGCGTCTGGCCAGCGACATCGTCCCGATCCTGCTGGCCGCGGCCCGGGGCGACCTGGCCTCGGTCGAGCCCCCCCAGTGGCGCGACGAGGCGTCGATCTGCGTGGTCCTGGCCGCCCAGGGCTATCCGGACGCCCCCCGCGTCGGCGGGCTGATCACCGGCGCCGAGGCCGATTTCGGAGACGCGGTGGCGGTCTTCCACGCGGGCGCGACCCGCGACGCCGAGGGGAACCTGCGCGCCTCGGGCGGCCGGGTGCTGAACGTCTGCGCCCGGGGCGCGACCCTGCGCGAGGCCCGCGACGCGGCCTATGCGGCGCTGGGGACCATCGGCCTGGAAGGCGGGTTCCACCGCCGCGACATCGGCTGGCGCGCGCTGTCGAAATAAGCCCGCGCTCTTCCGTTGCGAGAGGGTTGCCTAGGGCGCTTCACCCTCTAAACTCCGCGTTTAAACAAGCGTTGGGGAGATCGCGCCATGACGGACGCCGCCGAACAGTCCGCCCAGGACATGAACTCGGGCACCAAGCCGGTCGACCCGCGTCATGCGATCGACGAGACCAGGCTGGCGGCTTGGCTGGAGGCGAACGTCGAGGGCTATGCCGGCCCGCTGGAGGTGCGCCAGTTCAAGGGCGGCCAGTCCAACCCGACCTACCAACTGGTGACGCCCGCCAAGAAGTACGTCCTGCGCCGCAAGCCGCCGGGCAAGCTGCTGCCCAGCGCCCACGCCGTCGATCGCGAGTTCAAGGTGATCTCGGGCCTGAACAAGGCCAGCTTCCCGGTCGCCAAGGCTTATGCCCTGTGCATGGACGAGGACGTGATCGGCACGATCTTTTACGTGATGGACAATGTCGAGGGCCGGATCCTGTGGGACGGGACCTTGCCGGACTATCAGCCCGCCGAGCGTCGGGCGATCTACGAGGCCGAGATCGACACCCTGGCGGCGCTGCATAATGTCGACTACGCCGCCGTCGGCCTGTCGGATTTCGGCAAGCCCGGCAACTATTTCGCCCGCCAGATCGATCGCTGGACCAAGCAGTACAAGGCCTCCGAGACCAAGACCATCGAGGAGATGGACCGGCTGATGGACTGGCTGCCCCGGACCGTGCCGGCCGACGACCAGACCTCGATCGTCCATGGCGACTACCGCCTCGACAACATGATCCTGCACGCCACCGAGCCGCGCGTGGTGGCGGTGCTGGACTGGGAGCTGTCAACCCTGGGCAATCCGCTGGCCGACTTCAGCTATTTCCTGATGAACTGGGTGATGCCGTCCGACCAGCGCGGCGGCCTTTCGGAGATCAAGGACCTGGAGGCCTACGGCATCCCGACCATTCCGCAGGCGGTCGAGCGCTATTGCAAGGCCACCGGCCGCGACGGCCTGCCGGAGCTGGACTGGTACTTTTCGTACAACCTCTTCCGACTGGCCGGCATCTGCCAGGGCATCGTCGGACGGGTGCGCGACGGCACCGCCGCCAGCGCCCACGCCCAGCTGATGGAGGCTCGCGTGCCGGTCCTGGCCAAGGGCGCCTGGGACTTCGCGCGCAAGGCGGGCGCCTGAGGCGCCTAATCTAGGCGCGCGCGAACCGGGCGCGGTAGGCGCCGGGCGTGGTCGCGAAATGACGCCGGAAGTGGTGGCGTAGCGCTGGCGCGCCCAGGCCGACGGCCCGCGCCACGTCGTCTATGCCGGCGGCGGTCGTCTCCAGGAGATCCCGCGCCCGGTTCAGGCGCTCGGCCAGCAGCCAGCGGGCGGGCGTCGCGCCGGTGGCCGCCTCGAACCGCCGCAGGAAGGTCCGCTCGCTCATGCCCGCCGCCTTGGCCAGGGCCTTGAGGGTATGGTCGCCGGCCAGGTCGGCGCGCATCCGGTCCAGGATGGGGCTCAGGCGAGGCGCCTCGTGGGGAACCGGGACGGGCCGCTGGACGAACTGAGCCTGACCGCCGTCGCGGTGCGGCGGCACGACCAGCCGGCGGGCCACGGCGTTCGCCGCCTCGGGACCGAAATCGCGCCGGATCAGGTGCAGGCCCAGGTCGATGCCCGCCGCGCTGCCGGCCGAGGTCAGCAGGTCGCCCTCGTCGACATAGAGCACGTCCGGCTCGACCGCGATCGCCGGATGGCGCTCGCGCAGGGCCTGGGCGTAGCGCCAGTGGGTCGTGGCCCGCCGGCCGTCCAGCAGGCCGCTGGCCGCTAGCACGAAGACGCCGGAGCAGATCGACATCAGCCGCGCGCCCGCCGCGTGCGCCGCGCGCAGGGCCTCGATCAGCGGCGCGGGCACGGGCGCGTCCAGGCCGCGCCAGCCGGGCGCGACGATGACGCTGGCCTGGCTCAGAAGCTCCAGCCCGCCGTCGGCGGCGATCCGCACCCCGCCCAGACCCCGCAGCGCGCCCGGCTCCGCGGCGGCGGTGGCGAAGCGGTACCAGCCGGGGCCCATCTCCGGGCGGGGCAGGCCAAATAGCTCGACGGTCACGCCATATTCGAAGGTGCACAGGCCGTCATAGGCCAGGGCCACGACGAGGGGACGCTCCGGGGAATACGTGTTTGGCATGATCTTTACGGTCAATGTCGATTTCGCCAGCTAACGCCGGGCGCCGCTCTCGGGCAAGTCTGTCGGCGTCATCAACGGAGGCCGAAATGAGCGTCGTATCCGAAATCCCCGCCGCGCCGTCCCCGGAGGCCGCCGCCCACTTCGCCGCCCGCCTGTCGCTGGAGACCGATTGCGCAGATGTCGCCGAGGCCCTGCGGGGCGGCGAGCCCGACTTCGTTCTGCTGCACGTGGTGGGCCAGCCGGAGGCCTATGCCCGCCGCCACGTGCCCGGCGCCATCCACCTGCGCCACGCCGAGATGACCGCCGAGCGGATGGCGGCCTGGCCGCGAGACACCTTGTTCGTCGTCTATTGCGCCGGCCCGCACTGCAACGGCGCCGACCGCGCGGCGCTGAAGCTGGCCCGGCTGGGCCGGCCGGTGAAGCTGATGATCGGCGGGATCACCGGCTGGGCCGACGAAGGCCTGCCGTTCGCGGAGGGCGCCGAGCCGGGGCGGCTCTAGATAAAGCGCGGATTGGCCTTGCGCAGGCCTTCGTTGGCCAGGGCGTCGGCGCGTTCGTTCAGCGGATGACCGGCGTGCCCCTTGACCCAGCGCCAGTCGACGTCGTGCCGCTCGCGCGCGGCGTCGAGACGCTTCCAGAGGTCGTCGTTCTTGACTGGGCTCTTGTCGGCGGTCTTCCAGCCGCGCGCCTTCCAGCCCCGGATCCACTCCTGGATCCCCTTCATCACGTACTGGCTGTCGGTGTGCAGCTCGACCTTGCAGGGCCGGTTCAGCAGCTCCAGCGCCTGGATCGCGGCCATCAGCTCCATGCGGTTGTTGGTCGTCCCCGCCTCGCCGCCGCTGATTTCCTTCTTCTTGTCGCCGTAGAACAGGATGGCGCCCCAGCCGCCCGGGCCCGGATTCCCCTTGCAGGCGCCGTCCGTGTAGATCGTGACCTTGGGCGTCATCAGAACAGCACGAGGCCTTCGCGATGGACGGCCAGCTTGCGCTCGTACTCCAGCGGATCCTTCGGCTTGACCAGGGCGCCGGCCGGCGTCGCGCCCCAGTCGGCCAAGCGGGTCAGGAAGAAGCGCAGCGCCGCGCCGCGCGCCAGGATCGGCAGGGCTTCCTTCTCGGCCGGGCTCAGCGGCCGCCGGCGCTCGTAGCCGTTCAGCAGGGCCTTGGCGGCGGTGATGTTGAAGCTGCCGTCGGGCTCGAAGCACCAGGCGTTCAGCATCACCGCGACGTCGTAGGCGTAGGCGTCCTCGCAGGCGAAGTAGAAGTCGATCGTCGCGGCGAACCTGCCGTCCGGCTTGAAGAACACGTTGTCGGGGAAATAGTCGGCGTGGATCGTCCCGGCGGGCAGGTTGCGCGGCCACATCAGGGCCAGTTGCGCCAGGTCGTTGTCGATCGTCGCCGCCAGACCCGGCTTCAGGTCGTCGGCGGCCTTGCGGTGCTTGGCGAAGAATGGCGACCAGGACGCCTGGCCCAGGTCGTTGGCGCGGCGGCCGGGATAGCCTTCGCCGGCCAGGTGCAGCCAGGCCAGGCCCTCGCCGGCCTCGCGGCAGTGGGCGGCCGTGGGCCGGCGCACCGACAGGCCCGGCAGGAACTCGACGATGGCGGCGGCCTTGCCGCGCAGGGTCGACAGGGTGGCGCCCTGGCGGGTCGGGATCGGCCGGGCGCTGGGATAGCCCCGATCGGCCAGCCAGGTCAGCAGGTTCAGGAAATAGGGCAGGTCCTCGGCCTTCACCCGCCGCTCGTAGACCGTCAGGATGTAACGGCCCTTCTCGGTTTCCAGCAGGAAATTCGAGTTCTCCGTGCCCTCGGCGATGCCCTTGAACGCCAGCGGCGCGCCCAGGTCATAGCCTCGCAGGAAGGCTTCGAGTTCTTCGTCGGTGATGTCGGTATAGACGGCCATGACGCGGGGATGCGGGAGCGGGCGCTGGCGGTCAAGGGGGCTAGGCGAGGCAGGCTGCGGAAGGTAGGGCTCGATCAGACACGCTTCCAGTTGTCCCAGTGCGTCCGCAGCGCCTCTAGTCGATCCCCAAAGGCGCCGGCGCCGTTCTGAAACTGCGGAAAAGTTTCGACGCCCCAGTCCGTGGACTCGATAATATGCGCCACGGCAATGAGCTGGCTTAGCCCAAACTGCGCTTCCAGCTCGGCGATTTCGGCTGGGTCGGTGGCGAGAACCAAGGCTTCGGCCTTCTCGAGTTGGGCACCCCACTCTTCCAAGAACGATGTCGACATCTGCTCTCAGGCCGTCAGCAGCCTCGGCAGCTTGAACGTGATCGTCTCCCGCGCCTCGACCAGTTCCTCGACGGTCGTGTCGAACCGCGCCGAGATCGCGTCGATGACCCCCTGCACCAGGTCCTCCGGAGCCGAGGCGCCGGCCGTCAGGCCCACGCGCGACACGCCGTCGAACCAGGTCCAGTCGATCCCCGCCGCGTCGTCGATCAGATGAGCGGCGGAGGCGCCGGCCTTCAGACCGACTTCCTTCAGCCGCACCGAATTGGACGAGTTCCGCGACCCGACCACCAGCACCAGTTCTGACTGCTCGGCCAGATGCTTGACCGCGTCCTGGCGGTTCGTCGTGGCGTAGCAGATGTCTTCCTTGTGCGGCGCGGCGATGCCGGGGAAGCGTTCGCGCAGCAGGGCCACCATGTCGGCCGTGTCGTCGACCGACAGCGTGGTCTGGGTCAGGAAGGCGACGTTGGCGGCGTCCTTGGGCTCCCAGGCGGCGGCGTCCTTGAGGTCCTCGATCAGGGTGACCGCGCCCTCGGGCAGCTGGCCCATGGTGCCGATGACTTCCGGGTGGCCGGCATGGCCGATCAAGACGATCTCGCGGCCGGCGTCGTAATGCTTCTGCGCCTCGACATGGACCTTGGAGACCAGCGGGCAGGTGGCGTCCAGATAGATCATCTGGCGCGATTGGGCCTCGGCGGGCACCGACTTGGGCACGCCATGGGCCGAGAACACGACCGGGCGGTCGTCGGGGGCCTCGGACAGTTCCTCGATGAACACCGCGCCCAGGGCCTTCAGCCGGTCGACCACGTGGCGGTTATGGACGATCTCGTGGCGCACATAGACCGGGGCGCCGAACTTCTCGACGGCGCGCTCGACGATCTGGATGGCGCGATCGACCCCGGCGCAGAAGCCGCGCGGGCTAGCCAGGACGAGCGAGATCGGGCGGCGGACGGGCGCGGGGGCGTTCATGGCGCGGAACCTAGTGGGTCCGGCCGCCGGGCGCCAGGAGTCTGCGTCGTTGCGACGTCACGCATATGCCTTTATCAGGCTGCATGACGCCGATGGGCTCCCATGGTCCCGCTTGGCTCCTTTTTTCTCGAACCGGACGTTTCATGCGCCGCACCTTCACGCTCGCCCTCAGCGCCCTGATGGCCGTTTCGCTCGCCGCGACGGCGACGACTGTTCACGCCCAGCGGGGCGGGCGCGGCGGTCCGAGCAGCGGGCAGGGCGACGACGACGAGGCCGGCAAGAAGAAGAAGCGCGACGAGGAGTGGAACCAGCCCAAGGCGCCGCTGCCCCAGCTGCGCAACGCCGGCCCCTGCCCCTATGTGAAGGTGCTGTACGACGCCAGCCGCTATATCGAGTTCGCGGGCGGCAAGGAATCGGCGTCCCAGGCCGGTTTCACCGGCGAGATCCAGAACATTTCCTCGGGCTGCGCCTACAAGAGCGACGAGCCGATCAAGATCCGCGTCGAGCTGCTGTTCCAGCTGGGCCGCGGCCCCAAGGCCGAGGGCGAAAAGCACGACTATCGCTACTGGGTGGCCGTGACCGAGCGGAACCAGTCGGTGATCGCCAAGGAATATTTCGACCTGCCGGTGACCTTCGCCCCCGGCCAGGACCGCACCTACGCCCGCGACACCATCGAGCAGATCACCATTCCGCGCGCCGACGCCAAGGTCAGCGGCGGCAATTTCGAGGTGCTGATCGGCTTCGACGTGACGCCGGAAATGGCCGCCTTCAACCGTGAGGGCAAGCGCTTCCGCGTCAACGCCGGCCAGACCGCCCAAGCCCAGCAGGCCGGGCAAGCGGGTCAAACCCAAGCAGGGACTTCCACCAAGCAATGAACGATTTGAAGCGGTCCCTGAGCGAGGCGGCCGCGGCCGCTTTCCAGGCCGCCGGACTGCCTCCCGAGTTCGGACGCGTCACGGCCTCCGACCGGCCCGACCTGGCCGATTTCCAATGCAACGGCGCCCTGGCGGCGGCCAAGAGCGCCAAGCGCAATCCGCGCGAAATCGCCGTTCAGGTGGTCGACATCCTGAAGGGCGATCCGCGCCTGGCCTCGGTGGAGATCGCCGGCGTCGGCTTCATCAACATGCGCGTCAGCGACGAGGCCCTGTCGGCTCGCGTCCGCGAGATCGCGGCCGACGAGCGCGTCGGCGCCCAGCTGCTGGAGCAGCCGCGCCGCGTCCTGGTCGACTATGCCGGCCCCAACGTGGCCAAGCCGATGCACGTGGGCCACCTGCGCGCCTCGATCATCGGCGAGTCGGTCAAGCGCCTCTATCGCTTCCGGGGCGACGACGTGGTGGGCGACGCCCACTTCGGCGACTGGGGCTTCCAGATGGGGCTGCTGATCAGCGCCATCATGGACGAGGACGCCTTCATCAACGCCCTGATGGAGAAGCTGCCGGAGGCCCCGCGCGGCTTCTCGGCCGCCGATGAAGCCAAGGTGATGGCCGAGTTCGAGAGCCGGATCACCCTGGCCGATCTCGACCGCATCTATCCGGCCGCCTCGATCCGCCAGAAGGAAGACCCGGCCTTCAAGGAGCGGGCCCGCAAGGCCACGGCCGAGCTGCAGAACGGCCGCTTCGGCTATCGTCTGCTGTGGCGTCACTTCGTCAAGGTCAGCCGCGTGGCGCTGGAGCGCGAGTTCCACGCCCTGGGCGTCGACTTCGACCTCTGGAAGGGCGAAAGCGACGTCAACGACCTGATCGAGCCGATGGTCCGTCAGCTGGAGGACAAGGGTCTGCTGGTCGAGGACCAGGGCGCCCGCATCGTCCGCGTGGCCCGCGAGGGCGACAAGCACGACGTGCCGCCGCTGCTGGTGGTGTCGTCGGAAGGCTCGGCCATGTACGGCACGACGGACCTCGCCACCATCCTGGACCGTCGCAAGTCGTTCGACCCGCACCTGATCCTCTATTGCGTGGACCAGCGTCAGGCCCTGCACTTCGAGACCGTGTTCCGCGCCGCCTATCTGGCCGGCTACGCCGCCGAGGGCGCGCTGGAGCACATCGGCTTCGGCACCATGAACGGCACGGACGGCAAGCCCTTCAAGACCCGCGCCGGCGGCGTTCTGAAGCTGCACGACCTGATCGAGATGGCCCGCGAGAAGGCCCGCGAGCGCCTGCGCGAAGCCGGCCTGGGCGCCGAGCTTTCCGAGGAGCAGTTCGAGGACACGGCCCACAAGGTCGGCGTCGCGGCGCTGAAGTTCGCCGACCTGCAGAACTTCCGCGGCACGTCCTACGTGTTCGACCTCGACCGTTTCACCAGCTTCGAGGGCAAGACCGGTCCCTACCTGCTGTACCAGTCGGTGCGCATCAAGAGCGTGCTGCGCCGGGCGGCCGAGGCCGGCGCGACGGCGGGCCGGATCGTGATCCACGAGCCCGCCGAGCGTGACCTGGCCATGCTGCTCGACGCCTTCGAGGGCGCGCTCAGCGAGGCCTACGACAAAAAGGCGCCGAACTTCGTGGCCGAGCACGCCTACAAGCTGGCCCAGGCCTTCTCGAAGTTCTACGCCGCCTGCCCGATCGTCAGCGCCGACACCGAAGACCTCCGCGCCTCCCGCCTGTCGCTGGCGCAGACCACCCTGCGTCAGCTGGAACTGGCCCTGGACCTTCTGGGCATCGAAGCGCCGGAGCGGATGTAGACTCCGCTCGCCCCGTCCCCCTCGCGGAGAAGGGGGTAGGGATGGGG
This sequence comes from Caulobacter vibrioides OR37, assembly GCF_000372645.1. GTDB lineage: Bacteria > Pseudomonadota > Alphaproteobacteria > Caulobacterales > Caulobacteraceae > Caulobacter > Caulobacter vibrioides_E. The sequence goes on along the minus strand of NZ_APMP01000002.1, from coordinate 61,409 downwards.
CCGCTGGCGCTGAGCCTGCCTATTCGGAGCGCACACCCCCACCCCCGGCCCCTCCCCGCAAGGGGGAGGGGAGATCAGCGTTGCAATCCCCGAAAACCCGCCCGACAGTCCCGCCGCTTCGCGTGTGTCGGGAGGGGTCATGAAGTCGTCCGTGGTCGTCAGCTTGTTGGCGAGTGTCTGCGTCAGCGCCATCGCCGCGCCGGCCTGGGCGGAGAAGGCCAAGCCCCAGACCGACAAGTTCGCCGAGCTGACCGCCGGTCTCGAGCGCAAGGACGGCCTGGTCCCGGTGTTCGTCGATCGGAAGGACAACCGCGTCTACCTGCTGCTGCCCAAGCCGGGCGCGGACGGGATCGCCGGGCGGTATCTCTACCAGACCTATCTGCGGGCCGGCCTGGGCTCGAACCCGACGGGGCTGGACCGTTCGGCGCCGGGTGACACCCAGATCATCGCGTTCCGCAAGGTGGGCGGCAAGGTCGTCGCCCAGTTCGAGAACTGGGGCTTTTCGGCCGCGCGCGGCTCGGCCGACGAGCGCGCGGCGGTCGCCGAGTCCTTCCCGATCTCCAGCGTGTGGTCCAACACCGTCGAGGCGCAAGGCCCGGACGGCCGGCTGCTGGTCGACGTCACCACCTTCCTGACCCGCGACGCCCAGGGGATCGCCAAGACCCTCAAGCGCAGCAAGCAGGGCGACTTCCGCCTGAACGACGGCCTCTCCTACGCCGACACCGGCGAGGTGAACGTCTTTCCCCGGAACGTCGAGCTGGAGGCGGTCGAGACCTTCGTCGGCGACGATCCGGGGGGCGAGGTGCGCGGCATCGTTCCCGACCCGCGCAATGTCACATTGGTGCTGCACCACTCGCTGGTGGCCCTGCCGGAGCCGGGCTTCGTCCCGCGCCAGAACGATCCGCGCGTCGGGGTCATCGACCACGTGGTGGCCGACTATTCCGCGCCGCTGAGCGAGCCGATCGTCTACCGGTTGGCCCATCGCTTCCGCCTGGAGAAGACCGATCCCGCCGCCGCCCGCTCGCCGGTCAAGAAGCCGATCGTCTTCTACGTCGACCGCGCCGCGCCCGAGCCGGTGCGCTCGGCGCTGATCGAGGGCGGTCGCTGGTGGAACCAGGCGTTCGAGGCCGCCGGCTTCATCGACGCCTTCCGGGTCGAGGTGCTGCCCGAGGGCGTCAGTCCGCTGGACGCGCGCTACAACGTCGTCAATTGGGTACACCGCCAGACGCGCGGCTGGTCCTACGGCCACGAGGTCGTCGACCCGCGCACGGGCGAGATCGTCAAGGGCGACGTGCTGCTGGGCTCGCAGCGCATCCGCCAGGACCGGTTGATCTTCGAGGGGCTGGAAGGCGCCGACAAGACCGGCAAGGGCGGGCCTAACGACCCGATCCAGATCTCCCTGGCGCGCCTGCGCCAGCTGGCCACGCACGAGATCGGCCACTCGATCGGTCTGCAGCACAATTTCGCCGCCAGCACCTATGGCGGCCGCGCCTCGGTGATGGACTATCCGGCGCCGAAGATCGCGATCAAGGACGGCCAGCTGGACTTCTCCGACGCCTATGCGCGCGGCGTGGGCGTCTGGGACCGGTTCGTGATCGACTGGCTGTACGCGCCCGCCCCGGCGGGGAGCGACGAGAAGGCCTGGCTGAAGGCCAAGGCCGACAAGAGCCAGGCCGACGGCCTGCGCTATGTCTCTGACGAGGACGCCCGCGCGGCCGACACGCCCCATCCGCTGGGCGCGGTATGGGACAACGGCTCCGATCCAGTGGCCGAGCTGGAACACGTGATGGCGGTGCGCAAGATCGCGCTCGATCGCTTCGGCCTGGGCAATCTGCCCAAGGGCGCCTCGGTGGCCGACCTGAGGCGGGTCATCGCGCCGATCTACATCTTCCAGCGCTATCAGGTCGACTCGACGGCCAAGCTGGTCGGCGGGGTCGACTTCACCTACGGCGCCGAGGGCGACGGCCACGAGGCCTCCAGGATCGTGCCGGCCGATCGCCAGGTCGCCGCCATCGACGCCCTGCTGCGGACCCTCGCGCCGGCGGCGCTGGATCTTTCCGACAAGACCCTGGACCTGCTGAGCTCGGGCCAGTCGCAATCGACCGACCACGCCTACGAGATCGAGACCCTGGGCCAGGGACCGGTCTTCGATCTGCCCGCCGCCGCCGAGGTGGCCGCCGATCTGGTCTGGAGCGACCTGTTCGCCGCGGCGCGCCTGAACCGCCTGGTCGAGGCCAAGCGCCGCGATCCGGCCCAACCAGGCGTCGACGGCCTGCTGGACAAGGCCCTGGCCTTCGTCGCCTTCGACGGCAAGGCGACGGGCCGCCAGGCCGAGCTGACGCGGCGCGTTCGCCAGCGTCTGGTGACCAGCCTGGCCCAGACCCTGGCCGACCGGGACCTCTCGCCGACCGCCGCGGCCCTGATCCGCGCCCGCCTCTCCGAGTGGGGCAAGGGGCTGAAGACCCTAACGCCAGGCGACGCGGCCGATCGCGCCCAGGCGCTGGTGTTGTCCGGCGTGGTCTCGGACCCGAGCGGCGGGCGCCTCGCGGCCCTGGTCGCCGACGGCAAGGGCAAGGTCGCCGTCCCGCCCGGTCCGCCGATCGGGGAAGACGACTGGTTCGGCGACCTGGCGCTTTAGGCCCGCTCCAGGTCCTTCAGCACGCCCAGCAAGTCCTCGACGCCGCCGCGCTCGAGATATTGCTGGGCTGCCAGCACGAGGCGCAGCTGTTTGGCCAGCAGGGCCAGTTGGCGATGCTGATTCTCGGTGGCGCGAAGGGCGGTCTCGGCCTCCAACGCCTCGGCTTCGGCCAGCAGCTTGCGAACCTCGGCCAGGGTCTTCTCGTTCTGGACGCCGGCCTTGCGGAGATACTCCTTGAGGCTGGCCAGGCCTTCGGCGGCCAGCGCCTTGGCCTCGTCGCGGATGGTGGTCTGGGCGACGGGATCGGCGATGGCGTCCAACACACGACCCAGGGCGTCGTTGAGCTTTCCCGCCAGAGTGACGCGGGCCTGTACCTCCAGCGGGGGCAGTCGCCGAGCGTCGATCAGCCTTGGAAGGTTGCTGCCATCGGGCGCTTTGCGCCGAGTCTCGACGAAGACGTTGATGATGAAGCGCGTGGCGACGATCGCCTGCTCGGATTTCACCACGGTCGCGGCCATGACCACGCCGTGCTCGGTGAAGACGTAGGGGCGGTGGCGCCGGCCGCCTCGGCCCGCGTTTGAGGTCGCAAAATGCGACCTCAAAGATTCAAACTCAGCGGCGGTCATTTGGAAGGCGAAGTTCTCGAACTTCTCGGGGTTGCGCTTGACCTGTTCGTTCAGCCGCTTGCTCTCGACGGCGAACAGTCGCGCGAGATCGGAATCCAGGATGACGTGCTGGCCGCGCAGTTCGAACACGTCGAGGCGTTGCGGAGTTTCCGCCGGCAAGGTCCCCTCCATGTGGGTCGCTCGTCGATATCCCATTTTAGGATATCAACTTTGACATGTTCTACAATTGTTCGCAATCGCCGGGCGCGACGCCACCTCCGTCGTTGACTCTCGTCCCCGCCTCGCCCTAAGAGCCCAGGACCCCAGCGGGAGACATCGGGATTCGCTCCCGAGGCCGAAGGCGCAACCGCCCCGGAAACGCTCAGGCAAAAGGACCGCTCGGGTTTAGGAACGCTGGAAAGTAGCCGTCCGACAAGGCGGCTCGCCGAAGGAGCAAGGCTGACCCCAAGCAGCAGAGGGGGAAGGCCGGAATCTCTCAGGTCAAAGGGACAGCGGGGGCGACTTGCCGGCGGACGCCGGTCCCGTCGCCGACCCCGCTTGGAGCCCGTTCCTTGTCCGAAGATCTCAAGAAGACCCCGCTGTACGACGCCCACGTCGCCGCCGGCGCGCGCATGGTTCCGTTCGCGGGCTATTCCATGCCGGTGCAGTACAAGGACGGGGTGCTGAAGGAGCATCTCTGGACCCGCGAGCACGCCGGCCTGTTCGACGTCTCGCACATGGGCCAGGCGCGCTTGCGCGGCGAAAACCCGGCCAAGAGCTTCGAGAAGGTCGTCTCGGCCGACTATCAGGGCCTCAAGCCTGGCAAGCAGCGCTACGGCGTGCTGCTGAACGCCGGGGGCGGGATCATCGACGACCTGATGACCGCGCGTCCGGACGACGACGGCCTGTTCGTGGTGGTCAACGGCGCCTGCAAGGACAACGACTACGCCATCATCGCCCGCGAGCTGGCCGGCGAGGCCACGGTGACCCGCCTGGAGGACCGCGCGCTGCTGGCGCTGCAAGGCCCGGAGGCCGCCGCCGTGCTGGCCGCCCACGTCCCGGAAGCCGCTGAGATGGTGTTCATGGACGCTAGGGCCCTGACCGCTTTCGGCGTCGACGCCATCGTTTCCCGCTCGGGCTACACCGGCGAGGACGGCTACGAGATCTCGGTGCCCGCCGACGCCGCCGAGCGCGTCTGGAACACCCTGCTGGCCGACGAACGCGTCAAGCCGATCGGCCTGGGCGCTCGCGACAGCCTGCGCCTGGAAGCCGGCCTGCCGCTGTACGGCCACGACCTGGACGAGACCGTCTCGCCGATCGAGGCCGGCCTGAACTTCGCCGTCGGCAAGTCGCGCCGCGAGGCCGGCGACTACCTCGGCGCGGATCGCATCGCCAAGGAACTGGCCGGCGAGCTCACCCGCGTCCGCGTGAACCTGAAGGTTCTGGAGGGTGCTCCGGCCCGCGAAGGCGCCGAGATCGCCGACGAGGCCGGCGCCGTGATCGGCAAGGTGACCAGCGGCGGCTTCGCCCCCAGCCTGGGCTACCCCATCGCGATCGGCTTCGCGCCTCCCGCCTACGCGGCGATCGGGACCAAGCTAAAGGTCATCGTCCGCGGAAAGGCCGCCGCCGCCGAGGTGGTCGCCAGCCCGTTCGTTCCGAACCGTTACGTCCGCAAACTCTAAATCAAGCCAAGGGCCGACACAGATGCGCTTCACCAAGGATCATGAATGGGTCGTCGTCGAGGGCGACGTGGCCACCGTCGGCATCACCGCCTACGCCGCCGAGCAACTGGGCGACGTGGTGTTCGTGGAAGTCCCCGAGGCCGGCAAGACCGTCAAGCAAGGCGACCAGCTGGCCGTCGTCGAGAGCGTCAAGGCCGCCTCGGACGTATACGCCCCGGTGTCGGGTGACGTCGTCGAGGGCAACGCCGAGCTGTCGGACGCCCCGGAAACCGTCAACGCCCTGCCGGAAAGCGGCGGCTGGTTCGCCAAGATCAAGCTCGCCAACCCGGCCGAGGTCGACGCTCTGATGGACCGCGACGCCTACGAAGCCTACCTGGGCACTCTGTAAGAACCTCCCCCCTTGATGGGGGAAGGCCAGGGGCGGGGGTGACCCCGCCGCCCTAGCCACCCCATCCCCACCCTTCCCCTAAGAGGGAAGGGAGCAGGACAGAAACATGCGCTACCTCCCCCTGACCCCCGAAGATCGCGCCGAGATGCTCGGCGTGATCGGCGTCAAGTCGATCGACGACCTGTTCGTCGACGTGCCGGCCTCGGCGCGCCGCGACGCGCCCGTCGACCTGCCGCGCTTCGCCGGCGAGCTCGACGTCGAGCGCGAGATGACGGCCCTGGCCCGTCGCAACCGCTCGGCGGGGGAGGGGCCGTTCTTCTGCGGGGCCGGCGCCTATCGCCACCACGTGCCGGCCACGGTCGACCACATCATCCAGCGGTCGGAGTTCCTGACCAGCTACACGCCCTACCAGCCGGAAATCGCCCAGGGCACCTTGCAGGTCCTGTTCGAGTTCCAGACCCAGGTCGCGGCCCTGACCGGCATGGAGGTCGCCAACGCCTCGCTCTATGACGGCTCGACCGGCGCGGCCGAGGCCGTGATGATGGCCCACCGCGTCACCCGCCGGAGCAAGGCGGTGATGTCGGGCGGCGTCCATCCGCACTATGTCGGCGCGATCGAGACCCTGGCTCACGCCGCTGGCGTCGAGACAGCCCGGATGCCGGCGGCCATCGACGCCGAGGACGCGGTGATCGCCGCGATCGACGCCGACACCGCCTGCGTCGTCGTCCAGACCCCGAACGTGTTCGGCACGGTCACCGACGTGACCAAGATCGCCGAGGCGGCCCACGCCGCCGGCGCCCTGCTGATCGTCGTCACGACCGAAGCGGTCTCGTATGGCCTCTTGAAGTCGCCCGGCGAGATGGGCGCCGACATCGCCGTGGCCGAGGGCCAGTCGATCGGCAACGGCCTGAACTTCGGCGGCCCCTATGTCGGCCTGTTCGCCTGCAAGGAAAAGTTCGTCCGCCAGATGCCGGGCCGCCTGTGCGGCGAGACGGTCGACGCCGACGGCAAGCGCGGCTTCGTGCTGACCCTGTCGACCCGCGAGCAGCACATCCGCCGCGACAAGGCGACGTCGAACATCTGCACCAACAGCGGCCTCTGCGCCCTGGCGTTCTCGATCCATATGAGCCTGCTGGGCGAGGTGGGGCTGCGCAAGCTGGCCGGGCTCAATCACCAGAAGGCCCTGGCCCTGCGCGACGCCCTGGCGGCCGTGCCCGGCTATGAGATCCTGACGCCGCGCTTCTTCAACGAGTTCGCGGTCCGCGTCCCGGGCAACGCGGCCGAACTGGTCGAGACCCTGGCCAGCCACGGCGCGCTGTTTGGCGTGCCGTTCTCGCGTCTCGACGCCAGCGCGGGCATGGACGACGTGCTGCTGGTCGCCGCCACCGAGACGACGCTGGACGTCGACATCACTTTCCTGACCAAGCTGCTGACCAAGGTGGTGGGCCAATGAGCATGAACAACGTCGGCCGCCCCACGCGCCCCGAAACCGCCAACGATGCTGGCGGCCATGAAACCCTGACCGGCGGTCGCGGCCTGCTGCAGGACGAAGCCCTGATCTTCGAGCTGAACGGCTGGACCAAGACCGGGGTCGACCTGCCGGACGCCGCCGCGCCGTCGAGCGACCTGGCCGGCCTGCTGCGGTCCGAACCGATCGGCCTGCCGGGCCTCTCCGAGCCCGAAGCCGTTCGCCACTATGTGCGCCTGTCGCAGAAGAACCACGCGATCGACCTGGCGCTCTATCCGCTGGGCTCGTGCACGATGAAGCACAACCCGCGCCTGAACGAGAAGATGGCGCGCCTGCCGGGCTTCTCCGACATCCACCCGCTGCAACCGCAGTCGACGGTGCAGGGCGCCCTGCAGCTGATGGACCGCCTGGCCCACTGGCTGAAGACCCTGACCGGCATGCCCGCCGTCGCCCTGTCGCCCAAGGCCGGCGCGCACGGGGAACTCTGCGGCCTGCTGGCCATCCGGGCGGCCCACGAGGCGGCCGGCAACGGCCACCGCAAGACGGTGCTGGCCCCGACCAGCGCCCACGGCACCAACCCGGCCACGGCGGCCTTCGTCGGCTACACCGTCGTCGAGATCGCCCAGACCGAGGACGGCCGCGTCGACCTGAAGGACCTGGAGGCCAAGCTCGGCGACCACGTGGCCGCCATCATGGTCACCAACCCCAACACCTGCGGCCTGTTCGAGCGCGACGTCGTCGAGATCGCCCGCCTGACCCACGCGGCGGGGGCCTATTTCTACTGCGACGGCGCCAACTTCAACGCCATTGTCGGCCGGGTGCGGCCGGGCGACCTGGGCGTCGACGCCATGCACATCAACCTGCACAAGACCTTCTCGACGCCGCACGGCGGCGGCGGTCCGGGCGCGGGTCCGGTGGTGCTGTCGGAAGCCCTGGCCCCGTTCGCCCCCACCCCGTGGCTGGTCCATGACGCGGGCGGCTTCTCGCTGGTCGAGCACGCCGGCGAGGCGGGGGCGGAAACCGCCTTCGGCCGGATGAGCGCCTTCCACGGCCAGATGGGCATGTACGTCCGCGCCTATGCCTACATGCTGAGCCACGGCGCCGACGGCCTGCGCCAGGTCGCCGAGGACGCGGTCCTGAACGCCAACTACGTCAAGGCCCGCCTGAAGGACGTGATGAGCCCGGCCTTCCCGGACGGTCCGTGCATGCACGAGGCGCTGTTCGACGACAGCTGGCTGGAAGGCACGGGGGTGACCACGCTCGACTTCGCCAAGGCGATGATCGACGAGGGCTTCCACCCGATGACCATGTACTTCCCGCTGGTCGTCCACGGCGCGATGCTGATCGAGCCGACGGAAACCGAGAGCAAGCAGGAGCTGGACCGCTTCATCGAAGCGCTTCGGGCCCTGGCCGGCGCGGCCAAGGCAGGGGACGCGGAGCGCTTCAAAGGCGCGCCGTTCCACGCGCCGCTGCGGCGTCTCGACGAGACCTTGGCGGCCCGCAAGCCCCGGTTGAGGTGGAAACCTGTGGCCGAGGCGCCACTGGCGGCTGAATAGCATTCTCCATACCCCCGGTGCGACCGGAGGGCGCCTTTACGGCGCCCTCTCGGGTCCACATATCGGGGATGCGCGTCGGGTGATCTGGCTGTTCCAGGGAGCAAGCGAAGCGCCAGCCCGTTTTGTCCGTCCGATGACCGCCCTTTCGTTCGCCTCGCCGCGCGTCCGCCGCTCCGCCGATGACCTGGCGGCGCGTGTTCTGCGTCTATTGCTGGTGGCGCTGGGCGCGCTGATCGTCGTGGCGGGCTTCCTGATCGCGCCCCTGCCCGGGCCGATGGGCCTGCCGGTCGCGGTGATCGGCCTGATGCTCATCCTGCGCAACTCGTTCAAGGCGCGGAAGCATTTCGTCCGCTTCCAGCACGCCCATCCCAAGCTGGTCTTCCCGATCCGCCGGCTGCTGCGCCGCGAGCCCGAGGTGGTCGCCGTGGCCTGGCAGCAGACGCTGCGGGTCGAGCGCGTCGTGGCGCCGCGCCGGTGGCGGGTCGCCGCCCGCTGGCGTCGGTCTCTCAAGCGGCGCGCGGCCCAGCGAGGCCAGCGGTGAACGTCGCGGCCTCGACCATGGACGACATCAAGCACAGACTGCGGCGCCGGGCGCGCCTGGCCCTGCTGCTGCGGGAATCGGCCGCGCGCGCGTTCCGCTGGATCGCCATCGGCTTCGGCGCGCTGATCATCCTGGCCGGCGCGGTGCTGACGCCCTTGCCTGGACACCTGGGCCTGCCGCTGCTGGTCATCGGCCTGATGATCGTGCTGCGCTACTCGTTCCAGGCGCGTAAGACCTTCATCCGCTGGCAGAAGCGCCACCCCAAGCTGGTCTTCCCGATCCGCCGCCTGATGCGCCGCGAGCCGGAAGTGCTGCTGGTCGTCTGGCAGCAGATGCTCCGCACCGAGAAGATGGTCCTGCGCAAGGCCCGCTGGCGCCTGCTGGTCAAGACCCGCAAGCGCGTGAAGACCTACGTCGCGCGGAAGATGGCGAAGGCGGGGTAGGGGCTAGATCCAGTCCCCGCTGGTCGCCATCAGGCAAAGCAGGGCGCCGATCGCCGCGAACCAAGTGTTGGCCAAGCCCCAGCCTACGAAGAATAGACGCGTGTCCCTGTTGAGAACCGCACTAGCGATCGACGACAGCAGGGTCGAGATGAGGGCCGCGAGCGCGAATGGTCCAGCGAGCGGCAAAATGCGGCCATACGCTCCCGCCGGCGCCCAGTTCATCGACGTCCAGTAAGCGAGCAAGACCCACGGCAGCGGTAGGACCATAGCCCAGATGAGCCGACGGGAAAGGCCGAGTTCATGGCGCCAGCGGGTGAGAGGCGCCCACAATAGGGGGACGAGCGCGATGAGGCCCCAACCCTGAGGGGGGGCCTGCAAGACCGTGAAGAGCGGCGCGAGGAGATGGTTCACCCGCCCAGGCTAGCGGCGCCGCCTTCACTTGTCTCCGGCCCACGTCACGTGGGCGAAGACGAACCCGCCAAGACGGAGCTCGCCACGCGCGCCGAACAGAAGCTGGCCAGATATCCCCCGTCGAAGGTTCGCCTAAGGTGCCGCTCGGACCTGGCGCTAACGGCGCTTCCCACGCTGCTGCTCGGCGACGGTCGCTTCGAAACGCTGCTTGGCCGAATAGACCGCCCACAGCCTATATCCGACGACGGCCACGAGGGCGACAAGGCAAAGGGCGAGCGCAAGCTTAACGGTCTTCGTCACAACACCTCTCCGGTCCGTGGCGAGTATTCAAACGTTGGAGTTGCGGGCAAGGAAAAAGGCGCGGACCTTGCGATCCGCGCCCTTCCTTTTGTCTACCCGTGACGCCGGCCGCTATTGCAGCTTGGCGCCCAGCTGGCTGATGGCCGCGTCGGCGAGCGGGTCGCTCGCGGCGCCGGCCAGGCGGGCGGCCAGGACGGCCTCCGCGGCCTGGGCGGCGAGGTCCACCGCGGCGGCCTTGACGTCGGCGGCGGCCTGGGCCTCGGCCTGGGCGATCTTGCGTTCGGCCATCTCGGCGCGGCGCTTGATCTGCTCCTCGAGCTTTTCCTTGGCTTCCACGGCCAGACGCTGGGCGTCGGCCTTGGCGGCTTCCAACATGCCCGCGGCCTGGCGCTCGGTTTCCTCGCGCTGGGCCTTGACGTCCGCGAGCAGGGCCTGGGCCTCTTCCCGCAGCTGCTGGGCTTCGTCGAGCTCGGCCTTGATCTTGGCCGCGTAGCCGTCCAGGGCGCCGAACAGCGCGCCCGGCAGGACCTTCAGAACTACCAGTAGGCCGAAGAAGATCACCAGGGCGACCAGAACCCAGAATTCCGGGTTCGACAGGCTGAACAGGGATTCGTGTTCCATCTTCAGCCCCTTAAGCCAGCGCCGACTTCAGCTCGGCGGCCGTGGCCGCCTTGCCGGTCAGCTTCTCGACGATCGCGCCGGCGGTGTCCTGGGCCACCTCGCGGACGTGGCTCATGGCCTGGTCGCGGGCGGTCTGGATCGAAGCCTCGGCCGCGGCCAGCTTCTCGGCCAGCACGGCCTCTTCCTTGGCCTGACGCTCGGCGGCTTCGGCCGAGGCCTTGGCCTTGGCGTCCGCGGCGGTCTTCTGGGCCTTGGCGCGCGCCTCGGCGACCTCGGCGGCGGCCGCGCGAGCCTGGGCCTCGGCCTCGTCCTTCATGCGACGGGCGTCGGCGATGTCGCCGGCGATCTTGGCGCCGCGTTCCTCGATCGCGCCGCTGACGCGGGGCAGCAGCCCCTTCGACAGCACCGTGTAGAGCACGGCGAAGATGAGCAGCAGCCAAACGATCTGGCCGCCCCAGTGCTCGAACTGCAGCTGCGGAAGGCCGCCGCTTTCGTGCTTCTGGGGGGCTCCCGTCGTCTCGACCGTGCCTTGATGTTCCGTCGCCATGGGCGAAGGCGCCTCTCAGCTAGAGCGTTGTCCCGGCGGAGCGAAAGCGCCCGGCGCCTGGACGACGCGAGAATATGACGAGATCCGGGGCGCGCGCCTCCCGAGGGAAGGCGCCACGCCCCGGGGATGGGATTACGAGAACAGGATCAGGAAGGCGATGACGAGGGCGAAGATGCCCAGGGCTTCCGTCAGAGCCATGCCCAGGAACAGCATCGGGCGCTCTTGAGCGGCGGCCGTCGGGTTGCGCAGGGCGCCTTGGAAGTAGTTGCCGAACATCACGCCCAGGCCAACGCCCGCGCCGATCATGCCGAGCATGGCCAGACCAGCGCCGATGTACTTAGCAGCAGCAGCGTCCATGATTGAGACTCCTTGAGAAGGGTATGTAGGTTGAAAGACTAGAGGGTGATCAGTGGCTGTCGAGGTGCAGCACGTCGTTGAGATAGACGCAGGCAAGCACCGCGAACACGAAGGCCTGAAGGAAGGCCACCATGAACTCGAGGGCCGTCAGGGCGACGACGGAAGTGAGGGCCAGGGCCGAACCGGCCCAGCCCAGGACGCCGAGACCGCCCAGGGCGATCACGAAGCCGGCGAAGATCTTGAGCACCACGTGGCCGCCCAGCATGTTGCCGAACAGACGAAGGCCCAGGGTGATCGGACGGATCAGGAACGAGATGATCTCGATCGGCGTCAGCAGGATGTACAGCGGCCACGGCACGCCCGACGGGAAGAACAGCTTGAAGAACTTGAAGCCGTTCTTGGCGAAGCCGACGATCACCACGGTGGCGATGACCATCAGGCCCAGGGTCAGGGTCACGGCCAGCTGCGAGGTCGAGGTGAAGACCAGGAACATGCCCTGCATGTTCATGAACAGCACGAAGGCGAACAGGGTGAAGACGAACGGCAGGAACTTCTTGCCGTCGTGGCCCATGATCGACTCGGCCAGGCCGTCGACCAGCCCGTACAGCATCTCGCCCACCGCCTGCAGGCGGCCCGGCACCACGGCGCGGCGCGCGGCCAGGGCGTAGAAGCCCATGACCAGCAGCGAGGCCGAGATCATCGCGGCCACCGAGTTGGTGATCGACAGGTCGATAGCGCCCAGGCCGGGAACGGTCACGGTGGGCAGTTCCACGATCTTCTGGATCTGGAACTGGTGCATCGGATCGGCCATCGGCCCTAGTCTCTCTTCTGCTTGGGGACGGTTGACCCGTCTCCCGTGTGTCCGTCGTCGGTCCCTTGCGAGGTGGCCGCCGACGCCTGCGCGCTCATTTTCGTCGCCTTGCGGACGACGGAGAAAATCGCGAGTCCCAGACCGATCAGCAGGCCGCCGACCATGCCCCAGGGGCTCGTATGGACGTAGTGGTCGAGAAGCCAGCCGAAGCCAAGACCCACCAGCACGCCCCCGATCATGTCCGCCAGCAGACGGTAGCCGTCCTGCTGGGCCCTTTCGGTCGCCGCTTTCGCGGGCTTTTCCGCCGCCTTCCTCGCCTCGAACGCGTCGAGCCGAGCGTCGAGGCTGCTTAGAGCCTTGTCGTTCGGTTCGTCGGCCTTGGGCATGGGAAGCGGCAGGTCCGAAAACGCCGCGGACGCGCCTAAACGAGGCGCTTTTCCGGCCGGCTTGATCGGCGCGGAACCTATAGACCTCGCCGCGGTGCGTCAAGGTGAGCGCTTCAGAGGGCAAGTGACGGTATTACTTAAGGATTTCGGCCGCGGCTTCAAGGAGGGGCAAAACCGTCTCCTTTTCCGCCTTTTCGCCGCTACGGAAACCGCTCGCCTCTATTTCGGCGCGATCCCTCGATCCTGGGCGCCGGGCCCTACCGCGAGCGGGAACCCGACCCTATCTGATGTGTGTTCTTTATACGCCGCCTCCCCTAGGCAAGAGGCGGCGAAGCCCGATGACGCATTGATTTTTTCGCCAATCTGGGTTTAAGAGCCGCCGCCTCCAAACAACACGAAGATTCATGTCGCACCTGAAGAACACCGGATTCGCCGATCGTATTTCCGCCCAACAGGAAGCCAAGAAGGCGATGCTGGCCAAGTTCAAGCCAAAGCCCGCCGTCCAGGACCCTGATTTCGACAAGCGTGAGGAGCTGCGCGCCGCCGAACTGGAAGCCGTCCGCGCCGCCCGCGCCGAAGCCAAGGAAAAGGCCCGCCTCGAAGCCCTCGCCCGCGAGGAAGAGCTGATGGCCGCCAAGCGCGCCGAGCGCAAGGAGCGCAAGGCCCTCGAAGCCGCCGAGATGCGGGTTCGCAAGGAAGAAAAGGCCAAGGAGCGCGAAGAGCTCCGCGCCCTGGGCAAGCCGACCAACAGCAAGCAGTCCCGCGCCCACCAGTGGGCCAGCCTGCTGGGCTAGGAGACAAGGGGTCCTTCGGGGCCCCTTTTTCTTTGCCTGAAAAGGCGATCCGCGCGATGAGCCGTCCATGGTTCATCTCGACGTCATCGCTGGCCTGTTCGTGGTCGCGGCCTTGGCCGGCGCGCTGGACGCCATCGCCGGCGGCGGCGGTCTCGTGACCCTGCCGGCCCTGCTGCTGGCGGGGCTGTCGCCGGTGCAGGCCCTGGGCACCAACAAGCTGCAGGGGGCGGTCAGCGCCATCTCCTCGACCAGCGCCTTCGCCCGGCGCGGGCTGATCGACTGGAAGTCCGCCTTGCCGGTCGCGCTGGCCGCCGCCGCAGCGGGTCTGTGCGGCGCGCTGTGCGCCAGCCTGTTGTCCCCTCAGCTGCTGCGCGCCGTCGTGCCCATCCTGCTGATCGGCATCGCGCTCTATTTCGGCTTCTCCCGCGCGCTCAAGAGCGAGGACGTCGCGCCGCGCCTGGCGCTGATCCCGTTCGCCTGTTTCGTCGCGCCCCTGGTCGGCTTCTACGACGGGATCTTCGGACCCGGCGCCGGCGCCTTCTACATGGTGGCGATCGTCACCCTGCTGGGCTACGGCGTGCTGAAGGCCACCGCCCACACCAAGCTGGCCAACGCCGCCAGCAATCTGGGCAGTCTGTCCCTGTTCGTCCTGAAGGGCGTGGTCATCTGGCCGGTGGGCCTGGCCATGGCGCTGGGAGCGTTCATCGGGGCCCAGGTGGGCTCGCGCCTGGCCATGCGCTTTGGACCCCGGCTGATCCGGCCGCTGCTGGTGGTGATCTCGTGCGCCATGGCGGTGAAGCTGCTGGCCGATCCGGCCAATCCGATCAGACAGGCGATCGGCTTCTAAGCCGCTGAGCGCCCCCCTCCGTCACGCTGCGTATCCGCAGCGCGCCACCTCCCCTGTTTCACGGGTGAGGAGGAACCGCGCTCTTCTCCTCCCACGCAAAGCGGGGGAGGTGGATCGGCGCGGATACGCGACGAGACAGAGGGGGGCGGTCGGCTTCTAAGCCGCGACCAGCTTTTCGGCCGTGCTCAGGTCCACGCTGACCAGCTGGCTCACGCCGCGCTCGGCCATGGTGACGCCGAACAGGCGGTCCATGCGGCTCATGGTCACCGGATTGTGGGTGATGGCGATGAAGCGCGTCTGGGTGCGGCGGCGCATCTCGTCCAGCATGTTGCAGTAGCGATCGACATTGGCGTCGTCGAGCGGCGCGTCGACTTCGTCCAGCACGCAGATCGGGGCCGGATTGGCCAGGAACACGCCGAAGATCAGGGCGCTGGCGGTCAGGGCCTGCTCGCCGCCGCTCATCAGGCTCATGCTGGCCATGCGCTTGCCGGGCGGGCAGGCGAAGATCTCCAGGCCCGCCTCCAGAGGGTCTTCGCTCTCGATCAGCTTCAGCTCGGCCTGACCGCCGCCGAACAGGGCCTGGAAAAGGGTCTGGAAATTGGCGTTGATGACGTCGAAGGCGGCCAAGAGCCGTTCACGACCCTCGGCGTTCAGCTCCTCGATGCCGGCTCGCAGCTTGGTCACCGCGCCCGACAGGTCGGCGCGTTCGGTGCGCATGGTCTCCAGGCGTCCGGCGTATTCCTGGGCCTCCTCCTCGGCGCGCAGGTTGACCGGCCCGATGGCGTCGCGCTCGCGTTCCAGGGCGAACAGGTGGGCCTCGACGCCCGCGGCGTCCTTGGGCACGGCCACGGCCTCGCCCGCGACGTGGCGGCCCAGCTCCTCCGGCTCCATCCGGGCCTGCTCGCGGATCGCGGCGGCGACCTCGGCGAAGCGCTGGCGGGCGCCGTCCAGGTGGGCGACCAGGGCCGCGCGCGCCTCGCGGGCCTCGCCGGCCGCCTGTTCGGTCGCGCGGGCGGCGCGGTCGGCATTGATCCGGTTGGTCTCGGCGGTCTCCAGGGCGTCGCTGGCCTTGGCGCGGCGGGCCTCGGCGGCGGCGAACTGGTCCAGCAGGACCAAGAGTCGCTCTTGCAGGACGGCCGGCGCCTCGCGGGCGGCTTCCAGCGCGGCGGCCGCCTTGACGCGATCGTCTTCGAGGGCGTCGGCGCGCTTGGCGGCGGTCTCGGCGCGGCGGGCCCAATCGCCGCGATCGCGCTCCAGGCTTTCCAGCCGGCGCTGGCGGCCGGCGCGTTCGCGGGTCTCGACATCCAGGGCCGTGCGGGCGGCGCTGGCCGCCTCGCGCGCCTGGGCCGAGGCCTGGCGGGCCTCCGCGAGTTGCGGTCGCAGGTCGCCCGAGGTCTGGGCGGCGGCATGGGCCTGGCGGGCCTCCGCCAGGGCCGCGTCGGCCTCGGTCTTCTCGGCCTCGAAACGGGCGATGGTGTCGTCCAACGACTGGGCGCGGGCCGCCCGCAGCGCCTGTTCGCGTTCCAGCTTGGCGACCTGCTCGCGCGCGCCGTTCAGCAGCCGCTCGGCGTCCGGCGGGCCGCGCCGCCGGTCGCGCAGCAGGTCCTCGACGGCGCGCATCCGGTCGGCGGCGGCCTTCAAGGCGGCGGCGGTGGCGTCGGCGCGCGGCGCCAGGACATCGATCTCGGCCTCGACCTCGGCCAGGCGCGTGCGCTGCTCCAGGCGGATCGCGGCGGGCTTGGGCGCGTCGGCGCGGGCCACGAAGCCGTCCCAGCGCCAGAGGTCGCCCTCGCGGGAGACCAGGCGCATCCCCGGCTTGAGGTCTTTCTGGAGCCGGTCGCCATCGGCGCGCGCCACCACGGCGACGTGCGAGAGGCGGGCCGCCAGGGCGGCCGGCGCCTTGACCCGCGGGGCCAGCGGCTCGGCGCCTTCCGGCCAGATCGGCGCGGACGCCTCGGCTCCGCCCCAGTAGGACGGCGCCTTGGCGTCCAGGGCCGCGTCCAGGTCGTCGCCCAGCGCCGCCGCCAGCGCCGCGCCATAGCCCTTGTCGGGCGAGACGCTGTCCAGCGCCGGGGTGTGGCCGCTCTTGGCGCGCGGCGCGGTCAGCTGGGCCAGGCCTCGGGCTTCGGTGCGCAGGCGGCCTAGCTGATCCTCGACATTGCGGGCCAGCTGCCGGGCCAGGGCCTCCTGTTCGGCGGCCTTGACGCGTTCGGCCTCGGCTTCCTCCAGCGCCGCGCGGGCGGCGGCCAGGGCGGCCTCGGCGTTGGCGAAGCGCTGGCGGGCGTCGGCGGCGGCGGGATCGATCTCGGGACCGATCGCCGCCCGCTCGGCCTTGGCCTGGTCGAGGGCGCGGTTCGTGCGATTGGCGCGGGCCTCGGCTTCGGCGAGGCGCGTGGCGGCGGCGCGGCCTTGAGCCTCCTCGGCGGCGACCCGGGCGGCCAGGGTTTCGACGGCGGCCTCGGCGGCCGCGCGAGCTTCCTCGGCGGCTTGCGCGGCGGCGGCCAGTTCGGGACCCCGCTCGGGCGCGGCGGCGACCAGGGCGCGGACCTCCTCAAGCTCCGCGTCGATCCGCGACAGCGCTGTGGCGGCGTCGTCCTTGGCCTGGCTCTCGCGCGCCCGATCGGCGTCGATGCGGTCGAGATCGGCCTTCAGGCGCTCGAACTCGGCGGCGGCGGCCTCGGCCTCGCGTTCGGCGCGGTCCTTCTGGATAGCCAGTTGGCCCAGGACCGCCTGGGCGATCGTCGCCTCCTCGCGCAGCGGCGGCATCGCGGCCTCGGCCTCGGTGATCGCCACCTGGGCGGCGGCGCTGGCGCGGGCGGTGTCCTCGACCAGCCGCGCGGCCTCGGTGGCCTCGCGCTGGGTGCGCTCCAGCGTGTCGCGGGCCTCGGTCCAGCGGGTGTAGAGCACCGCCCCTTGCACGGCGCGGATCTCGGCCGACAGGCGTTTGTACTTCTCGGCCTGGCGGGCCTCGCGCTTGAGGCGGTTCAGGGCGGTCTCGAGCTCGCGGGCCACGTCCTCCAGCCGGGCGAGATTGGCCTCGGCGGCGCGCAGGCGCAGCTCGGCCTCGTGGCGGCGGGTGTGCAGGCCCGAGACGCCGGCGGCCTCTTCCAGGATGCGGCGGCGGTTCTGCGGCTTGGCGCCGATCAGCTCGCTGATCTGGCCCTGGCGGACCAGGGCCGGCGAGTTGGCCCCCGTCGAGGCGTCGGCGAACAACAGCTGCACGTCGCGGGCCCGCACCTCGCGGCCGTTGATCTTGTAGGTCGAGCCGGCCCCGCGATCGATGCGGCGGATCACCTCCAGCACCGGGTCGTCGTTGAACTGGGCCGGGGCGGTGCGGTCGGAATTGTCGATGGTCAGGGCGACGTCGGCGTGGTTCCGCGGCGGACGGCCGCCGCTGCCGGCGAAGATCACGTCGTCCATGCCGCCGGCGCGCATCGCCTTGGCCGAGTTGGCGCCCATCACCCAGCGCAGGGCTTCCAGCAGGTTCGACTTGCCGCAGCCGTTCGGGCCGACGATCCCCGTCAGCCCCGGCTCGATCCGGAACTCGGTCGGCTCGACGAAGGACTTGAAGCCCGAAAGGCGAAGGCGCTGGAACTGCATGAGGCCCTCCCCGGCGGGGCCTAGCCCTTCTTCGCGGCGGCGGCGGCGAAGGCCTTGGACAGGCCGGCGAACTCGAAGTCGCCGAGATATTCCGCGCCGTTCACGAAGAAGGTGGGCGTGTGCTCGATGTTCTGCTCATTCATCGCCCGGGCGAAGCGGTCGTTGACGCCCTTCAGCGCCACGGGATCGGCCAGGGCGTCGCTGAACTGCTTTTCGGTCAGGCCGTATTGCTTGCCGATCGCCTCCAGGCCCTCGAACAGATGCTCGCTGTCGTAGATCGCCTGCTGCTTCTCGAAAATGGTGGTCAGCACCTCGAAATACTTGCCCGGGACGCGGCGCGCCAGGATGAAGCCGGCGGCGGCGAACTCGTTGGGCGGGGTTAGGAATTCGCGGAACACCAGCCGCACCTTGCCCGTATCGATGAACGCCTTGCGCACCGACGGCAGCACCGTCGTCCACCAGTGGGCGCAGTGCGGACAGCTGGCCGAGGCGTAGACCACGAACTGCACGGGCGCCTTGGGCGCGCCCAGGACCATGTCGCCGGGCAGCGGCGGCAGGTGAGCGGCGCGCGCCAGCTCGGGGGCGGCCGCGACGGCGAGGCCGGACAAGAGAAGCGCGCGCCGGTCCATTATTTCGAGGCGTCCGCGATGGCCGCGTCCAGCTGGGCCAGGGTCTGTTCGCCGCCGTCCTCGCCGCCCAGGCGCTTGCCGTTGACCACGAAGGTCGGCGTGCCCTGGACGTTGTTGTCCTTCATCATCTTCTCGATGCGCTCGGCCGACTTGGCGGCGTTGTCGTCGCTGAGGCAGGCGGTGAACTGGGCCTCGTTCATGCCGGCGGCCTGGGCGATGGTCAGCAGCTCGCCGCGGATGTCGCCGCTGGTGAAGATGTTCCGCTGGGCGCGGTACAGGGCCTCGGTGACCTGGAAGTACTTATCCTTGCCGGCGCAGCGGGCCAGCATGGCGCCGGCGTTGGCCAGGCGCGGCTCGCCGGTCAGGGCCTCGCGATAGACATAGTTGATCTTGCCCGTGTCGATGTACTTGGCCTTGAAGGCCGGGAACACCTCGGCGTTCCAGCTGGCGCAGTGCGGGCAGGCGACCGAGGCGTACTCGATGACCGTGACCTTGGCGTTCGGATTGCCCAGGGTCATGTCCTCGGCGGTGACCTTGCCGCCCTTGGGTCCGCAGGCGGCGAGCGCGCCCAGCGAGGCGGTGAGGGCGACGGCGGTCAGGATCCGGCGGGTCAGGGGACGCATGGTCGGTGGTTTCCTCGAAACGAGAACGGCGAAGTTTAAGCGCGATTCTTAGGCCCCCAAAGAGGACCACGGAAAAGGGCGTCGATAAGGCTCCGCAACAGCGTGATCGTGGCGGCGTTGTCAATCGGATCGTCGGACCGGCGGCTCAGGTCTGATCGCGCAGCACGCCTCGGCCCAGCTTCATCAGGGCGTCCTTCAGCGCGCCATCGGGCTGGTCGGCCAGGCTGTCGGCGAGCTGCTTCTCCAGCGCCGCGTCCAGCGGCGGCTTGCGGCGGGGGCGCGGGGGCGCGGGGGCGACGGGCGCCTGGATCGGGCCCTGGACGATGCGGAGGCGCGTGACCACGCCCTTGCCCAGCAGCATGTCGAGGCGGGCGGTGATCTGCGGGGCCTGGTGCTGGATCAGCGAGGCCACCGGGCCGTCGACCCGCAACTCCAGCGCCCCGCCCTGGCCGCTTCGGCCCTTGATGATCCGGACGGGCTCGGTGCGGCGGGCCAGCGTGTCGCCGACGATCTCGCGCCAGCGGGCCCGCAGCGCGGCCGGACCCTGGCCGAAGCGGGTCTCGAGATCCTTCAGCAGCGGCGCCAGGCTCTTGCCGGCCGGCGGCGGGGGGCGGCGCTGCGGCTTGGTCCGCTTGGCGCGCAGGATCGCGATCGCTTCTTCGGGCGTGGGCAGGGGGCGGCGCATGGACGAAAGCTAGCATGAGGGCGGCCCTTCGCGGTAGGCGAGGGGGCATGAAGAACCGCGACGCCCTCCGTTCGGCCCTGCTGGCCTGGTACGACCGCCAGGCGCGGGCTCTGGCCTGGCGCGTCTCGCCGGCCGACCGCCGCGCCGGCGTCCGCGCCGATCCCTACCGCGTCTGGCTGTCGGAGGTGATGCTCCAGCAGACCACCGTGCCGCACGCCACGCCGTACTTCCTGAGCTTCACCCAGCGTTGGCCGACCGTATCGGACCTGGCGGCCGTCGATGACGGCGACCTGATGGCCGCCTGGGCGGGGCTGGGCTACTACGCCCGCGCCCGTAACTTGCTGGCCTGCGCCCGCGCCGTGGCCGGCCTGCACGACGGGGTCTTTCCGGACACCGAGGAGGGCCTGCGCGCCCTGCCCGGCGTCGGGGCCTATACCGCCGCCGCCGTGGCCGCGATCGCCTTCGACCGGCCGGCCAATGTCGTCGACGGCAATGTCGAGCGGGTGATGTCGCGGCTGTTCGCGGTCGAGACCCCTTTGCCGGACGCCAAGCCGGAGCTTAAGGCCCTGGCCGGCGGGCTGGTCACCGACGACCGCCCGGGCGACTGGGCCCAGGCGCTGATGGATCTCGGAGCGACCGTCTGCAAGCCGAAGGGACCGCTCTGTGACCGCTGCCCGGTTTCGGCCTGGTGCGCGGCGTTCAAGGGCGGCGCGCCCGAGACCTATCCGAGGAAGACCAGGAAGGCCGATCGTCCGCGCCGTCACGGCGTCGCCTATATCCTGACGCGCGGGGACGCGGTCGCCCTGGTCCGCCGTCCGCCCAAGGGCCTGCTGGGCGGGATGCTGGGCCTGCCGACCTCGGCGTGGCGGGCGAGCCCTTACGACGACGCCGAGGCGGTCGCCGCCGCGCCGGTCGCCGCGTCCTGGCGCGACCTGGGCGCGGTCGAGCACGTCTTCACGCACTTTTCGCTGACGCTGCGGGTGTTTGCCGCCGAGGGCGCGAACGCGGGCGACTTCGTCTGGACCCCGCGCGAGGGGCTAGGCGCCCTGCCCAGCGTATTCCTGAAAGCGGCGCGGGCGGC
Organism: Caulobacter vibrioides OR37; assembly: GCF_000372645.1. Lineage (GTDB taxonomy): Bacteria > Pseudomonadota > Alphaproteobacteria > Caulobacterales > Caulobacteraceae > Caulobacter > Caulobacter vibrioides_E. The sequence goes on along the minus strand of NZ_APMP01000002.1, from coordinate 40,396 downwards.
CGAGCGGCTGATCTAAATCGACTTGCGCCGAATGCTTGGGTTGTGTTTCAGATTTTTCGGCCTGAGGTGGGGGTTTGCATGTTCGGCCTTTTCCGCGCACGAAACGAGGTCGAGGCGTTCTGGACTTGGTTCGAGAAAAACGCCATCCGGATCACAAAAGCCGTCGATCGACAGGATCACTCCGTCATCATTCATGAATTGGGAGATCGGATCGCTAAGGCCGCGCCCGGCGTAGTGCATGAGATTGGCCGTTTGGACGGTCACACTGTCGAACTTATACTTTCCGCCGACGGCATTAAGGCCAATATTGCAGGTGTGCTCGCGCTGACCAAAGCCGCGCCGCGCGTGCAAGGTTTTGTTTTCACTGCTTTCAGGCGACGCTGGCCGGGATTGAGCCTCTGTGTTTTCGACACCAATGTCGCCGTGGACGACCTTCGCTACATCGCGGAGGATGGAGGAGATGGTAGGCTGGATTTGACCCTGTATCTGCGTGGGGATTGGGATCAGCGTCAGAGAACCATGATCGGCTTCCTGATGCTCGATCGGGCCCTCGGCGAATATGACGTCATGACCGGGTTGGGGCGCATCGAGATCGAGGCTGCGGGCGCCACAGAGCAGGGCAAGCCCTTTTCCGATATCGCCCTGGAATTCGATAGCTTCCGCGCCGCGACGGTTCACTAGAGCATTTTGCGGCCTGAATGCGTCGGGTGGAGCCCTAAGTCTTTGATTTAGAGTCTTTTTCCTCCAAGCTGACTGATCTAATCAGCTCGGAACGGGCTATAGAAAACCCTGGCGGGCAGGCGATCCGCCGAGCGGATCAGCCGAAGGGTCTTCCCGGGACCCTCCGACCGTCGATTACGCCGACGCCTTTCCCACAAGGTGTTCAGTTCATGCCTGCCCGCACCTGGGCGCGCAGCACGTCGATCGGCGCCAGGCCCGCGTCGGTCTTGAAGTGCCAGTAGGTCCAGCCGTTGCAGGCCGGGGCGCTCTGCACGAGCGCGCCGATCTTGTGGATCGAGCCCGACAGGTCGCCGACCGTGATCGAGCCGTCCGGGCGCACCTTGGCCACGTGCGTGCCCTTCGCGCAGTAGAGGGTGTCGCCCGGCGACAAGAGGCCGGCCTCGACGATCGTGCCGAACGGCACGCGCGGTTCGGCGCGCTTCGACCCCATGACCTCCAGGTCCTCCGGGGCGATCGGCGTGACCTTGGCGATGCGGGCCTTGGCGTGGTCGAGGTATTCGGCTTCGCGCTCAATGCCGATGAACTTGCGGCCCAGGCGCTTGGCGGCCGCGCCGGTAGTGCCGACGCCGAAGAACGGGTCCAGGATCACGTCGCCCGGCTTGGTGGTCGACAGGATCACCCGATAGAGCAGGGCCTCCGGCTTCTGGGTCGGGTGGGCCTTCTGGCCGTCGGCGCCCTTGACGCGCTCCTCGCCGGTGCACAGCGGGATGGTCCAGTCCGAGCGCATCTGCACCTCGTCATTGGCCATCTTCAGCGCGTCGTAGTTGAAGGTGTAGCGCTTGGCGTTCTGGCTCTTCGAAGCCCAGATCAGGGTCTCGTGGGCGTTGGCGAAGCGGGTGCCCTTGAAGTTCGGCATCGGGTTGGACTTGCGCCAGACGATGTCGTTCAGGATCCAGAAGCCCAGGTCCTGGATCGCCACGCCGACCCGGAAGATGTTGTGATAGCTGCCGATCACCCAGATCGCGCCGTCGTCCTTCAAGACGCGGCGGGCGGCCTTCAGCCATTCGCGTGTGAACTTGTCGTAGGCGGCGAAGCTCTCGAACTGGTCCCAGTGGTCGTCGACCGCGTCGACCTTGGAATTGTCGGGGCGCAGCAGGTCGCCGCCCAGCTGAAGATTATAGGGCGGATCGGCGAAGATCAGGTCGACCGACTTTTCCGGAAGGGCGTTCATCTGCTCGATGCAGTCGCCCAGGATGATGGTTTCCGGCCCGTACTTCATGGTCCCGATCCTCAAGAAACAGAACGGAATCATGAGTCTTGCTGGTAAATGCGTCGTCACCAGACGTGGTTAGCGGCGCGTTAACCCGCTGTTTTGAGTCCGATCAGACTCAAAATCTTCGAGCGATCAAAGATCTAGCTCGGCATTGACGGCCAGCTCGCCGGCCAGGGCGGCCTTGACCGGCGCCCAGCCCAGGCGGTGGATCGGCGAGGGGCCCAGTCGGCGCAGGCCCTCGACATGGATCGGCGCGTGATAGCCCTTGTGGCCGGCGAAGCCGTAGCCGGGATAGAGGGCGTCGGCCTCGATCATGATCCGGTCGCGGGCCTCCTTGGCCAGGATCGAGGCGGCGGCGATCGAGCACGACAGGCTGTCGCCCTTGACCACCGTCTTCACCGGACAGGGCAGCTTGAAGGCGTAGTTGCCGTCGACCAGGGCGAAGGCCGGCGTCACCGAGAGCCCCTCGACCGCCCGCCGCATGGCCAGGCCGGCGGCGTGCAGGATGTTGAGCTCGGCGATCTCCTGGGTCGAGGCCATGCCGACGCACCAGGCGATGGCGACGGCCTTGATCTCTTCCTCCAGGGCCGCGCGCGCCTTGGCCGAGAGCTTCTTGGAGTCGTTCAGCCCCTTGGGCACGCGATCGGGATCCAGGATCACCGCGCCGGCGCTGACCGGTCCCGCCCAGGGGCCGCGCCCGGCCTCGTCCACCCCGCAGACCGGTCCCTGTCCGCAGGCCAGTTCCAGCATCATGTCCGGTCCGGTCGCCATGCCCGCTGTTTAGGCGTGTTCGCGGGCGCGGGGAAGCGGCTCGAAGCGGAAGGTCGAAAGGGGCTGGGCCTGGGCTTCGACGTCTTGAGGCTTGGAAAACCGGGCGGAAGGCGGTTTAGAGAAGGGCATGTCCTTCGCCTCGCACGTCCTGCCGGTGGTCTGGCTGATCGCCGGCGTCCTGGCGCTCAGCTTCGTCATCCGGCCCAGCCCGCGGCTGCCGGTCTTCGCCACGCGCGGACGGTCGCTTATGGTGCTGGGCGCGCTGGGCGTCGTGGCGCTGGTGGTCGGCCTGCTGACGCCGAAGGCGCCGTCGCCGTCGCCGCGTCCGGCCGCCCCGCCGCCCGCGCCGACAAGCCCTCTGGTCGCCGATCGCGCCGCCGTCCAGGCGCGGCCCCAGGCCTATCTGACCCTCGAAAGCGTCACCGCCTTTCGCAAGGCCGACGGCGCGGTGCTGCTGACCGGGGCGGTGGTCAACACGACGGCCTTTTCGATCCGCGACACGCGTCTGAGCTGCCGGATGGCCAAGGGCGCGGCGGCGGCCGGGACCGTCGGCGCGACGGTGGCGGACGCGATCCCGCCTGGCGGCCGACTGATCTTCGCCGCCGTCAACCTGGGCAAGGCCGCCGCCCCCTGGGATCGCCAGACCTGCGAGATCGCCGAGGCGAAGGCCGACTAGGTTTAGGGGATCTAAGACACCTCGCCCGGATCGGCGGCCGAGGCGCCGTTCTTCAGCTCCAGCCAGTCCTGGAACGGCAGGTCGTAGACGCGGTCGAAGAACTCGGCCTGGAAGCGGAAGGGCAGGTTGGCGTCGCTGTTCCACAGCATGACGATCCCGGTCCGCGTCGCCGGGTCGAACATCATGGTCGAGCGGTAGCCGGAGACGCCGCCGCTGTGACCAATTAGGCGATGGCCCTTGTAGGTGAAGCTCCTCATACCCAGGCCATAGCCGGAGTTCTTCAGCTGACGGGCGATCGGCAGGCGGCCATAGGGCGCCATGGTGGCGACGCGGGGGCGCTGGACGTCGCTCAGCACCGAGGGCGACAGCACGTCGGGCCGCAGGCCCATCTGGGCCTGCATCCACAGGGCCAGGTCGACGATGGTCGAATTGACCCCGGCCGCGGCGGGCAGGCGGTAATAGGCGTCGGACAGCGGCAGGACGTGGCCCTGGCGATGGGGCTTGGCCCAGCTCTTCGCCCCGGTCAGGCCGCCCTGGCCGATCGAGGCGCCGATCATGCCCAGCGGCTTGAACAGGCGCGCTTCCACCGTCTGGGCGTAGGGCTGGTGGGTGCGGTCCTGGATCACCTCGGTGATCGTGTCGAAGGCGATGTTTTGATAGGTGTGGCAGGCCCCCGGCGGACACACCGTATGCAGGGTCGCCAGCGAGCGGCGGATGGTCGCCGGGTCCTCGCCGTCCTCCAGCCGGCCGTCGAAGGCGTTCTTGCCCAGGCCCGTCCGCTGCGACAGCAGCTGTTCGATGGTCAGGCTGTTCTGGGCGTCGCCCGGCAGGCGCAGGCTGGTGTCAAACCCGCCCAGGGTGTCGCTCAGCGAGAACAGACGCTCGGAGGCCAGGCGCGCGGCCAGGGTCGCCGACACCGTCTTCGACAGCGAGGCCCAGCGGAAGACCGTCTCGGAATCGACCGGCCGGCCGTCCTGGCTGGCGGTGACGCCATAGCCCTTCACGAACGACAATCGCCCGTCCTCGACGACCGCCACGGCTAGGCCGGTCATCGACGGATCGGTCATCATGACCTTGAACCGGGCGTCCAGGGCCTTGTAGCCGATCTTGCCGTGCCAGTCGGACGGGGCGGTCGGCAGCGGCTGGGCCGGTTCGCCGACCGCCAGCGGCGCCACGGGGCGCGAGGGCTTGGGGTGGATCGATAGCGCCACGCCGGCGATGGCGGCGACGACCAGGACGCTGACCACGCCCCATTTCAAATGCGGCTTCCAGGCCTGGAGCAGGCTTCCCGGTTCAGGCACGAAGGATGGGCTTTCTCGTCGACACGCAAATCACCAGAGCGCGTTGGGTCCAAGTGCGCGCGGTTAAACCGCTCGAACGCGCTCTAAACTGATTCAGAGCCTATTACTGGCGGCCTGTGTCGGCGAGGCAAACGGCGAAAGCCGCGCGCCGTCGTCCCGCGCGCGACTCCGGCCTCAATCGGGGCGGTTGGCTAGGGCGCCGCACGCCTCGTGCCGGAAACAGGTCACCAGGTGGTCGTTGACCAGCCCCGTCGCCTGCATGAAGGCGTAGACGATCACCGGGCCGCAGAACTTAAAGCCCTTGGCCTTCAGGGCCTTGGACATCTCCACGGCCAGCGGCGTCTGGGCGGGGACCTCGCCGGCCCGCCAGCGGTTCTGGATCGGCGCGCCGCCGACCATGTCCCACAGGAACCGGCCGAAGTCCTCGCCGCGCTCGCGCATGTCCAGATAGATCCGCGCGCCGGCGATGGTCGCGTCAATCTTGCCGTTCGAGCGGATGATGCCGGCGTCGGCCATCAGCCGGGCCCGGTCGGCGTCGCCGAAGCGGGCGACCTTTTCCGGATCGAAGTCGGCGAAGGCGGCGCGGAAGGCCTCGCGCTTGCGCAGGATGGTGATCCACGACAGGCCGGCCTGAAAGCCGTCCAGGACCAGCTTTTCCCACAAGGCGCGGCTGTCCCACTCGGGCACGCCCCACTCGTGGTCGTGATAGGCCTCGTAGAACGGGTCCCCGTTCATGCCCTTCCAGGTGCAGCGCGTATGCTCGATCATGCGGTGACGCTAGCAGAACTTTTCGGGAACAAAAGCCCCTAAACGAGCCAATCCGGCCGCTCGACGCGCACCAGGCGGCCGTCGGCGGTCAGGTCGGCGTCCGCGATGCGGTCCAGGCGCAGGAGCGCCATGGCGCGGCCGTCGCGGCCGGCCAGCACCTCGCCCGCGCGCAGCGCGCCGGCCAGCACCTCGGTCCCGAAGGCCGGGGCGGGGCCTTCGAAGACGATCGGCATCATGCGGTTCTTGATGGTCCCGCGCCGCTTCATCCGGCTGGTGGTCTCCTGGCCGACGAAGCAGCCCTTCTTGAAGTCGATGCCAGCCAGGAGATCGAAGTTCGCCTCGATCGGATAGGTCGTCTCGCTGCCCCAGTCGGCTGGACCGGGGACGCCAAGGGCCAGCCGATGGGCCTCGTAGGCGTCCTCGTCGGCGTTGGCCTCCCGCGCGCCATAGGCCCGCGCGCCGAGGGTCGGCAGGCGGGGATCGGCGTGGAGGCCCTCGCCCGCGACCTTGCCGCCGAACAGGGCGAAGACCGGCGTGTCCACGGCGTCCAGCGTCACCTTGGCCCGCAGGCGGTACATCGACAGGCGTCGCAGGATCGCGTCGCGATCGGCGGCGGCGACGTCCAGCAGGGCGCCGTCCTCGGTTCCGGCGATGAACAGGTCTTGGAGCAGCTTGCCCTGCGGCGTCAGCAGGGCGCCAAAGCGCAGCTCGCCCGGGGCCAGGGTCTCGACCTCCTGGGTCAGCAGTCCTTGCAAGAAACTCCGCCAGTCTGGACCGGAGACGGCGATGACGGCGCGAGAGGCGAGATGGGCGACGGCGATGCTCATGACGGCGATATAGTCCCGGCCTCGCGCGGCCGCCATGTCCGGAGTCGCCGCGACGTTCGGTCGCGGAAAGCCCAAAGCTCAACCGTTAACGTGGGATGCGCCGACTCAAGGAGCGGCCTATAGATGGACCGATGACACAGCGGGCCTTCCCGATTCTCTTCATCACGGCGACGCGCATCGGTGACGCGGTGCTCTCGTCCGGCCTGATCAAAATGCTGGCCGATCAGATCCCCAACGCGCGCTTCACGATCGTCGCCGGCCCCCTGGCCGCGCCGCTGTTCGCCCACGTGCCGGGCCTGGACCGCGTGATCGTGATGGAGAAGGGCAAGGGCAAGGGCCACTGGTTCAAGCTGTGGAACCAGGTGCGCCATCGGAAATGGGGCCTGATCGTCGACCTGCGGGGGTCGGGCACGGCGCTGTTCCTGCGCCGCGAGAAGCGGGCGATCTGGAAGAAGACGCCGGGCGAGCCGGTCCACAAGGTGATCGACGCGGCGCGCACCCTGAAGCTGGACGGCGATCCGCCGCCGCCGCACCTCTACATCACGCCCGAGGTCCAGGCCCTGGCCGACGACCTCTTGAAGGGCGGGGAGGGGCCGATCCTGGCCATGGGGCCGGCCTCGAACTGGATCGGCAAGATCTGGCCGATCGAGCGCTTCATCCAGACCGCCGCCCAGCTGCTGGACCGCGACGGCCCGATGGCGGGCGGGCGTCTCTTGATCCTGGGCGGCCCCGAGGATTCCCGGATGGTCGAGGAACTGCGCATGGCCACCGCGCGCGGCCGCTGCATCGACCTGACCGGCAAGGTCGACCTGCTGACCGCCTATGCCTGCCTCAAGCGCGCGCGCCTGTTCATCGGCAACGACTCGGGCCTGATGCATATCGCCGCCGCCGCGGGGACCCCGACCGTCGGCCTGTTCGGACCCTCCGACGAGCGCCGCTACGGGCCGTGGGGCGAGCACGCCCTGGCCGTGCGGGGGCCGCGAAGCTTCGATCAGTTCCTGGCCATCGACCCCGACCTCTCCCAGACCATCCGCCACATGAGCGACCTGCCCGTGGCGACGGTGGTCCGGGCGGCCAAGGACCTCCTCGCCCGCACCGCGCCTATCGAGGCGGTGATCGCCGAAGCGCCGTCCGAGGAAGCCCTCTTCGAGGAACCGATGATCGAGGCGCTTGAAGACACGGGCCCCGCCGCCGCTCATCCCGGCGAAAGCGGGGACCCGAGCTGAGCGTGACGGCTTCGCGCGGCTGATCCGGCTGGCCCCACTGACGTCCCCGCTTTCGCCGGGATCGGCGGATATTTGTTGCGATGGGTGAAGGCCGGTCCTACGACCGCCCAAACCTTCGCGAGGAACCGTCCCATGACCCAGACCTTCGACCTGATCGTGCGCGGCGGCGAGGTGGTGAACCACGCGGGCAGGGGCCATGCCGACATCGGCGTGCGAAACGGCAAGATCGTCGCGATCGGCGACCTGTCCCAGGCCTCGGCGGGCGAGGTCTTCGACGCCTCGGGCCTGACCGTGCTGCCCGGCGTGATCGACAGCCAGGTCCACTTCCGCGAGCCGGGGCTGGAGTGGAAGGAGGACCTGGAAAGCGGTTCGCGCGGCGCGGCCCTGGGCGGGGTCACCGCCGTCTTCGAGATGCCCAACACCGAGCCGACGACCACCGATCCGGACGCCCTGGCCGACAAGCTGGCGCGCGCCAAAGGCCGGATGCACACCGACCACGCCTTCTATGTCGGCGGCACCCACGAGAACGCCACGTTCCTGGGCGAACTTGAGCGGCTCCCGGGCTGCTGCGGCATCAAGGTGTTCATGGGCGCCTCGACCGGCTCGCTGCTGGTGCAGGACGACGAGGGCGTCGAGAACGTGCTGCGCCACGTCAATCGCCGCGCGGCCTTCCACTCCGAGGACGAGTACCGCCTGGCCGAGCGCCGGAGCCTGGCGCGTCCCGGCGACTGGACCAGCCACCCCGAGGTGCGCGACGCCCAGGCCGCCCTGCAATCGACTCACCGCCTGGTCCGTATCGCCAAGAGTCTGGGCAAGCGCATCCACGTGCTGCACGTGACGACCAAGGAAGAGATCGACTTCCTGGCCCAGAACAAGGACGTCGCCTCGGTCGAGGTCACGCCGCAGCACCTGACCCTGGTGGCGCCGGAAGCCTATGAGCGCCTCAAGGGCTTTGCTCAGATGAACCCGCCGATCCGGGAGGCCGAGCACGTGGCCGGCATTTGGCGCGGGATCGACACCGGCGTCGCCGACGTGCTCGGCTCCGACCATGCCCCGCACACCCGCGAGGAGAAGGCCCGTCCCTATCCGGCCTCGCCCTCGGGTATGCCCGGCGTCCAGACCCTGGTGCCGATCATGCTGACCCACGTGGTCGACGGGAAGCTGACCCTGGAGCGCTTCGTCGACCTGACCAGCCATGGCGTCAACCGCGTCTTCGGCCTGGCCGACAAGGGCCGCATCGCCGAGGGCTTCGACGCCGACTTCACCATCGTCGACATGAAGGCCCGCCGCGTCATCACCCATGACTGGATGGCCACCCGCTCGGGCTGGACCCCGTTTGACGGCTTCGAGGTCAAGGCCTGGCCCAAGGCGACCATCGTGCGCGGCATCGTCGTCATGCGCGACGACGAGGTCATCGCCGAAGGCCGCGGCGAGCCGGTGCGCTTCCTGGAGACCCTGGCGGGGTAGAGCGCTCCGGCCCCTAGTCCTCGCTCGGGTCCAGCAGCTTGTGGGCGTGGATGATGAAATAGCGGGCGTGGGCGTTGTCGACGGTGGCCTGCGCCTTGGCCTTCCAGGCCTTGTGGGCTTCTTCGTAGTTCGGGAACGCGCCGACGAACTCGACCTTCGACAGGTCGCGGAACTCGTTGCCGGCGACTTCCTTCAGTTCACCGCCGACGACGATATGGAGCAGCTGCTTATCGGGCATTTGGAGCAAGGTTCCTGCGAGGAATTGGTTTTATGGCAGCTCGATATGCCCGACACGTGACAGGATCAACGGGTGAAGCGCCTTATTGGCGCAAACGAGGCTGGGAACCAGGGGAACGGGACGATTATAGGCGAATTCCCGGCCCTTGTGGTCGGTGAGCAGCGCCCCGGCCTGGCGCCGGATCAGGTCGGCGGCGGCCAGGTCCCACTCGCTCTTGGGCGACAGGGCGATGGCCGCGTCGAAGTGGCCGGAGGCGACCAGGCACACGCGGTAGGCGATGGAGTTGCGGGTCTCGACCCGCATGTCCGGCCAGGGCTCGGGCCAGGCGGGATGGGTGAACATCTTGGCGTCGCCCAGCATGGCCGCGCCGAACAACCGGTCGGTCGCGCTGGGAGCGATCGGCGCGCCGTTCAGGGTGGCGGGCGTCTCGGCCGTGGCGGCGTAGGTCTCGTCCAGGGCGGGCGCGTGGACGACGGCGGCGACGGGCTTGCCGTTCTCGACCACGGCGATCGAGACCGCGAACCAGGGCTTGCCCTTCATGAAGGCCACCGTGCCGTCGATCGGGTCGACCACGAACTGGCGCGTCGTGGCCAGGCGAGCCGGATCGTCGGCGGTTTCCTCCGACAGCCAGCCGTAGCCCGGCCGCGCGGCGGTCAGCTCCGTCCTCAATAGGGTGTCGACGGCCAGGTCTGCGTCGGTGACGGGCGAGCCGCCTTCCTTGGACCAGATCTTCAAGCCGCCTTCGCGCGCGCCGAGCGCCAGCTCGCCGGCCTCCCGCGCGGCCGCGATGATCAGGTCCAGGTCGTTCATTTACCCGCGATCGCCAGGGCGTCGACCAGGATCGACGGGCTGTTGCTGGCGCCCCGGAACTCAAGGTCCGATCCCGGAATCAGGCGGGCATAGATGTCGATCAGGTTGCCGGCCACGGTGATCTCGGTGACCGGGCCGGTGCTTTCGCCATTCTCGAACCAGTAGCCCGAGCAGCCCACCGACCAGTCGCCGGTGTTGCCGTTCAGCGACGGCCCAAACATCGAGGTGACGACGAGGCCGGTTCCGGCGTCCTTCATCAGGCCGGCCAGATCCTTCTCGCCCGGCTGGAGCGTCAGGTTGTGGGTCGAGACGCCGGAAGGGCCCGCCAAGCCGCGCGAGGCATGGCCGGTGGTGACCAGGCCCAGCTGCTTGGCCGAGCTGGTGTTCAGCAGCCAGGTGGTCAGGACCCCGTCGTCGATCAGGGCGCGGGCCTGCGTCTCCACGCCTTCGTCGTCGAACGGCGCCGAACCCAAGCCGCGAACCCGGTGCGGGTCCTCCAGCAGGTCGACGCCCTTGGCGAAGATCCGCTGGCCCAGCTTGTCCTTGAGGAACGAGGTCCCGCGGGCGATCGACGGGCCGGAGATGGCGCCCAGCAGCGGGCCGATCAGGCTCATGGCCAGGCGGTTCTCGAAGATCACCGGCGCGGTGGTCGAGGCGATCTTGCGCGGGTTCAGGCGGGCCACGGCCTGGCGGCCAGCCTCCATGCCGATGTCGCCGGCGGCCGGCAGGTCGCCGAAATGGCGGGTCGAGCGGCCCTCGCCGCCGCGCTCCATGCCCGCGCCCTCTCCAGCGATGGCCGAGGCCGAGACGGAATGGCCGGTGGCGGCGTGAGTCCCGCTGAAGCCCTCGCTGGTCGCCAGGGTCCAGCGCGACGATGACCAGGTGGCCGAGCCGCCGTCGGAATTGGTCACGCCCTTGACCGCGCGCGCGTGCTCTTCGGCCGTGCGGGCCTGGCTCTCCAGGGTCTCGGCCGACGGCTCGTAGGGATCGATCAGGTCGAGGTTGGGAAACGGGCCGCGCGCCAGGCGCTCGGGCGGCGCCAGGCTGGCATAGGGGTCTTCCGGCGCCAGACGGGCCATGGCCACGGCGCGCTCGATCAGCTTGGCGCGGGCCTCTGCCGAGATGTCGGAGCCGGAGACGGTGGCGCTGCGAGCCCCGATGAAGACGCGAAGGCCCAGATCGCGGGCTTCCTCGCGCTCGACCTCCTCCAGATCGCCGAGGCGGACCGAGACGGAGAGGGATTGGCGCTCGGCGAAAACGGCCTCGGCCGCGTCGGCCCCGGCCTTGCGCGCGGCGGCGACCACGTCATGCAGCAGATTATCGTCCATGCGGTCTTATGGACGACCGCCCCCCGGAGGGGCAAGCGCTACCCGATCGCCGACAACAACAGGGCCACGCCCGCGAAGATGTAGGCCAGCCAGGTGGCGACCATGCCCACCGCGCGCGGGATCGAGGCGCCGCCGCTGTTGGAGAGGCCGATGGCGTGGAGCACGCGGCCGGCGAACAGCAGCAGGCCGACGACGTGGATGGCCAGCGGCGCGGCGCCGGTCACGGCCAGCACGGCCAGGGCGGCGATACCGGCCGGCACATATTCGGCGGCGTTTCCAAAGGCGCGGATGGCGCGGGCCAGTTCCGGAATGCCCTCGTCGCCCAGGGCGACCTTGTGCTTCTGGCGCAGGCGCACGACCAGCATCGACAGCGCCAGCAGCAGGAAAAGATGCAGGCCGGCCCACAGCGCCGCCGCGTGGCCGGAAGTGATCGTGTCCATGTCGTCGAAAGCCTTGGTCTGTCGCTTCCGCCGCCGCGCGGAAAGGCGGCATATGAGCCCTTCCGCCGGACGTCGGCAACCTGGTCCTACCTATCGCGCGATTTCGCGGGCGATGGGATAGAGCAGGTAGTGGTCGTCGTAGAAGGGCGTGCGCTCGTAGAACCAGGCCAGGCGCGCCTCGGGATCGGCGGCGAACGCGGGTTCCGCCGCCAGCTTGGCCTCGAACGCGGCCTTCAGCGTCGGGTCGGCCGCCATCATCGCCTCGGCCAGCGGGGCGATGGCGTAGGGCTCGATATATTCCACCCGGCTCAGCACCTCGGGGACCATGCCCCAGGCGAAGACGCTCTCGCTGGACTGGGGCTCGAGCAGCAGCACGACAAGATCGCCCAGCGGCTGGTCGGTCGACACGCGCGCCGAGCCCTTGGGAAAGGTCCAGGCGCGGGTCTCGGTCGCGACCTGGTCGACGCTGACCTGAACGTGACCCTCGTTGGCGCGATCCGCCAGCTTGGGGTCGATCAGCCGGATCATCTCGACCTCGAACGTCCTGTCCTCGGCCAGGATTTCCAGCGCCACGCCATGCAGCGCCAGGCGCTCGATGATGTCGGCCCGGTGGCTCGGCACGTAGTAGGCGGCCGGGCGCTTCAGGGTCAGCGACGGCTTGGAGCCGTGGAAAGGCAGGCTCCAGATCTCGGGATCGGCCTCGCCCAGCCAGCGCACTTCCTTCCGGCCCGAGGCGGGGCTGTCATAGTGTTCGTATTTGACCCCCTTGAAGGCGCGTATGTAGGCCGGCGCGTCGTCGGGGACGAAGTTGGTCGGGATCTCGGCCGGACGCAGGGCGCTGTCTTCGGCGATGGCGGCCCGCAGGTCGCCGCCCCGTTCGGCCAGCAGCCTCAGCGCCGTCTCGATGAACACATAGGTCCCCAGCACGCGCTGGGCGTGGGGCTTGAGGCTGTGGTTCTCGATCAGGATGGTTGGGACGTGGGCCGCCGCGCCCCACCCGTTCGAGAAGCGCTCGCCCAGGCCCCCGTCATTGAGCCCGGCCTTGGGATCGCGCTCGTCGACGCCGAACACCAGTTCGCCCGGGATGTGGCCCTCGGCCTCCAGGCTGGCGTTCATGATCGGCTTGAGCACGGCGTCCAGCCAGCGGGCGATGGCCGGCGAGCGGCACCAGACGCCGTTCTCGCCGTTGAAGCCGTAGGTGACGTCATACTGGTAGTCCATGCCGTCGGTGACGTGGACGTCGACATAGAGATCGGCCCTGTACTTGGCCTGCAGCCGCTTCAGCGCCCGCATCTCCGGCTGGTCCAGCTTCATGAAGTCGCGGTTCAGGTTCTGGTTGGTCGCCGTGTTGCGCCAGCCCTGGATGCGCGGCCCGCGCTGGTTGGGGCGCGAATAGGGGCCCGAGCGCTCGTGGCCGTCGACCGACAGGATCGGGATCAGGACAAGGTTGACCTTGTCCAGCAGGCCATCCTTGCCGTGAAAGGCCATGTCGCGCAGCAGCATCATGCCGGCGTCCTTGCCGTCGATCTCGCCGGGGTGGATGCCGCACTGGACCAGCAGCAGCGGCTTTGCCGGATCGAGAGTCGCGCCGTCCTTGCTGGCGATGACCGCGTAGATCTCACGCCCCTGGGGCGAGGTTCCGAAGGGCTCGATCCGGACCAGGTCGGAGGCCGCCTCCAGCCGGTCGAACCAGGCGCGGGTGTCGACATAGTTCGGCGAGAAATCATGCTCGCCGTCGGCCTCGAACGGCGTCACCCACGGATTGGAAGCGTCGCGGAGAAGCGCCTGGCTGGCGCCCTGCCAGGGCAGGGCGGGCGGCAGGAAGGCTTCGTCCCAGGGGGCTTTGATCGGGGCCATGCTCGTACTCGCTATCAGACTTAGGATCGTTTCCAGATCGGCTTACCATCCCCCGGCAGGCCGAGCCGCGCCCACTTCTCGCTGACCGCGTCGATCACGGCCTGGTCCATCCGGATCTCCTGGCCCCATTCGCGCTTGGTCTCGGGCGGCCACTTGTCGGTGGCGTCGAGGCCGATCTTGGAACCCAGGCCGCTCTCGGGCGAGGCGAAGTCCAGATAGTCGATCGGGGTGTGCTCGATCACCGTGATGTCCCGCGCCGGGTCCATCTTGGTGCTGATCGCCCACATCACGTCCTTCCAGTCGCGGGCGTTGATGTCGTGGTCCACGACGATCACCCACTTGGTGTACATGAACTGGCGCAGATAGCTCCAGACGCCCAGCATCACGCGCTTGGCGTGGCCGGGATAGGCCTTCTTCATCGACACCACGGCGATGCGGTAGCTGCAGCCTTCGGGCGGCAGCCAGAAGTCGACGATCTCGGGGAACTGCTGGCGAATGAGGGGAATGAACACCTCGTTCAGCGCCTCGCCCAGCACCGAGGGCTCGTCCGGCGGACGGCCGGTGAAGGTGGTCAGGTAGATCGGGTCCTTCCTCATGGTGATGGCCGTCACATGGAAGACCGGGAATTTCTCGACGCTGTTGTAGTAGCCGGTGTGGTCGCCGTAGGGGCCCTCGTCGGCGAATTCGTCCAGCAGGACGTGACCCTCGATGACGATCTCGGCGTGGGCCGGCACCATCAGCGGCACGGTCTTGGCGGGCACGAGATCGACCTTGGCGCCGCGCAGCAGGCCGGCGAACTGGTATTCCGACAGGGTGTCGGGCACCGGCGTCACGGCCGCCAGGATGGTGCCCGGATCGGCGCCCAGGACGGCGCAGGCGGGCAGGGGCTCGCGGGTTCCCGACTTTTTGTGGCGAGCGTAGTGCTGGGCGCCGCCGCGATGCGCCAGCCAGCGCATGATGCACTTGTCCTTACCCAGCACCTGCATCCGGTAGATGCCGAGGTTGAAGTCGTCCTCGCGGTCCTTGCCGGGGCCCTTGGTCACGACCAGCGGCCAAGTGATCAGCGGCGCGGGCTCGCCTGGCCAGCAGGTCTGCACCGGCAGTTTGGAGAGGTCGATCTGGTCGCCGGTCAGGACGACCTCCTGCACAGGGGCCTTCTTCACTGTCCCGGGCCGCATCGACATGACCGTCTTGGCCAGCGGCAGCATGTCGAGTGCGTCCTTGATCCCTTTCGGCGGCTGGGGCTGGCGCAGGAAGGCCAGCAGCTCGCCGACCTCGCGCAGCTCGCCGGCGGTCTCGCGCGGCTCGCCGCCCAGGGTGACGCCCATGGCCACGCGCTTGACCGTGCCGAACAGGTTGGCCAGCGCCGGCATCGACGAGCGCGAGCCGTCGGGCAGCAGGACGTGCTCGAACAGCACGGCCGGCCCGCCGGTCGCCAGGAGGCGCGTCTGGATTTCGGTCATCTCCAGCACGCTGGAGACGGGCTCGGTGACCCGGACCAGCTCGCCCTTGGCCTCCAGGACGTCGATGAACTCGCGAAGGGATCGGTAGGCCATGGGGACTCCTGGGAACGGGCGGAACCTAGACCGGGCGGTTCGAGAACTGAACCCCAACTCCCGATTTCCCCGGCGAATGCCGGGGGCCAGATTCACCCCTTGAGGTTGGGGTTTGGCGACCAATGTCGCGACGATCCGGCGGCGCTCGCGGGTTCGATCTGGGCCCCGGCGTTCGCCGTGGAAATCGGAAAGAGCTTATGCCGATACGGCCAGGTCGTCGGCGTGGATCATCGGACCTTCGGTGAAGCCCAGTTCCGCCTCGATGGCGTCCGAGCGCAGGCCGGCGATGCGTTGGGCGTCGGCGCTGTCATAGCGGACGATGCCGCGCGCGACCTCGCGGCCGGTCTCGTCGCGGACGCGGACGGCGTCGCCCTTGTCGAACGGACCCTCGATGGCGCGCACGCCGGCCGACAGCAGGCTCTTGCCGGCCTCCAGGGCCTTGACGGCGCCGGCGTCGACCGTGACCCAGCCCTGGGGCGCCAGCGAACCGGCGATCCACGCCTTGTAGGCGGCGGCGGGGCTGGCGGCGGCTTCGATCAAGGTCGCCTTGTCGCCGTCGGCGATGGCGGCCAGCGGACGCGGGCGCGAGCCCAGCGTGATTAGGGTGGCGCAGCCCGCGGCGCGGGCGATGCGGGCGGCGGCGATCTTGGTGGCCATGCCGCCGGTGCCGACGCCCGCGGCGGCGTTGGCGCCCTCGGCCATGCCGGCGATCTCGGCGGTGATCTCCGAGACCAGCGGGATATGCGCGGCCTTGGGGTTCTTGCGCGGGTCGGCGGTGTAGAGGCCGTCGATGTCCGACAGCAGCACCAGCAGGTCGGCGCCGGCCATCTGGGCCACGCGCGCGGCCAGGCGGTCGTTGTCGCCGTAGCGAATTTCCTCGGTGACGACCGTGTCGTTCTCATTGACTACCGGGACGACGCCGAGGCCCATCAAGGTCTCGGTCGTGGCGCGCGCGTTCAGCCAGCGGCGACGCATCTCGGTGTCATCGCGGGTCAGCAGGATCTGGGCGACGCTCGTCCCATGCGGTTCGAAGGCTTCTTCCCAGGCGCGCATCAAGAGGCTCTGACCGGCGGCGGCCGCCGCCTGCTTCTCGGGCAGGGTCGTCTTGCGGCCGGTCAGGCCCAGGCGACGGCGGCCCAGGGCCACCGCGCCGGACGAGACGACCAGCACCTGCTTGCCGTCCGCGCGCAAGGCGGCGGCGTCGGCGCAGAACGCTTCCAGCCAGGCGCGGTTGGCCGCGCCGGTCTCGGCGTCGACCAGCAAGGCCGACCCGACCTTGAAGACGATGCGTCGGGCGGCCTTGAACGCCCCGCTGGCCTGGCTCACGGCGTCCAGCCTCCGGGGGTCTCGTCGACGTGATCCTCGTCGTCGTCGATCTCTTCCTCGAGATCGCCGCGACGGATGCGCACCTGCTTGTAGGCGGCGCGCAGCAGCTCGGTGACGCCCTTGCCCGATACGCCCGAGACCAGGCGCGGCTTGACGCCCGCGACGGCTTCCAGCTCGGCGACCTTTTCGGCGAGCGTTTCCTCGTCGAGGGCGTCGATCTTGTTCAGCGCCAGGATCTCGGACTTGTCGGCCAACTCGTCGCCATAGGCTTCCAGCTCGCCGCGGATCGTGGTCCAGGCGCCGGCGACGTCCTCCTGGGTGGCGTCCACCAGGTGGATCAGCACCGCCGACCGTTCGACGTGGCCCAGGAAGCGGGTGCCCAGGCCCGCGCCCTCGCTGGCGCCTTCGATCAGGCCGGGGATGTCGGCCAGCACGAAGCGCTCGCTGCTCGACAGGTCCACGACGCCCAGGTTCGGGGTCAGGGTGGTGAACGGGTAGTCGGCGATCTTGGGCTTGGCGGCGCTGGCGGCGGCCAGGAAGGTCGACTTGCCGGCGTTGGGCAGGCCCACCAGCCCGACATCGGCGATCAGTTTCAGCCGCAGCCAGATCCAGCGCTCCTCGCCCTCCTGGCCGGGATTGGCGTATTTCGGCGCCTGGTTGACCGGACCCTTGAAGTGCAGGTTGCCCCAGCCGCCGTTTCCGCCCTTGGCCAGCAGCAGGCGCGCGCCCGCGTGGTCGAGGTCGGCGATCAGGGTTTCCTTGTCCTCCTCGAGCACCTCGGTGCCCACGGGCACCTTCAGCACCACGTCCTCGCCGGCGGCGCCGTGGCGCGCGCGGCCCATGCCGTGCACGCCGGTGCCGGCCTTGAAGTGCTGCTGGTAGCGATAGTCGATCAGGGTGTTGAGGCCTTCCACGGCCTCGATCCACACGTCGCCGCCCCGGCCGCCATCGCCCCCGTCCGGGCCGCCGTACTCGATATACTTCTCGCGGCGGAACGACACCGACCCGCCGCCGCCGTTACCCGAGCGGATATAGATCTTGCATTGGTCCAAGAATTTCATGCGGCCCTTTTGTCCCAAGGCGTCCCGCGCGTCGAGCCAAAACGCCCGGCCCCAGGCGCGCCGCCGTGACGTTACGCCGCTGGGGGGCTTCGCGAAAAGCCGGGCGGACGCTCCGAAATCGTGACGAAATGTTAAAGTCCGTGATGCGACAAAGTGTCTTGGCAGCAAACCGCCACTTTCATCTATGGCGGAGCAGGAGGCTGACCTTGGCGACCGCGGAAGAGGGCGTGGCGATGCTGGAGGCGGATCTGCGGGATCTGTCGACGCAGGAGCTTTGCCGTAAGTATAGCGCGGAGGCTTCGACGCACCGCAATATCTTGATCAGTCGGGGGACCGGCGTCGCCCCGCAGTGGCGCGACTTCAAGACCTTTCTGGGCGAGGTCGGGCTCAGGCCTTCGGGCGACCACAGCCTGGTCCTGCTCAATCGCTACGAACGCACCTACGGTCCCGGCCGCGCCAAGTGGATGACCGCCGAGGAACAGGCCGCCCACGAAGTCGAATTCGACCGCCTGCGCGCCGAAAAGCAGCGCGAGGAGCAGCTGGAGGCGCATAACGCCGCCGCGATCAAGCGGGCCAGCGCGCCCGGCGCCCCGTCGTTCGGGCAGTTCACGCCGCTCGCGGGCCGTCCCGCGCCGTTCACGGAGGTGGCCAAGCGTCTGGCGATTCCGGTCAGCGCCCTCTCCAAGGCCATGCCGGCGGGCGGCAGCGCCGACGAGCTGGTCAAGCGCGCCGCCGTCTCCAGCGAGCTGATCAACGAGCAAGCCACCTGGCTGCCGCCGGATCCCGCCAAGAAGGCCGGCTTCTTCGAGGCCTACCGCATCTGGCATCTGCAGGTGCAGCCCCAATTCGGCCGCGCCGCGACCCCGACCTTCCTGTTTTTGTACATCGCCCTGCCGGTCATGAAGCAGTGCCGCGACGAGCTGATGGATCTGGACCTCTGGAACCCGCTGGGTCAGCGAGCCCTGAACGCCCGCGACAACCACATCGCCTGGAAGAAATACACAGAGTTCATGCCGCGCGCTCAGGTGGCGATGATGGAGATCCCGATCTACGCCACCTATTCGCTGCTGAGCGACCTCGACGCCCTGTGCGAGCGGATCCTCACGGCCGAGAAGCGCTTCCGCGAGGGGCCGCAGAAGGTGATTCACACGCACCGGGCGGCTTGATCACGCCAGCCACACCATCATCCGCGTCGCCGCGGGCTCGCCACGCGCGATCGACGGCTTGTGCTCGACGACGCCGGTGTAGAGGAACCCGGCCTTGATCAGCACGCGGCCCGAGGCGGCGTTGTCGGCGAAGTGGCCGGCGGTGACGTAGCGCTTCTTCCAGGTCGCGCGGGCCCAGTCGAGCGCGCCCTTGGCCGCCTCGGTGGCGTAGCCTCGGCCCCAGTAGGGCCGGCCGATCCAGTATCCCATCTCCACCTGGCCATCGAGGTGGGTGAACATTCCGACCACCCCGATCAGGCCCTCGTCCGCCAGTTCGATCGCGAAGGTGTTGTCGCGCGACCGGTCCTGGGTTCCGCAGCGGGCCACGAAGTCCTCGGCGTGAGCCCGGGTATAGGGCGAGGGCATCCGCGTCGTCATCCGCGCGACGTCGTGGTCGACGCAGAAGGCGGCCACGCGCTCGACGTCATGGCGACGCGGCGCGCGCAGCGTCAGCCGCTCGGTCTCGATGACGGGTCTTTGTTCGATGACGCACATCGGCGCCTCCCAGAGTTCCGGTCCCTTCTCGTCGGAGACCGTGACGCCGCCATGGCGAAGCTTTCGATTTTCGTGGCGGCGACGAGACAAAACAAAAGCGGGGAGCCCGGCGTTCCGGACTCCCCGCTAGAGATCGTCTGTCCGGATCGTCTTCTGTGTGAGAAGCACGATCCCGAAGAACTCTGGTTCGTGCTTACTCGGCCGGCTGAGCGGCCGGGGTCACGGTCACGTAGGTGCGGTTGTGCTTCTTGGTCACGAAGCCTACCGCGCCCTGCACGAGCGCGAAGAGGGTGTGATCCTTGCCCATGCCCACGCCCGAACCCGGGTAGAACTTGGTGCCGCGTTGGCGCACGAGGATGTTGCCGGCGAGAACCTTCTCGCCGCCGAACTTCTTCACGCCAAGGCGCTTCGACTCTGAGTCGCGGCCGTTGCTGGACGAACCGCCAGATTTTTTGTGAGCCATCTTGCTCTCCTATCCTCTGGGGGCGTCGCCTTAGGCTTCGCCGTCTTCCGTCTTGGCGGCCTTCTTAGGGGCGGCCTTCTTCTTCGGCGCTTCGGCCACGGCGTCGGCGTGTTCGACGACTTCAGCCGTCACCACCGGGTTCGCCTTGGTCGCCTTCTTCACGACCGGGGTCGCTTCGACGGCGGCCGGAACCGTGAACGGCACGGCGGCGTCGCCCAGACCGCGAGCGCGGGCGTCCAGGATGACCTTCGGGGTCAGGTCGATCGACCCTTCCCACTTGGCTTCCTTGCCGGCGCCGGCGACCGACGTGACGCGCACGACCGATTCCAGCTGGCGGTGGCCGCGGGTGCGGCGATAGCCCTGGCGACGGATCTTCTTGAAGATCTTCACCTTCTCACCCTTGCGGGTTTCGATGAGTGTGCCGGAGACGACAGCGCCGTCCACGGTGGGGGCGCCGACCGTCACGGCCTCGCCTTCGCCAAGCATCAGGACTTCACCGAAGGCCACGGCCGCGCCGGGTTCACCTTCGAGCTTTTCGACAACCAGCAGGTCGCCGGCTTGAACCCGGTACTGCTTGCCGCCGGTTTTGATCACCGCGTACATAGGTTTAGCGCCTTAAAAACGTGCGTTCGCAAAATAGGGAACGCCCGCTCGGAAACCCGGCGGGCGAAGAGGGCGCGACTTATACAGTCACGGGCCTTGGAGTCAACGCCGAAGCCGCCGATTCCCAGCCGCCCCCCGAATTGGTGCTCCGGAGCCCTGGCGTGTTACTTTATAACACGCTATAGAGCGTCCGTGAACCCAACGCTCTTCGCCCCCATCGCCGCCACGGGCTTCGCGGTGGCCTTCCTGCACGCGGCCCTGCCGACGCACTGGCTGCCGTTCGTCCTGGTCGGGCGCGGCCAACAATGGTCGACGGGCAAGACGCTGAGCGTCACGGTCCTGGCGGGCCTGGGCCATGTCGCCTTCACGATCGTGCTGGGCGTCGTGCTGGTCGGCGCCGGTCTGGCCGTGCAACCGCGCCTGGGCGACATGTTCGGCTGGCTGGTTGGCGGGCTGATGACGCTGCTGGGCGTCTTCTATCTATGGCGCGGACGTCACGCGCACGCGCACAGCCATGGCGAGGACAAGGTGATCCACCGGCGCTACGCCTCGGATCGCGCCGCGATCATCGCCCTGGTCGCGCTGCTGACCCTGTCGCCCTGCGAGGCCTTCCTGCCCGTCTATCTGGCCGGCATGAAGCACGGCTGGACCGGCTTCATGGCGCTCAGCACCGTTCTGATGGCGGCCACCGCCACGGGGATGCTGCTGTTCACGACCCTGAGCCTGCTGGGCGTGCGGCGCCTGGGCCTGGACAGGATCGCCCGCTACGAGTCGACGATCCTGGGCGTGGCCTTGATCGCCATGGGCATGGGCGTCGCCTTCCTGGAGCTCTAGCTGGAATTCCAGAAGGTGTTCCGCTTGGCGTTTCGAGCGCTTACATAGCGGGTATGACCCAAGAAACGTCCTCGGCCGCCTCCGGCAAGATCCCCGTCACCGTGCTGACCGGCTATCTCGGCGCCGGCAAGACCACGCTCCTGAACCGCATCCTCACCGAGGCGCACGGCAAGCGCTACGCCGTGATCGTCAACGAGTTCGGCGAGGTCGGCATCGACAACGACCTGGTGGTCGGCGCCGACGAGGAAGTGTTCGAGATGAACAACGGCTGCGTCTGCTGCACGGTGCGCGGCGACCTGATCCGCGTCCTCCAGGGCCTGATGAAGAGGAAGGGCGGCTTCGACGCCATCATCGTCGAGACCACGGGGCTGGCCGATCCTGGCCCGGTGGCTCAGACCTTCTTCGTCGACGAGGACGTCAAGGCCCGCACCGCGCTCGATTCGGTCACCGCCGTGGTCGACGCCAAGCACATCATGCTGCGGCTGGGCGACAGCAAGGAGGCCGTCGAGCAGATCGCCTTCGCCGACCAGATCGTGCTGAACAAGACCGACCTGGTCTCGGAAGACGACCTGCGCCACGTAGAAGCCCGCATCCGCCGGATCAATCCGCTGGCGCCGATCCATCGCGCCCAGCGTTCGAACGTTCCGCTGGACGCCATCCTGGGCAAGCACAGCTTCGACCTGGAGCGGATCGCCGAGCTGGAGCCGGACTTCCTCAATCCGGCCCATGGCGAGCCGGGCCATGTGCATGACGAGCACTGCGGCCACGACCATCATCACCATGACCACGATCATGGCCACGCCAGCGCGATCCACGACGACGGCGTCAAGGGGATCTCCTTGACGCTGGACAAGCCCGTCGACGGTCAGAAGATCACCGCCTGGCTCAACGATCTGCTGGCGACCCGCGGCCCCGACATCCTTCGCGCCAAGGGCATCATCGACGTCAAGGGCGAGAACAAGCGCCTGGTTTTCCAGGCCGTGCACATGATCCTGGAGGGCGACTTCCAGCGGGAATGGACCGACAAGGACAAGCGCTACAGCCGCATGGTCTTCATCGGCCGCGACCTCGACGAGGCCGAACTGCGCCGGGGCTTCGAAGCCACGGCGGCTTGATCACTAGCGCGCCCCTCCTCGTGGGAGGGGCGGCCTTCGGGTCGAAGATCAGACCAACAAAAAGCCCCGGAACCTGGGTTCCGGGGCTTTCGTGTTCTTGGCTGTCGCCGAGGATCCTTAGTGGATGTCCTCGTTGATCAGGCCGACCTTGAACCAACCCGAGGTCTGCAGCTGGTTCAGCACGCCCATGAAGTCGGCGTACTGCACGTCGGCGTCGGCGCGGATCATGATGCGCTGATCGTCCTTCGGGCCGGCTTGGCCGTTGGCGGCGAACTTCGCGGTCAGATCGCCTTCCAGATTGTCCAGGCTGGTCTGCTTTTCGGCGATGAAGATCGCGCCCGACTTCTGGATCGAGATGAACACCGGCTCCTTCGGCTTCGGCGCGCCGGGGGGCGGCGGAACCGCCGGGGGCAGATCGATCTTGATCGAGGTCACGGCCATCGGCACGGCGACCATGAAGATGATCAGCAGAACCAGCAGGATGTCCACGAAGGGCGTGACGTTGATTTCGGAATTCTGGCCGAGCGAGTAACGGCCACCGCCGCCGCCAGCAAGTTTAGCCGCCATAGCCTGACTGTCTCCCAAAGGCCGCGCCATCGCGCGCGCCTGAAATGTCGTTACCGAGCCACGTCTGGCGCAGACGGGCGCGGAAGTAAAGCCCGACGACGCGCCGCGATGGCAACCCCTTTTCGACTCTTTTTGGATGAACGCCGTTCTGATGGGCGCCGCGCGCGCGTTCGGCTCGCGCGCGGCGCGAAATGGGCGGGATGGGCGGGGTTTTGGAAAGAGTCTGGCCGTCGCGGCCTCGGCGCCTTATCTCGCGCGCATGATCTTTTCTTTCGACGCCTTCGTCACCGACGCCCTGTTCGACCGCGCTGGCCGGGCCGCCTTCGCCCTGGGCGACGGCACCGTGCGCCTGCGAACCGACGAGGGATTCGTCACGGTCGAGGCCCATGGCGGTCCCCAGATGGGCGGCTTAGGGGGCGGGGCCGTTCTGGCCGCCGCCGTCCATCCCAGCGGGCTGGGCGTCGTCACGGGCGGCGACGACGGCCGCGTGGTGTGGAGCCGCATCGACCAGGGCGAGGTCATCGCCACGGTGATCGCCGAGCTGAAGGGCAAGTGGATCGAGCACGTGGCGACCAGCGCCGCCTCGGGCCTGATCGCCTTCACGGCCGGCAAGGAGGTCCATGTCCGCGACGCCGCCGACCCGGCCTTCGCGCGCGTGTTCGCGCACGAGAAGACGGTGTCGGGCCTGGCCTTCGAGCCCAAGGGCCGCCGCCTGGCCAGCGCCACCTATGGCGGGGCCCAGCTGTGGTACGCGCGGATCGCCGACCAGAAGCCCACCCTGCTGAAGTGGGCCGGCAGCCACATCGCCGCGGCCTTCAGCCCCGACGGCAAGTTCCTGATCTCGTCGATGCAGGAGAATCAGCTGCACGGCTGGCGGCTGTCGGACGGCAAGGACATGCGGATGGGCGGCTATCCGGCCAAGATCAAGAGCCTGGCCTTCTTCGACAAGGGCAATCTGCTGGCCACGGCCGGGGCCTCGGGCGCGGTCATCTGGCCGTTCGCCGGCGCCAACGGCCCGATGGGCAAGGAAGCCGCCGAGATCGGTTTCTCGCGCGATTCGATGGTGGTGCGGGTGGCGGGGATCGACGCCCAGCCGGTGTGCCTGGCCGGCCAGGACAACGGTAAGATTTGGGCCGCCCACATGCGCAACGGCCGCATCGAGACCCTGAAGGCCGAGAAGGGCGCCCCGATCAGCGCCCTCTCCACCAGCGCCGACGGCAAGTTCTTCGCCTGGGGCGACGAGAACGGCGAGGCGGGCGTGCTGGAGATCCCGGACCTGAGCGGTCCGCGCCAGTTCGCGGGGTGAAGTTATACGCCGAACTTCCCGGCGAATGCCGGGACCCAGATGGAAAGGCGCCGAGGTGGGGGCATTAGAGCGTGAGGCTGAAAGTGGGAACCGGTTTCAGCTTATCTCACGCTCTAAGCATTTGATTTAGAGCCCTTCCAATCAGACCCCGCGCTTTGGCATCCGGGCCCCCGGCATTCGCCGGGGAAGTGAGACTTTAAAACCCCTTCATCTCCGCCCACTCCTCGAACGGCGCCCGTCGCGAACGGAAGTTGTTCACCGGCGCGTCCGCGTCGCGGTAGCCCAGGGCCATGCCGGAGAACAGCATGTGGCCCTCGGGCAGGCCGACATGCTCGTCGACCAGCTTGTTGTAGTGCGACCAGAACTCCTGCGGGCAGGTGTCGAGGCCGCGCTCGACGGCCAGCAGCATGAAGGTCTGCATCAGCATCCCGACGTCGCTCCACTGCGGCGGACCGCAACGGCGGTCGATCGAGAAGAACAGCTGCACCGGCGCGCCGAAGCCCTGACCGTTGTTGGCGAACCATTGCAGGCGCGCCAGCTTGTCCTCGCGCGGGATGCCCAGCGCCCCGTACATGTCCTCGCCGACCTGGAAGCGGCGCGAGCGCAGAGGCTCCCAAAGATTGGCCGGATAGACGTCGTATTCGGTGGGGTCGGGAGAGGCGGCGCGGGTCAGCATGGCGGCCTTCAGGGCCTCCAGCGGCGCGCCGGCGACCACCTGCACGCGCCAGGGCTGGAGGTTGCCGCCGGACGGCGCGCGGGCGGCGGCTTCCAGGAGCTCGCGGATCAGGCCCGGATCGACCGGATCGGGCTTGAAGGCCCGCACCGACATGCGGCGGTTGACGGCGTCGATCACGTCCATCGAAGGCTCCCTTAACCCTGTGCTCTTATGCCCGCGACAGCGGCGGCCGCTCTGGTTAGCATCCGTCCGCAGCGTAAAGACAAGCAGGACTTCGAGGGGCGTTTCGTGCGGCGGCTTCTGCGTAACATCGCGCTGGCTTTGTTCATCGTCCTGGTGGCGGGACCGATCGCGACCGTGCTGCTCTATCGCTTCATCCCGCCGCCGGTGACGCCGCTGATGGTGATCCGGGCGATCGAAGGGCGGGGGCTGGACCACCGCTGGCGCGGCATCCACAAGGTCGCTCCGGCCTTGCCGCGCGCGCTGATCGCCGCGGAGGACGCCCGCTTCTGCGAGCATCACGGCTTCGACTTCGACGCCCTGCAGAAGGCCTATGAGAACAACGAGGCCGGCAAGAAGATTCGCGGCGGTTCGACGATCAGTCAGCAGACCGCCAAGAACGTCTTCCTGTGGCCGGGCCGCTCCTATGTCCGCAAGGGGCTGGAGGCCTGGTTCACGGTGCTGATCGAGACGCTGTGGGGCAAGCAGCGGATCATGGAGGTCTATATGAACTCGATCGAGTTCGGCTCGGGCATTTATGGCGCCCAGGCGGCCTCGCAGCGCTATTTCGGCGTCGACGCCGACAAGCTGACGCCGGCCCAGGCCTCGCGCCTGGCGGCGATCCTGCCCAGCCCGTTGAAGTGGAACGCCGTCAAGCCGGGGCGCTATGTCGCCAAGCGCAGCCAGAAGATCGGCAAGGCCTCGGGCGCGGTGCGCCGCGACGGCCTGGCCGACTGCGTGACGGATTAGAGGGGGAGACGTCTCATGCGGATAGCGCCTGGGCCGACGCTGGAGACATCGCGCCTGATCCTGCGGCCGACCGCCGCCGCCGACCTGGACGGCTGGGCCGAGATGATGGCCGACGAGACGGCGGCGCGTCACATCGGCGGGACCCAGTCGCGCGCGGCGGCCTGGCGGGGCATGGCGTCGGTGGCCGGCGCCTGGGCCTTGAGCGGCTTTAGCATGTTCTCGGTGATCGAAAAGGCGAGCGGCGCCTGGGTGGGCCGCATCGGACCCTGGGTCCCGGAGGGCTGGCCGGGGACCGAGATCGGTTGGGGCCTGCACCCCTCGGCCTGGGGCAAGGGCTATGCCGTGGAGGCCGCCGAGGCGAGCATGGACTGGGCTGTCGACCACCTGGGATGGACCGACATCATCCACTGCATCGATCCGCTGAACACGCCGTCCCAGAAGGTGGCCCAGCGGCTGGGGGCGACCAACCGAGGCCCGGGCTGGCTGCCGCCGCCCTATGAAGCCAGCAAGGTGGAGTTCTGGGGGCAGACGGCCGAGCAGTGGCGCGCGCGGCGGAGCGGACGGAGACTCCAGGTCACGGAACCCGAGACGGATCGAGGCTGATTCAAGTCTATTGGGACGGGAGGTTTGAAGCGCGAGAACGTCCCCGCCTTCAGCGGCCTCCTCTATCGCTAGCGAACCTCGTCGACTGCTTCTTCAACACGTTCGAGGGCTTTCGAGCCGTCGCAACACGATACACAGGCGCGCCGAGGACTATCTCGCCAAGCTTCGCGAAGCCTCCGCCGCCAAGTGTGTGTTATTCCCGCTCGCCGGTTGACCTTTCTAGTCAATCGATTAGTTGAGGCGCGACGGGGCGGGGTGATCGATGGCGCGGACCAAGGGCGGAGACATGGGGGAGCGGCGCGACTCACGCTTGGCGCTGCTCGACGCGACGGCCAGCCTTCTGTCGGAGCGGTCGACGATCGAGGTCTCGCTGAGCGAGATCGCCAAGACCTCGGGCCTGAACTCGGCGCTGATCAAATACTATTTCGGCGGCAAGGAAGGGCTGTTGCTGGCCCTGCTGGAACGCGTGGCCGAGCGCTCGATGGCCGATCTGGCCAATCTGGTCGCCATGGAGATCCCGGCCGAGCAGAAGCTGCGCATCCATATTGGCGGCATTATCAACACCTATTACCGCTCGCCGTATCTGAACCGCCTGATCAACTACATGATCGCGCGCGGCGACCCGGCCTCGAGCCAGAAGGTGGCGAAGATCTTCGTCGAGCCGATGGTCGCGGCGTATCGCGCCATGGTCGCCCAGGGCGTGGCCGAGGGCGCGTTCCGGCCCATGGACCCGGGGATGCTGTACTACAGCGTCGTCGGAGCCTGCGAGCACGTCTTCTACGCGGGCTACTCGCTGCCCACGACGCTGGGGCTGTCGGAGCTGACCGAGCAGGTGCGCCAACAGTACGTCCAGCACGTGCTGGATCTCGTGTTCCACGGCGTTCTGGCGCGGCCGCGCGCGGTCTGAACCGTGCGCGCCACGATAGGGCTTGCGTTCCGCAACGATAACGGGGCTCCAATCTTCAAACACTTGTTGGCGCACTCAAGAGAGGCCGAGGTTTCGGTCCTCGCCTCGATCCGGGAGCGCCTCTTGACCGAAATTAATCGAGCGATTAATCGCTTGTCCGAGAACAGAACACGCACCAGGAGGAGACGGCCATGGCCGAGGCGCTAATCATCGACGCGGTGCGCACGCCCCGCGGCGTCGGCAAGGTGGGCAAGGGCGCCTTGGCGCACCTGCATCCGCAGCATCTGGCGGCCACGGTCCTGAAGGCCATCGCCGAGCGCAACAATCTCAACACCGCCGAGGTCGACGACGTGATCTGGTCGACCTCGACCCAGAAGGGCAAGCAGGGCGGCGATCTGGGCCGCATGGCGGCGCTGGACGCCGGCTACGACATCAAGGCCTCGGGCATGACGCTGGACCGCTTCTGCGGCGGCGGCATCACCACGGTGAACCTGGCGGCCGCCCAGATCATGAGCGGCATGGAAGACCTGATCGTCGCCGGCGGCGTCGAGATGATGAGCCTGACCGCCGCCATGGCCGCCCAGGAGCAGGCGGCCGGCTTCCCGCCGGCGCTGATGGGCTCGGGCAACCCCCACCTCGACGACCTGCATCCGCAGTCGCACCAGGGGATCTGCGGCGACGCCATCGCCAGCCTGGAGGGCATCACCCGCGAGGAGCTCGACGCCCTGGGCCTGGAGAGCCAGAAGCGCGCCGCCCGCGCCATCGCCGAAGGACGGTTCTCCAAGTCGATCGTGCCGGTCCTGAACGAGGACGGCGCGGTGGCGCTGGACCATGACGAATATCCGCGCCCCGAAACGACCGCCGAGGGTTTGGCCCAGCTGAAGCCGGCCTTTACGGCGATCGCTGACTTCCCCTATGACGACAAGGGCTCGACCTTCCGTAAGCAGATCAACCGTCGCTATCCGGACCTGAAGATCGAGCATGTGCACCACGCCGGCAATTCCTCGGGCGTGGTGGACGGCGCGGCGGCGGTGCTGCTGGCCTCGCCGGCCTATGCCGAAAAGCACGGGCTGAAGGCCCGCGCGCGCGTCGTGGCCATGGCCAATATGGGCGATGATCCGACCCTGATGCTGAACGCCCCGGTCCCGGCCGCGCGCAAGGTGCTGGCCAAGGCGGGCCTGACGGTCGAGGACATCGATCTTTGGGAAATCAACGAGGCCTTCGCCGTCGTCGCCGAGAAGTTCATCCGTGACCTGAAACTCGATCGCTCGAAGGTCAACGTCAATGGCGGCGCCATCGCCCTGGGCCACCCCATCGGCGCCACGGGCGCGATCCTGATCGGCACGGTGCTGGACGAGCTGGAACGGACCGGCGGCCGCTACGGCCTGGTCACCATGTGCGCGGCCGGCGGCATGGCCCCGGCCATCATCATCGAACGCCTGCAAGCCTAGGAAACGCTCATGAAACTGGACAACACCGTCGCCGCCGTCGTCACGGGGGGCGCTTCGGGGCTGGGCGAGGCGACCGCCCGCGCCCTGGCGGCCCAAGGGGTGAAGGTCGCGATCTTCGACATGAACGAAGCGCGGGGCGAGGAAGTCGCCAAGGAGATCGGCGGGGTGTTCTGCAAGGTCAACGTGACCAGCGACGCCGACGTCGACGCCGGTTTCGAGAAGGCCCGCGCCGCCCATGGGCAGGAGCGGATCCTGGTCAATTGCGCCGGCACCGGCAACGCGGCCAAGACCGCCAGCCGCGACAAGGCCACCGGCGAGACCAAGCACTTCCCGCTCGACGCCTTCGACCGCATCATCCAGATCAACCTGGTGGGCACGTTCCGCTGCATCGCCAAGTCGGCCAAGGGGATGCTGGACCTGGCGCCGCTGGAGGACGGCGAGCGCGGCGCGATCGTCAACACCGCCTCGGTGGCGGCCGAGGACGGCCAGATGGGCCAGGCGGCCTATTCGGCGTCGAAGGGCGGCGTGGTCGGCATGACCCTGCCGATCGCTCGCGACCTGATGGGCGAGGGCATCCGCGTCAACACCATCCTGCCGGGGATCTTCAACACCCCGCTGATGAACGGCGCGCCCGAGGCGGTGAAGGCGGGCCTGGCGGCCTCGGTGCCGTTCCCCAAGCGCCTGGGCAACCCCGAGGAATACGCCCAGCTGGCGGTGACCATGATCACCTGCGGCTACTTCAACGGCGAGGACGTCCGCCTCGACGGCGGCATCCGCATGGCGCCGCGATAGTCGGCGTCACGCTGAAGGCATGAGCGGCAAGCCGTTCGAACGCGCTCGATCCGACGGGGGACCGACATGAGCAAGACCCAGCGACTGGCTGGCCGCACGGTGCTGATCACCGGCGCCTCCTCGGGAATCGGCGCGCGGTTCGCCCGCGTCGCGGCCGCCGAGGGCGCGGCGGTGGTGATCGGCGCGCGGCGCGTGGACCGGCTGGAGGCGCTGCGCGACGACATCGTGGCCGAGGGCGGGCGTTGCCTGGCCGTGGCCCTGGACGTCGCCAGCGAAGCCTCGACCATCGCCGCTTACGACGCCGCCGAGGCCGCCTTCGGGCCGGTCGACGGCGTCGTGGCCAATGCCGGGATCACCGCCGACGGCCTGGCCGAGGAGATCGCCGTCGAGGACTTCGACCAGGTGTTCGCGGTCAATGTGCGCGGCGTGTTCCTGACCGCGCGCGAGGGCGCGCGGCGGATGCGGAAGGCCGGGATCGCCGAGCGCGGCCGAGTCGTGCTGGTCTCGTCGATCACCGCCAGGATGGTGACGCCGGGTGTGACGGCCTACAGCGCCTCCAAGGCCGCCGTCAGCCATATGGGCCGGCATCTGGCGCGCGAATGGGCGCGGCATGGGCCCAACGTCAACAACCTCTGTCCCGGCTACATCAAGTCCGAGCTGGCCGGCGACTGGTTCGAGACCGAGGGCGGTCGCAAGCAGATCGGCAAATGGCCGCGCCGTCGGATGCTGGACGAGGACGCCCTGGACCCGATGCTGGTCTATCTGCTGTCCGACGAGAGCAAGGGCGTCACCGGCGCGGACTTCACCATCGACGACGGACAATCGCTATGAGCGGGGCGCGAGACGACGCCAGGGGCGCGGCGATCGCCGCCAAGGTCGAGGCCTTCGTGCGCGAGGTCGTGGCCCCCTATGAGCAGGATCCTCGGCGCGGGGCGCATGGTCCGTCGGACGCATTGATCGCCGAGCTGCGCGCCAAGGCCCGGGCGGCCGGGGTGCTGACCCCGCACATCCTGGCGGACGGTTCGCACCTCTCGCACCACGAGACGGCCCAGGTGCTGCGGGCCGCCGGCCTGTCGCCGCTGGGACCGCAGGCGGTCAATGTCGCCGCGCCCGACGAAGGCAACATGTTCCTGCTGGGCAAGGCCGCCTCCAGCGAGCAGCGCGCGCGCTTCCTGGCGCCGTTGATCGCCGGCGAGGCGCGCTCGGCCTTCTTCATGACCGAGCCGGCCGCCGATGGCGGGGCGGGATCGGATCCGTCGATGCTGATGACCACGGCGACCCAGGACGGCAATCACTGGGTGATCAACGGCCGCAAGGCCTTCATCACCGGCGCCGACGGCGCCAAGGTCGGCATCGTCATGGCCAAGGCGGAGGTCGGCGCCACGCTGTTCCTGGTCGACCTGCCCGATCCGGCCATCCGTATCGAGCGGGTGCTGGACACCATCGACAGCTCCATGCCCGGCGGCCACGCCGTCGTGTCGATCGAGAGTCTTCGCGTTTCGGCCGACCAGATCCTGGGCCAGCCGGGCGACGGCTTCAAGCTGGCCCAGGTGCGCCTGGCCCCGGCGCGCCTGACCCACTGCATGCGCTGGCTGGGCGCCTGCGCGCGGGCCCACGAGATCGCCACGGCCTACGCGGTCAAGCGCCACGCCTTCGGCAAGCCGCTGATCGATCACGAGGGCGTCGGCTTCATGCTGGCCGAGAACCTGATCGAGCTCAAACAGGCCGAGTTGATGATCGACTGGTGCGCCGACGTCCTCGATTCCGGCGCGCCGGGGACCACCGAAAGCTCGATGACCAAGGTCGCCGTCAGCGAGGCCCTGATGCGCATCGCCGATCGCTGCGTCCAGGTGATGGGCGGTACGGGCGTCACCGGCGACACCATCGTCGAGCAGGTGTTCCGCGAGGTCCGCGCCTTCCGCATCTACGACGGCCCGACCGAGGTCCACAAATGGAGCCTGGCCAAGAAGATCAAGCGCGACGCGGCGGGGAGCGCGAACCGGCCCCTTTAGGTCCGCCGCCAACGCCCCTCCATGAGCGGCGCGTTCCCCTAAGGGCGGACCGACACGAGACTGTCGCAACCTCGCCCTAGCGATGCTCTTGAAGCAAGCGGGAGCGGGACATGGCGCGTTTCAAATCGGGCATCGGACGTCGAGCGGCGCCGATCTTGTCGGCGTTCGTGTTCTGGTCGCTTTTGTCGCCCGCCCAGGCCGCGTCGAACGCGGCGGGGCCAACGCCCTTGCCCACCGGGCAGATGCTGACGCCACTCGCCGCGCCGGGCGCGGTCTTCGAACCGCTTCCGGCGCGTATCGGTCCGCTCCCCGACACCTTGGCGGACGGCGCCTCGGCCATCGCGCTGAGCCCCGACGGCCGCGAGGTGCTGGTGCTCACCAGCGGCTTCAACCGCGTGAACGGCCCCGATGGCAAGGTCGTCGCAGGACAGTCCACGGACTATGTCTTCCGC
This sequence comes from Caulobacter vibrioides OR37, assembly GCF_000372645.1. GTDB lineage: Bacteria > Pseudomonadota > Alphaproteobacteria > Caulobacterales > Caulobacteraceae > Caulobacter > Caulobacter vibrioides_E. Next base: position 8,340 of record NZ_APMP01000002.1, on the reverse strand, counting down.
TACGCCGTCGAACCGACCGGCGCGCGTTTCCTCGAGACGGTTCAGACGCCCAACAGCTTTTCCGGCGTGGCCTGGACGCCCGACGGTAACGGATTTCTCGTCGGCGGCGGCGTGGACGACAACGTCCATCGCTTTGTTCGGACCCCCGAGGGGTTCCGCCCCGCGGCCGGCGGCCCGGTCAAGCTGGGTCACGCCCAGGGCAACGGCGTCAATGTGAAGCCCGAAGCCGCCGGCGTCGGAGTCAGCCCCGATGGCGCCCGCGCTCTGGTCGCGAACTACTACAACGACTCGGTCAGCCTGATCGATCTGACCAAGGGCCAGGTGATTTCCGAACGCGATCTGCGCCCGGGCAAGAATGATCCGGCGCGGGTCGGCGCGCCGGGCGGCGAATTCCCGTTCGCCGTCGTTTGGACGGACGCTTCCCACGCGGTGGTCTCGGCCCCGCGCGATCGACAACTGGTCCTGCTGCGGGTCACGGCGGACGGCGTCGAGGTGACTGGCCGGATCGCGACGATCGGCGAACCGACCGCGCTGCTCTGGGATGGGAAGGCCCGGCGGCTCTACGCCGCGGAGGACAACGCCGACCGCGTCGCGGTCGCGGACGTCGAGGCGGGGCGGCTGATCGCGGAATGGAAACTCGCGCTGCCCGGCCTCGATCCTTCCGCTGGAAAGGGCCTGAACCCCAATGGCCTGGCGCTCACGCCGGACGGGCGCCTGCTGGTCACGCTGGGCGGCGTCAACGCGCTGCTCGTCCTGTCGGCGGATGGCAAGACCGCGGGCGCCGTCCCCACCGGCTGGTATCCGAGCGGGGTCGCCTTCGACCCGGCGGCCGGGCGCGCCTTCGTGATCAACCGCAAGAGCCCGCCGGGCCCCAATCCGCGAGGCTGCGGACCCAAGGTGGCGTCGATCAAGTCGCAGGCCAGCGCTTGCGGCGCCGCCAATCAGTATGTGTTCCAGCTCGAGAAGGCGGGCCTGCTGACCTTTCCGCTGCCGTCCGGCGCGGCGCTTGCGCGGACCACGGCGCAAGTGGCGAAGAACCTGGGCGCGGATAGGGCGCGGGAGCGCGCGGCGGCCGCCAGAACCATGGCTGAGCTGCGCAAGCGCATCAAACACGTGGTGTTCATCATCAAGGAAAACCGCACCTATGATCAGGTGCTCGGCGATCTGCCCGTCGGCAATGGCGACCCCAGTCTCGCGATCCTCGGCCGCCGCCTGACCCCCAATCACCACCGTCTGGCCGAACAGTTCGTCACCCTGGACAATTTCTACGACAGCGGCGAGCAGTCGAGCACGGGATGGACCTGGACCACCGCCGCCCGCGCGCCGGACCTTCTCGAGAAGACGGCGCCGGTCAACTATTCGGGGCGCGGGCTCTCCTACGAGGCCGAGCAGGCGGACCGCAATGTGCCGACGGCGCTAGGTTTCGCCGAACGCCGGGCGACTAATCCGGCGACGCCGAACGATCCGGATCTGATGCCCGGAAAGGCCCTGCTCACGGCCCCCGACGCCGATGGGGACGACGACGACGCCAAGGGCGCTGGCTTCCTGTGGAGCGCCGCGATCAAGGCGGGTGTTTCGGTGCGCAACTACGGCATGGCCGACGCATCGGTCTACGACCAGGGCGAACCGGGCGATGTCGCGCCGCTGCGCGAGCCTTGGAAAACCCACACGCGCATCCACACCGCCACCGACAAGCTTTTGGCGACCCGCAGCGATCCCTATTTCCGCGGCTTCGATCAGCGTCTGGCGGACTATTGGCGCGTGATGGAGTGGCGGCGCGAGTTCGCGGCGCAGGTCAAGCGCGGGGCCATGCCCAGCCTTACCCTCCTGCGCCTGAGCCACGATCACTTCGGCGACTTCAAGGACGCGCTTGACCGGGTCAACACGGTCGAGACCCAGATGGCCGACAACGACTTCTCGGTCGGTCTCGTGCTGGAAACCCTGGCCAACAGCCCCTTCGCCAAGTCGACCGTGGTGTTCATCATCGAGGACGACGCCCAGAACGGCGCCGACCACGTCGACGCGCGCCGTTCGATCGCCTTCGTGCTGGGCGCCTATGTGCGCCAAAAGGCGGTGGTCTCGACGCGTTACACGACGGTCAGCATGGTGCGCTCGATCGGCGATCTGCTGGGCCTCAAGCCTTTGAGCCTCAATGCGCGGATGACGCCGCCCATGGCCGATGTCTTCGACCTCGATCAGTCCCCGACCTGGTCCTACCGCGCGGTCGCGTCCGACGTGCTGAAGGCGACGGATTTGCCCATCCCCGCCGACCGCTTCGAGTCTGTCCAGACGGGCGAAGCCTGCCCGGTGAGGACCGCCGCGTTCTGGGCGGACGCCATGGCCGGCCAGAACTTCGCCAAGGAGGATCAGCTGGACACCGCGCGGTTCAACACGGCCTTGTGGCGGGGTTTGGGAAAGGGCCCCGAGCCGATCGCCCGCACCGGCGAAAACCTCGCGCGCAACCGCGAAGCCTTGCTCGCGACGCGGTCCTTCTGTCGCTGACGGGGGGGCTTATCGCGACACCTGGCGTGTCGGGACCACTTAACGCGGTCCGCGTAAGACATTGATTTTTATGAAGAGGCGCAAATCGACAACTTAGGGCCACCACTTAACGCTGGCCCCGAAAGGGATGTCGACAACTTAAGACTGGCCCAAAGCCGACTACTGCCTTCGGAGCGTCGCTCAGTGGACGCGCAGCTCGTCGATGGCGTGGACCAAGGCGTCGAGCTGGTCTCGTAGTCCGAGGATGCCGGCGACGGGCAGCAGCGCCTGGCGGCCAGACAGTTCCAGAACCGTCCCGAACACCGCGTCCGAGTGGCGGACGAGGGCGACGAGGTTCTCGCCGCTCGGGCCGTTGCGCCCCTCGAACCAGTTGCGGACCGTCCGCTCATTCGCCGCGGTAATGCGCCCGACTTCCTTGCGCGCCGAGGAGGACTCGCCCCACTCGGCCAGCATGGCCATGGCGATCGACACGGCGAATGGCCGGTCATCATGCCCGTTGTCGGCGTGAAAAGATTTTCCTTTTTTGGACTGAAAATTTCGGTCCATTTTCTGAAAAGACATTCACTCACTCCCGCGCTTACGCTGACTTTCCGCAAGACCTTTCGGCCCAAAGCCAAGCGTGGTGTGCGTGATGCTGCAGGTAGGCGCGAGCAACGAAGCGGTGATCGAGCGCAAGATCGTGCGCGCCGCTCAATACGTGCGCATGAGCACTGAACACCAGCGCTACAGCACCAGTAATCAGGAAGACGCGATCGCGCAGTATGCCGCGCGACGCGGCTTTGAAATCGTGCGGACCTACGCCGACGAGGGAAAGAGCGGCCTGCGTCTGGATGGCCGCCAGGCGCTCCAACGCCTGATCGCTGATGTCCGCGCCGGCGCCGCGGATTTCGAGGCGATCCTCGTCTACGACGTCAGCCGTTGGGGCCGCTTCCAGGACGCCGATGAGAGCGGCTTCTATGAGTATGTGTGCCGCGAAGCCGGCATTTCGGTCCACTACTGTGCCGAGCAGTTCGAAAACGACGGCAGCCTCAGCTCCACGATCATAAAGAGCATGAAGCGCGCCATGGCTGGTGAGTACAGCCGCGAGCTTTCGGTCAAGGTATTCAGCGGCCAGTGCCGCCTGATCACGCTCGGCTTTCGCCAAGGCGGCCCCGCTGGCTACGGCCTGCGGCGCCTGTTGGTCGATGAGCACGGCGCCCCGAAAGCCGAGCTTTCTCGCGGCGAGCACAAAAGCCTTCAAACCGACCGCGTGGTGCTCCGTCCGGGCCCGCCCGAGGAGGTGGAGATCGTCCGGCGCCTTTATCGGATGTTTGTTCTGCAGCGCCGGTCGGAGAGCGAGATCGCCACTCTCCTGAATGCCGAGGGCCTGGTCACGGACCTTGGCAGGCCGTGGACGCGGGGCGTCGTCCACCAGATCCTGACCAACGAGAAGTACATCGGCAACAACGTCTACAATCGCGTCTCTTTCAAGCTGAAGGCCAAACGCGTCACCAACGATCCCGACATGTGGGTGCGCGCCGACGGCGCCTTCGAAGGGATCGTCGAGCCGGATTTCTTCGAGGCCGCGCAGCGGATCATCTTCGATCGAAGCCGACGGTTCACCGATCAGCAGCTCCTGGAGCAGCTATCGTCGCTGCTCAGCCAGCGCGGCTGGCTATCGGGCCTGGTGATCGACGAGATCGAGGACATGCCGTCCAGCTCGACGTTCCGACACCGCTTCGGCAGCCTGCTGCGCGCCTACCAGCTAGTCGGTTTCTCGCCGGCGCGGGACTATCGCTACATCGAGACCAATCGCGCCCTGAGAGCTCTCCATCCGGAAGTCGTCGCCGGGGTGATCGACAACATTCGTAGCGCCGGCGCCAGTGTCGAACGGGACCAGCACACCGACTTGCTGCACATTAACGACGAGTTCAGCGCTTCACTGGTGATCGTTCGATGCCAGCTGACGGCCGCCGGCAGCCTACGCTGGAAGGTCCGCCTCGATCAGGGGCTTAGGCCCGACATCACCATCGCGGCCAGGATGGGCGCCGACAACACCACAGTGCGGGACTACTACCTGCTCCCGTGGATCGACCTTGGCGCCGCGCCGAACCTTCGGCTGGCGCCCTACAATCATGCGGGGCTCGATGCCTATCGCTTCGACGACCTTGATGGCTTTGTCGATCTGACCCGGCGCACGGCGCTGCGTGCCGCATGACCCAGGTCGCGCCGGAGGTCCGCATGGTGCCGGTGGACGCCATCACGGTGATCAACCCTCGGGTCCGTAACCGGCGCATCTTCCAGGAGCTCGTCACCAGCATCGCCCATCTCGGGCTCAAGAAGCCGATCACCGTCAGCCAGCGCCCGGGTAAGCCGCGCTATGATCTCGTCTGTGGGCAAGGCCGGCTCGAAGCGTTCATGGCGCTGGGCCAGACCGAGATTCCGGCGATCATCATCGACGCGAGCGAAGACGACTGCTTCGTGATGAGCCTGGTCGAGAACCTGGCTCGTCGCCAGCACACGCCGTTGGAGCTGGTCCGCTCGATCGGCGCTCTTCGTGAGCGTGGCTACAGCTACCAGGAGATCGCCGCGAAGGTCGATTTCAGCGCCGAGTACGTCTACGCGATCTGCTACCTGCTTGAGAACGGCGAGGAGAAATTGATCAACGCCGTCGAGCGCGGCGTCATCCCTCACACAATCGCCATGGAGATCGCCAAGGCCAAGGAGGGTGAGGTGCAGCAGGCCCTCGCCAAGGCTTACGAAGAGAAGGCGATCCCCGGCAACCAGGTGCTCGCCATCCGCCAGATCATCGAGCAGCGCAACGCCAGCGGCAAAGGCCTACACCGCAGGAACAGCCCGCACCGAGGTGGGAAACAGGTGACGTCGGAGGCGCTGATCCGCGCCTATCAGCGCGAGACGGAACGACAGCGCCAACTGGCCAAACGCGCCTCGCTGACTCAGGGCCGGCTGATGTTTGTGACGAACGCTCTCAAGCACTTGCTCGCCGACGATCATTTCGTGGCTCTGATGCGGGCCGAAGGCGTCGGTTCGGTTCCGACGGCGCTGGCCGAACGCATTGGCTACGATCGGAGCTGACCATGCAGGACGAGGTCAAGATCGCCTTCGAAAAGCGGGTCGTGATCTTGTCGCTCAACGACATCCTGCCGTCGAAGATGTTGCCGGTGGCGGTCAAGGAGTCGGCGAAGTACCGCCGGATCGCGGCGTCAGTCGCGCAGTTGGGCCTCGTGGAGCCGCTCGTCGTCTCACGCGCCAAGGGGAGCGGCCCTTATCTTCTCTTGGACGGCCACGTGCGTTTCAGCGCCCTGCGCGATCAGGGCTCCACGGATGCTCGCTGCTTAATCGCCTCCGACGACGAGGGCTTTACCTACAACAAGCGGGTCAATCGCCTCGCGACGATCCAAGAGCACTACATGATCGTTCGTGCACTGAAGAGGGGCGTCTCGGAAGAGAAACTCGCCAGGGCGCTTAACGTGGATGTCGGCGTGATCCGGCAGCGGAGGGACCTGCTCAACGGTATCAGCGCCGACGTCGCCGAGCTCCTGAAGGACAAGCCGGTCGGTACGCATACCTTCAGCAAGCTGCGGAAGATGAAGCCGATCCGGCAGCTTGAGGTGGCCGAACTGATGGTGTCGGCCAACAACTACAGCATCAACTACGCCAAGGCCCTGCTAGCGACCACCAAGTCGGCCGACCTGCATCGTCCCGAGGACCTGAAGAAGGCCACTGGGCTCACCACTGAGCAGATGGCGCGGCTGGAGCGGGAGATGGCGTCCGTTACCCACGACTACAAAGAGCTCGAAGCCACCTACGGCGACGACATGCTCCTGCTCGTTATCGCGGCGGGCTTTCTAGAGCGGCTGCTTTCCAAGCGTGAGGTCGAACGGTTCCTGGCCGTTCGGCACCCCGAGATACTCGAGAACTTCAGATCGATCGTCGCTGCGGCCTCCTTGGATCAGGTCCAGGCCGCGGCGTGATCTAGAGGATGGGGACCGGGACCCGAAAGCGCCGGGACCGTCGGAGAAGCCGCCGGAGGGACGGATCAATGGCGGTGGCGGGAGTGGCGGCGAACCCGCTGAAGCCCGCTAGGCCTGCCGTCATATGGCAGGCCGGGCCTAAGGTCAGAAGCTTGGGGAGTCGAACCAGGGACCCTCAAGTTAATCGAGGGGGCATAGTCTTCGGTTTCTGCGCTCAAGCAGCGGACATTGGGCGAAGGCCCGAAAGCTGAACTCAGAAAGGTGGGGATCCCGGGTCCCCTCTAAGCCCGAAGCGGCTGGATCCTACCGCCTCGCCCCAGCTCTGTTGTGAAGCGTCGGTCAAATCGATCGTCGCCGTCCGCAACCAGCTGGACGTAGTGCGGATCGAGTGGATAGACATCACTCCGGCGTCTTCACCAAGCCCTCGATGATGAGGGTAGAGCAGCAAAAGCTCTGGGCACTGATAAAGCTGGCTGTAGGCCATCATCTGATACACGTCTGCCTGGCTAACGCCCCGCTTGGGGTCGTCAACCGCGCGGCTAATGCGCTTCCATTTGGTGTCAATGATCAGCTCGACCTTACCCTTCCGCTTCACCAATATGTCCGGCTTGGTCATGAAGCGGCCTGTTCCGGTCTCCGCATCTTCGAGACAGTAGAGGCGGCCGCCTTGGGCGTGGACGGTTAGCTCAGTGCCGCTGAACGCTCGCTTGAGGCTTCGCGCCACATAGGCTTCGAATAAGCGGCTCATGTCGAATGTGAGCGAGAACCCGTTCTGGGAGCCGCTTGAGGTGGTTTGAAAGCGGTGGCCGAGGAGGAGCCGGGCCAGCTCTACCAGATCCCGCCAACGGTTGTTGGTGCGGTCTAGGATTAGGCCGTCCCAAGCCAACGCGCTGGGCCGTAAGCTGCGAATGTCGGCATAGAAGAAGGCGAGTTCGCGCAGCCGGCGCTGATTCTCAGCCGACGCCGAGGCGCGGATCAGCCGGTCCACGGTCGCCTTCATGATCTGGTTCAGCAGGATGTCCGGCGACAGGTCATCGTAGCGGCAGGCCAGGCGGTCGGGGCGAGCAATCAAGGTCGTGAACTGCCGCGTGACGTCCAGCTGGCCGCGCAAGGTCGTCAGATCGTCTTCGTGCGCCAAATAGCGACGCGGCATGCCTTTGCGCACTTCGTCCGCTAGCTTGCGGGCGAATAAGCCGATCAGGATTTCGAGCAGGGTCTCCTTCTGCCAGCTCAGTTCCGTCATGGCGCCGGAGGCAATATCGAGATCCAGAGCAACCGCCAGCATGTGCACCAGACGGCGTCGAATCTGGCCATGAGCTGCGGCCCCGTCGGCTCCCGATACGTCGATCTTGGGCAGAATCTCCAGTGTAACGCCATCAGCGGCGAGCACGCCGACCACCTGCCGCGCGCCAAGAGCTCGACGCCCATGGATGAGGATGCTGCCGCCGTCTTTCCCGCCCATTGGAGAAGCTCTCGCGACCGCCACAAGACGGTCAGCGGCGCTCTCACAGATAGCGTCGCTCCCCTTGCCGTAGGGCAGCGAACCCCATTCCAGGACGGTGCGGCGGATCACTGGAAGTCGGCGTAGGCGTCGGTAGCGAACTCGCTCCGCACCGTCCATCGCCAGCGTGTCTCGCCGCCTTCGAAGTCAGGACCGATGGGCGGCTTCAGCTCCGTGCGCTCCAAGAACCGGCCAGGCTTGTCTGTGGCCGCATCGCCCAGCACCAATGCGACCTTGCTCCAGTCCTCGTAGAAATACTCTGCCAGCAGCGGAATGACCCTGTGGCGCATCACGGCGTCCAGGTCGTTCCGCGAAGCGCACTTGATGAAGTAAGCGTGGCCGATCTGATGTTCGCGATCGAAC
>NZ_APMP01000001.1 GCF_000372645.1 Caulobacter vibrioides OR37 | reverse complement strand
GTACAGGCTAGCCTGTCCACGGCGGTGCCAAACCTGCAGGTCAGCAGCCCTTACGGATCGACTCAGCCCAACTTCTCGCTGCGCGGCGTTAGCGTCGCCAACGAGTACAACGCCAACCAGGCTTCGCCCGTCGGCGTCTATATCGACGACGTCTATATAGCCTCGCGCACGAGCCAAGGCATGGGCCTGTTCGATCTCGACCGCGTCGAGGTTCTGCGTGGACCGCAGGGCACGCTGTTCGGCCGCAATACGACGGGCGGGGCGATCAATTTCATCACCAAGAAGCCGTCGCTGGGCGCCACGACGGGGCGGGTCGAGGCCGGCTACGCCAACTTCAACACGTTCAGCGCGCAGGGCGCGATCGAGACCACGCTCGTGCCGGACGCCCTGGGCGTGCGCGCGGCGATCAACTACCAGAAGGGCGACGGTCAACTGCGCAATGTCGCGCCCGGCGGCGCGGACGCCAACTCCATCGACACGCTGCAGGGCCGCGTTTCAGTGCGCTATCGCCCGGCCGGGGGGCCGCTGGACATCAATCTTCGCGCCTATGCGGGGCGCGATCGCGGAACCCAGGCGGGCGTCCACGGCCTCGCCGCCGCGCGTACGGGTCTGGGTTTCTTCGAGATCAACGAGAACCGCGTTGGCAAGAACAAGACCGACGCCTGGGGCGCGGCCTTGAACGTAGCCTATTCGCTCAGTAACGCGCTGACCTTCACGTCCATTACGTCGATCGACGGCGGCAAGCAGAACCTGCAGCAGGCCGCCGATGGCGCGCCGATCGATATCCTCGATATCAACTGGCGTTCGAAGTTCGGTCAGGCCAGCGAGGAAGCCCGCTTTAACTACGAAGGACAGGGGTGGAACCTGGTCGCCGGCGGCTTCTATGGCGAGGACATCACCAAGACCGACAATACGTTCAATATCGCCAGCGCGCTCGGCCCTGGCGTCAACGGCGGCTTCTATCAGCACTATCGTCAAAAGCGGTCGTCATGGGCGCTGTTCGCCCAATCGGATGTCGACCTCTCCGACAAGCTCGTGCTGACGGCCGGCGCGCGCTACACCAGTGACGACGCCACCTATCGCGATGGTCGCGCCTTCCTGTTCCTGGGCAATATCGGTGGGGCGCAAACGCCGTTGGCGACGACCGTTCCCTGTCCGACGGCGCCTGGAACCTGCGCTTATAACCCGAACGCTCACTACGACATTTCCGGCGACGGGAGCGCGGTCACCGGGCGTCTCGCACTCAGCTACACCTTTGACTCGGGGCTGTTGGGCTACGCCAGCTATAGCCGCGGTTATCGGGCGGGGGCCTTTAACGGCGGCGGCTACACCTCGTCGGCGGGCATCACCTACATCAAGCCCGAGCAGGTCAACGCCTATGAGCTGGGCCTGAAGGGCCGGCTGGCCGAGAACCGCATGACGCTGTCGGCTGCGGCTTTCTACTACGACTATTCGAACCAGCAGGTTCAGGACACGCGTCCGGGTCCGGTGTCGTTCCTGGTCAACGCCCCGAAGTCCGAGATCTACGGGGCGGAAATCGAGGCCGGCTATCGCGTCTCGCCGGATCTCCGCATCTCCGGATCGGCCGGCTATCTGCACGCTCAATACAAGGAGCTGTCGCTACAAGGCACGGACCTGTCGGGCAACGACTTGCCGTTCGCGCCGCGCTGGACCGTCCAGCTCGGCTTCGACTGGACCCTCGCCCATCCGGCCAGCGGCGATCTGACGCTCTCTCCGACCGTGAACTACTTCAGCCGGCAGTACTTCTCCCCGTTCAACGCCAAGAACGCCGCCGGCACGGGCCAAGTGAACGCCGAGTTGCAGCAGCCCGGCTACGCGAAGGTCAATCTGGCGCTGGTCTGGGCGCGGGACGGTCTGACGGTCAAGGGGTGGGCCAACAACCTGTTCGAGAAGAAGGTCTATGCCTACGGCCTGGATCTGCGTGGGGCCGGCTTCCCGTACAACTTCCTCGTCCCCGGCACGCCGCGCACCTACGGCGTCTCGATCGCCAAGGCCTTCTGATGAACCCCGCGCCGGTCCAGCTCATGACCCAGCCCGACTTGAAGAATCCCGACCTCTATGTCGAGGCGATGCCGCACGCGGTATTCGCCGAGCTAAGAGCGTCCTCGCCCGTCTATTGGAATCCCGAGAGCGACGGCTCGGGCTTCTGGGCGCTGACCCGACACGCCGACATCGTCAGCGTTTCGCGACAGCCGCAGCTGTTTTCGTCGGCGTATGAGAATGGCGGGCATCGGATCTTCAACGAGAACGAGGTCGGACTGACCGGCGCGGGGGACTCCTCCGTCGGCGTACCGTTCATCTCCGTCGATCCCCCGACCCATACCCAGTACCGCAAGGTGATCATGCCCGCGCTTTCCCCGATGCGTCTGGGCGACATCGAGGCGCGCATCGAGGCGCGGACCCGCACGCTGCTGTCCGAGGTGGCGTTCGACGAGCCGGTCGATCTGGTGCCGCTGCTGTCAGCGCCTTTGCCGCTGCTCACCCTGGCTGAACTGCTCGGCGTTCCCGCCGAGATGTGGCGGGATCTCTATCACTGGACGAACGCCTTTGTCGGCGAGGACGACCCGGAGTTTCGAAAGTCGCCGGAGGCGATGGCCGAGATCCTGGGCGCGTTCTTCGCCTTCGCTCAAGAGCTTTACGCCTCGCGCCGCGCCCAGCCTGGCCCCGATATCGCCAGCGTGCTGGCCAACGCCCAGGTCGACGGCGAGCCGATCGCGTTCCGCGACTTCGTGGGCAACCTGATCCTGGTGCTGGTCGGCGGAAACGAGACCACGCGCAACTCGCTCAGTCACACGGTGGCGGCTTTCGCGAACGACCCCGACCAATGGAACCTGATCCGCGAGAACCCTGGGCTGCTGGCGACCGCGACCGCCGAAATGGTCCGCCACGCCACGCCCGTCATCCACATGCGTCGAACGGCGATGAGCGACACAGAGCTGGGCGGCCAACAGATCCGCAAGGGCGACAAGGTCGTGATGTTCTACGCATCGGGCAATCGTGATGAGGCCGTCTTCGACGACGCCGGCCGCTTCGACGTGACGCGCCGGGCGGTCCAGCACGTCGGCTTCGGGACAGGCCAGCACGTCTGTGTCGGGTCGCGGCTGGCCGAAATGCAGTTGCGTGTCGCCTTCCGCCTCCTGGCCGAACGGGTCCGCCACTTCGAGTTGATTGCGCCGCCCAGAAGATTCCGATCGAACTTCATCAACGGGCTCAAGAACCTTGAGGTCAGGCTCGTCTCAGCTTGAGGGTGGAAACGATGACCAGCGCCGACGTGTGGACCAACGAAGCGATCATCAGTGACGCGTTTTCCAGCGCGCCGGACGTTGAACTTGGTTCCGCGCAGTCTGGCTGGAAGCTCTGTCGCTGGCGACATTTCGTCGGCAGCTACGCCCTGCCGGCGCTGCCGTCTCCAACCTTCGTGGTTCACATCGCCGGCAAGCCTCAGGTCAAGACCTGGGATCGCGATGGCTGGAGCGAGACAAGTTCCATTCCGGGCGACGCGACAATCTTGCCGCCGCACCAGCCGTCGCGCTGGCTGGTCGATGGCGAACTCGACGTCGTCACCCTGAGCTTCGCGCCGCGCCTTGTCGAACACGCCGGCCGACCGGACCGCTTCAACCGTCTGCGTTTCGCCTTTTCCGATCCGCTCGGGACGGCCCTGACCCGCCAAGTGCTTTCCGAGCTCTACGCGCCGGCGTCGGACGAGCGCGACAGTTATGTCGGCGCGCTGGTCGACGCCTTGACGGCCCACGTGCTGCGCGGCGCTTCGGGACAGGGGGCGCCGGTCATTCCCAGCTCGGTCAGCTCGGCCTACCGCCTGCACACGGTGATGAACCAGATCCGAGAGCATCCCGAGGACGATCACGGGCTGGAGCGCCTTGCGGCGACCGCCGGCCTGACGACGTCACACTTCTGTCGGGTTTTCCGCAAGGCCACGGGCGTGACGCCGCATCAGTTCGTGATGAAGACCAAGCTCGACCGCGCCAGCCATCTGCTCACCAACTCGGAGCTGAGTTTGGCTCAGATCGCCGACAGCCTGGGCTTCAAGAACCAGAGCCATTTCACGCGCGCGTTCCGTCAGTTTTCCCAAGAGACGCCCAGCGATTTCCGTCGCCGAGGGCGGGAGGCCAGTTAGGTGACGACCATTCAGGGTTTCGAAGACCTGGTTCTACCAGCCCTCAAGCTGCGCGCCGGCGACGACCCGCTGCCAGTCAGCGCCGTGTTCGAGGACGAGGATCCTTGCACGGGCGGGGTCTTCGCCGAAATTCCACAAGCCAGCGCCTTGGACATCGACGCCGTGGTCGCCGCGGCCAATCAGGCTTTCCGCGACCCAACCTGGCGCGGTCTCGCGCCCTTGCAACGCGAGCGACTCCTGCACCGCTTCGCCGATGCGATCGAGGCGGACCTGCCCCGGCTGGCGGCGCTGGAAGCCCTCGACGTCGGCAAGCCGATCAGCTTGGCCGAAGCCGTGGACGTTCCGGCCGCCGTGGCCTGGATGCGCGCCTACGCCGGCTGGCCGTCCAAGCTGCATGGGCGGACCGCATCGCTCTCGGCCACGCCCGGCGAGCATCACGTTTATTCGCGCCGGGAGCCCGTGGGGGTCGTGGCGGCGATCACGCCCTGGAACTTCCCGCTGGTCCTGGCCGTCTGGAAGGTCGCGCCGGCCTTGGCGGCGGGCTGCGCGGTGATCATCAAGCCAGCCCCCGAAACCTCGCTGACGGCGCTGCGCCTCGCAGAAATCGCCCGCGAAGCGGGTTTGCCTCCGGGCGTGCTGTCCGTGGTCACCGGCGGGGGGGAGGTCGGCGCGGCGCTGGCTAGCCACCCGGGCGTGGCGAAGGTGGCGTTCACCGGCTCGACGCGCACCGGCCAGGCGGTGCTGAGCGCTTCGGTTCCCAGCCTCAAGCGTGTAACGCTGGAGCTTGGCGGAAAGTCGCCGTCGATCATCTGCGCGGACGCCGACCTTGATCGCGCCGCCGCGCAGGCCGCCATGGGCTGCTTCTTCAATTCCGGCCAAGTCTGCTATGCGGGCACACGCCTCTACGTTCATCGGTCCATCTATGAGGACGTGCTGGATCGTGTCGCCGCCATCGCCGCGGCCCAGAAGCTTGGCCCTAGCAGTGAGCGATCGTCCGAACTCGGGCCCTTGATCAGCCGGCGCCAGCACGAGCGCGTCGCGGGCTTCGTCGATCGAGCCCTGGCCGCCGGTGTGCGGCGTCATCCTGGCGCCGATATCGTCGTGCCCGACGTGGGATACTTTTTCGCCCCCACCCTGCTGCGGGATGTGCCGCCCGAAGCCGAGATCGCCCGCGAAGAGGTCTTTGGTCCGGTGCTCTCGGCGTCCCCATTCGACGATCTCGACGAGGCGATGGATCTGGCCAACGACAGCGCCTACGGCCTCGCCGCCCATGTCTGGACGCGCGATCTGGCCACCGCCCACCGCGCCGCCGCGCGGCTCGAGGCCGGCACGGTGTTCGTCAATTGCATCCTCGCCGCCGATCCGGGTTTTCCCTTCGGCGGCATGAAGACCTCGGGTTTGGGGCGCGAGAACGGCTCCGAGGTCTTTGACGCCTATCTCGAACACAAGACCGTCGTGATGGACTTGTCCTGATCAGCGGCCAAACCATGAAAGCTCTGTCCATGAACGTCCTCGCCGCCGTCGCTCGCGCGCCCCGAGCTGATTTCTCGCTTGAAACGGCCACCATCGAGAACCCTCGCGACGACGAAGTGCTCGTGCGGATTTTGGGGGTTGGCCTTTGCCACACCGACCTCGTCGCGCGCGATCAGTTCATCCCGATCGCCCTCCCGGCGATCCTCGGTCATGAAGGTTCCGGCGTGGTCGAGCAGGTCGGCGCCGGCGTCACCAAGGTCCGGCCCGGCGACCGCGTGGTGATGAGCTTTTCCAGCTGTGGACACTGCGCGCGCTGCGAAGAGCGCCTGCCGTCCTATTGCCAGTCGTTCCCCGTCCTGAACTACTCGGGACGGCGAGCCGACGGGACGTCGGGACTCAGCATCGGCGGAGAGCCGGTGTCGGCCAATTTCTTTGGCCAATCTTCCTTCGCGAGCCATGCGCTGACCTTCGAGCGGAACCTGGTGAAGATCGACGACCCCGAGGCGCCGATCGAACTGTTGGGCCCCCTCGGTTGCGGCTTCCAGACGGGCGCTGGCGGCGTCATGCGTTCGCTGGCCTGTCCGGCGGGGTCCTCGCTGGCCGTTTTTGGCGGCGGCCCCGTCGGGTTGGCCGCGGTGATGGCGGCCGTCGTCCAAGGCTGCGCGACGATCATCCTGGTCGAGCCCATCGCCGAACGTCGAGCCCTCGCGCTTGATCTCGGCGCCACGCACGTGATCGACCCCGCCGCGGGCGATGTGGTGACCGCGATCCGAGCCATTCGGCCCGATGGCGTGGAGTTCGCCTTCGAGACCAGCGGACGTGTCCATGTCGTCGAAAGCGCCCTGGCCTCTCTCGGCAGTCATGGGCTGCTGGGTCTCGTCGGGGTGCCGCCGAACCCGCAGGACGCGCTCGCGATAAACCTGGCCAGCGCCATCACCTACGGACACCGCATCCACGGGATTATCGAAGGCGACAGCGATCTGGATACTTTCATTCCGGAACTGGTCGCGCTCTACAAGGCCGGCCGCTTCCCGATCGACCGACTGATCAAGACGTTCCCGCTGTCGGAGATCAACGCGGCCGTCGCCGCCCAACATCGGGGCGAGGTCGTCAAGGCCGTTCTGGTCCCATGACCTGAGCCGTCCCTCTCGGTCGTCCGACCGTTTTAATCCCTATCGCCCAAACGCAGCTTGATCAACGCGCGAACGCCTAGGAATCGCCTATGCCAGAACTCTTCATCGTCGAATTCGCGCCCGCCGCCGGAGGTCGTGACAACGGACGGCTCACGAGCCAGCGCTCGACCCGTCCCGACGGCCTGGCCAATGCAACCCGTATCGAGGCGCCGTGATGAGCAAGATCATCGTTATTTCGCGCGACGGCGAGGAGCGCGCGATCGAGGCCGAGAACGGGTTGTCGGTGATGGAGGCGATCCGCAACGCCGGCATCGATGAAATCATGGCGCTATGCGGCGGTTCCTGCTCCTGCGCGACCTGTCACGTGTTCGTCGAGGCCGGCGGAGAGACCCTGCCGCCGCCCGAGGCGGACGAGAGCGACATGCTCGAGGCCAGCGCCTATCGGCGGGAAAATTCCCGCCTGTCCTGTCAGCTGACGGTGTCGTCCGCGTTGGAGGGGCTGACGGTTCGCGTCGCGCCCGAGGAATAGGCATGGCCCGCTTCCATGACGTTCTCATCGTGGGCGGCGGACACGGCGGTGCTCAGACGGCCATCGCGCTGCGCCAGAACGGCTTCGCCGGATCGATCGCCATTATCGGCGACGAGCCGGAGCCGCCCTACGAAAGACCGCCGCTGTCGAAGGAATATCTGGCCGGCGACAAGACCTTCGAGCGGCTGCACCTGAGGCCCGAGGCGTTCTGGCGTGATCGCGCGATTGACCTTGTCTTGGGGGCTCGCGTCGATTTCCTGGACCCAACCCTCAAGCAGGTCGTGACCACGGGCGGCGAGCGCTTCGGTTATGGCGCGCTGGTCTGGGCCACGGGAGGACGACCTCGTCGTCTGGATTGCGAGGGGGGCGATCTGGCCGGCGTTCATGCAATCCGAACGCGGGCCGACGTTGATCTTTTGCGGTCCGAACTGCCGGCCGCGCGACGGGTGGTGATCATCGGCGGCGGATATATCGGGTTGGAGGCGGCCGCGGTGCTTCGCAAGTTCGATAAGTCCGTCACGCTGATCGAGGCTCAGCACAGACTTTTGGCGCGGGTGGCTGGGCCGACCCTGTCGCGGTTCTACGAAGCGGAACATCGCGACCGCGGGGTAGATGTGCGGCTGGCCTCCACAGTGAGCCGTCTGGTCGGCGCCGAGGGCAGGGTCAACGGCGTTGTGCTGGCGTCCGGAGAGAGGCTGGCCGCCGATCTCGTGATTGTCGGCATCGGCGTCGCGCCCGCCGTCGAGGTCTTGCGGCAAGCCGGG
Organism: Caulobacter vibrioides OR37; assembly: GCF_000372645.1. Classification (GTDB taxonomy): domain Bacteria; phylum Pseudomonadota; class Alphaproteobacteria; order Caulobacterales; family Caulobacteraceae; genus Caulobacter; species Caulobacter vibrioides_E. Next base: position 596,940 of record NZ_APMP01000001.1, on the reverse strand, counting down.
GCGCTCGGGACCAATGGCGTGCTGGTCGACGATCGCTGCAGAACGTCCTTGGCCGATGTATTCGCCATCGGCGATTGCGCAGCGCGGAAGTCTCGGTTTTCGCCGACGGCCGTCAGAATAGAGTCCGTGCCGAACGCCAACGAACAGGCCCTGACCGTCGCATGTGAATTGACCGGGCGTGAGCGAGATCATGATGCTCCGCCATGGTTCTGGTCGAACCAGTTCGACCTGCGCCTGTTGACCGTCGGGTTATCGGACGGCTTCGATGTCGAGGTCGTTCGCGGGGATCCCGCGACCAAGAGCTTTTCGGTCGTCTATCTTCGCGAAGGACGGATTATCGCTCTGGACTGCGTCAACGCGGCGAAGGATTTCGCCCGGGGGAAGTCTCTGGTCGCTAACGGGGTTCTCACCACGCCCGGTCTGATAGCGGACGTGAACATTCCGCTCCCGTGAGATGCCAAGGTTAGCCTTCAGCGCCAAGTTCCGCGCTCGTTTAAGAGCCTCACAAGGCTCGCTCATTCTGTCTTCGAGCGACAATCGTCCTTTCCGCACGAACCGTTGACGCCGGTTGGGATGGGCCTTGGTTCCGGCATTTTGAGAAAATGCCGAACGCCGCGCGACGTGCGGGCGCTCGACGATATCGCGAACACTGTCGGTCTTCGTCGCGACCGACCAGCTCAGCGTTGCGGCGTGCTTTCACGCGCGGGCGTGGCCGGCGATACCCGCCCGCTCGATCGTCGATGGCACCGGCAGCAGGATGTTGGCTGTACGCGACGCTTCGACGACGGCAGTCGCGATGGCGAAAGTGGCATCGGTCGCCGCTATTGGACTCGGGTGTCGTGCTGGCCACCTTGTCCGCTGTCGTACTCAACCTGCTTTACAACGGTCTGGAGCCTGGCCCGGTCGAATGACCGGGCGCTCCTGTGCCAGTCGTGCTGAGCGTCGCCTTTTTGGAGGGGAGGCAGGGTCGGCTGATGGTGCGCTGCGGTCGAACTGTCTTGCGCTCCCGCGGGACGCTAAAGGAAGCCCCTGTTCCAGGCCACGAGCGGTCGGGCGGGGGAGAGCGTGCTCTCCTTCGCGGTGACGATCAGGATCGAGTGCGTGCCGGCGTCGGCGACGCTGTCGATGACGCAATGCGCGCGAGCGAGGCCGCCCAGATAGGTGGGCGGAGCCTCCTGAGACAGCCGCCAGCGTTCAGGCGAGAAGCGTTCCGAGGCGCGAGCGGAGCTGGCATAGCGCCAGGCTTCGTCCTGGTCGTCGGCGCTGAGCAGGGTCACGCCGCACTCGGCCGCGGCCGCCAAGGCGTCGTGGCACCCCGCCTCCTTGCGGACGCAGAACAGGAAGCGGGGCGGCTCGACCGAGAGCCCCGTGATCGAGCTGACGAGCAAGCCGCGCGGGGTGTCTCCATCCCAGCAGGAAATAATGGCGACGCCGCCCGCCAAGTGGGCCAAGACCTCCTTAAAGTCAGCCTGCTTTGGGAAATCGGCCTGGGCTGGCGCGGCGGACCGCGATGGCGAGGCGGCGTCATAGGCCATGGCTCAGCTCGCCACGGCGGTCGGGTTGGCGTCACGCTCGGCGACCCGCTGGCGGACCAGCGGGATCAGGTCGCGGCCATAGCCGATGGCGTCCTCGACCGGATCGAAGCCCCGGATCAGGAAGGTCGAGACCCCCAGGTCGTAGTAATCCAGCAGGCTCTCGGCGACCTGCTCGGGCGTGCCGACCAGACCGGTGGAGTTGCCTTGCGCGCCGGTGACGGCGGCGACGCCGGTCCACAGGCGCTTGTCGAGTCGCGAGCCCTGGGCGGCGGCGTCCAGCAGGCGCTGCGAGCCGGCGTTGGGCGGGCGATGGCCGCTGGTCGGCAGGCCGGCCGCTTCACGCAGGGCCTTGGTGCGCTCGACGATCTCGTCGGCGCGCTTCCAGGCGGCTTCTTCCGTGTCGGCGATCACCGGGCGCAGCGACAGCGAGAAGCGGACCTGGCGACCGTGCTTGGCGGCGGCGGCGCGCACGCGGGCGATCGTCTCGCGCACCTGGGCCTGGGTCTCGCCCCACAGCGCGAAGATGTCGGCGTGCTTGCCGGCGACCGGAATGGCCGCCTCCGACGAGCCGCCAAAATAGATCGGAATGTGCGGCGCCTGTAGCGGCTTCACCGCGCCAAAGCCCTGGTCGACCTTGTAATACTTGCCCTCGTAGTCGAACGGCTTGTCGCCGGTCCACTCGGCGCGGACGATGTCCAGGTACTCGCTGGTGCGGGCGTAACGCTCGTCCTTGGTCAGGTGGTCGCCGTCCTTGGCGAGCTCCTCGTCCGAGGCGCCGGTGATGATGTGCACCGCCACGCGACCGCCGGTGAAGTGGTCCAGGGTCGCCAGCTGCCGCGCGGCCAGGGTCGGTTGGGTGAAGCCGGGCCGGTGAGCGATCATGAAGTTCAGCCGCTTGGTCACCGAGGCGGCGTGCGCCACGACCAGCTGGCTTTCCGGACCCGTCGAGTGGAAGGCGACCAGCGCGCGGTCGAAGCCGCCGTCCTCATGCACGCGGGCGGTCTTCTCGACATAGGCCACGTCGATGGCTGGACCGGTCGGCGGGTGGATCTCGGAGGCGTGTTGCGTGCCGATGAAACCGATGAATTCGACGCTCATGGCGTTCTCCAATGGGGTGGGGTGAATGTTAGGGCGTGGCTCGCTCGACGATGAGCGAGGAGTTCTGAGGCGGGTTATGAGCAAGGCTCATCAGGCGGTGACGGGCGCGGCCTCCTTTCGCAAGGCGCGGACGACCGAGGGGCGCGCGAAGGCGCGGGCGGCCTTGGCGCTCCAAGCTGGATAAAGGGCGGTGTCGATCGACCGGCGCTCGGCCCAGCGCCAGATGACCAGGGCGTAGGCGTCGACGACGCTGAAGCCATCGCCCAGCAGCCAAGGTCCGGGACCTTGGGCCAGGCGCTCGATGTCGGCCAGGGTGCGCGCGAACCGGGCTTCCCCAGGCGTCGCCAGCGCGGCCTTGGTCGCTTCGTCGTCGGCGTAGCGCTCCGGCCGCGCGATTTGGGCGAAGGCGACGTGCACCGTGCTGGCGAACCAGCTCATCACCTCGTAGGCCTTGGCCAGTTTCAGCGGGTCGGCTAGCGGCAGGAGCTCGCTGTGGGGGTAGCGATGGGCGAGGTAGGTCAGAATGGCCAGGACCTCGGTCACCGGCTGGCCGTCGACCACAAGGGTCGGCACGCGACCGCGAGGATTGACCTTCAGGTATTCCGGCTTGCGCTGATCGCCGGCGGCTAGGTCCAGGCGGTGGCCGACATAGGGGATGTCGAGCTCCTCCAGCGCCACGAGGGGCGCGAGGGATGAGGAGCCGGGCGCGAAATAGAGTTGCAGGGTCATCGCTGGCCTCAGATCACGTAGAAGCCGTGCGTGCCGTCGCGGGCCAGCTGGTCGACCAGGCCGAACTCCCAGTCGAGATAGGCCTGCATGGCTTCGGCGGCGTTGTCCGTGCCCTCGTAGGGGCGCTTATAGATATCCGTCGGGGCGTTGGCGGCGCGGGTCAGACCCGTTTCCAGAGCGCGACCCGCGGCGATCCAAGCCTCCGTGCCGCCGGCCAGAACTCGGATCGGTCGATCGGTGAGGGCTTCCAGCTCAGGCGCGGCCAGGGTCGCCAGGGCGCCGTCGGGAGACGTCAGGACGATGGTCTTGTTCGGTGGGACCTGGGTCACGGCGACATCGAGCTGGGCGCGGATCGCGAACCAGGCCCCTGGGACGTGGCCCTTGCGGTGGACCGGACTGGGCGCCAGGTCGACCACCACGACCGCCTCGTCGGCGATGGCCTGGGCCAGGTCGCGCGGCGAGATGGTCTCGACCTCGGGGAGGGCGGGCAGGCTGGGCGTCCAGGTCCCGCGCTCCAGAGCGCCATCGAAGCCGTCTTCCAGCACGTAGACCTCCCAGCCCAGTTGAGCCAGCCACGAGGCGGTCATGTCCGCGCGGGGACCGAGGTCATCGGCCAGCACGATGCGGCCGCCCCGGACCGGCGAGAAGACATCGGTCTCCTGGACGAGCTGGCCACCGGGCGCGGAGCGGAAGCCGGGGATGTGGCCGGCGACGTATTCGTCGGGCGTCCGGACATCGAAGCGATAGAGGGTGCGGTCGATGTCCTTGGCCAGATCGGCCAGCCCTTGGGCGTCCACCCTGCGCACGCCAGCGCGATAGGCCACGTCGCGGGCGCGAGCGCGGGCTTCCTCCAGCGTCTGCTCGCCCACGCTGGGGAACTTGCGGCTTTGGCCATGCTCGAGCGTCTGCTGGGCCAGGGTCCAGCCGATGGTGCCGTTGCGCAGGGCGAAGACGGGGTTGGGCAGCCCCGCGTTCACCAGCGACTGGGCGCCGATCAGGCTGCGCGTGCGGCCAGCGCAGTTGACGATGATGGTCGTGGACGGGTCCGGCGCCAGTTCGCGCGCCCGCAGCACCAGCTCCGCGCCCGGCGTGCTGATGCCGCCCGGGATGCTCATGGTGGCGTATTCCTCGAAGCGGCGCGCGTCGAGGATGACCTGGTCAGCCTTGGCGTCGATCCGCGCCTTGACCTCTTGGGCCGGAAGCGAGGGCGTGTGGCGTCGCGCCTCGACCAGCTCGCCGAACGCCTTGCTGTAGGAATTGACGTCCTGGAACAGCTCGTAGCCGGCCGCCCGCCAGCCGGCGAGGCCGCCTTGCAGGGCGTGAACGTTCGTGTAGCCCAGCGCCGCCAGCCGCTCGGCCGCTGGCGCCACCAGCCCCTCGGCGTCATCGTAGAGCACGATCTTGGTCGCCTTGCGGGGGACGCGATCGAGGATCTCGATCTCCAGCCGGCTTAGAGGCAGCTGTGAGGCGAACAGCGGATGGGCCTTGGCGAACGGGTCCTCCTCGCGCAGGTCCAAGAGGGCGATTTCGCGCCGGGCGATCAGGTCGCGGCGCACCTCGTGCGGCGTGATCAGGGGCAGGGTCATTCGGCGGCTCCATAGGCCAGGGCGCTGGCGCGATCGAACAGTAGAGGCGGCGGAACGTCGGCGTAGCCGGAGATGAAGGTCTTGGGCTTGCCCTCGGCGTCGTAGGTCGAGCGCTTCACCGTCCCGATGTCGGCGCCATAGACGTGGATGCTGATCGAGGTCCGATCCTCGAAGGCGTTGGCGACGCGGTGTATGTCGCCGACGGTCGGCGAGACGGCTTCGACCTGACCGGGCTCCAGACGGTGAACCCGGCCCAAGGCCTTCAGCGCGCCATTCGTGCGCTCATAGGCCTGGGACAGCTCGGCCCCGCGCAGGACGCCGATCAGGCCCCAGACCGTATGGTCGTGAACCGGCGTGGCTTGCCCCGGTCCCCAGACGAAGCTGACCACCGAGAACCGCGCGGCCGGGTCGCGATGCAGCAGATACTGCTGGTAGCGCGTAGGATCCGGCAGGCTTTGCGCTTCGGGCAGCCAGTCGTCCTGGGCCACGAGTTCGGCCAGCAGGGCGCCGCCCTCGCGCAGGATAACCGCCTCGTCGTCGGTGCGATCCAGCAGCGCGGAGAGGTCGGCGACGAAGTCGGACAGGCGATGGGGGCGATGCTGGCTCATGGATCACAGCGCGTATTTGAGGGTGACGAGGTAGGTCCGAGGATCCGGGAAGTTGAGGTAGTAGATCCCGGTGGACGGCGTGTAGGTGGAGCTCACGGCCTTCTGGGAATTGAGGATGTTCCGCACCGAAAGACTGACGGCCCAGCGCGGGTCGGGCGTGGTCCAGGTCGCCACGCCGTTCAGGAAGCCTTGCGCGGGTATGTTGTTCTGGCCGCCGGCGGCCGGCGTGGCGCTGGTGACGATGCCGCTCTGCCATTGGGCGTTGAGGCCAAGACGCAGTGAGCCCGGAATGTCGAGCGCCGGATCGTAGGTCAGGCCGCCCGAGACGCTCCAGCGCGGCGAGTTCAAAAGGCGATTGCCGTCTGCGTTGACGCCCGCGCCGCCGGCGCCCTTGTAGTCGTCATAGATCGCGTAAAGCCATCCGACGCTGAACTGAGCGCCCAGGCGCTCGGTCGGGCGCGCGTCGGTCTCGAGCTCGACGCCATAGGTGTGGGCCTTGCCGGCGTTGCCCCGGCGGCTGCCGACATAGGCCGGGTCGTAGAACGAGACCTGCAGGTCCTGATAGTCGTTGTAGAAGGCCGCGAGGTTCGCCCGCAGGCGCTGGTCGAAGAGCTGGCTCTTCAGACCCGTCTCGTAGGTGGTCACGTGCTCCGGCGAGAAGGGCAGGGTGGCCAGGTCGAGGCGCGTGGCGCGATTGTCGAAGCCGCCCGACTTGAAGCCCTGCGAATAGCTGACGTACTGCAGGATGTCTGGCGTCCACTGGAACTGCGCCGAGACCTTGGGCGTGATCGCCGACCAGATCTTGTCGGCCTTGCCCTTGATCGACTGCGACACGACCTGGCCCGCCAGGTTCAGCCCCTTGTTGTCGAAGACGAATGCCTTCTCCTCGTTGGTCCAGCGCAGGCCGCCGGTCAGGGATAGCCGTTCGGTCGCCTTCCAGGTCGCCTCGCCGAACACGGCGTAGGCGTCCGTATTGGTGATGTTGTGCGCCCGGGCGAAGTTGTAGTTGCCGGGCGTGACCGTCGGATCGGTCGCCTGGGCGTTGCGGCGGCTGTAGCCGTCACGCTGCACGAAGAAACGTTCGTGCAGATAGAAAAGGCCGCTCGTGAAGGTCAGCGCGCCGAAGTCGCCGTTCAGCTGCAGTTCCTGGGTGGCGTACTGGTCGTTGTAGTGGATCAGGTTCTTCTGGATCAGCGCCGCCTCGCCGTCGTTATCGTAGGCGACGGGATTGAGGTTGAAGCCGCCGTAGGAACTGATCGACTTGAGCTTCAGCTGGTTGGTCAGCTCATACTGCACGCGCAGCGCGATGCTGGCCTGGTCGAGATGCTGGACGGGCTCGACTTCGGAATACGAACGATCCTTGCGGAAGACGCCGCCCGGCTGATTGACGGGGATATAGGCGCGGGTGTCGCTGCGGTCGCGCAGGGCGTTCACCGTCAGCAGGGCGTCCAGCCGGTCAGTCGGCGTCCAGCGCAGCTTGGCCCGGAAGGCGTCGAGATCGATGCGGTTGACGTCGTGGTTCAGCGTCGGGTCGAAGGTGACGCCGTCGCGCTTGTGGTGGATGTACGAGAAGCTGCCGGCGAGCTTGTCCTGGACCAGCGGCCCCTCGATCAGCGCGCGGACATCGACCGCGCCGTAGTCGCCCAGGCCCACCTCGGCCTTGGCGCGCGGGGTCTGGCCCGGATCGCGGGTGATGACGCGAAGAGCGCCGGCGCTGGAGTTGCGGCCATAGAGCGTGCCTTGCGGGCCGCGCAGGACCTCGATCCGCTCCAGGTCGTTGAACTCGACCATCGAGCCGATCTGGCGCGGGATGTAGACGTCGTCGACATAGACGGCCAGCACCGGCTCCTGGATCGGATCGGCCTCGCCGACGCCGCGCAGGGCGTAGGTCTGGGTGGTGTGGCTGATCGTGACGCGGCTGATCGACAGGTTCGGGATCTGGCCCGACAGGTCGCGGATGTTGTCGATCTTGCGATCCGCCAACACCTGCTGGCCGAAGGCCGAGATGGCGATGGCGGTCTTCTGCAGGTCCGTCGCGCGCCGTTCGGCGGTGACGATCACCTGCTCGACGGCGGGCGCCGCGCCGTCGAAGGCGGACGTGGGCTCCGCGGCTTCGGCCACGTCGAACACGGCCAGGCTGGAGGTGACAAGCAACAGATTTCGCAGGTGGCGATGGTGCATATTTATCCCCGATTTATTTAATAGGGATTGTGCATCTGCTTGATCGCTCCTCAATGAATATAAAATCCTCGAGCGGACAGATTTGCTTAAATCGTCAATGCTGATGATCTATATTCAAGTTTCTCATTCTATTTCAGGTAAGACGTGAGGCGGTCGTCCCATAGCGGTTTGACCTCGACGCGCGCCGGAATGATCTTCGCGGCGGCGAAGGTGTCAGCCACGGCCTGCTGGGAGGCGATCGCCGCGTCGCTGATCGGCTCCAGGATCGAAGCGGTGCTGCGTTCGCGGAATTCCTGCTCGTAGTACGCTTGCTTGATGCCCGTGGCTTGGGCCCGAACCCGCGCCCAGCGCACGCCGTCCGCGTTGATCCAGTCGAACACCTTGCGATAACGGCGGACATAGTCGCCGATCGCGGCCAGTCGCGCGGGGTCGTCCAGCGCGTCCTTGGATGCGGCGATCAGATAGTTGCCGGAGAGGATTCCTTGGGCCGTGGTCAGGACCCGGGCGCCGGCTTCCCGCGCTTGATAGACGATCACGCCATAGATGACCCAGGCGTCGAGCGCGCCGCTCTGGAAGGCCGCCAGGCCGTCCTGCGGCGACAGGGCCACGGGCGTGATGTCGCTCCAGGCGAGGCCCGCCTTTTCCAGCAGGCGCAGCAGGATGTAGTGCGAGGTCGTGGCCTTCACATAGCCGATGCGCTTGCCCTTGAGCTGGCTGAAGTCCTTAACCGGCGAGCCTTTGGGCAGCAGCACGACCTGGTTGTTCACGTCGCCGCGCAGCACCCCGACGATCCGCACCTGATTGCCCGGATGACCGGCCACGAAGATCGGTGGGATCTCGCTCATGCCGCCAAAATCGAGCGCCCGCGCATTGATCGCCTCGACGATCAGGTTGCCGCCCGCGAACTGGCTGCGGGCCAACTTGTAGGGCGGCTCGGCGACGCCGGCTTCGGTGAAGAAGCTCTCGGGATTGCCGCGATAGGTCGCCACGCGCAGCGTCAGGTTCGAAAGGTCGCCAGACTTGGCGTCCTTCCGGGGCGAGCAGGCGGTTAGGCCGGTGATCGACAAGCCGGCGATCGACAGGCCGCCGGTCATCAGGTCGCGGCGGGAAAGGGAAAAGCCGGCCATCAGTCGAACAGATCCGGCTCTTCTTCGGCGACGATCTCCCAGTACGGCTGGAAGGCCCAGAAGCCGCCGACTTCCGTACCGACCTGACCGGCCGTGTGCTTGGCGACCTCGGGCGGCATCGGCTTGGTGGGACCGGCCGCCTCGGCCAGCAACTGGGCCTGGCAGGCGTTCTCCAGCGCCAGATAGCGCCACACGGCGGCCTCGACCGATTGGCCGACGGTCAGGATGCCGTGGTTCTGCAGGATCACCGCTTTCTTCGGGCCCAGGGCCTGGGCGATCTTCTTGCCCTCGCTGGTGTCGAGCACGACGCCGGAGAACGCCTCGAACAGGGCGTGGTCCTCGTAGAAGGCGGCCGAGTCCTGGGTCAACGGATCCAGCAGACGGCCCAGCGCCGACCAGGCCTTGCCATACAGCGAGTGCGAGTGAGCGGCGGCGATGACGTCCGGGCGCGCCTCGTGCAGCTGGGAGTGGATGGCGAAGGCCGCTCGGTTCAGGCGGGCGGGGACCTTGGCGGGCGGCTGGACGATCTCGCCCGCATGGCTGACCAGCATCAGGTCCGAGACCTTGATCCGCGAGAAGTGCACGCCGAACGGATTGACCCAGAAGTGGTCGGTCAGCTCGGGATCGCGGGCGGTGATGTGGCCCGCGCCGCCCATGTCGAAGCCGTAGCGGCCGAACAGGCGGTACGAGGCGGCCAGCCGCTGCTTGCGATAGAGCCTCTCTGCTTCGATCGTCGGCTGGCGGGGGATCTCGCGCGAGCCGAACTCGGGCAGCACCGTCTCGATCTTGGCGGGATGCGGCGCGCCGGGCTGGAAGGCCCTGGGCGACGGGATGGCTGTCATGGCGCGATGTCCTTCAATAGCCGCGCGACAGGTCGACGACGCCCGCCAGGGGCTTGCCGGTCCGGAAGCGGGCCAGGTTCTCGGCGAACTGGGTCGCCAGATTGATGCGGGTGTCGGGCGTGTGCACCGAGGTGTGCGGCGACAGCCGAACTCGAGGATGGCCGTAGAAGGGATGGCCTTCCGGCAGCGGCTCGGGATGGGTCACGTCCAAGCTGGCGCGAGCGACGCGACCGTCGTTCAGCGCCGACAGCAGGGCCTCGTCATCGATCAGCGCGCCGCGGGCGATGTTGATCAGATGCAGGCCGGGCTTGGCGTGAAGCAGGAGGTCGCGGTTGACGATCCGCTCGGTCTGCGGCGTCGCGGGGGCGGCCAGCACGACGTGATCGCTGCGCTCGAACAGGGTCTTGAGATCCGCGACGCGCTCCACGCCAGGGACGGGGATCGCCGCGTCGGAGCGGCGGACCGCCAGCACCTTGATCCCCAGCGCCTGGGCGCGCGGCGCCAGGGCCTCGCCAATCGCGCCGAAGCCGACCAGACCCAGGGTCGAGCCCGAGACCAGCTTCAGCTGTTGCGGCGCCCAGCGCTCGGCGGTGTCGATCCAGATGTCGGGCAGGCGCTTGGCCTCCGCCAGGATGGCGGCCAGGGCGAACTCGGCCAGGGCGATTGCGGACGAGCCGCGCGCCGAGGTGACCACCGGCCCTTCGAACAGCCAAGGCGGATAGAAGTCTATGCCGACCGAGACCAGTTGCACCCAGCGCACGTCGAACGGCCAGCCCGGCGGCGGTTGGTCGGGCAGGGTCCCGCCCGCCTTTCGGAACGGCGCGGCGACCAGCACCTTGGCCTTCGGCGGCAAGGGCGCGGTCAGGCCAGGCGGCACCGCCACGATGTCGGCGTCCGCCACGTGCTGGGCGAAGACGCTGTTGAACACCTCCGGCAACTGGCTGGCGACGACGATGCGGCTCATGTCGCGACGCTCGCGAAGGCGGCCCGACCGGCGCTGGTCAGGACGACGTCGGCCTGGGGCGTATGGACCCGACCGCACAGCACGTCGCGATGGTGCCGCTCCAGCGGGTTGGCGCGGGTCAGGCCCGGATTGCCGGTCAGCTTCAGCGCTTTTTCGACGACCGTGATCGCGTTCTCGGTGACCAGGTGCTTGACCAGGCTGGCCTCCACGCCGCCGACCTCGCCGCGCGCGGCGGTGTCGAGCAGGACGCGGTTGGACAGCAGCAGGCCGTCGATCTCGCCGACGGCTTCCTGGAAGCGCGGCAGGGTCGAGAGCGAAGCGCCGAGGTTGGCCGGCTTGCGCTCGATCAGGAAGGCGACCAGCCAGTCGCGCGCCGCGCGCGCCACCGCGTCGTATATGGCCGAGGTCAGCACGGACGACCACGCCGCGAAGCTGGCCGGGTAGGGCGGCGGCGCGCCCAGCGGTTGCGGGTCCAGAGCGTGGTCCAGCGGGACCAGGACGTCCTCGAACACCACGTCATGGCTGGCGCTGGCGCGAAGACCCAGGTGGTCCCAGGTCTCCTCGATCACCACCCCCGGCGTATCGGCGCGGACCAGCCAGCCGCCGACCAGCGGCTCGGCGTCGTCGCTGCGCGCCCAGACCACGAACCAGGTCAGGTTGGTCGAACCGGTCGAGTAGATCTTGCGTCCGCTGATCCGCCAGCCCTCTGGCGTGCGGCGGGCGATCGTCGCCGGCAAGCCGCCGCGGGCGGGCGTGCCCAGGTCGGGCTCGACGCGCAGGGCGTTGATCAGGGCGCCGTGCTCGATGGCCTCGTCGATCACGCGTTTCTTGAGGTGCTCGGGCCAGCCCGAGCGGCCTTCGACCGAGGCATGGAACAGGTACTGCATGACCAGGACCAACGCCGTGGCCGGCTCGCCGCGCGCCACCGCCGAGACGACCTTCAAGGCGGTCGGCAGGTCTGCTTCCAGTCCGCCGAGCCGCGCTGGCGCCGTCAGGGCCAGGAGGCCGGCCTCGTGAAGCAGCCTGAAGTTCTCGGCCGGAAAGCTGGCCTCGCGATCATGCAGGGCGGCCGTGGCGGCGAAGGCTCGGGTGAGCTCGGGCAGGATAGCGTCGAGGTCTGGCAGGCTGGCCTGCGGTTCGAAGCGGCGGACCGGCGCGTTCACAGCACCACCTCGCCGGTGGGGAAGGCGACCAGATGTCCCTCGCCCTGGGTCGGCGCGGCCTCGACGCCCAGATGCCCCAGCAGGCGCCGTCGGATCGCCTGAAAGCGAGCGTCCGGCGCGCGTGGACGCTCCAGCGTGATCTGCTCCTCGGCGGCGATCCGGCCCTTGTCGAGCACCAGAACGCGGTCGGCCAAGGCGACGGCTTCGTCCACATCATGGGTGACGAGCAGAACGGCCGGGCTATGCTCGCGCCAGAGCGACAGGACGAGGTCGTGCATCTTCAGGCGGGTCAGGGCGTCGAGTGCCGCGAAGGGCTCGTCGAGCAGCAGGAGACCGGGTTCGCGGACCAGGGCCCGCGCCAGGGCCGTGCGCTGGGCCTCGCCGCCGGACAGAGTGGCGGGCCAAGCGTCCAGGCGGTGGCCGAGGCCCACCTCCTTCAAGGCCGCCTCGGCCCGGGACCGGACATTCCCGCCCGAGAGGCCGAGCGCGACGTTACGCCAGACCTTCTTCCACGGCAGCAGCCGCGCGTCCTGGAAGACCACGGCGCGCGCATCCGGCGTGTGGACGTCCTGGTCGCCGACGGCGTCCAGGCCCGCCAGCGTGCGCAGCAAGGTGGTCTTACCCGAGCCGCTGGCGCCGAGCAGGGCGACGAACTCGCCGGGCGCGATCGACAGGTTCAGGCCATCGATGACGGTATTGTCGCCGAAGCGGCGCATGAAGTTGCGCAGGCGAACCGCCGGCTCGACGCCAGACGCGGCGGCGGTCGAGCGAAGGCGCGGCTGAAGGGCGGCCATGGTCATTGCTCCACGAGGCTAGGACGCCACGCCAGCGCCTTGCGCTCCAGCGTGCGAACGAGGGTGTCGGCGCCGAGGCCGAGCAGGGCGTAGACGACGAGGCACACGACGATGATGTCGGTGCGCATGAAGTCGCGGGCGTTGTTGACGAGGTAGCCAAGGCCCGCTTGAGCGTTGATCTGCTCGGAGATCACCAGCACCAGCACCGAGACGCCCAGGGCGTAGCGCAGGCCGACGAAGAACGAGGGCAGGGCGCCGGGCAGGATCACTTCCCGCACCAGGCTCCAGCCCCGAAGGCCAAAGCTGCGCGCCGCCTCCACCAACCGCACGTCGACCCCGCGGATGCCGGAAAAGAGGTTGAGGTACAGAGGGAAGGTGGCGGAGACCGCGATCAGAGCGATCTTGGGCGTCTCGCCGATGCCGAACCAGACGATGAACAGCGGCGTCAGAGCCAGGACCGGAATGGTCCGGTTGATCTGCATCACCGGGTCGACCAGCGTCTCGCCCCAGCGGGAAAGGCCCGAGACCAGGCCCAGCGTCACGGCGACGACGAGCGCGATCGACAGACCCGCGCCCGCCCGCGCCAGAGAGACGGCGAGGTTCCTGGGGAGCTCGCCGGACGCGGTCAGGCTCCAGAAAGTCTCCAGGACAGTGGAGGGCGCGGCGAGGATGCGCGGCGGGATCACGCCGATCCGCGCTCCGAGCTCCCACAAGAGCAAAAGGGCCACGGGCGAAAGCCAGCGGGCGCGCGACAGGCTTGGCCACCGCCATGGCCTGGCTTCAGAAATTCTGTAGGTCGTCGCCAGAGACACTGGGTCTGTCCTTCGCTGGAAACCGTTGCGACGTGTTCGTCGCGGGTCCAAAGAAGGACGCCTAATTCCTACTCGATCAATAGACTTATCCTCACGGGTCTTATTAGCAAATCTCAAGAGGGCGCGGATGGTCACCAACCTGCCGACCGAATTGCTGCGAAGCTTCGTCGCGATCGTCGACTCCGGCTCGATGCTGCGCGCGACCGAAAAGGTGTTCGTCACCCAGTCGGCGCTCAGCCTGCAGATGAAACGGCTTGAGGAGACGGTGCTGACGCCGCTCTTCCACCGAGAAGGGCGGCGGCTGATCCTGACGCCGGCCGGTCAGGCGCTATTGCCCCGTGCCCGTGAAATCCTGGCTCTGAACGATAAGGCCGTCGTGGCGCTGACCGGCGACGCTTTGGCGGGCCCGGCGCGCGTGGGCCTGGTGCAGGACTTCGCCGAAACCCTGCTGTCGGGCGTGCTGGCCAGGTTCGCCAGCCTCAATCCCGATACGCAACTGCATGTCCGCGTGGCCGGCTCGCCCGAGCTGCTCGGGCTGCTCGAGGCCGATCGTCTCGACGTCGTGCTCTGCATGGGGGCGGCCGATGACCCCCGCGCGGTCCAGGTGACGCCGATGGTCTGGCATGGCGAGGCCGCGCTGGCCGAAAGCGCCGTGCTGCCGATCGCCATTCTGGAGACGCCCTGCCGGTTCCGCGACGCGGCCTTGGCCGCGCTCGAGCGGGATGGCCGGCCCTATCGCGTGGCGATGGAGACGCCCAGCCTGTCGGCCCTCCGGGCGGCGGTGCAGGCGGGTCTGGCCGTGACCTGCCGCACCGCGCTGTTCTTGCCCGAGCGAACGCCACTGGCCGGCAATCGCCTGCCGCCGCTGCCCGATGTCGCCTACGTCCAGCGGGTCAACGCCTCGCCCCATTCGGCCATCGACAAGCTGGCCCAGCTGGTTCACGCCGCCGCCCTGGCGCTTTAGCGGTCGAGATCGGCGAGAACGGTCTGCGCGACCGCGGCCGCCTGTCCCCGGATGTCCGGCACGGCGATGATCTCCCAATGGGCCGCGCGGGTCGAGGGACCCACGGCGAAGAGGCGCGCGCTAGGCTGGCCCGTGGCGTCTCGCAGGCGATTGTCGTCGTCCAGATCGAACCCAAGTCCCAGCGGGTCGGGGCGCGCCAGGCCTTGCCGGACGAGATCGCGCACCAGGTCATCGCTGGCGGCGAGGATATCGCCGGTGGGCCCCGTGCAGTTGATCACCCGGACGGCCCGAAAGGCGTAGCCCGTCTTGCCGCCCCGCGCGCGGTACTTGCAGATCGCATGGCCGTCGGCGTCGACGCGCATTTCACGGATCTTGCCGGCGGCGATCACCAGTTGGCCGCTGGCCAGCATGGCGTCGATGCGGTCGGCGACCTCCGGAGCCAGGCGGTGTCGGTGGATGTCCCAGAAGGGTCGGGCATGGCGCAGAAACGCCTGCCGGCGGCGCGATGACCAGCTTCGCCACAACGCCTGGGTCACGGGGCGGACGGCGTCGACCGCCGTGCGCCAACCGCGCTCGCGCGCGGCGTGCTTCAGCCAGGTTATCAGCGCCACCGGCGACAGGTCGCTCGGCGGCGCGGGGCAGGGGCTCGGCGCGCCCTTGTGGCGCAGCGGCGCCAGGCCTCGCCGCGACAAGGCCAGCATCGGACGGCCCGGCTGGGCGTCGTCCAGCGACAGGGCGACATCGACCATGGTCAGGCCCGTGCCGATCAGCATGACCGAGCCTTCCGGCAATTCGCTGGCGCGCCATCGCCAGGGGTCGGCGATATAGGCTTCTGACGCGGCGACGGCCTCATCGACGCCTTGCGGCCGCGAGGGCGGCGGATTGCCCAAAGCCAGGATCACCGCGTCCGCGTCGTAGCGCCGGCCAAGGGCCGTGGTCAGCCGCCAGCCTTGCCCTGAAGGCGCGACGCCGACGATCGCATCCGGATTGACGACGAGGCGACCCAGGCCTTCGGGGCCTTCGGCGATCTCCGCGATCTGCGCCTGAAGATAGCGGCCATAGTCGGCGCGACTGGCGAAGCCGCCGGGACCGACGTCCAGGCCCTGACCGGCAAGCCAGGTCACGAAGTGATCCGGGCGATCGGGCCAAGCGCTCATATTGCCCGCCCGCACATTCAGCTTGTGGCTCGGATTGTGGGTCGAATAGGCGGCGCCGAGACCCACGGGCGCGCGCTTTTCGAAAAGCAGAACCTTCGCCGCGCGGCTTCGCGCCAGCAGGTTGAGGGTGGTCATGACCCCGCTGAAGCCCGCCCCGACGACGGCGATGATCGGCGTTGGAGAGCGGTCCATGATCGAAACTCTATAAATTTACTGGGATTTTGTGCGCGATCGCCTCGCCCAAGACAAGTCGCCTTCGCGGATATGCGCGCGCCTCAAGCGTCTTATGATGACAAAAGATATATAAAACTCTGATTTTGCTCAGAGAAATACTCCATCGCGAGGTTGGCCGCCCCGCGCCATGGTCGCCGTGTCGACGCTCCAAGGGGCGGAGCCGAACGCCGATGACCATGGAACGCCCGCGGGAGCGGGTGGGGGATAGTTCTTTGATCTTGCCTGAACGCTTCAACACGTCTCGATGGCGCGCCGCGCTTTTGGCCTGCGCCTCGGTCGCCGCCATCGCGGGACCCGGCCAAGCTGCCGAAACCACGGCGGCGGCTCCGGCCGCGGTCGCGGACTCCGAGGGCGCCAACGCCGTCGAGGGCGTGATCGTCACCGGCGTGCGCGGCGCTCGCCGCACGGTCGCCGACAGCCCGGCGCCGGTCGACGTCATCGGGGGCGAGCAGTTGCTGACCACCGGCAAGGTCGGGCTGAAGGAGGTGCTCAACACCCTGATCCCGTCGTTCAACCTGCCGGGCGTCAATGGCGGCGGCACCTCGTGGACGGTGCGCGCCATCACCCTGCGCGGCCTGAACGGCGACCAGGCTCTGTTCCTGGTCAACGGCAAGCGCCGCCACACCACGGCGCTGATCAACAATCTGGCGCGCGTGGGGCGCGGCGGTGTTCCGGTCGATCTCGACTTCATTCCGGCCTCGGCCATCGCGCGGATCGAGGTGCTGCGCGACGGCGCCTCGGCGCAGTACGGCTCGGACGCGATCGCTGGCGTCGTGAACATCATCCTCAAGGACGACGTCGACGAGCGCTCGTTCAGCTACACCGGCGGGCAGAACTATCTCGGCGATGGCGACACTCGATCGGCGACGCTGAACTGGGGACGGCCGCTGGGCGACAACGGCGGCTTCCTGCATCTGGCCTTGAACTGGAAGAACAACGAGGCCGCCAGCCGGTCCGTCCCCTCGCGCGCCCAGTACATCTACCAGCCCACGGTCAGCACCGTGAACGGCGTGACCACGGTGACGCCCGATCCGCGCGACGCCACGGCCGACCGCTACTTCTGGGGCAGGAGCTATGGGCCGGGCGAGGAGGACATCCTGGCGGCGTCCTACAACGCCGAACTGCCGTGGCGGGATCTCAAGCTCTACGCCTCCGGGACGCTCAGCCATCGGTCGTCCAAGAAAAATACCGGCAGCTTCCTGCCGAACCTCGCGCCGGTCACGGGCGTCACGGCGGGACGGCCGCTGAACCGCAACTCGCTGCCGGAGGTCTATCCCGACGGTTTCAACGCGCTGCGCCGGATCTTCGAACTGGATTTCCAGAGCAGCTTCGGCGCGCGGGGCGAGACGGCGGGCTGGGACTGGGACCTGTCGACCACCCTGGCTCAGGACCACGCGCAGCTCGACGGCGAGAACACGCTGAACGCCACGCTGGGACCGTCCAGCCCGACCTACTTCCATCTCTCAACCCACGAGTTCCGGCAGTGGACCAACAATCTCGATGTAACGCGCGAGATCACCGGTTGGCTGAAGAATCCGCTGCAGGTCTCCTGGGGCCTTGAGCACCGCTATGAGCGGTTCCTGATCGAGGCCGGGGACGAGGCCTCTTACATCGTCGGAAATTACGTGATCCCCGCCGGCCAGCCGTTCGCGGGCCTCCGGCCGAACCCAGGCCTGGCCTCCTACGCCGGCACGGCGCCCGAGGACGCCGGCTCGGCCAGCCGCAACAGCGGCGCGGCCTATGTCGATCTCGGGACCAACCTGACCAGGACCTGGTACGTCGGCGTCGCCGGACGCTACGAGCGCTACGGCAAGGGCGTGGGCGACACGACCAGCGGCAAGCTGACGACGCGTTGGGAGTTCCTGCCCGGCTACGCCGTGCGCGCCACGGTCAGCAACGGCTTTCGCGCGCCGTCGCTGGGCCAGACCATCTTCGCGACCTCGACGATCAACGGCAGCCTCTGCGCCGCCGCGCCCAACAACATCTTCCGTGGCGCGCCGTGCACGCCCGGAGAGTACCTGACCTTCCCGACCAAGGTGCTACGCACCGACAGCGTCGAGGCGAAGGCCCTGGGCGCCGAGCCGCTGAAGCCGGAGACGTCGACCAACTATAGCTTCGGCCTGACCGCCGAGCCGTTCGCGGGCCTTCGGCTGACGCTGGACTCGTATCAGATCGACATCGACGACCGGATCGTCGACACAAGCAATCTCGACCTTTCGGTCACCCAGCTGGCGTCGCGCGCGGATCTGGCGCCGCTGCTGGCCAGGTTCCCGCAAGGCCTGACGGCGACCTACTACACCAACGCCGTCTCGACCCGCACCACCGGGACCGATTTCGTCGCCGAATATGGCGTCAATCTGGGCGAGCTCGGTCGCCTGAATCTCAACGCGGCCTACGCCTTCAACAAGACCAAGATCACCAAGTTGAAGGCGACGCCGGCGGTGCTCAAGGCGGTCAATCCGAACCTCGTCCTGTTCGACCGCCAGAAGATCGCCGACCTGACCGTCGGCACGCCGCGAGAGAAGATCATTCTTGGGGCCCAATGGCTGCGTGGCGCCTGGAATGTCGGCCTGCGCAACACCCGCTACGGCCGCTACACCGAGGCGGGAACCTCGGCGAGCCTGGACCGCACCTTCAGTCCGAAGTGGATCACCGACCTCGATATCGGCTGGCAGGTCCGAGAGGCGACCAATATCGCCATCGGCGCCAACAACCTGTTCGACAAGCATCCCGACAAGATCGGGATCATCAACACCGACCAGGGGACAGGGCAGTTCGGGACCTTCTCGCCCTTCGGCATCACCGGCGGCTACTACTACGCCCGCCTGACTCAGCGGTTCTGAGGAGGGCGCGATGGACAGACGTCAGCTCATCGCCGGTCTCGCCCTCGGGGGGCTCGCCGCCTCGCTCGCGGCGTGCGCCAAGGGTAGCGGCCAGCCGGTCCTGAAGGTCGGCAGCCAGCGCGGCGGCGCCAAGGCGATCCTGCTCGCGTCGGGCGCGTTGGAGGGCGCGACCTACCGCGTCGAGTGGAGCGAATTCCCCGCCGCGGCGCCGCTTCTCGAAGCTTTGTCGGCCGGCGCGATCGATCTCGGCGAAGCCGGCGACGCGCCGTTCCTCTTCGCCTATGCGGGCGGCGCTAAGATCAAGGCCGTGCAGGCGGGACAAAGCGGGGGCGCCGGAACGGCGATCCTGGTCCGCAAGGACTCGCCGATCGCAACCCCCGCCGATCTCAAAGGGCGCAAGATCGCCACGGGGCGCGGCTCCATCGGCCACTATCTGCTCCTGCGGGTGCTGGAGAACGCCGGGCTCAAGCCCGCCGACGTGACGCTGGTCTATCTGACGCCCGGCGACGCCAAGGCCGCGTTCACGGCGGGATCGATCGACGCTTGGGTCACCTGGGGCTCTTACATCGCCCTGGCCAGGTTGCATGACGCGGCCCGGATCCTGGCCGATGGGACGGGCGTGATCAGCGGCTTCGGCTATGAGGCAGCCAGCGAGCGGGCCATCGCCGACAAGCGTCCGCAGGTCGAGGATTTTCTGCGACGCCTGGCCAAGGCTCGTCGCTGGGCGGCCGCTAATCCGGAGGCCTTCGCCAAGGTGCTGTCGCGCGAGACAGGGCTGTCGGAGGAGATCGCCCTCTACACGGTGCGCAACTACCGCCTGCTGCCGACGCCGATCGGCGAGGCCTCGGTCGCCGAATCCAGAGCGGTGCTCGACCGCTTCCGCGCGGGCGGGGCGATCAGCGGCGCGCGCGATCCCGCCGGCGCGTTCGACGCCTCGTTCAACGGGACGCTGTCATGAGCGAGCCCCTGTCTCTCGCGACGGACGTTCTGGTGATCGGCGGCGGCCTTGCTGGCGCCTGGGCGGCCGTGGCGGCGGCTCAAGCTGGCGCGGACGTCGTCCTGGTCGACAAGGGCTATTGCGGGACTAGCGGCGTCACCGCCACCGCCGGTCCCGGCCACTGGTGGGTCCCGCCCGAGCGGCGCGAGGCGGCCGTCGCCGACCGTGTGCAGCGCGCCTTGGGGCTGGGCGACCCCGAGTGGATGCGACGCATCCTCGATCTGACCTGGACCAGCCTGCCCAAGCTTTCGGCCTACTACGATTTCTCGACCGACGAGGCGGGCCAGGTCCAGCATCGCGCTCTGCGCGGGCCCGAGTACATGGCGGCGATGCGCGCCTACGCCTTGGCGTCCGGGGCTCGCATTCTGGACCACCACCCGGCGTTGCAGCTGCTGCGGCATGGCGATGGCTCGATCGCCGGAGCCACGGGGCTCTCACTACGCGGCGAGACACCCTGGACCATTCGCGCGGGCGCCGTGGTCATCGCGACCGGCGGAGTCGCCTTCGCATCCCGCCTGCTGGGCGCGGCGACCAACACCGGCGATGGCTTGCTGATGGGGGCGGAGGCGGGCGCCGACCTCTCCGGAATGGAGCTCTCGAACTACTACACCCCATCCGTCGCCGGCACGAACATGGCCCGCTCGATGGCCTACAGCTTCGCCCGCTGGTTCGACGCCGACGACAACGAACTCGACATTCCGAACGGACCGGACGTCACGCCGCACCTGGCGCGAGCGCTGCTGAGGGGGCCGCTCTTCTGCCGGCTGGATCGCGTGCCCGAAGACATCCGGGCGATCATGCCCCAGGTGCAGCCGAACTTCGTCCTGCCGTTCGACCGCATGGGGATCGACGCCTATCGCGACCGCTTCGAGGTTACTCTGCACGCCGAAGGCACCGTGCGCGGGATCGGCGGGCTCCGGGTCGACGACCAGGACTGCCAGACAGCGGTTTCCGGCCTCTATGTCGCCGGCGACGCCGCCAGCCGCGAGCTCGTCACCGGCGCCATCTCCGGCGGGGGCGCGGTCAACTCTTCCTGGGCGCTGTCGTCCGGCCAATGGGCGGGCGCGGCGGCGGCCAGGCGCGCAAGGGCGCTCGGAGCTCGCGCCGACGCCCTGGTGATCGCGACGGGACAGGCCGGCCTCTCACCCCGTCGCAAGGCCGGCGACTTTGACGCCGCCGGCGCGATCCAGGCGGTGCGCGAGGAGCTCAACGCCTACGACAAGAACATCTTCCGACGCGGCGAGGCGCTCACGGCTTCCTTGGAGCGCTTGGACGGCGTCTGGCGTGAACTATCCGATCATGGCCAGGCGAAGGGGAGGGCGGCGCTGCGCCTTCGGGAGGCCGCCGCCTTGGTGGCGGCCGGACGTTGGAGCAAGGCGGCGGCCCTGGCCCGCCGCGAAAGCCGAGGAATGCACCGCCGCGAGGACGCGCCGGCGCCCGACGCGCGCCTGGCCAGTCGCCAGCGGGCGCAAGGCCTCGACCGCGTCTTCACACGCTTCGAGACGCCGCCGGCTCAAGCGGAGGTCGCTTGATGATAGAGGTCATCGTCGAAGACCGCTGCACCGGCTGCGGCGATTGCGTGGAGGCCTGCCCCAGCGACGTGCTGCGGGTGGGAGAGGGCGGCAAGGCGGTGATCGCCCATCAAGCCGACTGCCAGACCTGCCTGCTGTGCGAACTCTACTGCCCAGCCGACGCCCTGTTCGTCTGGCCCGAGGTCGATCGGGTGATTGGCGTGACCGCCGAGCAGGCCTTGGCCTCCGGCCAGATGGGCGCTTTCCGCCGCGACCACGGCTGGGGCGAGCACGCCGCCACCCACACCAACCAACACTGGCGGATGGGGGCGATCTTCGAGCGCGCTCGCCTGCTGGCGATCGAAACCGCCGCCGCCCAAAACCCCTCCAACACCGCTCGCCACGAGGATATCCGATGAGCAAGAGCCTGAAGGAGCGCCTGGCCGATCTCCACGCCGAACGCGAGCGCACCTGGGATCCGGCCGCCCTGAAGATCAATGTCGATCAGAGGCGCACTCTGGTGGAGACCGCCGATGCCGCGCGCTGGGTCCAGGTCGGCCAGCGTCTTGAGTCCTTCGTCCTGAAGGACGTCGAAGGCGGCGACCTGTCGCTGGAGCGGCTGCTGGAGCGCGGCCCGGCGGTGCTGGTGTTCTTCCGCTTCGCCGGGTGTCCGGCCTGCAACATCGCGCTGCCGTACTACGAAGAGCGCCTGGCGCCGGGCCTTCGCGACCTGGGCGCGACGCTCGTGGCGGTTAGTCCGCAGGTCCCCGAGCGGCTCGTGGACATTAAGATCCGCCATGGCCTGAGCTTCAAGGTCGCCTCCGACCTGGGCAACGCCCTCGGTCGCCGGTTTGGCATTCTCTACACCGCCGACGAGGCCAGCCAGTCGGCCCAACGCGCCAAGGGCGCCTTCATCGGCGAGACCACGGGCACGGGGACCTGGGAGCTGCCCCAACCAGCCGTCGTCATCATCGACCATGAGCGCGTCGTCCGCTTCGTCGACGTCAGCCCCGACTGGCTGGTCCGCACCGAGGCCGAGCCCGTGCTGGAGGCCGTCCGCGACATCACCCTGGTTCCCGCCGAATAGATCGGAGATTTGTCATGACCGCTCAGCGTCAATTGAAACTCGGCTTCATCCTGCACGGCGTCGGCCCCGGCTGGGGAGACTGGCGTCATCCGGACGCCCAGCCCAACGCCAGCACGAACTTCCAGTTCTACAAGCGCCAGGCCCAGGTGGCCGAGGCCGGCAAGTTCGACTTCCTGTTCGTGGCCGACAGCGTCTACATCACCGAGAAATCCAGCCCGCACTATCTGAACCGCTTCGAGCCGCTGACGATCCTGTCGGCCCTGGCGGGCGCGACGAACAACATAGGCCTCGTGGGCA
Organism: Caulobacter vibrioides OR37; assembly: GCF_000372645.1. Classification (GTDB taxonomy): domain Bacteria; phylum Pseudomonadota; class Alphaproteobacteria; order Caulobacterales; family Caulobacteraceae; genus Caulobacter; species Caulobacter vibrioides_E. The sequence continues at coordinate 574,411 of NZ_APMP01000001.1, read as the reverse complement.
CCCTGACGGTCAGCTACAGCGAGCCGTTCAACGTCGCCCGCCAGTTCGCCTCGCTCGACCACATCAGCGGCGGCCGCGCGGGCTGGAACGTCGTCACCTCGTGGCTGGAAGGCAGCGCGGCCAACTACAGCCGCGAGAAACACTACGCCCACGACGTCCGCTATCGTCTGGCCGGCGAATATCTCGATGTCGTGCAGGGGCTTTGGGACTCCTGGGAGGACGACGCCCTGACCTTCGACAAGAAGGGCGGCCAGTTCTTCGATCCCGCCAAGCTGCACACCCTGAACCACAAGGGCGAGTTCTTCTCGGTGAAAGGGCCGCTGAACATCAGCCGCTCGCCGCAGGGCCAGCCGGTGATCTTCCAGGCCGGCGCGTCCGAGGACGGCAAGGCCTTCGCCGCCCGCCGGGCCGACGCGATCTTCGTCTCGCACGAGGATCTCGACGCCGCCCAGGCCTACTACAAGGACATCAAGGCCCGCGCGGCGGCGTTCGGGCGTGATCCGGATCAGCTCAACGTCCTGCCCGCCGCGCGGCCCGTTGTCGGACGCACGGCTGAGGAAGCCGAGGCCAAGTATCAGGAGCTTATCGAGCTGGTGTCGATCGACAACGCGCTGTCGATGCTGGCGCGGCCGTTCAACGAATACGACTTCAGCCAGCACGACCTCGACGGCCCGTTCCCGCTGGAAGCCGCCGAGTTCGGGGCCAACTCCAACCAGAGCTCGGTCAATCGGATCGTCGAGGCTGTGAAGGCTGAGGGGCTGACCCTGCGCCAGACAGCCCTGCGGTTCGCGACTCCGCGCGGCCACTTCGTCGGTTCTCCCGAGCAGGTCGCCGACAGCCTGCAGCAATGGTTCGAGGCGCGCGGCGCCGACGGCTTCGTGCTGTTCGAGAGCCTGCCCGGTCAGCTCGAGGCTTTCGTCGAGCTGGTCGTGCCGATCCTGCAGGCGAGGGGGCTTTTCCGGACCGAGTATGAGGGCCCGACCTTCCGCGAGAGCCTGGGCCTGAATTTCCCCGTGAACCGTTATTCGAGGGCGCTACAGGCGGCGGAATGACTAGAATTGGTCGCTTCAGGGCCGCGCGATTTGGCGCGGCCCTAGAATGCTAAGCGCTCGTTATCGGCGCAACCATCAGGGACGTCCTCTTATAACGCTTCTTCGGCGCTCCCTTCGGCCGGTCTAACGACCGATACAGCGTTGATCGCGCCACGCCTAAGGTGCGCGCGACTTCGGCGCCCGTGAACCTCACGTCGCCTGACGCGAGCGTCTAGCACCCTGGCTTGGTCGCACGGGTCAGGCCGGCATCAATGGGTGGGCGACCGCAATGGGTCAGGCTGGCGGCCATTTTTCACTGACAAATGTCCGGTTCCTGGAGGTAAGCCAACGTTAGCTTCTGGCGCGGCCCAGTCGACAGGCTAGGCGTAATGCTCGTGGGCGACAGGCGTGCTGTGGAAACGGTCGCGGGAGGCGGCGGTTTCGGTCTTCAGCCAGTCGACGAAGGCTTCGTGGGCGGTGCAGGCGCGGCGGGGGCGCTCGGCATGGACGACGCGATATTGCTGGCCGATCGGGGCGCCGGCGTTCAGGCGACGAACCAGCCGCCCTTCGGCCAGCAGCCGCTCGCTGGCCAGCGGCACGGCCAGCGCCAGACCCATGCCGCTGGCTGCGGCTTCGTACATCGCTTGCAAGGTGGGAAAGGTCTGGCTGGCGCGCGGCGGCGCGGCGGGACGGCCGACCTGTTCGAACCAGCGCGACCACAGGTTCGCGCCGCCAGCCGTAGTCAGCAGGGCGTGGTCGGAAAGATCGTCGATCTGCTCAACGGGCGCGCCGCCGGCCGGTGTCGGGGCCGAGACGACGAAGGCGTCCAGCTCGACCAGCACCTCGGAGGCGAAGTCGGCCGGGGCCGCATCGCCGCCGCAGATGGCCAGGTCCGCCTGGCCGTCGCGCAGGCCATCCAGCCCCTGGCGGATGATCAGCTCGATTTCCAGTCCGCGCGCACGCAATGCGCCCAGGCGCGGCATCAGCCAGGTGACGGCGAACGAATGCGAAGCGCTGACCCGCACCGCGCCGCCAGGCGCGCGCAGGCGACGGGTGGCTCGCCGGATGACCTCCAGCGCCGGGGCGATCTCGTCCAGATAGCGCGCGCCGATCTCGGTCAGACGCGGCGTGGGCCCGGAGCGATCGAACAGTGGCGCGCCGACGAAACTTTCCAGCAGTTGGATGCGACGTGAGAAGGCCGAGGGGCTGAGGGCCAGCTCGGTCGCGCCGGCGCGGAAGCTGGCGGTGCGAGCGGCGACCAGGAAGGCCTCGGCGGCCTCCAGTGGCGGGGTCTGTCTCAGCATGGGCGAGAACCCTTTGCGACCATGACGTCGAGCTAGCACTCCATTGTCACAGAATGAGGACAGGTTGCGCGGCGCGGGACGGGCGGTTCGGGGGATGCGTTGCGTTCGACGCAAGGACGGTTGCAAGGTCCGCGCTTCTGGCGAGACGGGCGATCCGGCAAGCGAAGCGTGCGGACCATTCTGCATCCGCGCTTTGCTAATCGCCTACCCATGCGCCTTGCCCTGATCTCCGACACCCATCTGGCTCCCGTCGCGGCCGCCTTCAACGCCAATGCCGAAGCGGCGATCGACTGGATCGAGACGTGGGCGCCCGATGCGGTGATCCACCTGGGCGACGTCACCGCCGACGGGGCCGAGGATCCGGACCAGTTCGAGCATGCCCGCGTGCTACTCTCGCGGCTGTCGGCGCCGCTGCACTGCCTGCCCGGCAATCACGATGTCGGGGACTGTCCGCCTGCGAACGGAACCAAGGAGCCGCCGTTCTCGTCGCGCCGCCTGGCTCAGTTCCGCGCCGCCCTGGGCGCCGATCAGTGGTGGTTCGCCCGCGATGGTTGGACGTTGATCGGCCTCAACAGCCAGCTGTTCGCGAGCGGCGATGCCGAAGACGCCTTGCAGGCCGAGTGGCTGGAGAACGAATTGGCGGCAGTGCGCGGGCCTGTCGCGCTCTTTCTGCACAAGCCGTTGGTGCTGGAAACGCATGAGGACACGCCCGATCATCCCCGCTTCGCGCCGCTGGAGGCGAGGCGGCGGCTGGCGCGGCTGCTAGCGGATCGTCCGGCCCTGGTGGTCAGCGGTCATGTCCACCAGCACCGGCGCCGGCGGATCGGCGTCGCCGATCATCTGTGGGCGCCATCGACGGCTTTTCTGCTCCCCGACAGCGTCCAGCCGCGCTTGGGCGACAAGCAGGTCGGGCTGCTCACGCTCGAGCTGTCGCCGGACGGCGGCTGGCGCGCCGAGATGGTGTCGCCGGCGGCCATGGTCTCGCATGACGTCCTGGACCACCCCGAGGTCTATCCGCAGGTTCTCGAGATGAAGCGGAGCGCGATGTGACGGTCCCAGCCCAAGGCTCTAGCCGTTCGCGGCACGCCGTCTATGGCCTCTGCGTCCTAATCGTCGCCTATGTGCTGGCCTTCATCGATCGGCAAATCCTGAACCTGCTGGTCGAACCGCTGAAGCACGACCTGGGGCTCAGCGATCTGCAGGTAAGTCTGCTGCAAGGGCCGGCGTTCGGTCTCTGTCTCGCCTTAGCCGGCCTGCCGATCGGGCGGCTGGTCGATACGCACCGGCGCGTGACCGTGCTGGCGATCGGGGTGGCGGTCTGGAGCCTGATGGCGGCCGGCTGCGGCCTGGCGCCCAGCTATGCGATGCTGCTGGCCTGCCGGATTGGCGTCGGGACGGGAGAGGCCGCCATGACCCCCAGCGCCTATTCGCTGATCGGCGACTGGTTTTCTCCCAAGCGCCAAGGCGTCGCGGCCGGCTTCTATAGTATGGGCGCCTATGTCGGCGGCGGGCTGGCTCTGATCCTGGGCGGGGTGCTGCTGAAGGCTCTGCCGGCCAGCGACGGGATGGCGGCGTGGCGTCTGGCCTTTCTAGCGACCGCCGCCGCCGGGATCCCCGTGGCCCTGTGGGTGGCCACCCTATGCGAGCCGTCCCGCAGCGATGCGTCGCCGAGCAAGACCCCGCCCTCGTGGCGTGAGGCGCGAACCTGGTTCGCCGGGGCCGGCGGGCGAGGGGCCCTGGCCGTCAACACCGCCGTCACCTTCGCGGCGATGGCCAGCTACGCGATCTCCGCCTGGACGCCCAGCGCCTTGATCCGCGCCTTCCACCTGGCGCCGCATGCGGTGGGTCTGCGCTTTGGCCTGACGATGATCACCGCGGGCGTCGCCGGCAGCTTGAGCGCGGGCTTCATCGGCGACGCTTTGCGCGCGCGTGGGGTGAGAGACGGACGGCTCTGGGCACTCGGCTTGGCGGCCATGGCGGCGATCCCTTTGGCGGCGAGCGCCACGCGCGCGGCTTCGCCCGACCTGACCTTCATCCTGCTATGGCCGCTGATCTTCCTGGTGACCATGGCCGTCGGCTGCGGGCCAGCCAGCCTGCAGGAGATCACCCCGGTCAGGATGCGCGGCCTGCAGCACGCCCTGGCCGTCCTGGCGGTCAATCTGTTCGGTTTAGGCCTTGGGCCGCCGGTCGTGGCCGCCATCACCGATCTCGTCCTGCACGACGACGTCCGGGTCGGCCACGCCCTGGCCATGGCCGCGCCGGTGATGCTGGCCCTGTCGGCGACCTGCGCTCTGCAGGGGCGGGCCGCCTATCGCCGAGCGCTTCCGGTCGACGCCTGAAGGCTGCGTTGCGCCTGGCGCAACGCCCGTTCGAACCTGCGCGCTTAGGCGCGCCCGGGGGGCCGAAGTATCGCAAGGCCGTAGCTTTCAGACGCTCGGGGATCCCATGTTCAGACTGTTCGCCACGACCAGCGCCTTCGCCTTGCTCGCCACCGCTGCTGGCGGCGCTCAGGCCCAAGAGACCGCCCAGTTGGAGGAGGTCGTCGTCGTCGGCAGCCGCGCGACAGCCCGCCTGGTCACCGACTCGCCCGCCCCAGTGGACGTGATTTCGGCCGAGACGCTGGCCGCCCAAGGCTTCGACGACATCAACCGCGCGTTGGCTTTCATCGCTCCGTCGTTCAACTTCCCGCGCGGCGCCACCGGTCCGTCGGCGGCCAATACTCGGGCCGCCAGCCTGCGCGGCCTGGCGCCCGACCAGGTGCTCGTGCTCGTCGATGGCAAGCGCTGGCATGCCTCTTCGGTGATCAACTTCAACAACGTGTTCGGCCGCGGCTCTGTCCCGACCGACTTGGGCGCCATTCCGATGTCGGCGGTGGCTCGGATTGAGATCCTGCGCGACGGGGCGGCGGCCCAATACGGTTCCGACGCGATCGCCGGAGTGATCAACATCGTCATGCGCAGCGACCGAGGCGGCCGCGCCACCGTCCAGGCCGGTCGTACGGAGGAGGGGGACGGCGGCACGGTCACCGCCTCGCTAGGCTATGGCTTCACTCTGGGCGAACGCGGCCGGCTAAACCTTTCGGCCGAGGTTCGCAGCCGCAACAGCACCAACCGCGCCGCGATCGACAGCCGCTATGGCCGCGTGACCACCCAGCAGGGCGACCCGGATTCTCTGGACGTCGGCCTGGCAGCGAACGGCGAGTACGACCTCGGTGGCGCCGTCACCCTCTACGGCGACGTCGTCTATGATCGCCGCCGTTCGATCAGCCCGGCCCAATACCGCGCCCCGACCGTTGCCCCGGCCATCTATCCGCAAGGCTTCGTACCGCACATTCGGCTGGATCTGGACGACGCGGGTGGCGCGGTCGGTCTGCGCGGCGCTTGGCGCGGCTGGTCCTGGGACCTCAGCGACGCCCCCGGCTACAGCCACGCCCGCTTCGCGGTGCGTGACACCACCAACACCTCGCTGGGGACCGCCAGCCCGACCCGTTTCGACGGCGGCGGCGCGCGCTACGTCCAGAATGTGCTCGACTTCACCGCTTCGCGACCGTTGCGCCTGGGCGCCGGCGGCAACCTGGCCCTCGGTGTCGAGCACCGCTGGGAAGGCTTCAAGATCATCTCAGGCGAGCCGAACTCGTACACCGGCGCCGGCGCCCAGGGCTTTCCAGGCTTCAACCCGCCCACGCCGGTCGACGCCGACCGCGGCGCCGTGGCCGCCTTTGTCGACGGCGAACTGAAGCCGGTAGAAAGCGTGACCCTGGCCGCCGCGGCGCGCTACGAACACTATGGCGACTTCGGCGATGCGACCTCGGGGAAGATCAGCGCCCTGTGGCGGCCCGTTCCCGTCCTGGCGGTCCGGGGAACGATCTCGACCGGCTTTCGCGCTCCGTCGCTGCAGCAACGTTTCTTCTCGACGGTGACCAGCCAGTCCAGCGGCGGCATTCTGGTCAACATCGGGACCTTTGCCGTGGACGATCCGGTGTCGCGGGCGCTGGGCGCTTCCCCGCTAAAGCCCGAGAAGTCGCATAATCTCAGCGCCGGCCTGGTGGTGACGCCAGCCGCAGGCTTCTCGTTCACCGCCGACGTCTTTCGGATCAGGATCGAAGATCGCATCGCGCTCAGCGAAACCCTGAGCGGCGCCGCCGTGACCGCCGTCCTGAAGGCGGCCGGGGTCACCAACGCCAGCCAGGCGCGTTTCTTCACCAACGCCGCCGACACCACCACGCGCGGCTATGAGCTGACGGCGAACTGGCGCGGGCGGCTGGGCGCGAACGGCCGGTTCGACGTGACCGCAGGCCACACCCAGACCGATACCGACCTGGACCGGCTGCGAGCCAATCTGGTCTTACCGTCCTTGCCCTTACTGGGTGTCGCCGCGATCGACCTGATGGCCGACGCCCTGCCGCGAACCAAGACCACACTGACCGCGCGCGCCGACTGGCGGGCTTGGAGCGCGGGCGTGAATCTGGCTCGCTTCGGGTCGTTCCGCGCTGTTCAGGTGGCTAGCGAGCAGGTCTTCGGGCCGATCACCACGATCGACCTTACCCTCGACTACGCCGTCAATTCGCGCCTGAAGGTCGGGTTGTCGGTTCTGAATCTGAGCGACGCCTATCCCGACAAAATCGCTGACCGGGCCCTGACACAGGGTGGCGGCATCCAATATCCTGAGGTCGGTGGCGTCGGCACGAACGGTCGCGAGTACGTGCTTCGACTATCATCGCGCTTCTGAGGGCGGCCGCCGGCATTCAAGGCAGGTGAACGTCCGTCTCCAGACAATGCACGAACGTCCGCGTCTGGCGCTGGCCGGCCGGCGACGCCGACCTGCGGATCGGCAGAGTAATGAAGTCCTGCAAACGGCGCTGGCGACGGTCGGGCGATAGCAAGCGCACGCAGATCTCGGGTAACTATTGCGTCCTGAAGAGTGTCGTGAGGGGACTGTCATTGTGGAAGCGCCGAGCTCGCCCCTCATGCGTACTGGTTTAGCGCTGGGGTCACGCGCCTTCGACATGCTCGCGGTCGCTGTCATCGGCTGCGCCTATACGGTGACGATCTTCGTTGCGCGTGACGATACCAATCTTGGCGCCGCGATTGTGGGCGGCATTGCCAACACGGTGCCCGTTATCCTCTTCGGCGGCTTGGTGCGGCGCTTAGTCATCGAGAAACTAGTCGGTCGCGGCGCGGTCCGCCAAACCCTAGGCCACGCCGTTCTGTGCACGGCGTTTTCGGTGTTGTCGTTCTGGGTTCTGATCATACTGCTGGGCATGGCGAACGACGCCTCTCCCTTCGCCTTCGAAGTGAAGCCATTTGGGAAGGGAAGCGCCTGGCAGTTGCTGGAAAACGCGACGACCTATGCCGTCATCGCCGCCTTGTCCTATCTCCAAGCCTGGCGGCCTGTTCCGAACGCCAAGTGGGCAACCGGTGAATTGGAGGTCACGCTTCCCGCACCGCCTTCGGATCGGGAAGTCCCGCGCAAACGGCAGGCGTCACGCCATTTCATCCGTAGCGGCGAGGACATCCTCCCGGTGGACGTCAGCCGTGTCGTCTGCATCACCGGCGCCGACGACTATTCCGACGTGGCGACGCTCGATCGCAATAATCTCGTCCGAATGACGCTAGCCGAGTTCGAGAAGACCCTCGACACTGCCCTGTTCGTGCGTGTGCACCGCTCGTCGATCGTCAATGTCGATCTGATCGAGCGTGCGGAACCAGCCGGCGGGGGCCGGATGCTGCTTCATATGGCCAATGGCCAGACTATCCAGTCGAGTCGTGATCTTCAACAGCGCCATCGGCCGTCTCCCTCGAACGGCAAAGGTTAACATGGATATTCGTGTTATGCGAATTTTCGTGCAACGTTCGCGACCTGAGGGTGAAATTCGGCGCCGCCGTGACCGCAAACGTTCTACGAGACTGGATGGGACTTATGACGCTGGCGCCGCTGTTCGACTCCCCCTGCGATCTGGCCCAGCGCATCCCATCGATGGTCTCCTACTTCCTCGATCTGGAGGCTAAAATCGGCCGCCGCTTTCGCGAGGATAGCGTCACCGATATCGTCATCGCCTCGCTGCTGAAGATCGCCGGCTCCAACGCCACGGTCCTCGTGCCGCCGGAGGTGAAGACCGGCGGCGACTTCGACATCCTCATCGTCGAGCCAGCGACGGGCGAGGCGATCCAGTACAGGATCCAAGCCAAGCGCCTTTCGCCGCATCCGACCACCTGGGGCTGGGGCTCCTATCGCGAGCTCGACCATCCCCACGGCCAAGGAAAGCAGGCTTCCACCCTGATCCGGTCTTCGGCCAAGGAGGCGATCAAAACCATTCCGCTCTATGCCTTCTACAATCCCGAGACCGGGTGCGCGGCCTCCGGTGGCGAGATCTCCGGCATCGAGCTGGCGGACGGGCGAGAGATCAACCAGATCGTAAAGACCCTGGTGAAGGCCAAGGCCGCCTCCAAGCGGCCGCGCCTGAAGCGCCTAGATCATCTGCGCGATCTCTTCTTTCCCCTATCGACGATACTGTGCCCGCCGTTGGGCGCGGAGAGGCCCGCGTCGACGGGGATCATCCCACCCCGAACCTCCCGTCTGGCAATCGAGACCCGGGGTCGTCCTCATTGGATGTGGGTCAAGAAAATCCCCCGACTGCCGCGTGACCGCCAGGAGAACCTAGCCCTGCCGTCGCCCACCCAAGAAACGTCGCGGCGATCGCGCGGCGCGCGCCAAGTGTCCGCGGCTCGCCGGTTTCCGGCGGTGGTCGAGCGCGCCTTGGCGCGGCGCGAGGAGGAGGCGATCCAGGTTGCTCTGGTCAAGCGGCCGAAGATCGTCCTCGTCTCCAAGGGTGGCTAACAGACCCCGCATGGGTCGGAGAAGAGCCGTTCGCTGCCAGCGGCGCCGGCCTGAAGGTCCGGAGCTTGGCAAGGTGCCAACGTCCGCAATTGGCGCACTGTTGCCTCGAAGGGGCTTAGTTCAGGGCCTTAGGCGTCCTAGCAATTGAACCGAGCTCCTATCGCCAAGAACCTTCGGGCAGGAGCACGTTGCGATCCGCATGGACGATGGCTTCGTGCAACGCGGCCTTGCTGAGTGGCAGGCAGTAGGCTGGTCTCGCGCGTTCAAACCGCCAGCTCTCACCTAGCGAGCCTGCATCATACGGTTCGAATCCGAATTGCGCCACGAGCTCGGACACGACGCGTTTTGCATCGTCGTCGTCGCCTGCCAGCGGCAGTGCGCGGCGCGCCCCTGAGGTCAGCCGGGATCCCGTATGGTTCAGGTCGCGGGCCAGGATAGCGTTGAACGCCTTGACGAGGCGGGCGCCGGGAAAGCGCTGCGCGACGAGCTCACTGGTTGTTGTGCGGTTTGCGTCGAGTTCGACGATCGCGCCGTCACGATCCGGATAATAGTTGTTTGCGTCGACGACGATCTTGCCGGCTAGGCCTGGATGTTGAAGTTCTAGTGCCCGGGCAAGAGGGATGGCGATCAGGACGATCTCCCCATAAGCGACCGCGTCGTCAACGCCGCCAGCCCTAGCGCCAATTTTCTGCGCGAAGTCGTCTAGCGTCACCGGGTCACGCGAGTTGCTCACCATGACTTCGTGTCCGGCGTCGACCGCAAGTCTAGCGAAGGCGCGGCCGATGTTCCCCGCGCCAATCGTGCTGATCCGCATTGCAACGCCCTCTTCACTGTTCGGGACAGGTGGTGGCGTCCTCTCGCTCGCTCAAGCTTTAGGCGCTGATTTCAGCGGCGTTGGTTGGGGTGAGAGGCGCCTGTCCGACGAGATACCAAGGTCTCAGGCGCTCAGGCCGACCTCATCATCGGCTTGGCGGAGTCGTTTCCTGTCAGCGGCGTCGCTAGCTGAAGGTCCGGAAGCTGGCAAGGTGCCAATGTCAGCAAGTGGCGCGCCCCGGCCAACCCACCTACAGCGATCAGCGCGCGGAGTGCGGACCCTGCCTATGGTGGAGAGGGGGGATGAAATCCTACCTCGCGGCGAAAAGATCTTCGAACTTACGCAGCAGGTCGAAAGTCACCTTCGCCAATGTCGTCGGGAGAGGGCGGCTACGCGCCATTAGCGGGCGCTTGTAGCTTCGCAACCACAGCTTCTCGGGGCCGGACCGAATGGACAACCTATTGAGAGCTCGCATCTAGATGGCCAGGGGCCATTCACAGTTCTCACGGGTGTCCGCTTCAGCGCACCTACGCCCCAAGTACGCACCGACGCTCGTGCGGTACGTTTAAGGCGCATGTGTGTGCGGGGAGGGGGCTTGAACGGCCGCTTGCCTCGTAACCGGAGCGTTCGGATCACCCTAGCCGCCTGGCGCGATCATCCGCTGAATGGCCGCGTCCTGCGCCGCGCGCATGGCATGAGCGCCCCAGACGATCAATCCCGACAACACCCCCCCGGCCGTGCAATATTCCACGGCGGTCAGCCCTTCCTCGTCGCGCCAGAGCGCGATCAAGGCCTCATTCAAGCGGAGGCGACGAAGGTGGGCGATCACGAAGGTCATGGGCCTTTGGCTTGAAGCTGCGTCCCGCCAAACCTCCCACCTCGGACTTAAGATCGCGCCAAGCAACGTGGTTGAACCGTCTTAACGCCCCCTCGGCGCGGGCGCTGCGGGACCGCGATGCTGCCCAATTTGGGCGGTGGGGGCGTTGCCGCGCGGGGGGCGCGTCGGCCAAGGTTTTAATTATTGAGCAACCATGCTCAGGGGTTTCTGGGGAGTGGGCGACATGCTTCGCGAATTCATCAATCAAGTTTCGGCGCTGCTGAAGGACGAGTCGGGGCTGACCTCGACCGAATATTCGACCATGGGCGGCGCCATGGCCGGCGGCGTGTTCACGATGTCGGACGCCCTGTCGCAAGCCTCGGGCACGGCCTTCGACAACGTCGTCAACGCCGTGGCCGGCGACGACGGTTCGGCCGGTTAAGCGTAACGGCGCGCCCGGGTCGCTTCACGAGCCGGGCGCGTTGAAGCCATGATTGGCGTTAATAGGGTCATAGACGCGACTTTGGTCGCACTGCTGGCCGGCTGCATCTTCTCGGATGTCCGTCGACGGATCATTCCGAACGGTCTTTGCCTCGCGGTTGCCCTGCTGGGCCTGATCGCTGGACTGATCGAGGATCCCGCCGCCGTGATCTATCCGGTCCTTGGCGGCGCCTTGCTGATCGTCGGTGGTCTCGCGTTGCATCGCAAGGGCGTGCTGGGCGGCGGCGACGTCAAACTGATGGCCGCCTTGGCCATCTGGCTCACCCCGATCGAGATGGGGCGGTTCGTTCTGTGCACCATGATGGCGGGCGGCGTGGTCGGAGCGGCCTATCTGCTCGCTGGTTTCGCACGGCGCTTACGCGACAAGACCGCGCCGGCCGCGAGCGGCGTGCCCTACGCCTTGGCGATCGTGGTGGGGTTCTATTTCCTGCGCCCTGATCGCGTACTTCTTCTCCTGCAGGCCTAGGGACGGGAGACAGTCGCCATGAGCCAGAATGAAACCGGCGCTTCGCCGCGGGGTGGTTTTCTCCTGCTCTTGAAAAACGTTGGAATGTTCGTCCTCGCCGCGGTTGTCGCTGGCGTAGTTATACAGCTGGGCAAGCACATCGCGCCCTCGTTGTTTGGCCGCCCCGCAGAGCGCCCTGTCCAGGAACAAGGTCGATGACGCCCTCCGACCCTTTCGGGCTCGGCCCGACAAGCGCTCCGGCCAAGCCGACCTCGTCGCTGCTGACCGGCCTGAAGAATATCGGCATGTTCTTCGCGGCCCTAATCGCGACCGTTCTAATCGCCAGCCTCTTCAAGTCGGCCCTGGCCTCGACCGGCGGCCACGCGGCCGGCCGCTATTATTTGGAGACGTCCACGGCGATCCGGGCCGGCGAGACCCTCTCGCCAAGCAATACCGTCTGGCGGGCGGGCGCGGCCAAACGCGGTCCCGATGTGTTGTCTTCCGACACCAAGGGCGCCGATGTCTACTGGGGTTGGCAGGCGCTCGCGCCCATCCGCGCGGGCCAGGCCGTGACCAAGAGCGCCGTCGTCGATGCGCGGGCCGATGCCGCGACGCTGTCGCCGCCGCCCGGCAAGGTCGGTTTCATTCTCGCCGGCGATGAACTGACCTCGGTCAGCCAGGTTCTGCGTCCCGGCGCGCGCGTCGACGTTATCGCGGTCGCCGGCGGAGGTCGCAACGCTAGCGCTGCGGCCGCCGTCGCCACCTTGGTGCAGGCCGCGCCGGTGCTGCATGTGCGAGGCGGACTGAAGCGCGGCGGCCGCGGGTTGGACGCTTCGGTGACCCTGGCGGTCTCGCCCGAGGAGGCCGAGGACATGGCCGCCTGGCGGCGCAATGGCAGCCTCGTCCTCACGGTCTCGGGGCCGAACAGCGCCGATCCGTCGCGACTGGGGCAATGGCGTGCGCTTTATGACGACGCCGAGGTCGACGCCAGCGACGCCGCCGAACATGCCTCGAGCGGCGCGAAAGGGTCGGTCGCGACGCCGCCTCCGTCTTCCAGCGTCGCGGTGATCACGCCCAGTGGCGCCCGTCAGCAGGCCTTGCCTTGACCCTCAAAGCCTTTTTCGTCGCGTCCGCGACAGTGTTGTGGACCGTCAACGCGGCGGGGGCCGAGCGCGAAACGCTGCGCGAGGGCTCCGTCTTGACGTTCAAGCCCGCCAGCGATGTCGCGTCGGTCGTGCTGTCGAACGAGGACGCCCTGGCGGTCGATGTGCGCGGCCCGCGTCAAGTGGTGGTGTTCGGCAAGAAGGAGGGGGTGGGCGAGCTTCTGCTGCTCGACGCGCGCGGCCGCGACATCGAGCGCCACGCCTTCACTGTGGTGGGCGACCTGTCCAATCTCGAGTCGGTGCTCAACGGCGCCTTGCCCGGCGCCAGGATCCACGCCGAGCGCGCGAGCGGCGTCGTCGTGCTCAGCGGCGAGGCGGCGACCAGCGCCCAGGTGGCTACCGCCGGGACCATCACCGCCGGGGCGTTTCCGGCCCTGAAGCTGGTCAATCTGGTGCGAAGCCGCGCCAGCGACCAGTTGGCGGTGTCCGTGCGGGTGATGGAGGTGCGCAAGAGCCGCCTCAAGGCCCTGGGCATTCGCTGGTCGGCGATGAACCGCTTCAACCAGGGGACAGGCGCGGTGGGCAACACCTTCGCCTCGGCCTTGGGGCAGCCGGGGTCGGCCGATTTGTTCGCCTCGGCCAAGTTCACGCTCAATCGTCTGACCCTGGACGCCTATATCAACTTCCTGCGGACGGAGGGGGCGGCCACCATGCTGGCCGAGCCGACCTTGGTGGCGACCAGCGGCCAGAAGGCGCGCTTCCTGGCCGGCGGCGAGATCCCGGTGCCCACCCCCTATATAAATGGCGCTGGGGTGAGCAATTCTCTTGGCTACACGTTCAAGCCCTACGGCGTGACTCTGGAGTTCACTCCCGAGATTCTCGACGGCGAGCGGGTCAAGCTTGAGCTCGCCCCCGAGGTCTCCGCCATCGACGATAGCCACGTGGTCGAGTTCGGCGGCGCCAAGGTGCCCGGCCTCGTCAGCCGGAAGACCGCGACCACGGTGACCTTGCGTTTCGGCGAGAGCCTCGCCATTGCCGGTTTGCGCACGCGCGACACTCAGAAGGACCGGCGTGGACTGCCGTTCAAGACCCCATTCAATCTGGGCGACGCCCTGGCCGGGGCCAATAACACGCAAGACTCCGACACCGAGCTGGTGCTGATCGTAACGCCCGAGACCGTGGCCGACGCCCAAGGTCGGATGCCGACCGCCCGGGAAGCGGACCCGCCGCCGGTGTCGAACCCGGCCAGCCACGCTCCAGGGCGGCCCTGATGACCGACGCCGAACGGTTGGTGGCCGGACTGGTCGACGCCGCCGCTCGCGCCTTTCCTGGCGATGATCATGGCGAGCTCGTCGTCGAGCGTCCGGCGCTGGAGGCCCATCTGTCCAGGATCATCGCCGGGCGTCGTGATTTAGCGGGCTCCGAGGCGGAGGCCCTGGTGGACCGGGCCTGCGACGAGATCCTCGCCTTTGGACCGATCACCGCCCTGATGACCGCGCCGGGCGTCACCGACATCCTGATCAACGGTTGGAACCGGATCGTCTATGAGCAAGATGGCCGACTCCATGATTTCGACGGGCGCTTCTTTGGCCCTGAACACCTGAACAGCTTCGTGCATCGCCACGTGGCCAGGGCCGGCCGGGCGGTCAATCGCGCCAATCCGTGGGCGGACGTCGAACTGCGTGACGGCTCGCGCATGCACGTCGTCAGCGCTCCCGTCGCCCAGGGCGGCCCCTTCGTGTCGATCCGACGCTTTCCCGAACAGCCTTTCAGCCTGGAGGCTCTTGAAACGCTCGGCGCCATCGATCGGGCCCAGCGATCCTGGTTGGAGAGCGCCGTGCGCGACCGGCTGAACCTCGTCATCGCCGGCGCGCCTGGAGCGGGCAAGACCACCTTGCTCGGCGCGTTGCTGGCCAAGGCGCCGCCGCATGAGCGCATCGTGCTGATCGAGGATGTCAGCGAGCTCAAGGTCGAGCATCCTCATTGCGTTAAGCTTCAGACGCGCCGCATCGCGCATGGCGAGGGCCAGCCGGCGTCGATCCGTCAGTTGGTGCGGGAGACGCTGCGGATGCGGCCCGACAGGCTCGTCGTTGGCGAGGTCCGCGGCGAGGAAGTGTTCGACATGGTCGCGGCCATGTCGATCGGCCTGGCCGGCTCGCTGAGCACCCTGCACGCCGGTTCGGTGGATGGCGCGATGCGGCGGCTGGCGTCGCTCTATGCCGCGGCGGCTCTTGGCCAGGCGGGTGTGGAGCCGCGGGCGGCCATCGCCCACGCCGTCGACGCCATCGTTTTCCTGGCGCGCGATGAAGCAGGCCGCCGCCGCGTGGTCGATATTCGCGGCCTGGTGGGCGTGTGAGCGGCTGGGCCGACCGACTGGGCGTGACGCCACGCCCGGAGGCCGCGCTGGCGGCCGCTGGGGCTGGCGTGTTCGCGGGACTATGGAGCGGGGTGGCGCCGTTAGGCTTGGCTCTGGGTTTGGGCGGCGGCCTCTTGATCGGACAGGTCCTCCACCAGCGCAGGGACGCGGGCGAGGCGCGCGATCGCGACCAGGTTCGGCGATTGATCGAGACCGCCGCGCCCCTCGCGCGGGCCGGGATGTCGCTGGACGCGGCCCTGCGGCGGGCGGCGCGGGCGGCCAGCGGCCCCGGCGCGTCCGTCCTCGCCGACGGACTATCCGCCCAGGCGGCTGGCCGCTCGGTCGATATGGAAGCCTTCCGACCCTATCCTTACACCACCCTGCTGTTCGAACTGCTGCGGTTGCATCGTGAACAGGGCGGCGATCCTCAACCCTTCCTGACCGCGTACCGAACGGCCTTGGGCATGAGCGAGGATCTGGCCAAGAAAAAGCAACTCGCCCTGACCCAGATTCGCTGGCAGGCCAATGTCATCACCGTGTTCTTTTTCCTGGTGCTCGGCTTCTCGGCCGCCCATGCGGGCGTCTTCGTCTCGGCGCTGCTGGAAAGTCCCGACGGTCGCTGGATGACCACCCTGGCCGCCACGCTGGTGATTTGGGGCCGCGTGGCGTTGAACGGTCTCGCCAGGACCATGTCATGAGCCTCGAGGAGCGCTACCAGGGAGAGATCGAGGCCGCCTGCGAATTCGTGGCCATCGCGGCGTTGGCCGCGGCCGAGGCCGGCGCTCCGCCCGCCTGGGCTCTGGGTCTTGGTCTGAAGCTGGCCGATGCGCGCGAGATGGACATGTCCGCGGCCGCCGCGCATTGGCGGCGACTGCGCGCCGCGCCCGACCCGGGTCTTCTGCCCGCCATGTCGGACGCGCCAGCCCCGGTCCGGGCCTTGCTGGCGCTAGCGATCGAGGCCGAGGAAAACGGCGATGATCTGCGCGAACGCTTGCGCATCTACCTGGCCAACAGTTTCGAACGACGTGAGTTTTCGTTGCGGCGGCGGATCGAGACCGTGCCGGTCTATATGATCATCGTGCTGGTGCTGTTCTTCATGCCCGCCATCCTGCTGATGCTGATCGGCCCCTCTTTCCTGGCCCTGTTGCGCGCTCTCTACGCGGCCTGAACATGCCGCCCAATCTGGGCAGTCGTCGCATGGAGAGCCAACTGGCCACTCCCTATAGTTTACGAGATGTCACCATAAGGGTGCGGGGGTTTAGGGGGTATCATGTTCAAGCTCTTCCGTGCGGCCGTCGTCGCCTTGGCGGCCCTCTTCGCCGTCTCCACGATCGTGCCCGACGCGACCGCGCAGGCCGCGACCACGCCTTCGGGCAAGACCCTGACGAAGGTCAAGAAGTCGCCCGTCAAGAAGAAGGCCAAGAAGGTCAAGAAGGACCCGACCAAGCGCGGCGCCAAGAAGGTCAAGAAGGACCCGACCAAGAAGGGCGCCAAGAAGGTCAAGAAGACGCCCACCAAGAAGGGCGCCAAGAAGATCAAGAAGGCCCCCTCGAAGAAGAAGAGCGTCAAGTCGACCAAGAAGCCGGTTAAGAAGGTCGTGCCGAAGCCCGGCTCGACCCCGTCCAAGACCAATACGCCCTAACCAGGGCGCTCTGGCGAACCATGTCGCGCGCTGTCTTCTGGCGGGACGAAAAAGGCGTGGCCTCAGTCGAGGCCACGATCCTTTTGGCGGTCCTCGGCATGGCGCTGCTGGCCGGCGGATATCGCCTAGGGCCGGCTATCAAGGCCTACAGCGATCGATTGTCGGCCGCCGTGCGCGAAGCGCGTTGTCTGGCGGCCGGCGATCCCAGCGCCCCGCCGCCGCCCTGTCAGGTCGGGGTCTAAGGCGGTGTTGGGGGTTCAGGTGCTCATTCTGTCGCTGGTGTTTTTCCTGATCGGAGCCGAGGCGGCCGCGCCGGGCGTGAGCCGAAGCGTAGTGGTCGCGGCCGCCGAGACGACGGTGGCGGTGCGTGATCACACCTACGGTCATCTCTGCGCCCGCTTGTCCGCGCATGGCCGGCCCTGCCCAGCTTCAGCGGCCGAATCCAAAGTATAGGCGAAGGCAATTTTGCTTCGGCGCTATAGGGTGTCCTACAGGTGTAGATTTAAAGCGAAGCGAGCTTTATCTCCGAATATCGGAGTCTTTTCTCGTATTCGTCGATCGTCCGCCATCAATATACTCATACTGAGTGCAACTATAAATTAAGTTATCCATAATTTCCTGTTATTTATTTCAACCTGCAATAAAAGCCTCCTCGGGGACATGTTCGGGGGCGAGCAATATGCGGTGCGCGGCGCCGGTCAGGCAGCGTCAATCAGACGCGCCTTTGGGTTTGGACTTGGTTGGGCTGCGACTGCAGGTCGCCTCTCGGCTTTTCAACTATTTTTCGAGAGTGCGGCGCCGGCTTGGCCTCGATAGCGACAGTCAACAGATCCTGTTCTCGTTCATGCTGACAGGGCTGGCGGAGGCAAGTCGGGTGCGCGGGTCGCAGGCCACGTTCGCGCCCGAAGACTTCTGCGCCCGCCTCAACGCCTCGACCATCGCCGACATGACCGGCATCCCGCGCGAGACTGTGCGCCGCAAACTGATCAAATTGGGAGCCGAAGGCTTCTTGATCAACGAGGGGCTCGGCGTCTACGTCATGGATCGCTACTGGAGCGATCTGGACATTGTCGAAGCGCTGGCCTGGATCCTGCGCTAGCCAAGCGGAGCCTTCTCAACCGCTTCTCAAGCCTTTGCGATGCCGCGATCACCTACAATGCCCGGAAAACGGCCTCCAACGAACGGACGCTCAGCCCCGGGGAACTGACAACTTAACTGCGCGGCGCCGATCGAAGGCGTTATAGTAAGCGTCGCGCGATAATGCCCAATCGGTTTCATCTGCGCGCGCCACTCCGGTACGCGAGAAGGAATTGCGACGCCGCAGTCTTCACGCGACTCGAAGCCGCCAGGGATCGAAGCCGTTCGTCCAGGCAGCCGGCGACTTCCAAATCCACCTTCACCTGATCTCGACGCGCAGGACGATGACATGCTCGGTCGCGTGGCGCTGCGTGCCTATAAATCTAACGATATTAGGAAACCATTTGATCCCGAAACCTAACGGCTTTAAGTGATCGACTAAGAACGTCGCGAATGGCGTCGCCAGGGAGATCGCCGTGAAGGGACTGGGTCAGGACGGCCGGTACTGGGAGGCCTTGTCGCGAGGCCGGCTGGAGCTGCCGCGTTGCGCGGCCTGTGGGCGGTGGCGTTGGCCCGCGCCGTTCCGCTGCGGCGATTGCGGGAGCTGGAGTTTCGACTGGCGACCAGTCGAGATGCGCGGCGTCATCTATTCGTGGACCCGCACCTGGCACCCGTTCGAGGGGACGGAGGCCTTTGGTTCGCCGTTCGTCACCCTGTCGGTGACGCTGCCGGAGGCCGGCGACATCCGCCTGATGGGCGTTCTGGATGGCGAGGGTGAACCGATCATCGGCGCCCCGGTCGTCGGCCATGTGGCCGAGGCCGAGGTCTACGGCCGGGTGATCCCGGGCCTGCGCTGGGCGGTGACGGCATGAGCGCGTTCCCCGTCAGCACGGCCGTCGTCGGCCTGGGCGTCCGCCAGTACAAGCGCGGCGCCGCGCCGCTGCCTGAGCAGGGCGTCCTGGTCGGCGCCATCGTCGACGCCTGCGCCGACGCCGGCCTCGATCCATCCGAGATCGACGGTTTTGTCTCATACGGCGACGACAAGAACGAGCCGATCCGCATGGCCCCGGACCTGGGGACCGAGGATCTCTGCTGGTCGGCCCAGGTGTTCGGCGGCGGCGGCGGCGGGGTCGCGGCGGCCTTCGGCCTCGCGGCGGCGGCGATCATCAGCGGCCAGGCCAAGACGGTCGTGGTGTTCCGCGCCCTGGTGCAGGGCGACAGCGGCCGGCTCTCCGGCGCGGTCATGGCCCACCACCTGAACGATCACATCATGGCCGCCGGCAATGTCGCCCCGGCCATCGAGTGCGCGATGCGGGCCCAGCGGCTTCTGGAACACCACAAGGTGCCGCGCCGATGCCTGGAGGACCTCGTGCGGGCCTCCTATCACCACGGCGCGCGCAATCCGAAAGCGGTCAGCTACGGCAAGGATCTGGACCTTGATGTCTACCGGTCGTCGCGGATGATCTGCGAGCCGTTCCATCTGTTCGACTGCAGTCGCGAGAACGACGGGGCCGGAGCCCTGATCCTGACATCCGCCGAGCGGGCGCGGGATCTCAAGCAAAAACCGGTGTATCTGAAGGGTGTGGCCCAGGGCGCGGGGCGCGGCTGGGGGGATCTGCTGCAAAACGACGCCCACTATGCCTCGGCCGGGTTCGAGTCGGTGGCGCGGCGGTTGTGGGCGCAGACGGGCCTGACGCCGGCCGACATCGACGTCGTGCAGCTCTACGAGAACTTCAGCGCCCAGGGCGTGGCCTCGCTGATCGACCACGGCTTCTGCACCTACGACAGTGTCGGCGAGGTGGTGCGCTACGAGAACTTGATCGCGCCGAGCGGCAAGCTACCGGTCAACACGGCGGGCGGCAACCTGGCCCAGGGCTTCATCCATGGGATTGGCATAGCGGTCGAGGCGGTGGAGCAGCTACGCGGGACCTCGGCCAATCCGGTCGCCGGCGCGCGACACTGCCTGCTGGCCGGCGGCCCTGGCGCCCCGACCGTCAGTTCGGCGGTCTTCTCGACCGAGGCGCGCTGATGCGGCGCTATGACGTCGTGATCGTCGGGGGCGGCCACGCGGGCGGCCAGGCGGCCATCGCCCTGCGTCAGGGCGGCTACGCGGGCTCGATCGCTTTGATTTCCGCCGAGCCCGAAGCGCCTTATGAGCGGCCGCCACTGTCCAAGGGCTATCTGGCCGGCGAGAAGACCTTCGAGCGCCTGTTGCTCCGCGCGGAGAGTTTTTGGAGCGAACGCGAGATCGCTTTATGGCTGGGGCGCGTCGTCGTCGCGGTTGATCCCGAGGCGCGCGCCGTCACCCTCGCTGACGGCGAGACCTTGGGTTACGGTCGGTTGATCTGGGCGGCCGGCGGCGAGCCTCGCCGACTGACCTGCGTTGGCCACGATCTCCGAGGCGTCCACGCCGTGCGCAATCGCGCCG
The DNA here is from genome assembly GCF_000372645.1 of Caulobacter vibrioides OR37. Lineage (GTDB taxonomy): Bacteria > Pseudomonadota > Alphaproteobacteria > Caulobacterales > Caulobacteraceae > Caulobacter > Caulobacter vibrioides_E. The sequence continues at coordinate 554,056 of NZ_APMP01000001.1, read as the reverse complement.
ACGTTGACCGGATGATCGCCGAACTGCCCGCCGTGGACCGGGCTGTGGTCATCGGCGGCGGATATATCGGCTTGGAGGCCGCCGCGGTTCTAACCAAGCTCGGCAAGCGCGTCGTGCTGCTGGAGGCGCTGGATCGCGTGCTGGCGCGGGTGGCGGGCGAGGCGCTTTCGCGCTTCTACGAGGCTGAACACCGCGCGCATGGCGTCGATCTGCGGCTAGGGGCGAAGGTCGAGCGTCTGGAAGGCGCCGAGGGCGGCGTCAACGGCGTCCGGCTGGCGGACGGCGCGTGGATACCGGGACAGATGGTTGTCGTCGGCATCGGCATCGAACCCGCGGTCGGGCCGCTGCTCGCGGCGGGGGCCGAGGGCGGAAATGGCGTGGCGGTCGACGCCTGGTGCCGAACAAGTCTGCCCGGCGTCTTCGCCATCGGGGACTGCGCCCTGCACGCCAATCGTTATGCCAACGGCGCGCAGATCCGGCTGGAGTCGGTGCAGAACGCCAACGACCAAGCCGCCGTCGCGGCGACCGTCATCCGGGCCGGGGAGGGCGCGCCATATGACGCCGTCCCGTGGTTCTGGTCCGACCAGTACGACCTCAAGCTCCAGACCGTCGGCCTGTCGATCGGCCATGACCGGGCCGTGCTGCGCGGCGACCCCGCCAGCCGGTCGTTCTCGGTTATCTATCTGCGCGAGGGACGGGTCGTGGCGCTGGACTGCGTCAATGCCGTCAAGGACTACGTCCAGGGGCGCAAGCTCGTTGTCGACGGCGCCCGCATCGCGCCCGAAGAGCTGGCCGACGCCGCCGTTCCGCTCAAGGAGATGAGCGCCTTATCGGCCTAAAACTATTGTCATTAGATTTTTCCGTGCTACGGTTCTGGCAACGAAAGAGGGAGGCGATCATGGACGTCGTCGCGGAACGGAAACCCGAACATCGCAAGGTCACGACCCTCGCCGCGCTCAACGCCAACCAGCAGGCCGCCATCCGGAAGATCCCCGCCGAGGTCGATGCGGTAGTCGAGCCGCTGGAGGCCACGCGGCCCAACGCGATCTTCACGGGCCAGGCGCGCTTCGACGCCGAGCAGGCCCGAATCTTTCGCCGCTTCCCGGTCCCGGTGACCCTGTCGGCGCTTCTGCCAGAACCGGGCATGGTCACGGCTCATGAAGGCTATGGCGTGCCGCTGATGATCGCCCGCGCCAAGTCGGGCGAGATCAAGGCCTTCGTCAACGCTTGCCAGCACAAGGGCTCTAAGCTGCTGGAGGACTGCGAGGTCCACAAGCGAGGGCGGGTGACCTGCCCGTACCATGCCTGGACCTACGGCATAGACGGCAAGCTGATCGGGGTGGCTCGCAACGAGGCCTTCCTGAACCTGGACAAGGACAAGCGCGGCCTGGTCGAGCTGCCGGCCCGCGAATGGGGCGGGGTCATCTATGTCCAGCTAGACGGAAATCCGAACCCGGACTGGTCGCAGTTGAGCGACCAGATCGCCGCCGACTTCGCCTCCCTGGGCATTCCCGACGCCCATGTCTATGGCCGCAAGACCTTCGAGCTGAAGGCCAACTGGAAGGTGATCCTGGAGCCTTTCCTGGAGGGCTATCATGTGCAGCGCCTGCATGCGGCCTCGATCGGCGACCTGTTCCAGGACGCGCCCAACATCGTCGACATGTTCGGAGTCAATATTCGCCAAGTCTCGGGCCGTATCGGCTATGTTCCGGCGATGCTGGACGAGGATCCGGCCCAGAACATCCATAAGCTCGTGACCCACGCCTATACGGCGTTCCCGAACTGCGTGGTCGTGACCAGTCAGTATTATACCAGCGTGATGATCCTGATGCCGCGCGCGGCCGGGCGCACGACGGTCGAGTACTTCATGCTGACACCCGGCGCGCCGACCACGGACAAGGCCCGCGAGGTGTTTGCGCGGTCCTACGAGCTAATCCTGAACGTCTTTGGAGGCGAGGACTTCCGCGCCGCGGAGATCAGCCAGGTTGGACTGGAGGCCGGCGTGCCGAGGGAGACCGTCTACTGCGGGCTCGAGAGCAACATCGTTCGCTACTACGAGGCGCTTGAAGCGCTGCTTTGACCGCGAGGCCGGCGAAGACCGGCCAGGGAGGAATTTCATGGCGCAGACCTTGCCGGACGCGATCGCTTGGTGGGCTCGAATGCGGCCCGACCAGCCGGCCGTCGTTCTGGATGGCGATACCCTGACCTATGCCGAGTACAAGGCGTGGTACGATCGGGTGGCGGCCATGCTGATCGCCGACGGCCTGGCGCCTGGCGACCGGGTCGCGGTCTGTTCGCTCAACAGCTTGGCCTACTGCGCGCTGATCATGGGCGTCATCAGGGCCGGTGGCGTCGTGAGCCCTGTCAACTTCCGCTACACGGCGCGCGAGATCGCCGAGCTCTGCGAGGACACCGAGCCGCGCTTCGCCTTCGCGACGCCCGAATTCGCCGAAAAGATGAACGTGACGAACGCCCGCGCGCGATCGTTCGCCGAGATCGAGGCGTTGCGCGAGGGCGAGCCGGCGGTTGTCGATCATGACCTCGATCCCGAGGCCCGCGTGGTCATCATCGCCACCTCGGGCTCGACCGCCAAGCCCAAGGGCGTGGTGTTCACCAACCGCTCAATGACGGCCTACGCCGCCAACTGGGCGCTGGAGGAGACCTCGACGGCGGCCGGTTCGCGGATCATCAGCCTGGCCCCGCTCAACACCTCGGCCGGCTTCGTGCAGCTGATGCACTACCTCACCCAGGGCTGCACCCTGTTTATGGTTCCGCGGTTCGAGCCCGCCGAGACCCTGAAGTTGATCCAGGAAAAGAAGATCACCTGCTTCGCGGCGGTGCCGGTTTTCTTCGAGGCGATCTCGGCCTTGCCTGAGTTCGACGCGGCGGATCTGTCGTCGCTTCGACTGGCCACCGTCGGGGGCGCGCGGGTCAGTCGAGCCCTGCTGGAGCGGTACAAATCCAAGGGCGTGATCCTGCGTCAGATCTACGGCCAGACCGAGGTGGGAGGCAACGCCACCATCATGCCGACGCACTTGGCGCTGGACGAGCCGGAAAAGTGCGGTTGGGGCGGCCTCTTCATCGAGCTGCGGGTGGTGCGTCCGGATGGAAGCGACTGTGCGCCGGGCGAGACGGGCGAGATCTTGATGCGCTCGCCCGGCATGATGAAGGAATACTGGCGCAATCCCGAGGCAACGGCCCAGGCGATCCGGGACGGCTGGCTCTATTCCGGTGATATCGGGGTGTTGGACAAGCGCGGACTGCTGACCTTCGTCGATCGCCTGAAGGACCTGATCATCTCCGGCGGCCTGAACATATCGGCGGCCGAGGTGGAGCGCGTGGTCTGCGAATTCCCGGGCGTGGTCGAGGCCCTGGCCATCGCCGCCCCGGACCCCAAGTTCGGCGAGACGCCGATGGTCGTCTATCATGGCCCGGTCGAGGTCGATGTCGAGGCGCTGATCGCCCACTGCAACGACAATCTCTCCAACTACAAGGTGCCCCGGTACGTCGCCTATTCGGCCGAACCGTTGCCGCGCCTGGCCACTGGAAAGCTCTCCAAGCCCGCCGTGCGCGAAGCCTATGCCGGCGCGCACCAGACCCTTGCCCGCGTCCGCTAAGGAGGCCTTCATGAACGCGCCCGCCAACTTGCCGGCCAAGTCGCCGGCCCACGTCCCCGATCATCTGGTGTTCGACTTCGACATCTACGGCGACGCTCGGATCGGCGAGGATGTCCAGGGGGACTATGCCAGGACCTTGGCCGATGCGCCGGATATCTTCTGGACCAACCGCAACGGCGGTCACTGGATCGCGAAGGGTTTCGACGCCATCACCGCCGTCGTCACCGATCCCGAGCACTTCTCGGTGCGCGAGATGCAAATTCCGCGCGTCGAGAACCCGCCGTTCTTCATTCCGCTGAGCCTGGATCCGCCGGAAAATCTTCCCTATCGGCGGGCGATGATGCCGATGTTCGGCCCGGTCGCGATCAAGACCCTCGAGCCTCGCATCCGCGAATGGGCCGCCGAGATCGTCGGACGAGTCGTCGACAAGGGCGCCTGCGACTTTCAGGTCGAGGTCTCGAAGATCTTTCCGGTGACGGTGTTCATGGAGCTGATGGGCATGGACCTGTCGCGGCTCCAGGAGTTTCGTCATCTGGCGGAGGGCTTTTTCGAGGTCCAGAACGACGCCGCCGAACTGGGGCGTCTCAGCGCGCAGATCCTGGGAATCCTCAAGGCCCTGATCGACGAGAAACGCGCCAATCCCGACGACAAGCTGATGAGCCATTTCATCACGGTCGACATCGACGGGCGGACCATGAGCGAGGACGAGATCCTTGCCATGAGCTTCGTGCTGTTCCTGGGCGGCATGGACACCGTGACCAACGTCACCGGCTTCGCCTACCAGCAGTTGGCCCAGATGCCGGACGTACAGGCCCGTCTGGCCGCCGACCCGTCGCTGATCCCGGCCTTCGCCGACGAGGCCGTTCGACTCTACGGCGTGGTCAACACCCCGCGCTTGGTGGTCAAGGACCGCGATATCGGCGAGGCTCGTCTGCGCGAGGGAGAGATGGTCTTGAACGTCCTCTGCGTGGGCAGCCGCGACCCGCGCAAGTTCGAGGCGCCCAACGCCTTCGATCTGGATCGCAAGCGCGCGGCGCACCTGACCTTCTCTTCGGGGCCGCACCTGTGCGTCGGCCATGTCCTGGGCCGAGCCGAGCTGCGTATCCTGACCGAGGAGTGGCTGAAGCGGATTCCCGCGTTTGAGGCCACGCCGGGCCAGCGGCATGCGTTCCGAATGGGCACGGTGATGGCGCTGGAGTCGCTACCGCTGCGCTGGCCGGCCTCTTAGGTCCTAGACTTTCAGGCGTCTAGGAAGCCAGCGCCGCGTCAGGCGTCTTGGCGCGGTCCAGTTGCTGGCTGTCGCTGACCGGCTGGCCGAGCGAGCCGCGCCGATAGCGCTCGGCCACGCCGGTGAAGAAGATCCGCAGGGTTTCGACGAACAGCGCTTCCTCGTCTCGGAACGGATTGACTTCGAGAGCCTTGGCCAGGCGTGGCAGCTTTTCGGCGTCGGCCTCTGGCATCGGCGCGATGCCCCTGGCCTCGGCGGCGGCGGCGAACAGGGCGGAGCCGAACGTCAGCTTCTCGGTTCCCTCGATCACCGCCATGTGGAACTCGGGCGGGTAGGGGTCGCTACCGGCGGCCTCGTCATAGGCGGCCAGCAACAGGTTGCGGGGAAAGAACTGCAGCATCAGAAGCGCCGCGTTCGGATGTCCGAGCAACGACCGGCGCGCCGAAACGCACAAGGTGATGATCCGCTCCTCGTAGGGCAGTTCGGTCTTCTCGAGGCCGGGCAGGTTCAGCAGCAGCAGGCGGGCGACTTCCTCGAGAAGCGCCGCCTTGTCGGCGAAATGGTGATACAGCGACGGCGCTTGCACGCCCATCTTGGCCGCGACCCGCGCCAAGCTGAAGCTGGATAGGCCCACCTCGTCGATAACGGCCAGAGCCGCCTCCGCGGCGCCGCCGCGAGAAATCAGGGGAGAGGAGGGACGAGCCAAAAAACCATTCCAATCATTGAAGAGTCTCATTTTTGCATTCGCGTGATCCCGGCTCAAGCGGGCCGTGTGACGAAGACGCGCTTCCTCGGAGATAGGCGCACGCAATGATTTTAATCAATCGATGAAGTAAAAATCGCCAAATCCTGTTGACCTCTAATCTATGGCTATTAGGATTAGGTTTAGGTCCCGGTAGTGGGCCATGGGAGAGGGAGCTCCGGAAATGACGGGGAAGGGCTATCGCGCGGGCCTCATGGCCGCTTGCGCCACGATCGCATTCGGCGCCGAATGGGCGTTAGCGGCTCAGGCCATGGCCAAGGAAGGGCCAGCGCCAGACGCGGTCGCCGCGTCGCAACCGGCGCCGACCGTAACGGAGGTCGGCGAGATCATCGTCACCGCGCGCCGTCGCGACGAACGCCTGATCGACGCGCCGGTGGCCATCTCGGCCTTGGGCGGCAAGGCGTTGGCGACCTATTCGGTGACCAAGGTTTCCGACCTCGCGACCATGGTGCCCAGCTTGATCGCCGGCAAGGCGGCTTCGGGCTCGTCGGCCAGCATCTTTCTGCGTGGCGTGGGGTCGACCGCGCTGAGCGCCGGCTTCGACCAGTCGGTGTCGTTCGTGATGGACGGCCTGCCGATGAGCCGCGGTCGCGAACTGAGTCTTCCGCAGTACGACGTTCAACGCGTCGAGGTGCTGAAAGGGCCGCAGGCTCTGTTCTACGGCAAGAACACGACGGGCGGTCTGATCAGCATCGTTTCCAACGACGCGACGAAAACGCCCGAGGCTGGGATCAAGGCCGGCTACGGTTTCAAGGCCAAGGACCGCTATGTCGAAGGCTATGTCTCCGGTCCGCTCACCGACACGCTGCGCGCGCGCCTGGCCGGTCGCTATTCGAAGTCGGATGGCGCTTTCACCAACAGCGCGGCCCAGACCTATCTCGACCCGCTGGGCATGCAGCGCCACCGTAACAGCGACAAGCGCGGCGGTCAGGAAGTCTATAGCGTGCGCGGCACGGTCGACTGGGACGCGTCCGAAAACCTGACCTTCCAATTCAAGGCGGGTCTGACCGGTCTCAAGGACGGCGGGCCAACCGACACCTTGGAGCGCATCTGTGGCGGCGGTCGCACGACCCCGTTCGCGGCCAACGGCGTTCCGCCCAGCCCGAACGCCGACTGCGCCATCAACGGCGTGGCCGACAGCTCGACCCTGCCGGCCCAGGTCGCCGCCGCGAACTATCGCTACGCTCGCGACGGCAAGATGTACGCCGACTTCGCTTCCCAGTTCGCGGCGCTGACCAGCAACCTGACGCTTGGGAAGTTCGGCATCACGTCGATTACCTCCTACTATCACTTCAAGCAGACCGACCTGAACAACGTGTCAGGCGAAGCCTATCCGGCCTCGTTCTCGCAGTTGGCGGACTTCGAACAGTTCGCCGAGGAGGTGCGCGTCCAGTCGAAGTTCGAGGGGCCTTTCAATGTGTTGTTCGGCGCCTTCTACGCAAAGGGCGATTTCGACTTCAACACCGACGCCTACATCTTCCCCGTGCCTCTGGATCCGAACACCGGGACGTACACGACCTTCAAGCGGAACAACGGCTTCAACAGCAAGTCGTTCTCGGTCTTTGGCGAAGGCACCCTGAACCTGGCCAGCAAGATCGAGCTGTCGGCCGGCGCGCGCTGGTCGCACGAGGCGCGGGATTCTTATCAGTATTCGCTGCCCGCCAACGCCGCCTTCGCGGCCGTGTTCCCGGGTAACATCCGTCTCGCGGACAAGTTCAAGGACGACAACCTCTCGCCGCAGGTCAGCCTGCGCTACAAGCCCGAAACCGACACCACGATCTACGCGGCCTACAAGCAGGGCTTCAAGTCGGGCGGATTCAACATTTCCCAGGCTTTGACCCCCGCCGCGAGCGTCGCCGCCGGCCGCTTCGGCAGCGAGACCGCCGAGGGCGAGGAAATCGGTCTGCGGACGATCCGTTTCCATCATGACGTGCAAGTGAACATCACGGCGTTCGACTACCTCTACAAGAACCTGCAGGTGCAAACCTTCGATCCGCAGTCCGTGTCGCTGATCGCGGCCAACGCCGGCCGCCTGCGCACGCGGGGCGTCGAGGGCGATGTCAACTGGCGCGTCTCCGCGGTCCCGGGGCTGAGCCTCCGCGCGGCGGCCGCCTACGACGATGTCAAGTACGAGGACTATGTCGGTCAATGCTACAGCGGTCAGACGATCGCCCAAGGCTGTAACCAGCAGATGGTGGGCGGCGCCTATACGGCCCAGAACTATGACGGCCGCACGCCGCCCAAGGCTCCCAAGTTCGCGGGCCGCGTTGGCGGCAGCTACGAGCGGGAGCTGAACGAACGGATGACGCTGCGCCTATCCGGCGACGTCAGCCGCACCAGCCGGTACAACTTCACCGACACGCTGCGGCCCGACGGGTGGCAGTCGGCCTTCACCAAGGTCGACGCGTCCGTCAGCGTCAGCGGCCCGGACGACCGCTGGACCCTGGCCCTGATCGGCAAGAACCTGACCAACGCGCTGGTGGTGACCTCGGCCAACGACATTCCGTTCGCCGGCGGTACGGGCACCGGCACGAACACCGGCGTCTTGGCCGACATGTCCGCCTTCGTCGAGAACCCGCGCGAGATCATTCTCGAACTGTCGCTGAAGTTCTGACGATCACGAGCGGGCGTCTCCCCACGCCCGCTCGTTCCCTTCCTCCAAAGATTGAAAGTCCCTCTTGCCCAGCTTGACCGTCATCACCCGCGACTCGACCCGGCGCCAGATCGAGGCCGAGGTCGGTCTCAGCGTCATGGAAATCATCCGCCGAGCGGGAATCGACGAACTGGTGGCCCTATGCGGCGGCTGCTGCTCGTGCGCGACCTGCCACGTTTATGTTCGCGATGAGGACCTCGACCGCCTCCCGCCCGTGGCCGGCGACGAGAACGATCTGCTCGACAGCTCCGAACACCGCCTCGATCGCTCGCGTCTGTCCTGCCAGCTTCGGTTCGAAGCCAGCATGGACGGCCTGGAAGTCGCGATCGCGCCAGAAGACTGACACCCCATCGGGAGATCCGGCCATGGCCGACTACGACTATGTGATCGCCGGGGCCGGGGCGGCCGGCTGCGTGCTGGCCTATCGACTGAGCCAGGACCCCTCGGTGCGCGTGGCGCTGATCGAGGCGGGACCGCGCGACAACCATCCTTTCATCACAATGCCCAAGGGTCTGGCGAAGGTCATGGCCGACCCCAAGCATCTGTGGGCCTACGCCAGCAAGCCCGAGGCCTCGACGGCGGGGCAGTCCGAAGTCTGGGTGCGCGGCCGGGTGCTAGGGGGCTCCACCTCGGTCAACGGCATGATGTATGTGCGCGGCCAGCCCGCCGACTTCGACGCGATCGCTGACGTTTCCAGCCAGGACTGGAGCTGGGAGCACATTCAGGAGGCCTACCGCGCGCTCGAGAGCCATGAACTCGGTGGTAACGAGACGCGCGGGGCGAACGGCCCGCTGAAGGTCTCGATGCCCACGCTGAAGGATCGCCTGTCGGCGGCGCAGATCGCGGCGGGCCAGGCGCTGGGCTGGACGTTCAAGAGCGACATCAACGCTCCCGACGACGCCGTGTCGATCGGGTATGCGCCACGCACCATTCACAAGGGCAAACGTCAGAGCGCCGCGACGGCCTTCCTGCGGCCGGCCGAGAAGCGGGCCAATCTAACGATCTTCACCGAATGCACGGTCGCGCGCGTGCTGTTTGAGGACAAGCGCGCTATCGGCGTCGAGGCGTTGCGCGACGGCGCGATCCAGATCATCCGGGCTCGGCGCGAAGTGATCGTCTGCGGCGGCGCCATGGCCAGCCCCGGCATCCTGGAGCGCTCCGGCGTCGGCGACGCCCAGCGTCTGACCCGGCTGGGCATACCGGTCGTCCACGACAATCCCGAGGTCGGCGAGGGTCTGATCGAGCATCGCGGCGTGATCATGCAGTGGAAGCTGAAGCGGCAGGTCTCGCAGAACCGCGAGTTCTCCGGCTGGCGGCTGCTGCGGGCCACGGCGCGCTACTACCTGACCGGCGATGGACCCATGTCGTCGGCGGCCTACGAGTTGGGGGGATGGTTCAAGACGCGGCCAGGGCTGAACCGTCCCGACGCCCAAATGCTGATCGCGCCCTACAGCTTCGACTTCGCCAAGCAGCGCACGGCGCTGGAGCCGTTCCCGGGCATGAACGCGGTGGTCTATCCGCTGCGTCCGACCTCGCGCGGGAGCATTCATATCGAGACCACGGATCCCGACGCCGCCGCGCGGTTCTCGCCGAACTACCGCGCCACGGAACAGGACCGACTTGCGATGGTGGGCGCTATCCGGGTGATGCGCGACTACGCCGCCCAAGCGCCGCTGGCCGACCTGATCGCCGAGGAGACCATGCCCGGGGCGGCCTACCAGACCGACGCCGAGATCCTGGCCGCCTACGACCAGTTCGGCACCTGCGGCTATCACGCGGTGGGCAGCTGCCGAATGGGGGCGGACGAGGGGTCGGTGGTCGATCCGCGCCTGCGCGTGCGCGGGGTCGCGGGTCTGCGAGTGATGGACACCTCGATCATGCCCGCCATTCCGGCCGGCAACACCAACGGTCCGACCATGGCGATGGCCTGGCGCGCCGCCGACCTGATCCTGGCCGATGCGAAGGCGGCGGTATGAGCTTCGACCACGTTCAACTGAAGAACGCCCTGCTGGGGCGGTTGTCGAAAGCGGAGCCGGCGGAAGCTTGGCGCGAATTGCTGGCGGCCGGCGTGCTTGGGCTCCGGGCGCCGGAGGCGCAGGGCGGTCTGGGCTTGGCCTTCGCCGATGCGGAGCCTGTCCTGGAGGCGTTGGGCGAGCTGTGTCTGCCGACACCATTTCTGGAGACCGCGATCATCGCCGCGGGCATCATGGCGCGGACGGCGAGGCAGGACGCCTTGCTGGCCGAGATCGCGCAACGCGGCGCGGTGGTGGCCGTCGCCGGTCTGGAGCGCGCCGATACGATATCCGCCGTTCGGAATGGCGACGTCTGGCGCTTGCGCGGCGAGGCCAAGGTCGTGGTCGACGCCCCGGCGGCGCGGACGTTGCTCGTCGCCACCGACGCGGGCGTGTTTCTCGTGGATCCGAGCGCGGCGGGTCTATCCCCGCGGCCGGTGGCGACGATCGACGGGCGCATGGCCGCGGACATCACCTTCTCCGACGTGGATGTCTCGACGCCGATGGCCGTCGACCTCGATCTCGTCCGCGACGAGGCCGTCGCCGCTCTCTGCGTCGAGGCCGCCGGCCTGATGCGCCGGCTGGTGCGGGACACGGTCGAATACGCCAAGCAGCGTCGCCAGTTCGGTCAGGCGCTGGGCCAATTCCAGGTGGTGCAGCACCGCCTCGTCGACATGAATATCCACGCGCGCCGAGCCTCGGCCATCGCTCGCCGGGCGGTCGCCGCGATCGACGGGCATCCGTCCGCGCGCGCTCGGATGGTCAGCGCCGCCAAGGTCACGATCTGCCGCGCCGGCCGCTTCGTCGGCCAGAACGCGGTCCAGCTGCATGGCGGCATGGGCATGACGGAAGAGCTGCCGATCGGCCGCTGCTTCAAGCGCCTGACGGTGATCGAGGGGCAGTTGGGCGGCGCCGATCATCACTTGCTGAGGTTCTCGGTGACTGGCGCGGCGGCTTGAGCCGCGGCGCCTCCTTTTGTCACAGACCTAGCTCCGCCTTGGCCAGGATTCCGCGCTGGATCTCGTTGGCGCCGGCGTAGATGGTGCCGGCGCGTTCGTTCAGGTAGCGTAGCGGCGCGATCGCTTGCCAGACTTCGCCGCTGGCGTGGTCATCCTGGGGCAGGGGATGGCCGATCACGGGCCCGCCCGGAACGGCGACGCCGGGCTGCCAGGCGCGGGCCAGGGGGCCGGCAGCGTCCAGCGCCAGCTCGGTGACCCGCTGCTGCAGCTCGGTGCCCAGGATCTTCATCATCGAGGCGTCCGTGCCGATGGCCTTGTCCGCGGAAAGCGCCGACAGGATCTCGGCCTCCAGGGCGTCCAGCACCTCGACCTCGACCTCGGTCTCGGCCAAGCGGGCGGCCAGCAGCGGATTGGCCGCCAGCGCCTCGGCGGCGTCGCGGCGCAGAGCGGCCAGCTTGACCTGCAGTTCGGGGGCGTAGGCGCTGCCGCCGCGTTCGTACTCCAGGAGATATTTCGCCACCGTCCAGCCCTGGCCAAGCCCGCCGACAACGTTCTCGATGGGCACGCGGACCTCATCGAAGAACACTTGGCTCTGGACCGCCTCGCCCGAGGACATGACGATCGGGCGAACGGTGACGCCGGGGCTCGTCATGTCGATCAGCAGGAAGGTGATGCCCTGCTGCTTGCGGCCGCTGGCGTCGGTGCGCACCAGGCAGAACATCCAGTTGGCGACATTGGCGTGGGTGGTCCAGATCTTGGTTCCCGTGCACACCAGATGATCCCCGTCGCGCTTGGCCTTCATGGCCAGGGCCGCCAGGTCCGAGCCGGCCTGGGGTTCGGAATAGCCCTGGCACCACAGGTGCTCGCCGCTGAGCATCCGGGGTAGGAAGAACGCCTTCTGGGCCGGATCGCCGAACGCCATGATCGCCGGGCCGACCATGTTGATGCCCAGGGGCGAGGTCGGGGCTCCGGCCAGCAGCCGCTCGCGGGCGAAGATGTAGCGTTGGACCGCCGACCAGCCGCAGCCGCCATACTCGACCGGCCACGACGGCGCGGCCCAGCCCCGCTTGTAGAGCAAGGCTTGCCACTCCAGCTGGGCCTCGTGGTCGCAATAGACGCTGGTCATCAGCGTTCCCGCGCGCCGCAGCTTGGGCGTCAGCGCTTGGTCGAGGAACGCTCGAACTTCATCGCGGAAGGCGGCGTCCTCGGGAGAGAGGCCGGCGCTCATTTGCCGGCCTTGGGGATGTAGATCGCCTTCGGACGCGTGAATTCCAAGAGGCCCGGCAAGCCGTTTTCCTGGCCGAAGCCCGACTGCTTGGCACCCGCCAGCGGCGTGAACGGCGTCGATTGGAGGTTCTGGTTGATCCAGACCGTGCCGGTGTCCAAACGATGGGCGATGGCGACAGCCTGCTCGACATCGGCCGACCACACCGCCCCAGCCAACCCGTATTCGGTGTCGTTGGCGCGGCGCACCACATCATCGATGTCGCTGAATTTCAAAAGCGGCAGCACCGGGCCGAAAGCTTCCTCGGTGACCACGCGCGCATCGTCCGGGGGATTGTCGACCAGGGTCAGGGGCACGAAATAGCCGCGTTCGGGGACCGCGCCGCCCTCCAACAAGGTCAGGCCCTCGCGACGGGCTTCCTCGATCAGGCCCACGACCCGACGGTATTGCGGCTCGTTCTGCACCGGACCGTAGCGCACGCCCTGCTGGGTCCCGTCACCGACCGGGAGATCCTTGGCCAGTTGGTGCAGGCGGTCGCGCAGACGGTCGTAGATGTCTTCGTGGATGAACAGTCGCTTGGTCGCCACGCAGACCTGGGCGGTGTTGTGGAAGGCGCCTTCGAATAGCTGCGCGGCCACGGCGTCGACGTCGACGTCGGGCAGCACGATCGCGGCGTCGTTGCCGCCCAGCTCAAGGGTGATGCGCTTGAGGTCGCGAGCCGCGCTTTCCATCACCCGGCGCCCCGTCGCGGTCGAACCGGTGAACGAAATCTTGGCGAAGCCCTTGTGGGCGGTCATCAAGGGTCCGAGTTCGTCGCCGCCGCAGATGACATTCAGAACGCCAGGCGGAAAGACGTCGGCCAGCAGCTCGCCGATCCGCAGGGTCGTCAGGGGCGTGAACGGCGACGGCTTCACCACGATGGTGTTGCCGGCCAGCAGGGCGGGACCGATCTTCCAGATCGCCAGAAGAACGGGGAAGTTCCACGGCACGATGGCGCAGACCACGCCCAGCGGCACATGATGCACCTCGATGCGTCGCGTGGCGGTGTCCTCGGTGACCTCGACGGGGATGTCCAGCATGGTCCCGGCCTTCAGCCACATGGCCGCGCCCTTGATCTCGGCGGCGGCGCCGGGGAGGGGGCGGCCCTGCTCGCGCGTGAAGAGCGCGGCCAGCTCGTCGGCGTGGTCGTCGATGATCCGCGCGGCCTTCACGAGAAGCGCCTTGCGTTCCGCAACGGGAGTACGACTCCACTGCTCGAACGCATGGCTCGCCGCCGCGACGGCTCGATCCAGATCGTCCGCGCCGGCGGCGGGCGCCTGGGCGAACACCTCTCCGGTGGCGGGATTGCGCACATCGATCATCGCGGCGGTCCGCACCGCCTGGCCGTCAATCGTCAGCGCGTAGGTCTGGTTGGATGGGGTCGACATGAACGTGATCTCCTCGCCGTGGTCGCCTTCGGAGTCCATCGCCCCGCGGCCGCTTGTTGGTTCAATCTAATGACGTTAGATAAGTCCGAAATCAAGATGGCCATAGAGCCTCGGGAGGAGAGAGCGATGACCGATCAGCAAACCCTGAGCGGCGGCTGCAACTGCGGCGCCGTGCGTTACGCCTTGGCCGGTGCGCCGCTGGCGGTGATCGCTTGCCACTGCACGAGCTGTCGCCGGCAGTCGGGCGCGGCCTTTTCGGTCAATCTGATCGTCCGCGCCGATGCGATGAGCGTCGAGGGCGAACTCGCCAGCTACATGGACCCCGACACCGAAAGCGGAGCGCCGATCCAGCGGCAATTCTGCGCCGCGTGCGGCTCGCCGATCCGCTCCGTCCCGACCGCCGCGCCGAAGATGATCGCGCTCAAGGCTGGCTCGTTGGACGCGCCCGAGGCTTTCGCCCCGGCGATGCACATCTGGACCCGTTCGGCGTTGCCCTGGGTGACTATTCCGGAGGGCTTGCCGCGTTTCGAAAAGGGGCCGGCGGCGTGAGCGGCGTCGATCGTCCGCTCTCGGGAATCCGGATCATCGATCTGGTGCGCGGCCCCCTCGCGGCGACCACCCGTTATCTGGCCGAGCTGGGCGCGAGCGTGACGCGGCTCGACGATGGCGAAACGGAGCCGTCCCTGGACGATCTGACCGCCAATATCGGAAAAGCGCGCGCGGCGAGCTTGACGGACGGCTTGCTGGAAAGCGCCGACGCCATTGTTTTTGACGCCGCCGGGGCGGTGGACGTGGAGGCCCTGCGCCGTCGCCGTCCGGCGCTGGTGACCATGGCGGTCAGCGACTTTGGGACCGATACGCGCTTTTCGAGCTGGAAGGGCAGCGACCTCGTTCTGCACGCGCTGAGCGCCGAGTTGTCGCGCTCGGGGATCGCCGGTCGTCCGCCGCTGCCGCCGCCGGGCCAGCTGGCCTATCAGTGCGCCGCCTCGCAGGCGGCCTACGCCCTGACCGTGTCGCTCTACCACGCGCTGCGGACCGGGAAGGGCGACCACCTGGACTTCTCGGCCCTGGACGGCGCGGTGCAGGCGCTGGATCCAGGCTACGGCATTAACGGCAGCGCCACCTTGGGCAAGCCGGCCCACCTTTTGCCGCGCGACCGTCCACCGAAAGGCTTCCAGTATCCGATCCTGCCGTGCGCCGACGGCCACGTGCGCATCTGCCTGCTGGCCAAGCGCCAGTGGCAGGGCATGTTCCGCTGGATGGGCTCGCCGGCCGCCTTCGCCTCGCCGGAGTTCGAAAAGGTCGGCGTCCGCTACAAGTCGCCAGACCTGATCCCGGCCATCGCCGCCTTCTTCGCTGATCGCGGTCGCGCCGACCTGGAGCGCGAGGGGCAGGCGCACGGCGTGCCGATCTCGGCCGTCCTGACCCTGCCGGAGTTCATGGCTTCGGACCATGTCGCCGCGCGCGAGGCTCTGATCGAGATCGACGGGGCCAAGCTGCCAAACGGCGTCGTGACCATTGACGGCGCAAGGATGGGGCCAAGCCTCGTCGCGCCGCGCGCTCAGACTTGGCCGGCCCCCGTCGCCGCGGGGCGGCGGGCGTTCGAGGGGCTCAAGGTCCTGGATCTGGGCGTCATTGTCGTTGGCGCCGAGCAGGGACGTCTGCTGGCCGACCAGGGCGCCGAGGTGGTCAAGGTCGAGAGCCGCGCCTTTCCGGACGGCAGCCGCCAGTCCTATCTGTCCTACGGCCTCTCGGTCAGCTTCGCCGCCGGACATCGCAACAAGCGCGGCCTGGGCCTGAACCTGCGCGATCCCCGGGGACGGGCGCTATTTCTGGAGATGGCGGCCAAGGCCGACGTCATCCTTTCGAACTTCAAACCGGGGGTGATGGAAAGCCTGGGGATCGACCATGCGACGATCTCGAAGATCAATCCGCGCATCATCATGTCCGACAGTTCGGCCTTCGGGGCCACCGGGCCTTGGGCCGAACGTATGGGTTACGGCCCGCTCGTTCGCGCCGCCACTGGCCTAACGACCGCCTGGCGCTATGACGACGATCCGGAAAGCTTCAGCGACTCCATCACGATCTATCCCGACCACGTGGCGGGCCGGATCGGGGCCATGGCGGTGACGGCCCTGCTGATCCGGCGACTGCGCACGGGACGGGGGGGCAGCGCCAGCGTCGCTCAGTCGGAGGTCATGCTGAACCACTTCGCCGTCGATGTGGCGCGAGCCTCCCTGGGGCGGACGGAGGCGGCTGCCGGGTGGCGAGACGCGGTCTTTCCGGCCGCCGGCGACGATGAGTGGTGTGTCGTGAGCGCGCCGAGCGAGCCTGCCCGTCGCGCCCTGCGCGCGGTGGTCGGCGGAGACGATCAGGCGTCGGTCGGCGCCTGGATCGCGGCGCGGACGGCGGATGAGGCCATGCATGAGTTGCAGGCCGCGGGCGTCGCGGCCGCGCGAATGCTGCGCGTGTCCGAACTTCCAGACTTCGCCTATTTTCGAGAGCGTGACTTCTACCGCGTCGAGCGGCATCCCTATCTCGCGGAGCCCGTCGTCGCGGAGCGCAACCACGCTCGCGGAGCGGCCTTGGATGACGCCCTATCGGCTCCCGCGCCGCTGGCTGGCGAGCACACCAAGGCGTTGGTCGGCGCGTGGCTGGGTTTGTCGGAGGTCGAGGTCGAAGCGCTCGTCGACGCGGGTGTCCTGGAGCCGCTGGAGCCACAGATCCTGGCCTCGGCGACGGCCGCTATCCAGGGCGAGGGCGATCCGAAGGTGGCTTGATGCAAGCCCCTTGCTCCATGGCCTTCATGCAAACGCGAACGAGAGATGGCGCTTCGCCTCAGTCGAACTTCCGCGCCCGGAAAACCTTCGGCGTCTGGACCCTCGTTGTCGCCCCGAGCCCGAGCGCCGTCGCCAGCAGCGCCGCATCGACGATCCAGCCCACCGGGTCGGCCATCTGGCGCGCGTGGAGCGAGACGTGCGTGACAGCGACCATGGCGATCAGGGCGGCGCTGATCCGGCGAAGCGCGATGGAGAGCGCGGCCGGAGCGGCGGCGACGGCCAAGGCGCAGGCCGCCAAGGTTGCCAGGCCCCAGGCCGCCACGGGTTTCGGCGTGGGCGAGCACAGGCTCACCAGGGCGGAGAAGGCGTAGGCCACGGGCTGGCTCCAGACCAAGGCGATCCAGACGCGCTCCCAGCGTGGAGCCGGGCGGCCCTTGTCGCGGCGTCGGGCCAGCCAGATGGCGACGCCGCTGGAGGTCACCGTCGTTAGGCCCAGCCCCAGCAGCAGATAGGCGACCTTCACCGGCCAGCCGCCGAACCAGCCGAAATGCAGCGGGGTCATGGCCGAGAGCAGGCGCATTCCGACCGAACCGCTCTCGTAACCGACCTCACCGAGAATCTTGCCATCGGCGTCGAGGACCACGGTCTCGCCGCGCGACAGGCGACCCTCGCGGACGATGTTGCCGCTGGCGTGCTGCCCAACCTCGCCGGGGTGTTCGACGACCAGATAGGTCGCGCGTCCGTCCGGATAGACGACCCTTAGACGGGCCAGGATATCGGCGACGTCGATGACCTTTTGAGCCGGTCGCGGATCGTCCTGGACCGTCGGGCCTCGGAACAGGGCATAGGCCTTGCTGGTGTCGCCTCTGAAGGTGGCCAGGGCCAACACCCCGACGATGATCACCGTCAGGCCCAGAAAGGCGCCGGTCAGCGACACGACGAGATGGAATGGCAGGCCCCAGACGGAAATCCGGTTATGCAGGTCGGCTTCCTGCAGGCGCTTGGACCCGCCCCATCGCAAGGCGAAGGCGTCCTTGAACACCCGTGGGTGCGAGAGCACACCCGAGACCAGCGAGGACAGCAGCGCCACGCCCGTCAGGCCGACGATGAAGCCGCCCCAGGCGCGAGGCAGGTGCAGAGCGGTGTGAAGCTCGGCCTGGAAGGTGCTCCAGGGCGTATTCTGCTCGGCGACGATCTTGCCCGAGGCGTCGGCGATCCAGGTGCGCTCGTGACCCTTAGTGTCCTCGGCCCGCACGCTGAGGCGCGGAGCGGCGGGTTCTGGCAGGCGCAAGAACAGTTCATGGGCGCCGGGGGTCTTGGCCAGCGCCTCCCGGAAGGCGGCGTTGGCGGCCCGCGGCGAGACCTCGCGCAGGACCGGACCCGCTGGCTGTTCCCAGCGCTGGTACTCATAGGTGAAGACCGCGATCGAGCCGGAGAAGCACACCAGATAGATCAGGGCCGCGAAAGCCAGCCCCAGGGCCGAATGGCCGGCGAGCATCGCGCGGACGAACGCGGCTGGGATCTTGGGCCAGATCGGCTTGGCGGCCTTGCCCTTTGTCCGAGCGGCGGCGCTCGAGCCGTCCATTAGAGCGCTCCCTTGAGGAACGCCGCGCCCAGAGTCACGGTCGCGACGCCAGTCAGAACGGCGAAGGCTCGCAGGATCTTGTCGTCCGAGAGCGTCCACGCCATGCCGCCAGCCCACAGGAACGGGATCATGAAGCCGCCGACCACCATACGGCTCTGAATCTGGCCTGGCGCGCAGATGGCGACGGCCAGCCCGCAGCCCAGGGCCGCGACGCCCGCCAGCGGGCCCGCCAGGAAACCTCGCAACCAGCCCCGCCAGACGATACGCTTGCGATCGGAAGGCTCGGGCGCGAGTTCGCGGACGACTTTTTTCCTGGCGTCGCGACGCTCGAACCCGGCGGCGACCAGGGCCAGGGCGGCGACTGAACCCAACGTCAGCACGGAGAAGGGGCCGCGCGCCCCGCCGATCAGCGGAACCGAAGCGGCGATCGCCAAGGTCATCACGCTCCAGCCCGCTAGTATGAACCACGCACGGTTCTGATCGGGTGTGGCCCAGGCGCGTTTCAGCAGATAAGTCCCCGCCAGCGGCAGGGGCGCCAGCGCAAGACTCCAGAGAGCGTTCACCAGCGGGTCTCCAGCGTAAGGCCGATGATCCGGGGTTCGCTCAGTAGGGCGACCGGAATGTCCGTGCGCGTATATTGGCTGTACGTCGCGTTCAGCAGATTGCGGCCGTACACATAGGCGCCCCAGCGGGCGCGCTCGTAGCCGAAGCGGCCGTTGAACACGAGGTGCTTCTTGATCAGCGCGGTCCGGGCCTGGTTGATGTCGGCTTCAGAAAACGCGTTGCTTCGGTAGTTGCCGTCCAGATGGGCGATCAGGCCGTTGTCCCAGCGCTGGTCGACGCCGGCCGCCGCCGTCCAGTGCGGGGCGTAGGGGAATTCCGAGCCCGATAGATCGCTGACGAGCGCGCCCGCGGTGACCTTGAAGTCGTCGAACTTGGTTCGGGTGTGACCCAGAGAGACGTACCAGGACAGTCGCGGCGTCAGTCTTTGGGCGACCTCCAGTTCGAAGCCGTAAAGGTGCGACTTGCCAGCGTTCCGGACCTCGGAGTCATAGGCGTTCAGGCCGAGGTTCACGACGACCTGCTGTTGCGTCCAATCGGTGTAGAAGGCGTTGGCGTTGAGGGTCAGCGATCCGTCCAGCCAGGCCGTTCGCAACGCCGCCTCGTAGTTCCAGGTGTATTCCGGATCATACGCGGCGACGCTTGAGCGGGCCTGGTTCACGGTCGAGCCGCCCGACCGATAGCCGCGCTGGGCCGTCAGACTGCCGCCAATGTCCGGGGTCCATTGATATTTGACCCCAAACTTCGGCAGGAACGCGTTGAATTCTCGGGTCCCTTCCGGCGCGGAGGCGTTGGCCTGGGCGATCATGCCGGCGACGAAGGCGTTCACCTGGGCCACGTAGGAGGCGTAGGGTCCGAAGGACGCCGGGGTCGGATAGGTCCCGGCGAAACTGGCCGTCTGCGCGCTGCGGCCGGTGTTCTCCTCGTGGTCGTAGCGGAAGCCGCCGAGTAGCGAGAGCTTGGCGGTCAGGGCGAAGGTGGCGTCGGCGAAGACGGCGCTGGTCTTTATCGTCGAGGGCTGGCTGCCGCTGTAATTTACCGGAATGACCGGCAGGCTGGCGACATAGAGATTGGCGAAGGCGCTGGCCTGCGCCGCGGCGGCGGCCTGCTGCGCCGGCGTCGGATTGCCGACACCCGACAGTAGGGACGGGGTCAGCACGCTCACCAGGGTGGCGCGCGGGAAGGGCACGTTGGTCAGGCTGCTCGACAGGTCCCGGGCGTCGCGCGTGGCGTGATAGGCGCCCAACAGGCCCTTTAGCCGCTGGCCGTCGTAGTTCAGGCGCAGCTCCTGGGAGTCGGTCTTGGTGGTCTGGGCGCGCGTGCCATACGAACTGTGGGCGGGGGCCATGTCGAAGTCGATGGTGGCGTCGGTATTGACCGCGTTGAACGAAGCGATGGCGTTCAGCGTCAGCTTGTCGCTCAGCTTGTAGGCTATGTCCGCCGTCAGGATATCGGTCTTGGTCTTGGTGCGGCTGGGATCGCCCGAGAGGTCGATACGATGATCGTAGTAATCGGGCCGATCGGTGCGCGAATAGGTGAATTCGTAGCCGCTGTCCCGATCGTTGTGGGCGTAGGTGAGCAATGCCCGCAGGCCAGGTAGGGCGCTCGGCGTGAGCAACAGCTTGCCGCGGATGTATAGATTGTCGACCGCGTCCATGTCCCGCTTGAGGTTCGGATTGTAGATAAAGCCGTCGCTATCCTTCTTTTCGACGGCGAAGCGGAAGGCCATCTGGTCGGCGACGATCGGACCGCTCGCGGCGATGGCGTAGACAAGCTCGTCGCCGCTGGCGAGGTTCGCGCGAGCGCGGAACTGCGGGGTGTAGGTCGGGTTGGCCGAGGTGATAATCACGGCGCCGGCCAAGGAGTTGCGGCCCTGCAGGGTGGATTGGGGACCACGCAGGATCTCGACTTGGCCGATGTCCCACATCTCCAGCGGGCCACCGTAGACGGCTTCCTGGGGCAGGGCCGCGCCGTCGACATAGACCGTGGCCAGCCCGCCCGTACCGCCGCCCGAGACGTTGCTATTGCTGACGCCCCGGATCGTGAAGCCGGTCTTGCCGTAGGTCTCGCTCATGTTCGCGGTGCGGGCGACGACGTCGTAGAAGTCCTGGATATTCTCGCGTTCAATGCGGGCGGCGGTGGTCACCGCCACGCTGGAAACGGTTTGCTGAAGCCCGCGGGCGGTCTTTTCGCCGGTGACGACCACGGCCTCGACAGCATTGGCGGGATCATCGGCGGCTGCGATCTCGGCCGCCTGGACGCCTTGCGCCATCGCCAGCACGCTCAGCGCGCTCGCCGCCAACCCCATCCGCTTCATGCCCGGAACCCCGCTTGAAAGAACGGTTAGGCGCTTACTTTGTGTTGAGTATGCGAGTCAATATCATTTGCATCTAGGTTGATCGCATCCGTCAAATGGAGCTGAAGCGGCTTCGCCCGCTCAATCGCGGCCGCCAAATGTCCAGTTCCGCGTCGTCTCTAGCACTGGCCTGCGAGCCCACGAGGCAGGCGTCGCCTTGGGCCGGCATCGGGCCAAGCTGGCTTGTGCCGCGGAAAATTCCTGACCATCTTCCCGGCCTTTCGAGGGAGTTGCGTTTGACCACCAGGAGACCGACCATCGACGATGTGGCCCGTCTGTCGGGCGTGGCGCGCGTGACCGTGTCCCGGGTGCTGAATGGCGGCCCCAATGTTCGCGATGAGGTGCGCTCGCGCGTTATGCGGGCCGTCGAGGCGCTGGATTACAAGGTCAATCCCCAGGCTCGCGGCTTGGCGGGCGGTTCCAGTCGGCTGCTGGCTTTCGTCTTCGCCTCGGACCCCGAGAACGATCCCAACTCGTACTACGAGTCCGCGCTCGAACTGGGCGCTCTGCGCGGATGCCTGGCCTTGGGTTATCAGGTGCTGGTTCAGAACGTCCCAAACCAGACGCCGGACTGCCATAAGCGCGTCCTTGAGTTGATCACCACCCAGCGCTGCGACGGCCTGATCCTATCTCCGCCCTATAGCGACGATGTGGCCCTGATCGAGGCCGTTCTGGCCCAGGGCTGCAAGGTCGTGACGGTGTCGCCGGGCGGTCCGGCCAAAAACCGGTTCGATGGGGTCGGCGTCGATGACGAGGCGGGCGGCTATGATCTGGCTCGCGAACTCCTGCGTCTGGGTCATCGCCGATTTGGTTTCATCGCCGGACTGGAGGGGCACCTGTCGGCCGATCTGCGTCTGAAGGGGTTCCAGCGCGCCCTGGCCGAGCAGGGGCTGGGGGAGGGCGATTACGCGATGGTGCGCGGTGACTTCACCTTCCGCTCGGGGACCCATCTTGCCCCCGGGCTTCTGGATCATCCCCTGGGACCAACCGCCCTGGTCTGCGCCAATGACGACATGGCCGCCGGCGCCTTGTCGGCGGCGCACGCGCGGGGACTGAGCATTCCCAAGGACCTGTCGATCACCGGCTTCGATGACGCGCCCGTGGCGGCCATTGTTTGGCCGCCATTGACCACGGTGCACCAACCCGTGAAGGTTCTGGGCCAGCGCGCCGTCGAGCTTCTGGTCGCCCGCTTGACGGGTGTCGACATCGCTCCCGAGCCCGTGTTCCACCAACTGGAGCACGCCGTGGTGTCCCGGCAAACGACCGCCGCGACCTAGTTTTCCCCTGCCGCCGATTTTGTTTCAGCCTTGACAACGTTGTCGCGTCACTGCCAATTGGAAGCGCTTCCATGGAAGCGCTTCCACGGCCATGCTCGGCCGCGAGACAAGAACGAGAGAATCGCCCGCGCGGGGCGAGTTCAGAGGGGAGAGCTTATGCGAAACCGCATGACGCGCGGCGCGCCAGCGTCCATCCGCACACTTTACGCAACCGCCTCGGCGGCCGCCATCACCCTGGTGATCGCGGGGCCGGTCTCGGCGCAAACGACCGCCCCGGCGCCGAAAGCCGACGATGACACGGTCGAGGCCGTGGTCGTGACCGGCATCCGGGCCAGCATCCAGAACTCGATCAACATCAAGAAGAACGAGACCTCGATCGTCGAGGCCGTCTCGGCCGAGGACATCGGCAAGCTGCCCGACGTCTCGATCGCCGAGTCGATCGCGCGTCTTCCCGGCTTGGCCGCCCAGCGGGTCAACGGCCGCGCCCAGGTCATCTCGATCCGGGGCCTGGCGCCGGACTTCACGACCACGCTTCTGAACGGTCGCCAACAGGCCAGCTCCGGCGACAACCGCGCCGTCGAGTTCGACCAGTATCCGTCGGAGCTGCTGTCCAGCGTCGTGATCTACAAGACGCCCGACGCCCAGGTCTCGGGCATGGGCCTGTCGGGCACCGCCGACCTGCGCACCGTGCGTCCGCTGGAATACGGCAAGCGCGCCCTCGCCGTGAATCTGCGGGGTGAAAAGACTTCGGGCAAGAAGCTGAACGAAGACTCCCGCAACACCGGCGGCCGTTTCAGCGTCAGCTACATCAACCAGTTCGCCGACGATACGATCGGCGTCGCGCTGGGTTACGCGCACCTGGATTCGCCCTCGCAGGTGAAGCACTACAAGGCCTATGGCTACGAGGCGTTCCCGCCCGAGTCCACTTCGCCCGACAGCGCCGACGGCGCTCTGATGCTGAACGGCCAGGAAATCTTCGCCACCTCGCGGAACAACAAGCGCGACGCGGTGATCGGCATCTTCGAATACAAGCCGAACGACCGGATCCACTCCACGCTCGACATGTACTACTCGACCTTCAAGCAGAAGGAGACGACGCGCGGGGCTCAGTGGTTCTCGAATCCCTACGCCGACAACGCCACCTTCTCGGGCGTGACCACGGATACAATTGGCGGCTCGAAGTTTGCTTCGGGCGGGACGCTCAATAACGGCGTCCTGCAACTGCGCAATGACTACAACACTCGCCAGGACCAGTTGTTCTCCGCCGGCCTGAACAACGAGTTCCAGATCACCGAAAGCACGCGTCTGGTCGCCGATCTGTCCTATTCGTCGAACAAGCGAAAAGAACAGATCATGGAGACCTACGCCGGCTACGGTCGCGGCGTGGGTGGGGTCACCGGGAGCACGCCGGACGTCGGTCGCACCTATGACACCATCGGCTTCAAGGTCGCCGACGACGGCTTCTCGCAATATCACGAGGGCCTGAACTATGCCGACGCGAGCAAGGTCACGCTGGGCGACCGCGCCCCGTGGGGCGGCTGGGGCCACGACGGCGCGATCCGCTTTCCGCACGTCAAGGAAGACGTCACCGCCGTCGACGTTCGGCTCGAACACGATCTAGACGGCTTCGTCACCCAAGTGTCGGGTGGCGTGAACTACACCAAGCGCGACAAGGGCAAGACCGTCTCGGACAACGACCTGTTCCTGAAGAACGGCCGCCAGCAGGTCTATGTCGACGCGGCCGACCTGACCTCGCCGACCAATCTGGGCTTCGCGGGCTTTGGCAACGTCCTTTCGGTCAAGATCGGCGACGTCTGGAAGAAGTATTACAACGCTTCGCCCATTCTCGACGCCAACTACTACGACAAGAACTGGGACATTACCGAAGAGGTGACCACCTTCTTCGCCAAGGCCAATTTCCAGAGCGGCGCCCTACGCGGCAATGTCGGCGTCCAAGTGGTCAAGCAGAAGCAGGAGTCCAGCGGGGTTGTGATCAACGGTCTGGCCCCGGGGCAGCCGATCGTCCCGACCAAGATCAACGCCAAGGAGGACTATACCGATGTCCTGCCTAGCATGAACCTGATCTACGACCTGGGCGGCGGCCATCGCATCCGCTTCGCCCTGTCCAAGACCATGGCGCGTCCGCGGATGGACGACATGCGCGCCAACGTGACGCCAGGCTTCAACAGCCTGGTGTGTTCCAGCCAGCCCTGCGGCCCCGGCACGACGGTCAATCCGTGGTCGGCCTCGGGCGGCAACCCGCACCTGAAGCCGTGGATGGCCAAGGCCGCCGACCTGGCCTACGAGTGGTACGTGAGCCCGGCGACCTACCTGTCGGTGGCTGGCTTCTACAAGAAGCTCGACACCTACATCTATCAGCAGTCGGGCACGTTCGACTTCACCGGCATTCCGCTGCCGCCGGGCGCGAACATCCCGGCTGGCACGACGATCAACAACATCGGCCAGATCACCCTGCCGGCCAACGGCAACGGCGGCGTGGTCAAGGGCCTGGAGTTCAGCGGCGCGCTCGACTTCGGCCAGTTCGCCGACGTGGTGAAGGGCTTTGGCGTCCAGGGCAGCCTGTCGCTGACCAAGTCGAACCTGAACCCGACGACCAGCACCGATCCCAAGCAGAAAGTCCGCATCCCGGGCCTGTCGGGCACGGTCTACAACCTCACCGGCTACTACGAGCGCGGCGGCTTCCAGGCGCGGATCAGCCAGCGCTACCGCTCGGCCTTCAAGGGCGAGGTGGTGCAACTGTTCGCGACGCGCGGCTTCACCGAGATCCTGGCCGACAAACAGGTCGACGCCCAGATCGGCTACACCTTCCAGGACGGGCCGCTGGAGAACCTTGGCCTTCTGCTGCAGGTCAACAACCTGACGGACTCGCCGTACCGCACCCGTCTGGGTCTCGACGATGGCGGGACCAAGACCAGCAACGGCGGCTCGCTGCCGGAGACCTACGAGAAGTACGGCCGCCAGATCCTGTTCGGCGTGAACTATCGGTTCTAGGCGTTAGGTCGAGCGCTCGTCGTCCCCCCCTTGGCGCCGTGCTCGACAGCGAGAACCATCGGAGGCGGGGCCGCGCTTATCAGCGGCCCCGACCTTTGACCAAGACGGGAGGCGGGCGTGCAGCCGCTCAAGACAATATTGATCGCCGGCGGCGGGTCGGCTGGCTGGATGACCGCGGCGCTGTGCTCGCGTCTTTTCCAGGGCCTCTACGACATCGTCCTCGTCGAGTCCGACCAGATCGGCACGATCGGGGTCGGCGAAGCGACCATTCCCGCCATCAAGAAGTTCAACGAGCTGCTCGGGCTCGAGGAGGACGATTTCCTGCGCAAGACGCAGGGGTCCTTCAAGCTGGGCATCCAGTTCCGCGACTGGTGGCGCAAGGGCGAGAGCTATCTGCACGGCTTTGGCGTGATCGGCCAGGACTTGGGTTGGCTGCGCGCCCACCAGTACTGGCTCCGGATGCGGGAGCTGGGCCGCGCGCCGCCCTTCGATAACCTGGCGATCAACAACGCCATGGCGCTGAGCGACAAGTTCATGCGCGCGAGGGCCGACATGAGCGAGTCGCCGATCGGCCATATCGCCCACGCCTTCCATTTCGACGCCGGCCTCTACGCCAAGCACCTGTCGACCTACGCCCAGGCGCGCGGGGTCAAGCGGCGCGAGGGCAAGATCGTCGAGGTGACGCTGCGCCCCGCCGACGGCTTCGTCCAGTCGGTCACGCTGGACGACGGCGAGACGGTCGCCGCCGACCTCTTCATCGACTGCTCCGGGTTCCGGGGCCTGATCATCGAACAGGCGCTCAAGACCGGCTACGAGGACTGGACGCACTGGCTGCCCTGCGATCGGGCCATCGCCGTGCCGTCCGAGCGCTCGGAGCACTTCACGCCCTATACCCGCTCGACCGCGCACGACGCCGGCTGGCAATGGCGCATTCCGCTGCAGCACCGCACCGGCAACGGCCATGTCTATTGCAGCCGCTTCATCGACGACGACGAGGCCGAGCGCGTCCTGCTGTCGAACCTGGACGGCGCCCAGCGGGCTGACCCGCTGCGGATCCGCTTCACGACCGGCAAGCGCAAGAAGATCTGGAACAAGAACTGCGTGGCCGTCGGCTTGGCCGCCGGCTTCATGGAGCCTCTGGAGTCGACCAGCCTGCACCTGATCCAGTCGTCGGTGATCCGCCTGGTCCGTCTGTTGCCGGACGCCGGCTTCGACCAGGCGACGATCGATGAGTTCAATCGCCAGACCGACTTCGAATACGAGCGCGTCCGCGACTTCATCATCCTGCACTACAAGGCCACCGAGCGCGACGACACGGCCTTCTGGCGCCACTGCCGCGACATGGAGATCCCCGCGACGCTGCAGCGGAAGATGGACCTCTTCCGCGCCAATGGCCGAGTTTTCCGAGAGGACGACGAGCTCTTCACCGAGGAGAGCTGGATTCAGGTGTTCCTGGGGCAGGGCGTGATCCCGCGCGGTTACGACCCGCTGGTCCGAGTCCATTCGGACGAAGAGATCGCCCGCCACCTTGGCAATATCGAGACGGTCATCGGGCGGTGTCTGGCCGTCATGCCCAGCCACGCCGAGTTCGTGTCCCGCGCTTGCGCGGCGCCGGCCCCGGTCGCCTCGACCTTAGTTCCCACACCATGACGATGGCACGGAGTACCGCCATGACGACCGCCCAGCCTTCATCCGCCCTGCGGATCCTGTGCCGGACCACCGCCGCCGTGGCGTTGCTTTCCCTCGCGCCGGTCGCGGGCGCGCTCGCCGAGGTCATGCCGACCAAGGACAGCGCTCCGCTGGCGCCGCGCGCCAACGACCCGGCGTGGGCTCGCGCTGATGCGCTGGTCAAGCAGATGACGATGGATGAGAAGATCCAGTATCTGCACGGCCTCTTTCCGCCCAACACCAAGCCCGCGCCCGCCGACATGATCCCCTCGGCCGGCTATGTCCCCGGCGTCCCGCGGCTGAAGATCCCGACCCTGCGCGAAAGCGACGCCAGCCTCGGCGTCGCCAATCAGGTCGAGCAGCGCAAGGGCGACGTCGCCACCGCTCTGCCTTCGGGCCTGGCGCTGGCTTCGACCTTCGAGCCGAAACTGGCCTATGCGGGCGGAGCGATGATCGGCGCCGAGGCGCGCGCCAAGACCTTCAACGTCCTGCTGGCCGGCGGCGTCAACCTGACCCGCGACCCGTGGGCCGGTCGCAACTTCGAGTATCTTGGCGAGGATCCGCTTCTGGCCGGCGAGATGGCGGGCGAACAGATCAAGGGCGTGCAATCCAACCACATCGTTTCGACGATCAAGCACTTCGCCTTGAACGCCCAGGAGACCGGCCGGCACGTGATGGACGCCCAGATCGGCGAGGCCGACCTGCGGGAGAGCGATCTGCTCGCCTTCCAGATCGCCATCGAGAAGAGCAACCCCGCCTCGGTCATGTGCGCCTACAACAAGGTCAATGGCGACTGGGCCTGCCAGAACGACGTCCTGCTGAACAAGGTGCTCAAGCGCGACTGGAACTATCCGGGCTTCGTGATGTCCGACTGGGGCGCGGTGCACAGCACCGTCAAGGCCGCGCTGGCGGGCCTCGACCAGCAGTCTGGCCAGGAACTCGACACCCAGATCTTCTTCGGCGACGACCTGAAGGCCGCCGTCGCCAAGGGCGAGGTGAGCCAGGCCCGCGTCGACGACATGGTCCGCCGGATCCTGCATGGGGTGATCACCTCGGGGCTGATGGACAATCCGACGCCGACCACCGCCCAGCCGATCGACTATGACGCCCACGCCAAGGTCGCGCAAAGCGTGGCCGAGCGCGGCGCGGTGCTGCTGCAGAACGAGCGCAACCTGCTGCCCCTGGCCAAAACGGCCAGGAAGATCGTGCTGATCGGCGCCCATGCCGATGTCGGCGTGCTGTCGGGCGGCGGTTCGTCCCAGGTCCGCTCGGTCGGCGGCGCGCCGGTCGAGATCCCGCTGAACGGCGGCGAGGCCGCCTCGTTCGTCCGCGTCACCTGGCACGCTTCCTCGCCCTTGGAAGCGATCAAGGCCGCCGCGCCGGGCGCGCAGGTCGTGTATGTCGACGGCAAGGATCCTGCGGCCGCCGCCGCGGCCGCCAAGGACGCCGATGTCGCCGTCGTCTTCGCTCGGCACTGGCAGACCGAAGCTCAGGACGCGCCCTCGATCGCGCTGCCGGACAATCAAGACGCTCTGATCGACGCGGTCGCCGCCGCCAACAAGAACGCCGTCGTGGTGCTGGAGACCGGCGGCCCGGTGCTGATGCCGTGGCTCGATCGCGTCGGCGCGGTGCTGCAGGCCTGGTATCCCGGTCAGCGCGGCGGTCAGGCCATCGCCCGCCTGCTGTTCGGCGAGGTCAATCCGTCGGGCCGCCTGGCCATGACCTTCCCGAAGACCGCCGACCAAGCGCCCCGCGCCAGCGCTCCGGGCTTCGCCGAACAGGCCGCTATCGACGACGCCCGCCGCGCCGGCCAGACCGTTCCAGGCATCAAGGGCTTCCCGGTGAAGTACGTGGAAGGCGCCGCCGTCGGCTATCGCTGGTACGCCCAACAAAAGCTCAAGCCGCTCTATCCGTTCGGCTATGGCCTTTCTTATACGTCGTTCGCCTACAAGAACCTCAAGGTCGAGGACGCGGCCGGCCTCAAGGTCAGCTTCGACGTCACCAACACTGGCAAGGTGGCCGGCGCCGACACGCCCCAGCTCTATGTCACCGCCGGCAAGCGCAAGCCGATGGTCCGCCTGGCGGGCTTCCAGAAGGTCGACCTCGCGCCAGGCCAGACCCAGCGCGTCACGCTGACGGTCGAGCCTCGAATCCTGGCCGACTACGATGTCGCCAAACCCGGCTGGTCGATCGCGGCCGGGAGCTATTCGCTCTTTGTCGGCCGAAATGCCGGCGAGCCCGTCCTGACGGGCAAGGCTAAACTCAAGGCTTGGTCGAGGAAGCCCTGATGCGCAAGCTTTGCACCGCCGTCGCCGCTCTGACGATCGCCTTTCCAGCGGCGGCCGCGCCCAAGCTGCGCGCCTGGGTGACGACCGGCGACAAGAGCCAGTTGATGGCCGCGCGAGCGCCGTCTGGTCCAGCTTCGGCGAAGGCCGTTGAAGGTCTGCCGCTGATCGCGGTCGACCCCAACGAGCGCCATCAGACGATCGTCGGCTTCGGCGCGGCGATCACCGACGCCTCGGCATGGCTGATCCAGAACCGGATGAGCCCCGCGCAGCGCGACGCCCTGCTGCGCGAGCTGTTCGGGCGCGCCAACGGCGGCCTGGGCTTCAGCTTCACCCGCGTCACGATCGGCGCCTCGGACTTCTCGCTGGACCATTACAGTCTGGACGAGACGCCAAACGGCGCACCCGATCCGAAGCTGGAGCATTTTTCGCTAGCGCGCCCGGAGCAGTTCGTCTTCCCGACCGTCCGCGCGGCCCTGAAGATCAATCCGGATCTCAAGGTCATGCACTCGCCCTGGAGCGCCCCGGCCTGGATGAAAACGACCGGATCGCTGGTGAAAGGCGAACTCAAGCCGGAGGCCTATCCGGTCTATGCCGACTTCTTCGGCCGCTACATCAAGGGCGCGGCCAAGGTCGGCGTGCCCGTCGATTATCTCAGCATCCAGAACGAGCCGGACTTCGAGCCCGACAACTATCCTGGAATGCGCTGGAAGCCCGAGGGCCGCGCGCGCTTCTTCGGCGAGAACCTGGCGCCGGTGTTCCAGCGCGAGGGCATCGCGACCAAGGTCCTCGACTGGGACCATAATTGGGACAAGCCCGAGCAGCCCATGACCGTTCTAGCCGATCCCAAGGCCAACGCCTTCCTGACCGGCGTAGCCTGGCACTGCTACAAGGGGGACGTTTCGGCTCAGGAACCGGTGCGGGCGGCTCATCCGGACAAGGAGGTCTTCCTGACCGAATGCTCCGGCGGCGAGTTCGCGCCGAAGTTCGACGACAGCTTCTCCTGGATGATGGAGAACCTGATCATCGGCTCGACGCGCGGCGGCTCTCGGGGCGTCCTGATGTGGAACCTGGCCCTTGATGAAGGGTTCGGACCGCACAACGGGGGCTGCGGCGACTGCCGGCCCGTCGTGACGATCAACAGCCAGACCGGCGCCGTGACCCGGACGCAAGAATACTACGCCTTTGGCCACGCCAGCCGGTTCGTGAAGCCGGGCGCGACGCGGATCGGCTCGCCGGCCAAGGTCGGGGAGCTGCGCACGGTGGCCTTCGAGAACCGCGATGGCGGGCGGGTACTGCTGGTGCTGAACACCGGCAAGGCGCCTGCCAGCTTCGCGATCTCGGATGGCGCTCGCCGGTTCAAGGCGATACTGCCCGCCCGATCGGCCGGCACCTTTACCTGGTGAGATTCCGCGCCTTTAGGGCCTTTAGCCTGAAATCGGAATCGATTTCAGGCTAAAGGCCTCTAAATCAGATGTTTAGAGCGTGAGATAAGCTGAAACCGGTTCCCACTTTCAGCCTCACGCTCTAGCCGCTCGCGCGCCCGCTATCCGAGCCGGGCGAAAGCGCGTCCCAGCCTCGAGAAGATGTCCTCGAGGTCTTCGGGGCGGCTGGTCAGGATGGGCGCTATGGCGATGGTGTCGCCGTTGGCGCGGATGGAGAGGCCTTCCTCGTAGGCCGCGAGGAAAAGCGCTTGTCCGCGTCGACCCGGGCCTTCCGGATCGGCCGCCAGAGTCAAGCCGCCGGCGAGACCGAGATTTCGGATGTCGATGACGTGAGGCTTGTCGCGGAGGCCGTGCATCAGGTCCTCGAACAGGGGCGCGAGCGCGGCCGCCCGCGCGTAGACGCCCTCTTCTCGCAGCACGGCCTGCGTCGCCAGGCCCGCCGCCACGGCGAGCGGGTGCGCCGAATAGGTGTAGCCGTGGAAGAACTCGATCCCGAAGGCGGTCGCGTCCATCATCGTGTCGTGGATTTGGCTGGACGCGATGACCGCCCCCATCGGCGCGGCGGCGTTGTTGACGCCCTTGGCCATGGTGCAGAGGTCGGGCTCGACGCCGAAGAAGGTCGCGCCGTTGGGCGAGCCCAGTCGGCCAAAGCCGGTGATCACTTCGTCGAAGATCAGCAGCACGCCATGCTTGGCGGTGATCTCCCGCAGGCGCGCGAGATAGCCCGCCGGCGGAATGAAGACGCCCGCCGAGCCGATCATGGGTTCGACGATGACCGCGGCGATCGTCGAGGCGTCGTGCAGGGTGATCAGGGCTTCCAGTTCGGCCAGATAGGCCATGGGATCGCGATCGGGCTGCCCCCGGGTGAAGCCCGAGACCTTGGCGTCATAGGGGAAGGGCAGGTGGTCGACGCCAGGTAGCAGCGGGCCGAAGGCCTTGCGGTTGTTGGGCATGCCGCCGACCGAGACGCCGCCGAAGCCGACGCCGTGATAGCCGTTGATCCGGCCGATCAGGCGGGTCCGCGAGCCTTCGCCCCGCGCGCGGTGATAGGCCAGAGCCATCTTCAGCGCCGTGTCGACCGCCTCCGAGCCCGAATTGGTGAAGAAGACGTGGTTCAGCGCGCCAGGGAACTGGTCGGCGATCTCCGTGGCGAGGCGGAAGGCGTCGGGCGTGGCGAAGTTGAAGGCCGGCGAGTAGTCGAGCCGTCGCGCCTGCGCGGCGATGGCCTCGGCGATGCGCGGGTGGCAGTGGCCCAGACCCGAGCACCACAGTCCCGAAAAGCCGTCCCGGACCTTTCGGCCATCGGCGGTGAAATAGAACTGCCCCTCGGCCGCGACGAACAGTCTGGGGGCCGCCTTGAACGCCTTGTTGGGCGTGAAGGGCATCCAGTAGGCGGAGAGATCGTTGGCGGGGGCTTGGGTCATGAGGATGCGGTCTCCGGCGGAGAGTAAGGGGCGTTGGATAAGGTGTCGTCGCGGACCGCGACGGCGAGTTGGACGAAACGACGAGCGACATCGCCTCGGCCGTCTCTAAGCAGGGCCAGAAGCGCCACGCGCGCCTTGGCGGGGCTTAGCGATCCGCCTCCCAGCAGACCGCGCGACAGCAGGTCGATCTCGGCGCCCGCATAGCCATAGGTGCGTTCGCATAGAATTCCGCCCGTCCGACTGCACAGCACGACGGGAGCCCTGCTGGCGAGGCGGCCCAGCACGGGGGCGAGCTTTTCCGGGACGTGGCCGGCGCCCAGCGCGGCGATGACCCAGCCGTCTATGCCCGCGTCCTCGCCCAGCGTGAAAAGCGTCTCGTCCATGTCCAGGCCGATCGTCGCGATCCAGACGCGCGGCGAAGCTCGCCCGCGCGCGGGGGCGACGCTGGGCAGGGGCGGGAAGGCGGGGCGAAGGGCGATAAATCGGCCTTCATGCAGTCGGCCGCGCGGGGCGTGGTCTCGGCTCGAAAAGGCGTCGAGCGCGGTGGTGTCGGTCTTCTGGACGTGTCGCGCGGCATGAACCTGGCCATTCATCACCACGACGACCTCGGCCCCGGCGCTCGGAGACGTCACGAAGGTCAGGGCGTCGGCGAGATTGGCCGGACCGTCGGGGCTGTCGGCCGAGGCGCCGCGCATCGCGCCGGTGAAAGCCACCGGCAGGGAAGGCGTCCCCAGGAGCTCGGTCAGGAACGCGGTCTCTTCCAGCGTATCGGTGCCCTGGGTGACGATGACTCCGTGACCGCCCTCGGCGGCGAACTCGGCGATGAGGCCCGCCAGGCGCTCGACCAGGGGGAAGTCCAGGTTGGCGCTGGCGGCGCGGCCGAGGTCCTGGCGGATCAGCTGCGCCCGCGGCGTCCGACGCGCCAGATCGGCCGTCAGCGCTTCGGCGCCCAAGGCCGGGTTGAGCCCCGCGCCGTCGGAACGCATCGAGATGGTGCCGCCCAGCGAGATGATCTTGATCTTCGGCCGCATGGTCGTTTCGTCGAGATCCGACGTCAGCCCCAGAGATCAGAACCGAAGCGGAGCAGCCGGCCTTGCTCGTAGCGCATCGCGCAGGCGCGATCGTCGAGAAGCAGCGCCGGACCGTCCAGATCGACGAAGTCACAGCGGGTGCCCAGCACATAGGCGGGCGCGGCGCCCAGCGAGGTCGGGCCGCTGCAACCCAGCATGACCTTGAGCCCAAGGGCGTGGGCGGCGCGGTTGAGCGACAGGCCAGGGGTCAGACCGCCGACCTTGTCGAGCTTGATGTTGATGGCCTGATAGAGTTTCGAAAGGCGGGGCAGGTCGTCCTCGCCCGAACAGCTCTCATCGGCGCAAAGCGGAATGGCGCCGCGATAGTCGACCAGAGCCTCGTCTCGTTTGTGATGCAGGGGTTGCTCGATCAGCTCGACCCCGAGGCGCGCCAATTCGGGCGATAGGCTATTCAGCGTCTCGATCGTCCAGGCCTCGTTGGCGTCGACGATGAAGCGAACGCCTGGACAGGCCGCCGCGATGGCCTCCACGCGCTCCAGAACGTCCTCGCTATTGGCCTTGATCTTGATGATGCGATAGCCGCGTTTGACGGCGGAGACCGCGTCGGCCCGCATCTTGGCGGTTGGATTGATGCCGATGGTCAGGTCGACCTCGATGGAGTCGGCTCTTTCGACGCCGGTCAGGGTCCAGATATCCTTGCCCGAGGTCTTGCATTCGAGATCCCAGAGCGCGCAGTCGAGCGCGTTCCTGGCCGAGGTATTGGCGACCCGGCGGGCGACCGCCTCTCGCGTCGCGCCCTCATGGAACCACTCTCGCGCCGCCTCCAGCGCGTCGGCCACGTCCTGCGCCGTCTGGCCATACTGGGGCAGGGGCGCGCATTCGCCTCTGCCGACGTGACCGCCCGCCCGCACCCAGACGGTCAACAGCTCGGAGTTGGTCTTGGCGCTGCGCGAGATGCGGAACGTTTCGGCGTAGGGCCACTCCTGATAAGCGAACAGAAGCTCCATGATCAGGCGACCTCGAACAGGCCGGCGGCGCCCTGGCCGCCGCCGACGCACATGGTGACGATGGCGTACTTCTCACCGCGACGACGAGCCTCGCGCAGGGCGTGGCCGACCATGCGCGCGCCGCTCATGCCATAGGGGTGGCCGATCGAGATGGCGCCGCCATTGATGTTCAGCCGTTCGTCCGGAATGCCCAGACGGTCGCGGCAATAGAGCACTTGGCACGCGAAGGCCTCGTTCAGCTCCCACACCCCGATATCGTCCATCGTCAGGCCATGACGGGCGAGCAGCTTCGGGATGACGAACACCGGGCCGATGCCCATTTCGTCCGGTTCGCATCCGGCGACCGCGACGCCAAGACACCAGCCGAGCGGCGCGAGGCCGCGCTTTTCGGCCATCTCGGCCTCCATCACCACCACCGCCGCCGAGCCGTCGGACAGCTGGCTGGCGTTGCCCGCCGTGATCGTGCCGCCGTCGCGCACAGGGGCCAGGGCGGACAGGCCCGCCAGCGTCGTGTCGGCCCGCGCGCCTTCGTCCTTGGTCACCGTGATGGCGCGCTTGGAGGTCTCGCCGGTCGCCTTGTCCGTCACGACCATTTCGCAGGTAACGGGGATGATTTCGTCGTCGAAGACGCCCGCCGCCATGGCCGCCGCCGTCCGCTGCTGGCTCGAGAGCGCGTAGAGGTCCTGGGCCTCGCGCGAAACGCCATAGCGCGCCGCGACGATTTCCGCCGTGTCCAGCATGGGCATGTGAATGGCCGGCGCCAGACGGATCAGGCGTGGATCGGGGACGCGGGAGATGTTCATCGCCTTGGTCTGGGCCAGGCTGATCGACTCGACGCCGCCGGCCACGACGCAGCTCATGCCGTCGATCGCGACCTGCTTGCAGGCCGTGGCGATCGCCATCAGGCCGGAGGAGCACTGGCGATCGATGCTCATGCCCGCCACGGAGACCGGCAGGCCGGCCGCCAGCGCGCCGAGCCGACCAATGTTGAAGGTTTGGGTGCCTTGCTGGATGCTGCAGCCCAGCAGGCAGTCCTCGATCTCGGCGCCCTCAAGCCCGGCGCGCTCGATGGCGGCGGAGATCGCGTGCCCGGCCAGCGTCGGGGCCTCAAGGTCGTTGAAGGCGCCGCGATAGGCCTTGCCGATGGGGGTTCGAGCCGTCGAGACGATGGCGGCGCGCTTCATGAGCTTCTTCCTTGTCGCGTGGGGTCAGTCGCCGGTGAATTTCGGCGGGCGTTTCTCGAAAAAGGCGGCGACGCCTTCGCTCAAATCCTTCGAGCGGGCGGCGACCAGATACTGGTCGCGGTCCATGACGCTGACCGCTTGGGCGTTGGCCAGGGCGGCGGCGTTGACCGCTTCCTTGGTCATCCGGACGGGCAGCGGCGGCAGGGCGGCCAGGCGCGCCGCCCAGCGGCGGGCCGCCTCCAGCGTGCCGCCGCTTGGCGCGGCCTCGTCGCAAAGCCCCCAGGCCAGGCAGGTCTCGGTGTCCAGCTTGTCGCCGAACAGGGCCATCCGCTTGGCGCGGGACGGACCGACGAGGGCGGCCAGTCGGGGCAGGGTCTGCCAGCTCATGTTCATGCCGAGGGGGATTTCGGGCAGTCTCATGTGGGCGCCGTGGCCCATGATCCGGAAATCGCAGGCCACGGCGAGCGCCGCGGCGCCGCCGATGCAGAAGCCTTCGATGGCGACCACGGTGGGGGCCTCGATCTCCTCCCAGGCGCGGCAAAGGTCCGGTCCGGCGGCGACCTGGCAGCGGAGGTCGAGCAGGGTGTTGGCAGAGCCGTTGCGGCCGCGCGCGGCGCCCAGATCGACCCCGGCCGAGAAGAAGGTCGCCTCGCCGCGCAGGATCACCGCGCGCGAGGCTGGATGGCGACGGAGCCGACGCGCCAGCTCGGTCAGCTCCAGCATCATGGTGGGATCGAGGGCGTTGCGCGCCTCGGGTCTCGCCAGGGCGACCTCAACCACGCCGTCCGAGGCCGAAACCTGGAGTCGGGTCCAGTTGTCGGTGATGTCCGCTCCTATAGAGCCCATGGCAAGCACCTGAAAATGCGCCGAAAATTCCTTTGTTTTGGAATTTTCTTGCACCCTGAATATAGACAGTGATTACATGTGGCTCGCGAGATTGCAAGAGAGGCCGGCGAAATGAATCCCCATGGTTCCACGCTCCTGGAAGGCGCGCCGGCCAGGCTGGAAGCGCGCCCGGCCGTCCGTGCGCTACCGACGTCGAAGATCCGGGAAATCGCCAACGCCGGCTTTGGAAAGACCGATCTGGTCAAGTTCTGGTTCGGTGAAAGCGATGCGCCGACGCCGGACTTCATCAAGGCCGCCGCGATCGAGGCGTTGAACGCCGACGCGGTCTTCTACAGCCACAACAATGGCGTCGCGCCGCTGCGCGAGGCCCTCGCCGACTATCTGGGCGGCCTTCATGGGAAGGGCTTTTCGCCCGCCCAGATATCCGTGACGAGCTCGGGCGTCTCGGCCCTGATGATCGCCACGCAGGCGCTTGTTTCCCCCGGGGACGAGGTGGTGGTCATAACGCCCGTCTGGCCGAACGTGACCCAGATCCCGGCCATATTGAACGCCCGCGTCACGCGCTTCGCGCTCAGCCCCTCGGCGGAAGGCTGGAAGCTCGACCTGGACCGCCTGCTCGCCAGCGTCACGTCCAAGACCCGCCTGCTTGTTCTCAATTCGCCGGGCAACCCCACGGGCTGGACCATCGAGGCCGATGACCAGAAGGCCATCCTGGAGCACTGCCGGAAGCTGGGCGTTTGGATCCTGTGCGACGATGTCTATGAGCGCCTGACCTATCGCCCGGGGCCGTCGACCGCGCCCTCCTTCCTCCGGATCACCGAGCGGGAGGACCGGGTGATCAGCGCCAACAGCTTTTCCAAGGCCTGGCTGATGACCGGCTGGCGGCTGGGCTGGCTGGTCGCGCCGCCCGAGCTGGAAGAGGACCTGGGCAAGCTGATCGAATTCAACACCTCGTGCTCGCCGGTCTTCGTCCAGGCCGCCGGCATCGTCGCCCTGCGCGACGGGGAGTCCTTTGTCGCCGGGCTGCGGGACGAGCTGCGGGCCAAGCGAGACTTTCTGACCGGACGGCTGGGCGCGCTGAAGGGCGTCGTCGCGCCGCCCCCCGAAGGCGGCATGTACGCCTTCTTCCGCATCGAGGGCGAGGACGACTCGGTCTCCCTGGCGCGGCGGCTGATGGAAGAGGCGCGCATCGGCCTCGCGCCTGGAGCGGCCTTCGGTCCCGAGGGCGAGGGCTGGTTGCGCTGGTGTTTCGCCGTCAGCGACGCCCGGCTCCAGGAAGGGGTTCGCGGTCTGGAGGCCTGGCTCTCGGCCAGGGCGGGCTAAGGGGCGATCGAGGAGCAGGCGTCATGTCGAACAATTCCAAGGGCCCCAAGGGCTATGTCATCGCGCGGGTCACCGTCACCGATCCGGAGGCCTACCAGCGTTACGCCGACGGGGCGCGCGAGGCGATGCGAGAGCACGGCGCGAAAATCCTGGCGCGCGGCGGGCGCTTCGACGCGATGGAGGGCGAGGCCCGTCCTCGCAATGTCATTCTCGAATTCGACAGCTTCGAAGCGGCCCGGAACTACTGGCGTTCGGAGACCTATCAGGCCGCGCGGGCTCATCGGCTGGGCGCGGCGGAGATCGAACTCTGCATCGTCGAAGGCGTGGAGGAGAGCTGAGCGGGGCTCAGCGCTCGGCCGCCTTTTCGGACCGCTCTTCGCGCGCGAGCTTGGCCGCTCTCTGGCGCAGAATCTTCTTGTCGATCTTGCCCAGGGTGACGCGAGGCAGATCCTCGACCAGCACGATCGTTTCGGGGCGCTTGAAGCTGGCCAGCTTGTCGGCGCAAGCCGCGAACAGGGCCGGGCGAGGATCGGCCGAGCCCGGCGCGGCGATGACGAAGGCCATCGGGGTCTCGTCCAGCATGGGGTGCGGCTTGCCGACAACGGCGACCTCGGCGACCAGTCCGGTGGCCAGGAGCACGCGCTCGATCTCCGACTCGGCGACGTTCTCGGCGCCAACCCGCAGCATGTCGCGGTCGCGCCCCTCGAAGGTGACGCCCGTGCGGTGCAGGCTGACCCGATCTCCGGTCTTGAACCAGCCGCGTTCGTCGAAGGCGGCGGCGGTGGCCGTCGGATCGTTCAGATATTCCTGGAACAGGGAAAGGCCGCGCACGCCGCGTATCCAGAGATGGCCGGTTTCGCCGAAGCCGACCGGCGCGCCGGCCTCGTCGCGAATCTCGATCTCGTAGCCCGGCGTCGGGGTTCCCATCGATCCGATCCGGCTTTTGAGATTGGTCGTCGAGACCAGCGGCAGGGAGACGGTCTCGGTCATGCCGAACCAGCCGAGGCACGGGATGCCAAAATGGGCGAGCACGGTCGGCGGATCGACCCCGCCCAGGCCCCATAGCCGGAAGCTGTTCGCCGGCACTGGCTTCGCCATCAGGGCCTTCAGCGTGAACGGGATCTGGATGCCCCAGGTGCATCCGTGCTGGGTGACGCAATCCCAGAACCGGCTCGCCGAAAAGCGGCGCTGGAAGACGAGCGTCGCGCCCGCCCACAGCGTGCTGAGGTGTGAATAGGACAGCGCGTTCGTGTGATAGAGCGGCAGGCAGGCGTGGCCGATATCCTCCGGTCCGACCTGACAGGCGAAGGCGCCCATCCGTCCGCCCCACAGCGCGTTGGCGTGGGTCCAGACGACGCCCTTGGGTCGTGAGGTCGATCCCGACGTGTACTGGACGCTGTTGAAGGCGAAGGGTTCGGGGGCGCGCAGCGGCGCCAGGGCGGGATCGCCGGCCGCGAGGTCCTCGAAGGGCGTCAATCCCGCGGGGGGAGGCGTGTCGGGCGTCTCGCCGCCATCGGTGGCGGTGCAGGCGACCTCCGCGAGGTCCGGTCCAGCCTTGATGACGTTCGCGGCGTGGCAGGGTTCGGTCAGGGCGATGCGCGCGCCCGAATGGCTGATGAAATAGGCCAGTTCGTCCACCGAAGACCGGGTGTTGGTCGTGACCGCCACGGCGCCGAGGCGCGAGCAGGCGTGCCAGGCCATCAGGAACTCGATGCAGTTGTCCATGTGGATGAGCACGGGCTGGCCGAGGCCGACCCCTCGCGCGGCTAGTCCCCCGGCGAGTCGCGTGACGGCCTCATGAAAGGCCGCGTAGGACCAGGTTTGCGGATCGCCCGCGACGGGATGGTAGATCAGAAAGGGGTGATCGCCCCGGCGCGCGGCCTGGTTTTCCAGCAGATGCGGAAGGTCCTGCCCCATGAAGGGGTGTAAGGCGGACGGTTCCAGGCCAACGGTCACGACGTCTCTCCCTTTTTATATGAGCGGTGATTACATTGACAGGGTCGCGAAAGCAAGGCTTGATATGATCACTGTTAATATGTTCGGGCTCGCGATATGCCGCTTAGCGATAGAATGCGCCGCTTCTCCGAGGCGCTCTTGCCGGTCAATCCCGTCGCTGGCGTCGACGAGACCTGGTCCGCGGCCGAGCGGTTGGCTCACTACAACTGTCCGGGCTTTTCGGTCTGTGTCATCGAGGACGGCGAGGTCGCCGACGCGGCGGGCTTCGGCGTCAAGACGCCAGGCGGAGAGGCGGTCGAGGCCGACACCGTTTTCGCGGGGGCTTCGATCAGCAAGCCTCTGGCGGCCGTGCTGGCCCTTCAGCTCGTCGACCAAGGCGAGGTGTCGCTGGACGCGCCGATCAACACCTATCTGAAGTCCTGGCGTCTGCCGGAAAACGACCTGACCCGTCAGGTTCCCGTGACGCTGCGGCACCTGCTCAGCCATCGGGCCGGCACGACCGTTCACGGCTTTGGCGCCTATCCGCATGAAAAGCCCGCGCCGAGCCTGCTCGACGTTCTGAATGGAACGCCGCCTTCGCCAACCCCCGCGGTGGTGGTCGACAAGCTGCCAGGGATCTCCGTGCGCTATTCGGGAGGCGGAACATCCATCGTCCAGCTGCTCCTTGAGGACCTGACCGGCAAGCCCTTCGCGGCGCTGGCGCAAGAGCGTCTGTTCTCGCCGCTGGGCATGACGCGCACCACCTTTGAACAGCCGCTGCCGGAGCGGCTTCGGCCCTTCGCCGCCGTCGGCCATCATCCGGACGGCTCACCGGTCGCCGGGCGCTACACGTTCACGCCGCAGCTGGCGGCGGGCGGGGTCTACACCACGGCGCCCGACTACGCGCGCTTCATGATCGCGTGTCGCAAGGCCTGGCTCGGAGAGCCCAACCCGCTTCTCTCGCGCTCCATCGCGCGAGAAATGATGACGCGCCAGGGCGGCGGCCAGTTCGGCCTCGGTTGGGAGGTGTTCGGCGAGGGCGCGTCAGCGCGCTTCGGGCACGGCGGTTCGAACGAGGGCTATCAGTGCAACACCGTCTGCGGCTTGGAAAAAGGCTGGGGCGGCGTGGTCCTGACCAATAGCCTGAGCGGCCTGATCCTCTATTACGAGGCGCTGAACGGCCTGGCGCGAGCCTTCGATTGGGACGGTTATCTGCGGCCGCCCCGCGAAATCCGGACGCTGAGCGCCGAGGAGCAGGCGCGCTATGTCGGCCGCTTCCGCATCACGGCGGGCATCGACGCGCCCCATATCGACATCTGGAGCGAGAATGGCCAGCTGCACAGCCATATCGTCGGCCTGATCCTGCCGCCTCGCCCGATCTATATGGACGAGAACGGCCGCTTCTTCTCGCAGCAGACGCCGGGTGAAAGCCGCATCGAATATGGCCCCGATGGGCGGGCCCAGCGCCTGATCGCCTATGCCGAGGGCGAGACGGAACTGCTTCGGGCCGAGCGGGTGGAGGAGGCCGCGTGAACGCTTCCGCCGTCGTCCGCCTCGCCGACTACCATCCCTATCCGTTCCATGTTCCCGACCTGATGCTGGACATCGCGCTCGACCCGAAAGAGACGCGGGTGCGTTCGGTCCTTCGGATAGAGCGGCGCGAGGCCGGGGGCGGCGAGCCCCTGACGCTCGACGGTCAGGACCTGGAATTCGTCTCGGCGTGGCTGGACGGCGTTCCGCTGGATCCTTCCCGCTTCGAGGCGACGCCGGACCGTTTCGTTCTGCACGCCGCGCCCGACGCCTTCACCCTGGAGCTGGA
This sequence comes from Caulobacter vibrioides OR37, assembly GCF_000372645.1. Classification (GTDB taxonomy): domain Bacteria; phylum Pseudomonadota; class Alphaproteobacteria; order Caulobacterales; family Caulobacteraceae; genus Caulobacter; species Caulobacter vibrioides_E. The sequence continues at coordinate 512,634 of NZ_APMP01000001.1, read as the reverse complement.
GGTGCTGATCCGTCCCGACCAGAACCCGGGCAAGAAGGGCCTTTTCTGGCACGCCGGCGTCCTGGCCACCCAATGCGAGGCCGAGGGCTTCCGCCAGATCACCTATTTCCCGGACCGCCCGGACGTGATGACCCGCTATCAGGTCAGGCTGGAGGCGGACGCGGAGCGCTTCCCCGTCCTTCTGTCGAACGGCGATCTCGTGGAGGAGGGCGTCAAGGGCGGACGCGCCTTCGCCCTTTGGAAAGACCCCTATCCCAAGCCGAGCTATATCTTCGCCGTGATGGCGGGCGAGTTCGGGATCGCCCGGGATAGCTGGAAGACGCCCTCTGGCCGCGAGATCAAGATCGCCATCCACGCCCGTCCGGGAGAGGAGGGGCGTTGCCGCTTCGCGCTGGAGGCGCTGAAGTCCGCTCTGGCCTGGGAGGAGCGAACCTTCGGTCTCGAATACGATCTGGATCTCTACAATATCGTCGCGCTCGACGACTATTCGGGGGCGCAGGAGAACAAGGGTCTGAACCTCTTCGGCGCCGAGGGCGTCATCGCCGACCCCGCCATCACCACGGACGAAGAGTTCTCGCTGATCCAGCGGATCATCGGGCACGAATATTTCCACAACTGGACGGGCAACCGCGTCACCTGCCGCGATTGGTTCCAGCTCAGCCTCAAGGAGGGGCTGACGCGCCTGCGCGACCAGCTTTTCATGGAGGACGTGCTGGAGCCGGGCGCCTTCCGGATCGAGCAGGTCAAGGCGCTGCGGCGCAACCAGTTTCCCGAGGACGACGGCCCGGCGGCTCATCCGGTGCAGCCGGACAGCTTCTCGGAGATCGAGAACTTCTACACCAACACCATCTACGAAAAGGGCGCAGAGGTCCTGCGCATGTTGCGCAGTCTGGTCGGACCCGAAGCCTTCGCCGCGACGATCCGCGAGTATCTGGCGACCTTCGACGGCCAGGCCGTGACCATGGAGGACCTGTTCGACCTGTTCGCGCGGCGCAACGGGCTGGACCTTGGCCTTTTCCGCAAGTGGCTGAAGCAGGCGGGTCGGCCGACGCTCACGGCCCGGGGCGCCTATGACGCCGCGGCCCGGCGTTACACGCTCACCCTTTCCCAGACGGCGCCCGACAAGCCGGGGCCGGGCGGCCCCCTGCACATCCCGGTGAAGGCGGCGCTATTCGCGCGCGACGGCAAAAGGCTTTGCGAGCCGCGTCTTCTCGAGCTGAAGGCCGAGGCCCGGAGCTTTGTTTTCGAGGACGTCGCGGAGGCGCCGATCCCCTCGATCCTGCGCGAGTTCACCGCGCTGGTCAGCCTGGATCTCGATCTCGCCGACGCCGACCTCGCGGTATTAGCCCTCCGCGACGACGATCCGTTCGTGGCCTGGAACAGCGTCCAGGACCTTATGATCCGCGCCATCCGAGCCATGAGCCGCGAGGAGCTGGCGGGGCGATCGGGCGAGCCCCCCGAGGCCGTTCTCGACCTCGTGGCGCGCCTGCTGGAGCAGGCGGAGAGCGCGCCCATGCTCACGGCGCTGAAGCTCGCCCTTCCCGACGAGCCGGTCCTGAGCGAGGGGCTGGAAGAGATCTCACTTGATGGCCACATGCGCGCCCGAGCGCGGCTCCGCCAACGGCTCGCCGAGCGGTGCGGCGCGCGACTGTTCGCCTTGCACGAGGCGCTGGGCGGTCTCGACCCTCAGGACCGTTCGGCTCAGGCCATTGGCCGCAGGAGCCTGAGATGCGCCTGCCTCGACCTCATGCTTGGCGCAGGCGGCGACGCGGCGGTGCGGGCGGCGCTGGACCAGATCGAACACGGGCCGTCGATGACCGAGCGGTTCGAGGCGCTGAGCCTTATCGCCCATGTCGACTCTCCGGCGAGGCGCGTGGCGTTCGAAAGCTTCTACCAGCGCTACAAGGATCAGCCCCTGGTCATCGACAAGTGGTTCAAGGCCTACGCGCTTTCTCGCGCGCCGGACGCGATCGACGAGATCATGGCGCTGGAAGCCCATCCCGCCTTCGACATCCGCAACACCGCTCGCGTCGTCGCCTTCTATGGCAGCCTGTTCCGGCAGAACCGCGTGACCTTCCACGACCCCTCGGGCAAGGGCTACCGCTTCCTCGGCGACCGGCTGCTGATGATGGATCAGATGGGGGGAGGGCGGCCCAGCTATTTCACGCCCCAACTCGACCAGTGGCGGCGCCATCTTGAGCCCCGGCGGGGCCTGATGAAGGCGGAACTCGAACGTCTGGCCGCGACGCCTGGGATTACCGCGCGTCTGCGCGAAGTGGTGGAGCGCGCCCTTGTCTGATCTCGTGTCCGCCTTTCTGCCGACCGCCGAGGATTTGGTCCTCCAGGGCATGGAGAGGCAAAAGGTCCCGGGTTGCGCCCTCGCCCTGATCGAGGGCGGCGAGACGGTCGCTGTCCGCGTCTTCGGTCTCGCGGACGCCGAGAAGAATGAGCCTGTGACTGAGGAGACGCGGTTTAGCCTGCAGTCGATCTCCAAGTCCTATGCCGCGCTCGCGGTCATGGTTCTGGTCGAGGAGGGGCGTCTCGACCTGGACCAGCCGATCAATCGCTATCTCAAGCGGTTCCGCGTGACCGCCGCCGGGGCGTTCGACCTTGATCTCGTCACGCCGCGTCGCCTGCTGTCTCACCATGCGGGCGTCACCGAGGCGGGGTTTCGCGGCGTCGGGCTCGACCAGCCGGGCTTCACCCTGATCGACGCCATGCAGGGCCGCCTTCCGCCGCCCACCGAGGCGCAAGAGCGTCACTATGCCTATTGGGGGCTGCGGCGGGACGATGATCTCGTCGCCGTCACGCATCCGCCGGGCGAGGGCTGGCGCTACTCGAACGCCGGCTTTGGCCTGCTGGAGCTGGCCATCGAGGACATTACGGGCCTGTCCTACGCCGCCTTCGTCGAAGAGCGACTCCTGCGTCCGCTCGGCTTGTCCCGCACCGGCTTCGAACGGATCGAGGGCCTACCCTTCGCCTCGCCGCACGACCGGGAGGGAAGGGTGACAGCCGACTATCGCTGGCTTTGCCGCGCCGCCGGCGGGGCCTACGCCACCGTCGGAGATCTGGCGACTTTCGCGGGGGCGGAGATCGCCGGAGGCGAGGGGACGCCGCCGGGGCGCGGAGTCGTCAGTCCCGCCTCGCTCGCGATCCTGCACACGCCTCACGGCGACGCCGATTCCTTGCCCGATCTGCCGATGAAGGCCGGGTTGGGTCACATCTTGGTCGATGCTGGCGGGGTGCCGAACGTCCACCACTCCGGCGGATCGATCGGCTGGCGCAGCATCTATTCGATCTTCCCGACGCTGGGCTCGGGCATCTGCATGGTGATGAATGGCGAGGCCGCCAACGAGCTTTGGCAGCCGGTCGTTCGGGCCTGGACCGAAGCGGTTCTCAAGCGCCGGGCTTGAGGTCCGCGCCTGTCTCGGGCCCGAACGACGCCGGGCTTAGCCGACGACGCCTTGCGGATTTCCGGCCAGCTGACCGCCGTCACAGGTCAGGATGGCGCCGGTGACATAGGTCGCGGCCTCGGAGCAGAGGAAGGCCGCCATATCGGCCACTTCGCGCTTTTCCCCATAGCGTTGCAGGGGGATGGAGCGCGTGATCCGTTCGGCCATTTCCGGCGTGCTCGACAGTCGCCTCATGCCTTCGGTCTCGGCGATCGGCCCGGGCAGGATCGCATTGACGCGCACGCCCATCGGCCCCCACTCGACCGCCAGGGCGCGGGTCAGCATGTCTATCCCCGCCTTGGCGGAGCACACGTGCGCCTGGAAGGGCATGGCCTGCTGCGATTGCACGGCCGAGATGTTGATCAGCGACGCCCCCGGACGCCGCAGGTGCTCGAAGGCCGCGCGCAGCACGTTGTAGGTCCCGTTCAGGTCGATATCGACGACGGTCCGGAAGGCGTTGGCGCTCATGCCGGCGGCGGGCGCGACGAAGTTGCCGGCTGCGCCCGAGACGACGAAGTCAATGCCGCCGCCCTTGGCCGCGAAGGCCGAGACGGCCTCCGCCACCTGGTCATACTGGCGCACGTCCCCCGTATAGCCGCTGGCGTCGATACCGTCGGCGCGAAGGCTCTGGACGGCGGCGTCGATCTTGTCCTGGGAGCGGCTGAACACCGCCACCTCCGCGCCGAGGGAGCCTAGCCTGCGCGCGATTTCCAGGTTGATGCCCGAAGAGCCGCCGGAAACGAAGGCGCGCTTGTTTTCGAACAGGCCCGGGGAAAAGACGTCGCGCATGAAAGCTCCTCTCTATGGGGCGAGGCGTCAGTCCGTCTCGACCAGCCGGTTGTAGCGACGCAGGATATCACGAACGGTCTCGACGGGCAGGGCGCGGACGGTGAAGTCGTTGATCCCGCTCATGGTCTCGTTGGCGAACATGCTGTTGAGGATGGCCTCCTCGACGGCCTGGATGGTGGCCTCGTAGAAGCGGCTCATCGCCGCCTCGCCGACGAAGCTGGCGCTCACCAGACCCTCGTGTTGGCTCACGGCTTCGGCGTTCGCGGTCGAGAAGGCGAGGAACAGGTCCCCGGACTCGTTCGAGGCGATGCCGCCCGTCGCGGAGATGCCGTAGGCGGCGCGGCGGGCGATCCGGCGCAAGTGGTGCGGGGCCATGGGCGCGTCGGTCGCCACGACGCCGATGATCGAGCCGAATTCGGGCGGGGAGAAGTCGACGATCGGCAGTTCGAGGCCCACCGGAACCCCGGCGATCCGGAGCAGATGGCGCTTGCCGAAATTGGACTGGACGAAGGCGCCGACCGTATAGGTTTCGCCGGCGAACTCGACCTGGCGCGAGGCCGTGCCCGAGCCGCCCTTGAACTCGAAGCAGCGCATCCCGGTGCCGCCGCCGACGCTGCCTTCCTCGATCCAGCCGCCCCGCGCGTCCTCGAAGGCGTCGATGACGTCCTGTTCCTTGACGTGGTGGCCGTTGATGTCGTTGAGCGAGCCGTCATGCGTCTCAGCCGCGACGGGCAGATAGAAGGGCTGGTCGGTCTTCTCTCCAGGCTGGTGCTGGCTGTACAGCCACTTCGCCGTGACATCCCGTGTCAGGCCGCAGGAGTGGGTGTTGGTGATGGTGATCGGGCCGTCGAAACGCCCACGCTCCTCGACGAAGGCCGCGCCGCTCATCTCGCCGTTGCCGCTCATGTTGAAATAGCCCGCCCAGACGGCGCCTTCGGGCTTTTGCCGGCCGCGCGGGAAGATGGCGGTGACGCCGGTGCGGACGGGACCCTGGCCCACGACCAGCGGCCCCGAGCCCTCGATCAGGGTCTTGTAGCCGACCTCGACGCCCGCGACGTCGGTGATGGCGTTGGCAGGGCCGGGTTGGCCCACGAAAGGGACCCCCGCGCCGCGCGCCCGAATCTTGCCGGCCGGCGTGGTGCGATATTCCTGCCTCATGCGGCGGCCTTCCTCAGGGTCGAAAAGGCGACGTGAGCCTCGTTGATGACGTGGTCGATGTCCGCCTCGGTCAGGGCGGTCGACAGGACGAAGAAGCCCGGCGCGCCCATCAGCACGCCGTTGTCGAGCATATGGCGGAAGAAGTGCTCGGCCTTGCGGCCCGCCTCCGGATTCTCCATCCGCGCCTTGGCCATGTCGCGGAAGGTTTCGCCTGAGCCCGACATGTGGAAGAGGCCGACGATCGACGCCGCGCCCGTGACCCTGGCGGTCGCGCCGGCGGCCGAAGCGGCTTCGGCAAGGCCTTTCCGGAGGCGGTCGCCAAGCCCAGACAGCCTGTCGAACGCGGCGCGATCGAACAGGCGCATCGAGACGGCGCCCGCCGCCATGGTCAGTGGGTTGGCGTTATAGGTCCCGCCGTGGGAGACCTTGGCCTTGCCGCCGCGCGGGTCGAACACGGCCGTCATGATCTCGGCCGAACCGCCCACCGCGCCGACCGGAAGGCCGCCGCCGATGATCTTGCCCAGCGCCGTCAGGTCCGCCCGGACGCCCAGGACCTCTTGAGCGCCGCCATAGCCGAGGCGAAGGCTGTAGACCTCGTCGAAGATCAGGAGGGCGCCGGCCGCGCGGGTCTCTTCCCGCAGCATCTCCAGGAAGGCGGGGGAGGCGGGCCGATAGCCCAGGTTTTTGACGAGGGGATCGACCAGAACGGCGGCGAGTTCGGCGCCGTGGCGCTTTATCAGGCGTCGACCGCCCTCGACGTCGTTCATCTGCAAGATGATCACGTCCGCCGCCGCGCCGGGGCCCGAGCCCGGCTCGGAGACGCCTCGGCCCTCGTCGGGATCGCTCCATTTCGACGGATGCGGATAGGTGCTGACGGCGGCGGTGTCGTCGCTGCCGTGATAGGCGCCCTCGACCTTGGCGATGAGGCGGCGGCCGGTGAAGCCGCGCGCGGCCTTGATCGCCATCATCACGCCCTCGGTGCCCGAATTGGCGAAGCGGATCTGCTCGACCGAAGGCAGGCGCGCGCAGAGAAGCTCGGCCAGCTCGATCTCGGCCTCGGTCGGCAGGGAGACGGCCTGCAAGGTCGCCGCCTGGCGCGTGATCGCCGCGGTCACTTCCGGATGGCAGTGGCCATGAATCAGCGAGGAATAGTTGTTGATGAAGTCGAGCCGCGAGACGCCGTCGACATCGGTCACCCGCGCGCCTTCGCCCTTGGCCGCATAGACGGGATAGGGCGGAAAATAGACCGTGTGGCGCGAGTTTCCGCCGGGCATCACCTTGAGCGCTCGCTCGAACAGCGCCCTCGATCCGGGGTGGTCGTCAGGGAACATCCGTCTCCTCCTGTCGTCGGCGCTGCCGCGCTCCGGGCGTGTTAATGTGAGCAATGTATATATTCTGATCAACCGGCGTCAATCGCGCGACTGAAAATTCGCGACCCGCTTATCCCTTCTGGACAATGGCTTTTTAGTGTGCCGATGTAAGCGGCGATAATTTTTCGACGGGGAGGTCGAATGTTTCGTTCCAGGCTTGGCTCGGGTCAATCCCTCTCCGCCTTGCAGCGTGTGGTCTATGGAATGCCCTCCATGCCCCACGCCTTTATCGCCCTGCCGCTCTACATGCTGCTGCCGGCCTATTATGCGGGCCACACCCATATCACCCTGGCGCAGATCGGAGCCGTCGCCGCGCTGGGGCGGGTGTTCGACGCGGTTTCCGATCCGATCATCGGTTTCCTCTCCGACCGCACCCGCGCGGTGTTCGGCACGCGCAAGCCGTGGGCCGTCGGGTCGATGATCTTTTGCGCCCTGTCGGCGACGCGCCTGTTCCAGCCCCCGGCGAACGCCGATGTCGGCTATTTCGCGCTATGGTCGGCGCTTCTCTATGTCGGCTTCACCATGTTCGAGGTGCCGAATTCCGCCTGGGGCGCGGAGCTGAGCCGTGACTATGTCGAGCGTTCGCGCATCGGCGCGGCGAAGGCCATCTTCAACATCGCCGGCAGTCTGGCGTCCTATCTTTTGCCCATCGGCCTCTATTTCTACACCAAGAGCACGGCGATCAGCGGAACCTCGTTCGCGGTTCTCTCCATCGCCTATGTGATCGCTTTTCCGCTCTTCATGCTTCTGTCCTTGATCATCGTCCCGAACGGTCCGGTGGTGGAGAACAGGCGGGTCGCGCTGGGGGCGGTTCTGTCGAGCCTGCGGCGCTCGGCCGTGCTGCAACGCTTCTACGGAATAACCGCGCTCTGGGGCCTGGGCGAGGGCTTCTTCATGTCGACCACCTTCATCTTCATGACCGACTTCATGGGGCTGAAGGAGCAGTTCCCCTTCATCATGGTGGCGCTGTTCGTCGCCGAGATGGTGTTCCTGCAAGTCTGGACGCCGATCCTCAAGAAGATCGACCGGCACAGGGCGTGGGCCTTCTGCGTCGCGGCGATCGTCTGCCTCTCGCCGATCGTTCTACTGCTGCCCAAGGGATCGGCGGGTTTTCCCTTCTTCATCGGGCTCGTGTGCGTGCGGTCGTTCTTCGGCGCCCCGACCAACTTCCTGCCGGGCGCGGTGCTGGGTGACGTCATCGACCACGACGCCCTGAGGACCGGCTCGTCCAAGGCGGGGAACTTCTTCGCCATTCAGATGCTGGTCATCAAGGTGATGATGGCGCTGGGCGGCGCCTGCGCCTTCCTCATTATGGACAAGGCCGGCTACAAGGTCGGCCATCCGAACGGCGAGGTCGCTAATCTGGGCCTTCTCGCGGCCTATATCGGCGCTCCGCTGATCTTTCATCTATCCATGGCCTGCCTGGCCTGGAACTTCCCGATCACGAGCCGCAAGCATGGAATCATCCAGCGTCGCCTGGAGGCGCGAGCGCGACGTCTGGAGGCCAAGGCCGCGACCGAATGAGGGAGGCGCCTCTCAGCCCATATCCTTGATGAAGGTGCGGGTTAGCGCCTCGACATAGCGGATCAGGTCCTTCCGCGTGCCGGACGGGTTCGAGATCATGTCCGTCGAGATGGCCACCGCCACCCCGTATATGAACGAGAAGAAGGCGTAGGTCCGCTTGCAGTGCTCATGCGACCAGGCGATATCGTCGGCGCGGAAGAAGTCCTCGCCATAGACGATTTGCGTCAGGGTCGCGAGCGAGCGGTCCGCCAGTTCCACATATTTCGGGTTCTGCTTCGGATTTTTCGAATAGCCGAACATGATCCGGAAAAGCTGAGGCTTTTCGAGGCCGAGCTCGACGGTCTTGACCGCGCACTGGACCATTGCCTCCTCGCGGGGAAGGCCGCGCTTGAGGAGGCGGCGCATCATGCGGATGCGCTCCTCGAAGCCTTTCGCGGCGATCTCCAGAAGCAGGAATTCGAGGCTCGGATAGTGATTGTAGAAGTTGGCGGAGGTGACGCCTACTTCGCGGCAGAGGCGCCGGGCGGTGATGTCCTCGACGGTTTCGGTCGCTAGGATGCGCTCGGCCGCCTCCATCATGCGCAGCGGAACGTTCCCCTTGTGATAGGGGGCGTTGGCGCTGGCCGGCTCGGCGCCGGTGGGTAGAGAGGCGGTCATCGCGGCTTCATGGCTCCTTCGTCCGTGGCCGGTTCAGGCCGGCGCAACTACAACGCCCGCCTTGGTACACTTCGCGCCCGACTTGATAAATGCTGGGGTGGGCGGTGTCTTTCGATCGCCGTTTCAAAGGGATGGAAACGTCCATGGCGCGTCCAGTTCCGCCAGGCGAGCCAGCCTGAGCAGGATATCGTCGCGGTGACGGCGCGCGGTGATCTGAAGTCCGACGGGCAGGCCATCCGAGGTCAGGCCCGCCGGAATCGAGATCGAGGGATTCCAGCAGGCGTTGGCCAACATGCCGAACGGTTCCGCGCCGGTGTAGGTCGCGTCGCGCCCGTCGATCACCGAGGGGATGGGATCGTCGGCGCCATAGGGGGCGCACGACGTGGCGGGCGACAGGAGAAGGTCGACCTCGGAGAAGAGATCGGCCACCTGCCGTTCAAGAAGATGGACGTTCTCCCAAGACTTCTTGACGTCGACCTCGCCGCGGTGCTCTCGGAACTTGGAGAGCAGCCGTTGGACCGGGGCGGAGAGCATATCGAACCCGTCCGGCAAGATGCCGTCGCGGGTGAAGTCCTCCTCCAGAGTCGAGCCAAAGATGGCTCCGAAGTCGCGGTAGATGTTCACCGGACGGAAATCGACCTGGGCCTCCGCCAGGCGCGCGGCGCGCATCAGTCGTTGCGCGGCCTCGCGCGCGATCGCGGCGACTTCCGGCTCGACCGGGGCGTAGCCATGGTCGGGCGTCCAGAAGGCGCGCAGGCCCGACACGTCCAGCGTCTCGATCGCGTCCTCGAAACGGCCGGGGTAGGCGGGCAGTGACTGGCGGTCGCCGTCATGCGGGCCGCTGGCCACATCCAGGTGACGGGCCGCGTCGGCGGCGGTTCGGGCGAGGGCGCCATGCACCGACCAGTTGGAGAAGCCGTTCATCTTGGGAATTCGGCCGTGGCTGGGCTTCAGGCCGACGAGACCGGTGAAGGCCGCCGGTTCGCGGATCGAGCCGCCGGCGTCGGTTCCGGTGGCCAAGGGCGTCATGCCGGCGGCGACGGCCGCCGACGAGCCGCCGCTGGACCCCCCGGGCGTCTTGTCGAGGTTCCACGGATTTCGCGTCACGCCATAAAGCCGCGAGGTGGTCGCCGAATCCATGCCGAATTCCGAGGCGGCGGTGATGCCCACGATCACGGCTCCCGCGGCGCGCAACCGCGCGACGTGGCGCGAGTCGGCCTTTTCCGGCGGATTGTCCTTCAGGAACCAGCTGCCTTGGGTGATGGGGAAGCCTTTGCACGCTTCCATGTCCTTCACGCCCAGCGGCACGCCCGCCAGCGGGCCAGGATCCTCGCCAGCCGCCACCGCTTGGTCGATTTCGTGGGCGCGGGCGAGGGCGCCTTCCGCGTCGACGCGGATGAAGGCGTTGATCGCCCCGTTGTGCTTTTCGATCGCGTCGAGCGCCTCCTTGATCCGATCCGTCGCCTTCAAGGCGCCTTTTCGAACCTGTTCCGCCGTTTCCACCGCCGTTCGCATAACGCTCATCCACAGAAGGTTGTCGGGTCTGACCTGTCGGTAGCCGCGGCGCCGATCTTATAGGCGCCAGGGTGTCGCCGGAACAAGCCAGTATGAGCAGTGTTGACATTGTCTTCAGCTCGTCACAACACTCAAAAAGTAAGCGGTGATCATATTGACGGCGTCGCTCACAGGTCGGAGCGACCATTCCGGGAGGGAACATGAGGGGGTCTTGCCAGATGAAGGTTCTACTTCTCGCGGGCGTTGCGTGCTCGGTCATGGCTGCAAGCGCGGCGCGGGCCGAAGCGCCGGCCGACAAGAGCGACAAGGTCGACACCGTGCAAACGGTGGTCGTCACCGCGCGTCGCCGGGCCGAGGCGTTGCAGGAGGTTCCCGCGACCGTGACGGCCATCAGCGGGGCCGATCTGCGCGAGCGGGGCGTCACCAACATCCGGGACATCGTCGGCCTTGTCCCCAACGCGGTGATCCAGGACTCGCCCAACAACCTGAACACCTTCATCAACATCCGCGGGATGCAGCAGGTGAACACCCAGGCCGAACCGAATGTCGGCCTCTATCGCAACGGCCTCTACGCCGGCGGCGAGCGGGAGAACCTCGGCGCTCAGGTCGATATCGAACGGGTCGAGGTGCTACGCGGGCCGCAGGGCGGCTACTACGGGCGCAGCTCGGTCGGCGGCACCGTCGTCGTGATCGACGCCATGCCCAAGCACGACTTCGGCGGCTATGTGAAGGCGTCTTACGGCAGCTATCATCAGGCCGACATCGAGGGCGCGGTCAATGTGCCGGTCAATGATGTGGTCGCCCTTCGCTTCGCCGGGTGGAGCTTCAAGCAGACCCAAGCGGAAATGAAGAACGCGACGCTGAATCAGTATATCGGCGCCTTCAGCGACCGGGGCCTGCGCGCCAGCGCCTCCATTCAGCCCAACGATCGGCTGGATGTGCAGCTCCTCGCGGAATACGAGGCCTATCGCGGGCCTGCCCTGAGTTCCTACGCGCCGGGCGGCATTCACGGCAACGGCCTGACCTTCCAGCCGACGCCGAAGGAAACCTACGAGACGGTCTATCGCGATACGTCGTCCGTCTCGTCGAAGACCAACGCCTATATGTTCGAGAAGATGACGTACCACACCGACATTGGCGACCTGTCGGTGAACGCGAGCTATCGCCAATACGGCTTCCACTCGCTCTACGACCTCGACCAGACGCCGTTGGGGCCGCCCTACAACATCGCCGCGACGTCCGGCGAGCACGATGTGGTGCATGACACCTTCGTGGAGGGCCTGTTCTCGTCCAAGCAGGACCAGCCCTTCACCTGGATGGTCGGCGCTTCGTATTTCAAGGAAGACTACGCCTACTCGGTCGCGGGCCGTTACACGCTGAACGTCGACGCCGTGACTGGAATGCCCTTGGGTCTCGGCGTTCAGACCGTTCCCGTCGGAAGCCCCAGCCCCGGCACCAGCATCAACACCCGATCCTCATCGGTGTTCGCCACCGCCGCCTACGCCTTTGATGACCACTGGTCGCTCAGCGGCGGCCTGAGGTTCAATCATGACAGGAAGGCCCTGGTCTTCCGCTCGGGCATTCAGCCGATCGCCAATCCGACGCTCGCCTATGTGGCGGGCGCGGCCTTCGGTGCAACGTTCCCGACCTACAACCTCGACATCAGCAAGTCGTTCGACTTCACCGCGCCGTCGGTGACGCTGAAGTACGCGGTCAACACCGACCTGAACTTCTACGTGACCTATTCGACGGGCTTCCGTCCGGGCGCCTTCAATCTCACCCCGACCTCGGCGTCCACCGTGCCTTATGACGAGGAGCGGGCCCAGAACTACGAGGCTGGCGTCAAGGCCGTCCTGTTCGGCGGTAAGGCCTCGATCGACGCAGCCGTCTTCTACATGCCGCAGGACAACGTGCTGATCACCCAGTCCACGGCTCTGGCTCAATCCTACTACGCCAATGTGGGGACGAGCCGCACCAAGGGCGTCGAGGTCGAGTTCCTGTTCAAGCCGGTCTCGTGGTTCAGCGGCGGGATCAGCGTTGGCGTTCTTGATCCGCGCTTCGACAAGGCGGTGGTCAACGCGGGCAAGCCGAACGCCTTTACGCTGGACGGCAAGCTGCTGCCTTATACCCGGAAGGGGACGTTCAACGCGGTGTTCAACATCGATCGCCCCGTTACCGACGCCGTCCATTTCGTGGCCTCGGGCTCGGCGCGTATCGAATGGGGCGGCAAGCTGGGCGACTATGTCGGCGTGCTTCAGAGCTACAAGCAGTTCAACAAGATCGACCTGCAAGCCGGCGCGCTGGTCCACGATAATCTGCGGGTCACGGTCGGGGTGAAGAACCTGTTCGATCAGCACGTGCCGCAGTTCCTGTTCTACAACGGCGCCCAGACGGTGACCGAGGGGCGCACCTTCAGCTTCGACATCTCGCGCAAGTTCTGAGCTTAGACCGTCGCGGCGGCCGGCGCGCGCTGGCCCGGCGGAAGGCGGACGCCTGGCAGCCCCCAGCGCGTCCGCCGGCATGTCCGGCCGGCCGCGGGTTCCAGAGGACCTTTCCCCATGAAAAGACTGACCGCCAAGCGCGCCCTGGTCACGGCCTCGGGCCAGGGCATCGGTCGGGCCATCGCCGAACGCTTCGCGGCCGAGGGCGCGGAGGTCATCGCCACCGACATCAATCCGGCGCTGCTCGACGCGCTGAGCGGCGTGACGACCCGGGTGCTGGACGCGACCGACGCGGCCGCCGTCCGCGCCGCCGCCGCGGAAGTCGGCGCCGTCGACATCCTCGTCAACGCGGTCGGCTATGTGCACTCCGGGTCTATCCTGGAGTGTGACGAGAAGGGCTGGTCCGACTCTTTCAGGATCAATGTCGACACCATGTATCAAACGTGCCGGGCGTTCCTGCCAGGAATGCTTGAGCGCGGACACGGCATCATTCTCAACATCTCCTCCGTCGCCAGCTCCCTGAAGGGAGTTCCCAACCGCTTCGCCTACAGCGCCAGCAAGGGGGCGGTCCTTGGCCTGACGAACGCCATCGCGGCCGATTTCGTGGGGCAGGGAATCCGGTGCAACGCCATCTGCCCGGGCACCGTGGAGTCCCCCTCGTTGCTGGAGCGCTTGAAGGCGACGGGCGACTTCGAGGGCGCGCTCGCGGCCTTCCGGGCTCGTCAGCCGATGGGGCGCCTTGGCCAGCCCGAGGAAATCGCCGCCCTGGCCGCCTACCTCGTCAGCGATGAGGCCGCCTTCACCACGGGCCAGGCCCTGGTCATCGACGGCGGTTGGTCGATGTAGACCGGGCTCGTCCCCGTCTCTTGAAAGGAATCCCGGACGTGAAATTCATCCGCTTTGGAGAGCCCGGCGCCGAGAAGCCCGGCGTGATCGACGCCGACGGCGCCATCAGGGATCTGTGGGGGCTTGTCGCCGATATCGACGGCGCGACCCTTTCCAGAGGCGCGGATCTGGGTCTTGGATCGCTGGACCTCTCCGCCCTGCCGGTGGTTGATCCGGCGACGCGGATCGGTCCGTGCGTGGGCGGGGTGAGCAAGTTCGTCTGCATCGGCCTCAACTATTCGGATCACGCCGCCGAAACTGGCGCCGCCGTCCCGCCGGAACCTGTCGTCTTTCTCAAGGCGACCAGCGCCATCTGCGGGCCCAACGACGCCATCGAGCGTCCCCGCGACTCGACCCGGCTCGACTGGGAGGTCGAGCTTGGCCTCGTCATCGGCAAGAAGGCGAAATACGTTTCCGAGGCCGAGGCGATGGATCACCTGTTCGGCTATTGCGTGATCAATGACGTGTCGGAACGCGCGTTCCAGATGGATCGGCACGGCACGTGGGACAAGGGCAAGGGATGTGACACCTTCGGCCCCATCGGTCCCTGGCTTGTCACGCGCGACGAGATCGCCGATCCGTGCGCGCTGTCGATGTGGCTGGAGGTGAACGGCCGCCGTTTCCAGAACGGATCCACCGCCACGATGATCTACAAGCCCGCCTTCCTGATCGCCTATGTTTCGCGCTTCATGACCCTGATGCCCGGCGACATCATCTCGACCGGCACGCCGCCGGGCGTCGGCATGGGGCAAAAGCCGCCCGTCTGGCTTCAGCCCGGCGACGTGGTCGAGCTGGGCATAGAAGGCCTGGGGCGGCAGAAGCAGACGGTTGTACAGGGCTAGCCTTGGACGCCGAACCCTAGCGGGCCGCCATCTCCTTCTCCGCCGCCACGAGCGACTCGCGGGAGATGTCGGCGACCGTTCGCGCGCCGGTCAGGATCATCGTGACGCGCAGGTCGGCCGCCAGGAGGTCGAGCAGGTGCTCCACCCCGCGCTGACCATCCGCCGCCAGCGCATAGGCATAGGCGCGGCCCAGCAGGACGCCCTGGGCCCCGAGGGCCAGCATCCGCGCGACATCCAGGCCCGATCGAACGCCCGAGTCCGCGAGGATCGTAAGGTCGCCGCCCACGGCGTCGGCCACCCTTGGAAGCGCCCGCGCGGTGGGGATCGCGCCGTCGAGCTGGCGTCCGCCATGGTTGGAGACAACGATCCCGTCGGCGCCCATTCGCACGGCGTCGCGCGCATCCTCCGGATCGAGAATGCCCTTGAGGATCAGTTTGCCCTTCCAGCTGTCGCGGATCCACTCGAGGTCGGCCCAAGTGATCGACGGATCGAAGTTCCGGGCCAGAAACCCCGTATAGTCCTTCATCCCCATCCTGCGCCCGACATAGGCCTCGATGTTGCCGAACGACAGGGGACGACCCAGCAGGCCGACATCGACCGCCCATTCCGGATGGGTGAAGGCCTGCAGATATTGGCGTAGCGTGGCGGCGGGCCCCGCCATGCCCGAGCGCCGGTCGCGATAGCGAGAGCCCGGGGCGGGCATATCGACCGTGAAGACCAGAGTCTTCATGCCCGCGGCCCAGGCGCGTTCCAAGGCGTTGGTCATGAAGCCGCGATCCTTCAGCACATAGAGCTGGAACCAGAGCTGATCTCCGCCGGCGCGCGCGACCTCCTCGATCGAGCAGACGGAAACGGTCGACAGCACATAGGGAACGCCCCTGATCGCCGCCGCCCGCGCGACCTGGGTCTCGCCCCGGCGAGCGTACATGCCCGTGGCCCCGACGGGGCCGAACGCGATGGGCAGCGTCCAGCGCTCGCCGAGGATCTCCGCGCCGAGGCTGGGCTCGCCGACGCCGCCGAGCACGCGCTGACGCAAGGCGACCTCCCGCAACGCTGTCACATTCGCGTTCATCGTGCTTTCGGTCACCGCGCCGCCGTCGATGTAATCGAACAGGAACCGGGGGAGGCGACGCCGAGCGGCTTCCCGATAGTCGGTGGGCGCGGAGATGATCATTGGCGGTCTCCCTGGCTCAGGCGCCGATATCGAGATCTCGTCTCGATAGGCGGGGCGTATCAATTCTAGAAATGAGAATTTTGAATACACATTAGTCGAAACTGGAATTTGACCTCGCGGAGGCGTCGACGAGGTCCAGCCACGCCCTCGCGGCATGGGACAGATAGGCGCCGCGACGCCAGATCATGGTCAGGCGCCATTCGGTCTCGGCTTCGGCCAGGATGGGCGTGCCCAGGCCGGCGCGCCGAGCGGGCTCCGCCAGCATGCGCGGCACGAAGGCGACGCCCAGGCCCTCGTTCGCCAGTTCAAGCAGGAAGTCGACCTGACTGCTGCGAGCCGCGACTTCCGGCTCGAACCCATGTCGGCCGCAGGCGGCCAGGATCAGCCGATTGATGCCGAAGCCTTCACTGAACAGTAGAAATGGAATGTCGCGCAAGGCGTTGACATCCACCGCGCCGGCGCGCGCCAGCGGGTGGTCGGCGCGCAGAACCGCGACCAGCGGCTCACGCCGGACATCCTGCCATTCGAGGTCGTCAAATCCGGGCATCAGGCTGGCGGCCAATTCCAGCTCGCCGGAACGGACCAGGTTGGTCAGCTCGTCGCCGCCATGCTCGGTCAGCTTGATTTCCAGGCCAGGATATAGCGCGCGAAAACGCGCGACGAGCGGACCAAAGATGCTGCTGCTGGCGACGGGCGGCAGGCCGAGGCGCAGGGTCCCGCGCTTCAGCCCGCGCACCTCGTCGATTTCGGCCAGCAGGTCGGCGCGATCCGCCAGAAGCTTCACCGCCCGGGGGTAGACGACCTCGCCAAGCGGCGTCAGTCGCGTTCTGTGACCGATGCGGTCCAGGAGCGGCGCGCCGATCTCGTCCTCCAGCTGCTTCACCGCCTTGCTGACCGTGGACTGCGTCGCGAAGACCACCTTGGCCGCCTGGGAAAAGCCTTGCTGGCGAACGACCTCGACAAAGGCGCGGAGCGTGCGGAACTCCATGTTCTATTCCTATTTCGAATGAATGATAGGAATATAAATCGTTTTCTTCTCGACGCGCACGCGAATAGAGCCATCGGATGCTCGACCTCCGCCCAACAAGCCGAACGGACAGGCCCAGCGCGAACGCCGCGCGACGTCGCCGCGCCCTCTCGCGCTACGTGGCGCGACGGGCAGGCAAAAAGGGCTACAGCTTCGAGCCCGGCGCGCTGGCGGGGCCAGAGGGGCTGATAGGCGGGGCCGCGGTGGCGCTGCTGGTCGCCGTCGCGCTTGTCTTGCGTCGCCCGGATTTCGCGTGGGCGCCCTACGCGGCCTTCTGGACTTGCCTGGCGGACCCGGGCGGGGGGATGACGCGGCGACTGCGGGCGATGACGGCCTTCATCGTCTGCGGCGGGCTCGTCGCGGGTCTGGTGTCGGCTTTCGCCGCCCCGGCTGGCTTGGCGAACGGAGCGCTTCTTTCCGCGCTGGTCGGCTTACTGATCTATGTCGGGCTCTCGTCGTCGGGCATGGGCGGCGTCGGGGTCCTGGTGGGCGTCGTCGCCGTGGTCGCGGCGGAGCAGCCGGTCGGGGCGGCGGACGCGGTGATGGTCGCGCTGGTCTTTTTCCTGGGCGGCGCGCTGACCATGATCTTGTGCTTGGCGACCGTGGCTTGCGTCCCGCCGACGCGGCGTTCGCCGCGCGAGGATCGAGCGCCGCCGGCGGATCCGCGAACTCTAAGCCATGCCTTGCTGGCCGCCATCGCCGTGATGGCGACCTATACGGCGGTCCACGCGCTGTCGCTGGCCTATCCGCAGTGGGCGACCGTCGCGGCCGTCGTGGTCGTTCGGCCCGACGTGCACGCCTCGCGCCGTCGGACGATCGAGCGCGTGGCCGGCAGTCTCATCGGCGCCGCCGCGGCCGCGCCCCTGATCCTGGCCGTCAAGGAGCCTTGGGCGCTGGTTCCGCCGATCTTCCTGCTGGCGGCGGCGGCGATCACCCTGCGTAAGGTCAACTACACCCTGTTCGTCAGCTTCCTGACACCCCTGTTCATCGTCATTGGGGCGACCATGGTTCCGAGCCTGGCCCACCAGGCGGCCGCCTCGCGGGCCGAGGACAACATGATCGGGAGCGTCCTCGCCACGCTGGGGTGCGCGCTGGTCTGGGGCGGGTGGCGGCTCGTCGGCGCAAGATTGCCGCGACGCCTCAAGATGACCGGATGATGCTGGGCGGAGAGGGCGCTTCATTGGAGCGCGTTCTGTCCGGCTGGGCGGGCGTTTGGGCACAAGGCCGCGCCGGCTGCTTTTAGCCCGCCACTCCCAGCAGGAGGCGCGCGCCGACGGCCAACGCCAAGGCCGGCGGCATGACCAGCGCGCCGACCTTGAGGAAGCGCCAGAACGTCACGTCCTCGCCTTCACGGCGTATGGCTGTCAGCCACAGAATGGTCGCGAGCGAGCCGGTGATCGACAGGTTCGGGCCCAGATCCACCCCGATCAGCAATGCGTCGATCACCATGCGAGGCGGTTGAGCCTGGCTGATCGCGGTGCTGGCGATAAGGCCCGCCGGCAGGTTGTTCATCAGGTTGGACGCGAAGGCGAGCAGGCCGCCCCAGACGGCCGCGGTGATAGGCGCGGAGCTTTCGGACGCGCTCTTGAGCGCTTGGGCCAGGGCACCGATCAGTCCGGTGTGCTCCAGGGCTTCGACCAAGACGAAAAGCCCGGCCACCAGCGGTAGGACGCTCCAGGAAACGCTCTTCAGGACCGGCCAGGGCGCGGCCTTGCGGGCGACCAGGATGGCGACGGTCGTCGCCGCGCCGAGCAGGGCCGTGGGCGCGCCCAAGGGCTTGTCGAGCGCCGAAACGATCACCAGGGCAAGCGCCGTGACGGCGATTCCGGCGAGAGCCAGCTTACCGCCGCCCGACAGCGGCGGCTGGTCTATATCGCGCTCGCAAACCGCGTCCAGGCGGCGGGCCTCGACCCACCTCAAGACCAGATAGGTCGCCAGGATGGCCAGCAGGGACGGCAGAGTGAAGCTCGCGAGCCACCGTCCCAGGGGCGGCGTATGGTCGCCATAGAGCACGATGTTGGCGGGGTTGGAGATCGGCAGGACGAAACTGGCGGCGTTGGCCACGAAGGCGCAGACGAACAGGTAGGGCAGCGGGTCCACCTTGGCCTTGCGCGCGGCCGCGAACACCGCGGGCGTCAGAACGACCGCCGTCGCGTCGTTGGACAAGAAGACCGTCACCACCACGCCCACGGCGTAGATCAGCAGGAACAGGCGTCGTGGGGAGCCCTTGGCGTGATTGACCGCATAGGCCGCCACCCAGTCGAACAGGCCTTCGCGGCGCGCGACCTCCGACAGAAGCATCATGCCGATCAGAAAGAGGTAGACGTCCAGCCCCTTGCCGACCGCCGCCAGCCCCGCCGTCAGGGGAAGCAGCCCGGTCGCGACCAGCAGGATCGCGCCGCCGGCGGCCCAGATCGCTTCGGGGAGTCTGAAGGGGCGGGCGATGACGGCCGCGGTCGCGATCGCCGATATCGTCCAGATCGCCAGGTTGGCGGTCGATGGCGCCATGATCAACTTCAATAGAGGGGTTAGGCGCGCATCGGCCCTGCACCGGTAAAGCACATCGGAACGCCGAGGGCCACGCCCCAAGGCTTAGGGGGCGTGGTGTCCATCTCTTCGCGTGGCGCCATCGGCCGCGGCCTTAGGTTTCCGAACCCGAGGTCAGTTCGAAGAGGTCGTTCAACTTGTCGCGGACCTGTCCGAGAATGTCCTCGCCCCATTCCTCCGTCATGTTCGAGACCACGTCGCCAAAATGCGCGTGGTCGAGCAGGCGAAGGCCACAGACCCCGCACAGATGCAGGTCGAACACCGCCATCAGGGCTTTCAGGGCGCCGGTGCTGTTGACCCAGCGTCCGGGCGCGCCGGAGGTCGAAAAGCTGGTCAAGGTGACGCCGTCCAGCAGCGCCTCCATGCGGCCATTGATCGAAGCGTAGCCGAAGCCCATGCCGAACACCCGATCGACATAGCCCTTCAATATCGCCGGCGGCGCGTTGAACCAGAAGGGATAGACGAAGATCAGGCTCTTGACGTCCTTCAGCAACGCCCGTTCGGCGAGGACGTCGGCGGCCGGGGTCGCGCCCTGGCCAGTCGGCATCTCCTCGGCCTTCAGGCGCGGATCGAAATCCATCGCGTAGAGATCGCGCAGCACCACTTCGTGGCCATGCGCGCTCAGGTGGTCCACGCACGCGCGGGCCATCGCCGCGCCGAAGCTGGTGGGTTTGGGGTGGGCCAGGATCACCGCGTGTTTCATGCTTACGCCTCCTCCCGGGATGGCAGGTCAGAAGGTTCGCTGGGCGACGAACAAGACGCTGCTCGTGAAAGACGTCCTCTTGGTTAGACCGAAGGGCGGTGAACTGGAATGCGGGACAATACCTAGGTCCGCGCCCTCCACGGTGGAGGCTTGACGGGGAAAGGCAGTCAAACCCTGCCGATGTAGAGAGGCCAAGCTTGGGTGCGCGCTGACCAGTCTACCGCCTTAAGTAGATGTCCCGAAGTAGATATCCCGAATATGCCGACCAGGCGACGCGCGTACCATGAGACGGGTTACTGGGAGGCCGTGATGCCAGTCTCGATGCAAGCCGCCGTTGTTCGCGCCTTTGGCCAACCTCTCGTTCTGGAGAGCCGGCCACGACCGGCGCCCGGTCCTGTTCAGGTCTTGGTGCGGATCGCCGCCTGCGGGGTCTGCCACACCGATCTGCACGCCGCGCACGGCGATTGGCCGATCAAGCCGGCGCCGCCCTTCGTGCCGGGCCACGAAGGCGTCGGCGTCGTCGTCGAGATCGGCGCGGGCGTCGAGCATCTCAAGCAAGGGGATCGCGTCGGCGTGCCTTGGCTGCATACGGCCTGTGGCCGTTGCGAGCACTGCCTGTCCGGCTGGGAAACCTTGTGCCAGGAGCAGAAGAACACCGGCTATTCGGTCGATGGCGGCTTCGCGGAATACGCCCTGGCCGACGCCAATTATGTCGGACATATCCCCGACAATCTGTCGTTTCTGGAGGCCGCGCCGATCCTGTGCGCCGGCGTCACCGTCTACAAGGGCTTGAAGGTCTTGAACGCCCAGCCCGGCGACTGGGTGGCGATCTCGGGCGTGGGCGGTCTTGGACACTTGGCGGTGCAATACGCCCTGGCGATGGGCTTCAAGGTCGCGGCCGTGGACGTGGCCGAAGACAAGCTTGAGTTGGCCAAATCCCTGGGCGCGCGCGTGGTCGTCAACGCCGCCAAGGCCGATCCGGTCGAGACGCTCACCCGGGAAATTGGCGGCGCGCATGGCGTGCTGGTCACGGCGGTTTCGACGCGCGCCTTCGCCCAAGCCCTGGGGATGGTCCGACGCGGCGGGACAGTGTCGCTCAACGGGCTGCCGCCCGGCGATTTCCCGCTGTCGATCTTCGACACCGTTCTACGCGGAATAACCGTCCGGGGCTCGATCGTCGGCACGCGCCTGGATCTTCAGGAGGCGCTGGCCTTCGCGGCGGACGGCAAGGTGCGGGCGCGGATCGAACGCTATGCCGGCCTGCAAGACATCAACGCCATCTTCGCGCGGATGCTGGACGGGCGGATCGAAGGCCGGGCCGTGCTGGACCTGGAGGCGGCGGAGTAGGGGCGTCCCGTCGTTCACGCGAGCCGGGCGCGGACCCGAAAGCCGGACCCGCCGCCCTTCTTTGAGACGGAGCAAGACGATGAAGAACATTCTCCTGCTGGTCCACGAGGACAAGGGCCAGGAAGCGCGACTTCAGACCGCGCTCGATCTGGCCAGGGCGCTGAACGGCCATATTCGCTGCGCCGAGGTCACGCCATTGCCCGTCTATCCGGGCGACTTCGACGGATCGATGGCGGGCATGGTCGTCGCCGAGGACATCAAGACCGAGGCGTCTCTTCGCCGTCGGCTCGATGTCCGACTGGCGCATGAAGACGTCAGCTTCGATTGGACGGATGACCTGGGCGACATGGCCCTGTGTCTCGCCAACCAGTCGCGATTGACGGATCTGATCATCGTCAATTGCAAGAAGGACGCCTTCTTCGAGCAGGATCGTCGCGGCCTAGCCAGCGATCTGGTGATGTCGGCGCGCTGTCCGATCGTCGCTGTTCCGGACGCGGCCGTGGGTCTGAATGTCTCGGGGGCAGCCATGATCGCCTGGGACGGATCCGAACCCGCCGCGGCGGCCCTGCGGGCGGCGATCCCGCTGCTGAAACTGGCGCGCTCGGTTCATCTGGTCTCGGTGGGCCAAATCGTCGACGGTCCCTCGGCGCGGGCCGCGGCCGTCTATCTCTCGCGCCATGATATTCACGCCAAGGTCCACTTGCTGGACTCGGTGGCGCAAACGCCCGACGTTCTGCTGCTGCGCCAGGCCGAGATCGATCGCGCCGCCTACTGCGTGATGGGGGCCTATGGACGGGGTCGTCTGTACGAGACCGTGTTCGGCGGCGTGACGCGGCGCATGATCGAGGCGGCCAGGATTCCGCTGATCTTGAGCCGGTAAGCCCTTGGAAGGCCCAGGTCGCCTCTTTGAGCGGCCCGGGCCTTGCCGTGAAACGCGCGCGCTCAGGCGTCTAAGGGCGTGACGGGCAGTTTCAGGAACACGTGACCCGCCGGTGTCGGCGGCGGCAGCGCTCCGGCCCGGATGTTCACTTGTAGCGAAGGCAGGATCAGCGTCGGCGGCGCCAGGCTCGCGTCGCGGGCCGAGCGCAGAGAGGGCGAGGTCATAATATTAGATATTGCTAAATTAGATTAATCTAATATATTGAGGTCATGTTCGATCTATCGCGTTTCGACGTCAGCCAGTTCGAGATCAGCGCCGCGCGGGCCGCCAAGCTCCTGCGCGCTCTGGCCAACGAGCGTCGGCTGATGATCCTGTGCCAACTCGCCGACGGCGAACGGTCCGTGGGGCAGATCCAGCCCCTCGTCGGCCTCTCGCAGTCGGCTCTGTCGCAGCACTTGGCGGTGCTGCGAGAGGAGGGGATCGTGGCCTCGCGCCGCGAAGCCACCAGCCTCTGGTACCGGATCGCCGATCCCGCCGCCCTGAAGGTGGTCGGCACGCTCGCGGAGATCTTTTGTCCTCCGACGGAGAGCGCCGCTCATGACCACGCCGCTGAATCCCCTGAAGCCTGAAGAGGTCGCTCGGCGTCTGGCCGACGGGCGCGCCGTGCTGATCGACATCCGCGAGGCCGACGAGTTCGCGCGGCGGCGGATTGGCGGGGCGCTGTCTCGGCCCCTGTCGACCCTGGACGGCAAGGGTCTTGGCCTATCCGACGCGCGCGAGGTGATCTTCACCTGCCGCTCGGGAATGCGCACCGGCGCGAACGGTCAGCGTCTGTCGGTCGCCTGCGGGCGGCCCGCCCACGTGCTGGAAGGCGGGCTCGATGCCTGGGATCAAGCCGGGCTGCCGGTCATGGTCAATGTCAAAGCGCCGCTGGAGCTGATGCGTCAGGTGCAGATCGTCGCCGGATCGCTAGTCCTGGTCGGCGTCATCCTAGGTCTGATGGTTTCGCCGTGGTTCCTCGGCGTGGCCGGCTTTGTCGGGGCGGGTTTGACCTTTGCCGGCGCCACGGGATTTTGCGGCATGGCGCGGCTGTTGGCTCTGGCGCCCTGGAATCGTCCGGCGTCGGCGTGAGATCATGGATCCCAGCCTCATCGTGGCCGCCTTCAGCGGAGCCTTGGTCGCCTTGCTGCTGACACTGTTTGGCGGCGGCGGGTCCGTGCTCGCCACGCCTTTATTGCTTTACGCCGTCGGGGTGAAAGACGCGCATGTGGCGATCGGAACCTCGGCGGCGGCCGTGGCGGCGAACGCCGCCGTGGGTCTGGCCGCCCAGGCCCGAGCGGGGCGGGTGAAATGGCCCTGCGCCCTGACCTTTGGCGCGCCGGGTCTGGTCGGTTCGCTCGTCGGCGCGCGCCTCGCGCCCCGCCTGGCGTCGCGGGGCGTGCTGACGCGTCGAATATTCGACGCCATGATCGTCGCGACGGCGGGCTACATCTTTTGGCGCGCGGTCTCCGGCCTGTCGTAAGGGCTCTAAATCAAATGTTTAGAGCGTGAGATAAGCAGAAACCGGCAGCCTCACGCTCTGGGCGGTCGTGCTATCTCTCGTCGGACATCGCCAGAGCCGCCACCGCGTTCGCCGCGCGCACCGTCAGGCAGCGGGCGGCGTGCTCCGCGCAGCGCGTGATCAGCGCGTCGCCTTCCGGGAAGGTGGCGATCTGGCCGGCCTCGTAGAGATTGGCCCGGCCGGTGCGCTTGGCGTGCGCCTCCTTGGCCGTCCAAAGTTCAAGAGCCAGGGATGGCCGGCCAGCGATCCGCCGGCGCTCCTCGGGCGTGAAGGCGTCATCGGGGGGCGGATCCTGATCCAGGCGCTCGACATCGACGCCGACGGGCTGGCGCGCCACGGCGATGGCGAGGAAGGGCCAGCGGCCGCCCAGACTGACGTGCCAGCCCTCGGGCCCGACGATCACCGGCGCGCCGAGCGGCGAGCGGCCGATCTCGACCTCGTCCGGGTGACGTCCGGCCAAGGCGGCGACCAAACCCTTCACGAGCCGCCGCCGCGCCAGCCGCGACGCGCCGTCGGCCCGTCCGGCGAAGTCGGCATAGTCGGCCGAGGTCAGAGTGGTCCGCCCCATCACGGCCTCGGCTTCGGGACTTCCCAGCGACGTCAGCCACGCCAGGGGAAGCTCCGGAGCCCGCGAGAGGTCGAGCGGGCCGACGATCCAGCTCACCGCGCGGCGATACGGGCGGGCGAGCCTTCCCACGACGTGCCGGCGGGCAGGGTCTCGCCTTTCATCACCACCGACAGGTCGCCTAGCACCGCGTCTTCGGCCAGTTCGGCGTCGTAGAGCACGATGGCGTAGGATCCGATCGTGGCCCGGTCACGGATCGTGACGCCGCTGACCTTCATGACCCGGTCCTCGAAGAGGTGGGTCTGCAGGCCGCCGAGATCATTGATCGCCACGTCGTCGCCGATTTCGACCAGGTCGTGTTCGGTGATGTCGGTCGTATCGAGATAGCAGCGCTTGCCGATCTTACAGCCCAGCAGTCTTAGGTAGACGGCTAGCCAGGGCGTGCCGCGCAGAGGCTCGAGCAGATTGGGCACGGCGAGGTTTTCGTAGGTGGCGGTGACCAGTTCCGTCCGCCACACGAAGGTGCTCCAAAGCGGCTGTATGGTCGACTTGTACCGGCCCATGACCAGCCATTTCAGCACGGCCACGAACAGGCCCGCGCCCAAGGCGAAGCCCATGTAGAGGAATGGGAAGCTGAGCGCCATCAGCCAGCCGCCATAAGGCAGATCATCGATCGTGCTGACGGTCGAGAGCAGCATGGCGAACAACGCCAGGAACACCGTCAGCGACAGGATCACGCGGACGAACTCGATCGAGAGCCGCGTGGCGACCAGACGCTTGGAGGGGTTGAAACGCGCGCCCTCGTCGAACAATCCCACCACTTGCCGGCTGGGCAGGGACAGCGGTGGCGAGCCGAACCAGGTGCCGCCGGGCTGGCTGGCCTCGCCGTGTTCGGGCGGCTTTGACAGCACCCCGATCAGCACCTCGTCGCCGATCGTCGCGCCGGTGGGCAGCAGGGCGGAATTGCCGATGAAGCTGCGTCGGCCAATCCGAGTGTGCTCCAGCCGGACGGCGCCGGGCTCGACGCGCGCGGCGCCGAACTGCACGGCGTCGGCGATGAAGCTCTCGGGACCGATCTCGACGAGGTCCGGCACGATCTTGGCGGCGGTCGAGATCTCGGCGCGCCGGCCGACCTTCACGCCAAGCGCCCGGTACCAGGGCAGGACGTACAGCGTGGCGTAGATCGGGTGCAGCAGTCGCAGCGCGAGGTCGTTGATCTGCTGCACGAACCAGAACCGCACATAGAAGAACGAGTTCAGGCTGTAGCGTCCGGGCTTTACCTTGCCCATCAGCACGTGCTTGGCGAACACCGTCAGCAAGCACATCATCACCACATAGGTGATGGCCAACAGCGGCGTGATGAGCAGATAGCCGTAGCCGTCCGTCTGCCATTCCATCTCGATCATCAAGACGAGGCCCGGCGCGATCGGCAGGATGGCCATCAGCGGCAGCAACGCGGCGCCGACCAGCAAGGCCAGACTGGTCAGGACCCCGCGTAGAGGCGTCTCGGGCGGCGCCGCGCGCAGCTCCGCCTTGCGACCGGTGGGTTGGGCGGGTGAGCCGTCCCAGACCTCGCCGGCCGGCGCGTGCTGACCGGCGCCGAGCGCCGAAAGGTCTTCCAGCACCGCGCCTTCGCCCAGCGAGGCGCCGCGACCGACCACGGCCATCGAGCCGACGAAGGCCCGAGGCGCGATGGTCACAGGACCCAGGTGCAGCAGGCCGCGCTCGACCGCGCTGGTCGCCAGCAGAGCGTCGTCGCTAAGGATCGAGCCCTCGCCCAAGGTGACCAGGTCCGCCGCGTCGATGTTGCCTTGGCCGATGAACGCGCCCTTGCCGATCTTGGCGCCGAGAAGGCGGTAATAGACGCGGATCATTGGCGTTCCGGCCATGTACGGCGTGGCGATGACCTCCGAGAACCGCCGCACGAACCACCAGCGGAAATAGTACGCGCCCCATAGAGGATAGCTGCCCGCCCGATAGCGGCCGATGACCAGCCACTTGACGGCGATGGAGGCCGCCACGGCGAGGGGCGGGATGAAGATGAAGCTGAGACCGCTCAGCAACAGGGCGCTGACCTTCGACATGTCGCCCGACAAGTGCGTGTAGGTCAGATAGGGGAAGAACCACTGCAGCCCGGCCACCGCATAGATCGGGATCAGGGCCAGGGTCTGGGCGACGTAGCAGGTCCAGCGCTTCCAATCGGCGATGCGATGGAAGTCCTGGGCCTCGTGACGCTTGCCGACGGGACGGTCGCCCAAGCGAGCGGCCAAGCCTCTGATGGTGGGCGCGGCGTACAGGTCCTGGATCGAAACGCCCTCCAGGCCCGGCAGCTTGCGGATGGCCGAGACCAGGCGCGCGGCCTTCAGCGAGTGACCGCCCAGGTCCTCGAAGAAATCCTCCAGCACCGAGACCTTGCGCGGGGCGAAGGCCTCGGCCCACACCGCGTGCAGGGTTTCTTCCATAGGCGTGGCGGGCGGCTCGATCTCGCCCTCGGCCTGAACCTCGCCTTGCGGTCGGACCAGCGCCTTGCGGTCCACCTTGCCCGAGGCGGGCAGGGTGGGCAGGGCGTCCAGCTGTTGATAGACCGCCGGGCGCATGTAGTTGGGCAGGCGTTCGCGAACGCGAGCGCGGATGGGTTCCAAATCGATCGCCGCGCCGCCGCGTCCGACCACGAAGGCGGCCAGCACCTCGCTGCCGTCCTCGTCCTGGAAGAGGTGTGCCACGGCCTGGGCCACGGCCGGATCCTCGGCGATGACCGACTCGATCTCGCCCAGTTCGACGCGGAAGCCGCGGATCTTCACCTGTGTGTCGATACGACCCAGGAACTCGATGTCGCCGACCGCGTCCAGCCGGACCAGGTCGCCGGAGCGATAGATCCGGGCGGGGGCGCCATCGGGCGTGTTGAACGGCGTGGTGACGAACTTGGCTTCGGTCAGGTCGGGGCGGCCGACATAACCCCTCCCAACGCCGGGACCGCCGATGACCAGCTCGCCCTCGGCGCCAGCCGGGACCGGCCAAAGGGATTCATCGACGATCCACGCGGAATAGCCCGGCAGCGGCCGGCCGATCGTGACGCGTTGACCCGGTTGCAGTTCGGTCCAGGTTGCCGTGACGGTGGTTTCGGTCGGGCCATAGGTATTGAGCAGGCGCAGGCCCGGCTTGGCCCATCGGGCGACCAGGTCCGGCGGACAGGCCTCGCCGCCCAGATTGAGCAAGCGCAGGCCGGGCATCTCGTGCTCGACCAGCGACAGCAGCGACGGCACCACGTGCCAGACCGTGACGCCCGCCTCGGCCAGCGGTCCGGCCATGTCCGGCCCCGCCTTGGCCAGGGTTTCGGAGGCCACCAGCAGGGTCGCCCCGACAAAGAAGGCGCTCCACATGGTCTCGACCGACATGTCGAAGGCCAGGCTGAAGCCGCCGAACACCCGGTCCTCCGGCTCCATCGCCAGGATGGCGCATTCCGAACGCACCAGATGGCAGGCGTTGGCGTGGGTGATCATCACGCCCTTGGGGCGCCCGGTCGTGCCGGAGGTATAGATGATATACGCGAGGTCGTCGGGCTGCGCGCCGGTGTGTTCGCGGGTGATCAGGGAGGGGACCTGAGCGGCGAGTTCGCCCAGTTCCTCATCGACCACCAGGGTGGCGATCGGCATGGCGCTGGCGCGCTCGCGCTCGGTCACCACCAGTCGCGCCCCGCTATCTTCGATGATGTAGTCGATCCGGTCCTGCGGATACGACCAGTCAACGGGCACGTAGCAGCCGCCGACCCAGAGGATGCCCAGGATGGCCATGTACTGGTCCAGGCCGCGCGGCAGGCAGATGACCACGCGATCGCCTCGGGCCACGCCTAGCGCCGTCAGATGATGGGCGAACTGCAGCGCGCGGCTGTGCAGCTCGTCATAGCTGATCTCGGTGCGGCGCGCGCGATCGGGTTCGGGGTCCAGGATCCGCAGCGCGGTGCGCGTGGGCGTGCGGCGGTAGGCGGCCTCGAAGATCTCGTGCAGCAGTTCGTCGCGCGCATAGGGCTCGCCTTCACGCACCGGAGCGGTCGGCGCTATCGGCGCGAACACGCCGCCATCGACCCGAGCGTCCGCCGGCGAAAGATCATCGGCCATCCATACCTCGTCGTTCCCACCGTGTCCGGCGACGCCGGATTCGGTTCGTCTGTTTCCTCCCGAGTTTGGCGTCCCCGGGGAGAGGCGTCCACCACGCGAGAAGGTCGTCCTGAACGCTGTGAAGGCGCGCGCCGCGCATCGGTGTCACGGGGCGCTAGTTCCGGTAGAGCCCGGCCGCGCGGCGTCGCGGTCGGCGGGAGTCCGCAGGCCTCGGACAAGGTCGAATATTCCCAGGCCCACGATGACGGTCAGGTGCATGAATAGGGTCACGAGGGCCAGGGCGGCCAGCAATTCGGCCACGGAAGAATGCGCGCCGAGCACCAGCAGCATCAGGTTCCCGAACACCAGGTCCTTGTTCGACAAGAAAGGGATGCGTGAGACCAGATAGCGCACGGCCAGCAGCACAAGCCAGACGCCAGGAGCGACCTGCGGCAACGACATCCGCCAGACCAGGACGGTGAGAGAAAGCGCGGCGATCAGTCGCACCGTGTGGATGGCGGCGGTAAAGGCCAACTGCTTGGGGCGCAGCGAGAAGACTCGGCTTCCGAACGCCAGGAGGCCGACCGAAGCGGCGACGGGAACCAGGCCAGACCAGAGCGCGGGCCCCAGACGCTGGGCCAGATCGAGGGTCTTGAGCTGCGTCGCGCTGATCGCCGCCAGGCCCACGGTGAAGAGGTTGCCGAGCAGCGCCGACAGGATGTTCACGTCCTTGATGGCGCGGAATGGCGTGGCGACCGAGCCAGCCATCCGGCGGGCCCAGACATAAAGGTAGGCCTCGCCGCTATAGCCCACGACCACCTCGTTGATCGCCGTCTTGCGCAGCAGCGCCTCGAAGCCGGCGACCGGGAGGTTCCAGAGTCTGCGATAGATCACCAGGTCGCCCAGGGGCTGGACCAGGTACAGCAGCAGCAGCACCGGCCAGACCGCCAGCGGTAGCCTGAGGATCATCCTGAGCGCGTTCGTGGTCGCCCCGCCCAACTGCAGCAGAATGGCGGCCACCAGCCCCACCGACACAACGGCGCCCAGTACGTTCCACACGCGCGCGTTGCGGTTTGTCGTCTCTTCCGGCGAATCGGCCTCCGCCGCGATGTCGGGGGACAAGGGCGCGTCCTTCGGCGGGGTGTTCATCGCCTTGTCGCCGTTCCGCGCGTGGCTTGGTCCGCGACGGTCTTATAGTGCGCGAAGAGGTCGGCGAAATGGTCGATGTCGCGCCTAACATGGCTGGCGGCCTCGTTCGCGGCGGCCTTCAAAGATCTCTGGTCCCGCGAGAACAGGCGCCGGATCGCGGCGGCGGCCGCTTCGGCGTCGCCCCAATGATAGATTTCGGAAGTTTGGGGCAGGGCCAGGTGGGCGAAACCGCCACGGTCGGGGCCCACGACAGGCAACCCGCTGGCCATGGCTTCCGCGGGGATCAGGCCGAAGGTCTCGGACTCGCAGCCGTGAACCAAGGCGTCGGCGCTCGCGAGATGGGCGGCCAGCAGGCCTCTGTCGAGAATGGGCGCGAGCAAATGCACGTAAGGCTTTCCAGCGGCGGCGTGACGGACCCGGGAGCGGTCGATGCCGTCCCCTATCAGCACGAAGCCGATTGGAATATCCGCGCCGGCGCGGCTCACCGCCTCGATCACCATGGGCCAGCGCTTTTCCGGGTGGAAGCGCCCGACGCCCAAGACCAGCTTGGCGTCGTCGGGGAGGCCGCAAGCCTTCAAAAGCGCCGAACGCAGGCCCTCGTCCCGCTTTCGCGGTGAGAAGGCGTCGCGATTGATGCCCAGGGGAATGCTGGTCACGCCACGGACGCCCTGATCCTCGAGACGATCGGCCAGCCAGGGGCCGCCGGTCACGATCGAGTCGAAGCGGTCGGTCGTCTTGCGCATGTAGCGCCAGAACCATCCGAACAGCCGGTCGATCTGCTCGGGACTGGCCACCGGCGCCAGCCAGCGCTGGGGATAGGACGCGACCGGATCGGCGTGCATGAACATCGCGCGGGGCGTGGGCGCGGGCCAGTTGGCGACGATCCAGGCTCCACGCCAGGGCGAGGAGGCCTCGACAAGATCGGGCGCCAGGGACGCAAGCCGGTCATGCACCGGCGCCGCGTCCCAAAACATGTGATAGTTCGCGTCGAACGGCAGGCGAGGGGCGCGGATCTGGATCACGCCACCGCCGGGCCGCGCATCGAATCGGTCTTCCGGTCCGGGCGCGATCACGAACAGTTCGTGGCCCAGCCCCGCGGCGGCTTCGATCTTACGGTCGATATAGGTCCGCACGCCGCCGCCAGTGGGCGAATAGAACTCGGCGACATCGACTACCCGCATTGCATTGTCCGGTATGCTTTCACCAAAAAACGCCGTCGTTTCCACTAAATCAGTACCGTGACGGTGATGCGGCCGAGCGCCTTCATAAAAAATATGGCCTGACCTGCTGTAAATCGCGGTGGTTTCGAAATACGTGCGGCGGCGGGGCAGGCGCGTCGTCGTTGTCAGCGAGGACTGGACGCGCACGTGGAAGGACGATCATGGACATGAAGGCGCTGATGTATACGGATCGCGAGCGCCCGCTGCGGATCGCCCTGTTCTCGGGGAACTACAACTACACGATCGACGGCGCCAACAAATCGCTGAACCGGCTGGTCGGCCACCTTCTGAGGACGCTGGGCGCCGAGGTGCGGGTCTATTCTCCGACGTCGCCGCGTCCCGCCTTCGCGCCCGAGGGCGATCTCGTCTCGGTCCCGTCCGTGAAGATCCCCTTCCGGGCCGATTATCGCCTGGCGCTGGGTTTGCCGCGCTCGGTGCGGCGCGACGTCGAAGCGTTCGCGCCCGACCTGATCCATCTATCCGCGCCGGACTTCCTGGGCGGAGCGGCGCAGCGCCTGGGACGGGACCTGAAGATTCCGGTGGTCGCCAGCCTCCACACGCTGTTCGACACCTATCTGGACTACTACGGCCTGGGCCGGCTGCGGCCGCTGGTGCGTCGCAATCTCTGGAAGTTCTACGGCGGCTGCGACTACGTCCTGGCGCCGACGACCGCGATCGCCGAGGAGCTGAAGGCCCAGAACCTGCCGGCCCAGGTCCGAATCTGGGCGCGGGGCGTCGACCCGGAACTCTTCAACCCGGCGCGTCGCGATGACGCCTGGCGGCTGGCCCAGGGCTTCGACCCCAACCGCCCGGTGATCGTCTTCCTGGGGCGGCTCGTCATGGAAAAGGGCCTTGGGGCCTTCGCCGAGACGATCCAGCGATTGGAAGACGCCGGGCGGGCGCCTCAGGTTCTGGTGATCGGCGATGGTCCGGCCCGCGCCTGGTTCGAGGAAAGGCTGCCTAGGGCGGTCTTCGCGGGCTTCCTATCCGGCGAGACCCTGGCGAAGGCGCTTGCCAGCGGGGATATCTTCCTCAATCCGAGTACGACCGAGACCTTCGGCAACGTGAACCTGGAGGCGATGGCGTCCGGGTTGGCGATGGTCTGCGCCGAGGCGCCCAACACCCGAGCCCTGCTGCGCCATGGCCGAAACGCCCTTCTGTGCGCCGACCAGCCCGAGGCCTACGCCGAGGCGCTGTCCCAGCTCCTTCTGGATGGCGAAGAGCGTCGGCGCTTGGCGCTGGAGGCCCTGGAGCGCAGCGCCGCCTATCGCTGGACGGAGATCCTGGACGAGGTCGTCGAGGTCTATGCCGAGGCCCTGGGGCGTCCGTCGAAGGTTTCCGAGCCGTTCGCCCCGGAAGCTCGCCCCTTGGTTCGGCGGCAAGGGGGAGCGGCCGAGCCTCAGCCGGCGAGCTTGCCCGTTCTCTAGAGAAAATGCTCTAGACGCCCGACTCTGGAGAGCGCGCTCGCGCGATAGCCATTCATGATCCCGACCACGCTCGACCGTTACCTGCTCAGGCGCGCCCTGACGCCGATGGCGGCCGTTCTCATCAGCACGATGGTGGCGTTCCTGATGGAGCGCCTGATGCGGTCGTTCGACCTGCTGTCCCAGACGTCGGAAGGCTTGCGGTTTCTGTCCGAGCTCCTGGTCAACCTCGTTCCGCATTATGTGGGCCTGACCCTGCCCGGCGGCTTCTTCATCGGCCTCTTTGTCGTCGTCAACGGACTGAACCGCAGCTCCGAAATCGACGCGATCCTCGCCAGCGGCGTGTCGTTGGGGCGGTTCGCCGCGCCATTCGTCGGCCTGGGCGTGCTGCTGATGTTCCTCAGCGTGCTGCTGTTCGGGTTTATTCAGCCCTATAGCCGTTATGCCTATCACGCCGTGCTCCACGCGGTTCAGAACGCGGGATGGAATGGCGACGTGCGACCAAGGGCTCTGCTGTCCGCCGGCCCCGAGATCTTTCTGACCGCCGACCGAGCCGATCCCAGCGGCAGCCACCTTCAGCACGTCTTCATCCGCAAGATCGGTCCCGAGGGGCGCGAGGACCTGCTCTCGGCCGCCGCGGGAGAGCTGCGCAAGAACGCCGACAACAAGAGCGTTCGGCTTGAGCTGATCGACGGTCGCCAGGTCAGCACGACCAAGCGCGCCGAGGTCTATGTGCTGAACTTCACCCGCACGGTCGTCGACCTGCCGCTGGCGCCGCCGTCCAAGCCGCTCAAGGAGCGCGGCGGCGAGGTGAGCGAACTCACCCTCGTGGAGCTGGCGCAGCAGGGTTTCGGGCGGGCGGAGCCGGCTTTGCCCCGCCAGACCTTGCTGGCCGAACTCTATTCTCGATCGGCGCGCGCGCTGCTGCTGCCCTTCCTACCGCTTCTCGCGGTGCCGTTTGGCCTCAGCGCCAAGCGCGCGGGGGCCGGGTCGGCGATGACCACCGGCGGGCTTTTGCTGTTCAGTTTCGAAACCCAGATGGTCCTGGGCCAAGGCCTGTCCTCGGGCGCGCGTCTTCCGGCGCTGTTCACGATCGCCTTGCCGGCCGCGGGCTTCATGGCGGCTTGCGTCGTCACGTTCCTGGTCAGCCGCAAGCGTCCGGGCGAGAACCCGGTGAGCTGGCTGACCGAGCACATCGCCGAGGTGTTCCGCGCGATCGCCAAGGCCCTCAAGCCGCGCCGCGCCAAGCCCTCTCAAGACGCTCAAGCGAAAGTTTGACTGGGCGGGAGACGGGAGCGTCAAGGCGCTCCCGCGGCGCTGTGTGCTTTCAAGACAACATCGCACCGGTAATTTGGTCTAGTCCAAACGGGACGGCCTCTCCGCTGGGATCCCATTCAAAAATTACCAGCCGCGCACATTGAAATGTCACATGGGTGTCGCCGCCGGCTGCTTTAAGCGCTCTGGTCCATACCAGTTGGGGCAGGGGAACCATCATGTCGAAGCGCTATTCCGCTCGAGCCGCGCGCTCGAACCGCAAGAATCTTTTGCTGGCGACCGTCTCGGCGCTGGTGGTGGGCGCCAGCGGGTCGACCGCTTTCGCGCGTCAGGCCGCGAGCTCGGCGGCGGGCGATCAGGTCGATGAAGTCGTCGTCACCGGCTTTCGCAAGTCGCTCAGCGACGCTCGGGCCATCAAGCGCGACTCCATCATCCTGAAGGACGCGATCGTCGCCGAGGACATGGCGAAGTTTCCGGAATTGAACCTGGCCGAGTCGCTGCAGCGCCTGCCTGGCGTGCAGATCACCCGAGAAGCGGGCGAGGGGCGGCGGATCTCGCTGCGCGGCCTGGGTCCGGATTTCGCGCGCGTGCAGCTGAACGGCATGGAAGTGCTGGGCAATGTCGACTCGGCTCAGGACAGCCGCGGCCAGCGCTCGCGCGACCGGGCCTTCGACTTCAACATCTTCGCCTCCGAACTGTTCTCGAAGGTCGAGGTCGAAAAGACCTTCGAGGCCGCGCAGAACGAAGGCGGCATGGCCGGCACGGTGGGTCTCTTCACCGGCAAGCCGTTTGATTACAAGACCGGCTCCAAGGGCGCCGTCTCGCTGAAGTTGGGCACCAACCAATACACCAAGGACGCCCAGCCGCGGATCGCCGCTCTGTTCAGCCAGAACTGGGACAACAAGTTCGGCGTCGCGTTCTCGGTCGCCTACGGCAAGCGCGAGACCACCGAGCAGGGGCACAACACGTACAACTACAGCCACCTGTCCAAGAGCGACGTTCAGGGTCTTCTCAACAAGGGCGTCGACATCTCCCACCTGACCGCCGCGCAGCAGGCCCGGTTCATGGCGGGCGACCTCTATTTCGCCGACGGCAACCGTCTGTCGTCCTGGAACGCGAAGCAGGAGCGCCTGGGTCTCACGGGCGCCGTGCAGTGGAAGCCCGTCGACAATCTGTTGCTGACGCTCGACGTGCTGCACGGTGAATTCACCACGCACCGCGACGAACTGCACTTGGCCACCCGCCCTCTGAACGGCCTAGGCTCGACCACGCTGGACGGCGCCAAGGGCTCGCCCTGGCCCGCTCAATTCCAAAACGGCACGGTGCTGAACGACTTCCGCGTCGACCCGAACGGCTATGTCACGATGACCAACGCCAGCAACGTGACCTTCGGCAGCGAGCATCGTCGTGAGCTGAACAAGAACCGCTTCAACCAGGTGGCCCTGACCGGGAAGTGGGACGCCACGGATCGCCTGGTGATCGACGGCCACGTGGGCTACGAGAAGTCGACCTACAGGACGCCGTATGACGACAAGCTCTACATGCGGGCCAAGGGCAATCTGATCGCCGACTACGGCGTCGATGGGCGCTCGGCGACTTTCCAGTATCCGAACTGGGATCCGACCAACCCGGCCAACTACGCGATGGACAACTTCTACTATCGCTCCTTCCGCAACCAGTCGGAGCTGATGGAAGGCGTGGTCAACGCCCATTACACGCTGAACCCGGTCTGGACCCTGCGGGCGGGCGCCGCCTATCACAAGTTCAAGCAGGACGGCATCGACCTGTTCTATGACGGCGGCGCCAACGGCACGACCGGCAAGACGCGCGGCACGTCGGTCGCCGACATCACGACGGTGTTTAGCAACAGCGCCGGCTCGTGGCTGATCGGCGACTACGCCAAGGCCTTCGCCAAGTACAAGGAGTACCACCGCCTCGAGAAGAACACGGACGGCACGGGCGGCGTCATCCAGGACATCGAGAACGTCTACAATACCCAAGAGGCGACCGTTTCGGAGTACATCCAGGCCGATTGGGACACCCAGCTGCTGGGCAAGCGCTTCCGCGGCAATATCGGCCTGCGCGGCTACCAGACCGACACGCGCAGCTCGGGCTGGATCCAGGGCGACAGCTACGCCTACCTCGGTACGACCGACGTCAAGGGCAGCTATTCGGGCGTCCTGCCAGCGCTGAACACCGTGCTGGAACTGACGCCGGAACTGCTGGTGCGCTTCGCCGCCACCGAGAACCTGAACCGTCCGAGCCTGGGATCGATGGCCGCTCGCGGCAGCGCCTTCCAAGGTAATGAGACCTGCAACCTGAACGCCGACGCGGCCCACCAGAACTGCGACATCACCGCCTCGCGCGGCAATCCGAACCTGAAGCCGTTCAAGGACAAGACCCTGGACCTGTCGGTCGAGTACTACTTCGGCAAGGTGGGGCTGCTGTCGGCGGGCGTGTTCCAGAAGCGCGTCACCAACTTCATCGGCTCGACGACGCTGACGAATATCCCGTTCAGCCAAACCGGCGTGCCGTACACCACGATCCCCGGGGCGACCGCGAACACGATCGTCAAGGAATTCTCCATGCCGACCAACGTGGCCGGCACCAAGAAGATCACCGGGGTCGAGCTGGTCGCGCAGAGCCAGTTCACGTTCCTGCCCGCGCCGTTCAACAACCTCGGCATGACGGCGAACTACACCTATGTCGATGTGCCCGACGAGATCACCGGCATCTCGAAGACGAGCTACAACGCGACGCTCTACTACGAGACCGATCGTTGGGGCCTGCGCGGTTCGCTGAGCCACCGCGCGCGTTGGTACACGGGTCGTAGCGCCAACCCCATGAGCGCCGACACGCGCGGCTTCGAGGGCTCGACCTATGTGGACGCCTCGGCCTTCTATAACTTCACCGAGACGCTTCAGTTCTCGCTGAACGCCATCAACCTGACCAACCAGAAGGATACCCAGTTCTGGGGTCAGAACCGCTACCTCTATAACCAGAACCAGAGCGGCACGACTTACATGATGGGTCTCAGCTACAAGTTCTGACACGCATAGGCGCTAGGTTGAGCGTCCGTCTCCTGGAGGAGACGGACGCTCCGCTCTTTTGATCAGGCCATGATCGTTTCACATAGCCACCGCTTCATCTTCGCCGCGGTGCCCAAGACCGGCACCCATTCGGTGCGTCAGGCCCTGCGCGAGCATCTGAGCGAGGACGACGTCGAGCAGGTAGGGCTGTTCGTCGACAAGCGCTTTCCCTGGGCGGACCTGGCCGCGATCAGGCATGGCCACCTGTCCCTGCGGCAGGTGCGTCCGTATCTCGGCGAACAGGCCTTCGCCGACTATTTCAAGTTCGCCTTCGTGCGGAATCCGTTCGACCGCTTCGTCTCGTACTGCGCGTTCATGTTGCGCGGGGGCGACGACTTCCAGCGACGGCCGCGCGATGTCATGCGCTATTTCCTTTTCGAGGAACCGCCGGAACAACACATCCTGTTCCAGCCGCAGTCGTCGCTGCTGGTGGACGAGGAAGGCGGCCTCCTGACCGATGGGATCGGTCGGGTGGAGGACATGCAGGGCTCCTACGACGCGATCTGCGCGCGGATCGGTATTCCATCCCGCCGGCTCGACCGCGTGAACGGCAGCCAGCATGGCGACTACCGCCAGTACTATGACCCGCTTCTGATCGAGGCGGTCGCCGCGCGCTACGAGCAGGACCTCGATCTCTTCGGCTACACGTTCGAGGGGGCGTGATGAGCGGGCCGTCCGCCAATCCTCGCAAGACGGAGACGGTGAGAGACCTGGGGGCGGTCGACATCGGCGCCCTTCGGGCCAATGTCATGGCGATCCCAGAGGCGGTCTGGGTCGCCGAAAACGCCAGCAAACCCAACAAGTTCGAGGTGCTGGACGGCACGCGGCACATCGTCTTTCGTTTCGTGGATGGTCCGCTCGACTGGCGGGGTTCCCATGATCGTCCGGCCTGGGCGCCGTGGCGGAACTTGCTGGAGCCCGTGCTGGCGGACGCGGTTCGTGATTATGGCTACGCGCGGGGCGTGTTTCCTCGGGTGATGCTGGCCCGCATGGCTCCGGGCGGGTTCATACATCCGCACATCGACGCCAATCCCGCCGCGAAGTGGCCCCACAAGATCCACGTGCCGATCACGACCAATCCCGGCGTGGTGTCGTTCTTCGGCGGGGCCGAGCGCCACCTTCCGGTTGGTCAGGCGGTCGAGGTCAACAACCTCGCGCCGCATTGGGTGCGCAACGACGGCGACAGCGATCGCATCCATCTGATCTTCGAATATTACGATCCCGACCAGCCGGCGCCGGCGTGGCTCGCGCCGCTTCTCCAGGCGAGCGTCGCGCGGTGAGCCGGCAACGCGACGCCTTGCTGGAGGAGGCGCGGGCGCTGCGGACGCGCCAGCGCGCGCCCGAGGCCCTCGCCGTCCTGGCGCGGTTGGAAGCGTTGCTGCCTCGGTTCAGCCGTCTCCATCAGGAGCGCGGGCATTGCTACATTCTGCTTGGCGACGCGCCCCGCGCGATCGAGGCGCTGAGCACGGCGGTCGGCCTCAATCCCACCCTGCCGACCAGCTGGGACATGTTGGAACAGCTCTATCGGATGCTGGGCGACGCGCCTCGCGCCGAGGCGGCGGCGCGTCATCTGAAGGCGCTGAAGCAGTTGCCGGTCCAGGTGGTGGTCGCCAACAGCCTGTTCGCCGACGGCGATCTCGAGGCGGCCGAGGCGATCCTCCGCGAGTATCTGCGCGATAACGACAGCAATGTCGGCGCGCGCCGTCTGCTAGCCAGGATCCGCGCGGAGAGCGGCGCGTTCGACGAGGCCGAGGCCTTGCTCGAAACGGCGCTGGCCCAAGCGCCGGACTACCACGCCGCCCGACTGGACTACGCGATGACGCTGCTCCAAGGGCAAAAGCCCGGGCGCGCCCGGGAGGAGGCGGAGCGGCTGCTGGAGCACGACCCGGACAACCGCGACTATATCAAGCAATACGCCGCCGCCTGCGTCGCCCTGGGCGACCACGAACCGGTGATCGACCTCTACGGCCGATTGCTGGACGGCCAGCCGCCGTCCGGGCCCGAGGTCGCCGATCTGCGGCTCTGGCGGGGCAATGCCTTGAAGGTCACGGGCCGCCAAGCCGAGGCGGTCGCCGATTACCGCGCTTCGCTCCATGCGCGGCCAGATAACGGCGTGGCTTGGTTTAGCCTCGCCAACCTGAAGACCTATCGCTTCAGCGATGACGAATTGGGGCGTTTGCGAGCGGCCGAGGCCCGCCCCGACCTGCAACGGATGGATCGCGTCTATCTGAACTTCGCGCTGGGCAAGGCTCTGGAAGATCGAGGCGACTACGCGGCGTCGTGGCGAAGCTATGGGCGCGGCAACGCATTGAGGCGCTTGGACAGCCGGTATAGGTCGGAGGTCGCCGAGGCCTGCGCACGGAGTTCGAAGCAGAGCTTGTCAGCCGAGGTCTTCGCGGCCCGCGCGGGTTGGGGCGCGGACGATCCCGCGCCGATTTTCGTCGTGGGTCTGCCGCGCTCGGGGTCGACCCTGATCGAGCAGATTCTGGCCTCGCATTCGGCGGTCGAGGGGACGCAGGAGCTGACGGAGATCGGCCGTTACGCCGCCGAGCTCGGGGGGCGCGATCCCGACTGCGGCCTGCCCTTGGACCCCGAAGCCCTGCTGCGTCTGACCGCCGAGGAGGCGAGGGGGCTGGGCGAGCGCTTCCTGGCCGAAACGCGCGCCTACCGGCGGCTGGGGCGGCCGTTCTTCATCGACAAGATGCCCAACAATTTCTGGCACATCGGCCTGATCCACCTGATCCTGCCGCGAGCGACTATCATCGATGTCCGCCGCGAGCCGATGGCCTGCTGCTTCAGCAACCTGAAGCAGCTGTTCGGCACGACCAATCAGGAATTCACTTACGGCGTCGAGGACATCGCCCGCTATTATCGGGTCTATCTCGACATGATGCGGCACTGGGATCAGGTGCTGCCCGGCCGGGTGCTGCGGGTGTCCTATGAAGACCTCGTCGAGGATCTCGAGGGCGGCGTGCGGCGGATGCTGGACCATTGCCGTCTGCCCTTCCAGCCGGCCTGCCTGACCTTTTACGCGACCCAACGCAGCGTGCGCACTCCCAGTTCGGAGCAGGTGCGCCAGCCGATCGGCCGCGAGGGGCTGGATCAATGGCGTCGCTACGCGCCCTGGCTGGCGCCGCTGCGCGAGGCGCTGGGCGATGCGCTGACCGAGTACAGGACCTGAGCGATGCGGCTGCCGCGACCCTTCTACCAGCTTCCGGTGCTGTTCGACGTGGAACGACTTCAGGCCGAGGTCGCGGCCTTGCCGGCCGAGGCCTGGGTGGCGCATCCGGATCGGCTGCGCGGCAATAGCGCCGCGCGCCTGATCAGCGTGGACGGGGCGGAGACCGACGCGGTCCACGGCCAGATGCTGCCGACGCCCTGGCTGATGGCGATGCCCTATCTGCGTCAGGTCCTAGCGGGGTTCGGCGTGGTCTGGAGCCGCTCGCGGCTGATGAGGCTGGCGCCGGGTGTCGGCGTTCCCGAGCACGCGGACATCAACTACCACTGGCATACCCGCGTGCGACTGCACATTCCGGTCTTCACGCAGCCCGCCGTGCGTTTTCACTGTGACGGGCAGTCCGTGCACATGGCGGCCGGCGAGGCCTGGATCTTCGACAACTGGCGTCGCCATCACGTCGAGAACGGGGCGGACCAGGATCGTATCCATCTGGTCGCCGACACCACCGGCACGGCTTCGTTCTGGCGCTTCGCCTATGGTCAATCGCCGCCCCGCGATCGGTGGCCCACTCTGGCTTGGGATCCGAGCGCTGATCCCGAGCTGCTGACCGAGAACGACCAGCGCATGCCGATCATGCCGGCCGCCGAGGCGCAATGGCTGGTCGAGGATCTGCGCGAGGAGCTTTCGCTGGCCGTTGACACGCCTGAAACCCGGATGCGCGCCGCGCGGCTGAACCTGCTGCTGGAAAGCTTCATCCAGGATTGGCGCCAACTCTGCGCCCTGCATGGAACCGGCGGTCGGGGGCGACCCGAGTTTCAGCGCCTGATCCACGCCGTGCGCGAAGCCGCCGGGCCGCTGGGCGAAGGCCTCGTCATGCGCGCCAACAGCGCCAGCGCGCTTCTGGTGCTGGAAAAGCGCGTCTTGCAGCACCTGGTCGCGGACGAGGCGCTTTCGCCCTGATCAGGCCTCGGCCGCGCGCGCGATCAGATCGCGCAGGAGGTCCTGATAAGATTCGAAGCTGGAGACCTCGGCCTCCGGCGCCTTGCCGGCCTCGTCATAGCCGCGCAGCCGTAGGGCGTCCTGGGCGGCCGGCTCGGCCAGAAACGCGGCGATCTCCGCCGAATTCATCGGTCCTCCCTGCAGAGCCAGGCTTTGCAGGGAGGCCTTGCTGAGGTGTTCCAGATAGGCCGGATCCACCGCGACCCGGTAGCGCTTGGCCGCGACGTGCAGGCGGATGGGCTCGGTGACCTCGGGGCCAAAGGCGCGGGCCAGATAGCCGGCGCTGATCTGTTCGTGGCGCGTGTCTACGCCGTGATCCGCGGCGTCCTCGCCGGCCTTTTGCATCATGTGCCCGACATCGTGCAGCAGGGCTGCGGCGATCAAGGCGGGCGGCGCGCCATCCAGCTTGGCGTGGTGGGCGGTCTGTACGGCGTGGTCCAGCTGGCTGACGTCCTCGCCATAGCGCAAATCGCCCAGGCGGTTGAACAGGGTGGTCAGTTCGGCGACGAAGGCGTCGGCCGTCGGGCGAGCGGTCATTGAAGATCCGTGGGAGAGCTTAGAGGCGCATCCGGCCTATGCCGGGATCGGTGCGGCTGGCGCGGCCGGTCTCGAGGTGTCCGGCCAGACGTTGAACAAACGAAGGATCATCGGCCAGGGTCAGGGTCAGATCGTACCAGTGGTCGCTGCCCCGCAGGTCGAGGACCGAACGGACGCCGCTGGGCCGCAGCGCGATGGTCTGGCGGGCCTCGCCTTCGGCCAGCGGATAGTCCTCGGCCATCTGAAGCGTCGCGGACCCCATGCCGGACAGGATGATGACGAGCCGGGCGCGGACGTCGGCGGACGCGGTCACTAGAGGCTGAGCCTTGGACGTGTCTCCCGCGAAGCGACGATAGAAGCCATGCGGGCCGTGAACGGTGAGATCGTAGGGACCTGGCGGGCGTCCGGGCTTGTTCCAGTGGCCAGCGGCGTATTTCTGGCCCGCCGCCAGGGTGAAGCGCCACGGACCGTCGCGGTCGGTGTTGTCGAAGACCTGGAACACCGCGCCGGCCCGGCCAGCGTTGACGAGATCGATCCACACCGCGCCGTCGCGCACCCGCGCGTCGGCGGAGATTACG
Organism: Caulobacter vibrioides OR37; assembly: GCF_000372645.1. Lineage (GTDB taxonomy): Bacteria > Pseudomonadota > Alphaproteobacteria > Caulobacterales > Caulobacteraceae > Caulobacter > Caulobacter vibrioides_E. Next base: position 470,654 of record NZ_APMP01000001.1, on the reverse strand, counting down.
TAGGGCAGGGCGCGCGCGGCCCGCTGGGGACCTTCTTGAACCGAGAGGGTCTGTTTGGCCGGAATACGCAGGCTCGGCGCGGCCTTGGAGCGCGCCACGCGCTGCATGTAGTCGGCCGTCGCCGGCAGCGACAGGGTCGACCAGTCCTGGTTTGGATTGGCGAAGTCGAAGGCCGAGGTCAGGTCGCCGCAAACCGTCCGGCGCCAGTCGCTGATATTCTCCTCGCGCACGCCGAAGCGCTTTTCCAGGAAGCGCAAGGTCGAGGTGTGATCGAACACCTCCGAGCACACGAAGCCGCCGCGGCTCCAGGGCGAGACGATGATCGCCGGCACCCGGATGCCCAGGCCCAGCGGATGGGCGCCGGGGTTGTCGACCTTGGCCTGGCCATAGTCCTTGGCCTCGCCGGCGACCGAGACCGAGCTCCATCCTTGTTCGGGCGTCAGCGGCGGCATCGGCGGCTGCATGTGATCGTAGAAGCCGCCGGCCTCGTCATAGTTGACGATGAAGACCGTCTTGGCGAACACCTCGGGGTGATCGACGAGGGCCTTGATCAGCTCGGCGCAAACATGTTCCCCCTTGGAGGGTTCCGCCTGCGGGTGTTCGGACAGGTCGGCGGCGGTGACGATCCATGACACCTGAGGCAAACGGTCGGCGGCGATATCGGCGCGGAAGGCCTCGACCAACTGCTGGCCGTCCGAGCGCGTGCGGTCGGGGCCGGTCTTGCCTTCGCTGACCCACGAGCGGCCGCGCGCATAGAGCTCGGAATCCTTGGCGCACGGGCGGAACGGCTTGAACACCGACAGGATGTTGTCGCCGAAATTATCGTACTCTTGGTAGACCTTCCAGCTGACGCCGGCCGCCTGCAGGCGCTCGGCATAGGTGGTCCAGGTGTAGGGCCCCTTGGCCATGACCTTGTCTTCGGCCATGTCGGCGCTGGGCGTTTCGTCCTCGCCGTAGTTGCTCATTTCCGGATCGCCGCCGACCTTGCCGCCGCCGTTGCAACCCGTCCAGAGATGCAGGCGGTTGGGATAGGTCTGGGTCAGGGTGGAGCAGTGGTACGCGTCGCAGATCGTGAAGGCGCTGGCTAAGGCGTGGTAGAACGCCAAGTCCGAGGCCTTGTAGTAGACCATGCGCTTGTGAAGCTCGCCCGAATGGCCCCACTGGTCGTAGCGGCCGCCGTTGACGATGGTGGTCGCCGCCTGGTGACCTTGGTCCGAGCCGTCGACCGTGTAGGCGTTGGTCGCCGAGGCGTCGCCATGAAAGGGCAGGACATAGCCGTCGGGATGCTCCTGGCTGGGCTGGCGCCAGACCGAGGCGCCGCCCGGCAGGCGCTGAGGGCGCGGGTCGCCCAGGCCTCTCACGCCGTTCAGCGTCCCGAAATAGTGATCGAACGCGCGGTTCTCCTGCATGAAGATCACGACGTGCTCGACGTCCATGATCGTGCCGGTGCGGTGACGCGCGGGAATGGCCATGGCCTTGGCGATCGTCGCGGGCAGAAGTCCGGCGGCCGCGCCCGTGACGGCGGCGCGTAAGAGCGAGCGACGGTCGGGAGTCATGACCTGGACCTCCAAAATTCCACATTTGGTATAGACCAGTAGGCGACGCGGCGTCCGCGAAACTTTCGTGAAGTCTTGATCCGGGTTGGACTCCCCTCACGGTGGTCTGATCCACTTCCTTGACCCAGGGGGAGCCGCCTTCCATCTTCGTGCTGGCGGGAATCGACCGCTGGTCAGGTCGTCCGATGCAGCAGCTCGACAGTCACCAGTATCTGGGCGTGCGTGACGACATCGCGGCGCGTATCGCCGCCGGTGAGTTCAAGCCGGGCGAGCGCCTGCCTTCCGAGCGTCAGCTGCAGGCCGGCGGCGGGGTGGCGCGTGGCACGGTGCGCGAGGCCCTGTTCCAGCTTGAGGCGGAAGGGGTCATCTACCGGAAGGACCGCAGCGGCTGGTACGTGTCGCCGCCGCCCGTCGTCTATGATCCGACCCGCTGGGAAGGCTTCATGTCCTATGTCGAGGCGCAGGGGCGACGGCCGGAAACCGAGACGCTGAGCAAGGTCGAGATCGTCTGCGACGGCATGTTGGCCCAGATCTTCTCCCGCCCCGTCGGCGCGCCGATGTACTGGATTCGCCGCCGCCGTCTGATCGATGGTCGGGCGGTTCTGATCGAGAGCATCATCGTCGACGCCGCTCGCGCGCCGGGCCTGATCGAGCACGATCTCAACGGCTCCCTGACGAGCGTGCTGAAGACCGTCTATGGCGTCGGCGTGGCGCGCAACAAGGTCGACATGCGGCCGTGCGCCCTGACCCGCGACGAGGCCGAGGCTCTGCGCGTGAAGTCGGGTCTGCCGGGCCTTAGCCTGGTGCGAACCTGCTACGACGCCCAAGGCCACGTGGTGGAATTCGATCGCGAATACTGGCGTCACGACGCCTTGACGGTCAGCGTCGACATCCGCGTCCGCTAGGACGCCCGGCGGCGTCATCGAGGCGACATGTACTTGGTATAGACCAGGCCGCTCCATAGGGGCGTTGTCATGACATCTGGTACTCGGCGCTGGCTCGAACGCGCCACGCCGCTGGCCTTCACCCTGTTCGCGGGGCTGGCCGGCTTCTGCGCCTATTTCTCGATGTACGCCTTCCGAAAGCCCTTCGCCGCCGCGACCTTCGGCGTGGTCGAGGGCTGGCATTTCGCCATCGACTACAAGATCGCCCTCGTTCTGGCCCAGGTCGCCGGCTACGCCGCCTCCAAGCTGATCGGCGTCCGCGTGATCTCGGAGGTCAAGCCGGCGCATCGCGGCGCGGCGATCCTCGTCTTGATCGGCCTGTCGTGGTTGGCCCTGATCGGGTTCGCGATGATCCCCGCGCCTTGGAACGTCGCGGCCTTGTTCCTGAACGGCCTGCCGCTGGGGATGATCTGGGGGCTGGTGTTCGGCTTCATGGAGGGACGGCGCACGTCCGAGGTGCTGGGCGCGATCCTTTGCGCGAGCTTCATTCTGTCATCCGGCGTGGTGAAGTCGGTGGGCAAGTGGCTGATGGTCGACGTCCACATCTCTCCGTTCTGGATGCCCGCCGCCACCGGCGCGATCTTCATGCCGCTGCTGGCGGTCTCGGTCTGGGCCTTGATGCAGCTTCCGCCGCCGAACGCCGCCGACGAGGCGGCGCGTGTTCGACGCGAACCCATGGACAGCGGGCAGCGAAAGGCCTTCGTGGCCGCCTATGGCCCCGGGATCGCGCTGTTGGTGCTGTCCTATGTTCTACTGACGGCGCTGCGCGATTTCCGGGACAACTTCGCCGCCGAGCTGTGGACCGGCTTGGGCTTTGGCAAGGAGTCGGCGGTCTTCACCGCCAGCGAGCTGCCCGTGGCGGTTCTGTCGCTAGGCGTGATGGCCGCGGTCATGGTGGTGCGCGACAATCTTCGTGCGCTGCTGGTGATGCACGGGGTGATCCTGGCGGGCTTTCTGACACTGGGGCTGTCCACCCTGGCGTTCCAGGCCCACCTCCTGGCGCCGCTGCCGTGGATGATCCTGACCGGCGCGGGGCTCTACATGGCCTATACGCCGTTCAACGCCATGCTTTTCGACCGGATGATCGCGTTCAGCGGCCGGGTCGGCACGGCGGGGTTCCTGATCTATGTCGCCGACGCGTCCGGCTATCTGGGCAGCGTGGCCCTGCTGGTCTGGCGCAACTTCGCCATGGTGGCGATGGACTGGCTGAATTTCTTCGTCCTCAGCGCCTATGCGACCAGCATTCTGGGCGCCGCCTGCACCGTTCTGGCCGGCGCCTATTTCCTCAAGCGTAGTCCGACGCCGACGACTTCGCGCTCGTCCGAACCCGTCGCTAGCGCCTCCGGGTTGTAAGGGCGTCAAGCTCGCTTTCGTAGTGGGAGCTACCGGCGATCTCGCCATGATGTCGCGAGGTCGCCTTTAGACCCTGTCTGGTACGCGCAGGGGCAAGTTTTGTGACCACGCGGCCGCATTTACGGCCATCGGCGGCCCAACATCCGGGCTGGCGCGACATTTTCAGTGAAATGTCAGAGGCCGCGCCTCGTCGCCGGCCGTCATCGGCGGATGATGACTTCGAGGCGTCGACCTGGGGATAACCGCCGCAGGCGGTGGGCGCGACGGCCTCGAACGAGGACCGCATGTCGAATTACCGGCTACTGCTGGCGGGCTGTTCCGCTCTTGTCCTTCTGGCGCACACGCACGCGGCGCTGGCGGACGAAACTCCCACGCCGACCGACACCGTCGATGAGGTGGTGGTCAAGGCGCGCGACAAGGCTGGCCTGCTGGAGAAGCAGCCCAGCAACACCGTTTTTGGTATCGACAAGCCGCTGCTGGAGACGCCGCGCTCGGCCAGTTTCGTCAGCGACGTGACGCTGCAACGCTATGGCATCGAGACCATCGACGGCCTGACCGCCGTGTCGCCCGGGACCTACACCGCCAGCTTCTACGGCGTGCCCGGCGCGCTGAACATTCGCGGCACCCTGGCCGAGAACTACTTCCGCGGCTTCAAGCGCATCGAGAACCGCGGCACCTATTCGACCCCGATCGGCGCGGCCGATCAGATCCAGGTCGTGCGCGGTCCGCCCACGCCGATCTATGGCTCGGGCAAGGTGGGCGGGATGCTCAACTTCATCCCGAAATCGGGCAAGAACGAGGGCGGCTACCTGACCGAACCGACCGGCGAGGTCACCCTGACCTACGGCGCGTACAACAAGAAGAACGCGACGGCCCAAATCGGCCTGCCGGCCAACTTTGGCTCGGTGGTCGGGGGCATCCACGCCTATGGCGAGGTCGAGGACAGCCACAGCTACTACAAGGGCATCTATCCGCGTCGTCAGACCGGAGAGGTCTCGGCCGACTTCGATCTGGGCAAGGGTTGGAGCACCGCCTTCGGCGGGATGATCTACCATTCGAACGGCGACGTTCAGACGCCCGGCTGGAACCGTCTGACCCAGGACCTGATCAACCACCAGACCTATATCACCGGCCGCGACACCTCGCTGAAGGACGCCGACGGCAACGGGCGTCTGACGCCGAACGAGATCGGCTATTATCCCTACGCCAGCGCGATGTATCTGGCCTATTACGGCTATCCGACCACGGACGCGCTTCACACGCTGGACACCGGCGTCGGCACGACCAAGCTCAGCCCGCGCACGGTCTATATCAGCGGCGCGGACTTCTCGAAGACCCGCACCAATACGCTCTACTACGACCTGGCCAAGGAACTGACGCCGGGCAGCACCTTGAAGCTGCAGCTCTTCTATGACGACCAGGAGAACAAGCGCTTCGTGTCCTACGGCTATCCAGCCTGGTTCGACAGCTCGGTCTGGGAAGCGCGCCTGACCTACAACTTCGCCTATGACGTCGGCGCGGTCACGTCGAAGTCGTTCGTCGGCGTGTCCTATCGCGACTTCAGCGGGCGTCGCCGCGAAAGCTACAACAGCGGCCTGATCGCGCTGGACCGCCGCGACATCGCCTATGGGGCCACCCCCACCGACATCATCGGCAGCCCGTTCAACCCCGGCGACGGCGTGAAGTGGGAGAACGACAACCGCTCCAAGTGGCGGCAGGAAGGCGTTTTCTTCACCACCGACATCATGCTGGGCCAGCGCCTGAACCTGATGCTGGGCGGCCGCTACGACGACTATGACGTCAAGTCCAACGACACCGGCTTCCTGACCTATACGATCGCCGGACAGCAGAAGGCCAGCAAGGGAAAGGGGACCTACACGGCGAGCCTGACCTACAAGACGCCGGCCGGGATCATGCCCTACATCAGTTACGCCAAGGCCTCGGCGCTGGAAATGAGCCAGGCGGGCGATATCGCGCCGGGCCTGGTGGCCACCGACGCTTGGCTGTCGAATAGCAACCTGGCCGAGGCCGGGGTGAAGTTCCAGCTTCTGAAGGGCACGTTGGTCGGGTCGCTGGCCGGCTACCGCCAGAACCGCACCCAGTTGGTCAACGGTCCGCCGATCTCGGTGCAGGGCACGCGGGCCAAGGGCGTGGAGCTGGAAGTGCGCTGGCTGGCCAGCGAGCATGTCAGCTTCACCTTCTCGGGCAATACCCAGCACACCACGGTCAAGGGGCCGGACACCTCGTTCCAGTACATCCCGGCCTATACCGCCGGCGTCGCGGGGCCGCAGGCCTACGGGGGAACCTATGTGGTCTGGAATTTCAACAGCCTGCCGGGCCGCGCGGGCGACTACGACTACACCTTGATCCCGAAATCTGTCGTCAGTCTCTATGGGGCCTACACCAGCAGCGACTACGACTGGGGCAAGGTCGGCGGCACGCTGGGCGTCACCCATGTGACCAAGACCTCTGGCACCGTCCAGAACGCGGTTACCTATCCGGCCTATGCGGTCGTCAACGGCAGCCTCTACTACGAGCATGGCCCGTACACGGCCACGTTCAACGTCGATAACCTGTTCAACAAGCTCTATTTCACGCCCGACGCCGACAGCTACGCCAATCTCGGCGCGCTGCCCAGCAAGGGGCGCGAGTGGCGCCTGACCCTGGCCCGGAAGTTCTAGTTCCCGCGCGGCGCGTCCCGCGAGGGGCGCGCCGCGAGCTTACATGGAAGGCTCGATGCGATGCCGAACGCTCAATGGCGATCCTGGATCATCCTGGGGGCGCTTTCGCTTCTTCTGTTCTTGATCACGGCCTCGACCTTCTCGTCCCTGGGCGTGGTGCTGCCGGCCATGATCAAGGAGCTGAAGTGGAATTTCGCCTCGGCCTTCCTCGGGTTCACCTTGCTGGGCGCGTTTTGCGGGGGCTCGTCGTGGCTGCCGGCCATGCTGATCCGGCGGATCGGCGTGCGCGCCACCATCCTGATCGGATCGGCGGTGATGGTCGCCGGTTTCGGCTGTCTGACCCTCGCCCACGGCTTGCCGGTTTATCTGGCGGGCACGGCGTTGCTGGGGGTCGGCTACCAGATGATGGCTCTGATCCCGGCCACACACCTGCTGTCGATGCTGTTCAAGAAGCGGGCCCTGCCGTTCGGGATCTATTTCACCACCGGCTCGCTGGGCGGGGTCGTCGGACCGTGGATGGCCCTGGTCGGGCTCGACCTGGCCCATGGGGGCTGGCGGCCCTATTGGGCTTGGCAAGCCGTCGCCTCGGCGGTGGTCGGCGTCCTCTCGGCCGCCTTGGTCGGCGGCGAGGCTTGGCTGAAGAGGGCCGCCGTCGAGACCGACAAGGCGGTGGCCGAGGAGGCCGCGACCCAACCGGCCAACGCCCGCGTCTATCGCACCACGGTCGACTGGACCGTCGCGGAGGCGCTGCGGACGCCGCAGTTCTATGTGATCCTCTCGGCCTATTTCGCCCATCTGCTGGGCGGGGTCACGGCCGTCAGCCTGGCGCCCAGCCATTTCAGCGAACTGGGCGTCGCCTCGACGGTGGCCGTGGCCGCGCTGAGTCTGGAATCTCTGATGCAGGTGGCGGCCCGGATGAGCGGCGGCCTGCTGGCGGATCGGATCGATCCGCGCTGGCTTCTGGCCGGCGCCCAAGGAATGATGGCCGTCGGATTGGTGGCCTTGGCCGGCGCGACGACCTGGCCGCTAATGATGGTCTTCGCCCTCGGCGTCGGAGTGGGCTTCGGCATGACCGTGCTGGCCGTCAGCATCTTGCTGCTTAACTACTATGGTCGGAAGAATAACCTCGAACTGTTCTCGATGGTTTGCATGGTGGGCGCCGTTTCAGCCCTGGGACCCGTGATCGGCGGCTTCATGCGCGATCGTCTGGGCGGCTTCGCGCCGACCTTCCAGGTCTTCGCGGCCGTCATCGGCGTTATCTTCGTGGCCGCGCTGTTCATGCGTCCGCCGCGCAAGAGCATAGAGGAAGACGTCATCGCCCCGGCGCCCGCGCCGTCGCCCATCCTGTTGCGCGACGCGGCCTGATTCAAAAGGACACAGAGAGAAGCCATGTTCCACCGTCCTTCCCAGCACAAGGATTTCGGGGTCTTCCTGCCGGTCGCCAATGGCGGTTGGATCATCTCGAAGACCACGCCGACGCTCGATGGCCTCTATGCGCAAAATCGCGCGGCGGCCGTGAAGGCCGACGAGGTCGGCATGGATTTCGTGATGTCGATGGGCAAGTTCCGCGGCTTCGGCGGCGAGACCGATCACTGGGGCACGGCGCTCGAGTCCGTCACCATGATGGCCGGCATCGCCGAGGCCACCAAGAACGTGAAGATCTGGGCGACCATCCATCCGTTGCTGCAGAACCCGGCCGTGGCGGCCAAGATGATCGCCACCCTGGATCACATCAGCGGCGGTCGCGCCGGGCTCAACATCGTGGCCGGCGCCTATAAGGGCGAGTTCGATCAGATGGGCGCGTGGGACGACAGCCTGTCCCATGACGACCGCTACGCCCTGACCGAGGAATGGACCACGATCGTCAAGCGCCTGTGGTCCGAGGACAGCGTCGACTTCGCCGGCAAGTACTTCACGATGAAAGACTGCCAGTCCAAGCCCAAGCCGCTGTCCAAGCCCCGCCCGGACCTGGTCTGCGCCGGCATGAGCGACCGGGGCTTCCAGTTCTCGGTGCGCGAGGCCGACGTCTGCTTCATCGGCGGCCGCACGCCCGACGAGCGTCGCGACGCCTCGCTGCGGGCCAAGAAGACCGCCGAGACGATGGGCAAGACGATCAAGACTTTCGCCATGTGCACGGTTGTTCATGGCGACACCGATGCGGACGCCGAGGCCAAGGTCGAGCACTACAAGAGCGGCGCCGACATGGGCGCCATCCTGGCCATGCTCGAAAGCTGGGGCGTGCCGGCCGAGAAGCTGTCGAGCGTGGCGGCGGCTCAAGGCGCGTTCATGACCCAGACCGTGGTGGGCGCGCCGAAGACCTGCGCGGCGCAGATCGAGGAATTTCTGCGCTACTGCGAGCTGGACGGCCTGATGATGATCTTCCCCGACTATGTGGAAGGGCTGACCATGTTCGGGTCCGAGATCCTGCCGGGCCTGCGGGCGGTGTTCTCGTGAACGCCGTGACGACCAGCGCGAACCTTGCCGACGGCTTGGCGACCTGGATCGCCCCGTCGCGAACGGCCGTGCTGGTGATCGACATCCAGGTCGACTTCGCCTCGCCGGACGGCGCGCTGGGCGCCTATGTGGACATGACAGCGGTGCGGCCCGCCGTGGCCGCCGCCGAGCGGCTGGTCGAGACCGCGCGGGGGGCCGGCGTTCCGGTGGTCTTTGTCGGCCTCTTCACAACGCCGGAAGCGGACTCGCCGAGCTGGAAGGAACGCCTGCGTCGCCGAGGCGGCAATGCCGAAGACGAGAGCGCTCTTTGCCGCGAGGGCGAGGTCGGCTCGGACTTTTACGGCCCCAAGCCCTTGCCGGGCGAGGCCGTGGTGAAAAAGACCCGCTACAGCGGCTTCCTGGGCACCGACCTCGACGCGCGGCTCAAGGCCCTGGGCGTGGACACCCTGGTGGTGGCCGGCCTGACCACCGAGTGCTGCGTCGACAGCACCGTGCGCGACGCCTTCAACCTCGACTACCACGTGTTCGTCGCCGCCGACGCCTGCGCCGCTTACGAGGCCGACATCCACGCGGCGTCGCTGAAGGTGATGGACCTGAACAGCGCGATCCTGACCGACACCGCTCGGGTCGCCGCCGCCTGGAGCGTCTGACCCATGGCCGATGGCTTTCCGACCCTGGGCGCCAGCGCGCCTTACAAGGTCACCGACGCCGACCGCGCGGCCATCGCCGCCGCCATCGACGAGACCGAGATCGTCGAGCTGGCCCTGACGCTGGGCAACATTCCCGCGCCCTCTGGCAAGGAGCTGGAAGTGGCGACCTATGTCCACGACTGGATGGCGCGGGAGGGCTTCTCGCCGCGCAAGGTCGGGGCCACGCCCGAGCGGCCCAACATCATCGGGACGTATGGCGGCAAGGGCGTCGGCAAGAACTTGCTGTTCACGGCGCACCTCGACACCGAGGCCCCCACCTGGAACCCTGATCTCGACGCCTACAAGTACGCGCCCGAGACCCTGGCCAATCCGGAGTGGGAAAAGTGCTGGCTGGAGGACGGCAAGCTCTATGGCTACCCGATCGCCAATGATCGCGGCCCGATGAGCTGCTTCCTGATCGCCGCCAAGGCGCTGAAAAAGGCTGGCTATGACCTGGCCGGCAAGATGTACCTGACCGCCTGTCCCGGCGAGATCGGCCCCGAGCCAATCGAGGAGCACCGGGGCGTGGCCTATATGGGCAAGGACATCGGGGCCCACTACCTGTTCCATCACGGCGGCGTCGCGCCCGACTACGCCATCGCCGCCGAGGGCTGCGACTTCGGCCTGACCTGGGTGGGGTGCGGCTACGCCGTGTTCCGGTTCCAGGTGTGGGGCGAGGGGGTCTTCACCCCGCTGCTGGAGCATCCGGCGACCGCCGCTCAGCATCCCAATCCGATCTACAAGCTCGGTAAGCTGACCGAGGCCATCCACGCCTGGAGCGGCGAGTACGAGAAGAAGAGCCGTTACGACAGCCCCGGCGGCGTCGCCCAGCCCAAGTCGCAGATCGCCTCGGTGCGCGGCGGCATTCCGTTCGCCTTTGGAGCCGGGACCGAGCTGGTCAACCTCTATCTGGAGGTGGGCCTGACGCCCAAGCAGCGGGTCGCCGAGGTTCAGCATTCCCTGGAGGCCATGGTGCGCGAGGCCGGCCTTGGTCGGATCGACATCGAGCCGGTCGTTGTACGCCACGGCTTCGAGGCCGACGCGGCCGAGGTGGCCCCGCTGGTCGGCGCCGTCGATGCCGCCACCCAGCTGGGGCTCGGCCATCCGGTCGCTCTGGCCAATCCGGTCTATTCCAGCATGTGGCGAGACCACAACGTCTTCAACATGCATCGGATTCCGGCCATCACCACCGGCTTTCGCCGCTGGCGGCCGACGCCTAACGACCTGGTCGACAGCGCCCTGATCTACGCCCTGACGGCCCTGGCGATCTGCGGTCGCGCCGAAGAGGGTGAAGCCGGCCGCCGTCCGGCCTCGGCGGTCTATCCCGACAATCCGTTCGGAAACGCCGAATGAGCGCCGTGTCTCGAGTCCAAAGCCCCGAGCCGGCGGACTTCCGCAAGGCGATGGGCAGTTTCGCCGCCGGCGTGACGGTGGTGACCGGCTGTCACGAGGGGCGCCTGGTCGGAACCACGGTCAGCGCCTTCAGCTCGGTGTCGATGGACCCGCCGCTGGTCATGGTCTGCCTCAAGCGCGACAGCCGCACCCTGGCGGCGCTTAGCCAAACCAAGGCGTTCTGCGTCAACATCCTGGCCCAGGAGCAGGGCGACTTGGCCTACCGCTTCGCCAAGAGCGGCGCCGACGACCGTTTCGCTCTGACCGCCGTCGAGGCGAGCGCCAGCGGCGCGCCGTTGCTGGCTGGCTGCGTGGCGGCGATCGAGTGCGACCTGCACGCCGCCCACGACGGCGGTGATCACGAAATTCTGGTCGGGCGCGTCCTGCGCGTCGTGACCGATGAAACCAAGACGCCGCTGGTCTATGTGCGCGGCGCCTTCTTGAACGCTTAGGGAGGTGGCCGCGCATGGCCTATGACGTGCTCGACGTGAAGCCCATGACCCGCCGGATCGGCGCGGAGATCTTCGGCGTCGACCTGGGCAAGCCGCTCTCGAACCGCCAGTTCGAGGAAATCCATCAGGCCCTGACCCAGCACCAGGTGATCTTCTTTCGCGACCAGCACATGTCGCATGAGGCGCACAAGGATTTAGGCCGCAAGTTCGGGAACTTGGCCATACATTCTGGCGTGCCCGGACTGCCGGATCATCCGGAGATCGTGGCCATCCACGCCGACGCCAATTCCAAGTTCGTGGCGGGCGAGAACTGGCATTCGGACCTGACCTGCGATCCCGAGCCGCCGCTGGGCAGCATCCTTTACATGAAGGTCCTGCCGGAAGACGGCGGCGACACCTGCTTCGCCAGCATGTACTGGGCCTACGACACCCTGTCGGACCGGATGAAGGCCTATCTGGAGGGGCTGAACGCCGTCCACGACGCCAACCCGGTCTACAAGGCGATCTTCCCGGACATCGACCGGAAGTACAATTGCTCGTCCCACCCGATCGTCCGCACCCACCCGGTCAGCGGTCGCAAGAGCCTGTTCGTCAATCCGTCCTACACGACCCACATCGAAGGCGTGTCCAAGGCCGAGAGCAACGCGATCTTGAACTATCTCTACCAGCACGCCAGCAATCCGGATTTCCAGGTGCGTTTCCGCTGGAAGGAAAATTCGGTGGCCTTCTGGGATAATCGCTGCACCTGGCATCAGGCGATCTGGGACTATTTCCCCGACACGCGCACCGGCTATCGGGTGACCATCGCGGGCGACAAGCCCTTCTAGTCATGGGCTCCCCGCGCGCCGGGGGCGACCCTGGCGCGCGGCGGCCGGCTATTCGCGGGTATAGTCCGTCGGGATCTGGGGATCCGGGCCGGCCTTGCCCCACAGCACGATTTCGTTGCCCCACGGGTCGCGGAAGGCGTGGTTGTAGCCGTTGAATTCCTTCCAGTAGTGGTTCTTCCACAGCAGGGTCGCGCCTAGCGCCTCCGCGGTTCCGAGGATGCGGTCGGCGCTGTCGTCGTCGCTGATCAGAACCCAGATGCGCGGCTTGCGCCCCTCGGTGCTCAGCCCGCGAGGCTCGACGCCTTCCGGTTCGGGGTGCGGGCGGGCGTTGGCGGCCTTGAAGATGCCGAGGTGCAGGTTGCCGATCTCGCTGTCGGTCCCGTCGGGCTTCTTGAAGAAGCCGCCGGGCACCATGCGGTGGTAGACGCCCTCGGGGCGAGCGTCGTTCTCCCAGCCGAACACCTGGGCGTAGAACGCGCCGGCGGCGGAAGGATCATCTGAAGCCAGGTCCACGAAGATCAGGGTATTGGGCTTTGTCACGGGAAAAGCTCGCGTTTCAGGTCAAGTCTTGAAGCTGATCGAGAGACTCAGGGCCTTCCAGGCCTCGATGTCGGCGGCCAGGGTTTCGGCGGCGTGGCGGGCGTACTTCAGAGCGTCCTCGCCCAGCAGCAGGTGCATCGGCGGATCCTCGACATCGGCGATGGCCAGGATGGCCTGGGCGGCCTTGGCGGGATCGCCAGGCTCCTGGCCGGCGTGCTCGGCCATGATCCGCTCAGCGTCTCGCGCCAGGCCGTCATAGTCGGCGAGCTTTTGGGCCACGAGGGTCTTGGAACTCGAGGCGAAGTCGGTGCGCAGGCCGCCCGGCGCGACATTGACGACCTTGACGCCGAGCTCGGCCACTTCCTGGGCGAGCGTTTGGGTCAGGCCCTCCAAGGCCCACTTGCTGGCGCAGTAGACGCCCGTGCCGGCCCAGACCGCCAGGCCCGAGACCGAGGTGATATTGATGATCCGGCCGGCGCGACGCGCGCGCATGGCCGGCAAGGCCGCCTTCAGCACCGCCAGAGGGCCGATGACATTGGTCTCGAACTGGGCCCGGACCTCCTCAAGCGAGGTCTCCTCGACCGCGCCGACAAGGCCATAGCCGGCGTTGTTGACCAGGACGTCGATCCGTCCGGTCACCGTTTCGGCCTTGGCCACGGCGGTCTTCACGGCGGCTTGGTCGGTGATGTCGAGGATCAGGGCGCGCCCGCCGCGGGCCTCGAACGCGGCCGCCGCGTCGGGCTTGCGAACCGTTCCCACGACGATGTCGCCCCGGTCGAGGGCCGCCAGGGCGATTTCTCGCCCAAGGCCGCCCGAAACGCCGGTGATGAACCAGGTCTTGGCCATCAGTACGGCTTGTCGCCCTTGACCCACAGCCGATGCATGGTCCGGAAGTACTTGGTGTCGTCGTAAAGCGTGCCGGTATGCAGGGTGCAGCGGTTGTCCCACATCAAGAGGTCGCCGACCCGCCACTTGTGGCGATAGACGAACTGGTCCTGGGTCATGAACTCGACCAACTCGTCCAGCAGCGCCAGACCCGCCGGGCCGGGCATGCCGATCACCTCGGTGACGGTGCCGGTCGAGGGCCATAGCGCCTTGCGGCCGTCGGCCGGATGCGTGCGGATCAGCGGGTGTTCGACGTCGGGATTGGCCGCCTCCATCTCCGGCGACAGGGTCTGCTGTTCGCCGAACGTCCGTGTGGCCATGAAATGCTTGTAGCTGTGATGCAGCTTCAGCCCCTCCAAGAGGGCCTGCCGGTCGGCGGGCAGAGCGTTCCAGGCGGCGCAACCATCGGCCAGCAGCGTGTCAGAGCCTTCCTCCGGCACTTCGACCGCGTAGAGCATGGTCAGCATCACCGGTTCGGGTTTGTAGCTGTAGTCGGTGTGCCAGCCGACGCCATCGTTGTGCGCGCCGATCGGCTTGCCGTCGACCACACGGTTCGAGAGGATGAAGATCTTCGGGTATCCCTCGAGCGTAAAACGGGTTTGTGTGTGATCTTCGGCCTCCCCGAAACGGCCGATGAAGCGCATCAGGTCGTCAGGCGTCATCTTCTGGTCGCGCAGGGCGATCGCGCCGTGGCGATGAAAGGTGTCGACCACCTGGTCTAGCGCCGCGTCGGAGGCGGTCGCCAAATCAAGCCCCGTGATCTCGGCGCCGAAGCCGGCCTTCAGATCCTTGATGGCGATGTCGGCGGTCGGCGTCATGGCGTCCTCGAAGATGCGATCATTCACGAAACCTAGGCTCGCCAACCGGATCGGTCTTGCCCAAACGCGCACGAAAGCTTTCTCGTCGCCCTGGCGGATGATTGGGCCTTGGGCGCCGAAGGCGGACTTGCGGCGCCCAGCGCTCACGGATGCGGCGATCGGCGCGCGGGGGCGTTTGACGACCAACTCTTCGTGCGCGTTGAGGCAAGACCCGCTCATGGTCCGGTCCTAGCGTCAGGGTCGACTTCGACTTTCAGAGCGCCTCACGATGAACCCGCGCCCGAGCTTTCTCAGCGACGCCTTTTTCGACGGCCTTTCACGGTCGATGCTGGGCGTCGAGGCCGCCGAGACCCTGCCGCCGGCCTGCTACACCGACGCCGACTTCTACGAGTTCGAGAAGGAGGCGCTGTTCAATCATGAATGGCTGTGCGTCGGGCGCGTGGACTGGGTCAAGGAGCCAGGCGACTTCTTCACGACGCGCATCATCGGCGAGCCAATCGTCATCACGCGCAATCGCGACAACGAGATCAAGGCGATGTCGGCCGTATGTCAGCATCGCGCCATGCTGGTGGCCGAGGGACGGGGCAACACGCGGGGCTTCGTCTGTCCCTATCATCACTGGGTCTACTCGCTGAACGGCGATCTGGTGAACGCGCCGGCGATGGAGCGGACCTGCGACTTCGACAAGAAGGCGGTGAAGCTGCCGACCTTCAAGGTCGAGATCTGGCTGGGCTTCGTCTTCATCAATTTCGACGCCGAGGCTCCGCCGCTGGCCCCGCGTCTGGAGGCGGTGGAGGCCGCCATCGCCAATTACGACCTGGCGAACGCCGAGGGCCTTTCGCCGCCGATGACCGGTCAGTTCGCCTGGAACTGGAAGGTGATGTTCGAGAACAACAACGACGGCTATCACGCCAGCAAGCTGCACCGGGGGCCGCTGCACGACTTCATTCCCAGCGAGCTGTGCAGCTTCCCCGAGGCCGGAGCGGGCGACGCGGGTTTCCTGCGCTTCAATGGCACGCTGCACGCCGATGTCAGCTTCAACCCAACCCAGAAGGCCGTGCTGCCGGTCTTTCCAAAGCTGAGCGAGACCGATCGCAACCGCGCGACCTTCGCCAATATCCCGCCGACGCTGTCGCTGGTGATGACCAGCGACATGGTCATCTATCTGATCCTGCGACCGACGGGTCCCGAGACCATGGAACAGGACACCGGCCTTCTGGTGGCGCCAGGCGCGACCGAGACGCCCGGCTTCGAGGAGCGCCTCGAGATGATCATGACCTCGGCGGGCAAGATCATCGCCCAGGACATGCATGTCGACGAACTGGTTCAGCAGGGCCTGCGCTCGCGGTTCGCCATTCGGGGTCGCTATTCCTGGCAGGAGGGGGCGCAGGTGCAGTTCAACCGCTGGCTGACGCCGCGCTACCAACGGGCCTGGACGGCCCTGAAGGCTGCCGGCGCGCCGGCGCCCGCCAATGAGGAGGCCGCCGCGTGAGCCGCCTGCCGGTCATCTTCTTCGGTCACGGCAGCCCGATGATCGCGCTGGAGACCAACGACACCACAAGGACCTGGAAGGCCATCGGCGACGCCGTTGGCCGCCCCAAGGCGATCCTCTGCGTTTCGGCGCACTGGCTGACGCGCGGCATAGCGGTGACGGCCATGACCAAGCCGCGCACCATCCATGATTTCGGAGCATCCTTTCCCAAGGCCCTGTTCGACCAGCAATATCCCGCGCCGGGTTCACCCGAGCTGGCCGCGCGGGTTCGCGAGATCCTCGCGCCGACGCCGGTGGCGCTGGACGAGAGCGGCTGGGGCTTGGACCACGGGACATGGTCGGTGCTGGGCAAGGCCTTTCCCGCCGCCGACGTGCCGGTGGTGCAGCTGGGCATGGACGCGACGAAGCCGCCGGCCTGGCACTTCGAGATCGGCCAGCGCCTGGCGCCGCTCAGAGACGAAGGCGTGCTGATCGTCGGCACCGGCAATATCGTCCATAACCTACCGGCCATGGACTGGGGCGACCGCCACTGCCGGCCCTACGACTGGTCCCAGCGGTTCAACGACTACATCAAGACCGCCATCGTCGAGGACGCGCCCGAGCGGGCGGTGGATTTCGAGAGCCAGGGCCAGGACGCCCAGCGCTCGGTTCCGACGCCAGACCATTACTGGCCGCTGCTTTACGTGCTGGGCGCGCGCCAGCCCGGCGACCGCGTCGCCTTCGCCCCAGATCACATCGAGCACGGCTCCTTGAGCATGACCACGGTCACGCTCACGCCTCAAGCCGCCTGATCGGAGACTTCGATGTCCTTTATCTGCGAACCCGGCCAGACCCGCCCCGACGTCGTTCCTGGCGCGCTGCACCATCTGAAAGCCACGCCTCAGACCGTGCACTGGGGCTATTTCGACCCGGCGACCCCGCCTTCGCTGCGCATCAAGAGCGGCGACCTCGTCCAGGCCGAGGCCATTACCCACCATGCCGGCGACGCGCCGGAACTGATGATGGACGAAGGCGTCACCCGAATCTTCAAGGAGATCCCCGAGGACGATCGCAACCCCGGCGTCCACATCATGACCGGACCGATCTATGTCGAGGACGCCAAGCCGGGCGACGTGCTGGAAGTGCGCTATCTGCGCATGGTCCCGCGCAACAATTACGGCTCCAACCTCGCGGCCAACTGGGGCCACCTCTACAAGGATTTCGACGAGAAGGAGCGGGTGACGATCTACGAGCTGGACCCGAACACCAACACCGCCAGCGCCCTTTATGCCTACGATTTCGAAGGCAAGTACCTGATCCCGGGCACGATCACCCACTGCCCCGCGTGCGATCGCCAGCCGGCCCTGAAGGGCGTTCGCGTGCCCGCTCGTCCGCACCTGGGCACCGCCGGCGTCGCGCCCGCGGTCGACGGTCGCGTCAGCACCATCCCGCCCGGCGAGCATGGCGGCAATATCGACAACTGGCGCATCGGGGCCGGGGCGACGATGTACTACACCGTTCAGGTCGAGGGCGGCCTGTTCTCGATTGGCGACCCCCATGTCAGCCAGGGCGATGGCGAGATCTCGGGCACCGCCATCGAAAGCTCGCTGAACGTCCTGATGCAGATCGTTCTACGCAAGGATATCCAGACGCCGGGCCCGCTGCTGGAGACGCCCAAATGGTGGATCGTCCACGGCTTCAACGAGGATCTTGACCTGGCTATGCGCGACGCCTCGACCAAGATGCTGAGCCTGCTCAGCGACCAGGTCGGGCTGTCGCGGAACGACGCCTATTCGCTGATGAGCGTGGCGGCCGACTTCGGCGTCACCCAGGTGGTCGACGGCACTCAAGGCTGCCACGTGCGGGTGCCGCGCGACATCTTCCCCAAGATGCGGGACTAGGCGCATGAAGGCCTGGTCGTTCAGCACCGAAAGCCACCCCCGTGCCGAGCGGGCGGAAGCCTGGCGCGAGGCCATGGGGCGGCTGGGCCTTCCGATCGAAGGCCTTTCGGACGGCGAGCCGGCGGCGGCCTCGGTGGTTTGCCTGACCTCGCCGCTGGGGATCGAATTCGCCTTGGTCGAGGCTGGCGCCCAGACGATCTCGGGGCGCCTCTCGGGGCAGCCGGCGGCGGTCTGGCTGGCGGTGCTGCTTCACGGCGAGGCGACCCTGGTCACCGAGGACCTGGCCGCCAGCATATCGCCGGGCGACATCGCCTTTGGCCCGACCGGACACGCCGCGGCCCTCCGCCTTGAGACGCGCTCGCGCCTGCTGTTCGTGCGCGCGCCGCGCGTTGCGCTGGATCACCGCTTGATCAAGCCGTTCAATTTGCGTGTGGGTTGGCTTGAGGGCTCCCAAGGCGTGCCGCGCATTCTGTCCGACCTGTTGCGGGCGACGGCGGAGGAGCTGGAGAACCTTTCGGTCGATCAGCTGCGGCCGGTCGACCTGGCCCTGACCGAGTTCCTGGCGCAGTGCCTGCTGGAGCGCGGCGCGGCCAGCGCGGACGCCGCCGACGCCTCGACGCCGACGGCGCACCTGCAGCGGCTGTGCCAGACCATCGAGACCCTGTTGCCCGACCCGGACCTCTCCCTGCGCCGCGTCGCGGACGAGGAGGGCGTCTCGCCGCGTTACGTGCAGAAGCTGTTCGCCTCGGCCAACGAGACGTTCAGCCATTATCTGCGGTCGCGTCGGCTGGATCGCTGCCGCATCGACCTGGCCAGTCCGCAACACGCGCGGCTGTCGATCTCGGAGATCTGCTTCCGCTGGGGCTTCAACGGCTCGGCCCATTTCAGCCGGGCCTTCCGCGAGCAGTACGGCCAGTCGCCGAGGGAGTTTCGGCAGGGCCGAGAAATCCCCCGCGCCAGCGACGGCGCGCCTCGGCTTCCGCCTGAAATCTATTCGAGTCCGGCCTGACCGAGACGCCTCGAACCTGTGTTCTCTAGGCGCGTTGGGCGCGACCAAAGCGCCAGATCAAGGCCGGCAGCAGAACCAGGCTGGCCAGGGTCGAGCTGACCAGGCCGCCCAGGATGACGATGGCCATCGGTCCTTGGATCTCGCGCCCGGCCTGGCCCGTCTGGACCGCCAGCGGCAGCACGCCCAGGGCGGTGACCAGGGCGGTCATCAGGATCGGCGTGACGCGCTCGCGGGTCGCGCGGATCAGGGTCGCCAGCGACCAGGTCTGTCCCTCGGCGGTGATCAGGTGATCCAGGTGCGAGACCAGCAGGATCGCGTTGCGGGCCGCCACCCCGAACAAGGTGACGAAGCCAACCAGCGAGCCCAGCGAGAGACTGGCGCCGGTCAGGGCCACGGCTACTACCCCGCCCACGAGGGCGAAGGGCGCGGCGGCGACGATCAGCGCCACGGCCCGGCCGTCGCCGAACGCGATCAGCAGCACCGCGACGATGGCGCCCAGGGCGATGGCGATATTGAAGGCCAGTTCCCGTTGCGCCGCCCGCGCGCCCGCGGCCGCGCCGCCATAGTCAAGATAGACGCCGGGGGGCAGGACGACCTGCTTGGCGATCGCCTTCTGGACCGCGTCGGTGACCTTCTGGGCGTCCTTGGGCGCCGGATTGGCGGTGACGACCTGACGCTGGCGTCCGCCTTCGTGCGAGACGCTGGTTCGACCCTCGGCGAGGGCGACACGGGCGACCGATTTCAGCGGAACGACCATGCCCGAACTGGACCGCAGCAGCAGATCGCCGACGCTTTCGGGATCTTGGCGCAGCTCGGGCCGGGTGGTCACGGCGATGTCGATCGCCCGGGTCTCTTCGTAGATCTGAGCGGCGGTCGCGCCCTGATAGGCGGTCTGCACGGCTTGCAAGGCTTCTGCGGGCGTCAGGCCGTAGCGCGCCAGGGCGGGCAGGTCGAGATCGACGCGCACCACGGGCGTGCCGGGCGGGGTCTGGACCTTGACGTCGACCGCGCCCGGGACCTTTTCCATCACCGCCGCGATCTGGGCGGCCGTCCTGTCCAGGATGTCGAGGTCGGCGCCGTAGACGCCCACGCTGAGCGCGGCCGTTTCACCGGTCAGAGACTCGCCGATGCGGTCGCCCAGGAAGGTCATCACCTCGCTGCGCAAGCCTGGATAGGCGTCGAGCGTTTCGTGGATGGCCTTCTGAATGCGGTCCTGGTCCTTGCCCGACAGGTGCGGCTTCAGTTCGACGTGGAACTCGCTGCGCTCGGGGCCGAAGGTGTCTTCACCGCCCGGCGACCGGCCAATCTGTTGTTCGACGGTGGCGACGCCAGGAATGGCCAGCAGATCGCGGGTGACCCCCTCGCCGTATCGCCGCATGACATTCAGCGAGGTTCCTGGCGGCGTGGAGACGACCAGGACGAAATGTCCCTCGCGAAAGCTGGGCAGAAGCTCCGAATTGAACAGTAACAGACCGCCGGCGGTGAGCAGGGTCGCGACCACGGCGGCGATAAGAGCCCAGGTGGAGCGATCGCAGACGCGGGTCAGCACCCCTTCGTGCCAGGCCTTGGCGCGGGTCAGGAAGGCGGGTTCCTCGGGCAAGCGCGCCCTGTCCAGCATCAGCAGGGCCAGCGGCGGCGTGACCACGATGGCGACGGCCAAAGACGCCGCCGTCGCCACGATGAAGGCGGCGGCCAGCGGCGCGAAGAACGCGCCTTGCAGGCCATGCAGCAGCAGCACCGGGACCAGCACCAGGGCCACGACGAGCGTCGCGTAGATCACCGGCGCGCGCACCTCCAGCGAGGCGGCCAAAACGATGTCGGCGGCGGCTTCCTCGCCCCGCAGCCGCAAGCGGCGCACGATGTTCTCGACATCGATCACGGCGTCGTCGACCACCACGCCCAGGGCGACGGCCAGGCCGCCGAGGGTCATGGTGTTGATGGTCCAGCCCAGGCGGTCCAGCACGATCACGGCGGTCAGCAGCGACAGCGGGATCGAGACGAAGGACACCGCCACCGCGCGGAGACCTCGCATGAAGACGAGCAGGACCAACGCGATCAGCACCGCCCCGATCACCAGGTCCTCGGTGATGCCGGAAAGGGCGGTCCCAATGAAGTTGGCCGGACGGTGCAGCCCTGCCTCCATTCTGACGCCCTGGGCGTCCAGCGCGGGCCTCAGCTCGGCGAGCGAGGCCTCGACCGCGCGCGTGGCGTTCAGGGTGTTGGCTCCATATTGGCTGGAGAGGCTGACCAGCACGCCGGGCTTGCCCATGATCAGGGCTTCGCCGACATCGGGCGCCGGCGCGGAGACCACATCGGCGACGTCGCCGATCCGGACGGGCGCGCCCGATTGGCCCCCGACATTGATCGGCGCGGCGGCGATGTCGGAAGGCGAGCGCGCCTGGCCGCGCGCCTCGATCAGGATGCGCTGTTCGGGGGTGTCGATGAAGCCGCCGCCGCTGACGCCGGTGGCGGTCTTCACGGCGGCGACGAGATCACCGAGGGAAAGGTCGCGGGCCGCCAGATCGGCGGGACGGGCGCGAACCTCGAAACGGCGCACCTCGCCGCCATAGACCGTGGCGCGGGCCACGCCGGGCGTCGCCAGCAGGCGCGGCCGCACCGTCCATTGCACCAGATCGCGCAGCGCCATCGGGCTCAGCTTATCGGAGGTGAAGCCGATCTTCAGCAGGTCCATGGTCGATGAGGTCAGCGGGGCGACCTTGGGGGCGTCGACGCCCGCCGGCAGGGTTCCGTTGATCTCGCCCAGCGCCTCGGCCACGACCTGGCGGGCGCGATACGGATCTGAGCCTTCCGCGAACACCACATTGACCACCGACAGGCCCTGGATGGACTCCGAGCGCACGGCCGCGACGCCGGCGGCGCCGTTGACCGCTTGCTCGACCGGTCGCGTGACCAGCTGCTCGACCTGTTCGGCGGTGAGGCCCGGGGCCTCTGTCTGGACCTCGGCCTGGGCGGGTACGAAATCGGGGAAGACGTCGAACTTGGCGCGCGACAGGGTCAGGCCGCCGTACACCAGCAGCACCAGCGCCGTGACGGCGACCAGGCGAGGCCGATCCAGCGACCAGCGGACGATGGCGGAGAGCACGGTCTAGTCCTCGTCCTTCTTGGCGTCCGACTTGGGCGGCGCGGTTTCGGCCGCCAGAAGCGCCGCCGCGCCTTCGACGACGACGAGCTCGCCAGGCCTGAAGCCGGTCGGCGCGAACAGGCCGTCCATCTGGGGCGCGCCGCCGACCACTGGCCGGCGCTCGAACTGGTCGGCGCCCTTGCGGACATAGGCGAAGGTGAGTCCGCCGACGCGCACAAGGCCCGCGCGCGGCAGAACAGCCCCCGCCGCGCCATCGGCGCGATCCAGGATGGCGGTGGCGGTCATGCCGACCGAGAGCAAAGCGGCCTTGGGACCGGAGACCAGGCCGATCAGTCCGGCGGATTGGAGGCGTGGGTCGGCGACGCGGGCGACGCCGAGGACCGTGGCCCCCGCGCTGCCTTGCGGGCCGAGGTCCAGGCGCATGGTACGAACGCCTTCCAGGCTGGCGGCGGCGTCGACGCGCACCAGCGCCGCCCGCCCGGACGCGACGTCCGCGATCACGCGCGCGCGGCGAGCATCGGCGGCGAAAGCGGGGCCCCACTCCAGGGCCACCCGACGGCGCAACAGGGCCAGCTTGATAGCGTCGGCCCGCGCTTGCGCCCGAGCGGCCTCGGCCGCCTTGCGAGACACGGTGGCGTCTTCGGCGGCCAGGGCCTGGGTCCGAGCGGCTTCGGCCGACGAGGCGGCGGCGGCGGCGGCGGCCGTGGCCAGATCGGCGTCTAGCGTCGCCAGGGGGCTGACGTCCAGAACGCGGGCGAAGCCGGTCGCGGCGCCGGAGCGATGCGCGGCGGCGAGGGGGGCCACGACGACGCCGATGCGCTTCTGGGCGGCTGGGTCCAGCTTGATCGCCGGCTCCGCTTGAGCGGCCAGGGGCGCGACCAGCAGGGCGAGCGCCAAAAGGGCGGGCTTCATGGATGGACTTCCAGGGCTTTGATCGATTGATCGAGGATGGGCGTCTCGGCCGGATCGAAGGGCGCGCGCAGGGCGTCTTCCAGGTCGATGACGGCGAGGGCCGAGGCCTTGCGGGCGTTGCCGTCCGCGAGGCGCGCCTCGACGACGGCGGCCTCGGCTTGCAAGGCCTCGACCCGATCGGTCTCGCCAGCCTTGGCCGCGCGGTCGGCGGATGCGGCTTGGCGCAGAGCGTTGGGCAAGTCCCGCTGGACCGTCGCTTCCGAGGCTCGGGCGGCCTTCAGCGCCGCTGCGGCCTGATCCACGGCGCTCAGCGCGGCGGCTTGCACCGCTTCCAGCGTTCGGGCCGCCTCGGCGCGCTTGGCCTCGGCCTGGGCGATCGCGGCGCGGTTCATGTCCCAGGGCGGCAGCGCGAGGTTGAGGTTGAACGGCAGCTTGGTGAGGCCGCGTTCCCAGGTGTAGCCGGGCCCGAGGCGAACCTCCGGATACTGTTTGGCGACTTCCAGCCGCAGCGCGTTTTCGGCGATGTCGTAGTCGATGATCGCCTTGAGGACGTCGCGGCGGGAGAGGGCGGCGGACCGACGGCGGCCGGAGAGGTCGGACGGGTCTGGCGCCGCCGACCGTGGCGCGATGACCAGGCCCGTTACGGCGGCGGGCGTGACGCCCAAGGCCTGGGCCAGCGCCGCGTCGGCGGCCTGGCGTCGACCGGAGGCCTCGGTTTCTCGACGATGCGCCGCGTTGAGATCGGCCCGCGCGGCAAGCGCCAGAGCGCGGTCGTCGGCGCCGGCGGCGACACGGCGCTCCAGCCGGTCAAGCCGCTGTTGTCGAAGCGTGGTCCATTCGCTCGCCAGCACGCGCTCCGCGTCGGCCGCCGCGCGTTCCGCGACGGCCCGTTGCAGGGCGGTTCGAACGTTCCAGACCGTTTCGGCGTAGTCGTGCAGCGCCTGGACGGCGGCGAGATCCGCCATGCCGGTCCGCGTGGACCGCCGCGCGCCGACGTCCAGAGGGATGTCGGATCCTCCGCCCAACAGCCACGGCGAGGATGTGCTAGGATCGTTGGCGTATTCGGCTGTCAGCGTCAGGGACGCGCCCGGCGCGACGCGCGCGGCCTTCGCGGCCGCCAGCGCGGTGCGATATTTGGCGGCGGCCTCGGTGACGTTAGCATTGCGGGCGAGCGCGACGGCCAATAGGTCGGCCATCGTCCAGGCCGCCCCCGGCGGCTTCTGGTCCAGGCGCGCGGCCTCCAGGCGATCGGGCAGGGCCTCGGCGTGGATTGGCGCGGGCGCGTAGTGGGCGCAGCCCGCGACCAGACACGCGGCGGTCAGCAGGATGGCTTGGGCCGTGGGTCGTTTCATCGGCCGACGACGAGCAGATGGAACGTGCCCGGCGCGACGGCGCGCTTTCCGTCGCGCGTCGTCACCTCGGCCGAGGGCAACAGCACGTGGCCGCTGGCCGGATCGAAGGCGATCGTGCGGGCGCCGACCTCGGTCGGAACGGTCTCCTCTAGAGCCAGGACGCCGCCGGCGAAGCCGAACACGGCCAGCTGGCCAGTCTCGCCCGCCGGAACGAAGACGCGCTTGCCGGCCGGATCATAGGCGAGGCCGTCCGCGCCGCCGCCCGTCTTGACGGTTTGCAGTTGACGGCCGGTCTTGGCGTCGACGACGACGACGGAGCCATCGCAGGCCGCGACCAGACGCCCCTGGGCGTGGACGATGCCCGTCGGTCCGTCGCAGTCGGCCAGGGCGTAGTGGGCGATCGTCTTGCGTGCGGCGATATCCAAGGCGACGATCTCGTTCTTGTTCTCGACATTGACGAAGGCGCGCCCCTCGCCATCGACCGCCGCGGCCTCCAGGGCGCCGCCGATCGGGATCGCGCCCACGGCCTTGTGGGCCTTGGGATCGATCAGGGTCACGTCGCCGCCGGCATGGTCCATGACCAGGACGAGGCCCGAACGCGGATCGAAGGTCGCCGCGTCCGGCTTTTTGCCGGTGGCCACGGAGGCGATCGGCGCGCCCGAGATCGCGTCGACGAAGGTGACGGTGTCGGTTCCTCCGTTGGTGATCAAGACCTCCTTGCCGTCGTTCACGACCAAGGCCGCGTGACCTTTGGTCGCGGGGGCGAAAGCGGGGGTCACGGCGCGGGACTTGAGGTCCATAGCCGTGACGGCCGCGTTGCGGGCGATCAGGGCCCGACCAGCCTCAACGCTGACATAGTCCCAGCCGCCGTCAGGGCCGGCGATACGGTCGATGACGTGGAAGCCGGGCGTGGCGGCCTGGACGGCGCTGGACGCCAGAAGGGCGGCGAAGGCGAGGGGGGCGAGGCGCATGGTCGTCTCCTTGAAGGAGATTGCCCTAGGGGCGCTCGGCTGGCCGCCACATGGCTGGGGGATTGTGAAATGCCAATGTTCCGGTCGCGAAGCCGTCACAAAGCGGGGAATGAAACCCGGGCCTCAAGGCCCGGCCCCGCGTCGCGCAGGGTTGCTTCGCCGCCATGCAGCCTCGCGACGGCGGCCACCAGCGCCAGGCCAAGGCCGCTGCCGGGTGTCGAACGGCTGGCCTCCAGGCGGTGGAAGCGGTCGAAGACCCGCTCGCGCTCGGCCTCTGGAACGCCGGGACCATCGTCGATGACCGCCAAGGTCGGCTGGCCGTTTCGCCGCGAGGTCTGGACCACGATCCGCGCGCCGGCGGGGGTGTGGCGTAGCGCGTTCTCGACCAGATTGACCACCATCTGAGTCAGAAGTTCGGGGTCGCCCTCGATCAGCAAGGGGGAGGGAGCGTCGAGGACGATAATCCGCTGGACGTCCTCGGCGGAGGGCATGAAGGCGTCGGCGACATTGCCGGCGATCGCCGAGAGGTCGGTCGGCCGGAAGCCCGCGCGCCGCGCGCCGCCCTCGATCTGGGCGATGCGCAGCAGGGCGGCGAAGGTGTCGAGGATGGCGTCCAGGTCGGCCAGGGCGCCTTCGATGGCCGCGCCGCGCTCGGCCTCGGAGCCGAGGCTCATCTCCAGCCGTTGGCGGAGGCGCGTCAGGGGCGTGCGCAGGTCGTGGGCGACATCATTGGAAACCTGGCGCAGGCTCTCCATCAACTGGGCGATGCGGTCGAGCATCCGGTTGATGGTGATGGCCAAGCGGTCCAGGTCGTCGTCCGAGCCGCGCACCGGAACGCGACGGGCCAGATCGCCGTCGATGATGGCTTCCGCCGTGCCGGAGATCGCCGCCAGACGCCGGTGGACGTCTCGGCTCAGCGCGAATCCGCCCAGCACGCCCAGCACCACCAAGCCGACAAAGGCCCCGCCGAAGCCGCGCAGCACCGCGCCGTCGACCGCCTCGATCCGCTGCTCGTCGTCGCCGACTAGCAGCCAATGACCATCCGGAAGCCGGGTGGTCAGAATGCGGACCGGTTCGCGCCGGCCCTCGGTCGAGGGGAGGACCACGGTCGACCAGCCCGGGGGCGCGTCTGACTTGGCCAGGCTGCCGGCCAGCGGCTCGCCGCGCGGACCCCGCAGGCCATAGTCCAGGGCGCCCGGCGTGCGGTCGCGTTCCTGGATCGCCTGAAGGACGCCCGCGAAGCCCTCTGTCAGATATTCCTGCGCCAACGCCGCGGACTCGGACGCAATGCGCGCTTCGAACTGCTCGGATAGCGCCGCCCGCGTCGCGAACAGCGTCAAGGCCCCTAGCGCCGCCACGGAGACGGCGAAGACCGTGGTGTAGAGGGCGGCCAGGCGCAGGCTGGTCGAGCGGAACACCTCAGTCCGGCTCGCGCAGGCAGTATCCGGCGCCGCGCACCGTATGGATCAGTTCGTGCTTGTGGCCGCGATCGACCTTGCCGCGCAGGCGGCTCATATGGGTCTCGACGATGTTGGTCTTGGGGTCGAAGTGGAAGTCCCAAACGCTTTCAAGCAGCATGGTCCGGGTCACCACCCGGCCGGCGTGGCGCATCAGATATTCCAGCAGCTGGAACTCTCGCGGCTGCAGCTCGATGCGCTGGCCCGCGCGCGTGACCGAGCGCTTGAGAAGGTTCAGGGTGAGGTCCGAGACCCGCAGCACCGACGGAGTCTCCTGCGGCGGCGGCCGGCGAGCCAGGGCGTTCACCCGGGCCAGCAGTTCCGCGACGGCGTAGGGCTTGACCAGATAGTCGTCGCCGCCAGCCTCCAGGCCTTCGACCCGATCGTCGATGCCGCCCAGGGCTGTCAGGAGCAGAACCGGCGTCTTCACGCCCGCCGCCCGGATCGTCCGCAGAATCGCCAGACCGTCCAGCTGGGGCAACATCCGATCCAGCAGGATGACGTCATAGGGCTCGCCGGCCGCCAGCATCAGCCCTTCGCGACCGTCGGCGGCGAGATCAACCGTATGACCGGCCTCCGAAAGGGCGCGACGCAGATAGGCGCCGCCTTCCTTGTCGTCTTCGACAACCAAGAGCTTCATGCGGCGAGGGTGTCCCGATTTTTCAGACTTGTCAGGGCTCTTTAAGGCGTTCGCCGCCCTGGGATCGAGCCGAAAAGCAGGCGATCGCGCTCAATCCGCCAAGCTGTCGAGAACGAGTCTCACCTGGATGGGGAGGGCGCAAGACTTCTATAAAACCATCTCGCGATTTGCCCCATCGTGGCGAAAAGATTGATTTCCCCCAATGTGGATACTGTAAAAAAACAGACACTTAACTGTCACCAAAGCTTGGTTTGCCCCTAGCCGCGCCGCGCGGTTTCTCACCCGCCAACTGTCGAACACGGACCAAGCAACGGCCGGTCGATCAGGTCTAGGGGATCAATCATGCAAGCTTCTTTGTCGCGCTTTCGCGCTCGTAGGGCCGTCTGGCTGGCGGGTTCCATCCTGGCGGCGAGCGTCGTCGCCACCGGCGCCTTGGCCGCCGCGTCCGGCGACCCCGCCGACAGCACCCACCCCGTGAAGATCGACCCCGAAAACGCCGACTTCGGCACCCGGGTCGATGAGTTGGTCATCACGGCCGGCAGCAAGGCCGTTGACGCCGCGCCGACCAAGACCTCGCTGAACGCGACCCAGCCCCAGGCGATCATCGACCGCAAGACCATCGACCAGTTCGTGCCGACCACGGCCGACTACAACCAGATCATCAATCTCGCGCCCAGCATGTCGGGCACGTCATTCAACGGCCCGGGTCTGGGCGAGGCCAAGACCGTGCTGCGCGGCTTCAAGGACGGCGAATACAACATCACCTATGACGGCATCCCCTGGGGGGACGCCAACGGCCCGACCCACCACTCGACCTCGTTCTTCCCGTCGTCGACGGTCGGCGCGGTCGTGGTCGATCGCGGTCCGGGCGAAGCCAGCCAACTGGGCGTGGCGTCGTTCGGCGGCTCGGTCAACCTGTTCTCGCCGGAAGTGAGCGACGATCGCGGCGGCTCGCAGCTGATCACGGGCGGTTCGTGGAACACCTGGATGGCGGTGACCAAGCTGAGCACCGGCAAGATCGATCAGCTGAACGGCGCCAAGTTCCTGTTCAACTTCCAGGAACTGAGCACCGACGGCTATCTGAGCTACAACAAGGCCAAAGCCTACAACCAGTTGGTCCGCGGCGTGATCCCGCTGAAGGGCGACTGGGCCCTGACGTTGCTGGGCACCTGGAACTACACCAAGATCTATCAGAGCGACAACGCGGGCGCGACGCTGACCCAGGTGGCGCTGTACGGCAAGAACTACGCCCTGAACAATGATCCCACGACGCCGAACTACTACGGGTACAACGTCGTCAACAAGCACACCTATTTCAACTACGCGCGTCTCGCGGGCAGCATCACCGACACTCTGAAGCTCGAGAACACGCTCTACTCCTACTACTACAAGAACGATACGGAGTCGGCGCTGGACGTCACCCTGTCGCCGGCGGACATCGCCGCCAGCAAGGGTCTGCAGATCACCTACACGCCGGGCGGCAAACCCACGGTCAACGGTCACATTCCCGGCTACACCAAGCTGAACGTCTACAAGATCTACGGTGACGTCCTGCACCTGAACCAGCAGGTTCCGTTCGGCGAGATCAAGGCGGGCCTCTGGCTCGAACACGCCGACACCGGCCCCCGTTTCCGGTCGGACTATGACGCCACCCTGGGCATCGGCGCCAACGGCGGCCGCACGCCAGACTATCGTCAGAAGGTGCTGGCGGGCGTGCCCCAGTACCTGGAGTACAACCAGTTCTCGGGCTGGGATCAGTACGAGCCGTTCGTCGATGTCGTCTGGAAGGTCACGCCGGCGCTGACCATCACGCCGGGCGTCAAGTACGTGAACGAGAAGATCTTCGTCGACGCCGACGTCAATCAGAAGTCGCGTCTGCCGTTCCACGACTCCAAGCGCTTCGAGAAGACGCTCTATTTCCTGACCGCGAACTACAAGATCGCCGACAACCTGGCGGCCTATGCCCAGTATGCGACGGGCTTCCTGCTGCCGGACATCAGCGTCACCCAGGTGGTCAACCCGAACCTGTCGCAGCTGAAGCCGCAGGAATCCACCAACTATCAGGCTGGCGTTATCTATCACGGCGGCCGCGTCACCGTGGACGCCGACGTCTACTACATCGATTTCACCAACAAGCTGCAGACCACGACGGTCGGCACCGAGACGGTGAACTTCAACCTGGGCGGCGCCACCTACAAGGGCCTCGAGGGTTCGGTGACCTACGCGGCGCTGAACCACCTGTTCGTGTTCGCCAACGGTTCGTTGAACTCGGCCAAGGCTCAGGGCGCCTCGACCACGATCGCCGGGACGCCGGTCACCATCACCGGCGGCAAGCAGATCTCCGGCGCGCCGAAGTCTACGGCGGCGGTCGGCCTGCTGTACCGCCAGGGCGGATGGTCGGTGTCGCTGGCCGACAAGTACACCGGCGAGCAGTGGTCCGCGGAAGGCGAACCGGCGGCCTACCGGATCAAGCCCTATCAATCGGCTGACCTGAAGGTGGTCTACACCGTGGGGCGCTACCGTCTCGAGGGCGCGGTCTACAATCTGTTCGACAGCCAGCAGGCCACGAACATCAAGCAGGGCAAGACGACCGACTACGACCAATATTACTTCCAGCCCGAGCGGAATTTCCAGATTTCCGTCAAGGCCAACTTCTAGGCGAGAGAGATCATGACCAAGCCGCGCATCATTCTCTGCTCGCTCCTGCTGGCTACCGTCGCGGTCGGCGGCGCGCACGCTCAGGACGCCAAGCTCAAGGCCCATCTGCTGTCGTCCGCCGAACTGGACGCCAGCCGCATCCTGCCGCCGCCGCCGGCGGAAGGCTCGGCCGCCGCCGCTTCGGAGCTCTCCGAGCTGCGCGCGGTGGTCGCCGCGCGCACGCCGGCGACCCTGGCCCAGGCCAAGAGCGACGACGAGACCAAGAACGCCTCGATCTTCTCCGACGCCATGGGCGCGGGATTCGACCTTAAGGCCCTTCCGGCCACGGCCAAGCTGATGGCCGAGGTCCGGGCCGAGGAGAAGGCCGCCGCCGACGCCGCCAAGAACCGCTTCCAGCGCAAGCGGCCTTGGCTGATCGACAACAGCCTGGCCAGCTGCAGCCGCGAGGACGAGCCGCTGAGCTCCTATCCGAGCGGCCACGCCACCATGGGCTATTCCATGGCTGTCGTGCTGGCCGACATCGCCCCCAGCCACGCGCCGGCGCTGCTGGCGCGGGCCAAGACCTACGCCGAAAGCCGCCTGGTTTGCGGGATGCACTTCCGCGCCGACATCGTCGGCGGCCAGGTGCTGGGGACGGCGGTGGCCTTGGAGCTGCTGCGCAATCCGGCCTTCAAGGCCGATCGCGACGCGGCGGCGGCCGAACTGGCGGCGGCCAAGCTGGCCCCCTGAGCGTTCCGATCCGAAGGTCGTTCTCGTCAGGCCGGGAGAGGCTCATCCTCTTCCGGCCTCGACTTTTTGGCCCTATGCCGTCAACGGACCTGAAGACTTCGCTGACCTTCAATCGCGTGTCACCAAGGCGCCCGATAGTAAAGGATGGCGGCGCATGGCGGACGAGTTCACAAAGCTCTGGACGCGCGGCGCGTCATGCTCCGTTTGGGCGACCCTGAATTCCATTTTCTAGGCCGCTTCCGCCGTACAGGGTCATTGGATCCTCTCGACGTCGCGGGGTTGTCTTAGCAAGGGATCTAGGCCGTCGCGGCGGTAAGGAATGACGGATTTGGAACAGAAGTTCGATCTGGCCGTGGTCGGCGCGGGCATCGTGGGCTTGGCTCACGCTCTGGCGGCGGCGCGGCTTGGCAAACGAGTCCTCGTCCTGGACCGAGACGCCCAGGCCAATGGCGCCTCGGTGCGCAATTTTGGTTTCGTGACGGTGACGGGCCAGGCTCGGGGCGAGGTCTGGCGGCGCGCCCGTCGGTCGGCCCAGGTGTGGAGCGAGATCGCGCCCGCCGCCGGGATCGAGGTCTTGCAACGCGGCCTCACGATGGTCGCGCGTCGGCCAGAGGCCAAGACCCTTCTGAAGGCCTTTCTCGAGACCGAGATGGCGCAAGGGTGCCAATGGCTTGACGCCGGCGATCTCGGCGAGCGGCTGCCGGGCGGGGGGCGCGTGTTGGGAGCCCTGGCCAGCACGGTCGATCTGCGCGTCGAGTCGCGCACCGCCATCCCGCGTCTCGCCGCTTGGCTGGAGACCGCGCATGGGGTGACCTTCCGGCGCGGCGTCGCGGTGCGGAGCGTCGAGACCGGGCGTCTGGAGACTTCGGACGGGCCCGTCCGCGCCGAGAACATCATCGCTTGCCCAGGCGACGACCTGATCACCCTGTTTCCCGAGCACTTCGCGCGCGCCGAGGTGACGCGTTGCAAGCTGCAGATGCTGAGGCTGGCGGATCCGGGCTGGCGGCTGCCGGCGCCGGTGATGTCCGACCTCGGCCTGATCCGTTATCTCGGCTATGCCGATCTGCCACAGGCCGAACCGTTGCGCGCCCGGCTGGAGGCCGAACAGGCCGCTCATCTGGAGCACGGAATCCACCTGATCGTCGTGCAGAGCGCCGATGGTTCGCTGGTGGTCGGCGACAGCCACCACTATGCGCCGACGCCCGATCCCTTCGCCCGCGACGACGTCGACGCCCTGATCCTCGATGAGTTCGTCAAGGTGTTCGGCCAGGCGCCGCCGCCGGTGCTGGAGCGTTGGACCGGCACCTACGCCTCGGCCCGGGGGCATAGCCTGGTGGAAGCGCCGATGCCGCGCGTGCGGTTGGTCACCGTGACCAGCGGCACGGGCGCCTCGACCGCGTTCGGCCTGGCCGAGGAGGTCATCGCCGGCCTCTATGACCTGCCAAAACAAGGAACCGCCGCGTGAGCCAGAGCGCCATCCGGGCTGTCGTGTTCGACTGGGCCGGCACCATGATCGACTTCGGATGCCGAGCGCCCGTCGTGGCGCTCCGCGAGGTGTTCGCCGAGGCTGGGGTCGAGATCTCGAAGGCCGAGGCTCGCATGGACATGGGCAAGGCGAAGCGCGACCACGTTCGGGCTCTACTGGCCATGCCGCGCATCGCCGCCGTTTGGCGCGAGCGCCATGGCGCCGCCGCGACCGAGGCCGATGTCGACCGTCTGCATGACGCCGTCGAGCCGAAGATGCGGGCCGCCGCCCGCGACTGCGCCAAGCTGATTCCTGGCGCCGCCCGGGTCGTCGCCGACCTGCGAGCGCGGGGTGTCGGGATCGGCTCGACCACCGGCTACACCCGCCCGATGATGGCCGACATCTTGCCGCTGGCGGCGGAGCAGGGTTACGCGCCCGACGTCGTGGTTTGCGCCGGCGAGACGGCGGCGGGCCGGCCGTCGCCGCTGATGATGTGGAAGGCTTTGGTCGAACTCGGCGCCTGGCCCGCGCGGGCTTGCGTCAAGGTCGATGACGCCACGGTCGGCATAGGGGAGGGGCTGGAGGTCGGCGCCTGGACCATCGGACTGTCGGCCTCGGGCAATGGGGTCGGCCTGGAAGAGAGCGCCCTGGCCCTGCTGCCCAAGGTCGAGCGCGCCGCGCGGATCGAGGCGTCCGCCGAAGCCCTGCGCGCCGCCGGGGCGCACTATGTCGTCGAGACCGTCGCCGACCTGCCGCCCGTGCTGGCCGAAATCGAGGATCGGATCGCGCGTTGCGAGCGTCCTGACGACCGGCGCTAAAAAGGGCGCTCGCCGCTTGACGAGCGCCCTTGATCGGATGTCGCCGGCTAGATCCCAGAATGGGGCCTCAGGTCAAAGCGATCGGCGTTCATGACCTTGTTCCAGGCCGCCACGAAGTCGGTCGCGAACTTCTGTCGCGCGTCCGAGCTGCCATAGACCTCGGCGAAGGCGCGCAACTCGGCGTGCGAGCCGAAGATCAGATCGACGCGGGTGGCCGTCCAGCGCGCCTCGCCCGTGACGCGATCGCGACCGATGAACGCGTTGGCGGCCGTCGCGGTCCAGGTCACGCCCATGTCGAGCAGGTTGACGAAGAAGTCGTTCGTCAGCACGCCGGGACGATCGGTGAAGACGCCGTCCTTCGAGCCGCCGCTATTGGCGCCCAGGACCCGCAGGCCGCCGAGCAGAACCGTCATTTCGGGGCCCGACAGACCCAACAGTTGAGCCTTGTCGACCAAGGCCTCTTCGGGCGCCATGAATTGGGGACCGCCGCGACGATAGTTACGGAAGCCATCCGAAAGCGGCTCCAGCGGCTCGAACGACGCCGCGTCGGTCTGTTCGGCCGTGGCGTCGGCGCGACCCGGCGCGAAGGGAACCTGCACGGGCGCGCCCGCGTCCAGGGCGGCCTTCTCGATCGCCGCGGCGCCGCCCAGTACGATCAGGTCGGCCAGTGACACCTTTTTGCCGCCTCCCGCCGAAGCGTTGAACGCGGTCTGGACGGCCTCCAGCGCGCTCAGAACCTTGGCCAGAACGGGCGGATCGTTGACCTCCCAGTCCTTCTGCGGGGCCAGACGGACCCGCGCGCCGTTCGCGCCGCCGCGCTTGTCCGACTTGCGGTAGGTCGAGGCCGAGGCCCAGGCGGTCGAAACCAACTCCGAGACCGAAAGGCCCGTCGCCAAAATCCGCTCCTTCAGCGCCTTGACGTCTTCGGCGTCGACCAGCGGGTGGTCCACGGCGGGGATCGGATCCTGCCAGATCAGGGTTTCCTTCGGCGCCAGCGGGCCGAGATAGCGCTGAACCGGCCCCATGTCGCGGTGGGTCAGCTTGAACCAGGCGCGGGCGAAGGCGTCGGCGAACTGGTCGGGGTTCTCATAAAAGCGGCGCGAGATCTTCTCGTAGGCCGGGTCGAAGCGCAGGGCCAGGTCCGAGGTCAGCATCCTCGGCACGTGCTTTTTGGACGGGTCATAGGCGTCCGGAATGTCGGCCGCCGCGTTCTTGGCCCGCCATTGCTTGGCGCCGGCCGGGCTCTCGTCCAGCTCCCACTCGTATTTGAACAGGTTGTCGAAGAAGTGGTTGCTCCATCGGGTCGGCGTCTGGGTCCAGATCACCTCGGGACCGCCGGTGATGGCGTCGGCCCCGACGCCAGAGCCGTACTGGCTCTTCCAGCCCAGGCCCTGGTCCTCGATCGCGCCCGCTTCGGGTTCTGGGCCAATCAGCGAAGGATCGCCCGCGCCGTGGGTCTTGCCGAAGGTATGGCCGCCCGCGATCAGGGCGACGGTTTCCTCGTCGTTCATCGCCATCCGGGCGAAGGTCTCACGGATGTCGCGAGCCGAGGCCAGCGGGTCGGGATTGCCGTTGGGGCCTTCCGGATTGACGTAGATCAGCCCCATCTGCACCGCGCCCAAGGCGGGATGCAGCTGACGTTCGCCGCTATAGCGTTCATCGCCCAGCCAAGAGCCTTCCGGCCCCCAGTAGAGCTCCTCGGGCTCCCATTGATCGGCGCGACCGCCGGCGAAGCCGAACGTCTTGAAGCCCATGGACTCCAGGGCGACGTTGCCGGCCAGCACGTAGAGATCGGCCCAGGAAATCTTTTGGCCGTACTTCTGCTTGATGGGCCACAGCAGGCGGCGCGCCTTATCGAGGTTGGCGTTGTCCGGCCAGCTGTTCAAAGGCGCGAAGCGCTGTTGCCCGCCGCCCGCTCCGCCGCGGCCGTCGCTGACGCGATAGGTGCCGGCGCTATGCCAGGCCAGGCGAATGAAAAGACCGCCATAATGGCCGAAATCGGCCGGCCACCACGGCTGGCTGTCGGTCATCAGCGCGTGCAGATCCGCGATCACCGCGTCCAGGTCCAGGGCCTTGAACGCCTCGGCGTAATCGAAATCCTCGCCCATCGGGTTGGAGCGGGGCGCATGTTGATTGAGAGCGTCCAGCCGCAGATTTTGCGGCCACCAGTCTCGATTTCCCCGGCCGCCACGTCCGTGCCCCATCGGGCATTGGCCTCCGGCGCTGTCCTCGACCTTCGTCGTCATCGTCGTCTTTCTCCGCTTTTGGCGTCCGCCGGCTGTCGTTTCCCGACGGGACTAGAAAGCGCCTTCAACGCGTATAGGTAAAACTGATTGTTCTTATCGAAACCATAGAGGAAGTCTTGGTGTGATCGCGCTCGGATTGAATGGCCTTGTCCGCCGCGTCCGTGCTCGGTCGCGCGATTTGGCTACGGCGACGACATGATCCTGCAAACTAAGCGTCATAGAGCATCGTCCGCGATGGCGCTTTGGGGCAATTCGGTGGCGCGCGGCGCATGGCCGATGCCCTGGGACCGGGGAGGATTCGGCGGCTATAAGGCCGTCGTCGGTTCGGTCCGGACGTCATGAAAAACAAAGAGGTCGTCTTGTTTCATCACCGTCGGGTTGCGTCATACCGCGCCGCGTCCATATGCACGGCGCTCCTTCTCATGACGGCTCTCGCGGCCTGCGCGCCCAAGGGAGACGCCAAGAAGGGCGGGCCCGGCAAGGGACCGACGACGGTGGGCTATATCGTGGTTCAACCGACGGGCGTGCCGCTGACGACCGAACTGACCGGCCGCGCCGTGGCCTACCAGAGCTCGGAGGTGCGTCCGCAGATCTCGGGCGTGATCGAAAAGCGCCTGTTCACCGAAGGCGCCTTCGTCAAGCAGGGGCAGCCGCTATACCAGATCGATCCCAGCCTTTATCGCGCCTCGGTCAATCAGGCGCAGGCCGACGTCGATAACGCGCGCGCCAATCGCGAGGCGGCCGACGCCCTGGCCGAGCGCTACAAGCCGCTGGTCGCCATAGAGGCGGTGAGCAAGCAGGATTACACCAACGCCGTGGCCTCGGCCCGTCAAGCCGGCGCGGCCCTGGCTCAGAAGCAGGCCGCGCTGGAAACGGCCAAGATCAATTTGCGCTTCACGACCGTGCCGGCGCCGATCAGCGGACGCATCGGCCGGTCGCTCTATACGGTCGGCGCGCTGGTCAGCGCCAACCAGGCCAATCCGCTGGCGACCATCCAGCAACTGGATCCGATGTATGTCGACATCCAGCAATCGAGCGCCGACATGCTGGCCCTTCGTCGGGCCTTGGCGGCCGGCGGCGCGACCCCGGCCAGCGCCAAGGTCAGCCTGACCCTGGAAGACGGCAGTGACTATGGCCAGACGGGCGTGGTCGAATTTTCGGAAGTCGTCGTTGACCCGAGCACCGGCACGGTGACGCTTCGCGCCCGGATGCCCAATCCGCGGGGGCTGCTTCTGCCTGGCATGTTCGTGCGCGCCAGGTTCGCCCAGGCGGTCGACAACAGCGCCTTCCTGGTCCCGCAATCGGCGGTCTCGCGGGATCCGAAGGGCAACGCCACGGTCTTCGTCGTCGGCCAGAACAATACCGCCGAGGCGCGCAAGATCGTCGCCAGTCGCACCCAGGACAGCTTCTGGGTGGTGACCAAGGGCCTCAACCCAGGCGACAAGATCATCACCCAGGGGCTGGGCAAGATCAAACCGCACGCGCCCATCAAGCCGGTGCCGGCCGATGCGCCGCAGAAGATCAAGCCGCGCAAGGACGGCGACGGCAAGGGCGGCGAAAAGTCCGGCGCGAAGGGCGGCTGACGGATCATGCTGTCTCGCGTCTTCATCGACCGGCCGATCTTCGCCTGGGTCATCGCCATCATCGTCATGCTGGCCGGCGCCGGCGCGATCACGCGTCTGCCGATCGCCCAATATCCCGACGTGGCGCCGCCACAGGTCTCGGTGCGCGCCACCTATCCGGGGGCCTCGGCCGAGGCGATCCAGAACAGCGTCACCCAGGTCATCGAGCAGTCGCTGACCGGGATCGACGGGATGCTGTACTTCAGCTCGTCCTCGACCTCACGCGGGCAGGTGACGATCACCGTCACCTTCGAGAAGGGCGTCAATCCCGACATCGCCCAGGTCCAGGTTCAGAACCAGGTGCAACAGGCCGTCTCGCGCCTGCCGTCCCAGGTGCAGCAGCAGGGCCTGGTCGTTCGCAAGTCCAACCCCGACAACCTGTTGCTGGTCGGGGTCTACGACTCCA
The DNA here is from genome assembly GCF_000372645.1 of Caulobacter vibrioides OR37. GTDB lineage: Bacteria > Pseudomonadota > Alphaproteobacteria > Caulobacterales > Caulobacteraceae > Caulobacter > Caulobacter vibrioides_E. The sequence goes on along the minus strand of NZ_APMP01000001.1, from coordinate 433,303 downwards.
CCGACAAGCTGACCAATCAGGACGTCTCCGACTACCTGGTCTCGCATCTGCAAGATGATCTGGCGCGGACGCCGGGCGTGGGCGACATCAACGTCTATGGCGCGCAGTACGCCATGCGCGTTTGGCTGAACCCGCAGAAGCTGGCCAGCTTTGGCCTGACGCCGGGCGACGTCGTCACGGCCATCCAGAACCAGAATACCGAGGTCGCCGCCGGCGAGTTGGGTGGTCAGCCCGTGCCCGACACCCAACTGTTGAACGCCACCGTCACGGCCCAGTCTCGCCTTCAGACACCCGACCAGTTCGCCAAGATCGTGCTGAAAGCCAACAGCAACGGCGCCAATGTCCGCCTCGCCGACGTCGCCCGCGTCGAGCTGGGGGCCGAGAACTACAATGCGCGCAGCCGCGTGAACCAGCATCCCGGCGCCGGCATCGCCGTGCTGCTGGCGCCCGGGGCGGACGCCCTGAAAACCGCGGAGCTGGTCAAGGCTCAGGTCGAGAAGGCGTCCAAGAGCTTCCCGCCGGGCCTCAAATTCGCCTACGCCAACGACACCACCGACTTCATCAAGCTCTCGATCGAGGAAGTGGTGAAGACGCTGATCGAAGCCATCGTGCTGGTCGTGGTGGTGATGTTCGTCTTCCTGCAGAGCTGGCGCGCCACCCTGGTGCCGGCCATCGCCGTGCCGGTGGTTCTGCTCGGCACCTTCGCCGTCTTCTACGTCGCGGGCTTCTCGATCAATACGCTGACGCTGTTTGGCCTGGTGCTGGCCATCGGCCTTCTGGTCGACGACGCCATCGTCGTGGTCGAGAACGTCGAGCGGCTGATGGAAGAGAACCCGGGCATGACCGCGCGGGAGGCCACCGTCCAGTCGATGAAGGAGATCAGCGTCGCCCTGGTCGCCATCGCCCTGGTGCTGTCCGCGGTGTTCCTGCCCATGGCCTTTTTCGGCGGCTCGACGGGCGTGATTTACCGGCAGTTCTCGCTGACCATCGTTTCGGCCATGGTGTTGTCGGTGCTGGTGGCCCTGATCCTCAGCCCGGCCCTGACCACGACGCTTCTGAAGCCTCGCAAGGAGCTGGAGGCGCACGAGGACGACCATTGGCTGGCGCGGACCTTCCCTGGTCCGACGCACATGGTCCGCTCCTGGGGCAAGCGCTTCAACACGGCCTTCGACGACGCCTCGCGCGCCTATCGGAACGCGGTGCGCGTGGTGATCGAACGCAAGGTGATCTTCCTGGCGATCTATGCCGTGGTCGGCGTGCTGCTGGTGCTGCTGTTCGTGCGGTTGCCCACCGGCTTCCTGCCGGTCGAGGACCAAGGCAGCGCCTCGCTGCAGATCCGTTTGCCGGCCGGGGCCACGCAGGGCCGGACCGCCGACGTTCAGCGCCAGGTCGAGCGCTATTTCGCCGAGAACGAAGGCGCCAACATCAAGACCATGTTCACGGTCAGCGGCGGCGGCGGCGGCGGGGTCAACGGCCAGAACACCGGCGCGGGCTTCCTGAACTTCACGGACTGGGACAAGCGCAAGGGCAAGGATAACGCGGCCGACGCCATCATCGCGCGCGCGACGTCGGCGTTCCGAGGCTTCCGCGACGCCCAGGTCTTCGCCCTGCTGCCGCCGGCCATCCGAGGTCTCGGCCAGTCAGACGGCTTCACCATGGAGCTGCTGAATTCGAGCGGCATGTCGCGCGCCGAGTTCAACGCCGCCCGCGACAAACTGCTGGCGGCGGCGAACAACGATCCGGATCTCAGCTCGGTGCGTCTGACCGAGTTGCCGGATGTGGCCACCTTCAAGGTCGATACCGACGCTCAGAAGCTGGCCTCGCTGGGCCTGACCCAGGCCGACGTCAACGCCACCCTATCGACGGCCTGGGGCGGCCGGTACGTCAATGATTTCGTCGATCGCGGACGGGTCAAGCGCGTCTATGTGCAGGGCGACGCGCCCTATCGCTCGCAGCCCTCGGACCTGGGACAGTGGTTCGTGCGGGGATCGTCCGGCCAGATGGCGCCGTTCTCGTCGTTCTCGACCACCTCATGGTCGCAGGCGCCGACGACGCTGTCGCGGTTCAACGGCATCCCGTCCTATGAGTTCAACGGTTCGGCGGGGAACGGCCGTAGCTCCGGCGACGCGATGAACCGGATCCAGGAGCTGGCCAGCCAGATTCCGGGCGTGACGATCGCCTGGTCGGGCCTGTCCTATCAGGAGCGGCTGTCCTCCGGTCAGGCGCCATTGCTCTACGCCCTGTCGCTGCTCGTCGTGTTCCTATGTCTGGCCGCGCTGTACGAGAGCTGGTCCATCCCGGTGGCCGTCCTGCTGGTCGTGCCCCTGGGCCTGGTGGGGGCGGTGTTGGCCGTGACGATCCGGGGCCTGATCAATGACGTCTATCTGCAGATCGGTCTGCTGACGACGATGGGCCTGGCCGCCAAGAACGCCATCCTGATCGTCGAATTCGCCGAGCAGGGCGAGCGGCGCGGTCAACCGGTCATGGAGGCCGCGCTGGAGGCTGCCCGCATCCGCCTGCGTCCGATCCTGATGACCAGCCTGGCCTTCATCTTCGGCGTACTGCCGCTGGCCATCTCTACCGGGGCCGGCGCCAACAGCCGGATCGCCATCGGCACGTCGGTGATCGGCGGGATGCTGACGGCGACGATCCTGGCGATCTTCTACATCCCGCTCTTCTTCATTCTGGTGCGTCGCGGATGGCGGCGGCATCGAGGTCATGGCGCGCCGCCGCCGGCCGCCGCCGGCCAAGAGGAGCTCGCCTGATGCGCCGCCTCCTGACCCTCGTGGCCGCCTCCAGCGTTCTGGCGGCCTGCGCGATGCAGACGCCCTATGCGCGTCCGAAGGCGCCGACCCCGGCGACCCTGCCAACCGGCGGCGTCTATCCGGTTCAGCCCGCCGATGCCGCGCCGCCGATCCGCTATGCCGACGTCTTCACCGATGCGCGGCTGCGCACGCTGGTCGATCAGGCGCTGGCCAATAATCGTGACCTGCGCGCGGCCGCCGACAACATCCTGGCCGCGCGCGCCCAGTACCGCGTTCAGCGCGCCTCTCGCTTTCCCGAGGTGGATCTTTCGAGCCGGTACAATCACGGGGGCGGCGACGGCGCCAGCCCGGCCACCCGCGGCGACGCCTATTCGGCCTCGCTCGGCGTCACCGGCTTCGAGCTGGATCTTTTCGGCCGCGTGGCTTCGCTAACCGAGGCCGCCCGGCAAAGGTATTTCGCCACCGAATACGCCGCCCGAGCGACGCGGCTGATCCTCGTGGCCGACGTCGCCGAGGCTTGGCTGACCTACGCCGCCGACAACAGCTTGCTGCGCATCGCGCAACAGACCGTCGACAACGCCCAGCGCAGCGTTCAATTGACCGACGCTCGCCTGAAGGGCGGCGTCGCGCCGCGCACCGACCTGCGGCAGGCCCAGACGATCCTGGCCGCGGCCCAGGCCGACATCGCCCGCCAGCGCACGGCGGTGGCCAAGGATATCAACGCCCTGCAACTTCTGGTCGGCGCGCCCATCGACCCGGCGCTCCTGCCGACGTCGATCGAGGAGGCCGCGCCGACCCTGACCCAGGTCGCCGCGGGCGTCGGCTCGGACGTCCTGCTGCGGCGTCCGGACATCGCCCAGGCGGAGCATCAACTGCGAGCTCTGGACGCCCAGGTCGGCGCCGCCCGCGCGGCGCTGTTTCCGCGCATCACGCTGACGGGGGCGGCGGGCTATGCCAGCTCGGCCCTCTCCTCGTTATTTCAAAGCGGAGCCTTCAGCTACTCGGCGGGCGGCGGCGTGTCCTATCCGATCTTCCAGGCCGGGGCGGGGAGGGCGGGCCTGGCCTACGCCAAGGCGCAACGCGACGCGGCCCTGGCCAGCTACGAGAAGGCGATCCAATCGGCGTTCCGCGAGACCGCCGACGCCTTGGCGCGCCAAGGCACGATCGACGACGAGCGCGCCGCCGACCAGCTTCAGCTTGACGCGGCCGCCGACAGCTACAGGTTGGCCGACGCGCGCTATCGGGTTGGCAATCAGTCTTTCCTTGCCAGCCTCGACGCCCAACGCACCTACTATTCCGCCCAGAAGACCTTCGTGGCCATCGAGTTGCAGGGCGCGATCAATCGGGTCGATCTCTATCGGGCGCTGGGCGGGGATACGGCCGAGGCGGTCGCGCCGGAATAGACGCCCCCCAACGACAAAAGCGCGCGGACCAAGGTCCGCGCGTCCAAGGCGCTAGCCAGGAGGCCGTCCTAGGCCGAGACTTCCTCGACGGGCCTGAAGCTCGCGGGGTCCAGGCCCTCCGGAACGCCCTTCACATAGAGGCCGTCCGAATGATGGTGGAAATCCTCCACCTCATAGACCTGTCCGGAAAAGACGCCGAGATGGGGCAGATCGACGCCGGTGCGCAGCAGCATGTCGCCCTGGCGAAAGACACGTTCGGTCATGGTGGGCTCCGTTCCACTCGAGGCGCAGCCTGCGGCGCCAGGGCGATAAACCCCAACACACGAATTCGTCAGATGACCAAGGGGAAGGTCTGGCGTCCTCGGTCGCCGGGAGCGAGGAGCCGCGGGGCTATGGCGCGGCGCGCGGCGCGAAGGCGGCTACGAACGTCCTGACCGCCGCGTCGACCTCGGCGTCGACTTCCTGGCGGGTGGGCTCGCTGGAATGGCCGACGAGACGCGACTTGAGCATCCGGTTCTGGCACAGACCGATGAACTGGTGCGCCGCGCTCAGGGGATCGGCGGCGTCGATCAGGCCCTTGTCTCGCATCCGCGCCAGAAAGCCGCCCAGCAAGCGCGCGCCGCGCAAGGGGCCGGCCTCGTAGAACGCCTTGCCTAGCTCCGGCGACCGCTCGGCCGCCGACACGATCAGGCGGAAATGGCGCATATTGCGGTCGGACATGACGTTGGTGACATAGCGTCGACCAATCCGGGTCAAGGCCGCGCTCACATCGTCGCCTTCGTCGTCCAGCAGGTGGAACATCTCTTCGCTCTGCCAGTTACAGTAGCGTTCGACGTGGGCCTGGAAGATTTCTTCCTTACTCTTGAAGTAGTTATAGAGCGTGCTTTTCGAGCCGCCGACCCGCGCGGCGATGGTCGACATCGATGTCGCTTCGAACCCTTCGTTCAAGAAGAGTTCCGCCGCGATGTCCAGAATGGCCTCACGACGCGAGTCGCGGTCTTTGCGGGGCTTGATGTCCATCAAAATATCTCTCGACCGTACGGTACGGTCTCCTTGACGGCGCCGCAAGCGGAGCCTACTTGCTGGCTACGCATATGACTATACCGTACGGTCACATCAAGGTTCTCCCCATGACGACCTTTCCCGCCGCCGCCTCGCGCCGTAACGGACCCTATCTCGCCGCGGCCAGCGCCTTGATCCTAGCCGCCTGCGCCAGTCTGCCCCCGGCTCAGGCGGCGCGGGTCGCCAAGGCCGCATCGGCCTACGAGACCGCCCAGACCCTGATCGCCGCGCCCGTCGCCGACTGGCCGGCGGACGCCTGGTGGAAAGGCTACGGCGACGCCCAGCTGAACGCTCTCGAGGATGAAGCCCTCAAAGGCTCGCCGACGCTGGCGGCCGCCGAGGCGCGTCTGCGTCGCGCCCAGAGCCTGGTCAGCCAGGCCAAGGCCGCCGACCTGCCGCGCATCGGCGCCAGCGCCGACGCCAACGAGGCCAAGCAGAGCTATAATCTCGGCATTCCGGCGCAGTTCGTGCCCCAGGGCTACAACAGCTACGGCCGCCTAGCGCTGGACGCCAGTTGGGAGCTGGACTTCTTCGGCAAGAACCGCGCCGCCATCGCCGCCGCCACGTCGGAGGTCAAGGCCGCCGAGGCCGACGCCGCCCAGGCCAGGCTCACCCTTTCGACCGCCGTCGCCTCGACCTATGCCGAGCTTTCGCGCCTTTACGCCCAGCGCGACGTCGCCGAACAGGCCGTGCGCCTCCGCCAGGAAACCAGCGACCTGGTGGCCAAGCGCGTCGCCAACGGGCTCGACACCAAGGCCGAAAGCGAACAGGCGGCCGCCGGTCCGCCGGCCTCGAAAGCGGAGCTTTCCGCGCTCGACGAGCAGATCGCCCTGACCCGCAACGCCTTGGCCGCCTTGGTCGGCGCGGGGCCGGATCGCGGCCTGGCTATCGTCCGTCCGGCGGCCGCCACGCTGAAGCCCTTCGGCCTGCCCGAGAACCTGCCGGCCAATCTGATCGGCCGACGTCCCGACGTCGTGGCCGCCAAGTGGCGCGCCGAGGCCGCGACCTCGCGGACCAGGCAGGCCAAGGCGGCGTTCTATCCCGACATCAACCTGACGGGCTTCATCGGCTATCAGTCGCTCTATCTCGACAAGCTGTTCGCCAGCGGTTCGGACATCGGCCAGGTCGGGCCGGCCCTGCGCCTGCCGATCTTCGAGGGCGGTCGTCTGCGCGCCGGGCTGCGCGGCGCGGAGGCCGATCGCGACGCGGCTGTCGCCAGCTATGACGGCGCCCTGACCCAAGCCTTGCGCGAGGTCGCCGACGTCGCCGCCAGCCAAAAGGCGTTGACCAGCCGCCTGGCCGACGCCCGCGCCGCCTTGACGGCCAACGAGAACGCCTACCGCATCGCTCGCCTACGCTACGAAGGCCAGCTGTCGACCTATCAATCGGTGCTGCTGGCCGAGCAGTCGGTACTGGCCCAGCGCCGGGTGGTCGCCGACCTGGAAAGCCGCGCCTTCGCCCTCGACATCGCCCTGGTCCGCGCCCTCGGCGGCGGTTTCACCGGCGCCTGAACCCTCCCGACATTCGCACTCTAGGACTTACGAACATGTCCGATCCCGCTCAGCCCGCTCCCGCGACACAGGTCGCTTCCAACGCCAAGCGCCGCCAGCAACTGACCCTGCTGGGCGGGGCCGTCGCCATCGGCGTCGTCGGCTATGGCGCCTGGTGGCTGGCTTTCGACAGCCACTATGTCGAGACCGACGACGCCTATGTCGGCGCCGAGACCGCCCAGGTCACGGCCCTGTCGCCCGGTCCGGTGGCCAAGATCTTCGTCTCGGAAACCCAGGCCGTGAAGGCCGGCGATCCTCTGGTGATCATCGACGACGCCGACGCCCGCATCGCCGTCGCCCAGGCCGAGGCCGCCTTGGGTCAGGCCGAGCGCAAGGTGAAGGGCTATTTCGCCTCCGATACGGCCCTTGCGGGGCAGTTCGAGGCCCGTCAGGCCGATGTGGCCCGCGCCGACGCCCAGATCACCGCCGCGAAAGCCGACGTCGAACGCGCCCGAGTGGACCTCTCGCGTCGCCAGGCCCTGGTGTCGCAGGGCGCCGTGTCGGGCGACGAGCTGACCGCCGCCCAGAACCGCTTCGCCAACGCCCAGGCCGCGCTGAACGCCGCCCAAGCCGTCCGCGCCCAGGCCCTAGCCAGCCGCGACGCCGCCCTGGGTTCTCGCGAAGCCAACACCGTGCTGATCTCTGGCGCTTCCGTTGGTGAGAACCCCGAGGTCCTGGCCGCGCGGGCGCGCCTCGAGGCGGCTCGCCTGAGCCTGGCCCGCACCGTGGTGCGCGCGCCGGTCGATGGCGTGGTGGCTCGCAAGTCGGTGCAGGTCGGCTAGCAGGTGGCGGTCGGCGCGCCGATGATGGCCGTGGTGCCGGTCCGCGAGGCCTATGTCGATGCCAACTTCAAGGAAGTGCAGCTGAAGAAGGTGGTCCCCGGCCAACCGGTCGTCCTGACCTCCGACCTCTACGGCGGCGGCGTGAAGTTCCACGGCAAGGTCAAGGGCCTGGCCGGCGGCAGCGGTTCGGCCTTCTCGCTGATCCCGGCCCAGAACGCCTCGGGAAACTGGATCAAGGTCGTTCAGCGCGTTCCCGTCCGCATCACCCTGGACCCGGCCGATCTCGCCAAGCACCCCCTCCGCGTGGGCCTGTCGATGAAGGCCAAGATCGACGTCGCGAAGTAATCCAGCGTTCGCAAGGAGACGTCCCATGGCGTCCGATCCCTCTCAAGCCTCAGGTCCGCCGCCCATGGCGGGCGGACTGCTGGCTGTCACCTCGATCGCCTTGGCGCTGGGCACCTTCATGCAGGTGCTGGACAGCACCATCGCCAACGTCTCGATCCCCACCATCGCCGGCAATCTGGGCGTCAGCTCCAGCCAGGGCACCTGGGTGATCACCGCCTTCGCCGTCGCCAACGGCGTTTCGGTGCCGCTGACGGGCTGGCTGATGGGCCGCTATGGCGTGGTCAAGACCTTCGTGGCCTCGGTGATCCTGTTCACGATCGCCTCGTTCTTGTGCGGCGTCTCCTGGAACCTGGAGTCGCTGATCTTCTTCCGCATCCTGCAAGGGGCGGTGTCGGGACCCATGATCCCCGGGTCGCAAGCCCTACTGATCATGATCTTCCCACCCAACAAGCGGGGCACGGCCCTGGCGATCTGGTCGATGACCACGCTGGTCGCGCCGATCTGTGGTCCGATCCTGGGCGGCTACATCTCCGATAACATCTCCTGGCCGTGGATCTTCCTGATCAACGTCCCCGTCGGCATCCTTTGCGCGGTCATCTGCTGGCGCAACATGGCCAGCCGCGAGACCCCGACCCGCAAGCTGCCGATCGATCGCACCGGTTTCATGCTGCTGCTGATCTGGGTCGGCGCTTTGCAGGTCATGCTGGACACCGGCAAGGAGGCCGACTGGTTCTCGTCGCCGGCCATCGTCGTGGAGCTGATCCTGGCGATCATCTTTTTCATCGCCTGGGTAATCTGGGAAGTGAACGAGAAGAACCCGATCGTCGACCTGTCGCTGTTCCGCTCCAGCAACTTCGTGATCGGCACGATCGCCTTCTGCCTGGGCTACGCGGTGTTCTTCGGCAACAACCTCTTGCTGCCGCTGTGGCTGCAGACTCGGATGGGCTACATCGCGACCTGGGCCGGTCTGGTGGCCGCGCCCAGCGGCGTGGTGGCGGTGTTCCTGACCCCGTTCATGGCCCGCCTGATGGGCAAGGTGGACGCCCGCTGGATGGCGACGCTGTCTCTGGCCGCGTTCGCTCTGTCGTTCTACATGCGCTCGGGCTACACGCCGGACGCCAACTTCTGGGCGCTGGTCATGCCGATGCTGGTGCAAGGCGTGGCGATGAGCACCTTCTTCATCTCGATGGTGACCATTTCGCTGAACGGCATTCCGCCGCAGCAGACGCCGCAGGCCTCGGGGTTGTCGAACTTCTCGCGGATCACCGCCGGCAGCTTCGCGGCTTCGTTGGCGACGACGATCTGGGATCGGGGCGAGTCCGTGCACCAGACGCGCCTGGCCGAAACGATGAGTTCGGGCAGCCCTGCGTGGATCGACGCGGTCGGCAAGCTACAGGCGACCGGGATGAGCCATCTGCAGGCGGTTGGGGCGGTCACTCAGCAGGTGATCAATCAGGCCTATTTGTTGGCGGCGCTCGACTTCTTCCGCGTCTCGGCCTGGCTCTGCGTGATCCTGATCCCGCTGATCTGGCTGACCAAGCGGGCGATGAGCGGCGGCGGGGCGCACGCCGCGGCCGACTGATCCTGACTGGCGAGCGCGGTCGCGCCGCGCTCGCCATGGGCTTTTAGATCTTTTGGGCGCGCAGGCGCTTCTGCCGATCGATGGTCAGGGCGACCAACGTGGCGACCGCGCCAGAGGCCAGATAGAGACCAACGGCCGGAAGGCCCCAGAAGCTGGCCAGGCTGAGGGCCGCCAACGGGGCGAAGCCCGCGCCGATCAGCCACGACAGGTCCGACGTCAGGGCCGCGCCCGAATAGCGGAAGCGCTTGGAGAACCGCGAGCTGACCGCGCCGGCGGCTTGACCGAAGGACAGGCCCAGGATCGCGAAACCGATCAGCACATAGGCGGTGCGGCCGCCGCTTCCGGCGTCCATCAGGCGCGGCGCGAGAAGGCTGAAGCCGCCGATCAGAATGGCCGAGAGGGCCAGTTGGTTCTGGCGATTGATCCGATCGGCGATCCAGCCCGAGATCATGATGGACACCACGCCCACCAGAGCGCCAACCAGCTCGATCCGCAGGAAGGTTAGGGCTTCGTCGGGCTGGTGCAGCGTCACCCACGACAGCGGGAACACCGTCACCAGATGGAACATGGCGAAGGTGGCCAGCGGGGCGAAGGCGCCGATGATTACGTTGCCGCCCTCGTGGCGGATCAGGTTGGTCAAGCGGGCAGGGCGTAGTTCGCGACGCTCGAACAGGGCGCCGAACTCGTCGGTGGCCACGATGCGCAGGCGGGCGAACAGCGCCACCACGTTGATGGCGAAGGCCGCGAAGAACGGATAGCGCCAGCCCCAGTCCAGAAAGTCCTTGGCCCCCAGGCTCGCGACGAAATAGGCGAAGAGGCCGCTGGCCAGCATGAAGCCGAACGGCGCGCCCAGTTGCGGGATCATGGCGTACCAGCCGCGCTTGTTCTCCGGCGCGTTCAGCGCCAGCAGCGAGGCCAGGCCGTCCCAGGCGCCGGCCAGCGCCAGGCCTTGTCCGACGCGGCAGGCCGCCAGGGCCCAGATGGCCAGAGGTCCAACCGCGGCGTAGCCAGGCAAGAAGCTGATGGCGGCGGTCGAGCCGCCCAGCAGGAACAGCGCGATGGTCAGCTTCACGCCTCGGCCGTGGCGGCGGTCGATCATGCCGAAGATCGCCGAGCCGATGGGACGGGCGATAAAGGCCAGGGCGAAGACGCCAAACGACAGCAGAACGCCCGTCAGTCGATCGACGAACGGGAAGAACAGCTGGGGAAACACCAGCACCGAGGCGATCGCGTAGACGAAGAAGTCGAAGAACTCGGAGGTGCGACCAATCACCACACCGATGGCGATCTCACCGGGGCGGACCCCCTTGTGGTCGGCGTGGAGTCTTCGGGCGTCGCGCTCCAGGCCCGACGACGTGGGGATTACGAATTGCTGAGCCATATGCGTTACGCGCCTTTTCCTGCCGTTCCGTCCCGTCGGTCCCGTCGCCTTTTCGGCGTTCTAAGGCGCAGCATGAGACCAAACGGACGGGTCTGGCAAACGTCTTGAACGGTGTTCGGCTCCGGCGCGCTGCGGGCGGCATTTTTTGACCTAGGACAAACCGTCCAATGTCGCGGCGCGGCGCCATCCATTATCGCGGCCGGCCATGCGTCCTAACCACCCGCCCGATCGTTACTCCCCCATGCAAGCGTTGAAGAAAATCGCCGTCGCGCCGCTCCTGCTGGCCCTCGGCGGCTGCAAGATGGTCGTGATGAACCCCTCCGGGGATATCGCGGCGCAGCAGCGCGACCTGATCATCATCGCCACCGTGCTGATGCTGCTGATCATCGTGCCGGTGATCATTCTCACGCTGCTGTTCGCGTGGAAGTACCGTCGCTCGAACGAAGCGGCGAAGTACGATCCCGATTGGCACCATTCGACGCGACTGGAGATCGTGATCTGGGCCGCGCCGCTGGTGATCATCACCATCCTGGGCGCGGTGACCTGGACCAGCACGCATCTGTTGGACCCCTATCGACCGCTGGACCGCATCGCGCCCGGCCGAGCCGCCGCCACGAAGCCTTTGAAGGTCCAGGTGGTCGCCCTCGATTGGAAATGGCTATTCATCTATCCGGAGCTGGGAATCGCCACGGTCAACGAACTGGCCGCGCCAGTCGACACGCCGATCGATTTCGACCTGACCAGCTCGTCGGTGATGAACTCGTTCTACGTTCCCGCCCTGGCCGGCCAGATCTACGCCATGCCCGGGATGCGGACCCAGCTGCATGCCGTGATCAACAAGCCCGGCGAGTACGAGGGCTTCTCGGCCAATTACAGCGGCGCGGGCTTCTCGGACATGCGCTTCAAGTTCCATGGCCTGAGCCAGGCCGACTTCCAGCAATGGGCGCGGGACGTCCGCGGCGGCAAGGGCGAGCTGAACCGTTCGGTCTATCTCGTCTTGGAAAAGCCGAGCCAGAAGACCCCCGTGCAGCGCTTCGCATCGGTCGATCGCGACCTGTTCGACGCGGCCGTCAATCGCTGTGTCGAGCCTGGCAAGATGTGTCAGCACGACATGATGCGCATCGACGCGGCCGGCGGCCTCGGCATGGCCGGCGTCTACAACGTCACCACCCTGGAATACGACAAGCGCGTCCGGCGCGGGGAGGGCGGTCTGCGCGCGTTCGTCGCCGCGCTCTGCGCCCCGCCCAAAGCCACGACCGCGTCTGTCGCCCGCTGATTCAGCCTAGAGACCTCAATGTCCCCGGATCTCGTCAAATTCCTCTTCGGCCGTCTCACCTGGGACGCCATTCCGTTCCACGAGCCGATCCTGCTCGCCACCTTCGCGGTCGTCGCCCTGGGCGGCGTCGCGGTGCTGGGCCTGCTGACCTACTACAAGGCCTGGGGCTATCTCTGGCGCGAGTGGCTGACCAGCGTGGATCACAAGAAGATCGGGGTGATGTACATCATCCTGGCGATCGTCATGCTGCTGCGCGGCTTCGCCGACGCGCTGATGATGCGGGCGCAGCAGGCGATCGCGTTCGGCGATCACGCCGGCTACCTGCCGCCTCACCACTATGACCAGATCTTCACAGCCCACGGCGTGATCATGATCTTCTTCGTGGCGATGCCGCTGGTGACGGGCCTGATGAACCTGGTCGTGCCGCTGCAGATCGGCGCGCGCGACGTGGCCTTTCCGTTCCTGAACAACTTCAGCTTCTGGATGACGGTCGGCGGCGCGGTGACGGTGATGCTGTCGCTGTTCGTCGGCGAGTTCGCCCGCACGGGCTGGCTGGCCTACCCGCCGCTCTCGAACCTGGCCTACAGTCCCGACGTCGGGGTCGACTACTACATCTGGGCGCTGCAGGTGGCGGGCGTGGGCACCACGCTGTCGGGCATCAACCTGATCGTCACGATCATCAAGATGCGCGCGCCCGGGCTCAGCCTGATGAAGATGCCGGTCTTCACCTGGACGTCGCTGTGCACGAACGTGCTGATCGTCGCGACCTTCCCGATCCTGACCGCCACCCTGGCCCTGCTGACGGCGGACCGTTACCTCTACACGAACTTCTTCACGAACGACTTCGGCGGCAACCCGATGATGTACGTGAACCTGATCTGGATCTGGGGCCACCCGGAAGTCTACATCCTGATCCTGCCGGCCTTCGGCGTTTTCTCGGAAGTGGTGTCCACCTTCTGCGGCAAGCGCCTGTTCGGCTACAGCTCGATGGTCTACGCCACCGTGGTCATCACCATCCTGTCGTACCTGGTGTGGCTGCACCACTTCTTCACGATGGGCTCGGGCGCCAGCGTGAACTCGTTCTTTGGGATCACCACGATGATCATCTCGATCCCGACGGGCGCGAAGATCTTCAACTGGCTGTTCACGATGTACCGCGGCCGTATCCGCTTCGAGACGCCCATGCTCTGGACGGTCGGCTTCATGGTCACCTTCGTGATCGGGGGCATGACCGGCGTGCTGCTGGCCGTTCCGCCCGCCGATTTCGTCCTGCACAACAGCCTGTTCCTGATCGCGCACTTCCATAACGTGATCATCGGCGGCGTGGTGTTCGGCATGTTCGCCGGCATCAACTACTGGTTCCCCAAGGCCTTTGGCTTCAAGCTCAATTCGTTCTGGGGCAAGGTCTCGTTCTGGTGCTGGCTGGTCGGCTTCTGGGTCGCCTTCGCGCCGCTCTACGTGCTGGGGCTGATGGGCGTCACCCGTCGCCTGAACCACTTCGAGGACCCCTCGCTGCAGATCTGGTTCGTGATCGCCGCCATCGGCGCCGTGATCATTCTGTTCGGCATCCTGGCGTTCCTGGTCCAGATCATCGTCAGCATCCGCGATCGCGAGGCGCTGCGCGACGTGACCGGCGATCCGTGGGGCGGCCGCACCCTGGAATGGGCGACCTCGTCGCCGCCGCCGGCCTACAACTTCGCCTTCACGCCGGTCATCCACCAGATCGACGCCTGGTGGGACATGAAACAGCGGGGGTATGAGCGCCCGACCAGCGGCTTCATCCCAATCCACATGCCCGCCAACACCGGCGCCGGCGTGGTGCTGGCCGGGATCAGCACGGTGCTGGGCTTCGCGATGATCTGGCACATCTGGTGGCTGGCGGCGCTGTCGTTCGTGGCGCTGATCGCCTCGACGATCGTCCACACCTTCAACTTCAAACGTGACTACTACATCCCGGCCGAGGAGGTCGTCCGCGTCGAGGACGAGCGCACCCAGGCCCTGCGGAGCCTCGCCTGACCATGGCCTCTCACGCTCAAACCCTGACCGCGGCCGACGCCGATCGGTTCCACATGACCGAGGAGCACCATCCGGAGAACGGGACCCTGCTGGGGTTCTGGATCTACCTGATGAGCGACTGCCTGATCTTCGCCGTGCTGTTCGCGGCCTATGCGGTGCTGGGGCGCAACTACGCGGCCGGCCCGTCGGGCGCGGACCTGTTCGAGCTGCCGGTCGTGGCGGTGAACACCGGGCTGTTGCTGTTCTCGTCCATCACCTACGGCTTCGCGATGCTGTCCGCCCAGGCGGGCCGCAAGACGCCGACCCTGGTCTGGCTGGCGATCACGGGTCTGTTCGGCGCCGGCTTCCTGACGCTGGAGCTGACCGAGTTCGCCCACCTGATTCACGAGGGCGCGGGGCCTCAGCGCAGCGCCTTCCTGTCGTCGTTCTTCACGCTGGTCGGCACGCACGGCCTGCACGTGACCTTCGGCATCATCTGGCTGGTCACCCTGATGGTCCAGGTCGGCCAGCGCGGGCTCGACGAGGCCATGCGTCGCCGTCTGATGTGCCTGTCGATGTTCTGGCACTTCCTCGACGTCATCTGGATCGGCGTCTTCTCGTTCGTCTATCTGCTGGGAGCCCTGAAATGACCGCCGCCGACACTCACGCCCCCGGCGCGCACGAAGGTCACGGCCACGACGCCGGTCACGGCAGCCTGAAGGACTATGTCATCGGCTTCGTCCTGGCGGTGATCCTGACGGCCATCCCGTTCTGGCTGGTCATGGGCCATGTGTTGCCGACCGCTCAGATGACCGCCGTGGCGGTGATGGGGCTGGCGGTGATCCAGGTGCTGGTCCACATGATCTATTTCCTGCACATGAACTCGCGTTCGGAAGGCGGATGGACCCTGCTGGCCCTGATGTTCACCCTGATCCTGGTCGTGATCACGCTGAGCGGATCGCTCTGGGTGATGCACAACCTCAATACCCACATGATGCCGGTGACCGCCCACGACATGCAGCAGATGCCTTGAGGCGGTCCGCGAGCGGCGGCGCCGGGGCTATCCTCTTCATCAGCCTCTGCGCCGTCCTCACCGTGCTGTTCCTGAGCTTGAGCGCTTGGCAGGTTCAGCGCCGGGCCTGGAAGCTTGATCTGATCGCGAGCGTCGAGCGGCGTATTCACGCCGCGCCCGTTCCCGCGCCTGGGCCGGCGACCTGGGCCGGGATCTCCGGCCAAGCCGACGCCTACCGCCGCGTGGCGCTGACCGGCGTCTACGATCACGCCCGCGAGACTCTGGTCCAGGCCGTGACCGAGAAGGGCGCGGGCTTCTGGGTCATGACGCCGTTGCGAGTCGACCAAGGTTTCACGGTCCTGGTGAACCGAGGCTTTGTTCCGGGCGACCTCAGGCTGGCCAGCACCCGGGCGGCCGGTCAGGTAAAGGGGCCCGTCTCCGTCATCGGACTGCTGCGCTTGAGCGAGCCCCATGGCGGGTTCCTACGCGCGAACCGGCCGAGAGAGGGCCGCTGGTATTCCCGTGATGTGCAGGCCATCGCGACCGCGAAGGGTCTTTCCGAAGTCGCGCCGTATTTCGTGGACGCCGATGGCGCGCCCAATCCAGGCGGCTGGCCGCTGGGCGGGTTGACGGTGGTGCGGTTCCCCAACAGTCATCTGGTCTACGCGCTGACGTGGTTTGGCCTGGCCTTGCTGACCGGCGGCGCGGGCGTCTACGTGTGGCGCGAGGCGAGGCGGGAGACGCGACGGGCATGACGCCGACGGCCAGCATGGTGATCTCCGGCGTCTCGGGATGGCTCTCGGGCGCGCGCGCGGCCGAAAACGCCAACGGTCCGGCCGACGCCATCGCCCGCCAGAACATGCTGCAGCTGATCCACCTGCGCTGGATCGCGGTGCTGGGCCAGGTCGTCACCATCCTGGCGGTTCATTTCAGCCTCGGCTTCAAGGTGCCGCTGGCGGCGATGATGCTGGTGCTGGCGGGCCTGGTGGCGTTGAACCTGTTCAGCCTGCTGCGGCTAAAGCGCGGCGCCCCGCTGGGACCGTATGACCTGTTCGCGGCCTTGGCTCTCGATGCTCTGGCCCTGACCGCTCAGCTCTATTTCAGCGGCGGCGCCACCAACCCGTTCACGACCCTCTATCTGCTGCACGTGATCCTCGGCGCGGTGCTGCTGGAGGCGTGGGCGACCTGGGCGATCGTGGCGCTGACCACGTTCTGCTTCGTGATGCTGCTGAGCTTCAATCGGCCGATTATCGCCTCTGGGCTAAGCGATCAGGCCTTTTTCGACCTCTTCCTGATGGGCATGTTGCTGGGCATCGTGCTCGACGCCCTGTTGCTGGTCACCTTCGTCGGGCGGATCAACGCCAACCTGCGTCGACACGACGCGCGGCTGGCCGAACTTCGGCAGCGGGCGGCCGAGGAGACCCACATCGTCCGCATGGGCCTCCTGGCGTCTGGCGCGGCCCACGAGTTGGGCACGCCCCTGGCGACCCTGGACGTGATCCTGGGCGACTGGCGGCGGATGCCGATCTTCGCGGGCAACCCGGAGCTGGCCCAGGAGCTTGAGGACATGCGCGGCGAGGTCCGGCGCTGCAAGTCGATCGTCACCGGCGTTCTGATGTCGGCGGGCGAGGCGCGCGGCGGCGAGGTCCGCGTCAGCACCCTGCGCGCCTTCATGGACGAGGTCGCGGGCGAGTGGCGAGCGACGCGCGGCGATCAGGCGCTGGTCTATGAAACCGACCTCGTCGCCAAGACGCCCATCGCAGCGGAATCCACCCTCAAGCAGGTGATCCACAACGTCCTCGACAACGCCTTGGAGGCCTCGCCCGGCGCGGTGCGGCTCTGGGTCGGGGCCAGCGAGGGCTGGTTGCGGATCCAGGTGGACGACGACGGCCCGGGCTTTACCGATGAGACCCTGGAAAACTTTGGCGCGCCTTACAACTCCACCAAGGGGCGGGCGGGGGGCGGCTTGGGTCTTTTCCTGGTCGTCAATGTTCTGCGCAAGCTGGGCGGCGCGGCGCGGGCCGAGAACCGAACCGAAGGCGGCGCGCGCGTCGTCCTGACCCTGCCGTTGGCGGCCCTGGAGATCGAGGATGGCCGCGATGCCTGACCGCAAGCTGATCATCGTCGAGGACGACGAGAAGTTCGCCGCCACCTTGAAGCGGTCGTTCGAGCGCCGCGATTACGAGGTCGTGCATGTTCGCGGCCTGGATGAGGCCCTGACGGCGCTGGAGACCTTCACGCCGCGCTACGCCGTGGTCGATCTGAAGTTGGCCGGCGAGTCCGGCTTGGCCTGCGTGCGGGCCTTGGCCCAGCGTGACCCGGACATGCTGATCGTGGTGCTGACGGGGTTCGCCAGCATCGCCACCGCCGTCGAGGCCATCAAGCTGGGCGCGCGCCACTACCTGGCCAAGCCTTCGAACACCGACGACATCGAAGCGGCGTTCCATAAGCGCGACGGTGACGTCGACGCCACGATCGGCGAGCGCGCCACCTCGATCAAGAACCTGGAGTGGGAGCGGATCCACCAGACCTTGGTCGAGACCGACTTCAATATCTCGGAAACGGCGCGGCGGCTGGGGATGCACCGCCGAACCCTGGCGCGCAAGCTGGAGAAACGCCGGATCAGCTGATCCGGCGCTCCAGACCTCAGCTCTTGATCAGGTCGCGCAGCTGCGCGACCGCCCGATCGGCCGGCGACTGGTAGCCGATCGGCCCAACGAACTGTCCCTTGGCGTCGAACAGATAGATCGCCGAGGAATGATCGATCGTGTACCCGCCGCCGTCCTGCGGGACCTTCTGATAGTAGATCCTGTATTCCTTGGCGGCCTTGGCGACGGCCGCTGGCGTTCCCGTGAAACCTCGGATGCGCGGATCGAAGTTCGACAGATAGGTCTTCAGTTGCCGTGGCGTGTCCCGCTCGGGGTCGACCGAGACGAAGACGACGTTCAGCTTGTCGGCGTCGGGCCCCAAGGTCTTTAGCCACGACGTCAGGTCCGCCATCGTCGTCGGACAGACCTCCGGGCAATAGGTGAAGCCGAAGAATATCGCCGTGGGTTTCCCAAGCAGCGACTTCTCGCTGACTGGTTTGCCGTCCTGGTCGATCAGGTTAAACGGCCCGCCGATCTGGAGCAGTGAGCGCCCGGCCTCGTCCTTGGGATGACAGGCGGCCAGGGGCATGGCGGCCAAGACCGCCAGGCCCGTCGCGATCAGCATCCGGCGCATCAGTGGTTCATGCCGGGCATGGATGGCATGGACGGCATACGCACCGTGGCCTCGACCTTCACCGGCGCGGCCTTCTGGAACTTCAAGACCATCGGGATCTTGGCGCCGTCCTTAAAGGCTACCTTGGGCGAAATCAGCATCAGGTGCTCGCCGCCCGGCTTCAGGGCCACGGCCTTGCCCGCGGGCAAGGGCAAGCCGTCCAGCTTGCGCATCCGCATGACGCCGCCGTCCATGGACATCGAGTGGATTTCGCCGTGATCGGCGGCCGTGGTCTCGACCGTGACCAAGCGATCGTCGGCGCTGGCGGTCAGGGTGACGTAGCATCCGCCGGCGAGGGCTCCGGCGGGCGCCGGGCGGCACCAGGCCTCGGTCGCGGTCACGACGGGCGCCGCCGCCTGGGCCGTGGACGCCGTCAGCAGGGCGGCGAGGGCGATGAGAGAGAGGGTCTTCATGTTCAGGCTCCGGTCTTGAAGAGCGGCGACGAGGTCAGCCGACGGTAAATGAGATCGAGGAGCAGCACCGTGATGAGCGAAGCTCCGACAAGGGGATAGAGAACGGCGAGGGGCAGCACGATGGCCAACAAGCCGGCATAGGCGCCGGGGCGAGTGGGGCGGGGCGGTGCGGCGAGGCGCCCTTTTGGGCGACGCTTCCACCACATGACCAGGGCCGAGCCGCCGAGAAGCCAGATGGCGACGCAGCCCGCCAGCATGACGAGCTTGTTGACCAGGCCGAACTCCTGCCCCTGGTGGACGGAGATGCTCCACTCGATGGCCTTGGCCGCCGGGCCGAACCGACGATAGCCGATATCGTCCAGGACGTGGCCGTCGCGGCCATCCAGATAGAGGGTCCGCGTTCGCTCGACATGGTCGGGCATATAGGACGCCGTCCACGTTCCGCCCGGCGCCTGGGGCAGGGTGAGGGTGAAGCCGTCCGTCAGACCGTCAGCCCGAGCCTTGGCGACGATGTCGTCGACGCCCAGGACCTTGGCCTGCATCATGCGGGCATGTTCGTTCGCGCTCATCCCGAGCATGGGCGACGGGTTGGGAGTGTTTGGCGGCGCGTGGGCGCCCAGGGCCCAGGGCACGCCGTCGCGCTCGACGGATTTGACGGGGTGATGCCGCTCGGCGATCGGCGGTTTGGGGCGTCCCCAACCGGCTTCGGTGGTCAATTGCCGCACTTCCTTGCCCCAGAAGATCGACCAGGGCATTCCGGTCGCCGCCAGGAAAACGATGACGATCCCCGCGAAGGCGCCCGTCACCGCGTGCAGGTCGCGCCAGAAGAGGCGCCTGGCCGGTCCGCCCCGCACCGTCACCACGCCGCCGTTCTGGCCGCGCGGCCACCACAGGAAGACGCCGGTGGCGACCAGCACGATGGCCCAACCCGCGACGACTTCGACAAGGCCATTCATCACGGGACCGGCGATGTCGAGGCTGTGTACGCGTTTGATCACGCCCATGACGCCGCCGGGCGTGGTGACCCCCAGATAGCCGCCGTCGTGCGGGTCGACATAGGCTGTCCTTTGATGCGCCTTGTCGCCGACCATCACCTGCACAGAGCGATCGCCCCGAGACGGGATGATGAGTTGGGTGGCCTTGGCGCCGGCTCCAGTTTCGGCGCTGGCGATCCAGGCGGAGGGCGGCGCCCGCGCGGGACGATCGGCCACGACCACCAGCGGACGATGAATGATCGCCGTCAGTTCGGTCTTGAACAGATAGACGCCTCCGGTCAGGGCCATCAGCATCAGAATGGGCAGGACGAGAAGGCCCGCGTAGAAGTGCCAGCGCCAGAAGGCGCGATACACTTCGCCGGCCGGAGTCCTGACCTCGGAGCTTGGAATTTCGCTCATCGTTATCTTCCCGATGGGCGCGGCGACCCAGGAGCCGCCGCGCCACGGATTAGAACGAGACGGTCACGCCGCCGAACACCGAACGCCCGTCGCCCGGCCACAAGGTGGCGGTCCCCGCGGTCCAGGTGATGGCGGCCTGGGTGTTGGAGACATAGGCCTTGTCGGCCAGGTTGCGGGCGTCGAGGAAAAGCGAGACCTCGGGCGTGACCTTCCATCCCGCGTTGAGGTTGAGGATCGCGTAGGACGGCGCGGTCTTGGTGTTGCTGTAATCGATCCACTGGTCCGTCGCCGACCACTCGACCGACGGCACCACGAACCAGCCGCGTGGGTCGTCGTAGCGCACTTCCGAGCGGTAGAAGTTCTTGGGCACGATCGGCAGTCGGTTATCGCGGTAGACCGCGTCGCCGTCGAAGTGGAAGTCGGAATAGGTCCAGCTCTGACGAACCCGCCAATGCGGGGCCACCGCCCAGTCCAGCGCCGCCTCGATCCCTTGGTGGATGGTCTTGTCGGCGTTGAAGGTCGAGGCCGGAATCGACGAACTGACCGCGTATTGCAGCATCTCGCCCTTCAGGTTGGCGCGATAGAGCGTCAGGTCGTAGGTGAACGGACCCCGATGGCCGCGCGCGCCGACCTCGCCGGTCCAAGCTTTCTGGGCCTTGACGGGCGCGAAGCCGATATTGGTGGGCGACATCGAGCCGAAATTGGGCGGTTCGACCGACCGCGTCAGGTTGGCGAAGACCTGGTTTCCCGCGTTGTCCTGCCACAAGAGGCCGATGCGGGGCGAAAGCCAGTCATAGGTCTTGGAGGCGGTTAGGTTGAAGGTGCTCTTCACGCCCGGAACGGCGACGCTGACATAGTCGCGCTCGGCTTGGCCCCAGGTCGCGCCGCCCACCACGGCGATGTGGTCGCTGACGAACACCCGGCCTTCGCCGAAGACGTCGATGGCCTTGGCGTTCTGGTAGGAGACCGACTGCAGCGCCCCGCGTCCCCCGCGATTGTTGATGTAGAAGTGGGAGTCCAGATCGCCCTGCCGATACCAGGCGCCGAAGAAGGCGTCGGCCTTCAGGTCGCCGACGCGGCCGTCCCAGTCGAACCGGCCAAAGGCGCCGTAGTTGCGGCTCTTCTGGTCGATGACCTGGAAGATCGGGTGGTCCAGATCTTTCCAGACGGCGTACAGAGAGCCTTGGAACACCAGGTCGTCATTCAGCCGCCAGGTTGTCGCCAGCGAACCGCGCACGCCACGTTGGTTACGACCCTGGTCGCCGGCCAGGTTGCCGGCGGGGGTCTGGCGCGGGTTGGCGTTGAACTGGTCGAGCGTCAGCGCGCCGGGGATTTCTTGATTGATGTTCGAACCGTTGACGATGAACCGCACCTCGCGGTCCTGGCCGAAGGCTCGGCCGATGTTGAGGCTGCCGAACTGGATGTTCTGCTGGCTCTGCGAGCGCCAGCCCTGGCTGGTCTGGTTCGTGCCAGCGGCGTAGATGTCCCAGTCGCCGATTTGGCGGGCGATGGCGACATGCTCCCGGATCATGCCGAACGAGCCGCCATCGAGTCGGAACTGGTTGGAGAAGCCCGCGTCCTTGCCCGTCGGCGTGACCATGTTGATCGCGCCGCCCAGCAGAGCGCCGCCGAAGCGCAGGGCGTTGCCGCCGCGATAGACCTCGGCGTAGCGGGTGTTGAGCGGATCGGCGATCTGACTGTCGCCATAGCCGTCGGCCTCGTTCAGCGGCACGCCGTCCTGGGCCAGCAGCAGACCCCGGTTGTGGTTGGCGTTGCCGATCCCCGAGCCTCGGATCGAGATGCGAACGTCGCCGCCCCACTTGCGCTGCGCATAGACGCCCGGCGCGTCGCGCAGCATGTCGTCCAGGGCCAGGGCCTCGCGGTTGATGTAGGATTCTTGTGAGATCACCGACACGGCGCCCGGGGTTTCGGACAGCCGCTTGCGCGCGGCCGCCACCACGGGCGGGTCCTCGGCGTTGGGGCGGGCGGTGACGATGACCGAGGAGACCTGGTTCTGATCAGGATCGGGATTGGCCCAGGCGGCGACCGGGGCGAGAAAAAGGGCGGCCGACGAGGCCAGCAGGAGAGATTTCATGGTCTGAGTCCTTCGACCGCGTGCGGCGGCCGTGCATGATCTGCGGCGCGCGGCGATCAGGTCGCGCGCACGATGTCAGGACCGGTCGCGAGCGACCGGCGGTCAGATCAGGAGGACGGGAGGACCAGTCGGGGGCGGCGGAGGCGCGGCCAGGCCTCGGCCGGGGGCGACCGCGCGCTCCAGAGGAGTCGGCGGCGCCAGATAGACGACAAGCTGGACGGCGTCGGTCGCGGTGACCGTGGGGGGCGGAGCGGCCGCGCCCTGGGAGGCGAAGGGGCAGCCGCCGTCGTGAGCGGCCTTCTTGTCTTGGCTGTCGCCCTTGTGCCCGGCCAGGCTTTGTCCGGGCTCGACCATCCTGGCGCCGTCGCCGGTGCAGAGCACCAGGGCGAATGGCAGGCCATTACGCGGCTCGGCGCCCGGCATGTAGCCGGCCGGAATCATGATCTTCAGCGCGATCGCCAGGGTCGCGAGCACCAGGAAGGCGTCGCGCGCAAGCAGTCTTGCGGTGGCGGTCAAGCGAGTCACGTCGGCCGCTTTAGCGCAGTCGCTCGCGCTTGTCTTCGGGACAATCGGTCCATGCCGCCCTTCGCGGAAGGTCGCGCCCGGATGGCGCGACGCCGTCGTTCCCGCTAAGACCCGCGCCATGCTGCGTATTTCGGAACTGAAGCTGCCGCTCGGCCACACGCCGGAAGCGATGAAGCCCGCGATTATCGAGCGCCTGGGGATCAAGGCCGACGATCTCGAGGGCTTTGAGATTGCCCGCCGGGCCCACGACGCGCGCCGCAAGTCGGCGATCCTGATGGTCTATACCGTCGATGTGAGTCTGCGCGACGAGGCCGCCGTACTGGCGCGGTTCGCCGGAGACCACCACGTGCGCGTTAGGCCGGACACGTCCTACAAGCTGGTGGCCAAGGCGCCCGAGGGCTTCGACGGTCCGCGCCCCGTGGTCATCGGCGCTGGCCCCTGCGGATTGTTCGCCGGTCTGATCCTGGCTCAGATGGGCCTCAAGCCCATCATCGTCGACCGCGGCAAGGTCGTGCGCGAGCGGACTAAGGACACCTGGGGCCTGTGGCGGCGCGGGGAGTTGAATCCCGAGTCCAACGTGCAGTTCGGCGAGGGCGGGGCGGGGACCTTCTCGGACGGCAAGCTCTACAGCCAGATCAAGGACCCGCGCTTCCTGGGACGCAAGGTTCTGGAGGAGTTCGTCAAGGCCGGCGCGCCCGAGGAGATCCTGACCGAGGCCCACCCGCATATCGGCACCTTCCGACTGGTGCACATGGTCGAGCAGATGCGGGCGCTCATCGAGAGCCTGGGCGGCGAGTATCGCTGGCGAAACAAGGTCGAGGACTTCGATATCGAGGTCGGCGCGGATGGTTCGCGCCGGTTGAAGGGCCTCCATATCGCCGGCGGTGACTACGTGCCCACGACCCACGTGGTCATGGCCCTGGGCCACAGCGCGCGCGACACCTTCCAGACCCTGTACGATCGCGGCGTTCATATCGAGGCCAAGCCCTTCTCGATCGGCGTGCGGATCGAGCATCCTCAGTCCTGGATGGACAGGGCGCGGTTCGGCGACTGCGCCGGCCACCCCGATCTGGGCGCGGCCGACTATAGCCTGTCGCACCACTGCGCGAACGGCCGCACGGTCTATAGCTTCTGCATGTGTCCGGGCGGCACGGTGGTGGCGGCGACTTCCGAGCCCGAGCGCGTCGTCACCAACGGCATGAGCCAATATTCGCGCAACGAACGGAACGCCAATTCCGGCTTCGTGGTCGGCATCGACCCGGAGCGCGACTATCCTGGCCACCCGCTGGCGGGCGTCGCGTTCCAGCGCAAGTGGGAGAGCCTGGCCTATGTGGCGGGCGGGTCCAGCTACCGGGCGCCGGGCCAGAAGGTCGGCGACTTCTTGGCTGGACGACCCTCGTCGGCGCTGGGCGAGGTCACCCCCTCCTACAAGCCGGGCGTGACGCTGACGGATCTGTCGACCTGCCTGCCGGACTTCGTGATCGAGGCCATGCGCGAAGCGCTGCCGGTCTTCGGGCGCCAGATCCCCGGCTATGACCATCCCGACGTCCTGCTGACCGGCGTCGAGACCCGCACGTCATCGCCGGTGCGGATCACGCGCGGCAAGGACTTCCAGAGCGTGAACACCGCCGGGCTCTATCCGGCCGGCGAGGGCGCGGGCTACGCCGGCGGGATCCTTTCGGCCGCGGTCGACGGGATCAAGGTGGCCGAGGCCGTCGCCCTGGCCTATGTGGCCGAGGGGCTGATCCCCGCGACGGCCTGACGGCCATCGCGGGGCTTCGCGCCTATTCGGCCGGAATGGCGGCCTGGGCCAGCGTCGGATAGTCCGTATAGCCTTCGGCGCCAGGGCCGTAGAAGGTGGCCGGAACCGGCGCGTTCAGCGGCGCGCCCGTCTTCAGGCGCTCGACCAGGTCCGGATTGGCGATGAAGGCCTTGCCGAACGCGATAGCGTCGGCCTTTCCGGCGTCCAGCGCGGCGTTGGCGCTGGCGAGGTCGAACTTCTCGTTGGCGATGTAGACGCCGCCGAAGGCCGCCTTCAGTCGCGGACCCAAGCTATCGGCGGCCTCGTATTCGCGGGCGGAAACGAAGCCGATCCTGCGCTCGCCCAGCGCCTTGGCGACATAGCCGAAGGTGGCCGGCAGGTCGCTGTCGCCCATCGAGTGGCTGTCCGCGCGCGGCGCCAGGTGGACGCCGACGCGGTCGGCGCCCCAGACGGAAATGGCCGCGTCCGTGGCTTCCAGCAGCAGGCGGACGCGGTTCTCGATCGAGCCGCCGTACTGGTCGGTGCGCTGGTTGGACCCGTCCTGCAGAAACTGGTCGAGCAGATAGCCGTTGGCGCCGTGCAGTTGCACGCCGTCGAAACCGGCGGCCTGGGCGTTCTCCGCGCCCTGGCGGAAGGCTTCCACGACGCCGGCGACCTCCTCGGTGGTCAGGGCGCGCGGCGTCGGATAGGGGCGTTCGGGGCGCAGCAGGCTGACGTGGCCCTTGGCCGCGATCGCGCTGGGCCCGACCGGGGCTTCGCCATTCAGCAGCGAGGGATCGGAAATGCGGCCGACGTGCCAGATTTGCATGAAGATGCGGCCGCCCTTGTTGTGGACGGCCTTGGTCACCTGCTTCCAGGCCTCGGCTTGATCCTTGGACCAGATGCCCGGAACGCCGGCGTAGCCGACGCCTTGCGGCGTGACCGGCACGCCTTCGGAAATGATCAGCCCGGCCGAGGCGCGCTGGCCGTAGTACTCGGCCATCAGGGCGTTGGGCGTGTGGGTCGGACCGGCGCGCAGACGCGTCAGGGGCGCCATGACCACGCGATTGGCCAGGGTCAGGTCGCCGATGCGCAGCGAGTCGAACAGGTTAGGCATGAAGGATGTCCGTCGAACAACGGCGCCGACCCTCCGTCGGCGTCTACGCGGCTATCTGGGGCTGGCCTTCCCAATCGCAACCGTAACTCGTTCTATTTCATCTAAAAGGCCGGGGCCTAAATCGGAAAATCTGGCTTGGCCGCCTCAGCGGGGCCGGCGGTGTTTGTCGAGGTCGAGTCCGTGGCGAGCGACCTTGTCATAGAAGGTCTTGCGGGGAATGCGCAGGACCTTCAGCGCCGAGCGGACGTCGCCGCCACAACCGGCCAGAACCTCCTCGATCACACGCGCCTCGTAGGTCGCCACCCGCGCGGGCAGCGAGGGTTGTTCGGCGATTGAGGGCGGCGCTGGGTCGGCGAGGCCGAGGGCCACGCGCTGAGCGTAGTGACCCAGCTCTCGAACATTGCCGGGCCAGTCGTGATTGTGCAAACGCCAGCGCACGCGCTCGTCGATCGAGGGCTGGGGCCCGTTTAGCCGCTCGCAGGCCCGCGCCAGGAAGTGGGCGAACAGCAGCGGAACGTCCTCGCGCCTTTCGCGCAGGGGCGGGATGCGAATACGCACGACGTCCAGACGGTGGAAGAGGTCCTGACGGAACGTTCCCGCCGCCACGGCCTCGGCCAGATCGCCCTTGGCGGCGGCGACGACACGGAGGTCCAGTGTATGGGCGCGGTTGGAGCCCAGCGGCGTGATCTCGCGCTCCTCGAGCACGCGGAGGAACTTGCCTTGGGCGTCGGGCGCGAGGGTTTCGATCTCGTCGAGGAACAGCGTGCCGCGATCCGCTTGCTGGATGCGCCCGACACGCTGACGCACCGCGCCGTTGAAGGCCCCCAGTTCATGGCCGAAGAGTTCGCTGTCCAGCGCCTGAACGGGCAAGGCGGCGCAGTCGACCGCGACAAACTCGCGATCGCGACGGCGTCCCCAGGCGTGGAGGGCGCGGGCCGCCAGCTCCTTGCCGACGCCGGTCTCGCCCTCCAACAGCACATCGACATCGGCCGAGGCGAGCTGGCGCAGCGTGGCGCGCAGGCGCTCCATGACGGGCGTCTGGCCGATCAGGGGCCAGTCGTCGCGCGCCTCGTCGGCGATGGTTCGCAACTGGCGATTTTCCAGGACGAGCCGGCGCTTCTCCAGGGCGCGACGCACGCTGCTGACCAGGCGATCGGGCGCGTAGGGCTTGGCGACGAAGTCGTAGACGCCGTCCCGCATGGCCTCGACCGCCTCGGAAACGTCGGCGTGGCCGGTGATCAGGATAACGGGGAGGTCCTCGTCCCGCGCCTTCAGGCGAACAAACAACTGGCGACCGTCCATGCGCGGCATCCGAATGTCGCTGACCACCACGCCGGCGAAGCCGTCGGGCAGGGCGGCCAGCGCCGCCTCGGCCGAGGCGAAGGCCAGAACCTCGAAGCCCGCCAAGCGCAGCGCCTGGATATTGGCTTCGCGCAAAGCCTCGTCGTCGTCGATGAAAGCGACCTGGTTCACGGAAAGCGGATGGGCGGAAGCGGGCATCACGAACGCGCCTTGGCCAGGGAAAGGACGAAGCACGCGCCGCGCGGCGCGGGCTCCAGGCTAAGCTCGCCGCCGAACGCCGCGACGATATCGCGGCTGATGACCAGGCCCAGGCCCAGACCTCGCGGCTTTGTGGTCGCGAACGGCGTGAACAGGGTCTCGGCGGCTTCCGCGGCGACGCCTGGGCCGTTGTCGGCGACCGCGACGCGAACCCTCGCCCGCTTGACCGAGACCGCTATGCGGATTTCGGGATCGGGCCGGTTCTCGAGGGCCTCAAGGGCGTTCTGCAGCAGGTTGACCAGCACCTGCTCCAGGCGGAACCGCTCGGCCATCACCTGGGCGGCTTCATTGGCCTCGTTTCGAACAACACGCACCCCCTGTTGGCGCAGGCGCGGGTCGAGCAGCAGCAGCGCGCCGTCGATCGCATCGCGCAGCAAAACCGGGGCGGGCGGGGAGCCCGACTTGCGGGCGAAGGCGCGCAACTCGTCGGTGATCCGGCCGATGCGGTCGGTCAGACCGGCGATCAGCCCTAGATTGGCCTTGACCGTCTTGTCGTCGCCGCGTTCCAGGAAGATCGCGGCGTTGTCGGCATAGGCGCGGATGGCCGCGACCGGCTGGTTGATCTCGTGCGCCACGCCCGCCGCGATCTGGCCCAGGGTGGCCAGCTTGTTGGATTGGATCAGTTCGTCCCGCATCAGGTGAACATGCGCTTCGGCGCGGCGCCGTTCTTCCATCTCGACCGTCAGGCGCTGGTTCGCGGCGCTTAGTTCGGCGGTGCGCTCCTGAACGCGGGTCTCCAGCTCCCGGCGCGCGGCGTCCTGGCGGGCGGCGCGAACGGCGCCCTGGCTTCGCCACCGCAGGATCGTCGCGGCGCCGGCGCAGAGCGCGAGCCCTGTCATCAGAGCGATCGCGCGCGCGCTGGTCTTGGCCGCTCGCAAAGCCGAACCGACGGGCGTGAGGGTGTAGATGGTCCACCCCGAAGTCGCCAGGCTGGCGCTAGCGGCCATATAGCGTCGCTTCGGCTGGCCGGGCGGCTCGATCTCGGTCAGCGTGGCGACGCGACTCGGCGCCAAGGCGGGTCTGGCGTCTAGCAAGGTGAAAGGCGCGTCGCCAAAGCGGTGTTCGGCGCGCAGTTGGTCTTGGTCGGCCAGCGGCAGCGGATGCAAGGTCCGAAACCGCCAGGCGGGGATCGAGGTGACCAGGATCACGCCCTGGGAATCCGCGGCGAAGGCGGGCTCCGACGTCGACCATTCGGCTTCCAGAGACTCGAACTCTACCTTGACGACGACCACGCCCAGCGGTCCGTCCGGCCCGTCGACCCGACGCGACATGAAAAGGCCTGGTCGGCGACTGACGGTGCCCAACGCGAAAAGCTCGGCCGTTCCGTCGGTCATGGCCTCTCTGAAATAGGGCCGGAAGCCATAGTCGGAACCGACGAAGCTGGTCGGCTGGCGCCAGTTGCTCGCGGCGATCGTCATGCCCTTGGCGTTCACGACATAGATCACCGCCGCCCGCGTTCCGCCGCTAAGGCTCTCCAGCTTGCGGTTCAGGGCGTCGACGTCACGCGGTTCTGTCGAGCGCAGGGTCCGGGCGACATCGGGGTCCTGGGCCAGAACGAAGGGCAGGGTCCGATGCTTGGCCAGTTCGCTGCGCAGCACCGCCGCGTGCAGGGCTGCGGACGCCTGGGCCTGACGCGCGAGATCCTCGGCGGCCCGCCTTCCGGCCAGCGAGTCCGCGAAGCCGATCGCGCCCGCCAGCAGCACAAGGCTGACCAGGCCGAAGATGATCCAGCGCCGGACGGTTGGGCCACCATGATCCGCCAAGACTTCAGAAGTCATTCAAATGCTCTTGTGGATTGCGCGAAATTTCGCACAAGTCGGATCGCTACGGTAGGGTTTTTCGCCCGAAGGGGCTTTGAGCCAATATGGCCGTACGTATGGAAGTCCAGAAAAATCAGAGGGATTTGGCTTTTTCCGATACCGCTTGCGCGGCGCCCTTCCCGCGAGGATCGTCTATCGAGGCGTCTCGACAAGGGGCGCGGAGGAAACGCGGCCGAACGGCCGGTCCAGGAGTCGACCGTGCAGACTATCCATCAGGGCGCGCCGGAGCGGCCGAAGCCCTTTTATCGACACCTCTATTTCCAGGTGCTGCTCGCGATCCTGCTGGGGGGGCTGATCGGCCACTTCCAGCCGGATCTGGGACAAGCGCTGAAGCCGTTGGGCGACGCCTTCATCAAGTTGGTGAAGATGGTCATCGCCCCCGTGATCTTCCTGACGGTCGTCACGGGCGTGGCCGGGATGCGCGACCTTGATAAGGTCGGCCGAGTGGCTCTCAAGGCCCTGGCCTATTTCCTGGTCTTTTCGACCTTGGCGCTGATCGTCGGCCTGATCGTGGCCAACGTCGTCCAGCCCGGCGCCGGCATGAACATCGACCCAGCCACGCTCAAGGCCGGCAAGGTCGCGCAGTACGCTGCCAAGGCCCACGATCAGACGGTCGTCGGTTTCCTGATGAACATCATTCCGGACACCTTCATGGGCGCCTTCGCCGAGGGCGAGATCCTGCAAGTGCTGCTGATCTCGCTGCTGTTTGGTCTGTCCCTGACCCTGGTCGGCGACCCGGCGAAGCCCGTCGTCGACTTCCTCGAGATCATCGCCCAGACCTTCTTCAAGTTCGTGCACATCGTCATGAAGGCCGCGCCGATCGGCGCTTTCGGGGCTTTCGCCTTCACCATCGGCAAGTACGGGGTCGGCGCCATCGCCAATCTGGCTTTGCTGGTCGGCGCCTTTTACCTGACCTCGCTGCTGTTCGTGATCGTCGTGCTGGGCGCGGTCGGCATCGCCAACGGCTTCTCCATCTTCGGTTTGATCCGCTACCTTAAGGCGGAACTGCTTCTGGTGCTGGGCACCAGCTCGTCGGAAGCGGCGCTGCCTAGCCTGATCGAGAAGCTGGAAAAGGCCGGCTGCCCGAAGTCCGTCGTCGGTCTGGTGGTGCCGCTGGGCTACTCGTTCAATCTGGATGGGACCAATATCTACATGACCCTGGCCGCGCTGTTCATCGCGCAGGCCACGGGCGTGCCGCTGTCGCTGGAGCAGCAGGCCCTGCTTCTGGGCGTGGCCATGCTGAGCAGCAAGGGCGCGGCGGGCGTCACCGGGGCCGGTTTCATCACCCTGGCGGCGACCCTGTCGGTGGTGCCGTCGGTTCCCGTGGCGGGGATGGCCCTGATCCTCGGCGTCGACCGTTTCATGTCGGAGTGCCGAGCCCTGACCAACTTCATGGGC
This sequence comes from Caulobacter vibrioides OR37, assembly GCF_000372645.1. Classification (GTDB taxonomy): domain Bacteria; phylum Pseudomonadota; class Alphaproteobacteria; order Caulobacterales; family Caulobacteraceae; genus Caulobacter; species Caulobacter vibrioides_E. The sequence goes on along the minus strand of NZ_APMP01000001.1, from coordinate 402,826 downwards.
AACGCCGTCGCGGCGATCGTGGTCTCCCGCTGGGAGCGCGGCCTGGACGCCGCCGCCCTCAAGGAAGCCCTCGATCCCGGCAAGACGCCGCGATCGCCCGGAGACTCCATTCCGGATGCGGCCAGCGTTTAGAACGCGTTAGTTTTAGTTTGAGCGGTTAAACCGGCTCTAAGCGGATCGCCAGGCCGCGAAACCCCGCTCCAGGTCGGCCTGAAGGTCCTCGACCGCCTCCAGGCCGACATGCAGCCGGAGCAGGGGGCCTCCGAGGTCGACGGGAATGGCGCGGTGCTTCAATTGCGGATCGCAATGGATGGCGAGGCTTTCGTAGCCGCCCCAGGAGAAGCCCAGGCCAAACAGCTTGAGCGCGTCGAGGAAGGCGTACACCGCGCGTTGCGAGCTTGGCTTCAGCACCACGCCGAACAGGCCGCAGGCGCCGGTGAAGTCGCGTGACCATAGCGCATGGCCGGGGTCGTCAGGCAGGGCGGGGTGCAGCACCCGCGCCACTTCTGGCCGATCCTGGAGCCAGCGCGCCACGGCGAGACCGTTCTGGTGGTGACGCGGCAGTCGAGTCGACAAGGTGCGTAGGCCGCGCAGCATGGTGTAGGCGTCGTCGGCCGAGACCGACCAACCGAGATCCCACATGGCGTCGCCCAGTTGGCTGGCGACCGCTGGGTCCGTGGTCGCGACCGAGCCCATGAAGCAGTCCGAATGGCCGCCGACATATTTGGTCAGGGCCTGGACGCTGAGGGTCACGCCGTGCGCCAGCGGCTTGAAATAGAGGCCCGCCGCCCAGGTGTTGTCGATCAGGGTCAGCACGCCGCGCGCCTTGGCCGCCGCGGCGATGGCCGGCACGTCTTGCATCTCGAACGTCAGGGAACCGGGCGTCTCCAGCAGGATCAGCCGCGTCCTCGGCGTGACGAGGTTCATCAGGCCCTCGGTCGTCAGAGCCGGGTCGTAATAGGTTGTCGAGACACCGAAGCGGGTCAGAACCCGATCGCAGAAGCGGCGCGTCGGCTTGTAGGCGCTGTCGACCACGAGGATCTCGTCGCCGGCTTTCAGCACCGCCAGGAGAGCCCCCGTGATCGCCGCGAGGCCCGACGGATAGAGCGTCACGTCCGAAGCGCCCTCCATCTCGGCCAGGGCGCGCTGCAGGGCGGCGGGCGACGCCAGCCCCGTGATGCCATAGGTGATCTGGTCGTCGTCATAGAGCGCGGCGGCGTTGGGCAGCAGCACGGTCGAGCCGCGCTGGATCGGCGGGTTGACCACGCGCGGCATGGACGTCGGTTCGGCGGCCGCGTGGATCAGGCGAGTCGATTCATTCATGGCGGTCAGGCCGCCGGACCGGTCGCGACAGGCGTGTCCGAGAGGCCGCCCCACTCGGTCCACGAGCCGTCGTAGACCGCCGAGCGCGGCTTGCCCAGGCGGGCCAGGGCCAGGGCCACGACCGAGGCGGTGATGCCCGAGCCGCAGGTCGAGACGATCGGCTTGTCGATATCGACGCCGGCCTTTTCGAACACGATCTTCAGCTGGTCGGCCGGCAGCATCGTGTTGTCCGAGGCCAGCATGGCCGATAGCGGGATGTTGCGGGCCCCGGGCATGTGGCCGCCGCGCAGGCCGGCTCGGGGTTCGGGGTCCTTGCCCTCGAAGCGGCCCGCGGCGCGCGCGTCGATGATCTGTTCGCGGCCGCTGGCGACGATGTCGCGCATCTGATCGACCGAGCGGTAGATGTCGGCCTGCCAGCGCGGGGTGAAGTGGCGCTCCTGCGGCGCGGCTGGGCCATCCTCGACCGGGCGACCCTCGGCGATCCATTTGGGCAGGCCGCCGTCCAGCACCACCACGTCCTCGTGGCCCATGGCGCGGAAGTGCCACCAGACGCGGGCGGCGGGCAGGATGCCCTGGCTGTCGTAGACCACGATGCGCGAGCCGTCGCCCAGGCCCAGCTTCCGGACCCGCGCGGCGAACTTGGCCGCCGTCGGGATCATGTGCGGCAGGTCGCTGGTCTCGTCGGCGATCTCATCAATGTCGAAGAACACCGCGCCGGGAATGTGCGCGGCCAGGAATTCCTTGGCGGGATCACGTTGGGCGGCCGGCATGTGCCACGAGGCGTCGACCACGCGCACGTCCGGCGCGTCGAGATGGTCGGCCAGCCAGGCGGTCGAGACCAGCGGATCGGACGGAGTGCTCATGGCGGCGCCTTTCGGAATCGGAGTCGCGCGAACCTTACATCCAAGGCGGGACGGGGAGACCCTTTTCCTTGAGGAATACGGGATTGAAGAGCTTCGACTGATAGCGCGAACCGTGATCGCACAGCACGGTCACGATGGTGTGGCCAGGACCCAGTTCCCGGGCAAGACGGACGGCGCCCGCGACATTGATGCCGGCCGAGCCGCCCAGGCACAGGCCCTCGTGCTGGACCAGGTCGAACAGCACCTCAAGCATCTCCTCGTCCGAGACGCGCAGCGGAACGTCGACGGTCAGGCCCTCGAGATTGGCCGTGACGCGCCCCTGGCCGATGCCCTCGCTGATCGAGCTCCCTTCGGACATCAGTTGGCCGTCCTTGTACCAGCTGTACAGCGCCGCGCCGCGCGGGTCGGCCAAGCCGATCGTCACGCCGGGCTTGCGCTCGCGCAACGCCTGGGCGACGCCCGCCAGGGTGCCACCCGAGCCGACCGCGCAGATGAAGGCGTCGACCTTGCCGTTTGTCTGCTCGAAGATTTCCGGGCCCGTGGTGCGGTAGTGAGCCTCGCGGTTGGCGACATTGTCGAACTGGTTCGCCCAGATCACGCCATTAGGCTCGGTTTCGGCGAGTTCTTCCGCCAAGCGTCCGGAATAGCGGACGTAATTGTCCGGATTGGAGTAAGGAACGGCGTCCACCTCGATCAGCTGGGCGCCAAGCAGGCGGATGGCGTCCTTCTTTTCCTGGCTCTGGGTGCGCGGAATAACGATGGTGGTCCTGTAGCCCAGGGCCGAGGCGACCATGGCCAGGCCTATGCCGGTATTGCCCGCCGTGCCTTCGACGATGCGCCCGCCCGGTTTCAACAAACCCTTGGCCTCGGCGTCGCGGATGATGCCGAGGGCCGCGCGGTCCTTGATCGACTGCCCCGGGTTCATGAACTCGGCCTTGCCCAGGATCTCGCAGCCCGTGGCCTCGCTGGCGCGCCGCAGGCGGATCAGCGGCGTATTGCCGATGGCGTCCAGAACAGTCGGGAGGACGCGGGCGGTGACGGTCATGGCGGGCCTTCGAGCGGGGCGTCTGGAGGATTGGTAGATCGTGCGGCGCGGCGCCGAGGCAACCCCAGATTTCCTGAAGGCGCGTCAAATCCGCGACAAATCCCGAGCCACCTCATGGGGATCGCGCGCTATCCACAATCCCCATTCTGGACGCTGAGCTCCTAGGCTCTGTATCAGCCCCGGCTCAGGCCCAGCTGGATCACGTTGGTTCGCTCGGTTCGGAACCCGGCCTCGCAGTAGCTGAGATAGAACCGCCAAAGGCGTCGGAATCGCTCGTCGAATCCGTCCTTGCGGATCTCGCTCCAAGCGGCCTCGAAGCGACGACCCCATTCGGCCAGGGTGTCGGCATAATTCTGGCCGAAGCGCTTGAGATCGCTCCATTCCAGACCCGCCCGCTCGGTCTCTTCCTTCAGGCGCGCCTCGCTGGGCAACATGCCGCCCGGGAAGATGTAGCGCTGAATGAAGTCCGTCCGTTCGCGGTAGTGGCTGAACAGCTCGTCGCGGATGGTGATGATCTGCAAACCGGCGCGGCCGCCGGGGTGCAGGACCTCACGGATCTTGCTGAAATAGGCGGGCCAATATTCCTCGCCCACGGCCTCGAACATCTCGATCGAGGCCACCGCGTCGAACCGGCCTTCGACGTCGCGATAGTCGACCAGGCGAATATCGGCTTTCTCGGCCAAGCCCTGGTCGAACAGGCGCTTTTTGGCGAATTCATACTGGGCTTGGGAGATGGTGATGCCGGTGACCTGGGCCCCCACCTCCTTGGCCGCGAACTCGGCGAAACCGCCCCAGCCGCAGCCGATCTCCAGCACGTGCTTGCCCGGCGCGAGGTCTATGGTCCGCGCCAGGGCCGCGTATTTCGCCTTCTGGGCCTCGGGCAGAGGCTGGTTCGGCCGTTCGTACAGCGCCGACGAATAGGTCATCGTCGGGTCCAGCCACCGCGAATAGAAGGCGTTGCCCAGGTCGTAGTGGGCGTGGATGTTCTTCTTGGACCCGGCGCGGCTGTTGCGATGAAAGAAATGGTAGAGCGCGTTGAAAATCCGCATGAACGGATTGCCGTCCACCAGCGCCGAGAGCTTGTCGAAGTTCAGCGAGAAAGCGCTCAGCACCGCGGAAAGGTCGGGAGTCTCCCACTCGCCGGCCACGAAGCCTTCCGCGAAGCCGATGTCGCCCGACGAGAACGCGCGGCGAATGAAATTGTAGTCATGGATCTTGATGAGCGCTTCGGGCCCAGCTTGCCGGCCGGTGACGGTCAACGGCTTGCCCGTCGGCAGGATGAAGGTGACGGAGCCGAACTCCCAGTTCGTCGCCGCGACGCGAAGCGCGGCGCGGAAGGCGGCCGGTGCGGCCGTCAGGTCGGGGTCGTTCCAGAGCGCGGTGTCCAAGGTCGGTCTCGCATCCGGTTGCGCGTTTATTAACGCTGTTAACGACCGGTTCGTAAAGCCCGCCGGCTAGAGGCTGTGATAGGCCTCCAAGGCCCTGGCCCGGGCGTGGTCGTGCTCGACGATCGGTCTTGAATAGAGACGTTTCGCCGCGGCCGGCAGATGCAACGGCCGGGTCCATGGCTTGTGGATAACATCGTCTGGAACGCCGGCGAGTTCCGGAACCCAACGTCGGACATAGGTCCCACGCGGATCGAACTTCTCGCCCTGCGCGATAGGGTTGAAGATTCGGAAGTAGGGCGAGGCGTCGGCGCCGCTGCCCGCCACCCACTGCCAATTGCCGGCGTTGTTCGCCAAATCGGCGTCGACCAGCGTGTCCCAGAACCAGGCCTCGCCCTCGCGCCAGTCGATCAGCAGATGCTTGATCAGGAACGAGGCGACGATCATGCGCACACGGTTGTGCATGAACCCGGTGGCCCACAGTTCGCGCATCCCGGCGTCGACGATGGGGTAGCCGGTCTGGCCTCGGGTCCAGGCCTTGAAGGCGGCGTCGTCACGAGCCCAGGGAAAGCCGTCGAACTCCGGCTTGAAATTCCGCGCGGGCAGGTCGGGCCAGTGAAACAGGATGGCGTGGTTGAACTCCCGCCAGCCCAACTCGGACAGGAACTTGTCGATCTCGCCGCGGGGGGCTTGGGCCTCGCGCGCGGCCAGCCAGACCTGCCTTGGTCCGATCTCGCCAAAATGCAGGTGCGGGGAAAGGCGGGATGTCGCCTCGACGCCGGGGAGGTCGCGCTTCTCGCCATAGCCGCTAACGGAGCCCGACAGGAAGTCGTCCAGCCGCGCCAAGGCGCCCGCTTCGCCGGGCGTCCAGAGGTCGAAACCCTTTGACCAGTCGGGCTTGGTCGGGTTCAGCCGCCAGTCCGCCAGTCTTTCGCTGGAAGGAAGATGCCCGAGCGATCTCAGGGACTTCGGCGCGTCTTCGACGACGACGTCGGTCAGGTGTTCGCGCGCCGCCTGCCAATAGGGCGTGAAGACCTTGTAGGGCTGTCCCGCGCCGTTCTTGATCTCCCAAGGCTCGGTCAGCAAGCTCGCGTTGAAGCTTTGGCAGTCGATCCCAGCCGCCCTTAGACGGGTCTTGATCGCCATGTCGCGATCCGTCGACGCCTTGTCATAGAGGCGGTTCCACAACACACCGGTCGCGCCGGTCTGTCGCAGGACCTCGTCCAAAACCTCAGCGGCGACGCCCCTGCGAAGCATGAGTTTATTGCCAAGCTTCTCAAGGCTTTCGTCCAGCGACTTGAGGGACTTGTCCAGCCACCAAAGCGAAGCCGCGCCCATCGGGCGGACGCCGGGCGTCTCGTCGAAAATGTAGAGGCAGATCACCGGCCGGCCGCTGTCGGCGGCATGGCGCAGGGCTGGATTGTCGGCTATGCGCAGGTCGTTGCGGAACCAGACGAGGATGGCCCCATGGTCGTCACGATCGTTCGGCACTTGCACCACCCAGCCCGAGGGAGCACCTCTTGGGCGCCTGAAATCCTAATACGCTGGAATACTCGCCTTGGATCAGCCGCAAGCCGTCGCCCCGAACGCCGTCGTCGAGATCAAGACCCCCAACGGCGCGGCCGTTCGCGTCGGGAACGGCGAGTCGCTGTCGATCATCGCCGGCCCCTGCCAGATGGAAAGCCGCCAGCACGCGCTGGAGACGGCGCAGGCGCTGAAGGAAATGGCCGAGCGCCTGGGCGTCGGGCTGATCTACAAGACCTCCTACGACAAGGCCAATCGCACCTCGGGCGCGGCCCAGCGCGGCATCGGCCTGAAGGACAGTTTGCCGATCTTCCAGGAGATCCGTGAGACCACCGGCCTGCCGACCCTGACCGACGTGCATGAGACCAGCCATTGCCCGATCGTGGCCGAGGCGGTCGACGTCATCCAGATTCCGGCCTTCCTCTGCCGCCAGACCGACCTGCTGGTCGCCGCCGCCCAGACAGGACGGGCGATCAACATCAAGAAAGGCCAATTCCTGGCCCCGTGGGACATGAAGAACGTCGTCGCCAAGGTGACGGGCGCCGGTAATCCCAATGTCATGGCCTGCGAGCGCGGGGTCTCGTTCGGTTACAACACCCTGGTCAGCGATATGCGGTCGTTGCCGATCATGCGCCAGATCGGCTGTCCGGTGGTGTTCGACGCCACCCACAGCGTCCAGCAGCCCGGCGGCCAGGGCGCCTCATCGGGCGGGCAGCGGGAGTTCGTTCCGACCCTGGCCCGGGCGGCCGTGGCCGTCGGCGTCGCCTGCGTGTTCATCGAGACCCATCCGGATCCGGACCACGCCCCGTCAGACGGTCCCAACATGGTGCCGATGAGCCAGTTCGAGGCCCTGGTGTCCAACCTGCTGAAATACGACGCCCTGACCAAGGCCGCCTTCCGCGAAGGGGCGAACTAGGGGCATGACCCGACGCATCGTTCTCGTCACCGGCGGCGCGGGCTTCATCGGTTCGAACGTCGTGGCCCGCCTCTGCGAGGACCCGGCTCTGGACGTGGTGGTCTGCGACCGTCTGCGCGACGCCGCCAGCGGCAAGTGGCGAAACATCGCCAAGCATCCCATCGCCGATTTCGTCGCGCCCGAACAGCTCAACGACTGGCTGGCCAGGCGCGGCGTCGAGGTCGAGCTGGTCGTCCACATGGGCGCTGTTTCCTCGACCACCGAGCAGGACGCCGACAAGATCGTGCAGTCCAACTTCGTGCTGTCCCGCGACCTGTGGGACTGGTGCGCCCGGCACGGCAAGCGGTTCATTTACGCCTCGTCGGCCGCGACCTATGGCGACGGAACCCAGGGTTTCGAGGGCAAGGACGACCTGGAGAGCTTGCGGGCCTTGCGACCGCTTAACGCCTATGGCTGGTCCAAGGCGCTGTTCGATATCTACGCGGTTCGCGAGGCCCATCGCGGCCACGCGCCCGCGCAATGGGCCGGGCTGAAGTTCTTCAACGTCTATGGTCCCAACGAGGGGCACAAGGGCGGCATGAAGTCGGTCGTGGCCCAGATCTGGCCGCGCATCGCCGCGGGCGAGGGCGTCAAGCTCTTCAAGTCGCATCATCCAGACTACGAGGACGGCGGCCAACTGCGCGACTTCGTCTATGTCCGCGACGTGGTCGACGTCATCGCCTGGCTGGCGAACAGCTCGGCGGTCAACGGGGTGTTCAATCTGGGCTCGGGCCACGCGCGTTCGTTCCGCGATCTGGCCGCGGCCACCTTCCAGGCCGCCGGACGCGCGCCGGACATTAGCTATATCGACATGCCCGAAGCGCTGCGCGGCAAGTACCAATACTACACCCAGGCCGACATGAGCCGTCTGCGGGCCGCCGGCTATAACGCGCCCATGACGTCGCTCGAGGACGGTGTCGCCGACTATGTCGCCGGCTACTTGAACACCGACGATCCCTTCCGCTGACGTCAGGGCACGGTTGCCGAGGGCGTTCGCTGGCGTAGGCTGACCCAAGATCGGGGCGCGAACCTCGACGTCAGGGAGTATGTCCATGGCCGGCATCGCCGCCTGGGGCGCGTATGCGCCGCGTCTGCGTCTGAGCCGCAAGGCGGTGACCGAGGCCAACGCCTGGGTCGCGCCGAACCTGAGGGCCAAGGGCAAGGGCGAGCGGTCCATGGCCAACTGGGACGAGGACGCCCTGACCATGGCGGTGGAGGCGGCGCGCGACGCGCTCGGCCCGGACGATGACCGTAGCCATATCGAAAGCCTCTATTTCGCCTCGACCACGGCGCCGTTCGTCGACCGCCTGAACGCGGGCGTCATTTCGGCGGCCCTGACCCTGGAGAAATCGATCGCGGCCAGTGACGTCACCGGCTCGCAGCGCTGCGGACTGACGGCCCTGGGCCAGGCCCTGGCGGCGGGCGGCCGGTCGCTGGTCACGATCGGCGAGCACCGCAAGGCCCGCGCGGCCTCGACCCAGGAGCTGGACTTCGGCGACGGCGCGGCGGCCTTCGTGATTTCCGATGAGCCCGGCGCGGCCGAATTGTTGGGGCGCGGCAGCGTCACCGACGATTTCGTCGACCACTTCCGAGGCGACGGCGGCGGGTTCGACTACTATTGGGAGGAGCGCTGGATCCGGGACGAGGGGATCGTCAAGCTGGTCCCGCCTGCGATCCGAAAGGCGCTTGAGGCTGCGGGCCTAAGTCCTGGTCAAGTCGACCAATTCTGCTTCCCATCGACCTTCTCGGGCATGGCCGCGACCGTGGCCAAGGCGGTCGGAATCCGGGCCGAGGCCGTTCGCGACAATCTCGGCGCCGTCATGGGGGAGGCCGGCTGCGCGCATGGTCCGATCATGTTGGCCCATGCTCTTGAAGACGCTAGGGAAAACGAGGTCGTCCTCGTAGCGCAATTCGGCCAGGGCGCCGAGGCGCTGGTGTTTCGCGCCACCGGCCAGGGCCGACGTCCCGCGCGCGGCGTGACCGGGGCCCTGGCGGATCGAGAACCCGAAACCAACTATCTGAAATTCCTGACCTTCAATGGCCTGATTGAATGGGACAAGGGCATGAGGGCCGAGAAGGACAACAAGACGGCCCTGACCACGCTCTATCGCAACGAGGACATGATCCTGGGGCTGGTCGGCGGTCGCTGCCGCGAGACCGGCGTCGTCCAGTTTCCGCGCACTCGGATTTCGGTGGCGCCGAACAATCCCGCCGTCGACACCCAGGAGCCCTACCGCTTCGCCGAGCGCCGCGCGAATGTTCTGAGTTACTCCGCTGATTATCTGACCTTTTCCATGGCCCCGCCGAACCACTACGGCATGATCGTCTTCGAGGGCGGCGGGCGGATCATGATGGACATCACCGACGTCTCGCCAGGCGATGTCGAGACCGGCCTGCCGGTGCGGATGGTGTTCCGCGTCAAGGAGGTCGACGAGAAGCGCGGCTTCGTCCGCTATTTCTGGAAAGCCGCGCCGGACCGCGCGGCGATCGCCGCTCGAAACGCCCAAGCCGCCGAATAGGAAGATCGTCATGCCCAGAGGTATTCGCGACAAGGTGGCCATCCTCGGGATGGGCTGTTCCAAGTTCGGCGAGCGTTGGGACGCGGGTCCCGATGACCTGATGGTCGAGGCCTATCTGGAGGCCATGCAGGACGCCGGGGTCGAGCCCACCCAGCTGGACGCGGCCTGGTTCTCGACGCACATCGACGAGATCGGTTCGGGCAAGGGCGGCACGCCCCTGTCGATCGCCCTGCGGCTACCCAATATCGCCGTCACCCGGGTCGAGAACTTCTGCGCCTCGGGCTCGGAGGCTTTTCGCGGCGCGGTCTATGCCGTGGCTGCCGGGGCGGCCGACATCGCCCTGGCGGTCGGGGTCGAGAAGCTGAAGGACACCGGCTATGGCGGCTTGCCGGTCGCCAATCCGGGCACGCTGAACCCGCAGATCATGCCGAACGGCTCGGCGCCTGGCAATTTCGCCCAACTGGCCAGCGCCTATCGCGCCAAGCACGGGGTGTCGAAGGACGAGTTGAAGCGCGCCATCGCCCACGTCTCGGTCAAGAGCCACGCCAATGGCGCCAAGAACCCCAAGGCCCACCTGCGCAAGCCCATCACCGCCGAGCAGGCCCTGAACGCGCCGCTGATCGCCGAGCCCTTGGGCCTCTTCGACTGTTGCGGCGTCTCGGACGGCGCCGCGGCCGCTATCGTCACCACACCCGAGATCGCTCGGAGCCTTGGCAAACGTGACCTCGTGACGGTCAAGGCGCTGCAGCTGTCGGTCTCGAACGGCTATGAGAGCCAGTACAACGGTTGGGACGGCAGCCACTTCCACACCGCCCGCATCGCCGCCGGCAAGGCCTACAAGGAGGCTGGCATCGAGCGTCCGCGTGAGCAGATCTCGATGATGGAGGTGCATGACTGCTTTTCGATCACCGAGCTCGTGACGATGGAGGACCTGTTCATCTCGCCGGAAGGTCAGGGCTGGCGCGACGTGCTGGACGGTTTCTACGACGCCGATGGCGGGGTGCCGTGCCAGATCGACGGCGGCCTCAAGTGCTTCGGCCATCCGATCGGCGCCTCGGGCTTGCGAATGCTGTACGAGATGTACCTGCAGCTCCAAGGGCGCGCCGGGGAGCGGCAACTGGCCAATCCCGTCTTCGGCATGACCCATAATCTAGGCGGCGCGCCGGCCAGCAATGTCTGCTCGGTGGCGATCATCGGCCAGGAAGGCGCTTAGGAAAGGGCTTAAAGCCCGTTGGACCTTGGTGTACCCAGGGGGCATGGGCAGTCGGATCAAAGGCTTCAAGCGCTGGATCTTCGCCGGGGCGCTTCTGGTGCTGACGGTGGTGCTGTCGGCGGCGTTCATCTGGCGCTACGACATCCTGAGCAACGCTCTGGATCCCAAGGTTCCGTTCCTGACCTACCAGCCGCCGCCGGCGCCGGACTATGGTCAGGCCAGCGCTTGGGCTTTGCGGCCCAAGGATCCCGCCGGGGCCGCGCCCGCCGATCGTCCCGTCGATATCTTCTTCGTACACCCGACCAGCTTCGACGGCGGTCGCGACTGGAATGGGGCCATCGACCAGCCCAAGGCCGCGCGGTTCCTCTCGCGGGTGGTGCTGCCCAACTACGCTGGGCCCTTCGACCGCATCGGCCGCATCTTCGCCCCGCGCTATCGCCAGGCCAGCCTCTACACCTATCTGACGCTGCGCGACGACGCCCGCGACGCCCGCCGCTTCGCGTATGGCGACGTCAGGCAGGCCTTCGAGACCTATCTGGCGCGCTATAACCAGGGCCGGCCGTTCATTCTGGTCGGGGTGGAGCAGGGCGGACTACTGGCCGACCGCTTGGCGCGCGAGGTGATCGCCGCCCGGCCCGATCTCAAGAAGCGGATGGTTGTCGCCTATCTGATCGAGACCGTGGTGCCGGCCGACGAACACACGCCTAACGCGCCGCTTCCCGCTTGCGAGCGGAGGGGGGAGACCGGCTGCTTAGCCGCTTGGGCCTCGGCCGAGGAAGGCAATTTCCAGGACGTGCACGAGCTGATCTCCCGCTCGTTGGTTTGGGAGGGGGACGACCAGCTCGACAATCTGGATGGGCGATTGCCCCTGTGCTTCAACCCGCTGCTGGGCGGCGCATCGCTGGAGCGCGCGCCGGCCCGCATGAATCTGGGCGCGGCCAACGCCACGGGGCTGGAGTGGGGCGCTCGACCGGCCTTCCTGCAGCGCCAAGTCTCGGCGGTCTGCGAAAACGGGCTGCTGCGCACCAGTCGACCCAAGTCCAACGCCCTGCGCGATAGCGGTTCGTGGGCTGATCGCCGGAAGGTCGACGCGTTCAATCTGTTCTACGCCGACATCGAGGCCGACGCGCGGGCTCGGGTGGCGACCGCGACGGGCCGTCCGCTAGCTGTTCTCGAGCAAAGCCCGTAGGCCGCCATAGGTCGGCTGATCGATGGCGATCTGAGCGATCGCCGTGGCGCGCAGATGAGCCAGCAAGGCCGGGTCGAGCGGCGCGATCCTTCCGGTCCTGAGCGCTTGACAAAGATTGGCGTTCAGCGTGGCGAAATCGCCCGTCTCCGCCAGCAGGCCTTCGAGCCGCGCCCGCGCCTCGGTCTCGATCCGCTCGCCGTCGCGGGCCTCGCGCTCCAGAATGGCGCGGGCGTTGTCGGCGACGCGGGCCAGGAAGGCATGGCGAGCGTCGCCGGGCGCGGCGGTCTCCTCGTCGAAGGCGGCCACGGCCGTCGTCAGCTCGGCGGCGGTCGGATGGCGGATCACGCGGCGGCCTCCATCAGCGCGACAAGATCGATCTCGGTTTCGCTGGCCCGTCGGCCGATCATGGCCCGCTCGACGGAACGGTCCGCGCCGGTCGCGAAGCTCTGGTACATCATCAGGCACATGACGCCCCATTTCAGGGAGCCCAGGGCCTGCCAGAACCGGACGCGCTCAAGCGGAATGTTGTCCCCGTAGCCCGCCAGCAGGTCGGCATAGTCGCCAAAGCCGCCGACCGGCTTTCGCCACTCGCCAAAGCGCCAGGAATTGACGCAGATCCAGCCCAGGTCCTCGGCGGGATCGCCCAGATGCGCGAGTTCCCAGTCCAGCACCCCGACCAGCCCGTCCTTTGGGTGGATCATCAGATTGCCGTTCCGGAAATCGCCGTGCACCAGCACCGGACGTTCGGGCGGCGACGGCGCCGCGGCCTCCAGCCAGCGGAACGCGGCCTCCATGATCGGCCGCTCGGCACCCAACTCGCGATAGATAGCCTCGTAACGCGCCAGTTCGCCACGCGCATCCGAGGTCGCCAGCTCTGGCAACCCCTCGGTGGGAACGGCATGGATCCGCGCCAGCACCTCGCCGCAGCGTCGGGCCAGGCCGGGACGAACGGCCGCGAAGGCCTCGTCGCGAACGATGCGGCGTCCCAGGGTCTCGCCCTCCAGGCGGCGCATGACATAGGCCTCGCCCAGATCGTCTTCCGGCGCGCAGACGTGGACGACGCTGGGCGCCGGCGCGCCGACGGCGCTGGCCGCCCGGATCAGAGACGCCTCGTGGTCGAGCGGCAGGGCCGTCTCTCGCAGGGCCGAGCCCGAGGTCCGGCGACGCAGGATCAGCGGCGCGCCGTCATCGAGGTCGAAAGCCCAGGTTTCCAGGCTGGCGCCGCCCGACAGACGGCGGGCGTTGATCGCACGCGTCGCGGTCGGCGACAGGCGCGGCGCAAGGCGATCGAGGGCGGCGACGACGGTCATGCGCGAAGCTTCCCGCCTTGCCCCAGCGTTAGGCAAGCGACTTGCGACTTTACGCGGACCCCGACGCCCCTTAGGCCTTCGGGCTCAACCTCGACGACAGGATTCCTGAATGCCTTCCGGTCTCGCCGCGCTGCTTGATGACGTCGCCGGCATCACCAAGCTCGCCGCCGCCTCGCTGGATGATATCGGCGCGGCCGCCGGCAAGGCGGGCTCCAAGGCAGTGGGCGTGGTGGTCGACGACACGGCGGTGACGCCGGGCTACGCCATGGGCTTCTCGCCCGATCGCGAACTGCCGATCGTCTGGAAGATCGCCCTGGGCTCTCTTCGCAACAAGCTGTTGTTCCTGCTGCCGGGCGCGCTCTTGCTGTCGGCGTTCGCGCCGTGGGCGGTGACGCCGATCCTGATGTGCGGCGGGGCGTATCTGGCCTTCGAGGCGACCGAGAAGGTGCTGGAGGCCTTCACGCCGCAGGCCGAGGGCGAGGCGGTGGAAGAGCTAGCCCTTAGCGGGCCGGAGCTCGAAAAGCAGAAGGTCTCCGGCGCGATCCGCACCGACCTGATCCTGTCGGCCGAGATCATGGCCATCGCCCTGGCCGATGTCGCCGACCAGCCGCTCGGGATCCAAGCCGCCGCCCTGGTCATTGTCGGCGTCCTGCTGACCGTGGGGGTCTACGGCGCCGTGGCCCTGATCGTGAAGATGGACGACATCGGCCTGCATCTCTCGCGAGGGACGTCGCGCGGATTGCGCGGCTTCGGGCGCGGTCTGGTCAAGGCCATGCCCTGGACAATGGAGGCCCTGACCCTCATCGGTACGGCGGCGATGCTATGGGTCGGCGGCGGCATCATCGTCCACGGCCTGGAGAAGTTTCACCTGACTCCCGTGCCGGTCTGGGTCGAAGGGCTGTCGCACTGGGCGCGGCAGGCGCCGGTCGTCGGCGGCCTGACCGCCTGGCTGGCCTTCGCGCTGGGCTCGGCGGCCGTCGGTCTGACGATCGGTGGCGCTTTGGCGGGGATCATGCACCTATGGCATCACCAGAAGGGTGAGGCGGCGCACTAGGCGCGACAGAGAAACAAGCCGACTTCTTTTCCGATCTCGAAGACGCCGCCCCGCCGATCAAATTCCTGGCGCACGATATCGACGAGCGCCGCTTGCTCGGCTTCCGGAGCCTCATCCAGCGGCGGCATGCTAAGCATGTAGTCTATGACGTCCCGCGCATCGGTGCAGACCAGGGTGTCTGGATAGAAGACCAGGTCCACCTGTTCGAAGTGCGCGCGGAGCAGCGGCTCGGCGTCGATCACATCTAGGGGCCTTGGGCGAGGCGTTGTTTCCGGCTGAACGCGGCGGCGAAGGTCGCTCAGTTCTCGCATATTGTCCCGGCCGTTCAGCGCGATCATGGCCACGCCGCCGGGCTTCAGAACCCGGCGCAGCTCGGCCACACCCTTTTCGGGATCGGGCAGGTGGTAAAGCATATGGATCGCCAGAACCGTGTCGAAGGCGTCGCCCTCGAACGGCAAGATGGTGGCGTCCGCTGTTTCACCGCGCACGCTCGACCATCGACCGGTCGCGCGCGCCGCTTCAACGGCGGTGGCGACCATGCCGGGCGAAAGGTCCAGCAGGCAGAGCGAAAGGCTGGGTGGTAGCAGACGTGCGGCCGTCGCCCAGAACGCGCCCGCGCCGCAGCCGGAGTCGAGACAGGCCGCGCCTTCGGGCCAATGGCCATGCTCCACCAGCCAGGGATACCAGTCGCTTCGACCGTACTTGCGGTGCAGGCGCGAACGCGCTTCCAGCTTGCTGGCGTCGCGATATTGCTGGTCGCGTAGATATCTCTGATCGGCCGTAAGCATTCCGGGGGCCTCCGCGTTCGCGTCGCCAAGGCCTAGCAGATTAAGCGTCGCCGCGAAGCCATTCGGCGCGAGGTTTCAACCCGCCTCGTTCAGCGGCGAGGTTGGTTTCCAGTCGAACAGCTCCTGCAGCATGCGCAAGGCCTGGCCGCGCGGCGAGGTCAGGTTCGGGTCCCTGGCCAGGATCAGTCGCGCGTCGTCGGCCGCCACGGCGATCAGGTCGCGGTGCGCTGCCGGGTCGGCCAGGCGATAGGCCGGGAAACCGCTTTGCTTGAGTCCCAACGGATCGCCGCCCCCGCGCAGTTCGAGGTCCTTTTCGGCGATCTCGAAGCCGTCGTCGCTGCGGCGCAGGATATCGAGACGTTGCTGGGCCACGTCCGACAGCGGCGGGTCGTAGAGCAGGACGCAAGAGCTCTCTCTCGCCCCTCGACCGACCCGGCCGCGCAGCTGGTGCAGTTGGGCGAGGCCGAAGCGATCGGCGTGTTCGATGACCATGATGCTGGCGTTGGGCACATTGACCCCGACCTCGACCACCGTGGTGGCGACCAGCACGCTGACCTCGCCATCGACGAAGCGCTGCATGACCGCGTCCTTCTCCGCCGGGGGCATCTGGCCGTGCACCAGGCCGACCCCGGGCAGGCGACGGGCGAGATCGGCGGCGCGATCCTCGGCGGCGCGCAGGTCGACCTTTTCGGACTCCGAGACGAGCGGGCAGATCCAGAACGCCTGGGCTCCGCCGGCGATGGCGCCCCGCAGGCGCTCGACGATCTCGGGGACCCGCGGCGTCGGCGCGGCGCGGGTGGCGACAGGCGTGCGGCCCGGCGGCTTTTCGTCGATGCGCGAGACGTCCAGGTCGCCGAACACGGTCAGCTCCAGGGTGCGCGGTATCGGGGTGGCCGACATGGCCAGCAGATGAACGCCTTCGCCGCCGTGGGCGCCCTTGTCCTGCAGGCGGCGGCGCTCGTTGACGCCAAAGCGGTGCTGTTCGTCGATAATCGTCAGGGCGAGGTTGTTGTAGACGACATCGTCCTGAAAGAGGGCGTGGGTGCCGACGATCACATGGTGCGAACCATCCGCTATCCCGGCCAGCTTGGCCGCGCGGCCCGCGCCCTTGTCGCGGCCGGTCAGCAGGACCACGGACAGGCCCAAGGCCTCCAGCGGCGCGGCGATCGTCTCGAAATGCTGGCGGGCCAGGATTTCCGTCGGCGCCATCAAGGCTGACTGGAAGCCGCCGCTGACGGCGTCGGCCATGGCCAGCATGGCCACCACGGTCTTGCCCGAGCCGACATCGCCCTGGAGCAACCGACTCATCCGTTCGCCCGAGGCCAGGTCGCCGCGGATCTCGGAGAGGCTTCGGATCTGAGCGCCCGTCAATCTGAAGGGCAGGGCCTTCTCGGCGGCTTCTGAAAGCGCGCCCGCAGGAATGCGCGGTCCCGGCGTCGCGCGTCGCGAGGCCTTGCGCTGGGCCAGGGCGAGCTGATGGGCCAGAAGTTCGTCGTAGGCCAGGCGGCGGCGCGGACGGGCCAAGGGCGACAGATCGGCCTCGCTGGCGGGGGCGTGCAGGGCCGCCAGGGCCTCGCGCCAGCCAGGCAGTCTTTCGCACTCCCGCCAGGCCGGATCCTGCCATTCGGGCAGCGCGGGCGCGCGCGCCAAGGCCTCAAGCGCGAATTTGCGGAAGGCGCGCGAGGGCAGGCCATGGGTGGCGGGGTAGACCGTCTCGATCTCGGGAATGTCGCCGGCCTTGGCCTCGTCGACGATATAGTCCGGGTGGGCGATCTGCAGCTCGGAGGCGTAGCCGTCGGGCCTTTCGACCTTGCCGCTGACGGCGCGCCGCGCGCCCTTCGGGTGCTGGCGTTCCAGATGCGGTCCGTGGCCCTTGAACCAGATCAGGGTGAGGAAGCCCGTGCCGTCCCAGGCGCGGATCTTCCAAGGATAGCCCAGGCGGTGCGGCGGCTGATGCGCGTCGATCGTGACCACGAAGGTCTGGACCTGTCCCTCGACGGCCTGGTCGACCGTGGTCAGGCCGCGCCGGATCAGGCCCGTCGGCGCGGTGAACAGGACGTCGCGCACGATGGGGCCCGCCAGCTTCTCGACGAGCGGCGCGACGCGGGGACCCACGCCCTTGAGCGTGGATACCGAGGTGAACAGGGGGAAGAGAATCTCCGGACGCATTCGCCGCGACCATAGCCCGAGCGCGCCCAGCCGGCAGCGGTTTAGTCGGCCTGATTCATCACCGGCTGCAGGGCGATGACGATGTCGGAATATTCGTCCGCCCGCGACGCGCCCGAGACGTTCAGGCGGGTGTAGAGCCAGGTCGCGCCATGGCGGGCGTAGGCTTCCGACCAGCGCGCCTTGGCGTCGACCAGGTTGTTGGCTTCGCCCGCGTAGACGACCTGGCCCCCGGCGTCGACATAGAGGTAGTTGCCGGCGATCGTGGTCGCTGGTTCGCCGCTTTCGGCCAGCTTGTAGCGGTAGACCGCGCCCGAGGCGCCCTTGACTTCGATATAAGGCTTCACGCTGTCCTCGCCACTAAAAGCCACCCGGCGGAGGGCTTGAGATTCAAATGTTTATAGCGCATCCGCGCGCGGAAGCAGCGGATGATTTCGCCTAATGCGCGCGTTCGTGGTGAAGCGCGCCGTGGGCCAAATTATGGCTGCTTGGCTATGGCCGCAGGACGCCGGAACGCGCCAGGAACCGGCGTGTCCGCTCCTCGCGCGGGGAGGCCAAGAGTTGTTCCGACGGGCCTTGCTCGACGATAACGCCCCCGTCCATGAAGATCGTCCTGTCGGCCACGTCGCGGGCGAAATCCATCTGATGGGTGACGATCACCATGGTGCGCTTCTCGGCGGCCAGGTCGCGGATCACGGCCAGGACCTCGCCCACCAGTTCGGGGTCGAGGGCGGAGGTCGGCTCGTCGAAAAGGATGACTTCGGGATCCATGGCCAGCGCCCGAGCGATCGCGCAACGCTGCTGCTGGCCGCCGGACAGAGCGGCAGGGTAGGCGTTGGCGCGGTCGCCCAGGCCAACCTTTTCCAACAGCTGCAGGCCCTGGGCGACGACCTGGGTCGGGTCCGCCTTGCGGACGACCACCGGGCCCTCGATCACATTCCGAAGCGCGGTCTTGTGCGGGAAGAGGTTGAAGTTCTGGAAGACGAAGCCGACCCGCCCATTAAGCGCCTTGGCTAGGGGAACCGTCCCGCCGGCCGTGACATTCGCGATCGTCAGCTCGCCGCCATTCAGCGGCTCAAGCCCCGCGAGGCAGCGCAGAAGGGTGCTCTTGCCCGAACCGCTCGGGCCGATGACGGCCACCACCTCGCCGGGGCTGACGGTCAGGTCGACACCGGCCAGCACAGGGGTGTCGCCGAAGCGTTTGCGCAGGCCCTTGGCTTCGATCGCGCTCATCGGCGGCCCTCCGCCGCGCGGCGCTCCAGCTGCCCCTGAAGGGCCGCGAGCACGGTCGAGACGATCCAGTAGATGGCGGCGGCCGCCAGATACATGGCGAAAATCTCGTAGGTTCGGGCGGTGATCAACTGGGCTTGGCGGAACAGCTCGGGGACCTGAATCGTGGCGGCCAGGGAGGTGTCCTTCACGAGGCCGATGAAGCTGTTGGATAAGGGCGCCACCGCCGTGCGAGCCGCCTGGGGCAGGATGATCCGCCGCAGGGTTTGACCCCGGCTCATGCCGAGTACGCTGGCGGCTTCCCACTGGCCCCTGTCGACGGCGTCGATCGCGCTGCGCAGGATCTCGCAGGCATAGGCGCCGACGTTCAGCGAAAAGCCGATGCCGGCGGCCAGGAGCGGCGGCATCTCGATGCCGAACTGCGGCAAGCCGTAGTAGATCAGAAAGAGCTGCACCAGCAGCGGCGTGCCGCGAAAGGCCGAGACATAGGCGGACGCCGGCCATCGAAGCAGCGGCGAGCGCGACAGCCGCATCAGGGCCAGGCCGAAGCCGAGACAGACGCCAATCCCCATGCCGATCACGCTGAGCAGAACGGTGTAGACCGCGCCCTTCAGCAGAAACGGCGCCGACTGGCGCAGCAGATCGAGACCGCTCTCCATGCCTAGTGGGTCACGTCCAGGCCGAACCACTTTTGCGAGATCGCGCTCAACTTGCCGCTGGACCGCAGCGCGTCGATGGCTTGGTCGATGACGACCTTGAGGCCCGGATCCTTCTTCATCGCCACGCCCGCGCCCTGGGCCGCGAAGGGCTCGCCCGACGCGACGAATTCCGGCGAGGTCTTGACGAAGTCGGCGGCGACCAGACGATCGTTCAGCACCGCGTCGATGCGGCCGGCCTTCAGGTCCTGGTACTTGGTGGGATCGTCGTCATAGGTGCGGATGTCGGCGCTCGGCACGTTGGCGCGCGCCCACTGCTCGTAGTTGGTGCCCAGGCCGACGCCGACTTTCTTGCCGGCCAGGTCCTCGGGCTTTTCCAGGCCAGGCCGGTCCTTCAGCTTGATGATCTGGACGCCCGAGATCGTGTAGGGCTCGGAAAAATCGTATTTGGCCTCGCGTTCGGGCGTGATGGTGATCTGGTTGATCACCACGTCGGCGCGGCCGGATTCCAGCGCGCCGAGCAGGCCGGCGAAAGGCGCGGTCTGGAATTTCGGCTTCAAGCCCAGTTGGGCGGCAAGCGCCTTGGCGAAATCGACCTCGAAGCCCGTCAGTTGGCCGTCCTTGCCCTGGAAATTGAAGGGCGGATAGGTGCCTTCCAGGGCGATGCGCAGCACGCCGGAGGCCTTGATCCGCTCCCAGGCGCTGGCGGTCTCCGCCTTCTTGGCGCAGGCGGCGAGGAGCGAAAGGCCAAGACCGGTCAGGACGGCGCGGCGGGCGGGGAATCGCATCG
Source organism: Caulobacter vibrioides OR37 (assembly GCF_000372645.1). Lineage (GTDB taxonomy): Bacteria > Pseudomonadota > Alphaproteobacteria > Caulobacterales > Caulobacteraceae > Caulobacter > Caulobacter vibrioides_E. Next base: position 382,816 of record NZ_APMP01000001.1, on the reverse strand, counting down.
AAAGACCTTAGGGCGGAAAATTCTCGCTCATTTCTATACGGGCGCGCGCGGTTCGCCAGCCCGAACATGACGGTCTCAAGTCGGATGTCGCCTCGCAGGCGGGCTTCAGTCGGCCCAGTACGCGACGTGGATGTGCATGCGCCCGATGTCCTTACCCTTGAAGATCAGACCACCGTTCGGACTGAACTGGACGTGGGCCGGGATCTCGTCGCGATGCACGGTGAGGGTCTCGCCAAAGCGGGTGTCGGTCAGGCGCACGGTTTCCGGCACCTCGGTCGCGGGCATCAGCGGCGTGATGCCGTTCACGGTCAGAATGCCGAACTGCCGCCACTTCTTGGGCTTGGCCTGCTTGCCGTTCCAGTTCTCGCCCAGGCGTTCGCTGGCGATGTGCTGGACGGGAATGTCGGTGATGCCGATCAACTGGTCGTCGCGCCATTGCTGATAGAACCAGCTGTCGACGCTGCCGGCCGAGCAGAAGTTCTCGTTGACGATGTTGGGCCAGCTGTCGCGGATGGCCAGGGCCTTGGCGTTGAACAGCTGGAAGTAGCCGTTCGGCTGAGAGTTCGTCGTCTCGCTGGTCTTGCCCTCGACCTTCTGGCTGTCGATCCGGGTCGTGAAATAGAGGCACCCGGGATTCCACGAGTGCGACATGAAGATCTCGTAGAAGCCCTCATGCATGATGATGTCGGCGTCGGTGAAAACGATCCAGTCGGCGTCCTTCAACACCTTCAAGCCGTCATTCAGCATCTTGCCCTTGTTGAAGGCGTGGTCGTCCTCGAAGCAGCGATCCGAGATCACCAGGGTCGCGCCGTTCGCCGCCACCACCTCCTGGGTGCGCGCGTCGTCGTTGGTCGTGACCACGATGACTTCATCGAACTCCCGCATGTTCGGCGGCAAGGTCAGGGCCAGGTCGTCGCCGTAGCCAACCGACGTCATCACGCAGACCACGCGGCGGGGCTTGGTCGAATTATGACCAATCCCGACCCGGCGACCCGAGCTGGCGTCGCCCACATAGTTATCGCGCGTCTCGACCTGGCGCTTCTGCATGTGCAGCTCGGGGTCGAACATTTCGTAGGCGCGCTTGCGGATCGCCGGGCTGCCCAGCTTCTTCAGGATCTGCTTGTGCTCGGCCGAGATGATGTCGCGGTCCAGCAGGTCCAGCTGCGACGGACCCGGCTGGGCCAGGGCGCAGTAGTTGCAGAGCTCCAACTGGTCCTTGAAGTCGCTGGGCGTGCGCTGCCACCAGCCGTGCTCGACCGGCCAGGCGTGCTTGCCGTCGAAATACAGGCGGTCGATCGCGCCGGCGACCTCGCAGAAATAGGCCCCCTTGTCATTGATCGTGGCCGACCAGAGTTTCTGCACCCAGCAGTTGTCGCGGTTGTATTCCCATTCGGCGTCCGACATTCCGGTCGCGCCGGTATAGTCCTTGCGGGTGATCAGCAGCGCCTGGTGCTGACCCGCGGTCTCGTGGGTGTTGGTGTTGAAGTGGCTGTAGACCTCCATGATCGTCTCGTAGTGGCGATAGAAGCCGTTGCCGAGACTGGTCCACAGTCCGCGGCCGTTCGAGCGGTCGAACAGGCGCTGGGTGGCGAAGTCGTTGAAGTCCTTGATCGGGAACTTGCCGTTATTGGTGTTCTCGCCGCCCCACAGCTCGGCGAAGCGACGCGAGATCCGCTCGAAATTGCCGTGAAGGGTGGGTTCGCCGGCGATAACGCCGATGAGTTTATTGGGAGCGTTCCAGCCCTCCATGCTCCTGACCGCGCGCTCGAAGGTCTCGACCGGCATGTCCGAGCGCTGGGTCTGGTGCGGGATCAGCCGCGTGCAGTTCGAGCAGGCCAGGTGGCACTTGGTGCTTATGTCGATCTGGACGATGTCCATCTCGGCGGGCGATCGCATCGGGTTCTCCGTTCCGGACGCGGCCGATTCGCGGCGGCGACGAGGCGTGCAGGATGCTATCGTTAACCATCCGGGTCGATAACACTGATCGCCGCACCTGAAAGAGAAGCGCTTAAAGCTCCAGACCGTACAGTCGACGGTCGCGTCGTTCGCCGTCGCGGTGCACGGCGCCCTTGAGATAACCCGCCGCCTTGAAGCCCAGCTTTTCCAGCAGCCGTTCGGCGCGGTTGTCGCCGACGTGGACGCTGGCCACCAGGCTCTTGAGCCCTTCGCTGGCGGCGTGAGCGAGGAGGGCGCTGACGGCTTCCGAGCCAAATCCCTGACCCCAGCTTTCGCGGTCGATCACGAAGCGAAGTTCGGCCCGGTCGTGGCGCTTGTCGATATCGATGAACTCGCAATAGCCCAGGAACGCGCCGCTAGCGTGACGCACGGCCCAATAGGCGGCGTCGCCGGCGTTCATCTCCTCGACCTGAGCGGCGACGCGGCTGGCCACCTCGTCGGGATCCTCGATCGGCTCCTGATCCAGGTTCGACATCACCTCCGCGTCGCTGAGAAACGGATAGATCAGGGGGGCGTCTTCGACCGTCAGCGGCGCGAGGATCAGGCGTTCGGTCTCGAGGATCATGCGGTCCGGAGATTGAGTTTGAGGACTTGCGCGAGGCGGCACGCTTCCCAGCTATGGCGCGTCGCCGCCTCTAGTGGTAGAGGGGCCGCTTCGTTTTTCGCGCGGCATTTCGCCCGCGCCCGGATCGAGAACACATTCGTCATGCTCATCGGCGTTCTGCTGGCCATCAACATCGTCGTCTGCCTGGCCCTGATCGGGGTCGTGCTGCTGCAGCGGTCGGAAGGCGGCGCGCTGGGCATGGGCGGCGGTTCGTCCAGCTTCATGACCGCGCGAGGCGCGGGCGACCTGCTGACCCGCATCACTTGGATCCTGTTCTCGGTGTTCCTGATCATCAGCTTGATCCTGACCATCCTGACCGGTCGTATGGATCGCGGCGGCTCGGTGGCCGATCGCCTCAACATCCAGGGCCTGGACGCTAAGACCCTGAACGCCGCGCCGCAGCCGGCCGTGCCGACGCCCGGTTCGCTGAACTCGCTGCCGGCCTCTCCGAGCAACGCCCCGGCGGGCGCCATCCAGGCGCCGACGCCGCAGATCAATGCGCCCACGCCCGCGGCGCCGGCTCCGAAGGCCGAGGCTCCGAAGGCCGAAAAGAAGCCCGCCGCGGCGTCCAAGGCCGCCGAAAAGCCCGCCGAAGCCGCCGCGCCGCCCACGGTCTCGGCGCCGCCGGCCAGCCAGCCCAAGTCCTAACCGTCGCAGACGGATCCTAACCGACCCCCGAGGGCGACCTCGGGGGTTTAATCTTGTTGATGAACGCAGGTCTTTTCACCAGCGTCGTCGAATCACGGGTAATCTGATCGCCCATGACGCGGTACATCTTCATCACCGGCGGCGTGGTTTCCTCGCTTGGCAAGGGTTTGGCCTCGGCGGCGCTCGGCGCGCTGCTGCAAGCGCGTGGCTACAAGGTCCGTCTCCGTAAGCTCGATCCCTATCTGAACGTCGATCCGGGCACCATGAGCCCGTATCAGCACGGCGAGGTCTTCGTGACCGACGATGGGGCCGAGACCGACCTGGATCTGGGCCACTACGAGCGCTTCACCGGCGTGTCGGCGACCAAGGCCGACAACATCACGACGGGCCAGATCTACAAGACGATCATCGAGAAGGAGCGTCGCGGCGACTATCTGGGCGCGACCGTCCAGGTCATCCCCCACGTCACCAACGAGATCAAGGACTTCGTGCTGTCGCCCGCGATGGACGAGACGGGCAAGAAGCCGGTCGACTTCGTGCTGGTCGAGATCGGCGGCACGGTCGGCGACATCGAGGGGCTGCCGTTCTTCGAGGCCATTCGCCAGCTGCGCCAGGACCTGCCGCGCCAGCAGAGCTGCTATATCCATTTGACGCTGCTGCCGTTCATCAAGACGGCCGGCGAGATGAAGACCAAGCCGACCCAGCACTCGGTCAAGGAGCTGCGTTCGATCGGCATCCAGCCGGACATCCTGCTGTGCCGCTGCGAGCAGGAAATCCCGGCCGAGGAAAAGCGCAAGATCGCCCAGTTCTGCAATGTCCGCCCCAGCGCGGTCATTCAGGCGATGGACTCCTCGTCCATCTACGCGGTGCCGATCGACTATCACGAGCAGGGCTTGGACGCCGAGGTCCTCGACGTCTTCGGCATGAGCGACGCGCCCGCTCCGGACCTGTCGCGCTGGAAGACGATCGATCAGACCGTCCAGCATCCCGATGGCGAGGTGACCATCGCCGTGGTCGGCAAGTACACGGTTCTGAAGGACGCCTATAAGTCGCTGATCGAGGCCCTGCACCACGGCGGCCTGGCCAACAAGGTCAAGGTCAACCTGGACTGGGTCGAAAGCGAGACGTTCGAGGGCGACGAGGGCGCGGCCGCCGCGCGTCTCGAGAACGCCCACGCCATCATGGTGCCCGGTGGCTTCGGCGAGCGAGGCGCGGAAGGCAAGATCCGCGCGGCCCAGTTCGCGCGGGAGCGAAAGGTGCCTTATTTCGGCATCTGCTTCGGGATGCAGATGGCCGTCATCGAGACTCTGCGGAACGTCGCCGGGATCAAGGACGCCAGCTCTTCGGAGTTTGGTCCCACGGATCGCCCGGTGGTCGGCCTGATGACCGAGTGGATCAAGGGCAACGAGATGGTCCAGCGTCGCGCCAACGACGATCTGGGCGGCACCATGCGCCTGGGCGCCTATGACGCGGTGCTGACGGCGGGATCGAAGGTCGCCCAGATCTATGGCGGCACCGAGATCAGCGAGCGCCACCGTCACCGCTACGAGGTCAATATCGGCTACGTGCACCTGATGGAGGAGGCGGGGCTGAAGCTGACGGGCCGCTCGCCCAACGGCGTGTTGCCCGAAATCGTCGAGCGGGACGACCATCCTTGGTTCATCGGCGTTCAGTATCACCCCGAACTGAAGAGCCGCCCGTTCGCGCCGCACCCCCTTTTCGCCAGCTTTATCGCGGCGGCTAAGGAGCATGGGCGCTTGGTCTAAACGGTTTTTCCCCAGGTCCTTGCATGTGGGGAGAGATTCGGGCATAAGCGCGCCCTCACGCGGCGGCTCGGGCGTTCCCAGGCCGCCGCTTCCGATTTTCACGCTCAGCGAGCAGAGTCACTTCGATGGCCGTTCCTAAAAGAAAAACTTCGCCTTCTCGCCGGAACATGCGCCGGTCGCACCACGCCCTGGGCGCCAACTCGTTCATCGAGGACAAGGACACCGGCGAGCTGCGCCGTCCGCACCATGTCGACCTGAAGACCGGCATGTACAACGGCAAGCAGATCCTGACGCCGAAGGAAGACTAAGTCTCCTTCTCGTCTCCGACGGCTTGAAAACGCCGCCTGGTTACGCCGGGCGGCGTTTTTCGTCGTATTTCCGTCGCAAGCTCGAAGAACGATGTTAGCCTCCCGGGCAGGGAGGTGCGCCCATGTTCACACGCCGAACCATCGCGGCGGGACTGGGTCTTTCACTCGCCGCGCGACCCGCGCTGGCGGACGCGACCACGCTGGTCCCGCCGAGCCAAGTCCCGGCGAGCCAGGTCCCGCTCCAGGCCGCGTCCGGCGGCGCGACGGCGGATCAGCCCTTGCTGGTTCTGGACGCCTCTCTCGACGAGGACGCCCGCATGACCGTGCCGGTCATGATCAATGGGCAGGGACCCTTCGAATTCGCCGTCGACACCGGGGCCGATCGAAGCGTCCTCACCCCAGGCCTTGTCGAGCGGCTGGCCCTGCCGCCCGGGCCGGAGATCATCGTCCACGGCGTTTCCGGTTCGGTGACCAGCTCGACCGTTCGCGTGGCGGCCTTGCGCACCGGCGATGCGCGACTGTCGGATGTCGTTTTGCCGGTTCTGCCTTACGAGCGGGTAGGGGGCGATGGCTTGCTCGGCGTGGACATCTTGGACGGTCGCGACGTCGTCATGGATTTCGTCAAGAAACAGCTGGAAGTCCGGCGCAGTCAGCCGATGCGCGACATGGTCCGCGCGGCGCGTGAGATTTCCATCTTGGCGGACCAGAAGTTTGGCCGGCTGACCTTGGCGGATTCCAGGATCGCCGGCGCGCGGTCTCTGGCCTTCATCGACTCCGGAGGCGGAGTCAGCATCGGCAACATGGCGCTCGCCCGCGCGATCGCGGCCCGTCGACGGCGTTCGCCCGATCAGGCGCGCCCGGCCCGCCTGCTGACCGCTGGGGGCGAGATGCAGCTCGGCGAATTCCGCATCGTGCCATCGATCGTGCTGGGCGATCTGCGGATCACCAACATTCCCATGGCCTTCGCCGATCTGCACATCTTCGACGTCTGGGCGCTGAACAATCGGCCGGCGGCGCTGCTGGGCGTGGACGTACTGCGCCTGTTCGCCCGCGTCGAACTGGATTTCGGCGCGGGGCGGGTGCTGTTCCGCCTCGGGCAGGCCGGCGGCTTGACCCCGCCGGCCTGGAACGCCTGACGCTACTGCGAGCGGCCGCGCGCCATGACCTGGCGACGCCGTTCCTCGACGCGCTCGGGCGTGACCTCGCGGTTGTGGCCGCTGGAGCGCTCGTGCTCCAGCGCCAGACCGTCGCCGAAGGAACGGGCGTAGCCGTCGTCGATCAGGCGCTTGTAGAACGACAGGGTCTCCACCGGGATCGTCGCCATGTCTTCCGCCAGCTTCAGCGCGGTCGGCAACAGATCGGCGGCGGGGACGACGCGATTGACCAAGCCCCAGTCGGCGGCCGTGCGAGCGTCGAGGAAGTTGCCGGTCAGCGAAAGCTCCTTGGCGCGATAGAGACCGACCAGGCGCGAGAGCTTCTGAGACAGGCCCCAACCGGGCATGATGCCGACCCGGGCGTGGGTGTCGGCGAAGCGCGCGGTCTCCGAGGCGATCAGGACATCGCAGGCCAGGGCCAGTTCGAAGCCGCCCGTGATGGCCACGCCGTTGATCGCCCCGATCACCGGCTTGCGGCAGGTTTCGACCGCGCGGACGGGGTTGGAGCGGGCGTCCTGGTCGTTGGCCGCGCTCATGGCGTCGGGATCGCCGCCGAGCTCCTTGAGGTCCAGGCCCGCCGTGAACGCGCGCTCGCCGGCGCCGGTCAGGATCACGACGGCGATGTCGGGATCGGCGTCCAGGGCGGTCATGGCGTCGAACAGCGCCTTGCGCAGGGCCTTGGAGAGCGCGTTCATCGCCTCCGGCCGATTGAGGGTCACGATGGCCACGGGGCCACGTCGTTCGACGTCCAGCATGCGCTTCTCCCTTTGTGACCCATGATCAGGCCGCCGTCCGAAGGGAAGTCAAGTTGCGCCCACGGCGCTTGGCGGCTAAAGCCTGCCGCGCCTTTTGGCCTTGAGGAGCAGTCCATGACCGAGATCGTCGACATCATCGCCCGCGAAATTCTCGACAGCCGGGGCAACCCGACGGTCGAAGTCGACGTCGTCCTGGAAGACGGCGCTTTCGGTCGCGCCGCGGTGCCGTCGGGCGCCTCGACGGGGGCCCACGAGGCCAACGAAAAGCGCGATGGCGACAAGGATCGCTACCTGGGCAAGGGCGTCCAGCAAGCCGTCGACGCGGTCAATGGCGAGATCTTCGACGCCCTGTCGGGCGTGGACGCCGAGGACCAGCGCCGGGTCGACAACCTGCTGATCGAGCTGGACGGCACGCCGAACAAGGCTCGCCTCGGCGCCAACGCCATTCTGGGCGTCTCGCTGGCCACGGCCAAGGCCGCCGCGGAGTCGGCCGGCCTGCCGCTCTACAAGTATGTGGGCGGCGTCAACGCTCGCGTGCTGCCGACTCCGATGATGAACATCATCAACGGCGGCGCCCACGCCGACAATCCGATCGACATCCAGGAATTCATGATCCTGCCGACCGGGGCCAAGGACTTCCGCGAAGGTCTGCGCATGGGCGCCGAGATCTTCCACGCCCTGAAGAAGGCTCTTAAGGACGCGGGCCATAACACCAATGTCGGCGACGAGGGCGGCTTCGCCCCGAACCTCGCCAGCGCTGAAGCCGCGCTCGACTTCATCGTCAAGGCTGGCGAGAAGGCCGGATACAAGGCTGGCGACGATTTCGTCCTGGGCCTGGACGTCGCCTCGACCGAGTTCTTCAAGAACGGCAAGTACGAGCTGGAAGGCGAGGGCAAGTCGCTGGATCCGGCCGCGATGGTCGATTACCTGGCGGGCCTCGTCGCCAAGTTCCCGATCCTGACTATCGAGGACGGCATGGCCGAGGACGACTTCGACGGCTGGAAACTGCTGACCGACACCCTGGGCAAGAAGGTCCAGCTGGTCGGCGACGACCTGTTCGTGACCAACCCCAAGCGTCTCCAGATCGGCCTCGACAAGGGTCTGGCCAACTCGATCCTGGTCAAGGTCAACCAGATCGGCACGCTGTCGGAAACCATCGACGCGGTCGAGCTGGCGCACCGCCACGGCTACACCAGCGTTATGAGCCACCGTTCGGGCGAGACCGAGGACTCGACGATCGCCGACCTCGCCGTCGCGCTGAACTGCGGTCAGATCAAGACCGGTTCGCTGGCCCGCTCGGACCGCACGGCCAAGTACAACCAACTGCTGCGCATCGAGGAAATGTTGGACGATCAAGGCGTATACGCCGGTCGCGCCGCGCTTAAGGGGCGCTAAGTCGCCCCATCAACCTATCGAAATGGCGAAGGCGTGGTTCTCGAAAGAGGGCCGCGCCTTTCGCGATTCTGGGTGTGACCTCGGTTTCACGCGCGCCACGCGCCCGGCCGCCGCGTCGTTAACCCACAATTTTTCTAAAGGTCCGTTGTTGGTTTCAAAAGAGACCATCTCAGGTGTGTTCGCGGGCGCGAAATGGCTTCGGCGATGCGGCATCTCGATGCGGTTGAAACCATCTCATCTGAAAGCATCATTCGCCTAATTCGCGACCTGATGATTACCCTGCTCAAGGCGTGGATTTAGAAGGCGTTAAGCAGGGTCGGCGATCCTACGAATCCCTCTTTGGGACGCTCAAATGTTCGCCCGACTGCAACCCTTCCTGCCGACCGCGGCGATCTTTTTTCTGATTTTCTACTTCGCCTTTCACGCCTTGACGGGTGACAGGGGCCTTCTGTCGATCTCGCAGCGCAATGCGGACCTCGCAGCAAAAACGAAGGAACTCAGGAAGATACGCGCGGAGAGGATGGACCTGGAGGCCCGCGCTCGTCTATTACGCAACGACAGCCTGTCGGCCGATCTTCTGGAGGAACGCGCGCGTTCGCTCCTGGGATATGCCGACCCGAGAGACTATGTGATCCGCGTCAAGCGTACCGGCTGACCGATCATCTAGCCTTGGAAACGGCTGAGGGTCGGTTCGAGGATCTTGCGATCCGGGCCGATCTTGACGGCAAACGAAGGCGCTTTCTTCGCGGAACCGACGAAATATCGGCGGAAACGCTCTCAGGACGAAGGCCGCGATGAAGATTGGCCAGGGAGATTTGAATGGCGCGCACGCGCAAGGCTGAAGCCTCCGAGGAGAAGGCGCCGGAAACCGGTGTCAATGCCTTCGTCGGCAAGGACGAGCTCCTGAAATTCTATCAGGACATGCTGTTGATCCGCCGCTTCGAGGAGCGCGCCGGTCAGTTGTACGGCATGGGCCTGATCGGCGGCTTCTGTCACCTCTACATCGGTCAGGAAGCCATCGCGGTCGGGATGCAGTCGATCTCGCGCAAGGGCGATCAGATCATCACCGGCTACCGTGACCACGGCCACATGCTGGCCGCCGGCATGGATCCGCGCGAGGTCATGGCCGAACTGACCGGCCGCGCCGGCGGCTCGTCCAAGGGCAAGGGCGGCTCGATGCACATGTTCGACGTCGAGACCGGCTTCTATGGCGGTCACGGCATCGTCGGCGCCCAGGTCTCGCTCGGCACCGGTCTGGCGCTGGCCAACGCCTACAAGGGCAACGGCGGCGTCTCCTACGCCTATATGGGCGACGGCGCGGCCAACCAGGGCCAGGTCTACGAGAGCTTCAACATGGCTCAGCTCTGGAAGCTGCCGGTCGTGTACGTGATCGAGAACAACCAATACGCCATGGGCACCAGCGTCGAACGCTCGGCGTCGGAAACCGCGTTCCACAAGCGCGGCGTCTCGTTCCGGATCCCGGGCGAGGAAGTCGACGGCATGGACGTGATCGCCGTGCGCGAAGCCGGCGCCCGCGCCACCGAACACGCGCGCAGCGGCCAAGGCCCCTACATCCTCGAGATGAAGACCTATCGCTATCGCGGTCACTCGATGTCCGACCCGGCCAAGTATCGCACCAAGGAAGAGGTCGACGAGGTCAAGACGACCCGCGACCCGATCGACCACATCAAGGAGCGCCTGGCCAAGGCCGGCGTCACCGAGGACGACCTGAAGGGCGTCGACGCGGAGGTGAAGCGCATCGTCGCCGAGGCCGCCGAATTCGCCCGCACGAGCCCCGAGCCCGATCCCTCGGAACTGTACACCGACGTATACCTGGAGGCCGCCGAGTGACGGACATCCTGATGCCCGCCCTTTCTCCGACCATGGAGGAAGGCACCCTGGCCAAGTGGCTGGTCAAGGAAGGCGACACCATCAAGGCCGGCGACGTGATCGCCGAGATCGAGACCGACAAGGCCACGATGGAGGTCGAGGCCGTCGACGAAGGCGTGATCGAGGCCATCCTAGTCCCGGCCGGCAGCGAGAACGTCAAGGTCAACACCCTGATCGCGCGCCTGAAAGGCGAGGGCGAGGCCGCGGCTCCGGCTGCCGCTCCCGTCGCCGCTGAAGCTGCTCCGGCTCCGGTTGCGGCTCCTCCGGCCGCTGGCGGCCCGATCTCGGCCGCGTCGACCTTCGCCGATCCGGAAGTTCCCGCCGGCGCGCCGCTGAAGAAGATCACCGTGCGCGACGCCCTGCGCGACGCCATGGCCGAGGAGATGCGCCGCGACGACCGCGTGTTCCTGATGGGCGAGGAAGTCGCCCAGTACCAGGGCGCCTACAAGGTCAGCCGTGAACTGCTGCAGGAGTTCGGCGATCGCCGCGTCATCGACACCCCCATCACCGAGCACGGCTTCGCGGGCCTGGGCGTCGGCGCGGCCATGGCCGGGCTGAAGCCGATCGTCGAGTTCATGACCTGGAACTTCGCCATGCAGGCGATCGACCAGATCATCAACTCGGCCGCCAAGACGCTGTACATGTCGGGCGGCCAGATCAAGTCGTCGATCGTGTTCCGCGGTCCGAACGGCGCGGCCTCGCGCGTGGCGGCCCAGCACAGCCAGGACTACGCCGCCTGGTACGGCAACGTCCCGGGCCTGAAGGTGATCGCGCCTTATGACGCCGCCGACGCCAAGGGCCTCTTGAAGGCCGCGATCCGCGATCCGAACCCGGTCGTCTTCCTCGAACACGAGATGATGTACGGCCACGAGTTCGACATTCCGGACGTCGAGGACTGGGTCGTGCCGATCGGCAAGGCCAAGGTCCGCCGCGAAGGCTCGGACGTGACCCTGGTCGCCTACAGCCGCATGGTCGGTTTCGCGCTGAAGGCGGCCGAGGAGCTGGAGAAGGAAGGTATTCAGGCTGAGGTCGTCGACCTGCGCACGATCCGTCCGATGGACCACGCGACGATCCTGGAAAGCGTCAAGAAGACCAACCGCCTGGTCACGGTCGAGGAAGGCTGGGGTCCGATGGGTGTCGGCGCCGAGATCGTCGCCCGCATCACCGAGCACGGCTTCGACTACCTGGACGCCCCGCCGCTGCGGGTTCACCAGGAAGACGTGCCGCTGCCCTACGCGGCGAATCTGGAAGCCCTGTCGCTGCCTTCGGTCGAGAAGATCGTGAAGGCGGCGAAGACGGTCAGCTACCGCTAGGATGGGCGCGGCCCTCGTTCCCGACGAGCGAGGGCCGCGACCTCTCGGCCAATGCATTCATCCCGCCGCGAAGCGGGGTATCGTGGACGTCGGCCCGAACTCGCCCGAAGGGGCCGTCACCGTCCCGAACGCTTGAGGAATAAGCTCAATGTCGATCGACATCCTGATGCCCGCCCTGTCGCCCACCATGGAGGAGGGAACCCTCGCCAAGTGGCACGTCAAGGTCGGCGACACGGTCAAGGCCGGCGACGTGATCGCCGAAATCGAGACCGACAAGGCGACCATGGAAGTCGAGGCCGTCGATGAAGGGGTGGTCGAGGCCATCCTGGTCGAGGCCGGGACCGAGAACGTCAAGGTCAACGCCCTGATCGCCAAGCTGGCGGGCGAGGGCGAGAGCCCCGCGCCGGCCCCGAAGGCCGAAGCGCCCAAGGCCGCCGCCGCCGCGCCGGCTCCGGCTGCGGCTGCGGCTGCTCCCACCGCCCCGTCGCCCGCCGCGCCAGCGCCGGCCGCCCCCGTCGCCGCCGACGGCTCGCGCGTGTTCGCCTCGCCGCTGGCTCGCCGACTGGCCTCCGCCGCCGGCCTCGACCTGAAGGGTATCAAGGGCTCTGGCCCCCACGGCCGCGTGGTAAAATCCGACGTCGAAGCCGCCAAGTCGGGCGCGCCCGCCGCCAAGGCCGCTCCGGCGGCGACCACCGCCGCCCCGGCTGCCGCCGAGCCGCGCAAGGCCCTGTCGCTGGAGCAGATGGGCATTCCCGCCGGCTCCTACGACCTTGTTCCGCTGGACGGCATGCGCAAGACGATCGCGCGTCGCCTGACCGACAGCTTCCGCGACGTGCCGCACTTCCCGCTGACGATCGATATCGAGATCGACACGCTGCTGGCCGCTCGGACCAAGATCAACGGGCTGCTGGAAAAACAGGGCGTGAAGGTCTCGGTCAACGACATCGTCATCAAGGCCGCCGCCGTGGCTCTGAAGCAGGTGCCTGAGGCCAACGCCAGCTACACGCCCGAAGGCATCGCCATGCATAAGCATGCCGATATCGCCGTGGCCGTGGCGATCGACGGCGGCCTGATCACCCCGATCATCCGCGCCGCCGAGACCAAGGGCCTGGCCCAGATCTCGACCGAGATGAAGGACCTGGCCGCCCGCGCCAAGGCCAAGAAGCTGAAGCCCGAGGAATTCCAGGGCGGCACCTTCTCGGTCTCCAACCTGGGCATGTTCGGCATCAAGGCGTTCTCGTCGATCATCAACGAGCCGCAGGGCGCGATCATGAGCGTCGGGGCCGGCGAGCAGCGCCCGGTGGTCAAGAACGGCCAGTTGGCCGTCGCGACCGTGATGACCGTGACCCTGACCTGCGACCACCGCGTGGTCGACGGGGCTATCGGCGCCAAGTTCCTGGCGGCCTTCAAGCCGCTGATCGAAGAGCCGCTGACCCTGATCGTTTAACCGGGAAGCGGGGAGGGTCACCATGTCGGTCTACGACTATTCGGCCAAGACGCTGGACGGCCAGGACGTGAGCCTGGCCGACTATCGCGGGCAAGTGCTGCTGATCGTGAACACCGCGAGCAAGTGCGGGTTCACGCCGCAGTACGAGGGCCTGGAGGCGCTCTACAAGGCCTACAAGGATCGTGGCTTCACGGTCCTGGCCTTTCCCTGCAACCAGTTCGGCGCTCAGGAGCCGGGAAACGCCGAGGAGATCGCGAACTTCTGCTCGCTGACCTACGACGTGACCTTCCCGGTGATGAGCAAGATCGACGTCAACGGCGCCGACGCCCATCCGCTCTACCGCTTCCTCAAGAAGGAACAGAAGGGCCTCTTGGGCACCGAGGCGATCAAGTGGAATTTCACCAAGTTCCTGATCGGCAAGGATGGCCAGGTCGTCGAGCGGTTCGCGCCGACCGTGAAGCCCGAGGACCTGAAGGTCGCGGTCGAGGCGCTGCTTTAGATTTCTCCCAGACCGGTTCGCGAACCGGTCGACCGGCGCGGCTCCGCTCCCCTGACCCGCGCCCAAGCTAGGGTAAGAACACCATGTCCACGGAATTCGATGTCGTCGTCATCGGCGCCGGTCCTGGCGGCTACGTGGCCGCGATCCGCGCCAGCCAGCTGGGCCTGAAGACGGCCATCGTCGAGCGTGAGAACCTGGGCGGCATCTGTTTGAACTGGGGCTGCATCCCGACCAAGGCCCTGCTGAAGTCCGGCGAGATCTACGAGCAGCTCTCGCACCTGTCCGGCTACGGCCTGTCGGTCGAAAAGGCCTCGTTCGACTTCACGAAGATCATCGAGCGCTCGCGCGGCGTCGCCAAGCAGATGTCGGGCGGCATCGCCTTCCTGATGAAGAAGCACAAGATCGAGGTCATCGAGGGCGAGGCCAAGCTCGAGAAGGGCAATCCGGCGCCGAAGCTGGTCATCGCCCTCAAGGCCGGCGGCAGCCGCACGGTCCAGGCCAAGAACGTGATCCTGGCCAGCGGCGCCCGCGCGCGCGAGATCCCGGCCATCGGCGCGGTCTCCGACGGCGACAAGATCTGGACGTATCGCGACGCCCTGGCGCCGAAGACCATGCCCAAGTCACTGGTCGTGATTGGCTCGGGCGCCATCGGCATCGAGTTCGCCAGCTTCTACCGCGCGCTGGGCGCCGAGGTGACCGTCGTCGAAGCCATCGACCGCATCATGCCGGTCGAGGACGAAGAGGTCTCCAAGGCCGCCCAGAAGGCGTTCGAGAAGCGCGGCATAAAGTTCCGCATCGGCGCCAAGGTCGGCAAGATCGAGAAGACCAAGGACGGTGTGGCCGTCACCGTCGAAGCTGGCGGCAAGATCGAGCAACTGACCGCCGAGAAGTGCATCGTCGCCGTTGGCATCGCGCCGAACAACGAGGGCCTGGAAGCGTTGGGCGTGAACCTGGATCGCGGTCATGTCGTCACCGACAAGCACTGCCGCACCAACGTCCCGGGCCTCTACGCCATCGGCGACATCGCCGGCGGTCCGTGGCTCGCCCACAAGGCCAGCCACGAGGGGATCCACGCCGCCGAGGCCATCGCGGGCTACAAGACCCCGAACGTTCACTCGCCGATCCCGGGCTGCACCTACGCCAACCCGCAGGTCGCCTCGGTGGGCTACACCGAGGCCGGCGCCAAGGCGGCGGGCATCGAGGTCAAGGCGGGCCGCTTCCCGTTCCGCGTCAACGGCAAGGCCGTGGCCGCGGGCGAGGTCGAGGGCTTCGTCAAGACGGTGTTCGACGCCAAGACCGGCGCCCTGATCGGTGCGCATATGATCGGCCACGAAGTGACCGAGATGATCCAGGGTTTCGTCACCGCGATCACGCTGGAAGCCACCGAGGAAGACCTGCACGGCATCGTCTACGCCCACCCGACCATGTCGGAGGCCATGCACGAAGCCGCTCTGGACGCCTACGGCCGCGTGCTGCACATCTAAGGCAGCTAGGGAGTCTGGATGGCGCGCAAGGCCGCCGCGACAACGGGTGAGAAGCCGAAGGCTCGGAAGGGATCGAAGACGACCCTTTCGGAGGCCAATCTGGCTGACCTGGGTCCCGAGCGCCTCGCCGCCATACTGCTCGACCTTTCCAGCGACAGCCACGTCAAGCGCGTGCTGCGGCTGGAGCTGTTCGCTGAGTCGAGCGCCGAGGGGCTGGCGCTTGAGATTTCAAAACGCCTCGCGACGATCGGCAAGTCTTCGTCGCGGATCCACTGGCGCAAGCGCGCCGCTTTCGCCAAGGACCTTGATCTGCACCGTCGGATGATCGAGCGGCTGGCGGCGGATGAGCCCACCGCCGCGCTCGATCTGATGCTGGATCTTCTGGATCTGGCGACGCCGACCTTGGACCGTCTCAGCCAGGCCGAAGGCCCCATCGGCGATGTCTTCCTCGCCGCCCGTGACAGCGTCGGCGCGATCGCCGCCAAGGCCATGCCGGATCCTATCGCGTTAGCGGACCGAACCGCGAGGCTTCTTCGCCGCGACGACTACGCCCAGTTCGGTCCGCTTGTGAACGCCCTGACGCCGGCGCTGGGCGCCAGGGGGCAGGCGTATCTACGCGAGACGCTGGAGAAGCTGCTCGCCGCGCGCTCGCCCCGCTCAACGCACCTCTTCGACGCCCAGGGCGCGATCTTCAAGGACGCCCTGCGCCGTCTGGCCGACGCCAGCGGCGATGTCGACGCCTTCGAGGCCACCTTCTCGCCGGAGCTTCGCCGCACGCCGCTGGTCTCCGCCGAGATCGCCCGGCGCTTGCTGGCGGCGGGCAGGGCGGAGGACGCCCTTGCCACCCTGCAAGCCGGCGCGCCCAGCGCGCAACGGGGACGCCACCAGAGCGCCGTCGAGGAGCGCGCGGCCTGGGAAGATGTCATGCTGGAGGCGCTCGACGCCACCGGGCACCACGACGAAGCCCAGAAGCGCCGCTGGGCGGATTTCGAGGCGACGCTATCGATCGCCCGCCTACGCGCCTATCTGAAAGGTTTGCCGGACTTCGACGACGTCGAGGCCGAGGACCAAGCCAAGGCGGTGGCTAAGCGCTTCCCGCGTTTCGATGCGGCGCTAGCCTTCCTGGTCTCCTGGCCCGATCTCCCGGCCGCCGCGCGGCTGGTGCTTTCCCGCTCCGGCGAGATCAACGGTTCGGACGACACCCTGATCGCCGAGGCCGCCCGCCGGCTGGAAGGGGGCCACCCCCTGGCCGCCACCCTGTTGCTGCGGGCCTCGATCCAGTACGTCCTGACCTACGGCGTCGCGACACGCTACGCAGAGGCCGCGCGCCAATTGCTAGAAGCGGAGTCGCTCGCGGCGATGATCGGCGACCACGGCGAGTATCCCGATCACGCGGCCTTTGTCGCGGACCTGCGCGCGCTGCATGGCCGCAAGCGGGGCTTCGTCGCCGAGCTTGAAGCCCTGGGAGCGACCTTTTAGGGGCGTTTGCGCACCTGGGCGTCCAGGCTCCATTCCCCGGGGCCTTGGAAGACCAGATAAAGGAAGACGAAGCAGAACAGGATCGCCGCTTCGCCGCCGTTCAGAGCCGGCCAGAAGCCCTTGCTCCCGTGCGCCAGGAAATAGGCGATCGCCATCTGGCCCGACAGGACGAACGCCACCGGTCGGGTGAACAGGCCGACCATGAGCAGGACGCCGCCGATAATCTCAAGCCAGGCCGCCACTAGCAGCAACGGCGGCAGCGGGTCCGGGGCGCCGGGTTGCGCGGCAGGGAAATGCAACAGTTTCATCAGCCCATGCTCCATGAAGAGCAGGGCGGTGATGATCCGCAACACGCTGAGGACGCGGGGCGACCATACGACAAGACGTTCCATTCCTTCCTCCGTTAGCGACGTTCGTTGAACGCTTGGAGGGCGGATTCGTCACGCCGCTCTGGTGTCGGTCTCGGCCATGCGCTGGATGGCGACATAGTCGGTCTTGCCGCTGCCGAGCACCGGCACTTCCTGCACTTTCAGAATCTTGCGCGGCACCGCCAGTTCCGGAGCGCCGATCGTCTGAGCGTGGGCGACCAGCGGGGCCACGTCGGCGTCGGGACGGTCGGTGACCAAGATCAGCTTCTCGCCTTTCTTCTTGTCGGGCATCGAAATGACGGCGTGTCGGCCATCGGGCCACACCGCCGACGCCAAGTCCTCCGCGGCGGTCAGAGAAACCATCTCGCCGCCGATCTTGGCGAACCGCTTCACGCGTCCCTTGATGGTGATCCACTGGTCGTCGGTCATCGTGATCACGTCGCCGGTGTCGTGCCAGCCGCCTTCCGGCGCGTCGACGCCGCCGTCCTCGCGCAGATAGCCGGACATGATGTTGGGGCCGCGAACGAAGAAGCGGCCGCCCTCGGCGATCCCCTCGACGGGCTCGATCCGCACTTCCTGACCGGGAAGAAGACCGCCCACGGTGCCTGGACGGTTGTCGAGAGGCTTGTTGACCGCGATGACCGGCGAAGCCTCGGTGGCGCCGTAGCCCTCCAGCACCGGAACGCCATTGAAGCGCTCGCGAAGCAGGGCGTGGGTCTCGTCGCGCACCTTCTCGGCGCCACAGACGATGAACTCCAGACCCGACAGCTCGTCGGTCTCGGCGGCGCGGGCGTACTGGTTCACGAACGTATCGGTGGCCAGCAGGATCGAGGCCTTGCTGTCCTTGATCAGCGGCGGAATCTGCTTGGTGTGAAGCGGCGAGGGATACTGGAACGCTTTCATGCCGGTCAGGATCGGCAGGATCACCCCGCCGGTGAGGCCGAAGCAGTGGAACACCGGCAACGGGTTGAACATCACCCAGTCGGGATTCAGCGCGATGTGCGCGGCCACCTGCATGGCGTTCTGGACCAGGTTCTCCTGACTCAGGACCACGCCGCGCGGCGCGCCGAAGCTGCCCGAGGTGAACAGCACGACACCGGGATCCGACGGCTTGGCGTGGGCGCGGAATCGGCGCGGAAAGAAGCCGGCGGCCGCGGCGAACAGCTTGTCCTTCAGGCCGATCGTGGCGCGCACGTCCTCCAGATAGGTCACTTCCGCCGTCTCGCCCACGGCGTCGACGATGTCGTGCAGCTTGCCGAGTTCGATGAACTTGTGGGCTGTCAGCACGCGCCTGACGCGGGCCAGCCGACAGGCGGCCTTGATGTTCCGCAAGCCCGCCGTGAAGTTCAGCATGGTCGGCACGCGGCCGAAGGCGTGCAGGGCGAAGAAGGTCACCACCGAGCCCGCGCCCGAGGGCAACAGAACGCCCACGTGCTCGCCCGGCTCGGTGATGGCCGCGATCTTGCGACCCAAGGCAAAGCTGGCGCGGATGAGGTCCGTATAGGTCAGGGGGTTGCGATCCTGGTCCTCCAGGATCGGCTTCTTGGCGCCATACTTGTCGCGAGCATCGATAAGGGCGTCGAACAGGGCCTTCTGGCCATTCCGCACGTCAAAAGCTACCGGCATCCCGGCGAAACCTCCCCGAAAAGCGACGGTTCGCTTTCGTTCGTTAAACGCCGAGACTGCCGGGGAAGGTCCGGTTTTGCAAGAAAGAGTCACAAAGCGTGAGGTTCAACCCTTGCGCCGGGACGTCTTGGCGTCGATGCGAGCGCGGGTGAAGCCGATGATCGCGGCCAGCCAGGGACCGCGAATGGCGTCCGATTCCATATGAAGATCGTGTCCCGCGCCGGCGAGGCGGGTCTCCTGGCAAGCGGGCAGCGCGATGCAAAGGCGGGTTTGGGGCGCCTCGGTGACAGCACGGTCGCGGCCGGCGTCAAGCATCAACACCGGAACGCCGACCTTGCGCGCGTCGCGAGCGGCGGCTTCGGACGCGTCGAAGAAGGCCGCGAACCAGCCGAGGCTGCGCCCGCCCATGCGCAGGTCGGGATTGGCCAGCATCCAGGCGTCTCGCACGCGGCCCCGTTCGGCGTCGTGGGTCAGGCCCAGCTGAAAACCGTCCGGGCCGTCGCGTCGCCAGCGGGGCTGATCGGGCGTTCTGATCCAGCCCAGTCGCAGGGCTCGCATGGCGGGCGTGAACCGGGCGAAGTCGGCGCGCGAGCGGGGCAAGGCGGTCAGGCCAAGGGCCGGCGAGGACAGGATCAGTCCGTCCATGGGAAGACCGGTCTCGGCCGCGCGCAAGGCGATCAGTCCGCCCTCCGAGTGGCCGAGAACGATCAAGGGGATATCGCCCTTGGGCCGGATCACCCCCTGGACCATCGCGCGAACCGCGCCGATATCGGGGTCGAAACTGTCGGCGTGCCCCAGATCGCGCCAAGGCGTGGCGCGTTCGGAGCCGCCCTGGCCCTGACGCTCAAGCGCCCAGACCGTGAAGCCCTGGCCGACCAGGTCGTCGATCGTCTCGAACCACGTCTCGGCGCTTTCGCCATAGCCGGTCAGGATCAGGATCGTCGCCTTCGGGGCCACGGGCGGCGCGGCCACGCCATAGCGTTGCGTGAGGCCTTCGCCGACGCGCAGAAAGCCCCACGCCCAGCCCTGCGGCGGATAGAAGCGAACCCCCAGCGCTGGCGGCGTTCGGGTGTCGGCGAAGGGCGCGCGCGAGGCTCCATCTCCGCAGGCGGAAACGGTCAGGGCGAGCGCGATGGCGAGAAGGCGGCGACGCATACCCGGCCACTCATTTCGCGCATCTCGACCTTAAGCAAGATCGAGCGCTTGATCCGGAGCGCAAGAAGACCGATTTAGGCGCCATGGCCACGGTGATCGACACCCTCAAGGCGCGCGGTCCGGAAGCCCGGACGGTGCGTCACCCGGAAAAGCAGAACCGCCCCGACACGCCGGTGCTCCGCAAGCCTGAATGGCTGCGCGTGCGAGCGCCCGGCTCGGGCCAGTACAACGAGACCAAGGGCATCGTGCGCGAGCACAAGCTGCACACGGTCTGCGAGGAGGCGGCCTGTCCGAACATCGGCGAGTGCTGGAGCCAGAAGCACGCGACCATGATGATCATGGGCGAGATCTGCACGCGCGCCTGCGCCTTCTGCAACGTCACCACCGGCCTGCCCACCCAGCTGGATCCCGATGAGCCGCGCCGCGTGGCCGAGGCCGTCGCCAAGATGGGCCTCAAGCACGTGGTCATCACCTCGGTGGACCGCGATGATCTGCTGGACGGCGGCGCCCGGCACTTCGCCGAGGTCGTCACCGCCATCCGCGCGGCCGCGCCTGGCACGACGATTGAGATCCTCACGCCGGATTTCCTGCGCAAGGACGGCGCTGAGACCGTGGTGATCGACTCCAAGCCGGATGTCTTCAACCACAATCTCGAGACCGTTCCGCGCCTCTATCTCAAGATCCGTCCCGGCGCCCGATACTACAACTCCCTGCGCCTGCTCGACCGTGTGAAGCAACGCGACCCCTCCCAGTTCACCAAGTCCGGCCTGATGGTCGGCCTTGGCGAGACCAAGGAAGAGGTCATGCAGGTCATGGACGACATGCGCTCGGCCGGCGTCGATTTCATCACCATCGGCCAATATCTGCAGCCGACCCGCAAGCACGCGGCCGTCGAGCGCTTCGTGACGCCGGAAGAGTTCCAGGCTTACGAAGCGATCGCCCGCGCCAAGGGCTTCCTGATGGTTTCGGCCAGCCCGCTGACCCGCTCGTCGCACCACGCCGGCGACGACTTCGCCAAGCTGCGGGCCGCCCGCCAGGCGCTCGACAGCCGCAAGGCCTAAAGGCTTGCACCGCCACGCCGTGACGCGCGCGCTGCCTTACGCGCCCGAGCAACTGTTCGACCTGGTCGGCGATGTCGAGGCCTATCCAAGGTTCGTGCCCTGGATCACCGGTATGCGCACCTGGAACGCCCGTGTCGATGGCGCGGTCAGCACGGTCGACGCCGAGGCCCAGGTCGGGTTTTCGTTCCTGCGCGAGAAATTCGCCACGCGCGTCCGTCGGGACCGCGACGCGCTGAGCATCGACGTCAGCCTGCTCTACGGCCCCTTCAAGGCGTTAGCGAACGGGTGGCGGTTCGTTCCGGACGGAGAGGCGACGCGCGTCGAGTTCGTCATCGACTTCGCGTTCAAGTCGCCGCTGCTGGACGCGATGCTCGCCGCCAATATCGACAAGGCGGCCAATAAGCTGATCGCCTGCTTCGAGGATCGGGCCAGGCAGATCTACGGTCTGAAGCCCTAATCCTTCTTCGCCACGGTTTCCTCGATCCGTTCCTGGAAGTCGCCGAGGTTGCCGAACAGGTTCTCGATCGCGAAGACCAGGCCAAACACGCGCGCGGCTTCGTCGAACCCCAGTTCTCGCGTTACGCCCTTTTGGCGCAGCCCTTCGACGCAGGTCTGAAAGGTCTGATGCGCCTGGGCGAAGGCGACGCGGTCCGGACGCGCGCCGCTGGCCAGCAGGGCGGCGGTGGCGCGCAGGAAGCGGGCGCTCGCCTCGAGCATGTCGGCGGCGGCCGGCGCGAGATCCGGCGCGGGCAAGGGCTGGCGCAGGGTTCTGCCGATCATCACCGTGTCGTTGCGCAAGCGCCAGAGCGTGCGGGGCAGGGCGTCCGACACGGATCGATCGCTAAGCCTTGTCGCGCTTTCGCGATCGGCTTCGGTCATGGCCGTCTGCAGCTTGCCGAGGGCGGCGCGCAGATCGTCTTGCGCCTTCAAAGGATCGGTCGGCTCGGGCTTTCCGCGCAGCGTCATGACGTAATCCTCCAGCAGGCGGGCCTGCAGGTCGGTGATCGTCTGGACGCCGGAGATCACCGAAGCGCCGGCTCGGGCGGGAAAGATCAGTAGGGTGGCGGCGACGCCGACGATGCTGCCCACGGTGATCTCCGCGATGCGGAACCCCGCCGCGACAAGGGGCGATAGATGCGTCGTCGTGTTGCCGATCAGCATGATCACCGCGGTTACGGGCGCCACCTTCAATGAAGGCCGCATCGAGACCACAAGCGAAAGCAGCGCCACGGTGGCGCAGAGGATCAGGCCGCCGAACTCGGGCCAACGGACGTGAAGATAGGCGGCGACCGCGCCGGCCAGAGCGCCGACAACCGTGCCCATGAAGCGTTCAATCGAGGCGGTGATGGTCGCGCCGAGACTGGACTGGACCACGATGACGGCGGTGAACACCGCCCAGTAGCCCTGGGGCAGGCGCAGCAGGGTGGCCAAGGCGAAGGCCGCGCCGACGGCGGCCGAGACGCGAATGGCATGGCGAATCTCTGTCTTGCGCGCGGCCGCGGCCTTCAACGCCCTCTGCGAGAGGTTGACGCCCGTGAAGCGTCGCCAGTCGCTGGGCTCGGTCTCCGGCATCAGGCGATGGCCTCGCGGAGCATTTCCAAGGCCGTGCGCACCGCCGCCAACTGCACCGCTTCGCGAGTCTCGCCGTCGAACCGTTCGTGGCGGTGGACGACCGAGCGGTTCGCGCGCGCCACGGCGAAGTGGACGGTGCCGACGGGCTTCATCGGCGTGCCGCCGCCCGGGCCGGCGATCCCGGTGATGGCCACGGCGACATGTCCATGGCTCTCGCGCAGGGCGCCTTCCGCCATCATCCGCGCCACCGGTTCGGACACCGCGCCGTGATCGGCGATCAGGTCGCCCGGCACGCCCAACATCTCGGACTTGGCCCGGTTGGTGTAGGTGACGAAGCCACGCTCGAAGATGTCGGACGCGCCAGAGATCGAGCAGATCGCGCCGGCGACCAAGCCCCCGGTGCAGCTCTCGGCGGCCACCACGCGTAATGACTTGCCGCGCGCCTCGTCGATCAACAGTCGGGCCAGGGTCTGGATTTCCAGGGGAAACATGCGGGCCTCCGAATTCTTGGCGCTAGCTTAGACGGTTCAGGCCGGCGTCTCGACGGCCACGACCGCCGAGGCGGCGAGGCCTTCGCCTCGGCCGGTGAAGCCCATCTTCTCGGTCGTGGTCGCCTTGACGCTGACGCGGTCGATCGGCAGCGCCAGGAGCTCGGCCAGTCGCTCGCGCATCGCCTGACGGTGCGGTTTGATCTTGGGGCGCTCGCAGATCAGCGTCACGTCAACATTGACGATCGCTCCGCCCTTGGCCGCGACCAGCTCGGCGGCGTGTTTCAGGAATTGGTCCGAGGCCGCGCCCTTCCACTTCGGATCGGTGGGCGGGAAGTGGTCGCCGATATCGCCTTCGCCGATCGCGCCCAGAAGGGCGTCGGTCAGGGCGTGTAGTCCCGCGTCGGCGTCCGAGTGGCCGATTAGGGTCTCGTCGTGCTTGATGGCCACCCCGCACAGCCAGACCTCTTCGCCCGGCCCCCAGCGGTGAGCGTCGAAGCCTTGGCCGACGCGGGTGACGCGCGCGGCGCCAGCGAGCCGTTCGGCCATGGCGAAATCCTCGGGATAGGTCAGTTTCATCAGAAGCGGATCGCCCGGCGCCAAGGCGACGCGACCGCCGGCCGCCTCCACCACCTGGGCGTCATCGGTGGGCTCCCCGTCGAACCAGGCCTCATAGGCGGCGATTAGCGTGTTACGGCGAGCAGCCTGGGGAGTCTGGGCGCGCCAGAGATGGTCGCGCGAGGTCGTCGTGGGATTTTGACCGGGCTCGGCGCGCTTCAGCGTGTCGGCGACCGGAAGAGCGGGCAGAACCGCGTCGGCGGTCTCCAGCCTGTTCAGCACGCCCTCGATCGTGGCGAGGGTGAGGAACGGCCGGGCGGCGTCATGAATCAGCACCGGCTCATCCTCGGGGCGATGGGCGAGGGCGGCGAGACCCGACCGCACCGAAAGCGCTCGAGTCGCGCCGCCGCGCGCGGGCTTCCATCCCGACAAGCCGCTCAGCACGTTTTCTAGAGCCTTTTCGCCGTCCTCGGTCGTGACGATCACGATCTCGGCGGCGCCGGCCGCCAGGAAGGCCTCAACGGACCAGCGCAGCACTGGCTTGCCCGCCACCACGCGCCATTGCTTGGCCATGCCTGGACCGGCGCGAGTTCCCGAGCCGGCGGCGACGATCACGGCGGAAAAGGTCATGGCGGCTGTTTAGTCCGGTCATCGCGCTTGTCCATAGCCCGCCCCGGGAGCGACCCGTGATCCTCCGGGACAGCGCGACATCACCCCATTGTCATAAACGGGTAGGTCCTTGCCGATGCGGGCTTTACTGCGCCGCACAATATGCCTAAAAAGAAAGCTTCGGGGATGATCGAAAAATGAGCAACAAGCTCGAGATTGGTGGTGTGGAGGTTCCTGGTCGGGTGTGGATCGCGCCCATGACCGGCGTCTCCGACCTGCCATTCAGAGAAACGGCCACGGCGCTTGGCGCGCCCTATGTGGCCACGGAAATGGTCGCCAGCGCGGAGTTCGCGAAGGGGCGCCCCGATGTCGTGCGCCGCGCGGCGGTCGGTGACGGGATGCCGCTGACGGTGATCCAACTGGTCGGCCGGGACATCGCCTTCATGGCGCAGGGCGCGCGCATGGCCCAGGACGCCGGCGCCGACATCGTCGATCTGAATTTCGGCTGCCCCGCCAAGGAAGTCGCCGCCGGCGCGGCCTGCGGCTCGGCCCTGATGCGCGAACCCGATCTGGCCGAAGCGCTGGTCGCCGCCGCCGTCGAGGCGGTCGACATCCCGGTGACCGTGAAGATGCGTCTGGGCTGGGACGAGGCCAGCCTCAACGCGCCCGAGATCGCCGCTCGGGCCGAGGCCGTGGGGGCCAAGGCGATTACGGTTCATGGTCGCACGCGCAACCAGTTCTACAAGGGCGTGGCCGACTGGAGCGCCGTGGCATCGGTCAAGAAGGCCGTGACGGTGCCCGTCCTGGTCAACGGCGATATCGTGGATGGGGACAGCGCCCGCCAAGCCCTCGACCAGTCCGGCGCCGATGGCGTGATGATCGGCCGAGGCGTCTATGGTCGGCCATGGATCGCGGGCGCCATCGAGGCCGCGCTCGAGGGGAGGGGCTTCGCCGAGCCCGGCGCCGAGGAGCGCTTGGCCATCGCGCTTACCCATTTCCGCCGCAGCCTGTCGTTCTACGGCGAGCGGCTGGGCCTGAAGATGTTCCGCAAGCACCTGGCCTCATACATCGAGGCCGCGCCCTGGCCGGAGACGGCGGAAGCGCGGCGGGCCGCTCGCGCGAGCCTGTGCCGACTTGAAGATCCCGCCGCCGTCGAGATCGCCCT
Organism: Caulobacter vibrioides OR37; assembly: GCF_000372645.1. Classification (GTDB taxonomy): domain Bacteria; phylum Pseudomonadota; class Alphaproteobacteria; order Caulobacterales; family Caulobacteraceae; genus Caulobacter; species Caulobacter vibrioides_E. The sequence goes on along the minus strand of NZ_APMP01000001.1, from coordinate 357,516 downwards.
GCGCGACCTGTGGCTGGCGGGTGGGAGGTTAGCCGCATGACCGACAGAGCCCGCGTTCTGGGCGGAGTCGCCCCGGAAACCCTGAAGGCGGCCGCCTTCGATCTCAGTCCCGAGCCGGCCCTGGTCGTGGACCGCGATGGCGGTCTCGTGGCGGTGAACGAGGCCGCGGAGGCGTTGTTCGGGCACGGCTTGTCGCTTCTGGCGCGCGGCCGTTTCCGCGCCGCCTTGCCGCCGGGTTCGGTGCTTGTCGCTCTGCTCGATCGCGCGATCTCGGAGGGGGCGCTGGTCCGTGAGCACGGGGTCGAGGTCAACCTGTTCGGCCAGCCGCCGTTCGAGGCCGACGGCGCCGCCGCGCCCCTGGGCGACGGCTCGGTGCTGCTGACCCTGCACGTCAAGGGCGTGCTGGGCGTCGATCGCGGCGCGGACGCCGCCGGCCTTCGCTCGGTCGTGGGCCTTGGCAAGATGCTGGCTCACGAGATCAAGAACCCGCTGGCGGGCATTCGCGGCGCGGCTCAGCTGCTGAAGACCGGCGCCAGCGCGGTCGACCAGCCCTTGGCCCAGCTGATCGTCGACGAGACCGACCGCATTCGCCGGCTGGTCGACCGCATGGAGGCCTTTTCCGACGAGGTCCCGACGCCACGCGAGCCGGTCAATATCCACCAGGTTCTGGACCGCGTCCGGGCCCTGGTCGCCAATGGCGTGGCCGACGGTCTGGCCTTGAAGGAAAGCTACGATCCCTCTCTGCCGCCGGTCTGGGGCGACGAAGACCACCTGATCCAGATCTTCCTGAACCTGACCAAGAACGCCGCCGAGGCCGCGCACATGCGCGGCGACGATCGCGGCCAGATCTCGATCCATACCGCTTGGCGTCCGGGCGTGCGAGTGCGCGGAGCCAACGGCAAGGCCGCCAGCGGCGCCCCGATCGAGGTCAAGGTGATCGACAATGGGCCCGGGGTGCCGCCGACCTTGCGCGACCACCTGTTCCAACCCTTCGTGACCACCAAGGCCAATGGCACCGGCCTTGGCCTGGCCCTGGTCACCAAGCTCGTCACCGCCCACGGCGGTCTGATCGACTTCGAGTCCGAGCCCGGCCGCACGGTTTTCCGCGTGCGCCTGCCGGTCGCCCCTGAAACCGCCGGAGACGCCTGAGCATGAACGCCGCGAGCAAGAAGATCCTGATCGCCGACGACGATAGCTCGGTCCGCCTGGTGCTCAGCCAGGCCTTCACCCGCCTCGGCTACCAGGTTCGCGCCACCGGCAACGCCACGACCCTGCTCAAGTGGGTGACCGACGGAGAGGGCGATCTCGTCGTCACCGACGTGATGATGCCCGACGAGAACGTGTTCGACGTGCTGCCCCGCATCCGCAAGGAGCGGCCCAAGCTGCCGATCATCGTGATGAGCGCCCAGAACACCCTGCTGACGGCGGTCAACGCCGCTGACGCGGGCGCGTTCGAATATGTCTCCAAGCCCTTCGACCTCGATGACGTCACCGCCGCCGCGCGTCGCGCCCTGTCGCGCCCGGCCGACGCCGAGGCCTCCAAGGCCCAGGCCCGCGCGATGCGCGACGAGCGCTTGCCACTGATCGGGCGCTCCGCTCCGATGCAGGAGGTCTATCGGACCATCGCCCGTTTGGTCGGCGCGGATCTGACCGTGCTGATCCTCGGCGAAAGCGGCACCGGCAAGGAACTGGTCGCCCGCGCCCTGCACGAGCTGGGGCGCCGCCGGGACGGCAAGTTCGTGGTCATCAACCTGGCCGCCGTGCCCCGCGAGCGGGTCGAGGCGGAACTCTTCGGCCGCGGCGAGGGCGACAATGGCCGTCTGGTCGAGGCGGACGGCGGCACCCTGTTCCTGGACGAGATCGGCGATATGCCGCTGGACGCCCAGACCCGTCTGCTGCGCGTGATCGACGGCACCGAGCCGGTGATCAATCCCAAGACCGGCCGACGGCCGAATGTGCGGATCATCGCCGCCACAAATCGCGACCTGCGCGGGCTGATCCAGCAAGGTCTGTTCCGCGAGGACCTGTTCTTCCGCCTGAACGTCGCGCCGGTGCGCCTGCCGCCTTTGCGCGACCGCGCCGAGGATATTCCGGACCTGGCCCGCACCTTCCTGCTGCGCGCCGCCCGCGAAGGGCTGCCGGCCAAGACCATCGATCAGAGCGCTCTGGACCGGCTCAAGAGCCACCCCTGGCCCGGCAATGTCCGCGAGCTGGAAAACCTGATGCGCCGGATGTGCGCCCTCTACGCCGAGGAGCTGATCACCGCCCGCATCGTCGATCGCGAGCTGCAGGACCACGCCCCGGCCGTGCGGTCGGAGGAGGGGCCTGTCACGCTGTCGACGCTGGTGGAGCGCCACCTGGCCTCGCACTTCGCCGACCAGCCCGACGGCGTGCCCCCGCCCGGTCTCTATGACCGAATTCTGGAAGAGGTCGAGCGTCCGCTGATCCAGCTGACCCTGTCGGCGACGCGCGGCAATCAGGTTCGCGCGGCGGAAATTCTCGGTCTGAACCGCAACACCCTGCGCAAGAAGATCCAGGACCTGGGCGTGGAGATGACCCGCGGTCGCCGCTGACGCCGTCCGCTGAAGCTTTCGCGGCACATAGCTGTTGAATTTAGGACACACGCTCCTAAACTCCGCGACGATGTCTTCAGTGGCTTACGCGACGGGATCGGAGAACCCGCCGACCCGGTTCAGCCGGGCCTGGTGGCGGGAGCTTCTGCGGTCGCGCTATCTGGTCGGCGGCGGCTATGCCCTGGCGGTGATTCTCACCGTCGCCGGCGTCGCCCTGGCGTCCTCGCCGCCCCGGACCGACTCGATCAGCACGGCCAGCACGGTCATCCTGGTGGTGCTGGGCTTCAATCTGGTCCTGATCCTGGGCGTGGCCACGGTCGTGGGCCTGCGCCTCTACGATCTGATCGACGCCCGGGCCAGCGACGCCGGCGCGCGCCTTCACCTGCGTTTCGTGGGCCTGTTCTCGCTGGCGGCCGTGGCGCCGGCCGTGATCGTGGCGCTGTTCTTCGGCGTGCTGGTCAACCGAGGCGTGGACGGCTGGTTCAGCCAGCGCGTCCAGACCGTGGTCGGCAATTCGGCCAAGGTGGCCAACTCCTATGTCGAGCAGCAGAAGAACTATATCTCCGAGCACATCGGTCCGATGGCCACCGGCCTCAACCAGGCCGCGCCGGCGCTGTCGCAATCGCCGGTGGCCTTCGGTCACTTCCTGGCGGGTCTAACCGAGGACAACGGCTTTTCGGCCGCCTATGTGCTTGACCGCGACGGCCGCATCCTGGCGCGCGCCGAAGCTCCGGACGCGCCGCCGTTCCTGGCGCCGCCGCCCTCGAGTTACGAAGGCACGGACGGCGGCGAGGTCAGCGCCCAGCGCTTCATCTCGACCGACCTTTTCCGGGCGCTCTACAAGCTGAAAGCCTTTCCGGACGGCTACCTCTATGTGGTCCGCCCGATCGAGAAGGGCATCCTGACCCACCTGATCGAAACCCAGGACGCCCTGGTCGCCTACCGGGACGCCGAGCGCAGCCGGGGCCGAATTCAGGCGATCTTCGGCCTCAGCTATCTGGAAACGGCGTTGCTGGTTCTGGTGGCGGCCATCTGGGTCGGCATCGCGGCCGCCAACTCGATCGCCGGCCCGGTAGCCGATCTGGTCGAGGCGGCCGGACGTGTTTCCGGCGGCGACCTCAACGCGCGGGTCGGCGCGGACGCGGGCCCCGAGGAAATCCGCGCACTGTCGAACGCCTTCAACATGATGACCAGCGAGCTTCAGCTCCAGCAGGCGGCGCTGCGAACCGCCAGCCTGGACGCCGAGAGCCGCCGCCAGTTCATCGAAACCGTCCTGTCCGGCGTCAGCGCCGGCGTGGTCAGCCTGGACGAGCGCGGCAAGGTTTCCGCCGTCAATCGCCGCGCGGTCGCCTTGCTGGGCCTGCCGGAACACGCCCTCGGCGTCGATCTCATCGAACTGGCGCCCGAGTTCGAAGCGGTGATGACCGCTTTGGCGGAGAGCCGTCCCGAAACCGATGTCGAGATCGACCTGAATCGCGACGGCGAGACGCGCCGTCTTCGGGTGCGCGCGGCGGGCCACGTGGCGCAGGGCCTGGTCCTGACGTTCGACGACATCACCCGTCTGGTCGCCGCCCAGCGCAACGCCGCGTGGAAGGACGTCGCGCGCCGTATCGCGCACGAGATCAAGAACCCGCTGACTCCCATTCAGCTTTCGGCCGAACGGCTACGCCGCAAGTACCGCAAGGAAATCGCCAGCGACCTGGAGACCTTCGACCGTTGCACCGACACCATCATCCGGCAGGTGGGCGATATCGGTCGAATGGTCGACGAGTTCTCATCCTTCGCCAGGATGCCGGCCCCGCGCTTTGAAGCGGCCAATCTGACCGAGATGTTGCGCCAGGCGGTATTCGCCCAGCGTTTCCAGGACGTCGAGATCGAGGTGAAGCTCGATGAGCCCGGCGGCGAGGACATCTGGATCACCAGCGACGCGCGGATGATCGGCCAGGTGCTGACCAATGTTCTGAAGAACGCCGGTGAGGCGGTGGGCGCGCGTCGCCTCGCCGAGCCGGACTTGCGCGGCCGGATCACCGCGACCCTGACCTCCGACGCGGAGGATTTGTGCGTGATCATCGAGGACAACGGCGTGGGTCTCCCCGCCAAGGACCGCGATCGTCTGACCGAACCCTATGTGACCACCCGCGAGAAGGGCACGGGCCTGGGCCTGGCCATCGTCAAGCGGATCATGGAGGACCACGGCGGCGGCCTGGTCCTCACCGACGCGCGCGAACCGCCCGGCGCGCGCGTGATCCTGAAATTTCCGGCGACCGCGCGGCTGACCGCCGCGACGCCCAGTCATGTCACGGACCAGAGTGGCGTTGAGGAGATGATATGAGCGCCGACGTTCTTGTGGTGGATGACGAGGCCGACATCCGCGAACTTGTGGCCGGCATCCTGGAGGATGAAGGCTACGCGGTGCGCACGGCCGCCGATTCCGACCAGGCCCTGGCCGCCATTCGGGCCCGCAAGCCCGCTCTGTTGGTCCTGGACATCTGGATGCAGGGCGGCGGCATGGACGGCCTCGAACTGCTGGATATGGTCAAGTCGCTGGACGCGGACCTGCCGGTGATCATGATCTCGGGCCACGGCAATATCGAAACCGCCGTCAGCGCCATCAAGCGCGGCGCCTACGAGTTCCTGGAAAAGCCCTTCAAGTCGGACCGCCTGTTGCTGGTCGTCGAACGCGCGCTGGAGGCGGCGGGCCTGCGTCGCGAGAACCGCCGACTGCGGGCTCAGACCCTGGCTCCGGACGGCCTGATCGGCAAGTCCGCCCCCGCCCAGGCGCTGCGTCAACTGATCCTCAAGGTCGCGCCGGCCAACAGCCGCGTGCTCGTCTCGGGGCCGCCAGGATCGGGCAAGGAGTTGGTCGCGCGCTTGATCCATGGGGCCAGCACCCGCGCCCGCCAGGAGTTCGTGGCGGTCAGCGCCGCCGGCATGGCGCCGGAGCGCCTGGATGTCGAACTGTTCGGCGAGGAAGGCGAGGGCGGACGGCCGCGCAAGATCGGCGTGTTCGAGCGGGCGCACGGCGGCACGCTGTATCTCGACGAAGTCGCCGACATGCCGCGCGAGACGCAAGGTCGCATCCTGCGGGTTCTCGTCGAGCAACGCTTCCGCCGCGTCGGCGGCGACAGCGACGTCCAGGTCGACGTGCGGGTCATTTCGTCCAGCTCCCGCGACCTGCGCGACGAGATCGCGGCGGGCCGCTTCCGCGAGGACCTGTTCCATCGCCTGAACGTGGTGCCCGTGCGCGTCCCGGGCCTGGCGGAGCGCCGCGAGGACATTCCGGAGCTGATCAACTACTTCGTCGAGCGGATCAGCGAAGCGACCGGCCTGCCGCGCCGCCGCCTGGGCGAGGACGCGTTGGCGACGCTGCAGGTGCAGACCTGGCCCGGCAATGTCCGCCAGCTGCGCAACAACGTCGAGCGGATGCTGATCCTGGCCTCGGGCGAGCCGGGCGAGGTGATCACCGCCGAGATGCTGTCCGGGGCCGACCAGCCCAGCGCTGGCAACGCCGGCGCGATCGGAGCCGAACGGATCATCGCCCTGCCGCTGCGCGAGGCGCGTGAGCTGTTCGAGCGCGAGTATCTGAACGCGCAGATCCTGCGGTTCGGCGGCAATATCTCGCGCACCGCCAACTTCATCGGCATGGAGCGCTCGGCGTTGCATAGAAAGCTGAAATCCCTGGGCGTCGCCGGCGCCCGAGCGGAAGAGGAAGAGTAGATGTCGCGTTTTGCCTATGTGAACGGCCGGTTCGTGCGTCACGGCGAGGCCGCCGTTCATATCGAGGATCGCGGGTATCAGCTGGCCGACGGCGTCTACGAGGTCTGGGCCGTGATGAACGGCAAGCTGGCCGACGCGGAGGGGCACTTCAAGCGGCTGTGGCGCAGTCTGGACGAACTGCGCATCGCCCATCCGATGACCGAGGCCTCGCTACTGCTCGTGCTGCGCGAAGCCGTCCGGCGCAACAAGGTCCGCAATGGCCTATGCTACCTGCAGGTCACCCGCGGCGTGGCCAGGCGCGACCACGCCTTCCCGAACCCGCCCGTCCCGCCCGCCGTGGTGATCACCGCCAAGTCCGTCGATCGCGCCGCCGCCGACGCCAAGGCCTTGGTCGGCGCCTCGGTGATCTCGGTTCCGGAGACCCGTTGGGCGCGTTGCGACATCAAGTCGATCGGCCTTCTGCCCAACGCGCTCGCCAAGCAGGCCGCGCGCGAACGCGGCGCCGTCGAGGCGTGGTTCGTCGACGACATGGGCCTGGTGACCGAGGGCGCGTCCTCGAACGCCTGGATCGTCGACGCCGACGGCGTGCTGCGCACCCGCGACACAAACGCCAACATCCTGAGGGGCGTGACGCGCTCGACCCTGCTGGAGGTGATCCGCGAAAGCGGCGTGCCGTTCAGCGAAAAGCCCTTCACGATCGCCGAGGCGCAGCAGGCCAAGGAGGCCTTCATCTCAGGCGCCGGGTCCCTGATCACCCCGATCGTGCAGATCGATGGCGTTAAGTTGGGGGACGGGAAGCCGGGCGAGGTGGCGAGCCGGCTTCGGCGTCTCTATATTGAGCGCGCGCGAGAAAAAGCCGTCTGAGGTCGGAGCGAATTCCAGTCAGGCGCGCTTCGGACCGGGCGACCATGTGGAATTTTTCGCCGAGGCCGTGTCGCTTTCGGCGGAAAATCCTCTAGCATGGCCGTGTTTGTGTGGGGGGCGTATTGCCCTCCGTGAACAACGAGAGGGGAACCCCCGATGTCGACCGAAAAGAAACAAAACCTTCAGGACACCTTCCTGAACAGCGTGCGCAAGTCGAAGACGCCGCTCACCATCTTCCTCGTCAACGGCGTCAAGCTGCAAGGCGTGGTCAGCTGGTTCGACAATTTCTGCGTCCTTCTGCGTCGCGACGGCCAGTCGCAACTGGTCTACAAGCACGCCATTTCCACCATCATGCCGGCCCAGCCCGTCCAGCTGTACGAGCCCAGCGCCGACTCCGACGACTGATCTAGAGACGCTTGTCCAAATCCCCATCCCGGTCGATCGACCACGCCGCGCCGATCCTGAAGGCGCTTGTCATCCATCCGGCGCGGCAACTGAGAGGCCAGGCGGCCCTAGAAGCTCGGGATCCCAACGCCCGGCTCGAGGAAGCCGTCGGTCTTGCGATCGCGCTTGATCTCGAGGTCGTCGAGACCATGGTCGCGCCGCTGCGCGTCGTCACCCCGGCGACCCTGTTCGGCAAGGGCAAGGTCGAAGAGTTCGCGGCGATCTGCGAGGTCGAGCATATCGACGTCGCCGTCTTCGACGATCAGTTGACGCCGATCCAGCAGCGCAATCTCGAAAAGGCGCTGGAGGTCAAGGTCGTGGACCGCACCGGGCTGATCCTCGAGATCTTCGCCCGTCGCGCCCGCACGCGGGAAGGCCGCCTGCAGGTCGAGCTGGCCCGGCTCGAATACGAGCGCTCGCGCCTGGTCCGCACCTGGACCCACCTGGAGCGGCAGCGCGGCGGCACGGGCTCGACCGGCGGTCCCGGCGAAACTCAGATCGAAATCGACCGCCGCCTGATCGCCGGGACGATCATCAAGCTCAAGAAAGAGCTCGAAGAGGTGCGCCGCACGCGGACCCTGCACCGCAGCGCCCGCAAGAAGGTTCCGTATCCGACGGTCGCCTTGGTCGGCTACACCAACGCCGGCAAGTCCACGCTGTTCAACCGCCTGACCGAGGCCGATGTTCTGGCTAAGGACATGCTGTTCGCGACCCTGGACCCGACCTTGCGCACGGTGAAGCTGCCCGACGGACGGCCGGCGATCATGTCGGACACCGTGGGCTTCATCTCCGACCTGCCGCACGAGCTGGTCGAGGCGTTCCGCGCCACCCTGGAGGAGGTGCAGGAGGCCGACGTCGTGCTGCACGTCCGCGACGTGGCCAACCCCGACAGCGAGGCCCAGGCCCGGGACGTCGAGACGGTGCTGTCAGAGCTGGGCGTCACCCTCGACGAAGGCAAGACGGTCATCGAGGTCTGGAACAAGGTCGACCTGCTGACCGAGGACGACCGCGAGATCATCGAGGGCCAGGCGCGCCGCAACGGCGCGTCCGCGGTCTCGGCCGTGACGGGAGAAGGCTGCGAGGCGCTTTTGCGCCGGATCGGCGGGCTGATCGACGACTCCCCGCCGGTCGAGGTGTCGCTGGGCGTGCATGAAGGTCAGGCCTTGGCCTGGATCTACCGCAACGGCCGGGTGCTGAGCCGCTATGACGGCCCGGACGGCGACGTGGTGCTGATGGCGCGGTTGGATGGCCAAGCCTTGGGCCGGTTCGAGCGCCAGTTCCCCGACGCCGTGGTCAAGGCCGCCGCCGAATAACATGCCATGAACTTGGCCCAGGGAGGCCAAGGCCGCTGTCCTCACGTCTCAGTTACGGGTCATCCCGCCTTCTCGGTCGCCTTGGCGTCGTTCCAGAGGGCGTCCATCTCGGCGAGGTCGGACTGGTCAGGCGTCTTGCCGCGCCGAGCCAGCGCCGCCTCGATGAAGGCGAACCGTCGGGTGAACTTCGCGTTGGTCGCGCGCAGGGCGTCCTCGGGATCGACATCCAGCTTGCGAGCCAGGTTGGCGCAGACGAACAGGATGTCGCCCAGCTCCTCGCGGGCCTTGGCCGCGTCGCCGGCCTCGATCTCGACCCGCAGCTCCTCGGTCTCCTCGCGCAGCTTGGCCATCACCTCGGTGGTCGAGGGCCAATCGAAGCCGACGCGGGCGGCGCGCTTGGTCAGCTTCACGGCGCGGGTGAGGGCGGGCAAGCCCGTCGGTACGTCGTCCAGAACGCCGGTTTTGGCCTTGGCCTTGCGTTCCTGGGCCTTCAGCGCTTCCCAGCCCTCGACCTGGGCCGAAAGGTTTTCGTAGGCGTGATCGCCGAACACATGCGGATGCCGGCGGATCATCTTGTCGGAAATGGCCGCGGCGACGTCCTGGATGTCGAACGCGCCCTGTTCCTGGGCCATCCGGGAATGGAAGACGACCTGAAGCAGCAGGTCGCCCAGTTCCTCCTTCAGATCCGCCAGATCGTTGCGTTCGATGGCGTCGGCGACCTCATAGGCCTCCTCCACCGTGTAGGGCGCGATCGTCGCGAAAGTCTGTTCCAAGTCCCACGGACAGCCGCGCTCCGGATCGCGGAGGCGATCCATGATCTGGATCAGGCGGAAGATCGGATGCTGATCTTCACTTGGCGGGGGCGATGTCGACGGGGAGGACTGAGACATTCGGGTCCGGTTCGGCTGCGGGCGGGGTCTGGACCGTCACCGCGTCCCGCGCCGCCAGTTGGCGCTGAATCTCGGCGAGGCGTTGAGCATCCAGCGGATAGCGCAGCATGACGACCGAGACCAGCAGGCCCAGCCCGGCGGGCAGGAAAGCAAACAGACCGATCAAGGCCGCGTCACCGGAGGCGGTCGGCGCCTTTGGATCGAAGCCCATCCACGAGAGGACGATGAACACCCCCACGGCCAGGGCATAACCCAGCTTCATCGCGCCGCTGACGATGGCGTACAGCAATCCGGTGCGGTCCGCCCCGCTGGCGAGGCGTTCCTCGTCGCCGATGTCGGCCATCATCGAGCGGACCAGCAGCGGCGCGGCGGAATAGGGCAGGCCCGACAGGATCAGGGACAAGGTTCCGATCCAGGTAAACCCGGTGGGGGTCATCGCCGCCGCGATCTGGAACACGGCATAGGCGATAGCGGCGACCGAGAGCGCCCGGTGCTTACCCAGACGCTTGGCCAGGAACGGCCAGATGGGAGCGCCGGCCAGGGCGGCCACGAAATAGACCAGAAGCAGGACTCCGGACTGGGTCTTGTCCAGGTGTTTGATGCGTTCGAAGAAGAAGATGAACAGCGAGCCGGCGATGCCAGGGGCCAGCCCCATCAGGATGTCGGCGGTCAGCAGCAGGCGCACCGACGGACGCTTGAACAGCGCCGCGTATTCTCGCAGGCCGGCCTTGTGAACCACCTTGGGCGCTTCGGGCTCGCCGACCAGGGTGGTGGCCAGCAGGGTGCTGAGCGGGGCCAGGATGACGACGAACCAGCCCATGGCCTGGACGCTGGCCAGATGATCGCCCTTGAAGACCCCGGTGACGATGGGCGGAAGGCAGAGGACCAGGATCATCCCGACCACATTGCCCGCCTGCCACCAGCCATAGACCCGCGAGCGTTGCTGATAGTCGCTGGATAGCACCGCGCCCCAGGCGGTCTGGGACAGCACCACCATCGAGTAGCCGCCATAGACCACGACCAGCCAAAACCACAGATAGACGGGGCCGACGCCGGGCTGGGCCATGAACAGGAAATAGGATCCCGCGACGATGACCGGCGTGCCCGCGATCAGCCAGGGACGAAAACGCCCCAGCCTTGTCCGCGTGCGGTCCATCATTCCGCCGAGGATGGGGTCGAAGAAGATGTCGACCAGCTTGACCACCAGGAACGCAGCGCCCACAGCGCTCAGCGAAAGACCCAGCGAGCTGACGTAGAACTCCGGGAGGTAGACCACCAGCGGCAGGCCCATCGCGGCGATCGGAATGCACGGGGTCGCGAAGGCGGCCAAGGCCCACGAGGGGCGTCGGTCGGTCATGGCTTACTCCTCCCTGGCCGCTTGGAACGCACTGATGTTCGACGGCTGTTTCAAACGAGTGTGCGAGCCTTTCGCGTCGAGCGCCAGCCTCTTTCCACCGCGCTTGCGCCTCGACGCGGCCTAAGCGGCCGGCTTCAGGCGAAGGGGCAGCCCCGCCGCGATGAAGAAGACTTCGTCGACCGCGCGCGCCAAATCTTGATGCAATCGCCCGGCCTCGTCGCGAAAGCGGCGACCCAAAGGCGTCTCGGGGACGATGCCCAGACCGACCTCGTTGCTGACCAGCCAGAGCCTTGCCTCGCAAGCGAAGACCACGTCGAGCAAATCCGCCGTCGCTGCGGCGACATCCTGGTCGGCGAGCATCAGGTTCGACAGCCAAAGCGTCAGGCAATCCACCACGGCCACGCCGTCGGCGGGGAGGGCGGCCAGGGCCGCGGACAGGTCGAGCGGCGCCTCCACGGTCATCCACGAATCGCCTCGGTCGGCTTGGTGACGCGCGATCCGCTCCGCCATCTCGTCGTCGAAGGCCTGGCCCGTCGCGATCAGAACCGGACGCGCGCCGATCGCCGCGCCTTCGGCCGCCCGCTGGGCGAAGGCGCTCTTGCCCGAGCGGGCCCCGCCCAGAACCAGGGTCGCGGTCATGTCAGCTCCACAATTGACGCTTCGCGGCGCAACCGTTAGGGCTGGCGGTGCGTCAGGTTCCTCGAAAGAGGATCAAAAGGGAACGAGGTGCAAGACCTCGGCTGCCCCCGCAACTGTAAGCGGCGAGTTCAAGCGTCATAGGCCACTGGGATCTTCGGATCCTGGGAAGGCGACGCCCAGAGCCTTGACCCGCGAGCCAGGAGACCTGCCCGACGCGGTCGTTCATCGCTCGGCCGGGGTGCGCCGAACGAACGGGATCTCCCGAGAAACGGCAGTCAGGACCGCGCGCCGGTCCAACGCCTTCGCGTCGCCTCCAACGGCGCGGGTGCGTCGCGTCGGCGCGCGGGTCGTTCAGAACGGGAATGAAAATCATGATCCGAGCGCTTCTCTGCTCAACCGCCCTTTCGACCCTCCTCGCCGCCGGCCCCGCCATGGCCGACGAGCAAAAGGCGCCCGAAGCCGACGTCGCCGGCAAGGCCGGCGCCAACGGCGTCGCCGAACTGGTCGTCACCGCGACGCGTACCGCCCAGCCGATCCAGACCGTCGGCGCGTCGGTGACCGTCCTTACCCAGCCCGCCATCGAGGCCAGCCAGGCGATCTCGGTCGTCGAACTGCTGGCTCAGCAGCCGGGCGTCAGCTTCACGCGTAACGGCGGGACGGGCGAGACCACCAGCCTGAATATCCGGGGCGCGGAGACCCAGCACACCGTGGTGCTGATCGACGGCGTCAAGCTGAACGACCCGTCCTCGACGCAGGGCGGCTTCAACAGCGGGAACCTGCTGGTCGGCGATATCTCGCGCATCGAGGTGCTGCGCGGCGCCCAGTCCACCCTCTGGGGCAGCCAAGCCATCGGCGGCGTGGTCAATATCGTCACCGCCGACCCGACCAAGCCCTTCGAGAGCTCGATCGACGTCGAAGGCGGCGCGCGCAAGACCGGCTATCTGCGCGCTGGCCTCGGCGGCGCCAGCGAGAAGGTCACCTGGCGCGTGGCCGGCGGCTACTACACCACCGACGGGGTCTCGGCCTACAAGTACGGAACCGAGACGGACGGCTACCACAACGCTGGCGCCTCGGGCCGCTTGCGCGTGCAACTGGCCGACAACGTCTCGGCCGAGATCCGCTCGGTCTATTCGCGGGGCAAGAACGCCTTCGACGGCTTCAATGTCGATGACGCCGAGTTCGGCCGCACCAAGGAGCTGGTGGTCTATAGCGGCCTGAACTTCGCCTTGCTGGACGGCCGCTGGAACAATCGTGTCGGCTACGCCTACACGGACACCGACCGCAAGAACTACAACCCCGTCCTGCTGACCCAACCGCTGACCTTCGACGCGGCCGGCAAGAACAGGCGCTGGGAATATCAAGGCGTCTTCGCGATCAACGACGCCTGGACCGCCACCTTCGGGGCCGAGCACGAGAAGTCCACGATGCGGACCCGTTCGCCCACGACGTCGAAGCCAAACCCCGCCTTTGGCACGGGTCGGGTGGGCGTCGATAGCGTCTACGGCCAGCTGCGGGCCGAGGTGGTCAAGGGCCTGACCCTGACCGCCGGCCTGCGCTACGACGACCATGACACCTATGGCTCGCACACCCTGGGCCAGGCCGCCGCCGCTTGGTCGCTGAACGACGGCGCAACGGTGCTGCGCGCCAGTTTCGGCCAGGGGTTCCGCGCGCCGGGCCTTTACGAGCTGTTCAGCCAATACGGCAATCAGGCGCTGTCGCCGGAAGAGTTCGACAGCTGGGACGCGGGTGTCGAGCAGCGGTTCCTGGGCGGCAAGGTGAAGGCCTCGGCGACCTGGTTCCACCGCGAAGCCGACAACGAGATCCGCTTCTTCTCGTGCTCCAGCGGTTCGACCGATCCGCTGTGCGCGCCGGGCGGGACCTTCCGGTTCGGCTATTACAACAACATCCTCAAGACCAAGGCCGAAGGCCTGGAATTGATCGGCGAGGCCAAGCCCCTCTCGAACCTGACGATCACCGGCAACTATACCTATACCGACGCCGAGACGGACGCCGGCGCCAACAAGGGCAAGCAACTGACTCGCCGGCCGAAGAACATGGGCAACCTGTCGGCGACCTATCGCTGGCCGGTGGGGCTGTCGACGGGCGTCGCCGTGCGTTACGTCGGGCGGACCTATAACAACGACGCCAATACCCAGGTGGTGAAGGGCTATACGCTGGTCGATCTGCGCGTCGCCTATCCGATCAACGCTCGCCTAGAAGCGTTCGGTCGGATCGAGAACCTGTTCGACAAGGACTATCAGACGATCCTGAACTACGGAGCGCCCGGACGAGGGGCCTTCGTGGGCCTGCGGGCGCGGTTCTAGCGCGCGCCGTGACGTTGATCGCGCCCATGGGCGCTTTTCGGCATGGCGGCCGTCTCCACGAGGCGATGGCCGCCTATCCGGACGCGCCCCGTCCTTGGCTGGATCTGTCGACCGGCATCAATCCCGAGCCCTGGCCTGGCCCCCGCGCGCCGGCGGAAGCCTTGCGGCGACTGCCGGACTCCGCCCAGTTGACCGCGCTGGAGGCCGTGGCCGCGCGGGCGTTCCGGGTCGATGATCCGGGGCGCGTGGTGGCGCTGCCGGGCGCGGAGGCGGGGCTGCGTCTGTTGCCGAACCTGATCGGCGGCGGCCAGACGGCCCTGGTCGCGCCAATCTATGGCGGGCACGCCGAGGCCTGGGAACCTCGAGCTGCTCGCCGCGTCCATGCCGCCGAGGACGCCGGCGACGCCGACGTTCTGGTGTTGGTCAATCCCAACAATCCCGATGGCCGACGGATCGAGCGCGATGCGCTGGTGGCCTTGATCACAGCGCGTTCAGCGCGCGGCCGGTGGACCGTCGTGGACGAGTCCTTTGTCGAGGTGGCCCCGGATCTCAGCGTGGCGGACTTGGCGATCGAGCGGCTGGTGGTGTTGCGCTCGTTCGGCAAGTTCTACGGCTTGCCGGGAGCGCGGCTGGGTTTTGTCATTACCAGCAATGAATTAGCGCGAGAAATTCGCGTACTCTTGGGGGATTGGCCGCTGAGCGCCGATGCGCTCGCGCTCGGTCTCGCCGCTTATGCCGACGACGCCTGGCGCGCGACGATCCAGGCCAGGCTGGCCGCGCAAGCGGAGAAGCTCGATGCGCTGCTGACCAGGGCTGGGCTGAACGTACTCGGCGGCTCCGACCTCTTCCGCTGGGTCGCCGCGCCGGACGCTCATGCGCTCTTTTCGCGGTTGGCCGAGCAAGGCGTTCTGGTCCGCCCGTTCGCCGATCGTCCCGATCGACTTCGGTTTGGGTTGCCTTCTCGACGGGATTTCAAGCGACTGCGAGATGTTCTTGAGGTCGTTGCGCCATGATCGTTTCGCGTCGCGAGATCGTGGTCGGCGCCATGGCCCTCACCGCCGCCGCGCAGCCGCCCAGGCGCATCGTTTCGCTGAATGCCTGTCTCGATGCGATGCTGGTTCATCTGGCTGACCGCAACCAGATCGCCGCTCTCAGCCACTACGCCCGCGATCCGCATGGCTCGACCGTGGCCGAGCAGGCCAAGAGCCTGCCGTATACCTGGGAGAGCGCCGAGGAGGTGATCGCGCTGCGGCCCGACCTTGTTTTGGCCAGCCAGCATTCGGCCCTGGCGACGCGCAACGCCCTCAAGCGCCTTGAGGTGCCGGTCCAGCGTTTCGCCGTACCCAAGACGATCGCGGAAAGTCTGGCGCAGGTGCGCAAGGTCGCCAGATTAATAGGTCGCCCCGAGCGGGGCGAGGCCCTGGTCGCCCGCGTCGAGGCCGCCCTCGCGACGGCGACGCCCGCGTCGGGCGCGCGCCGGCTGACCGCTCTGATCTATCAGCCCAACGGGTTCGCGGCCGGACCCAACACCTTGGTCGACGAGGTGATGACCCGGGCAGGCTTCGACAATGTCGCCCGTCGGTACGGCTTGAAGGCGTGGGGCAATGTCGGGCTGGAGAGGCTGCTGGCCGACCCGCCCGAGGTGCTTCTCGTAGGCGAACCCGCGCCGGGCGCGCGCGGTTGGGCCGACCGGGTCATGACCCATCCGGCCCTGAAATCCATCGCGGGCCGTATGCGACAGGCCCGGCTGCCCGAGCGACTGCTCTATTGCGGCGGCCCCGTGCTGATCGAAACCGCTGACGCCATGGCGCGGGCTCGGGCCTTGGCGCTGAAGGAGGGGGCATGAAGCTTCGATCTCCAGGAACGGTCAGCGCTCTGTTGTCGGCGCTTCTGGTCGTCCTGTTCCTCGTCAGCCTTGGCGCTGGACGTGTCTGGACGCCCTGGAGCGCCTGGATTTCGGGCGGCGCCGATCCCCGCTGGGCAATTGTCTTCGGCCTGCGCCTGCCGCGCACGATCCTGGCGGTCCTGGTCGGCGGCGCTCTGGCGCTGGGCGGCGCGGCGATGCAGGGCTATACGCGCAATCCGCTGGCCGATCCGGGAGCGCTCGGCGTCTCGACCTCGGCGGCGCTGGGGGCGGTGCTGACGCTGTATCTGGGCAAGGCCGGGGAGGCGGCCTGGGTGCTACCTCTGGCGGCGATGGTCGGCGCCGGCCTCGGCGTCGCGGCCTTGCTGGGCCTGGCGGGCATGACCTCCAGCATCGTCACCTTCGTGCTGGCCGGCTTTGTCATCCAGACCGTCTGCGGCGCCGGCATCGCCCTGGCGCTGAACCTGGCCCCCAATCCCTGGGCGGTGAACGAGATCCTCAACTGGACCCTGGGCTCGCTGGCCGACCGTAGCATCGACGAGGTGCGGATCGCCGCGCCCGGCATCGTCGTTGGCGGCCTCCTGCTGCTGCCACTGGGACGCGCGCTGGACGCTTTGACCCTGGGAGAGCAGGGCGCGCGTTCGCTGGGCGTCGAGTTGTCCCGGACGCGTCTTCTCATGGCGCTTGGCGTCGCTCTGGCGGTCGGGTCCAGCGTCGCGGTGACCGGGGTGATCAGCTTTGTCGGCCTGATTGTCCCGCATCTGCTTCGCCCGCTCTTGGGGGCCAAGCCGAGCGCGGTGCTGGCGCCGTCCTTTCTGGGCGGGGCGGCCCTGACCCTGGGCGCGGACATCCTGGTGCGCCTGACCCCGGCCGCCAGCGAGGTCAAGCTGAGCGTCGCCATGGCCATGCTCGGCGGCCCGTTCTTCCTGGCCATGCTGATCTCCATGCGACGGAGGCTGGCATGAGCCTTGCCGCTCAAGACGTTTCACTGGCGCTGGGCGGACGGGCCGTGCTCGCGGGGATTACCGCGCGCTTCGCGAAGGGCGGGGTGATGGCGATCGTCGGACCCAATGGCGCGGGCAAGTCGACCCTCCTGTCTTGCCTGGCGGGCTTGCTGCGTCCGGACAGCGGCGCGGTGACGCTGGACGGCGCGGCGATCACCGCCCTGACCGGCCCCCAGCGCGCTCGTCGCATAGCGTTCCTGGCCCAGGCCCCGCAGATCGCGTGGGACGTCGATGTTCGAGCCTTCGTCGGGCTGGGGCGCACGCCGCGTTTGGGCGCTTTCGGGCCCTCCGCCGAGGACCACGCCGCCGTCGAGGCGGCCCTTGACGTCAGCGACCTGAACGCCTTCGCCGACCGCGCCGTCACCCAGCTCTCGGGCGGAGAGCGCGCCCGCGCCCTGATCGCCCGAGGCCTGGCCGGCGAGACCGACTGGTTGCTGGCCGATGAGCCGCTGACCGGTCTCGACCCCGGCCACGCTCTCGACGCCCTGGCCTTGTTCCGCCGCCTGGCCCATGACGAAGGCAAGGGCGTGCTGCTGACCTTGCACGACCTCAATCTGGCGGCGCGCTTCGCCGACCGGATCCTGGTGTTGAACGAGGGGCGCCTGGTCGCCGAAGGCGCGCCGGATGTCGCCTTGGCGCCCAACATCCTGTCGAGCGTCTATGGCGTCGTCGTCCGTCGTCATGCCGGCGAAAGAGGGCCGCTGATCGAAGTGCTGGGCCGTGTCGACTGATCCCCGGCTCGTTCTGGTCGCCGCGGCGCTGGAGGCAGCCGTGGGCTATCCGCGGGCGCTGCACCGCTGGATTCCCCATCCGGTGGTCTGGGCCGGCGGTCTAATCGCGATGTTGGAGGCGGGGTTGAACCTGCCGAGTTTCAGCGAGGTCGCCCGCCGGCGGCTGGGCGTCGCCACCCTGATAACGCTCGTCTGCGCGAGCGGCCTGGCCGGTTGGCTGATCACGTGGTTCGGCGGCGTCTGGGCCGTGGCGCTGGTCGGAACCCTCGGCCTGGCGCAGCGTAGCCTGTTCGACCATGTCCGCGCCGTCGCCAGGCCCTTGGCCGCCGGTGACCTCGGATCCGCGCGCGCCGCCGTCGGGCTGATCGTGGGGCGCGATGTCGAGCGTCTGGACGAGAGCGGCGTAGCGACCGCCGCGATCGAGAGCCTGGCCGAGAGCTTCAACGACGGCGTCGTCGCGCCGATGTTCTGGTTCGCCGTCGGCGGCCTGCCGGGCCTGTTCGTGTACAAGTCGGTCAATACCGCCGATAGCATGATCGGCCATCGCGAGCCGCGCTGGCGCGCGTTCGGCTGGGCCTCGGCGCGCTTCGACGATCTGCTGAACCTGATCCCGGCGCGGTGCGCGGGCGCGGTGCTGGTCCTGGTGGGACGCGGCGGCTGGAAGACGATGGTGCGGGACGCCGGAAAACACGCCTCGCCCAACGCCGGCTGGCCCGAGGCGGCGATGGCCGGCGCGCTGGGGGTTCGGCTTGGGGGTCCTGCCTGGTACGACGGCCAGCGCGCCGAGCGGCCCGTCCTGGGCGAGGGCAGGGCGGCCACGCCTGCCGACCTCGCCCGCGCGCTGCGCCTCTATCTGGTGGCCTGCGCCGCGCTTTGGATGATGCTGGCGGCGGGAGGCCTGGCATGGCGGCATTGATGATCCAAGGCTGCGGATCCGACGTCGGCAAGTCGGTGCTGGTCGCGGGCCTCTGCCGGCTGTTCGCCAATCGCGGTCTGACCGTGCGTCCGTTCAAGCCGCAGAATATGTCCAACAACGCCGCGGTCACGGCCGACGGCGGCGAGATCGGCCGCGCCCAAGCCTTGCAGGCCATCGCCTGCCGCACGGCCCCGACCGTCGACATGAACCCTGTCCTGCTGAAGCCTCAGAGCGATGTCGGCGCCCAGCTGGTGGTGCGGGGGCGGATGGTCGGGACCTGGCAAGCGCGAGCTTATCAGGCGCGCAAGGGCGCGTTGCTGGACACGGTGCTGGAGAGCTTCCGCGCCTTGGAAGCCCAGAGCGACCTCGTCATCGTCGAGGGCGCCGGCAGTCCGGCCGAGACCAATCTCCGCGCCCACGACATCGCCAATATGGGCTTCGCGCGCGCGGCCGATGTCCCGGTGGTGCTGGTCGGCGACATCGACCGGGGGCACGTGATCGCGGCCCTGGTCGGGGCGCACGTGGTGCTGGACGAGGGCGATCGGGCCATGGTGCGCGGTTTCCTGATCAACAAGTTCCGGGGCGATCCCAGCCTGTTCCTGGACGGCCGCGCCGAAATCGCGCGGCGCACCGGCTGGAAGGACCTGGGCATGGCGCCGTGGCTGGCCGCCGCGCGCCGGCTACCGGCCGAGGACGCCGTGGTCCTGGACCGCGCCGCCAGCGGCGATCGCCGCAAGGTCAGGATCGTCGCGCCCATGCTGTCACGGATGGCCAATTTCGACGAATTCGACGCCCTGCGCGCCGAGCCCGAGGTGGACTTCGCCTATGTGCCGCCCGGATCGCCGCTGCCGGGCGACGCGGACCTGGTGATCTTGCCCGGGACCAAGGCGACGCTGGCGGATCTGGCCTTCCTGCGCGCCCAGGGCTGGGACGTCGATCTGGCGGCCCACATCCGGCGCGGCGGGCGCGTGTTGGGCGTGTGCGGCGGCTATCAGATGCTGGGCAGAACGATTTCCGACCCGGACGGCCTCGAGGGCGAGGCCCGCGCGGCCGAGGGCCTGGGCCTGCTCGATGTCGAGACGGTGATGACGGGCGAAAAGACCCTGCGCCCGGTCTCGGGGCGTCTTGTCGGCGGGGCGCGGTTCGAGGGCTACGAAATGCATATCGGCCGCACCCACGGCGCGGCGCGGCCCATGCTTTGGCTCGACGACGGGACGCCGGATGGCGCGGTCTCGCCCGACGGACGGGTGCGCGGCGCCTATGTCCACGGCCTGTTCGAGCGCGGCGAGGCGCGGGCCGCGCTGCTGGCCGAGTTGGGCGCCGTTTCGGACGGGGTCGATCAATCCGTCCGCGTCGACCAGGCCCTGGACGAGATCGCCGCCGTTCTGGAACGGGCCTTCGACATCCCATCCCTGGCCGCCATCGCCGGCCTGGAGCTCAGATCATGACTTTGCCCTCCGTATCCCCCGTGGAGACCGGCCGAGCGACGCATCTTCGCGCGCTGATCGACGGCAAGGCCAAGCCTCTGGGCGCGTTGGGTCGTGTCGAGGACCTGGCCGTTCGGCTCGGCCAGATCGCGGGCGCGCGGCCGCCGACCTATGACAAGGCCCTGCTGTTGGTATTCGCCGGCGACCATGGGCTGACGTCGGAGGGCGTCTCGGCCTATCCGTCGTCGGTGACCCAGGCCATGGTCGCCACCTTTCTGGCTGGCAAGGCCAGCGCCAACGCCTTCGCCCGCGCGGTCGGGGCCGAGCTTCGCGTGGTGGACGCCGGCGTCGACGGCGAGTTGGCGTCCCATCCGGACCTGCTGCGCGAAAAGATCCGGCGCGGGACCCGCAACGCCGCCGTCGAACCGGCCCTGACGGCCGACGAGGTCACGCGAGCGCTGGAGGCCGGCGCGCGCCTCGCCCGCGACGCGGCGGCCGAGGGCTTCGAAATCCTGGCCCTGGGCGAGATGGGCATCGGCAACACCGCCTCGGCGGCGCTGATCATGCACCGCCTGGCGGCGGCGCCGCTGGTCGACTGCGTCGGGCGCGGCGCGGGCCATGATGACGAGGGGCTGGCCCACAAGCTGGCGGTGCTGGAACGCGCCGCCGCGCGCTCGGACGCTTCGCCGCCGCTGGACGTATTGGCGCAGTTCGGCGGGCTGGAGATCGCCATGATGACCGGCGCGATGATCGGCGCCGCCTCGGTGAGGATGCCGGTGCTGGTCGATGGGTTTATCGTCTCGGCGGCGGCGCTGACCGCGATCCGCTTGAGGCCAGAGGTGCGAGAGTACGGCATCTTCTGTCACCGCTCGGCCGAGCTTGGTCATCAACGGATGTTGGCCGCGCTGGAGGTCGAGCCGCTGCTGGACCTTGGCCTGCGCCTGGGCGAGGGGACCGGCGCGCTGCTGGCCCTGCCCATCGTGCGCGCCGCCTCGCGGCTGCTGGGCGAGGTCGCCAGCCTCGAGGACGTGCTGAGCGGACGGCTCTGATCGATGGACTGGGTGCGCCAACAGCTCCGGCTTTTGATCTGCGCGACGCAGTTCCTGACGCGTGTTCCGACGCCCGCGCTGAAGACCTTCGATCCCGACTGGGTCACCCGTTCGGCGCGATACTTTCCGCTGGTCGGGCAGGGCGTGGGCGCGGTTTGCGCGCTGCTTCTTTGGGGCTCCTCGCGGGTCTGGAACCCGACGGTGGCCGCGCTGCTGGCGGTTGGCGCGGGACTGCTGATCACGGGCGCCTTTCACGAGGATGGGCTCGCGGACGCCGCCGACGGCCTGGGCGGCGGCCAGACGGTCGAGCGGCGGCTGGAGATCATGAAGGACAGCCGCATCGGAACCTACGGCGTTTGCGCGTTGGTGGTGGTTCTGGGACTTAAGGTTTTCACGCTAGCTTCGGTCGCCCCGCCCCGGGGCGCGATCCTGCTGCTGGCCGCGCACGGCCTGGGCCGCGCCGCCGCCGTCCTGGCCATGCGGCTGACGCCCTACGCCCCGGACGGCGCGGCGGGGAAGTGGAAGCCGGTTCCGCGAGGCCCCCACTGGGGCGAGGTCGCGATCGCCGCGCTGATCGCGGCTTGGCCGCTGGTTCTGCTCCCGCCGAGCGCGACGCTGGTCGGCCTGGCGGTTGGCGGCCTTTTGGCTCTGCTGCTTTCCTGGCGCGCCCGCCGACTGATCGGCGGCCATACCGGCGACGTGCTGGGCGCGATCGAGCAGGTGTTCGAGCTGGGTTTCCTGCTCGGCGCGACGGCGCTCTCGTGAGGCTGGTGGTCGGGCCGGTCACGGCGGTGGAGCGCCTGCTGGCCGCCGCGCCGATCGATCACGTCCTGACCCTGGTTTCGCCGGACGCCGAAATCTCGTCGATCGCCGTTCCGCACACCGTCCTGCGCTTCAACGACATCAGCAAGCCTCGGCCCGGTCTGGTGGCGCCGGATGCCGCTATCTTGGCGACCCTGTTCGACCTGCCACATGAATTGGCCGCCGACGCGACCCTGCTGATCCATTGCCACGCGGGCGTTAGCCGCTCGACGGCGGCCGCCTATGTCCTGGCTTGCGCGCATGGTTCGCCGGGCGAGGAGGGCGCGTGGGCCGCGCGGTTGCGTCAGGCTTCGCCCGAGGCGACACCCAACGCCCTGATGATCGCCTTGGCTGATCAAGCCTTGGCGCGTGGCGGCGCCATGGTCCGCGCCATTGCCGGTATCGGCCGCGGCGTCGACTGTCATGAGGGTTCGGTTTTCGAGTGGACCTTGGATTAGTCGCGCTTGCCCAGGTTGGCGGGCAGATCGATCCGCGTCAGCTTCCAAGCGAACACGCCGCGCCGCTCCAGCACCAGGCCGATCTCCGCCGCGTCCGGATCCTTCCGGTCGTGGTAGGTCACGCGGAAGTGGTCGAGATCGGTGTAGGCCGCGTGGGTCTCGATCGTCGACTTGGCCTTGGACTCGGTCGCCGTGGGCGGCGGCGTCGTGTCGGATTGGTCGGGGGGCTCGGCCTTGTTCGGCTTCGGCGCGCGCGAGGTGGCGACCATGGTCGCGATCGCGTCGGGCGTGGCGTAGGCGTCGACGGCCTTGTCGACTAGACCGACCACCAACATCTGGCCGAACGCGGCGAAAGGATTGTCTCGCAGCGACTCGTCCTTGCTGAACGATTGCAACATCGCCGCCTTCAGCTGGCTTTTGAGACTTTCGCGCACGGCCGGGAAGTCCACCGCCTGCTCCAGTCGGTCGCGGTCGCCGGCTCGAGCCGCCGAGGTCAGGTTCCGCAGCGCCAGAAACGGCGAGGCGAAATAGGCCGCGACCAGCAGCAGAAACGCGAGCGCGACGCCGGCGCCGATCAGGATGCGGGTATTGTGAGTCATCGGGGCCTCCAGCCGCGATAGAGGCAGGCGGGAGGAGGCGGGTCAATCCAAGGTGTCAGGCGGCCGGCGCGCGCGAAGCCCGCAAGATCTCGGCCCAGGCCGGCGGCTTCTTGTGGACCTTGGCGGCCAGAGCGTCGCGCAGGGCCAGGTATTTGGGGTCAAGAAGACTGGCCAGGGTGTAGGTCGAGACGCCGTTGGCGACGTCCCACGGATGCGGCGCATACTCGCCCTGGCCGGCATTGGCCCGATCGCGGTCGAACTGGACCTTGGAATTGACGAACTCGATGTGCTGCCTTTCGCCCTTGGCATAGGGCGCGAGCCAGTCCAGAGCTCCCGGCAAGCTGGCGCCGGCGGGGCTCCTCCAGCCGAACCAGTCCTTACCGTGGGCCTGGGCGGCCAGGGCGGCCATCATCAGCGGGTCCAGGTCGTAGGTGACATAGTGGAGGGCGTCGCGTTCCGCGAAGTCCCAGACCGAGCCGTCGGCGTTGATATTGGCGGCGATCTGCCTGCGGAAAGCCTCGTGGGCGCGCGCGATGATCCGGGCGTCCCCGGTCTGGAAAGCGGCCATGGTCGCCAGCTTCACCCGGTGGCTTTGCCAGTTGTTGACGGCGTTGCGGGCGCCTGCGTCCATCGCGTCGAGATAGCCGACCGCCATCTTGCGCCAGAACGCATCGATCTTGGCGCGGATCGGCGCGGGGAGATCGGTCTCGGTGAGGTCCGTGGCCATGATTCCGTGGCCATGATCAGGGCGTCAAAGCCCGTCTCGTCGATCGGGTTGAAGGACATCTGGTAGACGTCCGCCCAGTTTTCCAGATAGCGGCCGGTCGCCTCAAGGAAGCGCCGGTCGCCGGTCAATCGCCAGGCGATGGCCAGGTCCAGGGCGATCGGCTGATCTTCCTTGGCCGTGAGGCTAATCTCGCGGATGCCCTTGCCTGGCAGGGTGCCTTCGGTATGCAGCCGAGGGATGGCCCCGGGCGGACGCCCCAAAGCTGCCTCGGCGCGCTGAACCACGCCGGCCTTAAGAGCGGGGGCGATGGGACCCTTGCCAAAGTCTGGCCCCAGCAGGCCGTAATCGGCCGCATGGGCGGTGGAGGCGGTCAGGGCGAACACGGCGCTCGCGGCAAGCCAAGCGGTTTTCAAGAGGACCTCCCAATCGATTTTCGCTCTGGCGTTTCGCCAAACCCTTTATCGACGGGTATCCTCTTGGTCATGCCGCGTGTCAAGAATTGGTAAGGCCGAATAGGTCCATGATGGTCGGACCAATTGTCAGGCGAGCGTCGCTTCTTCCTTCTTTCGCAGGTCCGCCTCGGCCGCTGCGATATAGTCGCGGGTCAGCGGGACATCTTCCTGCCGGCGCGCCAGCTGCATCTGGAAGACGACCACGTGCTCATGGCGGAACGCGGTCTCCGACATGGCGAGGTAGTATTCCCACATCCGGCAGAAGCGCTCGTCGAACAGCCGGACGGCCTCGTCCCGGCGGGCCATGAACGCGTCGCGCCAGGCGCGCAGCGTCTCGGCGTAGTGCAGGCGCAGCACCTCGATATCGGTGACGATCAGGCCCGAACGCTCGGCCGACTTGGCCATGTCCGATAGCGAGGGCAGGTGGCCGCCGGGGAAGATGTACTTGGTGATCCAGGGATTGGTGACGCTGGGCTCGTCGGAGCAGCCGATGGTGTGCAGCAGCATCACGCCGTCCTCGGCCAGGCGCGCCCGGCAGGTGGCGAAGAACTGGTCGTAGTTGCCCAGCCCCACATGCTCGAACATGCCGACTGAGACGATGCGGTCGAAGGTTTCGCTCACCGCGCGGTAGTCCGAGAGGGCGAAGCGGGCGCGCGTCGAGAGACCGGCCGCCTCGGCGCGCGCCTTGGCGCGGCCGATCTGCTCGTCGGAAAGGGTCACGCCCAGGACTTCGGCAACGCCGGCGGTGCGGGCAAGGTAAAGCGCCATGCCGCCCCAGCCGCAGCCGATATCCATCACCTTGTGATCCGGCTTCAGCAGCAGCTTGGCGGCTATGTGGCGCTTCTTGGCCAGTTGGGCGTCGGCCAGGCTCTGGCCGGGATGTTCGAAATAGGCGCAGGAATACTGCCAGTCCGGATCCAGGAAGAGGCCGTACAGCGCGTCGCCCAGGTCATAATGGTGGGCGACGTTGCGCCGGGAGAGGCTGGCGTCGTTCTTCTGTCGCCACAGCTGGGTGGCGGTCCGTAGGCGATCGATGGCCTTGACGATCGGCGAAGGCTCGCTGTCGTCGCCGTGACGCAGGATCAGGCTGAGGAAGTCATAGACGTTCCCCGTCTCGATGATCAGTCGTCCGTCGGTGAAGAGTTCGCCGGTGCGCAGGTCGGGATCCAGCAGCATGGCCCACACCGCGCCGCGATCCGCGATCCGCGCCACGACCGGATCGCCGGTTCCATCGCCGAAGACCAGTCTTTCGCCGTCGGGCATGACCAGGGTCAGGTCGCCGGTGCGCACCAGCGAGGAGAGGCCCTTTCGAAGGAGAGCGGTGGCAAGGAACATCGAGATCAGAACCGCGAACTGAGGCGCACGGCGATGGTGCGCGGCCGAGGAGGTGTGACGACCCGGTCCCGAAGGATCAGGAACGGGTTGCCGAACGAAAAGCTGTTAGCGTAGCCGCCAAGCGGATTATCGATGGTCGCGGTCAAGGTCCAGCTTGGCGTCTCCCAGGCGGCGCCGGCGCGCACGGCCAGGAACTTGCCCATCTTGTGCATCTTGTTGGCGTCGAACGTGATGTACGAGTTGCCGACATAGGAAAACTGGCCCTGAACGCGCAGGACGCGGTCCTGGGCGACGTCGCGGTGATAGTCGAAGCCTGTGCTGGCCGCGACGCGCGAGACGCCTGGCAGGCCGGCTTTACGGCGCGACCCGAACGTGGCGTTTGGCCGGTTGATCTCGGGGTCGTTGAGAATGGTCGCGGCGCGGAGGTCGAGGTGGCTGTTCACCCGCCAAGCGCCCTCGGCCTCCACGCCGCGGTTCTCGCCGTTGCCGATATTGGCGGTGTAGGCGGTGCCGTCGCTCAGATATTGGTCGCTCTGCACGGCGTTCCACGTGGCGTAGAACAACGCCAAGCGGGTCTGTAGGCGATCACCCCACCAGCGCGCCTTGGCGCCGATTTCGTAGTTCCAGAGTTCGTCGGGCTCGTAACGGCGGTGCGGCGTGCGCGGCTGGTCGAAGATCTGGCCGAGCCGTCCGGCGGTGTTGTATCCGCCGGGCCGATACCCCTCCGCCGCCTGCGCGTAGACCAGCACGTTCGGCCGTGCGCGGTAGCTGAGCAGCACCTTGGGCGAGACGCCCTCGGCGTCGTCGCTCCCGTCGAACAGGCGTTGGCCAGCCGCCTGGGTGACCACCGAAAGCGTGTCGAAACGATAGTCGAACCAGCGCAGCCCGGCCGTGGCCGCCAGGCGCGAAGTGATGTCGAAAGTCAATTCGCCATAGACGGCGGTTTCGTTGATCTTGTCCTTGCGCGCCTCGGCATAGGCTGGATCGCCGACAAGCGGATAGCTGCCCAGAGCCGTCCGTAGCTTGGTCGAACCGGTCGAGGCGAAGACGCCCAGCAGCGCGCGCCAACGCCGATCTTGCGGCGTGGTGTAGGTCGCTTCGGCTATGGTCAGGTCGATGGACTTGGCTTCGTCCAGGGCCGCCGGGCCGCTGGGCAATCCATAGAGCGCCGTCGCGGTGCTGGCGTCGTAGCGGCTGTCGAAATGGTGCGCCAGCTTGGCGATGGAGGCGGTCAGGCGGCCCCAGTCGCCCTCGCCATTCAGGGTCAGCGATTCCCGGTCGAAGTCGTTGTCGTGCGGCTCGCGCACGAGATTGTCGCGCACGCGACGGCCCAGGCGGCGGATCGCGTACTGGGTGTCATCGTTGTGGATCGACTGGTCGGTGACATTGAAGGTCGCCACCCATTCGGACGACAGCGCGGCGCTGAGCGCGGCGCGAAAGCCCTCGCGCTGCGAGCCGTTGATGTGGCTGAGGCCCAGGGCTGGGTTGTTGATGTAGCCGTCCTGGCTGTCGCGATAGGCGACGGTCCTCAAGGCCAGGCGACCGGGGAGCAGCGGCAGATTGACCATGCTCTCCAGCTCGGTGCCGATCCCGCCATGGGCGGTCTGCGAGAGGCCGACCATCGCCATGGCGTCGAAGCCATCGAGATCGGGTTGGCGGGTCGCGATCCGCAGTACGCCACCCAGCGAGCCGCCGCCATAGAGCGTACCCTGCGGTCCGCGCATCACCTCGACGCGGTCGATGTCGGCCAGCCGCAGGTTCGGGTCCGGCGCGTTGTAGGTGATCGGAACATCGTCGAGATAGAGCGCCACCATCGACTGGGTTTGTCCGGTGAACGCGCCGTCCGACAGGCCGCGCAACAGGATCTTGTCGCGGCCGGGGCCCAGGTTGGTGACGGTCATGCCGGCGACTTGGCCGGAAAGGTCGCTCATGCTGGCGACGCCCTCACGGTCGATGGTCTCGCCCGACACCACCGAGATGCCGTAGGGGGTGCGACCGGGCAGGTTCGGATAGCGCTGGGCGGTGATGACGATTTCCCCGATCGCCAGGGATGTCGGCGAGTCGGACGGCGAAGGCGGCGCTACGCGCGGCGTCGGGTGCGAGACGCGGGGCGGGGGCGGCTCGGCCTTGCGGACCACGATCGTGCGGATGTCGGGCTGGACGTAGCCGCAACCGCTGTGCGCCAGAAGTTTCTTGAGCGCGGTGTCGATCGGCATCCGGCCGGCCAGCGCCGGGGCCTCGCCCACGCAGAGGTCCAGATCGCCGCCCAGGGACAGATCCGCCTGCAGCGCGAAGTCGATAAGGGCCGCTCGCACGGGCTTGGCCGCGATGCGCAGGCGCACCGACGGCGTCGACGCGCCGGCGTGAGCCACGCTCGCGACAAGGCTGGCCGCCACCGTCGCCGCGGGCCAGACGCGGCGCGATTCGTTTTTGCGACCTGAGCCCACGCTCAGGGTCGAGCCGTCTTGGCCTTAAGTACGATCTGGCCGGACCCTGGCTGGCTGACCACGGGTGCAAACAGTTCCAAACGCCGGATCATCGCAGCTTCCTCGTCGATCGAGAGAACGCCGGAGAATTTCACTGATGCGGCGCTCGGATCAACAGAGATAGGTGTCGCGACGTAACGATTAATATCCGCGACAACCTCGGATAGCGGCGCGTCGCGATAGATCAACTGGCCTTTCGACCAGGCGAACTCGGCCTCGGGGTCGACCGCCTTGATGGGCGAGATCGCCGAACCCTTCGCATGGGTCAGCTTCTGCCCCTTGGCGACTTGCACGGACTGGCCATCGCCTGACACCGCCACCAGGCCACGACGGACGGTCACGTCCAGACGATCGCCATGATTCAGCACATTGAACTCGGTGCCCAGAACCCGAATCTCGCGATCGCCGGCGGCGACGACGAAGGGGCGAGAGGGCTGGTGGGCCACGTCGAAAGCCGCTTCGCCATCGACCAGCACCGCGTCGCGCTGGGTCTTGCCCAGTCGCACGCGCAGGGTCGAGGCGGCCCCCAGAGTAACCTTGGAGCCGTCGGCCAGGGAGATCCTACGAATCTCGCCCTTGGCGGTCGCGTAGTCCTCGTAACCCGGCTTCATCAGCGCGGGGAGGGCGATCGTCACCGCCAAGGCCGCGGCGACGGCGCCGCCGACGCCGATCCAGAGACCGCGCCGGGCCGACTTGGCCGCGCGACGCGGCGTCAGCGGCACGACGTTGTCAGAAGTCGTGGCGGCGCGACTTTCGCGGGATGGCGGAGCCTCTTCGATATCAACCCAAAGCGCCTCGACCGTGTCATAGGCCCGGGCGTTGGCCGAATCGGCCTCCAGCCAAGCCTGGAAACCGATCCAGGTCTCGAGATCGGAATCGCCTTGCAGCCGCACGAACCAGTCGACGGCGGCTTGCAGCGTCATATCGGAAGGCGCTGGCGTGCTCATCGGCGGGTTAAGGGTCCTCTCGGCCGCGGCCCGAGGGCCGTTTCGCCACAATGACGCCACGCCCTCCAAACCCCCTCCTCGAAAATCGTTGGGGTTGGTTCGACGGCCACGATCAACGTCCGATCTTGGTCAGGAGATGCTTGAGCGCCAGGCTGACGTGTTTCTCGACCGCGCTGCGGGAAATGCCCAGCCGGGCCGCCGTCTCGGCATGGGTGAGCCCTTCGAACTTATGCAGTTCAAAGACTTTTTGGGTGAGAGGCGCGAGGCTTCTGAGGGACTCGGTCAGGCGCTGGAGGCGCTGACGCGCGATGACGGCCGCCTCGGCGTCCGGAGCGTCCACCACGTCCGTGCTTCCTAGACTGGCGTGGTTCTCCCGCCGCCATTCGGCGTCGCGCGCGCCAGCGCGGCGCTGGCGACGCAATCTGTCGAGCATCAGGTTGGACGCGAGGCGATAAAGATAGGCCGGAGGGTTGTCGATCGGCTCGGCGTCCAGTCCCTGGACCTTCAGATACAGCTCCTGTACCAGGTCCTCGATGTCGTCGCTCGCGCCGAGGCGGGCCAGAAAGAACCGGCGCATATCCTCGCGTCGCTCGAAATAGACGGCGACCATGGGCGAGACATGCGGGGGCGGAGGGTTCAAAGGCTTGAGCCTCGGCCGCCGCTCTGCGCGTCTTTTTGGGTCTGGGCGGACATCGGGGAGGCGGAGCGCGCTCGGCAGTTGAATCGAGCGCCTCTGATGACCCGCCCGAAGGGCGAAGGCAAGGCGCGGACGAAAATCGGTGAGGCGCCCGCCCCAGGGCGGCGTCATTCCCTCAAACCGACGGCGGGCGTCGCGGAGAAGACGAGTAAATGCGGGTAGTTTGCGATTTCGACGGTACGATCACGCGCCGCGATACTGTCGATCATGTCCTGGAAGAGCTAGCGGATCCGGCGTGGCGGGACGTTGAGGCCCGTTGGGTGCGCGGCGAGATCTCCGCCGCGGAGTGCATGCGCACGCAGGTCGCGATGATCGACGCGAGCGACGGCAAGCTGGATGCGCTGCTGGACACCGTCGAGCTGGATCCCGGCTTCGCGGGATTTGTCGAGTGGTGCGAGGCGCGCGGCATTCCGGTCACGATCGTCAGCGACGGCGTCGACTATTTCATTCGTCGCATTCTGGCCCGTCATGGCCTGGAACGCGTGCATGTCACGGCCAATCGCCTTGTCGAGACGACGCCGCTGGCGCTCGAGCAGCCCTGGTCGCGCGCTGGCTGCGCCGCGGGGTCGGGCGTGTGCAAGTGCGACGTGGCGGCGCGCGAGCGCTCGACCCTGGTCTATGTCGGAGACGGGCGTTCGGATTTCTGCGTTTCGGGTCGCGCCGACATCCTGTTCGCCAAGGCGTCGCTGGCCGACTACGCCGCCGCCCGCGGCCAAGCGCACCATGTGTACGAAACCTTCGACGACGTGACCCGGGCCATGGCTGGCCTGTTCGGTCGCGTGATGCTGAAGCCTGTCGCCGCCCGTCGCGCGGCGCTGTAAAAGACTTTCTACCGGAGATATCCATGTACGACGCTGACAAGCCCGCCGCGAGCGCGGGGTCGGTCCTCGACGAAGCCGCTCTGCGTGAGCTGGAAGCCCAGTACTGCTCGTATGGCGACACCGTCCACTATCTGGCGGATCCGAAGTTCTTCACCGGCTGCGAAGGCTCGTACATGTACGACGCCAAGGGCACCGAATACCTCGACCTGCAGATGTGGTACTCGGCGGTCAATTTCGGCTACCGCAACCCGCGCCTGAACGCTGTCGCTCACAAGCAGCTCGACACCCTTCCGCAGGTCGCCAGTCAGTACCTGCACCGCGAGAAGGTCGAGCTGGCCGCTTTCATCGCCCAGGACGCCGAGAAGAAGTTCGGCGCCAAGGGCCGCGTGCACTTCAACGTGGGCGGCGCGCAGGCCGTCGAGGACTCGCTGAAGCTGGTGCGAAACGCCACGGGCGGCAAGCAGCTGATGTTCGCCTTCGAGGGCGGCTACCACGGCCGGACCCTCGGCGCCTCGGCGATCACCTCGTCGTACCGCTATCGCCGTCGCTACGGCCACTTCGGCGACCGCGCCCAGTTCATCGAGTTCCCGTACCACTTCCGCGGCCCCAAGGGCATGAGCAAGGAAGAGTACGGCCACTACTGCGTCCAGAAGTTCGCCCGCCTGTTCGAAACCGAATACAACGGCGTGCTGGACGTGAAGACCGGCCAGGCCGAATACGCGGCCTTCTATGTCGAGCCGATCCAAGGCACCGGCGGCTACGTCATCCCGCCGATGAACTTCTTCCCCGAGCTGAAGAAGGTCCTCGACCAATATGGCATCCTGCTGGTGGTCGACGAAATCCAGATGGGCATGTGGCGCACGGGCAAGCTGTGGTCGATCGAGCACTTCGGCGTGCAGCCGGACGTGCTGGTGTTCGGCAAGGCGCTGACCAACGGCCTGAATCCTCTGTCGGGCGTCTGGGCGCGCGAAGAAATGATCAATCCCGAGATCTTCCCGCCCGGCTCGACCCACTCGACCTTCAACTCCAACCCAATGGGCACCTCCGTCGCCCTGGAAACGCTGCGGATGACCCACGAGGTCGACTACGGCGCCCAGGTCATGGAGAAGGGCGCCTACTTCCTGGAAGGCCTGAAGGAGCTGCAAAAGCGCTGGCCGCAGATCGGCGATGTCGACGGCCTGGGCCTCGCGCTTCGCGCCGAGATCTGCGAGGCGGACGGCTTCACGCCGAACAAGGCGCTGCTGAACAAGATGGAAGACATCGCCATGTCGGGCGATCTCGACGTCGACGGCAAGAAGATGGGCCTGATCCTGGACGTCGGCGGCTACTACAAGAACGTCATCACGCTGGCGCCCTCGCTGGAGATCAGCAAGGACGAAATCGACCTGGCGATGAAGCTGCTGGACGCCGTGCTACGGCGCGCCACCGCCTAGGAGATTCCGTCGCCATGCGGCCGGTGCTGCTCCATCTGGACGAGGCGCTGGACCACCAACCCCTGCTGCGCGAGCGGCGGGGGGCGATGGTCGACGCGCGGGACCTCGGGCCCGCTCTGCGCCTGTGGAGCCGGCCCAAGGCCCTGTCGCGCCTGACTGAACGGCTGCGTCGCGACTTGCCGACCAGCGCGGAGGCCGACCTGATCTTCGCCGGTTCAGGCGATTTTCACCACGTCTCGCCGCTGTTGATCTCGCGCGCGATCGAGGCGGCTGGCGGTAAGCCGCTGACCGTTCTGCATTTCGACAACCATCCCGATTGGGTGAAGTTCAGCAACGGCATGCACTGCGGCTCGTGGGTGGCGACCGCCGCGCGTCTGCCGGGCGTGGCGCGCGTCATCACCATCGGCGTCTGCAGCGGCGACATCGATCATCCCGAAACCAAGCGGGCGGACATGTCGCTGATCGCCGACCGCCGCGTCGAACTCTACCCTTACCTCGCCCCCGACGGCGGTCCGGTCTACCGGGTCGGCGACCAGAACTGGCCGTCGATCGCGGCGATGGGGGAGGCGGCCTTCACCGAGCTGCTGGTCTCGCGCATCGAGACCGACGCGGTCTATGTCACCGTGGACAAGGATGTTCTGCGCGCGGAGGACGCGGTGACGAACTGGGATCAAGGGCGACTGTCCTTGGACGGTCTGCGCACCATGATCCGCGCCGCCGCTCAGAGGGCCAGGATCGTGGGCATGGACGTGGTCGGTGACTGGTCGCCGCCGCGTTACGGCCCCGACCTCCTGTCGGCCGCGCTGAAACGCGGCGAGGCCTTCCTCGACCAGCCCCGTCGGGGGCCGTCGCCTGACTTGGCCAGACAGGTCAACGAGGCCGCCAATCTCGACCTGCTGGACCTCTTTTCGGAGGTCGCAGCTTGACCGCCGCCTCAACCGAAGTAATGACCTTCGCCGGCGGCGCGCTGCTGGCGTTCTGCATCGCGACGGAGATCGGCCGCGAGCTGAGCTTCAAGGCCGCTTCCGATGGCGCTGCTGGCCAGCACGCCTATCTATGGTCTCTGGCCAAGCAACCCGTTCTTTGGCTGGGCATCGTCTTCTGGTTCGTCGAGATGGTCGCCTGGATTCTCGTTCTTGAGCGCACGCCTCTGAGCGTCGCTTTTCCATTTATGACCCTGACCTATGCCGGCGTGCCAATCGCCGGGGCCCTGGTGCTCAAGGAGCGGCTATCCCGCTCGCAGATCGCCGGCGCGGCCCTGGTGGCGCTGGGGGTCACTTGCGTGGGGATTTCGGGCCTATGACCGACGCCGCCAATCCAATCAATCCCAGCGACTTCCGCCTGCCCAAGCGCAAGACGGGCGTGATGGCCTACACCCTCGTGGACCTGATCCCGGTCGCCGCGGCCTTCGCGCACCTGGCGTTCATCGTCTGGACCGTGGCCGGCTTCGCTCATCGTCCCTGGTGGGGCAATCTGATCTGCGGCGCGGTCTACGCCCTGGCGATCAGCTGGAACGTCAACGGCATCTCGCACAACTTCCTGCACACGCCCTATTTCCGATCCAAGGCGCTGAACCGCGCTTTTTCGCTGCTGGAGTCGGTGGCCATCGGCTTTTCCCAGACCTTCTACACCTGGGTCCACCTGCGCCACCACGAGGGCAACAGCGACCGTCCCGATGAGAAGGGCGAGACGCGCGACTGGCTGTCGATCTATCGCCACGGCAAGGACGGACGGCCCGAGAGCGTCTGGTCCTATGTATTCCTGGGCTTTTTCCGTGACAGCGGTGGGTCGGTGTACGACGCGCTGAAGTCGCGCGGCCGCGAGGATGACGCCAACTGGGGTCGTGTCGAGATCGGCGCCGCCGTCGCCTTCGCCATCGGCATGGCCGTGATCGACTGGCGCGCCGTGCTGATGCTGCTGCCGTTCTACTATCTGGGAGAATGCCTTTCCCAGCTGAACGGTTACTACGAGCACCTCAACGCCAATCCGGACACGCCGTTGGCATGGGGGGTGTCCAGCTACGAGCCCGTCTACAATTTGACCTGGTTCAACAACGGGCATCATGCCGAGCACCACTATCGTCCCGCCGTTCACTGGACCCGCCTGCCGGCCATGCGCCGCGCGTTGCGGGACGAGCAAGCCGCCAAGGGCGTCCACGTGATCGGAACGCCCCACGCCCTGGGCTTTCTGGCCCGCTCCAACCGCCAGGGGACCGTCCGCTGATGGCCGTCGAACCGCTTCGCATTCCTGGCAAGACTGGCCACGGCGTCCTGCTGATCCACGGCCTGACCGGCGCGCCCGCCGAGATGAAGCCGTTGGCCAAGCGTCTGGCCCGTCGCGGCTTCGAGGTCGCCGCGCCGCTGCTGCCCGGCCATGGGGTCGATGAGGCCACGCTGCTGCGCACCACCTGGCGCGACTGGCTGGACGGCGTGCGCGAGGCTTATGATCGCTTCGCGGGCGAGGTCGACAGCGTCAGCGTGGCTGGTATCTGCGTCGGCGGCGCCCTCGGCGTCATGCTGGCCGCCGAGCGGCCGGCCGTCCGCGCCGCCGCCGTCTATTCGATGACCTTTGAATACGATGGCTGGAACATGCCGCGCTTCGCGGTGGCCGCGCCGGTGATCCAGCTGGTCGCCAACTTGCCGGGCGTGCGCAACCTGGCCTGGACCGAAACCTATCCGTTCGGCCTGAAGGACGAGCGCCTGCGCGCCATGGCCGAGAAGGCCCCGGAAAGCTTGATCGAGGGCTCGATCGATCGCCTGCCGCTGGGCGCGCTCTATCAGATGTATCGTCTTGGCCGGCACATCGAGCGCGTGGGCCATGAGATCAAGACCCCGACGCTGATCCTGCACGCTCGCGACGACGACATGAGCCACCCGCGCAACGCCTGGCGCCTGAAGCGCGCTCTAGGCGGGCCGACCAGCGTCCAGTTGCTGGACGACAGCTACCACATGATCCACGTCGATCAGGAGCGCGACCGCGTCGCGGCCATGACGGCTGAATTCTTCAACGAGGTGACTCCTCAAGCCGGCCTGGTGACGAGCGCGCGGACGCATGTTTGAGGTCGAGGTCCTTCGGAGCCTGTCGCATACCCCGCGCCAGGCCTGGGATCGCCTCTTCGGCGGCGCCTTGGAGGGCTATGACTATCTGCGCGCCATCGAGACGGCGGGGCTGGCCGGCTTCGAGTGGCGTTATATGTTGGCGCGGCGAGGCGGCGAGATCGTCGCCGCCGTTCCGGCCTTCATCACCGACTATCGCCTGGAGACGACGTTCGACGGCGCAGGTCGCAAGGCCGCCGAACAGGTGCGTCGCGTCCTGCCCGGGCTGATGACCCCGCGCCTGGCGTGCCTCGGCTCGCCCTGCGCCGAGACCGCCACGATCGGCTTCGCGCCCGAGCTCTCCGCCGACGAGCGACTGGAGGTGGCCAAGGCTCTGGTTTCTGGCTTCGAGGCCGAGGCGGGCAGGGCCGATTGTCCGCTGATGGGGGTCAAGGACGCCGATCCGGCCCAGGCCGCGCTATGGGGCCAGGTGCTGAACGGCGCGCGCTACGCCGAGGTCCCCGGGCAGCCCCTGGCCGACCTGCCGATCGATTTCGCCGACATCGACGGTTATCTGGCCAAGCTGTCCGCCGCCTCGCGCAAGGATATGCGCCGCAAGCTGCGCGCCCGCCATGATGTTCGGGTCGAGATCGTCGAGGATCTTGGCGTCTGGCTGGAGCCGGCCATGGCGCTCTATCGCCAGACCCTGGCCCGGGCCGAGGCCCGGCTGGAAGAGCTGACCGCCGCCTTCTTCGACGGCGTGGCCAAGCGAATGCCGGGGCGGGTGATGTTCGTCCTCTATTTCGCCGGCGACGAGCTCTTGGCCTTCAACCTGCTGCTCACCGACGGCGAGACCCTGCTGGACAAGTTCTTCGGCATGGACGCGGTCAAGGGACGCGCCCACAACCTCTATTTCTTGAGCTGGTTCTTCAACCTCGAGCTCTGCGCGGCCCGGGGCTTCAAGCTTTATCACAGCGGCCAGGCCAACCTGGCCGACAAGGTTCGGCTGGGAAGCCGCCTGACTCCCGCCAGCATGTGGTTCCGGCACCGCAACGGCCTGCTGAACCGCGCCTTGCGCGCCCTGGCGCCGCTGCTGCTGGACGACCCGATGGCGGAGCTGGCCGCTTGACCGCCATGACCAAAGCCCGTCGCCTTCATTCCCGTCTGGTCCAGGCCATCCTGTTCGCGATCCTGCCGGCCCTGACCCTGGGCTATCAGATCACCGCCAAGTTTTCGGCCAATCAATTGGCCCATGCGCGCTTCGACACGGCGTGGGCGATGACGGCCATCCGTATGCCGTCGGTGCAGCTGCTGATCGTGCTGGAGATCGCCAGCTTCGTCGCTTGGATGACCGTGCTGGCCCTGCTGCCGCTGAGCGCGGCCTTTCCGTTGTCGGCGGTCAGTTACGTGCTGATCATAGCCGCCAGCGTCGTCGTCTTCCACGAGCCGCTGAACGCCCTGCAGCTGGTCGGGGGCCTGATGATCCTGGCGGGCGTGTGGATGGTCGGTCGCGGCGGCGCGTTCGACGCGCGCGAGCCAGCGCCCCAGAAGGACGACGCCGCATGATGGGTCAGATCGCGCTTCGCGGCCTGCTGTTCGACTGGCGTCGTTTCGCGCCGGCCGCCGTGGCCGTCGGTTTCGCGGGGCTGCTGGTGCTGCTGCAGGCTGGCCTGATGTTGGGGGTTTTCTCGCTGGCCAGCGTCTATGTGACCAAGTCCTCGGCCGATCTTTGGATCGGCTATCCAGGCGTGCAAAGCATCGACCTGGGCCGTCCGGTTGGCGGCGTTACCGAGCTGTTGCTGCGCGCCGATCCGCGCGTGGCGCGGGTCGAGCCCTTCTACTGGGGCTCCGGCGAGTGGCGCACGCCCCATCGCGGCATGGTCAATGTCTATATCGTCGGCGTGGCGCCGAGCGCGGACGCTATGGTTCTGGACGAAGTCCTGACGCCGCATCAGCGCGGCCTGCTCGCCATGCCCGACGCGGTGCTGGTCGACAAAGCCGACCTCGACAAGCTGGAGACCGATGTCGGCGGCGTGGCCGAGATCAACGGTAAGCGTGTGCGTGTGGTTGGCGTGACCAAGGGGCTGCGCGCCCTGGGCGGCGTCAATGTGATCGCCTCGCCCCAGACGACCCGCCGTCTTGACCCAGCTTCCGGGCCCGGTGACGGCGCGGCCTATTTCACGGCCCGGCTCAAGGATCCTCGCGACGCGGCCGAGGCCATCGCCGACCTGAAGTCGGTGGGCAAGCACCGCGGCTTCGAGGTGATGACCGCCAAGGCCTTCGCCGATCGCAGCATCCGATACTGGTTGGCCGAGTCCGGGGCTGGCGTGGCGTTCGTGTTCGGCAGCGCCGTGGCCATTCTGGTGGCCGTGATCGTCACCAGCCAGACCCTGGCCGCCGCCGTCGCCGCTTCGCTAAAGGACTACGCCGCCCTGCGCGCCCTGGGCTTCACCATTGGCGCGCTCCGAACCATCGTGCTGGCGCAGACGGCGTGGATCGCCGCCGCGGGTCTGGTCCTGGCCGGCGCCCTGGCCGGCATCCTCGTGCTGCTGGCCCAGATCCAGGCCACGCCGCTGATCCTGACGCCGGCTATGGCTGTCGGGGCCGTCACCTTGGTCATCCTTGTCGCCTTGGGTTCAGGTCTCTGGGCCCTGCGTCGAGTCGCGCGCGCCGATCCGGCCGCGCTGCTGCTTTGAGGTCGTTTCGATGAAGGTCGAGGTTCTTTTCCGTAGCGCGACCGTGGCCCTGGCGGCCGGCGCGTGTCTGACGCTTGCGGCGTGCGATCGTCATTCGGGTCAGGCCTCGGCCCAGGCGCGCACCGACGCCGTGGCCGTGGCGCGGGGCGTGATCGCTGTGGACGGAGGTCTCGTCTCCGTTTCGGCGCCGCGCGATGGCCTCGTGGCCAAGATCAATGTCGACGAGGGCGACCACGTCGCGCGGGGCCAGGTTCTGGCTCAGCTCGACGGCGATCGCGCCCGGTTGGAAGCCAGTCAGGCCGCCGCCGAGACCGCCCAGGCCGAAGCCGCCTGGCGCGGCGCCCAGGCCAAGGTCGCCGCCGCCAATGCCGAGGCCGCGCGGCTGCGCCGACTGGCCGACGCCGACGCCGCGACCAAGCGTGACGCCGCCCAGGCTCAACAGGCCGCCTCGATCGCCGCCGCCTCGGGCGAGGAAGCGCGTCGCGCGGTCGACGTGGCGCGCGCCCGCCAGCGCTTGGCCGAGCTGGAGCAGTCGGCCCGTGTCGTCCGTGCGCCGGTGGCCGGCGTCGTCCTGCGCCGCGGCGCCGCTCTCGGCGCGACGGCCGGCCCGAGCGCGGCCGCGCCGATGTTCGTGATCGCTCCTGACGCGCCTCGCATCATTCGCGCCGAGCTGGACGAGGCCTTCGTCGGTCGCGTCGCCCCCGGCGCGACCGCCTGGGTCACGGACGCCAGCGGCGAGGGCGCCAGCTATAAGGCCCGGGTGCTGCGCGTGTCTCCAGCGTTCGAGTCCGCCTCGCTGGACGATCAGCCCGGCGCGCGCGCCGATTCCCGCGTGCTGCGCATGGTGCTGGCCTTCGACCAACCGAACGGCCTGCGTCTGGGTCAACGGGTGCTGGCGAGGATCGGCCAGTGATCACCGCCGCCGTTCTGGCTCTGGCCCTGAGTGGCGCGCCCGACACGTCTCGAGCGCCGCCCCCGCCGCCCGTCGCCGCGCTGACGCCCGCCTGGTGGCCCCAACTGGACGATCCGGTTCTGCGCGATCTTCTGACGCGCGCTTCGCAAGGTTCGCTGGACCTCAAGATCGCCGTGGCGCGTCTCGAAAGGGCTGGCGCCGATATCGATCTGGCCCGCGCGGGTCAGCGCCCGCACGCGACGGTCGGCGCCGACGCGGCCATCGGCGCGGCCAACTTCTCCTCGGTCCATAAAGGCGCGGGCGTTCCCGCCTCGGTGGGTTACGAGGTCGACCTATTTGGCCGGCTTAAGGCGTCGGTCGCCGCGGCTCGCTCCGATCAGGCCGCCGCTCAGGCCGATGTCGAGGTCGCTCGCCAATTGGTGATGGCCGAGACCGCCAAGGCCTATGTCGATCTGCGCGAAGCTCAGGCCAAGCGCGCGGCGACCGAGGGCGCCTTGGCCGCGGCGCGGCGGAACGAAGAGCTGGTTTCAAAGCGTCGCGCGGAAGGCGACGCCTTGGGCGACGATGTTCAGGCCGCGCATCGCGACACCCGCGCCGCCCTGGTCGAGACGGACACGGCGCGACGCGGCGTCGAGAGCGCTTGCATTCGCCTCGGTCAACTGCTGGGCCAAGACGGACCGATCGACGAGCCCGCCTTCGGCGGCGCTATTTTGACGACCCCCGCCTTGGAAGGCCTGCCCTCGGAAGCGGTTCTGGGCCGTCCCGACATACAGGCCGCGCAGGCGCGACTGCAAGCCGCCGACGCGCGGCGCGCCGAGGCCGTGGCCGCCACGCGTCCCCGGTTCACCCTGACGGGCAGCCTGGGGGGCGGGGAGCCGGACCTGTTTTATCTGCTGGACGTGCGCGCCCTGGCCTGGTCGGTTGTCGGCGGGCTGACGCACGAGCTCTACGACGGCGGCGCGGGCAAGGCGCGGAAACGCGGCGCGACCGCCGACGCCACCTTGGCTGAACTAGCCTATCGCAAGGCTGTCGGCGACGCCTGGGCGCAAGCGCGCCTGGCGCTGGGCGCGCTGGACCAGGCGACGATCGCCGAATCCCTGGCGCGCGAGACCTTGGCCCAGGCCGAGCGAACAAGAGCGCTGGGCCAAACGCGCCATGGCGAGGGCGAGATCGACGGCGGGGCCCTGACGCGCCTGGACGCCGCCGTCTCCGCCGCGCGCGCGGCCCTCGCCGACGCCTCGGCAGCTCGCGCTCGGGCCTATCTGGATCTCATCCTGGCCGCGGGCGGCCGCGCATGAGCGAGGTCTCGCTGAGCGTCGAGGGGGTGCGCAAGAGCTATGGCGAAGGCCATCTGCGCATCGACGCTCTGTTGCCCACGACGCTGAGTCTGCGTCCTGGCGAGCTGGCGATGATCACCGGTCCATCCGGTTCGGGAAAGTCGACCCTATTGGCTATTCTCTCCGGCTTGCTGACGCCGGATGAGGGTGTCGTCATGGCCTTGG
Source organism: Caulobacter vibrioides OR37 (assembly GCF_000372645.1). Lineage (GTDB taxonomy): Bacteria > Pseudomonadota > Alphaproteobacteria > Caulobacterales > Caulobacteraceae > Caulobacter > Caulobacter vibrioides_E. Next base: position 317,502 of record NZ_APMP01000001.1, on the reverse strand, counting down.
GTCAACACTTGGAGTCGCTCAGTCCGAACCAGCGCGATCGTTTTCGCTTGGCCAACGCCGGGTTCATCTTCCAGGGCTTCCACCTCTTGCCGGCCATGACCGCCAGCCAGCAGGTCGAGATCGTGCTGCGTCAGCAGGGCGTCGGCCCGGCCGAGGCCCGGAGCCGCGCGGCGGCGGCCCTTGACGCCGTGGGTCTGTCGCGCCGCCTGCGTAATCTGCCCGGCGAGATGTCCGGCGGCGAGAAGCAGCGCGTGGCGATCGCCCGGGCCCTGGCCAAAAGGCCCACCTTGATCTTCGCCGACGAGCCGACCTCGGCCCTGGACTCCGAGAACGGCCGTCAGGTCGCCAAGCTGCTGCGCGAGGAAGCGCACGCCAGCGGCGCGACGGTGGTGTGCGTGACCCACGATCCGCGATTGGCCGATCTGGCCGACCGTGTCCTGCGCATGGAAGACGGCCGACTGTCCTGACGCGACATGGGAAGCCGTGCGTCCCGGCGGCGCCCGGCTCTACCGCACGTGTTTACATCGGAGACCATCGGCCGTAACACGCCCTCGGCGTTCAGGCGCTGGACTGCCCAGGAGTCGGCGCGTTGACGGCGCCTTAGAACCATGCGGATTGGGTTTCTTTTCAATCACGATCAGATCCATCAGGTGGCGCATAGCCTGCCCATCGCCATGGCCTTGGCCGACGCTCATCCTGATCTCGACATCGTCGTGGCGACCACCAACGCTCGCCTGAGCGCCGAGGTCCGCCGCATCGCCGGCCCCGCGATCGGCCGGCGGATCAAGGCGGTCGAGCTGGGCCTGACCAAGTCGGCCTCCCGGCTGATGGCCGCGACGCTGGAATCCGTTCTGCCCGCCGTCAAACTGCTGATCTATGGAGATAATCTGGATTTCTTTCGGTCACTGGACATTCTGGTGGTGGCCGAGAAGACCTCGCTGATCCTCAAGACACGCTATGGTCTCAACGATCTGAGGATCGTCCATACCCGCCACGGCGCGGGCGATCGCGCCATCGGTTTCGACAAGGCCAGCGCCGGCTTCGATCACGTGCTGGTCTCCGGACCGAAGATCCGCGAGCGGCTGATCGCTGAGGCGGGCGTGGCTCCAGAGAGCATCACGATCGTGGGCTATCCGAAGTTCGACTTAGCGCCGCCCCGGCCCGCCATGCCGATGCTGGATGAGAGCCGGCCGGTGGTCCTCTACAATCCTCATCCATCGCCGCATCTGTCGTCCTGGTACGAGATCGGCCGTTCGGTGCTGGACTGGTTCGTCGCGCACGAGGAATACCAGCTGATCTTCGCGCCGCATGTCATGCTGTTCGAGCGGCCCTATGTGCTCACCATCGACAAACTGCGTGTCGATCGGGCCGGGCGGATCGACGAACGGTTCCTGCGCGCGCCCAACATCCATATCGACTTGGGCAGTCGCGCCTCGACGACCATGACCTACACCCAGAGAGCGGACATCTATCTGGGCGATGTCAGCAGCCAGATCTACGAGTTTCTGCTGCATCCAAGACCCTGCGTGTTCCTCAATCCGCATCGCTTCGACTGGGTCGGAGACGCCAATTTCGAGCACTGGCGCGCCGGACCGGTCATTGAAGGAGTCGACCAGCTGGGCGCTACCCTGGAACAGGCCCGACGCGACCAGGACTCCGTCTGGCGCCCCGTCCAACAAGAGCTGTTCGCGCGAAGCTTCGATCTGACCGCGGAGCCCTCGGCCCGCCGGGCGGCGCGCGCCATTGCTCGGTTCGCCGGCCTGAACGCGCTTCAGGGAGTCGCCTCGGGAGCCGCGGTCTCCCCGAACATCGACACCTGACGCGGAGCGGGGAGGGCGTATGCGCATCGCCTATGTCATCAACTCGCTGGAAGGCGGCGGCGCGGCCGCGCCGGTGCCGGCGGTCGCGCGCGTCCTGATCGAACAGGGCGCCGAGGTCGAGATCTTCGCCCTGACCCGACGCGATGGCCGAGGGCTGGCGGCGATGGAGGCCGCGGGCCTCACCGTGCATGTCCGCCCTGGGGCGGAGCGCGACCATCTCGGCGCCTTCCGCTGGCTGAACCGGATGATCGCGGAGCGCCGGCCAGACCTGATCTGGACCTCGCTGACCCGCGCCACGCTGCTGGGCCAACTTGTGGGCCTGCGCCGCCGTCTGCCCGTGGTCAGCTGGCAGCACGCGGCTTACCTCAAGCCCGTCAATCTGTTCCTGTTGCGCGCGACACGCGGCCTGTCGCGTCTCTGGATCGGCGACTCCAACAACACCACGCGCTTGACCGCTCGTCGCCTGCGCGTTCCGCCGGACCGCCTGACCACGTGGCCACTGTTCGCGGCCCGCGCCGACGCGCCCACGGCCGCGCCCTGGCGCGCTGGACAGACGGTTGAGTTGGGCAGTCTGGGGCGGCTTCACCCGGTCAAGGGCTACGACGTGCTGATCGACGCGCTCGCGATCCTGAAGGCCGAGGGGTTCCAGCCGGCCGCGCCGTTCCGCGTGCGTATCGCCGGCGACGGCGCCGAGCGGGAGGCGCTGGAGCGTCGCTTGGCGGACAAGGGCGTCGACACCGTCCAACTGATCGGCTTCCAGGCCAATCCAGCCGGCTTCCTGACCAGCCTGCATCTCTATCTGCAGCCCTCGCGCTCCGAAGGTCTGTGCATCGCCGCCCACGAGGCGATGCAGGCTCAGCTCCCCACGGTCGTCTCGGCGGTCGGCGAGTTGCCCTACAGCGTTGTCGACCGGCGCACCGGCATGGTGGTTCCGCCAGACGATCCCGAGGCCCTGGCGGCGGCTCTGCGCGGGCTGCTGGCTCATCCCGGGGCGCTGGAAACGATGGGCCGCGCGGCGCGAGACCATGTCCTGGCCCATTTCGGCGCCGAGGCCTTCGCCCGCGCGGGCGCGGCGATCTACGCTCGTCTGCCAGGCCCGCCCACCTAGCGCGCCGCTCAGATAGGGCGAAAAGTGGCCTGACCATTCTAATCAAATTGACAGACCACTTTCGATTGCCCATGGATGGCTGGCGCCGCAAGCGCGCCCGACCGCCTCGCGGCCGAAAAGATCCCGCTGTCGCGTCCAGCCAGAGCGGATCGCCAAGGCCGCCTTTGGCGTCGGTTAGAACAGGCGGGGAGACGGAATATTGACCTGGCGCTCGGCGCGACTGCGTATTCTCCTGCTGGTGATCGTCGGCACGATCATCAACTACATCGCGCGTAACGCTCTCGGCGTTCTGGCCCCGCAGCTGAAGCACGACCTGGCGATCACGACGCAGCAATACAGCTACATCGTCGGAGCGTTTCAGGTCGCCTATACGGTCATGCAGCCCATAGCCGGCCTGTTGATCGACCGGATTGGCCTGACAGCGGGCTTCGCGCTGTTCGCCCTGGCCTGGAGCCTGGCCAACATGGCCCATGGCGCGGCTAGGGGCTGGTTTTCCCTGGCGGCGTTTCGCGGTCTCCTGGGCATGGCCGAGGCCGCCGCCGTCCCGGCCGGCATGAAGTCGATCGGCGAGTGGTTTCCCGACCGCGAGCGTTCCGTCGCCGTGGGCTGGTTCAACGCCGGCACCTCTCTGGGGGCGGTGATCGCCCCCATCTTGGTGGCCTTGGTGGCCAAGGCCTGGGGCTGGCAATCGGCCTTCGTCGTGACCGGCGCGATCGGTGTCGTCTTCGCCGCCGTCTGGTTCCGTCTTTATCGCTCGCCCAGCAAGGCGGGATATGTCTCGCCGGGGGAACTGGCCGAGATCCAAGCCGGCCAGCGTCCGGTGCCCGCCAGCGCCACGACCCTGCGGGCGATCGTCGCCACCCCCCGTTTCTGGGCGATCGCCGTGCCGCGGTTCCTGGCCGAGCCCGCCTGGCAGACCTTCTCGTTCTGGATCCCGCTCTACCTGGCCAAGGAGCGGGGCATGGACCTGGCCCATATCGCCCTGTTCGCGTGGATGCCGTTCCTGGCGGCCGACGCGGGCGGCATTCTGGGCGGCTATCTGGCTCCGCTGCTGCAACGCTGGCGGGGCCTCAGCCTGGAAGGATCGCGCATCGCCGGCGTCGCCCTGGGCGCGGTGCTGATGATCGCGCCGGGCTTCGTGGGCCTAGTCGGCCATCCGATGGCGGCGATCGCCCTCTTGGCCATAGGCGGCTTCGCTCACCAGGTGATTTCGGTCCTGATCAACACCCTGTCGGCCGACGTCTTCCCCAAGGGCGACATCGCCAAGGCCAACGGCTTGGTCGGCATGGCCGGCTGGACCGGGGGCCTCCTGTTCTCCCTGGCGATCGGCCAGCTAGCGGACCGGATCGGCTTCGCGCCGCTGTTCGCTTGCCTGGGAGTCTTTGACCTTATCGGCGCGCTGTGGCTGCTGGCCATGCGTCGCCATCTCATCGTGCGAGAGGCGTGATCATGCGCAAAGCCAGTCTGGCCCGTCCGCCCCGGTTCACGCTTGCCGAGCGCGCCGGCCCGCGCGTGACCTTGCGCGCCGACACTGGCGCGATCGCCCACGTCTTCGTGCTGGAAGAGGACGTGATCCGCGTCCTGCTTCTGGCGGGCGGGCGCGTGACCTCTCCGCCCAGCTGGGCCGTCGCGCCGGGCCAAGACGATATCGCCGAGCCGGGCCGAGACCGGATGGACGTATCGGGGTTCGGCGCGCCGGCCTTCACCGTGGCGGAAGGCGAGGGGAGGCTGGTTCTGACCACGACGCGTCTGCGCTTGGAGATCACGCTGGACGGCTTCTTCTGTCGCTGGTCGCAGCCCGGTCGCGACGGCTGGCGCGTCATCGCCGAGGACCGCCCGACCCAGGCCTATAACTTCGGTTGGTGGGACGGCGGCGTTTATCACTATGTCAACCGCCAGCCTGGCGAGCGCTACTACGGCCTGGGCGAACGGGCCGGCGCCATGGACCGGGCCGGACGTCGGTTCCGCCTGACCAATCTGGACCCGATGGGCTACGACGCCTCGAGCGACGACCCGCTGTACAAGTCGATCCCCTATGTCCTCGTCGTCGACGCCGAGGGCATGGCGCACGGCGTGTTCTACGACACGACGGCCGATCCGGTGTTCGATTTCGGCCACGAGCACGACAACTATCACCCGCGCTACCGCTATATGCGCGCCGACAGCGGCGATCTCGACTATTACATGATCGCCGGGCCCGACGCCCTGGAGGTCACGCGGCGTTACACTTGGCTGACGGGACGGCCGGCCCTGATGCCGCGCTGGGCGGTCGGCTATTCGGGTTCGACCATGACCTACACGGACGCGCCGAACGCCCAGGAGCGCATGGGGGAGTTCATCGCCGGCGTTCGACGGCACGACATCCCGTGCGAGTCCTTCCACCTGTCGTCGGGCTACACCTCGATCGGCGACAAGCGCTATGTCTTCCATTGGAACCGCGACAAGTTCCCGGACGTCGGCGGCTTCGTTCGCGACTATGCCGAGGCCGGCGTGCAGCTGGTTCCGAACATCAAGCCCGCCCTGCTGGTCAGCCACCCGCTCTACGCCGATCTGGCGGCGAAGGGGTGGTTCGTCGGTGACGCGGACGGCGATCCGATCGTCTGCCAGTTCTGGGACGAGGTCGGCAGCTATATCGACTTCACGAACCCGGACGCCGCGGCCTGGTGGCGCGCGCGAGTCACGGAGCAATTGCTGGCCCACGGCATCCGCTCCACCTGGAACGACAATAACGAGTACGAGATCTGGGACGCGCGCGCTCGGATCGCCGGCTTTGGCGAGGGGCGCCCGGCGGCCGGCGAGCGCCCTGTGCAGACGCTCTTGATGATGCGCGCGAGCCGCGCCGCGCAGATCGCCTACCGACCCGGCGAGCGGCCTTATGTCGTGACTCGCAGCGGCATGGCTGGAATGCAGCGTTACGCCCAGACCTGGTCGGGCGATAACTACACCGCCTGGAAGACGCTGCGCTTCAATCAAAAGATGGGGCTGGGCATGGCGCTGTCTGGCGTCTCCAACACCGGGCATGACATCGGCGGATTCGCTGGCCCGGCGCCCGGTCCCGAGCTGCTGCTGCGCTGGGTTCAGGCCGGGATCGTCATGCCGCGCTTCTCGATCCACAGCTGGAACAGCGACCGCACCGTCAACGAGCCCTGGATGTATCCCGAGGCCACGCCCGCCATCGTCGACATGATGCGGTTGCGGCGTGCGCTACAGCCGCTGCTGCACGACCTGCTTTGGCGCCATCACGCCGATTATCAGCCGGTGACCCGGCCGCTGTGGCTGGACTTCCCGGAAGATCCTAGGGCCCGGGAGGACGGCGACGCCTATATGCTCGGCCCAGACCTGCTGGTCGCGCCCGCGCTGGACGAGGGCGTTCAGACCGTGCGCGTCTATCTGCCCGCCGGAGCAAGATGGCGCGACCTGCGCGATGACGTCCGCCATGCGGGCGGCGCCGAATACGATCTGGCCGCGCCGCCGCGCGGGCTGCCGCCGATTCTGGCCCGCGAAGGCTCGGGGGTGTTTGTCGACCTTGCTCCCGCGGGCTTCGCCGCCGCCGAGCCCCAGCCGGGCGTTCTCCTGTATCCGCCTCAGGAGGGGACCATGACCTGGAGCGGCTTCGACGAGCATGACTCCGCGCCGCGCGACCCCGCCATGGCGCAGGGCTGGACCTTGAAGGTCGAGGCCGACGCAGGGGCTCTGGCGATCGAGGCCGGATGGACGGGATCGACACCGCCCCCGGCCAACGCCCTGCGGATCCTTTTGCCTCGCGACGAGACCCGCCGGGTCGCGCTGAACGGCGCGCCCGCGACCGTCGCGCGGACAGAGGCTCTGGGCGTCGAGCGCTTGGGCTTGACCTGGGCGGTCTAAAGAAAACGGCCGGCGCGGACGTTCGCGTCGGCCGCCGGCGCTCTGGGATAGAACCGCGCCCGATCAGGGCGTGAACTTCATGGCCTTCAGCCACAGCGCGTACTGGTCGAACCACGCGTCGCTGGTCACGCCATGGGGCTGCGAGGCGAAGCCGTGGCCGCCCGCGCTATAGAGGTGCAGTTCCACCGAAGCGCCCGACAGGCGCCAGTTGTGGATCAGGCTGAGGTCCTGTGACTGAAAGAAACGGTCGTCGGCGGCGAGCGCGGCGAACAGCGGCGGCGCGTGGGGCGGAACATTGGCCGATTGGGTCGGTCCATAGATCATCCCGGCGAAATCCGGCCGTGCGTCCGACAGGTTGGCTTGCAACACCCCCAGCACAGTCATGGCCCCGGCCGAGAAGCCCAGGACGCCGATCCGCTTGGGATCCACATGCCACTCGCTCGCCCGCGCGCGGACCATGCGGATCGCGGCCTCGGCGTCGGCGATGGCGTAGGGGGCCTGGCGGGCCCGGGCGTCCGCGCCTTCGCCGCGCTGGAACGTGCCGCTGATCGCGTCCTTGAAGCCCTCGAAGCTGTCGGGCAGGGGCTGGGTGCGATATTTCAGGATGAAGACCCGCACGCCCAGCGGGGCGAGCCGCTTGGCCACGTCGTAGCCTTCGTTGTCCATCGCCAGGAATTGAAAGCCGCCGCCAGGGATCAGGATCACCGCTGGCCCGTCCTTGTCGCCCGAGAGGCTGGCGGGCATCGGCGTCAGCGACGGGCGCGATACGTTATAGAGCAGTCGCTGGGTCGGATCCTGCTGGGCCCAGGCCTCGTGGGCCGGGTTAGCTTGCTCGGCGGCCACGGGGAGGGCGACCGAGGGCGGCTCCTTCTGAGGGGGCAGGGGCAGTACGCCCTTGACCCAATCGCCGGGCGCCGCGCTGGCGCTGAGGCTGAGCAGGCAGGTCGCCGCGCCGGCCAGCAGACCAACAAGGCGGCGGGTGGACGGGTTGCGCATCGCGGACCTTCCTCGGGTTGTCGTCGATCGTCAAAAAAAGAGGGAGCGGCTCTTGTCCGCTCCCCCTCGCAGGCTTGGTTCTAGAGGGAACTAGAACTTCGTCTCGACCTTAAGGCCGAAATAGCGATCGCTGTCGCGCGACAGCACTTGGGTCGTCAGGTGCACGCCGTAGGAGCCAAAGCCGTCGCCGATGCCGCTGACGAAGTGCTCGTTGAACAGGTTGTTGACGAACAGGGTCGCCTTGATATCGCCCTTCTCGACCGAGGCCGAGGCGTTGAGCACGCCATAGCCCTTCTGTTCCGCCAGCGGATTGCCCAGCAGGTCGAAATTGACCTTGCTCTGGTGCTGGTAGGTCAGGCCGAGGACGCCCTTCATGTCGCCGCCCAGATCATGCTCGAGCGACGCACCGAGGTTGAATTTCAACTTCGGGCTATTGGGCAGCTGGGTGTTCGAGCGGTCCTGAACGTTGCCAAGACCTGGCGGATTGGTCGACGGCGCGCAGCCTGCGCCCGTCTGGGCTTGGCCCGGATAGCAGGCGGCGTTCGGGAACGACAGCACCTGGGCGTCGGTATAGGCCACCGAGGCGTCCAGACGCAGCCAGTCGACCGGCTTGGCCTGGGCCTCGACCTCGACGCCCTTGGTGCGCAGCTTGCCGACATTGTTCAGCTTCTGCTGCAGGGCGCCGTTGATGTACTGCGACGACTGGGCCTGGAAGTTATTGTAGTTGGTCAGGAACGCCGCGACGTTCAGCTGGACGCGGTTGTCGAAGAACCGGCTCTTGATGCCGCCTTCATACGACGTCGATTTCTCGGGCTGCACCGGGTTTTGCGTGCGCAGCGGCGTGTAGCCCGATGAGATGTCGTAGGCGAAACCCTTGTAGCCGGTGGCCACGCTGACATAGCCGGTCACACGGGGCGCGAGTTCCTGGTTCACAGACAGCTTCCAGGTGGCGACCGTGTCGGTATTCGTGCCCGCGCACAGCTGGCTGCCCGCGCCGCAGGTGCCGATGCTGGTCGGCGACGTGTAGACCGTGGCGGTGGACAGCAGATTGACGAAGCTGTCCTGGATCCGCTCGTTGTTGAGACGAACCGCGCCGCTGACCGTGGTGTTGGTCGGAAACTTGTAGTCGACCCCAGCGAAGGCCGCCAAGCTCCGCGTGCTCTGCCAGCCGGTCCAATTGGCGAGGATCAGGGCCGGGCCGCGTTGGAAGGCGCGCGTGGTCTTGGAGTCGGCGTAGAAGGCCCCGACCACATAGGACAGCGGGCCTTCGGTCTTCGAGGTCAGGCGGACTTCCTGGGTGAACGAGGTTGCGTGGTAGGGGCCCGAGTTGCTGACCCCGACGCCCGGCGCGATCGGATTGGTGACATTGGGCGCCGCGCCGTTGACGGCCAGGTCGGTCCCGTCGACGTCGGCCGAGAAATTGTATTTCCAATCCTGATAGGACGTGACCGAGATCAGGTTGGCGAAGCCCAGGTCATAGCTCAGCTTGCCGCTGAAGCTGGCCTGCTTGTTATCGGTGAAGCCATCGTCGTCGACGCGGGTGCGGCGGTTGTTGGGGCCCGGCGTGATGCCGGCGAGGGCGGGCAAGATCGGCACGCCGTTATATTTCGGGATCACCGGCGTCGTCGCGCCGGCGGGAATGTAGTTGAGATCGATGTAGCGCAGCGTGGCGGCGGTGCCGTCCGACTTGGACCGGGCATAGGAGCCGCTGAGCGACAGCACCAGCTTGTCGGTCAGTTCGCTGCGCAGCTTGCCGTGCACGCCATACGAGGTGTTGTCGTTCAGACGGTGGCCGTTCGACAGGTTTCGGACATTGCCGTCATAGTGACCGTAATAGGCGCTGACGCGGTAGCCGGTGGAGTCCGAGATCGGACCCGAGAGCGCGCCGTCGACCTTGTAGGCGTGATCCGTCGTCACCGTGGCCGAGGCGCGGCCTTCCAGGCGAGGGGAGGGATCGCGGGTGACGATGTTGATCGCGCCGGCGCTGGCGTTCTTGCCGAACAACGTGCCCTGCGGCCCGCGCAGAACCTCGATGCGCTCGACATCGGCCAGGTTGTCGAAGGCCTGAGCCTGTTGCACCACCGGCACGTCGTCGATGATCACCGCCACCGACGGCTCGACGCCGATCGAGAAGGCGTAGGTGCCGATGCCGCGCAGGATAATGGCGTTGTTCGGCGAAGCCGTGCTTTGGGTCAGGGTCAGGGACGCGGCGGCGCGCGTCAGATCCCCGAATTCGTTGATGCGCTGGTTCTGGATGGTCTCGCCGGTGATGGCGGTGACGGCCACGGGAACGCTCTGCAGATTGGCGGAACGCTTGGTGGCGGTGACGACGATCTCGGCCAGGCCGGTGCTTTCACTTTTTTCCTGGGCCAAGGCCAGGCACGGCGCGGCCAGAACGGTGGCGGCCGCGCTCGCGAGCAGGATCGACTTTCGCATGGTGATATCCCTCCCTTAGTCGTTTTTGCTTTTTGGTATTTTTCGTCTTCGCTAAGCCCCCAGGACATATTGGTCAAGCCACTTAGACAAGTGGTCGAACAATTTTGTGACCCGGGCGGCATTGGGCCGGACTCTAAATCCACGTCCGCAACTAGAACGCGCGGCATTTTATCGCATAGGGCGGTCGAGCGGTCGGTCAGCACGCGTCTCTAGCGGCTGTCGACGCTGCGGCCATCCAATCGAAGCATCGGCACTGATCAGGCCAATTGGAACGCGACGAAGGCTGACGCGCACACGCCGCCGAAACTTCAATCCGTCGCCAGAGGGCGGTGGCCGCTCCGAAGGATTTAGTGGAGGTTATACAATTATCGTCTAATATATATTATCAGAAATAATTACCGTATCGCGCGGATATCCATTCTGGACCGAGATATCACGCCAAGCCCTATCACAGCCTGGACCTACGGATCGTCGCCCACGAAGCGATAGCCAACGCCGGGTTCGGTCACCAGCATCGTCGGCGCGGATGGATCGGCTTCGAGCTTTTGACGAAGCTGGCCGATGAAAACCCTCAGATATTGCGTGTCGTCGGCGTGGGCCGGCCCCCAGACCGCCGTCAGCAGATCCTTGTGCGTCAGCACCTTGCCATGGCCCAGGGCCAGCCGGGTCAGAACTTCGTATTCACGGGGCGAAAGTTTCACGAAAGCGCCGGCCCGGGTGACGCGGCGCATTTCCAGATCGATCTCGACGTCGCCGGCGCGGATCGGTCCTCGTGGCGCGGGGCTTTTGCCGGACTGACGGAGCGCGGCGCGAAGACGCGCCAGTAACTCGCCGACTCCAAACGGTTTTTCGACATAGTCGTTGGCGCCGCGATCCAGGGCCTCGATCTTCTCGACCTCGCGATCCCTGGCCGACAGGATCAGGATCGGGCCATCATAGAACGCCCGGGCCTTTTCAAGCACCGTCTTGCCGTCCATGTCCGGCAGGCCCAGGTCCAGGACCACGGCGTCGGGCGACCACAGGGCTACGCCTCGAAGGCCTTCCTGACCGCTGTCGGCGCGCAAAGGCTCGTAGCCGGCGGCGTCGAGCGCGGGGCCGAGGAAGCGATGGATCTGCGGCTCGTCGTCGATGACGAGGATGCGCTGGCGCACGGCGGTCATGGATGCTTCATAGCAGATGATGCGACGTGGCGATGGTTTTGGGCAAACTGATCAGCATCCGCGTGCCGCGTCCATTGTGGATCGGGCTGGCGGCCGCGATGCGACCGCCCATGGCGTCGACGAACCCCTTGGCGATGGCAAGGCCCAGTCCCGCGCCCTGGCTGCGGTCGCTGGGTTCCTCGAGGCGGCGGAACTTGTCGAATATCCGCTCCAATTCGGCGGCCGGAACGCCCCTGCCCTCGTCCTCGACGCTGATCACCACATTGGCGCGATCCTCGTAGACGGCCAGCTCGATCCGGCTGCCTGGATCGCTGTAGGTGATGGCGTTTTCCAGAATATTGACAACGACTTGTTCGAGAAGGCTCGCATCCGCCTGGACCAGGGTCAGGCTGGGCGGATAGTCGCGAGCCAGCACCCGGCCGCCTAACCGACGGCTCACGCGCTCGGCGGCGGCGTTGAGGACGTCGCGCACATCGGTCCAGTCGGTGCGCAAACGCAGAGCGCCCCCCTCCAGACGGGTCATGTCCAGCAGGTTTGCGACATAGCGACTGAGGCGCTCGGCCTCCTCGCGAATGCTGAGCAACAGGTCTTCGCGCACCGCCTTTTTCATCTTGTCGCCGTACTCGAGCAACGTGCTGGAGGCGCCCATGACGGTGGAGAGCGGCGTGCGCAGGTCATGGCTGACCGAGTTCATCAGGGCCGACCGGAAGCGGTCGGCGCGGCGCAGGGTTTCGGTCTCGACGGCTTCCGAGGCCAACTGCGAACGCTCCAGCGCCACCGCGCCCTGTTCCAGCAGGGCCAGGACCAGGCGTTCCAGATCCGAACCGGGCGGCGCGGCGCCCGCCTCTATTCCGGCGACCCCCGCGCGAGCGCGGACCCCCTCCAGCGGCCAGAAGGTCCAGCGGGCCTGAGGCAAGGTGCCCGTGCCGAATCCGGCCGCCTCGCCTTTCTCCCAGGCCCAGCGCGCGGCGGCCATCTGGGCGGCGTCCAGAGGCTCCAGGCTGGGCGCGCCGGCGATGGGAGCCAGTTCTTCCCCCTCGGGCAGCAGCACGGTCGCCCTCCCGCCCGCGGCGGCCGAAACCTGCTCGGCCAGGGCGCGGGCGACGGCGTCGCGTCCAGTGGCGGCCGACAGAGTGCGGCTGGCCGCCAAAAGGGTCGTGACGGCGGCGGCGCGGCGCTGTGAGCCCAGGGCCTGATCCCGCACGCGCCCCGCCAAGCCGCCCGAGGCCAGAGCCACGGCCCAGAAGACGATCAAGGTGATGAAGTCGGTCGGCGAGCCGATCTGGAAACTGTAGCGCGGCGCCAGGAACAGATAGTTGTAGACCAGAAAGGCCGCCGTGGCCGCCGCCAGGGCGGGTCTCAGCCCATAGAGAACGCCAGCGGCCAGCACACCGGCCAGATAGATCATGCCAAGGTCGGCGTGGTCGAACGCCAGGTCCAGACCCCAGGCCGCCAGGGTGGCCGCGCCAATGAACAACGCGCCGACGGCGTAGCCCTGCCAGGGACCCAGGCCAAGCTTCTTGGCGCGCTTGGGCGGCGTCTCGTGCGCGGCCTCGGTGACCACATGCACCGCCACGCCGCGCGCCTCGCGCAATAGCGCCGTGGCCAAGGAGCGCCCCAGGATCTCGCGCCAACGGCTCTCGATCGACTTGCCGATGACGATCTGCGTGACGTTGCCGCGCCGGGCATAGGCCATCACCGTGCCGACGATGTCTTCACCGGTCAGGGCCACCGTGGCGCCGCCCAACTGCTCCGCCAGCCGATAGGCTTCGCGCAGCCGCGCCGCGCCGCCCTCCCCGGCCGCCGGACGATCGGTGCGCTCGACGTGAGCGACGATCCACGGCGCGTCCATCATCATGTCCGAGAGCCGTCGTCCGGCGCGGACCAGAGACCCCGCCATGGCGTCGCCGCTGACCAGCACCAGAATCCGTTCGCCCGCCGCCCAGGGCCCTTCGACGCCCTTTTCCCGCATGGCCGCGACCAGCTGATCGTCGACCGTCTGAGCCGCCCGGCGCAGGGCCAGTTCGCGCAGCGCCGTCAGGTTCTCGACCTTGAAGAAGTTCTCCGACGCCAGGCGCGCGGTTTCCGGCACATAGACCTTGCCGGCCGCCATCCGCTCGCGCAGCTCCTCCGGCGTGATGTCGACCAGCTCGATGGCGTCGGCGCGCGACAGGGCGCTGTCGGGCACGGTTTCGCGTTGGCGAACCCCGGTGATGCGCTGAATGACATCGACTAGGCTTTCCAGATGCTGGACGTTCAGCGTGGTCCAGACATCGACGCCGGCGTCCAGAAGCTCCTCGACATCCTGCCAGCGCTTAGGGTGACGCGAGCCGATGGCGTTCGAGTGGGCGTATTCGTCGACCAGGAGGATCTTGGGCGCGCGCTCCAGGGCGGCGTCGATATCGAACTCCATCTGGATTCGGCCGCGATGCTCGATCGGCTTGCGCGGCAGGATGTCCATGCCGCGCAGCAGGCTTTCCGTCTCGCGCCGGCCGTGGGTCTCCACCACGCCGATCAAGACGTCCTGCCCCTCGGCCTTTCGGCGACGGGCGGCGCGCAGCATCTCGTAGGTCTTGCCCACGCCCGGGGCCATCCCCAGAAACACCTTGAGGCGCCCTCGCCGCGCCCTGTTGGCCGCGGCGAGGAGCGCCTCTGGATCGGGACGTTTCGGTTCGTCGACCGGCACTAACCGCCCTTGCCGTTGTTCATGGGAAAGCGAGCGTCGATCGCTCGATTAAGCGCTAGCACATTGACGCGCGGCTGGCCGATAAACCCGAGAAGAGGCTTGGCGACCGCGGCGTCGATCAGGGCCAGAACCTCGGCCTCGGGCGCGTTGCGGGCCTTGGCCACGCGCGGCGCCTGGAAACGGGCGTTCGCCGGCGAGATGTCCGGGTCCAGGCCCGATCCCGAGGTGGTCACCGCGTCGGCCGGGATCGTCGCGCCAGGGTTCTCCTTGCGCAGGGCGGCGGCGTCGGTCTTCTCGCGAGCGATCAGCTTGTCGTACAGCGGACCCATGTTCGAGCCGCCCGAGGCGGTGGGGTCATAGCCGTTGCCGGCGGCCGAGGGGCGACCGTGGAAGTATTCGGCCTTGGCGAAGGTCTGGCCGATCAGGACCGAACCGACGACCTTGCCGCCCGGGTCGCGGACCAGACTGCCGGCCGCCTGGGCGGGGAACGCCGCCTGGGCGACGCCGGTCACGGCCAGCGGATAGCCCAGGCCCAGCAGGACCGTGAACAGACCCATCGAGACGATGGCGGGACGAAGATGCGAAAGCATGACGTATGAATCTCCGATCGCGACGGTTTACGCTAGGCCCAGCGCCGAGATCACCAAGTCGATCAGCTTGATGCCGACGAATGGCGCCACGAGGCCGCCCAGCCCGTAGAGGGTCAGGTTGCGCGAGAGCAGCTTGCCGGCGCCGATGGCGCGGTACTTCACGCCCTTGAGGGCCAGCGGGATCAGGGCCACGATGATCAGGGCGTTGAAGATCACCGCCGACAGGATCGCGCTCTGCGGGCTGTGCAGCTTCATGACGTTCAGCGCGGCCAAGGCCGGCAGAGCGCCGACGAACATCGCCGGGATGATGGCGAAGTACTTGGCCACATCGTTGGCGATCGAGAAGGTCGTCAGAGCGCCGCGGGTGATCAGCATCTGCTTGCCCACCTCGACGATCTCGATGACCTTGGTCGGGTCGCTGTCGAGGTCGACCATGTTGCCGGCCTCGCGCGCGGCCTGGGCCCCGGTCTGCATGGCCACGCCGACGTCGGCTTGAGCGAGGGCCGGCGCGTCGTTGGCGCCGTCGCCGCACATGGCCACCAGGCGGCCCTTGGCCTGTTCGTCGCGCATCAGGCGCAGCTTGTCCTCGGGCGTGGCCTCGGCGAGGAAGTCGTCGACACCGGCTTCCGAGGCGATCGCCGCGGCGGTCACCGGGTTGTCGCCGGTGATCATCACGGTGCGCAGGCCCATGCGACGCAGATCGGCGAACCGCGCCTTCACCCCGGGCTTCACCACGTCCTTCAGGTGGATGACCCCGACCAGGGCGCCGTCCTCGCTCACGGCTAGCGGCGTGCCGCCCGAGCGGGCGATGCGATCGACGGCGGCGGTGATCTCGACCGGTATGGTCTTGGGGTCGAGGGACAGAGAGCGATAGACCGCGTCGACCGCGCCCTTGCGCCAGCTGCGACCGCCCGCGTCCAGGCCCGACTGACGGGTCGAGGCGCTGAACGGGATCGCCGTGGCGCCGCTCGGGCTTTCGACGACCAGGCCCTGGTTGCGGCCCAGCTCGATGATCGAGCGGCCTTCGGGGGTTTCATCGGCCAGGGAGGCCATCAGGGCGGCCTTCAGGGCGATGTCGGGGCGCACGCCCGGCGCCGGGATCACCTCGGTGGCCATGCGGTTGCCGAAGGTGATGGTGCCGGTCTTGTCGAGCAGCAGGGTGTCGACGTCGCCGGCCGCTTCCACGGCGCGGCCCGAGGTGGCCAGGACGTTGACCTTCAGCAAGCGGTCCATGCCGGCGATGCCGACGGCGCTGAGCAGGCCGCCGATGGTCGTCGGGATCAGCGTGATGAACAGCGCGCCCAGCACCAGCGGATCGACGTTGACCCCCGAGAACTTGCCGAGACCCAAGAGCGTGACGACCGCGATCAGGAAGATCAGGGTCAGGCCGGCCAGCAGCACGGCCAGGGCGATCTCGTTGGGGGTCTTTCGGCGGTCAGCGCCCTCGACCATGGCGATCATGCGGTCGAGGAAGGTCGAGCCTGCCTCGGCGGTGACACGGACCTTGATCCAGTCGGAGACGACCGTGGTGCCGCCGGTGACGGCCGAGCGGTCGCCGCCGCTTTCGCGGATGACGGGGGCGCTCTCGCCGGTGATGGCCGCTTCGTTGACGCTGGCCATGCCCTCGATGATCTCGCCGTCGGTGGGGACGACGTCGCCAGCCTCGACCAGGATCACCTCCCCTACTCCCAGCTTGTGGGCGGGAGTCGGGATCCAGGTTCCGGTCTTGTCATCGACCAGCAGCTTGGCCTTGGTGGTGACGCGCGCGGCGCGGAGACTGTCGGCCGCCGCCTTGCCGCGCCCTTCCGCGACGCTTTCGGCGAGATTGGCGAACAGAACCGTGGCCCACAGCCACAGCGCCACCTGGATGGCGAAGCCGGCGGCCTGGTGGTTGACGATGGCCGCGCCCGCCGAGATCGTCGATAGCAGCGCCACGATCCAGGTCGCGAAGATCACCGGATTGCCGGTCAGTTTGCGGGGGTCCAGCTTGATGAAGCTGTCCTTGGCCGCGCGGGCCAGGACCGGCCCGTTGAGGCCGGCCGCCAGGGCGCCCGATTTGGGACGGCCCTCCCCGGCGTGGGTGTCGATTGAGGTCATGTGAGACGCGCCCTTGGATCAGTGGCCGGCGACGAAGGCGAGCGCTTGGAAGTGCTCGGCGATCGGGCCCAGGGCCAGAGCGGGGAAGAATTGCAGGCCGCCGAGGATCAGGATCACCCCGATCAGGAGACCGACGAAGAGACCGCCGTGGGTCGGCAGGGTGCCAGCCGACGGCGCCAGCTTGGGCTTGGCCGCCAGAGCGCCGGCAATGGCCAGAACGGCCACGATCGGCGGGAACCGGCCCAGCGCCATGGAGACGCCCAAAGTCGCGTCCCACCACGGCGCGTTGGCCGAGAGGCCGGCGAAGGCGGAGCCATTGTTGGCCGTCGCCGAGGTGTAGGCGTAGAGGATTTCCGACAAACCGTGCGGTCCTGTATGCATCAGGGCCTTCAGCGCCTCGGGTAGAACCGCGGCGATGGCGGCGAAGCCCAGGGTCGAGACCGGGATGGCCAGGACGGCCAGGATCGACAGTTTGACCTCGCGGGCCTCGATCTTCTTGCCCAGATACTCCGGCGTGCGGCCCACCATCAGACCCGCGACGAAGACGGCCAGGATAGCCATCACCACCATCACGGCGATGCCGGAACCGATGCCGCCGGGCAGGATCTCGCCCAAGTGCATCAGGAACATGGTCATGGCTCCGCCCAGCGGCATCAGGCTGGAGTGCATCCCGTTGACCGAGCCGTTGGAGGCGCCGGTCGTGGCGGCGGCCCAGGCGGCGGTGGCCGGCGCGCCGAAGCGGACCTCCTTGCCCTCCATATTGACCGTGGTCTCGGCGCCCGCGGCCATCTGAGCCGGCGGGACGCGGGTCTCGGTGGCGTAGATCGTCGCGGCGCCCGCGAACAGCAGCACGAAGGCGCTGATCACCAGGGCCCGGATGTCCTTCTTGACCAAGGCCGAGCGGCCGAAGGCGAAGAAGGAGGCCCAGCCGAGAACGTTCAGCGACACGGCCGTGATCAGGTTGGTCAGCGGGGTCGGATTCTCGAACGGGTGAGCCGAATTGGCGTTGAAGACGCCCCCGCCGTTGATGCCCAGCATCTTGATCGCCTCCTGAGAGGCCACCGCGTAGAGCGGGATCTTCTGGTCGGCGCCCTCCATCGTATGCGCGACGACGCCGGCGGATAGGGTCTGGGGCACGCCCAGGGCGACCAGGACGATAGCGACGACCACGGACAGCGGGACCAGAACGTAGAGGGTCGTGCGGATCAGGTCCGCCCAAAAGTTTCCCAGTCCCTCGCCGCGATTGGCGGTGAAGGCCCGCGCGAGCGCGGCCGCCACGGTCGCGCCGGTGGCGGCGGAAACGAAGTTCTGCACCGTCAGCACGATCATCTGGCTGAGCGTCGACATGGTCGTCTCGCCCGAGTAGCTCTGCCAGTTGGTGTTGGTCACGAAGCTGATGGCCGTGTTGAACGACAGGTGCTCGGACAGTCCGGGGAAGCCCTGCGGGTTCAGCGGCAGCACGCCTTGCAGACGCAGGACGGCGTAGGTGATGGCGAAACCCGCCAGGTTGAACGCCAGCAACGCCAGCGCATAGGCGTGCCAGCTTTGGCTCTTCTTGGGATCCACGCCGCAGGCGGCATAGAACACGGCCTCGACGGGCCGCAGAATCGGATCGAGGAAGGTGCGCTCGCCGTTCCAGACGCGCGACATGAAAACACCCAGAGGCCAGCCGATGGCGACGGCTAGGCTCAGGGTCAGGGCGATCTCCGCCCATCCTTGCCAGTTCATTTGCTAAGGTCCGTCAGAACTTGTCGGGCCGCAGCATCGCCGCGACCATGTAGCCGGCGACGACGATCGCCCCGGCGGCCCACAACAGATTCACGATCATGGTCAGACGCGCCTCAGCGCTATGACGAACGCGCCAAACAGGGCGAACAGGCCGAAGGCCAGCGCCCCATAGATAAGATCAGCCATCCCGGCCTCCTTAGATGTCGGAAGCCATGGACCACGTCGGGGCGTAAGGACTCCATATTGAAGCCCGCCCACCTCATAAAGACGGCATAAAGATCAGAAGGACGCGGCGGATCTAGAGCGTGAGGCTGAAAGTGGGAACCGGCTTCAGCTCACATCACGCCCTAAACATTTGATTTAGAGCCTTTTTAACGCTGAAATCGATTCCGACTTCAGTCCAAAGGCTCTAGGCGGCCACGCGGGCGTCGAGCGCCTCGAGCTTGGCCAGGATGCGGTCCAGCGTCGAGCGCTTCACCGGCTTGCCGTCGCGGAGCTTGGTCCAGGTCGTCTCGCTGATCGCATAGCAATCGAACAGATGCTCGCGCGTGATCGCCGGCAAGCGCGCGCGCAAACGCTGGAAAATCTCACGAGAGGCGGTGACGGTTTCAGCCATGAAGGATCTACGCGAGGCTAACGGGCACGGATGAGAAGCAGGTGGGTAAACTATCGCTTTCCTATGACGACCGTGTGGAACGCGGCTATTTCATCATTGTAACAGATCGACAAAATCGCGCCTAAATTAGCCGTCGCTGTCGCTTAGGCCGCCGAAGTCTGTTCAAGAGCAGGGCAAGGAAGGGTCGTGCGCGCACGATTTCTTCGCCCCAGACAGGCGCCGACGACGCCAAGCGCCAGCCCGGCTCCGCCCCACCAGGCCAGTTCATTCGCCACGTCCCGCGCGGCGCCCACGGCGCGTTCCAGGTCTTGCGGCGAAATCTCCTCGTCGCCTTGAAGGGCTAGCGCCGTGGCTTCGCTGGTCGTCGCCAGGGTCTCGGCGGCGGCTCGATGCCCTCCAACCCCGGCGACCATGAAGGCCAGGCTCCAGACGGTCAGGCCCAGCAACGCCCCCCGGTGACGACTGGAAAACCGGCGCGCTCGCGTGGCGATCCAGACGCCGACCTCGAGGGCCAGGACGTTGGCGAGCAGGAACCAGAGGCCGCCGCTGAACACCAGCCCATTTACGCGGTCTTGGGTCAGCTGGAACGGATCGGCGACGATGTTCCCCACCGCCAGCCCGAGAAGATCCAGCAGGACCGCCAGCGCGATCGCGACCGGAACGCCGGCCAAAGCGATGCTCCAAACTGCGGCGCGACGACGGGCCTCGGCGGTGGCATGGATATTCGGCGCGGCCATTGCGGTTCTCCAGTCAGGCGGAGAACTCCGTGAGGACCGGGAAAGTTGCCTCGGGTTCAGAGGATAAAGCGCATTCCATCATAGGCCGCCTCGACGCCGGACGGCAGGCGCGCCGACAAGACGTGATAGTCGAGGTCGATATGCAGATTGGTCAGGATCGCCCTTCGGGGCTGCGCCTTGGCGATCCACTCCAGCGCCAGATCGACATGCGCATGGGTCGGATGGGGCGTCCAGCGCAGGGCGTCGACGATCCAGACATCCAGATCCTCCAGGTCCGCCCAACTGCCGTCGGGAATGGCGCGAACATCGGGCGTATAGGCCACGCCGCCGAAGCGATAGCCGACCGCGCGGACGCCGCCGTGATCGACGTCGAAGGTGTGGACGGGAATCGCCCCGCTGGGTCCTTCGATCGCGAAGTCGACGCCCAACGGCGGGATCAGGCGCGGATCCAGAATGGCCGGATAGCCGCCCCGCGTCTCGAACACATAGGAGAACCGGTTCAGCAGGCCGTCCCAGGTGGCCTGGTCCATATAGGTCGGGATACGTTCGCGCTGGTTCAGGAAGAACGGCCGCAGATCGTCGATCCCATGCGCCTGGTCGGCGTGGTCGTGGGTGTAGAGCGCCGCGTCGACGCGCTGGACGCCCGCTTGAGCGGTCTGCAGGCGCAGGTCGGGCGAGGTGTCGACCACGACGGTGGTCTGATGACGCGGACCGCCCTCGCCGAGCCGGCGCACCAGCAGCGAACAGCGAGAGCGGTGATTCCGCGGTTCGGCTGGGTCGCAGTCGCCCCAGTTGCCATCGGCGCGCGGAACGCCGCCCGACGAGCCGGAGCCCAGGATCGTGAACTCCAGAAGCCCGGTCACGGTCGCGGGATCCGGTCGAAAAGGTCGAAGAACGCGTCCTCGGTCCGGGCCTCGGTATCGGCCCTGCTCCAGCCGCGGATTTCGGCCAGCTTGTCGTAGATGTGCGGCAGATAGGCCGGTTCGTTACGCCGGCCGCGCATCGGCACGGGCGCCAGATAGGGGCAGTCGGTCTCGACAATGATGCGGTCGGCCGGCATGTCGCGGATCAGCGCCCTCACCTCCTCCGCCGCCTTGAACGTGGCGATGCCCGAGACCGAGAACCAGGCGCCGAGGGCAGCCGCGCGGGCGGCCAGTTCAGCGCCGCTCGTATAGCAATGCATCAGGATCTTGAAGGGTCCGGACGCGTGCTCCTCCTCGAGGATGTGGCCCATGACATCATCGGCTTCACGGGTATGAACCACCAACGGCAAGCCGCTTTGCCGGGCGGCGACGCAGTGTTGGCGGAACACCTGGGCCTGCACGTCGCGCGGCGATAGGTCGTAATGGAAATCCAGCCCGCACTCGCCGATGCCGACCACGCGCGGGCGCTGGGCCAGCTCGACCAGACGCGCGGCGACCAGGCCAGGATCTTCCTTGGCTTCGTGCGGGTGCGTTCCGACGGTGCACCAGATGTCGGGCTCGGCCATGGCGATCGCGTGAACGGCCTCGAAGGCGGAAACCTTGTCGCAGATGGTGACCATCAGGGCGACGCCAGCATCGCGGGCTCGGGCGATGACCGCGTCCCTGTCCTCGGCGAACTGAGGGGCGTGGAGATTCACGTGGCTGTCGATGAGCATACGGCTCACATCGCCGCCTTGGCCGCCGCGCGCAAGTCCGAGATGACGCTCCAGAAGGCGTCCCCGCGATCAAGGTTCACCGCCTCGACCTCGCCCGGGAGCCTGGAGAGCCGCTCCCACGCCTGCGCCCAGCGGTCCAAGCCCTGTGAATTCGCGCCGTCGGCCGCCACCCGGGTGGCGAAGATCCGCACCTGGTCAGCCATGCGGTCCATGAGAAGCTCGAACCGCGCCATCCCCTCCGCGCCCCGGAAGGTGTCGGCCATGGCCAGCAGCGCCCCCTCATCGATCTTGGGCAGGGCCCGCAGGATCTCGTTGGCCGCGTCGTCGATCTCGATGGCGCCGGCGGCGGCCAGCTGCAGCGCCTTGCCTGGCGCGCCGTGAGCCATGCGGACCAGACGCTCGGCGTCCCGCTCGCCGACATCGGCCATGCGCTCGACCATCTCGGCGGCGGCGGCGATCCCAGGAGCTGGCACGGGCAGGCGCCGGCATCGCGAACGAATGGTCGGCAGCAACTTGCCTGGCGCGTGGCTGATCAGAAGGATCACCCCGCGCGGCGGCGGCTCCTCCAGCGTCTTCAGCACGGCGTTGGCGGCGTTGACGTTGAGATCGTCGGCCGCGTCGATGATCGCCACCCGATAGGGCGAGACGGCCGGCGTCGTGGCGAAGAATTCGGGCAGGCGGCGGGCTTCGTCGACCGGAATGGACTTACGCGCCTTGCCGTCGTCGGTCAGGCGCTCCAGCACCATCAGGTCGGGATGCGAGCGCGCGGCAACCTGGCGGCTGACGGCGTCCGACGGCGCCGCGCCGAGTAGTCCCTGACTGGGGTCCGGACGCGCGCCCAGCAGGCGGCGCGCCATCCTATAGGCCAAGGTCGCCTTGCCGACGCCTTCGGGCCCCGTCAGCAGCCAGGCGTGGTGCAGCCGCCTCCGCTCCAAGGCGTCGATGAACGCGGCCTCGGCGGCGGACTGGCCGTCCAGACGATAGACATCGCGAGGGTGAGCGGGCGCGTGCATCCCGGCCTCCATCGACCGGTTTCGGCGTGTTGTCCAGCCTCTAGGGGCGAAGCACCGTCGCGCCCGAATAGCCCATCGACTCGACCCGCTGACGCAGGCTCGAAGCCGAGCCCTCGTCCGGTCCGGCCGAGACGGTGACTCGATAGAGCGTGCCGCTCGGACGTTCTATGGCCTCGATCGTCGTTTGTCCGGCGCCCGAAAGTTGTCGGACGGCCTTCTCGGCGTTCTCACGATTGGCGAACGAAGCGGCCTGAATGCGGTACGTCCGGACCGGGAGCGGCGCGGCGTCCGGCGGGTTGATCGGCGGAGCCGACGCTTCGGCCGGCGGCGCGGCCGCGATCAGCCGCGGCGGCGCCTCAGGTTCGCGGCGTGGCGTCAGGACCTGCACCCGCTGAGGCGGCTCCTTGATGTCGTCGAAGCTGCGCGGCGCGTTCGGATCGCGCTGGATCGAGGCGTAGCGGCGCGGCGCGTCGAACGCCGCTTTGGGCGCCGGGCCCACATAGCGAACCCGGACATGGGCGACGCCGGCGCGTTGGTAGCCCAGTTGCTCGGCCGCCGCCTTGGACAGGTCGATGACGCGGCCGTCGACGAAGGGCCCTCGATCATTGACCCGGACGATCATCTTCTTGCCGTTGTCGAGGTTGGTCACTTCGACGAGGCACGGCAGCGGCAGGGTCTTGTGAGCGGCCGATGGCACGTCCATGTCGAAAAGCTCGCCGTTGGACGTGCGGCGATTGTGGAATTGCTCGCCATACCACGAGCCGATCCCGACGACGTTGTAGTCCTTGTCCTCGCGCGGATAGTACCAGACGCCGTTGACCTGATAGGGCTTTTCGGTGCCGCGCAGAGGCTTGCCGTCGCGGCCGATCGTCGAACCCGGACGGGGCGAGCCGCCCCGCGTGGTGTCGTGGATCGCCGAGGCCATCATGCCCGACTTGCCCGTCTCGTAGCGGGGCGTCGCGCAAGCGGCCAGGCTGATCGCCGCCATGACCAGAAGGCCAAGGGCGCGCGCGTTTCGCCAAATCTGATCCAAACCTTCGTGCATCTGCCCGTCACGGACCCGGGGCGCGCCCCATCCACGCCATACTGTCGCTGGTTTGTTTTGAAGTCTGGTTAAGGGCGGGTCACGCTGATATAGCCGCCTGCTCCGGACAGGTGGCCGAGTGGTTTAAGGCAGCGGTCTTGAAAACCGCCGTAGGTGGAAGCCTACCGTGGGTTCGAATCCCACCCTGTCCGCCAAGCTTTTCAAATCGCGAAAAAGCCTTTCAGGACAAGTATGTCGGCGATACGCACCGCGCTCTACGGCCAGGCTGATCATGATCTGGCGCCGTCCTCGGCGGGCGCGGTCCAGCTCTCGCCGTTCGTTCCAGGATCGAGCGATATCGCGTCGTTGCCGGACGAATCCTTCGCGGCCGTCACCGTTCGCGCCCCGGCCGGCGCGGTGGAGCGGCGTTTTGTCCTGGCTCACGCCTTGCGGATCCTCGCGCCAGAAGGACGCCTGACCGCCTTCGCGCCCAAGGATCGCGGCGGCCTGCGCCTAAAGAAGGAGCTTGAGGCGCTGGGCTGCGTCGTCGGCGAGAGCGCGCGCCGGCACCATCGCATCTGCGTCGCCGTGCGTCCGAGCGAGATCGCCGGCTTCGACGAAGCGGTCGAGGCGGGCGCGGCGCGGCGCATCGCCGAGAATGGCCTCTGGACCCAGCCCGGCGTGTTCAGTTGGGATCGGCTGGACGCCGGCACCAACGCCCTGCTGCAGGTCCTGCCGCCGTTCGCGGGCGTCGGCGCCGACTTCGGCGCGGGCATCGGTCTCCTGGCCTTGAATGTCCTGGCGTCGCCCAAGGTGACAAAGCTGACTCTCGTCGAATTGGACCGGCGCGCCGTCGACGTCGCCCGTCGGAACGTGACCGACCCACGCGCCGAGCTCGTCTGGGGCGACGTCCGTCAGGGCGGACTGAAAGACCTCGACTTCATCGTCAGCAATCCCCCGTTCCACGAGGGCGGCGGCGAGGACAAGGCGCTTGGACAGGCCTTTATCCGGGCCGCCTCCGAGGCCTTGCGCAAGGGCGGCTCGCTGTGGATCGTCGCCAACCGCCACCTGCCCTATGAGGCGATCCTTGGCGAAAGCTTCGCCAAGGTCCGGCTGGTCGGCGAAGGCGGCGGCTACAAGGTCTTCGAGGCCCGAAAGTGAGCGGCAAGGCCCTGATGGCGCGCCTGGATCGGCTGCTGGCCAATCTGGGGTATGGCAGTCGCAAGGATGTGCAAGCCCTGGTGGCCGCCGGCAAGGTCGTGCTGGACGGCAAGGCGCTAAAGGACGCCGGCGCCCGCATCGCCGTCGACGCGACCCTTCCCCAGCGCATGACGATCCGCGGCCTTCCGCTCGATCCGCCCGCCCCGCTTGTGCTTATGATGCACAAGCCTCTGGGCGTGGTCTGTTCGCACAAGGAAGAGGGCGAAAAGATCTATGATCTGCTGCCGCGCCGCTGGCGGCTGCGCGATCCGGGCCTCTCCACGGTGGGGCGCTTGGACAAGGAGACCAGCGGCCTGATCCTGATCACCGACGATGGCGATTTTCTGCATCGAGTGATCTCGCCCAAGCGCCATGTGCCCAAGACCTATCTGGCCGCGCTGGACAGGCCGCTGACGGGCTCGGAGGGCGATGTCTTCGCCGCCGGGACCCTTATGCTGGACGGCGAGGAAAAGCCGCTGCTGCCGGCCAAGTTAGAGGTGGTCGACGCCCGGACGGCCCGCCTGACGATCACCGAGGGCCGATATCATCAGGTCCGCAGAATGTTCGCGGCCGTCGGCAATCACGTGGTGGGCCTGCACCGCGAGCGGATCGGCGGCTTGAGCCTGCCCCCCGATCTCGAGCCCGGTCTGCATCGGATTCTAACGACCGCCGAAGCCGAAGCGGTGTTCAATGTCTGAGCCGACGCGGGTCGACGCCCGGGGACATCACTGTCCGGTCCCTACCCTGAAGCTGCGCAAGGCGCTGGAGGCCGCCGCGCCGGGCGACGAGCTGTTCCTGCTGGCCACCGATCCCATGGCGCGCATCGACGTGCCGCACTTCGCCGCCCAGGTGGGCGCCGCCGTCCTTGAAATCGCCGACCGCGAAGGCGGCGTCATCCTTTTTCGTATTCGGAAGGCGCCTTAAGCGCGATCGCCGCCGGGCCTCCGAGCAAGGCGGTCGGCCGATAGTCGAGAGCGATCTCGACCTCGGTGGCCAAGGCTCCGCCGAAGAAGATCGCGTTCGTGCTCCAGGAAAGCCAGATCAGAAAAATGATGACGGCCGAGATCGAGCCGTAGGTCGCGCCTAGGTGCACCACCTTCTCGACATAGAAGGCGCTGGCCCAGGACATGAAGACGCAGAGCGCGGCCGCCGCCACGCCGCCCGCCACCGAGGCCCGCCAGCCCAGGGGCTCGCGCGACATGGCGTAGCGATAGACGAGGGTCATGCCGACCACGATGCCGAAGCTGGCCCAGGTCCATTCGGACTGAATCCAGGAAACCCCCGCCAGCGGCCGGAGATTCAGAGCCGAGCCCAGCAGTCGCAGGGTCAGAAACACGCCGGACATCACGAAAAGCAGGCCGAACGCGGCGATCAGCACCAGCAAGGCCATCAGGTTGAAGCCGAAGAAGCCGCGTTGATTCTCTTCGTCGTGGATGAAGGACAGCCCCGCCAGCAACGCCTTGAAGCCCCGATGGGCGGCGTAGGCGCCGACGAGCAAAACGACGCCGCTTTGAAGCGAAAGGGCCTGTTCGGGCGTGTGGGCCAGGCGGCTCAGCTCGTCATGGAAGATCGGACGCGCCCCCGGCGGCACGAGTTCGGCCAGGCGCGTGGCCTGCCGCGCCGCCGCTTCAGGCGTGATCAAGAGGCCATAGGCGCCGATCAGGATGGCCAAACCCGGAAACACGGCCAGCAAAGCGAAGAACGAGGTCCCACCGACATAGAGCATCACGTCGCGTCCCCACAGACGCGACAGGGCGAGGCCAAGAACGCGAAGAACTTCCTGGACCCAGTGAATGGGATCAAGGTCCAGGTCACGCCAACGAATAGGGTGCCGATTTTGCATCCGGCGGACCATGGCGGCGCCGCCTTCGAGAGTCAAAGACGCGCCGCCCGGAACAGACGGCGCGTCTCCGCGGGCCTTGCCCGAAACCGAACGCCGCATCGAGGGACGGATGGCGCGACGCCCGGCTGACGTTCGAAAACTAGGATCCGCCACCTGAACCCAGCCTGAATGACCTCAGAGCGCGCCGGACGCCTTCAAGCTAGCGACCTGGTCGGCGGAAAAACCCCAATCGGCGAGCGCTTCATCGTTATGTCCGCCGATCGGCGGCGGCGGTCCCTGGATCGCCCCGGGCGTGGCCGAAAAGCGCGGCGCCGGCGCCGGCTGCATGACCCCAGCCACCTCGACGAAGGTCTCCCGGGCGGCATTGTGGGGGTGCTTGGGCGCCTCGTCCATCGTCAGGACCGGCGCGAAACAGACGTCGGTGGCGTCCATGATCGCGCACCATTCGTCGCGGCTCTTCCGCTTGATGACCGCCGCCAGCTTTTCGCGCAGCTCCGGCCATTCCTCTCGACTCATCTGGTGCTGGAATTGCGGGTCGGTGATTCCCGTCTTCTCCAGCAGCAGCAGGTAGAACTGCGGCTCGATCGAGCCGATCGAGATCCACTTGCCGTCGGCGCATTCGTAGGTGTCGTAGAAATGCGCCCCGCCATCCAGCATGTTGGCGCGTCGCGCCTCGGTCCACATGCCGCCCGCCTTGAAGCCGTAGAACATGGCCATCAGCGAGGCCGCGCCGTCGCTCATGGCGCAGTCGATCACCTGCCCCCGCCCCGTCTGACGCGCATGGATCACGCCAGCCAGCAGGCCGAACGCCAGATAGAGCGCCCCGCCGCCGAAGTCGCCGACCAGGTTCAGCGGAGGCACGGGCTTGTCGGTCGTGCCGATCGCCGCCAGGGCTCCGGTGATGGCGATGTAGTTCATGTCGTGGCCGGCGGCCTTGGCGTAGGGCCCGGTCTGTCCCCAGCCGGTCATGCGCCCATAGACCAGCCTGGGATTACGAGCCAAGGCGACGTCCGGCCCGAGGCCCAGACGCTCCATGACGCCGGGACGGAAGCCCTCGATCAGGCCGTCTGCCTGTTCCAGCAGCTTCAGGCAGGTCTCGATCGCGGCGGGATTCTTCAGATCCAGCGCCACCGATCGCCGCCCGCGCGCGGTGACGTCGGCGGGCGATCCGCGCCCCTGCCCCTTGCGATCGATTCGGACCACGTCGGCGCCCAGGTCGGACAACAACATGCCGCAGAAGGGCCCCGGGCCGATGCCAGCGAACTCGACGATCTTCAGTCCCGAAAGCGGCCCCTGGCCCATGACGCGATCTCCCATTCTTCCCCTTTTCGGGGCGGTTCTCTGACCGTAGCCGCGTCAGTAGAGCGGCGATGACGTTCGGTCAGGCAAGCCCCGAAGGAAACGGCGCCGAATTCGCCCCGCCCCGCGACGTTGCGCACCTTTGACCACGCAACGCCTCTGCTATGTTGCGGCGTCGAATCTCGGCGGCCCCCAGAGCTTGATGGCGGTCCGTCACCGAGCTTCGCTCCTGAAGCACGAGCCCTTGCCGGCTCTGCGGGATCGGCGAAGCCAGAGTTCGGGCGGAGGTTGGTTTTGGCGGTTGACGCCCGGATCCTGATCGTGGCGCGCGACGATGTTCGCGCGGGACCGCTGGCCGAGGGGCTGGACCGGTTGGGCTGGCGCACGATCACCGCGCGCGGTCCCTATGCCGCCTTGGCCGCGCTGGGCGATCTTCCGATCGAAGCCGTCATCGTCGACCTCGCGACCGCGGGGCCCGAAACCCAGACCCTGGCCCGGCGCCTGAAGGCCGCCGTCGCGCCGCGCCGCCTGCCGGTCATCGCCATCGGCGAGCCGGACGGCGATTATCGCAACCAGGCGTTCGACCTGACCCTGTCACCGCCGCTGCATCCCTCCCAGGCCGCGCTGCGCCTGGAAACCCTCGTGCGCACCGCCATCGCCGAGGAAGAGTTCGAACTGCGCCTGGAGACGTTCGGCGAACGCGGTCGGCGTCTGGATCTCCCCGAAACGCTGGACGAGCGCTACCGCGTCCTGGCGGTCGGCGAACCCGCGCCGCAGTTCCTGGCCCTCTCCAACGCCCTGCAAAACAGCGGCGCGGAGGTGATCGGGGCGTTCACGGCCTATACGGCGTTCGATTATCTGCATGAGCGCCCCTTCGACGCGGTCGTTCTGTGGGCCGGCGACAGCCAGCAAGAAGCGCTGTCGATCGCGGCGGGGATGCGCCGCAACACGCGACTCTTCCACATTCCGGCCCTGCTCTATCTGAAGGCCGAAAGCTATGTGACCATGTCCGAGGCCTTCCATCGTGGCGTTTCCGACGTGGCCTCGCCCGATACGCCCGAGATCGACACGGCGACGCGGATCATCGAGCTGGCCCGAAACTTCCGACGTGGCGAGGCGATCCGAGGCGCCTTGGAAAAGGCCCGAAGCTCCGGCCTGATGGACGCGGCGACGGGCCTCTTCACCCGCGACCTCTTCGCCGCCCACTTGGCGCGGCTCGCTCGGGCGGCGGCCGAGCGAGCCAGGCCGCTGTCGATCTGCGTCCTGCGCATCGCCGACAAGCCCGAGACGGTCTGGGCGCGCCAGAACGGATGGCTGGACCGCGCCATTCCGCAGATCGGCTCGATGGTTGGCCGCCTGGTGCGTGTCGAGGACACCGCCGCGCGCCTGGCCACGGAGGTCTTCGCCCTGGCCCTGCCGGCGACCAATCTGAACGCCGCCCGCGCCGCGGCCGAGCGAATCGCCGCCGTCATCGGCTGCACGGCCTTTGACGCGGGCGAGGATCGGGCGCCGTTCGTCTGCGAGTTCGACATCGGCGTGGCCGAGGTCGAGCGTGGCGAGGGGGCGGTGAAGGCCTTGGAACGCGCCGCCGCCAGCGCCCTGAAGCGCGACGTCGGCTGACTCTCCGCGGCGCCGCAAGCAACGCTTGGGCGCCCTAGGGGCAGCCCCTATATGAAACCTGTCCTGTAGCGGACAAGATTTCCAGAGGAGCGCGCCTTGAGCCAGACCATGACCATTGACGTGGTGGCCGACGTCGTCTGCCCCTGGTGCTATCTGGGCTGGCGACGCCTGAAATCGGCGCTGGCCCTGCGCCCGACCGTTCAGGCTCAGCTGATCTGGCGTCCCTATCAGCTGGACCCGACGCTTCCCGAGGAGGGCGTCGATCGCAAGGCCTACATGGCGAACAAGTTCAAGGATCCCGATAAGCTGAAGGCCGTCCACGCGGCTCTGGTCGAGGGCGGCGCCGAGGAAGGCATCGCCTTCGACTTCGATGCCATCGAGATCGCGCCCAACACCAACGCCGCCCATCGCCTGATCCGCTGGGCCCTGACGGCGGGCGCGCAGGACCAGGTCGTGGAGGCGCTGTTCAAGGGCTATTTCGAGCAAGGCCTCGATATCGGCGACCCGATGGTGCTGGCCGACATCGCCGAGGCGGCCGGCATGGAGCGTCTGGTGGTGCTGCAACTGCTCTCCGAAGGCGCGGACAAGGAGGCGGTGGCGCGCGAACACGGCATGGCGGTGCAGGGTGGGATCACGGGCGTGCCCTTCGCCATCTTCGCCGGCAAGGTCGCCGTGGTCGGCGCCGAAACGCCGGAAAGGATCGTCGAGGCGATCGACCAAGCCCTGGCCGCCTAGAGCCTTTAGCCTGAGATCGGAATCGATTTCAGGCGTCAAAAAGGCTCTAAATCAAATATTTAGAGCGTGAGATGAGCTGAAACCGGTTCCCACTTTCAGCCTCACGCTCTTGGCTCGCGGCGTTCGCCTTCCGCCTCGGCCCTTGCTTTTTGCGCCGCAACAAGCGCATAAGGCCCTTCGTGGGCCCCCTTCCGTCGCGGAGGGGGCTATTTTCGTTGGAATTCGACCAAGAAGCGGTCCGAGGGAAGCGTTCAAGGCTTCAGAGGGGCCCGATTTGGTCACTGGCGCGAGCCGCGCGTGTTTGTGTGCGCGGCCGCAGATGAACTGGACCTAGATGCCCTTCCCCGCTTCCCACCCCGCTCTTGAGCGGGCTCTCGCCGCTCAGGGTTACGCCGAGCCCACCCCCGTCCAGGCCGCCGTGTTGGCCGCCGACGCCGCTGATCGCGACCTCCTGGTCAGCGCCCAGACCGGCTCGGGCAAGACCGTCGCCTTCGGCCTCGCCGCCGCCCCGACCCTGCTGGGCGAGGCCGAGACCTTCGGCCAGGCCGCCGAGCCGCTGGCCCTGGTGATCGCCCCGACCCGGGAACTGGCCATGCAGGTCAATCGCGAGCTGGCCTGGCTCTACGCCGAGGCCAAGGCCGCCGTGATCAACTGCGTGGGCGGCATGGACGCCCGGCGCGAGCAGCGCGCGCTGAAATACGGCGCCCACATCGTCGTCGGCACGCCGGGCCGCCTGCGCGACCACATCGAGCGCGGCCACCTCGACCTCTCCAAGCTAAAGGTCGCCGTGCTCGACGAGGCCGACGAGATGCTGGACATGGGCTTCCGCGAGGACCTGGAATTCATCCTCGACGCCGCCCCGCCCGAGCGCCGGACCCTGCTCTTCTCGGCCACCCTGGCCCGCGACATCGTCGAGCTGGCCAAGCGCTATCAGAACGACGCGCTGCGCATCGACACGATCGCCCGCGACGAGCCGCACCGCGACATCGAGTACCGCGCCGTTCGGGTGGCCCCCAACGAGGTCGAACACGCGGTCGTCAATCTGCTGCGCTTCTTCGAAGCCCCCGGCGCGCTGGTCTTCGCCAACACCCGTGAAAGCGTCCGCTCGCTGCACGGCAAGCTGCGCGAGCGCGGCTTCGCGGTCGTCGGCCTCTCGGGCGAGCTGTCCCAGCGCGAGCGCGCCGACGCCCTGCAGGCGCTGCGCGACGGCCACGCCCGCGTCTGCGTCGCCACCGACGTCGCCGCGCGCGGCCTCGACCTGCCCGACCTTGGCCTCGTCATCCACGCCGAGCTGCCGATCAACAAGGCGACCCTGCTGCACCGATCGGGCCGCACGGGCCGGGCCGGCAAGAAGGGCGTCTCGGCCCTGGTCGTGCCCTACACCCGTCGCCGCAAGGCCGAGCAGCTCTTGTACGCGGCCGGCGTCGACGCCGAATGGGGCGGCGCGCCCAGCGCCGACGCCATCCGCGAGAAGGACCAGGAGCGCCTGCTCGAGGACCCGATCTTCGCCGAAACCTCGACCGAGGAAGACATCGCCCTGGCCGAGGCCATGCTGGCCAAGCGCACGCCGGTCGAGATCGCCGCGGCGCTGATCCGCACCCGTCGCGCCAAGCTGCCCTCGCCTGAGGACATCTATGACGATCCGCGCCACGGCGCCGATCCAGGGCCCCGCGCCCGAACCGGCGAACCGGGCGAGCGTGCGCCGCGCGAGCCGCGCGTCGACATGGAAGGCTCCGAATGGTTCCGGATCAGCGTCGGCCGTCGCGGCAACGCCGATCCCAAGTGGCTGATCCCGATGATCTGCCGCCTGGGCCACATCACCAAGAAGGACATCGGCGCGATCCGGATCTTCGACTACGACACCAAGTTCGAGATCTCGGCCGAGGCGGCGACGAAGTTCGGCGCGGCGGTCCAGGCCACGGTGCGCGAGGACGTCTCCATCACCCCGACGACCGCGCCGGCCCCGCGCGGCGAGCGCCCGCCCAGGACCTACGAGCCGCGCGATCCGCACGCCCCGCAGCGCGAGTTCAAGCCGCGTCCCCCGCGCGGCGAAGGCGAGGATCGCCCGTTCAAGAAGCGTTTCGAGGACGCCGATCGTCCTCAACGGGAGTTCAAGCCGCGCGCGCCCCGCGACGAGGCTCCGCGCCCCTACGCGCCGCGGGAAGGCGACGATCGCCCCAAGCGCGCGTTCAAGCCGCGCCATGAGGCGTCCAGCGACGCTCCGCCGCCGCGCGAGTTCAAGCCGCGCGCGCCTCGCGAGGACGGCGAGCGTCCGAAGAAGCCGTTCAAGAAGGGCTTCGGCGACAACGCGGCGGGTCCCAAGCCCTACGCCAAGCCCTATGCCGGCAAGCGCGATGGCGACGGTCCGGCCAAGCCGTTCAAGGGCCCCAAGCCCTTCAAGAAGAGCTTTGACGCCAAGCCCGGCGGCAAGCCGGCCGGTAAGCCGTTCAAGAAGAAGTAGATGACAACGAGCCCCTCCTTCGCCGGAGGGGCTTTTTTCTTACACGCTCTGCCCCGCCGACCAGCCCGAGGCCCAGGCCCACTGAAAGTTATAGCCGCCCAGCCAGCCGGTGACGTCGACCACCTCGCCGATGAAATAGAGCCCCGCAACGGCCTTGGCCTCCAGGGTGCGGGAGTCCAAAGCGTCGGTATCGACGCCGCCCAGCGTCACCTCGGCCGTGCGATAGCCTTCAGAGCCCGCCGGCTTGACCGTCCAGGCATTCACCGCGCCGGCCAGCCTGCCGAGCACCTTATCCGAACAGTCGGCGATATTGCCCTTGTCTGGGGCGTCCTCGTCGGCGATCAGCTGCGCCACGCGGCGGGGTAGCAGGGTCGACAGCACCGTCGCCACCGCCTGGCGCGGGGTCGCCGTCCGGGCCGCCTTCAGCGCCGCCAGCGCGTCGACGCCCGGCGCCATGTCGACCCGGATCTCGTCGCCCTCGCGCCAGTAGGACGAAATCTGCAGGATCGAGGGGCCGGACAGCCCGCGATGGGTGAACAACATGCCTTCGCGGAACTTGGTCTTGCCGTGCGAAACCACGGCGTCCAGCCCGATTCCCGACAACGGCGACAACCGCGCCAGCGTGGCGGGCTCGAAGGTCAGGGGCACGAGCGCGGGACGAGTGTCCACGACGCCGAGGCCAAACTGCCGGGCGATGTCGTAGCCTAGGCCCGTCGCGCCCATCTTCGGAATCGATTTGCCGCCGCTGGCCACGACTAGCGAAGCGCAGGCGACCTTTCCGGACGACAGCGCGACTTCGAAGCCGCCCTCGGTCTTGGTCACGCCCTCGACGCGGGTCTCCAGGCGGAGCTGGACGCCAGCGGCCCTCATCTCCGCCAGCAGCAGGTCGACGATCTGTCGGGCCGAACCGTCGCAGAAGAGCTGGCCCAGGGTCTTTTCGTGATAGGCCACACCGTGGCGCTCCACGAGGGCGATGAAGTCGCGCGGCCGATAGCGCCGCAGAGCCGAGACGCAGAACTTCGGATTGGCCGACAGGAAGTTCAGGTGCGTCGCGCCGAGATTGGTGAAATTGCACCGACCGCCGCCGCTGATGCGGATCTTCTCGCCTGGCGCCTTGGCGTGGTCGACGACCAGCACCGAGCGCCCGCGCTTGCCGGCCTCGATCGCGCACATCATGCCGGCCGCGCCCGCGCCGATCACCAGGACGTCGTGATGTTCCAAGGTCTTCCCATCATCAGCTCCCGCTTCTTCGACCGGAGCCGGCCTTCGAAGTCAATCGCCGGCCGGCCTCGCCTTGCGCTTGACCTTCCTGGTGAAGTCGCTACGACGCACGCCCTCCTCTTCCCAACCGATCGAGCCTTCCATGACGGCCGCTCCCGCGCCGACCATCGGCGTCGACTTTGGCACCACCAACACCGTCATTTCGCTGACGCACGGCGATGACAGGGCGCGGCTGGTGCGCTTCACGCTGGACCATCGCGAGCTCTTCGCGTTCCGCTCGGCGCTCAGCTTCCATAGCCTTCAAGGCCAGGGCGGCGCGCCGGACGAACGGGTCATCGAGGCCGGCCCCTGGGCGATCGAGGCCTATCTGGAGGATCCGCTGGAGACGCGGTTCATCCAGTCGTTCAAGACCTTCGCCGCCTCGCAGGCCTTCACAGAGACGCGCATCCTCAACAAGCGCTATCAGTTCGAGGACCTGCTGGCCGCGTTCCTGCTGCGCCTGAAGGACCACGCCGCCGGTCAGCTGGACGACCTGCCGCCGCGCGTCATCGTCGGCCGTCCCGTCACCTTCGCCGGCGGCGCGCCGAACGAAGCCCTGGCCCTGACCCGCTACGAGGAGGCCTTCCGGCGGCTGGGCTTTTCCGACATCCGCTACGCCTACGAGCCCGTCGGGGCCGCCTTCTTCTTCGCCCGGCAGCTCAAGCGCGACGCCACGGTGCTGGTCGCCGATTTCGGCGGCGGCACGTCGGACTTCTCGCTGGTGCGGTTCGAGCGCGACACCGACGGGACCCTGCGCTCGACGCCGCTGTCGCGCTCGGGCGTGGGCCTGGCCGGCGACGCCTTCGACTATCGGATCATCGATCAGCTGGTTTCGCCTGAGCTCGGCAAGGGCTCCGACTATCGGTCGTTCTCCAACAACCTGCCGATCCCACAGCGCTACTACGCCGCCTTCGCCCGCTGGGACCAGCTGGCTCTGCTGCGCGCATCCAAGGATATGCGCGATATTCGCGCCCTGGAGCGCACCGCCCTGGAGCCCGACAAGATCGCCGCCCTGATCGAGGTGCTGGACGGCAATCACGGCTACGCCCTCTACCGCTCGGTGTCGTCTCTGAAGGAAGCGCTGTCCAGCCAGGCCGAGGCGAGGTTCCACTTCGAAGCCGGCTCGGTCCATATCGAAAAGACCGTGGCCCGGACCGAGTTCGAAAGCTGGATCGCTCCGGAGCTCTCCGCGATCGAGAACGCCGTCGGCGAAGCGCTGGTCCAGGCGGGACTTACGGAAACGGGCGTCGATCGCGTCTTCCTGACCGGCGGCAGTTCGTTCGTTCCGGCCGTGCGCGAGATCTTCCTGCGTCGCTTTGGAGCCGAGAAGATCGAAAGCGGCGGCGAATTCGAGTCCATCGCCTCGGGCCTGGCCCTGATCGGCCGCGAGAAGGACCTGGATCTGTGGACGATGCGCGCGCCGAGGTGAGTGTAATCGGGGTCTCGCCAACGGGAGCAAGTCCGCGTGATCGCGCCTTAAGCTCCTGATTTAAAGCCTCTTTAACCGGTTCGCATAACGCGATCTATACTTGGCGATCGTAATCCATGTGACGCATGGCTCCGCTCTGGAGCTTCGCTTAACATTCAAACGATCGATTCGCGTCGTCGCTCCGTGAGGCCCAAGTGCCGATCTCGTACCTCTCCGCCGCCCAGATCTCGGCCCTGTCGGCGAGCACGATCCAGAGTCTCTCGACGACCAAGCTTGAGGGGCTGGCCAGCACGCAGGTCGGCGCCCTCTCCAACACCGCGGTCGCCGCGCTGTCGGCCAGTCAGCTCAGCGCCCTGTCCTCGACGCAGGTCAAGGGTTTGACCGCCACGCAGATCCCGGCTTTCGCCCAGAATCTGATCTTTGACGCCGGTCAGCTTTCGGCCTTCAGCGGGGCCCAGTTGAACGCCATGACCTCGACCCAGCTGGCCCAGCTGGACACGTCGCGGATGAGCGCGCTCAGCGCCACGCAGGTTGGCGCGCTGGACGCCACGCATTTCACCGCGTTGAACGCCACGCAGGTCGGCACGCTGGACGCCACCCATGTGCGAAGCCTGACGGCGACGCAGTTGAGCGCGCTCACCACCACCGATCTCGGCGAACTCAGCGACAGCCAGGTAGCCGCTTTGTCCGCCGCTCAGGTCGCGGCGATCCCCGCCGCGCTGATCCCGCAGATGAGCGCGACGCAGTCCGCGGCCCTGACCACCACCCAGTATCAAGGGATGACCGCCAGCCAGATCGGCGCGCTCAACACCACGCAGCTGTCGTCGCTGAGCACGGCGATCGGGCTGCTATCGCCTCAACAGTTGGGGGGGCTCGTCGACACCCAGACCGCTCAGCTGTCGAGCACCCAGGTCGGACTGCTGACCGCGACCCAGGTGGCCGGTCTTAGCGCCACCGGCTTCTCGGGACTAAACTCGACCCAGGTCGGGAACCTCTCCCTGACCCAGGTCTCGGGCCTTTCGACCACCGTGCTGCGCTCGCTCAGCACGACCGACTTCGCCGAACTGACCGCGACCCAGGTGGCGAGCTTCTCGGCGTCGCAGCTTGGCGCGTTGTCGGCCAGCAATATCAGCAGCCTCGGCGCGACCCAGATCCAAGCCTTGAGCGCGACCCAGCTGGCCGGACTGACGACGACCCAGATGGGCGGCCTGACCACAACCGACTTCGGCGAGTTCACGAGTACGCAGGTCCAAAGTCTGAGCGCCAGCCAGATCGGCGGCCTGTCGACCACCAACATCTCCGGCTTGGACACCACGACCTTCCAGAGCCTGAGCTCGACCCAAATCTCTGGGCTGACCGCGACCCAGTTGGGCGCGCTCACGACCACCGACATCGGCGAGATCGCCACGACGCAAGTCGCCGCCCTCTCCGCCAACCAACTGAGCGCGATCTCCGTGACCGACCTGGCGGCGTTGTCGTCGACGCAAATGGCGTCGCTCTCGACCTACGCCCTGAAGGGACTGTCGGCTTACCAGGTGCGGAGCCTGTCCTCGACCGCCTTTGGTCAGCTTAGCGGAACGCAGGTCCAGGCGCTGAGCGGCACGCAGCTCGGTTCGGTGTCGACGACGGTGATCGCCGGCCTCAGCACCACCCAGATCGGCTATCTGCTGCCGGCCCAGATCCCGGGCCTGACCATCAGCCAGCTCGGCGCCTTGTCCAAGACCAATCTGAACGCCATGACTCCGCTGCAGGTGGCCGCGCTGACGCCGACGCAGGTCCAGGCCCTCGGCTAAAAGGGCCTAACTCTTGCCGGATAGGGCCTTGGCCAGATAGGCCGCCAGCGCCTCGACTCGGGCCGGTCGAGGCCCGCCGGGCGGCATGACGAGATGCAGAGCGATCGGCGCGGCGGTCCAGTCGGCCAGCACCGCCTCCAACTTGCCCTCGGCGATCGCGGGACCGACGATAAAGTCCGGCAACACCGCCACCCCGATCCCGGCGACCAGCGACGGAACCAGAACGTCGCCGTTGTTCGCGCGGATGGCCGCCCGAGGCCGGATCGAGACCTCCTCGCCCGCTTGGGTGAAGCGCCAGGTCTCTGGCGCGCTTTGATGGCCGTAGGTCACGCCGCGATGCTCGGCCAGGTGCGCCGGATGGCGCGGACGGCCGTGAAGCTCCCAATAGCCCGGCGAGGCGACGACGTATCGGGTCACGCTCCGCAGCCGGCGCGCCACGAGCGAACTGTCGGGCAAGGACGCCACGCGCAGGGCCATGTCGAAGCCCGCGCCGACCAGATCAACGGTGGCGTCCGAAAGATGCAGGTCGATCGAGACCTCGGGATAGGCCGCCAGGAACCCAGGCAAAACCGGGCCCAGGGTCGTGATACCCAGCGACATCGGCGCGGCCAGGCGCACAACGCCGCGCGGGGCCGAGGACTGGCTGGACGCCTCTTCCTCCGCGGCCTGGGCCTCGGCCAGCACCCGGGTGGCCCGCTCGACCAGAGACTGGCCGGCGTCGGTCAGAGCCAGACGTCGCGAGGTGCGGTTGAAGAGCCGCGCGCCAAGCCGCTCTTCCAGGCGGGTGACGGCCTTGGAAACCGTGGCCTTGGACATCGACAGTTCGTCCGCGGCGGCCGCGAACGAGCGCAGCTCCACCACCTTGGCGAATACGGCAAGGCCTTCGAGGTCGGGGAGTTTGGACATGGGGTATAGCTATATTTGGAAACAATGAGTTTCAACAGTTTCTATTTATGATGCGGGTGAGCGGCCTATCTTCTCCTCAACAGGACGCGCCGACGCGGCGCTTCGCCGGGCCCAAGGCCCAGAGGTAAGGAAGGGTTAGAGCCATGATCGAGCGCAGACCGTTCGACAAGCTTGGCGGCGCCGACCACGGTTGGCTCAAGGCCAAGCACCACTTCTCGTTCGCCAGCTACTACGATCCCCGCAACATGAACTGGGGCGCGCTGCGGGTCTGGAACGACGACGAGATCGCCCCCAACACCGGCTTCCCGCCGCATCCGCACAGCGACATGGAGATCATCACCTATGTTCGCGACGGCGCCATCACCCACCAGGACAGCCTGGGCAACAAGGGTCGCACCGTGGCCGGCGACGTCCAGGTCATGAGCGCGGGCACGGGCATCCGCCACTCGGAATACAATCTCGAGTCGGAAACCACCCGGATCTTTCAGATCTGGATCGAGCCCAAGGCCTTCGGCGGCGCGCCGTCGTGGGGCGCCAAGCCCTTCCCGAAGGGCGACCGCTCCGGCAAGTTCGTGACCCTGGCCTCGGGCTTCGAGAATGATAACGACGCCCTGCCGATCCGCACCGACGCGCGGGTTCTGGGCGCGACGCTGAAGGCCGGCGAGTCCGCGACCTACGCCCTGGGCAAGGACCGTAGCGGCTATCTGGTGCCGGCCGTCGGCGTGGTCGAGGTCAACGGCGTCAAGCTGAACAGCCGCGACGGCGCCGCCATCAAGGACGAGGACGCCATCACCGTCACGGCCCTGGAAGACGCCGAGCTGGTGCTGGTCGACGCCGCCTAACCCTTCAAGAAACCGGACGCGGGAACCGCTATCCCGCGTCCGCCCTCTTCACGTCTACGAGATCAAAAAAGGAGGCCCTCATGGCCAAGGTTCTGGTGCTCTACTATTCGTCCTACGGTCACATCGAGACCATGGCCAAGGCGGTCGCCGAGGGCGCTCGCGAAGCCGGCGCTCAGGTCGACATAAAGCGGGTTCCCGAAACCGCGCCGCTGGAAGTCGCTCAAAAGGCCCACTTCAAGCTCGACCAGGACGCTCCCGTGGCCACGGTCGAGGATCTAGCCAACTATGACGCCGTCATCGTCGGAACCGGCACGCGCTTCGGCCGCATGAGCTCGCAAATGGCGGCCTTCTTCGATCAGGCCGGCGGCCTCTGGGCGCGTGGCGCTCTGCACGGCAAGGTGGGCGGGGCCTTCACCTCGACCGCCACCCAGCACGGCGGCCAGGAAACGACCCTGTTCTCGATCATCACCAACCTGCTGCACTTTGGCATGGTGATCGTGGGCATGGACTATGGTCACGCCGGCCAGATGACCCTGGACGAAGTCACCGGCGGCAGCCCCTACGGCGCCACGACGATCGCCGGCGGCGACGGCTCGCGTCAGCCCAGCGAAAACGAGCTGGTCGGCGCCCGCTATCAGGGCCGCAAGATCGCCGAGACCGCCCTTAAGCTGCACGGCTAAGACCTTAGCCAGCGGCCGTTCGACACCCCTCCCCCCTTAGGTCGGACGGCCAGTAGCCGCCCCGAAGCCGCGAATGGTTTCGGGGCGGTTTTTATCTGGTCTGGATGGTCAGATCCAAGCCACGCGGGTTTAGTGCTTTGGATCGAAGTCCGGCTTCTGCGCCGCGACATAGGCGTCCCACTCGGCCTGGCTGTGGATGTCCAGCCCTTTGTCCCAAGCCGCGCCCATATAGTAGACGAACGGCTGGCCGGGCATGACCTTGACAAGGACCAGGTAGTTGTCGAAGTCCGAGCGCACGTCGACGACGGAGTTGGGATCGACCATCAGGGCGACGCCCATCGAGCCCTTCTCGGGCTCCGCGCCCTCCCAATAGGTCACCCGGCCCGGCGCCAGATCCTTGCGGAACACGCCAGGGCCGCCCGGATGCTTGTGCTTGGAGATCCCGATGCCGACGATTAGCGGCCCGGGTTTGTCGGAGCGGATGGTCGAGACCATGCGCGTGAAGTTCGTGCCCAGGGGCAACGCGAAGGTCCGCGTCTCCCAGACCTTGCGGTTCACATCCACCGGCCAGGGCGCGTAGTCGACGCTGAACTTGGCGACGTCGGGACCGTTCTTGATCAGCTTCCAGGATGTCCAGTTGCGCGAGGTCCACAGTTTGTTGTCGTACCAGATCCCCAGGCCGCCGGCGCCGCGCGCCGTGCCCACGTCGTAGAAGTCCAGGCCCTCGCCGTGATAGCGGTGCTGATCGCCCGTCTTCAGCTGGCGCTCCATGAACGGCCAGCGCACCTGCTTGCCCCAGGCGTCGATGCCCGAGCTCGATGGCGGCTCATTCGCTTCCAGCGCCTTGCCGTAGATGCGGTGCGCGGTGCGGTCGTTTTCCCAGAGGATGTCGTTGAAGCGGTACGGCGCCAGGCTGACCGTGGCTCGGGGCTTCTGTCCCTCGGCGTCGGGTTTCTCCAGCGTCGCGGACACTCCGGCGTGCTCCTGCGCGATCGCGGCGGAAACCCCGAGCGACAGGACGGCGGCGAGAACGAGGGTCTTGGTCATCGGACGCGCTCTCAGTGGAATTGCGGGAACTGGGCCAGGGCGGCGCGCGCGCACCGATCAGCGGTCTCATGGCTCGTGTCGGCGACGGCC
The DNA here is from genome assembly GCF_000372645.1 of Caulobacter vibrioides OR37. Taxonomy (GTDB): domain Bacteria; phylum Pseudomonadota; class Alphaproteobacteria; order Caulobacterales; family Caulobacteraceae; genus Caulobacter; species Caulobacter vibrioides_E. The sequence goes on along the minus strand of NZ_APMP01000001.1, from coordinate 276,783 downwards.
AGGCCTCCGACCACGAAGGTTCCGACGCGCAACGGCAACGAACCAACGTGCGGATTGAGGCGCTCGGGATCGGCGGCGAGTCTGGCGGCGAAGTCGGGATCGGTCTTCTGACGCGGTTCGAGGACGCTGCCGGGCTCACCGAAGACCACAGCGGTGTTGGCCTTTCGGGGCGCGGCGATCGGGGGCTTGGGGCTCATGTCATCCCGCAGCACGACCAGGGGAACACCCTGGGCGTCGACCACGGCGGCGGAGACATGCTCTCCCTTAGCCACGCAGGCGTCGATGGCGGCCCGCGCCAGCTCGATCGCGGTGGGAAGCGTGAGCACGCGCGGCTGCGGCGGCGCCGTCAGGCCGGCCGCCAAGGCCAGGATCGCCAACATGCTGCTTCCTCCCAGAAGTCTTCACCTCTGGATATACCGACGTCGCAAAATTGGTCTATCCAAAAATTCGATATCGACGAAATTGGATAGTCCAAGCGGGTTAGACGTCCCGCAGCGCCAGGGAGCGACCGCGCCAGCGCAGCCACGACGCGACCACGACCCCAAGCCCGAGCCAGATCAGCCCGCCCAGCTTGGCCATTGGATCGGCGTTGACCAGCACGTAGCCGATGATGGCGGCGCCCAGCACCGGCGCGATCAGGTGACGCCACAGGCTGCCACCGTTCGCGCCCGCCCGGAAATGCAGGATCACCGAGACGTGCAGGGCCATGAACCCGGCGAGCGCGCCGAAGGTCACCAACGAGGTCAGCTGCTCCAGCCGCTCGCTGAAGAAAAGACCCGTGACGATGGTGATCGCGGCGATCAGCAGGACGCCGCGATCCGGGATTTTCCGCGCGCCGCTGACATGGGCTAGGAACCTGGGCATCTGGCCGTCCCGCCCCATGCTGTAGAGGATCCGCGCCGCGGCGGCCTGGGCGACGCCCGCCCCGGCCAGGGCGCCCAGCGCCATGCCCCCGACCGACACCGCCAGCCGGAAGCGCGGTCCACCGATGGTCTCGGAAACCACCAGGAAAGCCGTCGCCGCCTCGTCACCGTCGGCGAACCGCGGATGCCCGAGAACGAACAGGCTGGCCAGATAGGTCTGGCCGATGAACAGCGCCGCGGCCAGGGTCAGCGACAACAGGGTGGCGACGCCGACGGCGCGCGCGCCGCCCTTGGCTTCCTCGGCGAGGGTCGAGACCGCGTCGAAGCCCAGAAAGCTGAGCACCGCCAGCGACAGCGCCCCGAAGATCAGGCTTGGAGAAATCGCCTCGAGCTGGACCAGCGGCGCCAGGCTGAGATGGGCGCCGCCCACGCCATGGGCCAAGGCCCAGCCTCCGAAGCCCAAGAAGGCGACCAGCACGGCGACCTGGGCCAGCAGCAGGAGGCGATTGACCCAGACCGCCGCCTCCAGGCCAGCCAGATTGACCGCGGTGATGGCGACGATGAAGCCCAGGATCAGGGGGATCTTCGGCAGAACCGGGAACAGCACGTGCAGGACCGTGGCGGCGATCACGTAGGACAGGGTCGGCAGCAGGATGTAGTCGAGCAGAATAGCCCAACCCGCCAGGAACCCGGCGAAGGGGCCCGCTCCTCGCGCGACATAGGCGTAGACCGAGCCCGACAACGGAAAGGCGCGCGACATGGTCAGGTAGCTGAGCGCGGTGAAGGTCATCGCCACCAAGCCAACCGCGTAGACCAGCGCGGGCATCCCGTGGCTGGCGTTGTAGACGAAGCCATAGACCGTGAAGGGCGCCGTGGGTCCAATGAAGATCAGGCCATAGACCACCAGGTCCGTCAGGCTCAGCGAACGCTTCAGCTCCTGCCGATAGCCCAGCGCCTCGAGCTCGCGCTCGGCCGTCTCGAAGTTCGCCATGTCCACCGCCCCCGTGGCTCGGACGCGCCCCCGCCCCGCCAGACTCGCAGGCTAGCCTTGTCGTAGGTCAAGCTTCAAGCGACGCTTCACCGCGTCACGCGGGCGGACGAACGACCGCGACCAGCCAGCCGCCGCCCCAGGGCGTGTTGATCACCGCCTCGTCCAGCACCTCGCCCATCGCCTTCAGCCGATGCCACAGGCGCAGCGGTTTGAGCGCCAGCCACATGGTCAGGCCCACGGCGCCGCCGGCCTTCAGGTTGGGTCGGTAATGGGCGATGATCGTCTCAACCTCGCCCAGATGTTCGATGCATTCGGAAAAGACCACGACGTCAAAGGTCTCGTCCGTCTGGAAGTCGCGGCCGTCGCCCAGCAGCATCTTGACCTCGCCGATGACGATCTCGGGCGCCAGGCGCGTCTCGGCCCGCGCGACGGCGAGTTTGGAAAAGTCGACCCCAACATAGCGGGCCGGTCGGTGCGGCCGCAGGGCCTCGTAGAACACCCCCTCGCCCGCCCCGATCTCCAGCACGCGCGGATTGGGCCAGCGGTCGGCGATCATCGCGGCCAGCAGCCGATGATGATGGCGCTGTTCGGAACGGCTCAGGCGGTCATAGACGCCGGCCTGGTATTCGGCGTCCCACGTCTCGACCGGCGCGGCGACGATCGGCTTGTGGCGCTTGCGCATGAACAGCTCGCCCAGCGCCGGATTGTCCAGCGACAGCAGCTCCGTGAACCGGCGCCAGCGCAGATAGGCCATGATGTTTCCCCGAAACCCTTGCCTCGGATAGGGAAAGGGCCCCGGACTGTCTAGTCCGAGGCCCTCCCAGTGAGTTCAGGGTTGCTGCGAGCGTTTAGCTCTTGTGAGCCAGCGCCGCCTGGGCGGCCGCCAGGCGCGCGATCGGCACGCGGTAGGGCGAGCAGGACACGTAGTCGAGGCCAACCGTCTCGCAGAAGGCGATCGAGGCCGGGTCGCCGCCGTGTTCGCCGCAGATGCCCAGCTTGACGTCCGGGCGCGCGGCCCGACCGCGATCGGCGGCGATGCGGATCAGGTCGCCGACGCCGTCCTGGTCGAGGCTGACGAAGGGGTCCTTCTCGAAGATGCCCTTGTCGATATAGGCGTTCAGGAACTTGCCGGCGTCGTCGCGGCTGATGCCGAACGTCGTCTGGGTCAGGTCGTTGGTGCCGAAGCTGAAGAACTCGGCGTTGGCGGCCAGATCGCCGGCGCGCAGGGCCGCGCGCGGCAGTTCGATCATCGTGCCGACGGTGTACTTCAGGTCCACGCCCTGCTCTTCCAGCACCGCCTTGGCGACGCGGTCGGTCAGGTCGCGCAGGTACTTCATCTCCTCGCCCTTGGCGACCAGCGGGTGCATGATCTCGGGGACCGGCGCGGCCTTGCCCGACTTGGCGATCTCGCACGCGGCCTCGAGGATGGCCCGGACCTGCATTTCGTAGATCTCGGGATACGAGACGCCCAGGCGGCAGCCGCGGTGGCCCAGCATGGGGTTGGTCTCGTGCAGTTCCTTAGCGCGGCGCAGCAGCTTGGCGGCGTCGAGGCCGGTGGCGGCGGCCACGGCTTCCACGTCTTCCTCGGTGTGCGGCAGGAACTCGTGCAGCGGCGGGTCCAGCAGGCGGATCGTGACCGGCAGGCCTTCCATGATCGTGAAGAGCTCGACGAAGTCGGCCTTCTGGAACGGGGCGATCTTGGCCAGGGCGGCGCGACGGCCCTTTTCGTCGTCGGCCAGGATCATCTCGCGCACGGCGGCGATCCGGGTGTCGTCGAAGAACATGTGCTCGGTGCGGCAGAGGCCGATGCCTTCCGCGCCGAACTGGCGGGCGGTCTTGGCGTCGAGCGGCGTCTCGGCGTTGGCGCGCACCTTCAGGCGGCGGACCTGATCGGCCCAGCCCATCAGGGTGGCGAAGTCGCCGGTCAGCTCGGGCTCGATCATCTTCGGCGCGCCGGCCAGGATTTCACCGGTCGAGCCGTCGATGGTGATGATCTCGCCGGCCTTGAACTCGCGCCCCCGGACGCGGAACAGACCTTCCTTCTCGAAGATGGCGACGTCGCCGGCGCCCGAGACGCAGGCCCGGCCCATGCCGCGCGCCACGACGGCGGCGTGGCTGGTCATTCCGCCCCGCGCCGTGATGATGCCACGCGCCGCGTGCATGCCGTGGATGTCTTCCGGCGAGGTCTCCTCACGCACCAGGATCACGGCCTCGCCGGCGGCGGCGGCTTTCTCGGCCGCGTCGCTGTCGAAGACGATCTTGCCGGTCGCCGCGCCGGGCGAGGCCGGCAGGCCGACGGCGATGACGTCGCGGTGCGCGGTCGGGTCGATGGTCGGGTGCAGCAGCTGGTCCAGCGAGGCCGGCTCGACGCGGCCCACGGCCTCTTCCTTCGAAATCACGCCCTCGGCCGCCATGTCGACCGCGACCTTCAGCGCGGCCTTGGCCGTGCGCTTCCCGTTGCGAGTCTGCAGCATGTAGAGCTTGCCCTGCTCCACCGTGAACTCGATGTCCTGCATGTCGCGATAGTGACGCTCCAACGTCTCCACCACCGACTTGAACTGGGCGAACACCTCGGGCATCGCCTCTTCCATCGAGGGGGCGGTGTCGCCCATTTCCTCGCGGGCGGCCTTGGTCAGCGACTGCGGCGTGCGGATGCCGGCCACCACGTCCTCGCCCTGGGCGTTGATCAGGAACTCGCCGTACAGGCGGTTGTCGCCGTTCGATGGGTTGCGGGTGAAGGCGACGCCCGTGGCCGAGGTGTCGCCCATGTTGCCGAACACCATCGACTGGACGTTCACGGCCGTACCCCAGCTTTCCGGGATGTCGTGCATCCGGCGATAGAACTTGGCGCGATCGTTCATCCAGCTCGCGAACACCGCGCCGACAGCGCCCCACAGCTGCTCCTGGGCGTCTTGCGGGAACGGCTTGCCCAACTGATCGCGGACGGCGGCTTTGTAGTCCTTGATCACCGCGGCCCAGTCGTCGGCGGTCAGGCCGGTGTCGACATGGACGTCCAGGCGATCCTTATGGTCGTCGAGGATTTCCTCGAACATGTGGTGCTCGAGATTGAGCACGACGTTCGAGTACATCTGGATGAAACGGCGATAGCTGTCATAGGCGAAGCGGCGGTCGCCGGACAGCTTGGCCAAGCCTTCGACGGTCTCGTCGTTCAGGCCCAGGTTCAGGACCGTGTCCATCATGCCCGGCATCGAGGCCCGCGCGCCCGAGCGCACCGAAACCAGCAGCGGGTTCGCCACGTCGCCGAACGTCTTGCCGGTGATCTCCTCGATCTTGGCCAGACCGGTCTTCACCTGCTCGGCCAGCTCGGCCGGGTACTGCTTGCCGTTGGCGTAATAGTGGACGCAGGCCTCGGTCGTGATCGTGAATCCCGGCGGCACCGGCAAGCCCAAAGCGGACATCTCGGCCAGATTGGCGCCCTTGCCCCCCAGGAGGTTTTTCATGGACGCGTCGCCATCGGCGCCGCCTCCCCCAAATGCGTAAACCCACCGGGCCTTGGTCAACGTCTCAACCGGCATATGATCTCACCCTGCGATAAGTGAAGAAGGCCGCGTCTCTCTGTTGGAGACGTCTCGCCCTGGAACAAGCGCTGCTCGTCGTGTCCCGCAGTGCAATATCCGGGCGTTTCACTAGCACCTCGCCCAAGAACGCGTCCACTGGCGGTTGGCGTTCCAGGCGATTAGACGAGAATTCGGCAAATAATTCCAATGACAACGTTGTCCCGTCGACCGGGCTCGCGAGCATCGCGTCAAATGCGCCGCGAATCCTCGACTTGAGAGGGGTACGGACGATCAAGACCCCTTGTCCCCGCGTCGCGGAAGGCCTTTTCTGAAGCCCATGTCGCCCGTCATCGCCCGACTCGAACCGTCTCGAAACGACGCGGACCCGACCCTGGCGGACGCTTTGGCGGACCTCCACACCCGGAGCCGCCAGATCGCCTACCGCGGACTTTATGGCGACGCGTTCCTCGACCACGAGCTGGCCGCGGTCTCGCGAGCCTCCTGGCGGGCGCGGTTCGAGAACCACGACTCCGCTCGCGACCTGATCCTGGCGGCGATCGAGAACGGCGCGCCGGTCGGCCTGGCCTACGCCTCGTTCCGGCTCAATCCGGCGGTCGGCCTCCTGCTGGACAACCTGCACGTCGCGCCCGGGCGCAAGGGCGACGGCCTCGGCTCGGCGCTCCTGGCCGGCGTGGCGCGGTGGCTGATCGAGGATCATGCCAGCGCGCCGCTGCACCTGGAGGTCTATGCGCCCAACGCCTCGGCCCTCGGCTTCTACGAGCGCAAGGGCGGCGTGGCGGTCGCGCGCTATCGGGAAACGGTCCCCGGCGGACGCGAGACGGACGTGGTGCGATACCGGTGGGAGCGGCCAGCGTCGCTCCTTTAGGAGGATATCGCCCGCTTCAATCCATCGAAAAACGTCGACGGCTTTTGGAAAGCCCTATTCGGTCCATTGGAAGACTTCTTCGAGAGACTTTCCGAGCACCCTCGCTATCCGAAAAGCCGCTTCGAGGGACGGGGAATATTTACCCTGTTCGATCGCGGCAATGGTCTGGCGCGTCACGCCGATGCGCTCACCCAATTCCGCCTGTGTCATCTCGCCGGCGAGGAAGCGAAGCGTTCGGAGCTGGTTGGTGATCTTGCCCTCAACCATTCCAGCCTCGCCGATAGCTGACGACCACGACGCCGTACCTGACAACCTCGGCGACGACCAACGCGAGCAGGGCCGCATTACTGATCCGCCATCCCTGTTCGCTGAACGGCATAACGACTCCCACCATGATCATGCCGATCAGCAACACGAAATAGGCGATACGGGCGCTGCGCCGATCGATCGCGCGGTCCCGCTCGTCGGCTCGGGCTTGGGCTTCCTTGCCGGCCCGCGCGGCGAGAACGATGCTTCCGACGATCATTACAACCGCCTGCGCGATCGCCACGCCACCAAACAGGAGCAACATGGCGAGCATGGATCGCCGCTCCCCCGCGACTAGGGCGAAATAGACGCCATAGGCGACAACCATCACCGACAAGGCCAACCACGCCTGCTTCTCACGCCACGCCATGGCGATCCTCCACGTCAATTATCTCCGACTCAATGTTATTTATATATAACATTGAGTCAATAAAATTTGACGAATGGGGCGGGTTCGCGCCAAAACGAAAGCGGCGGGCGACCGTTTCCGGATCACCCGCCGCTCGCCCCCGTGGAGCGCCGATGTCGGCTTTCGTTAGCCGCCAACCGGCCGTCCACTGTCTCTAGAACGGGATTTCGTCGTCCAGATCGGCCGAGAAGCTCTCGCGCGGGCCGCTGGGCTGGCTGCGTTGGCCGCCGCCGAAGCTGGAGCCGCCACCGCCGCCGCCGGAATAACCGCCGCCATAGCTGTCGTCGCCGCCGCCCGACGACATGCCAGAGCTATCCCCGCGCCCGCCCAGCATGGTCAGTTCGCCGCGGAATTTTTGCAGGACGATCTCGGTGGAGTACTTCTCGACGCCCGAATTGTCGGTCCATTTACGGGTCTGGATCGCGCCCTCGATATAGACCGTCGAGCCCTTGCGCAGGTACTGTTCGGCGACCTTGACCAGGTTGTCGTTGAAGATCACGACCCGGTGCCATTCGGTCCTTTCCTTGCGCTCGCCGCTGTTGCGGTCGCGCCAGGTTTCCGAGGTGGCGATGCGAAGATTGGCGACGCGGTCGCCCGAACCGAGGCTGCGGATCTCGGGATCGGCCCCGAGATTGCCCACCAGAATGACCTTGTTGACGCTGCCCGCCATCGACTGACCTTGCTCTCGCCCGGCGACCCTCGCGCCGGAATCCGAGCATGACGTTAACGAGACGCTAAGACGGAAGCAAGTTTTGTTCTTGTAACGTTCTTGTGGGCAAGCAAGACGGCTGTGGACGGACGATGAGGCCGCCCTTCTCGGGCGCCCGCCTACTCGGCGGGAACGCGACGGATGGCGCCCGGAACCGCCAGGCGTCCATCGCCGGTGCGGACCAGCGACATGTAGCGCGGACCTTCAAAGGTCTGGCCCACGTAGATGCCTTCCTTCTCGATGAAGATGAAGGAGCCCTGATAGGCGCCGACCATGCTCTTGTTGTTCGACTGCCCCAGGCGCACGAAGCGGATGCGCATCCCCTCGAGGGTCGCGGCGCATTCCTCAAGCTGCGGCACGTTGTGGGCGACCGGGTTGAAGCGCAACGACTTGTCCTTGTTCGCCGCCACCTGGAAGCAGACGCCGGTCTCGAACGGCGCCTTGGTCTCTTTTTGGCAGCCGGCCAGGGCGAAACCCGAGGCGGCGAGGACGATGGCGGCGAGGACGGTCTTTTTCATGGATTACACTTATAAACCTATCCGGCGTTGGGGATAGTGCAGTTGGTCGATTGTTCGAACGCGGCATGGAAGCTGCGGTTGTCGGACGAGATCTCGACGCGGCCAGGCACCAGGCGCAGCGTCTGCTCGCCCCAGCGGCCGTAGGTGGCGCCGCCGGGCTTCTCGCAGCGACCGTTGAAGAGCTGCTGAGCGCAGGCGTTCAAGGTGATGTCGCCCGGCAGCCGTCGCCACTCCGCGCCGGAGTAGCGCCAGCAGCCACCCAGGGGCGCGTTGGCCGAAGCGCTGGTCGGCGCGACGGGCGCGCTGGCGGGCTGCGTGGGCGTCGCCGGAACGGAAGGGGTCGCGGCGGGCGGCGGCGGAAGCGGCGTCAGGAGGGTGCCGGCCTGGTCGGCGGCGGCCAGAGCCCCGGTTTCATCCACGCCGACGTCGAGACCGCCGGTCGCCACGCCGTTCTTCTTGGCGCATTGGGCGAGTGTGATCTCGCCCACGAAATTGCCGCCCACGAAGCAGCGCAATGGCCGGGCCGGGTCCAGCTTGGTGTCGTCGGCGCGCCCGGTCTCGACGATCAGGCCGCCGCGCGAGGCCGGCGGCTCCTCGGCCGGCTTCTTGTCGTGACCCGCCATGAGCGCCACGGCGATTCCCAGGCCGGCCAACAAGGCCAGACCGGCGCCGCCGCCAAGGATGATGCGTCGATCTTTGAGAAAATCCATGTCCACTGGCTACGACGCGTCGATGACGCTTTCAAGCGCGAGCGTCCGCTAAGCCGGCTCGGGCCGCTGGTTCAGCCGCCGCCGGTCAGGCGATCCAGGGCGGCTTGGTAGTTGGCGATCTGGTTGGTCAGATAGGCTGGCACCGTGCCGCCGGTCTTGCCCGAGGTCGGCGAGTTGCCGCTGCTGTCCAGTCCCAGGGCCGTGTTCGAAACGTCGCGATAGGCCGTGCGGATCTGGGACATGGCCCGGGTGATCACCAGGGTGGCGTTCTTGCGGCCCGCGTCGGTGGTCAGGTCCAGCTCGGGCGTCAATTGCAGGCCATAGGCGGGCCCGCCGCCGTCCGCGGAGACGGTCTTGCCATTGCTGTCGGTCTTGGTGGCGCGCACCACGCCGCCGGCCAGACCCAGCGACTTCAGGACGTCCGTGCCGCCCTTCCCCGCCACGATCTCGATGGTCGAGCTGTTCGAGGCCGGGCTGATCTTCAGCACGTTGCTGGAGCCGCTGGTCGAGATGTCGACCTTGGCGCGATAGCCGGTGGCCTGCTTGATCTTGTCGGCCAGCGTTTCAAGCGTGTCCTTGGCGTCGATGGTGATCGTCGTCAGCGGTCCGCGCTCTCGCGTCCGGATCTGGAAGGTGTCCCCGGCCCGGGCGGTCGTCGCCGAGGTGATCCGGTCGGACTGGCTGTAATCCATCGTCCCCGTCGGGAGGCCCAGGACGTCGAGGGCCGAGGCGCCGGACTTGTCGACCGCGACGGAGGTCGGGGTAGCGATGCCGTCCTTGCCCGTCAGCCGCTGGCTCCAGTCGACCGCGCCCGTCCCGACATTGATCTGGGCGACATAGCCGTCCTTGGTGCCGACCGTCGACTGGCCGTCGAGGTTCGCGCCGGCCGAGCCGACCAGCCAGGCCGTGCCGTTGGAGACGTCGAAACCGGTCACCGTGTCATTGCCGGTCCCGCCGTAATAGGTCAGCGCGTCCGCGCTGGTGTCCCCAAGATCCAGCGCCATGCGGCCGACGAAGGCGTCCGTCCCGCCTTGCGGCGCGGTCGTCGCGCCGCCGATCGACATCAGATTGTTGGCCGTATAACCGCCGACATAGAGCTGGCCATTGTCGATCTTCAGGCCGACAAGGTCGCCGCCCTTGAGGGAGCCCAGGTCGCGCGTCGCGCCGGCTGTCAGGGTCGCCGACTTGGTATAGGTCACCGCCACGTTCTGCATGGCGCCGTACTGGTCAAGCTGATTGACGTTCTCGGTCACCACGTTGGGCGAAACGTCGAAGCTGCGTAGCTTGGCCTCGCCGTTCTCCTTGGAGCCGACGATGACCTGCGAGCCGTTGACGACGATGTCGGAGACGGAGTCGTTCTCGGTGGTGCCGAACTGCTGGGTGAACAGCGACTTGGGCTGGCCGTTGGCGTCGTTGGCGTAGGCGGTGAGATAGGCGTCCCAGCCACCGCTGGGGTCGGTGCTTGTCGCGCCCGGCAGGCCGGCCTTTGTGCGACCGCCCACATAGAGCACGCCGTCGGAGCCGAACGCCACCGCCGTGGCCGCGTCGTCGTCCAGGCTGCCCCGGCGCACGGTCCATTGTTCGTTGCCGCTGGAATCGTAACGCGTGACGAAGCTATCGCTGGTCGTGCCGGCGTCGCTGCTGTTGATGGGGCCGTTGACCGCGCCGTCCAGGCGGCCGGTCACCGAGCCCGCCACGGCCACGCTGCCGTCATCCGCCACGGCCAGGGACAGGCCGCTGGCGTTGTCGGTCGCGCCCAGGGTGCGGGCGTAAAGCAGATGGCCGGCGCTGTCGTATTTCAGGAGCGCGGTGTCGCTGCTCCCCTTGATCACCTGGCCATTGATGTCGGTCTGGCCGTTCACCGGCGTGGCGACGTCGGCCAGCATATAGACCGAGCCGTCAGCGCCGGTCACCGACTTGTGGACCGTCGAAATCGTGCCCTGCAGGGTCTCGGTGAAGACCTTGCCGCCCGGCGCGCCCGCCCCCGCGCCCCCGCCAGCGCCGGCGGCGCTGTACTTGGACAGGGTGTTCTCGATAACCCCGTCGTTGGTCAGCGGGTTCTTGTCTGGATCCGGATCGCCCGATTGGGTTGTGACATAGACCGCCGGAGCCGCCGAGGGCGCGCTGAAGGTCAGCTGTTCGGTGGAGTCGCCATTGATACGCAGCGAGAAGTCGTCGCCGGTGGACGGCAGGGTCACGGTCTTTCCGTTGACCTGCATGGTCTGGCCCTGGGTCGCTTGGCGCTGGACCGAGAACGAGGTCCGGAAACCGGCGTCCTTCAGCTTGTTGTTCATGTAGGCGACGACATTGCCCATCGTGCGCGGCGTGGACCCCATCTCGGACAGATCCATCGCCACATTCGTCGTCACGCCGAAGCTCTTGACCGCGACGTTGAACGTCACCGCGCCCTTGAAACGTGGGACCTCATCGTCCACCTGGCCGGTGTACAGCGTATCGGTCTGATAGGTGTAGGTGGCCTTGGGCACGCCGACGCTGGCCTTGTCCGACGTCATCACCGACCCGGTGCTCAGCCGCAGCTGATCCAGGGACAGCCCTTGCACATAGGCGCCGACCTCGCCGAGTCCTCTGGTCAGGGCCTTCTGCAGCCCGTCGATCTGCCCCGCCGTCTCGCCCTTGGCGCCGGCCTGGGTGACCAGGGCCGACATGGTGTTCAGCGCCTGATAGGTGGCGAACAGCTTGGCGTAGTCCGGACTAGCGCCCTTGAGGCTGGAAGTGTTGGCGGCTTCGTCGACGAACTTGTGACCGCTCAAGGCCTGGCGAACCAGATCGCTGGTCGGGGGCGTCTTCGCCGCCAGCCAAGGCGCCGTCGGAACCACGGCCTTGGGCTTCCCCGTCGCCGTGGGCGTGGAAGATCCAGACGCGCCAGCGCCCGTCAGACCAGCCTTGGCCTGATAGTAGCTGAGCAAAGCGCTGGTATCGAAGCTGATCACGGCCCTGTCCGGACGAGACGCGGAATATCCCGCGTCTACATTCGCCCGGCGATCACTTAGGACTCGTTAACGGGAGCCTAAGCGGCGATCAGATTAGCGTCGGACAGCCCTCGGCGCGCGGCCTCGCGCAGGTCGGCCCATTCCGACGACAGGATGCCCAGCAGAACCACGTCGCGAGGGCGTCCGCCCTTGAGCACGTGCCCCCGCAGATAGCCCTCGCGACGGAAGCCCGCCGCGGCCTGGGCCTTCAGGGCCGCGTCGTTGTCGGCCATCACCTCGGCGAACACCTTGTGCAGGCCGAGCTCGCCGAAAGCCCTGTCCAGACCCAGCACCTGGGCGGCGCGGCCGACGCCCCGGCCACGCGCCTCGGCCGAGCCCAGGAACCAGTTCCAGCTGGCGCGACGGTGATGGCTGCTCAGGCCCGTCAGGGTCAGCAGACCCATGGACGCGCCGGCGCGCGTGATCATCCAGCCGCGCATGTCGGGATCATTCCGCAGCGCCTCGAACCACGCGGCGTGGGCGGCATGGCTGGGAAGGTCGGCGTCGGACATCCAGCGGTCGACCTCGGGTTCGGAACGCCACTGAAAGAGGACCGCCTCGTCCTCGTCCCGCAAGTCGCGCAACTCGATCATGCTCGTCGCCGAATCCCCGTTTTCCCGTCGGGCAGTTTAGCCCGGCGAACGTGACAGACCTAGGCGCGTCACGGCGATGTCAGCCGCCCTTGAACAGTGAGAGGATGATTTGCGGCGCGTTGTTGGCGATCGACAGGGCTTGGGCGCCCAGTTGCTGCTTGACCTGAAGGGCCTGAAGGCGAGCGCTTTCCTTGGCGAGGTCGGCATCGACAAGGTTGCCGACGCCCGTCTCCAGAACGTCGCTCAACTTGCTCACGAAGGTGTTGTGGGCGTCGATCTGCTTGGCCTGTGTGCCGAGATTACCCAGCGCCTGGGTCACCGAGCCCATCGTGGCGTCCAGGCGGGTGAGCACGCCCGCCGCGTTGGCCGGGGTCAGGATATCGTCGGTAGTCGTCAGCGTGTTGATCGGGCCGCCGACCGACAGGTTCTGCAGAGACAGGGTGATCGCCTGAGCCGCGTCCGCGTCGGCCAGGAAGGTCATGTTGGCGGTCTGGCTGCCGTCCAGCAGGTTGGAGCCGTCGAACGAGGCCGTCGACACGACCTTGCTCAGATTGGCCAGCAAGCCTTGGAAGTCAGCGTTCAGCGACTGGCGCGACGAAGTCGACAGCGAGGTGTCCTTGGCGGAAATCACCTTCTCGCGCATCTGGCTCAGCAGGTCGGTGACCGACTGGCCGGCGGCGAGGGCCACGTCGGCGATCGAGGTGGCCCGATCAAGGCTCATCTTGACAGAACCCAGAGCGCTCTGGTCGGCGCGTTGGCTCTGGGCGATGGACCAGACGGCCGCGTTGTCCTTCGGCGTGGAGATGGACTGACCCGTATTGATATGGGTCTGCGTCATCTGCATGTCGTCGTTGGTTTTATTGAGATTCTGCAGCGCGATCAGCGCGGGCTGGTTCGTATTGACGCTCAGCGACATGCGCGGCCTCCAACTGGCTTTTGCCGTGGTTGCGATCGCGCGCGATTCGACGCGCGATCTCCTCGCCGTCGAGACTGGGGTCAGAAAGTAAGATTATGGTTAACGCTTATAAACCATAATCCTTGAGGCCTGCGACACGGGGCCGCGGATCAGGACTCCAATATTAAAGCCTCCAACGACCTGTCGGTCAGGCCTTGCCGTTATAGACGTGCCCGGACTCGTAGCGCGCGGCCTCCCGGAGCTTGAGGATCTCCTCGCGAGGGAACTGCTGGAGCGTCTCGCCCGTGCGACGATCGACGGTCTTGTAGACATAGTCGCCCGACCCTGGGTCCTGGTCGATTACCAGGCGCAGGTCCCCTGGTTGGGGCCCCTTGTCGACCGGCGGCTCGGGCTTGGCCCGCGGAGCGGCCTGATCGACCGCGCTCGGCCCTTGAACGGCTTGACCCGAAACGACAGCGGCGCCCGCGGACAGGTCCGGGGCGTTCGAAGCGGGCGGTGAAACGGCGATGAAGTCTCTGATCGCCGACAATGCGGCCTTAGGTTCCATCCTCTGATGCCGGCGTTGAGCGCCGACCCTCCTCTCTTTCCTTTGGCTCTACTCCGTAGCCTCACCCCGACGAGAAGATCGGAGGCGAGTCCGAGGACCCGCCCCCCCCTCTTCCAAATCCTTAGCCGCGGAACAGGCTCAGGATCGACGACGTGGACTGGTTGGCGATCGACAGCGCCTGGACGCCCAGTTGCTGCTTGGTTTGCAGCGACTGCAGCTTGGCGCTTTCCTTGGCCATATCGGCGTCCACCAGGTTGCCAACGCCGGCGCTCAGGCTGTCTTGCAGCTTGCCGACGAAGGTCAGGTGGGTGTCGAGACCGGTCGAGCTGGTGCCCAGCGAGGCCAGTTTGTTCGTGGCGGTCTGCAGGGCGTTGGTGATCGTGGTGATCATCGTCTTGGCCGAGGCCGCGTCGGTGATCGTGGAGCTGGCCGAAAGGCCGATGCCGGCCAGCGACAGGGTCTGCGCGTTGACGGTGAAGCCCGAGCCGTCCGAATTGGCCAGGAAGGTCAGCTTGGAGGTCGTGCCGTCAGCGACGCTGACGCCGTTGAACTTGGCGTTGGTGGCGGCCTTGGTGATCTGATCGCGCAGCGACTCGAAGTCAGCCTTGAGGGCGTTGAACGAGGCCGTGTTCAGCGAGGTGTCGGACGCAGCCAGGGCCTTCGACTTCATCTGGCTGAGCAGGTTGGTGATGGTGTCACCGGCCGCCAGAGCGACGTCGATGGTCGACTGGCCGCGCTGCAGCGAGTCCTTCACCGAATTCAAGCTGTCGGCGTTCGCCTGCTGGTTCTTGGCGGTGGCCCAGATCGCGCCGTTGTCCTTGGCGCTACCGACCTTCTTGCCGGTGCTGATGCGTTGCTGCACCATGGCGAGGTCGCTGTTGGTCGAGTTCAGATTTTGCAGCGCCGCGAAAGCGTTCGCGTTCGTATTGATGCTGTTCAAGCCCATACGACTAATTCCCTTTTCAAGGTGTCCGACGCCATTTTGGCTGCCGGGAGCGTTTTGCTCGAAAAGGTCTGTAGCAATTGCCGGGCCAATATTGCCGGGCGGACATGTTTTTATAAGTTACTGAAAAATATGAATTAAACTTCTATTAAGCCTGAATGCTCCCGGCATTTTCTGCCGATGACGAGCCGCCATAGGCAATTATTGCCGGGCACAATATGCGCACCCAGCGGGAAAGAGGCGCCGGACGGCTTTTGAAGGCCGTCCGGCGTATCGGGATCACCCCTTGAACAGCGACAGGATCGACTGCGGGCTTTGGTTGGCGATCGACAGAGCCTGCACGCCCAGTTGCTGCTTGGTTTGCAGCGACTGCAGCTTGGCGCTTGCCTTCGCCATATCCGCATCCACCAGGTTGCCGACGCCGGCGTTCAGACTGTCCTGCAGCTTGCCCACGAAGGTCAGGTGCGTATCCAGACCGGTCGAGGCCGTGCCGAGCGAGGCCAGCTTGTTCGTCGCCGTTTGCAGCGAGGCAGTGATCGTCGCGATCATCGTCTTCGCGGAAGCAGCATCGGTGAAGGTCGAGGTCGCCGTCAGGCCCAGGCCGGTGAGAGACAGGGTCTGGGCATTGATCGTCAGCGTGCCCCCGTCCGAATTGGCCAGGAAGGCAAGCTTGGCGGTCGTGCCGTCGGCGAGGCTGACGCCATTGAACTTCGCGTTCGTCGCGGCCTTGGTGATCTGGTCGCGGAGCGATTCGAAGTCGGCCTTCAGCGCGTTGAACGAGGCGGTATTCAGCGAGGTGTCGGAAGCGGCCAGAGCCTTTTCCTTCATCGTGCTGAGCAAGCTGGTGATGGTGTCGCCCGCGGCCAACGCCACATCGATCGTCGACTGGCCGCGCTGCAGCGAGTCCTTGACCGAATTCAGCGAGTCCGCGCTCGACGTTTGCATTTTCGCCATCGACCAGATCGCGCCGTTGTCCTTGGCGCTCGAGATCTTCTTGCCGGTGTTGATCAGCGTTTGTGTCTGAGCGAGCTCCGAAGCAGTTGAATTCAGGTTTTGCAGCGCGATCATGGCGCTGGTGTTGGTGTTGATCGAGTTGAGCATTGGATACCTACCGTTTTGGTGGGATTTGTCCGGCCTATTGCCGGGCGGGCGTTTTGCCCGCGCGAACCGTCGCAAGCGGCGGGCCAACTGGCCGACGCGCGTAAAGGGCGATTAAGTAACTGGTTTAATTGATAATTTTTTGAATGACCGCCCAAAACGAAACCACCCGGCGAATGCAGCATTCGCCGGGCGGCAGGTTTTTCCGGATCTTGATAGGCAAGACGTTCAGTCTTGCGAAGACAAAAGAATCAGGCCGCGTCGACCCGTCCCGACAAGCCCTGCATGATCATGCGATTGATCTCGATCAGAGGCTCGAAATCCTCCTCCTTGCGCATCACGGCGCTGGAGTGCCGACTGACCCAAAGGCTGAGCGAAATGATGCTGGCGCGCAGATCCATCGGCAGCTGGTTTTCGGGCAACGAACAGTCGGTCGCGAGCGCGGACCAGACCTTGCGGTTCCAGTCCAGCGCGTCGATCCGCGTGGCAATGTCGTCCACCGAGGCCTTGGACGCGTCCATGAGGGCGCGCGTCACCTGACCGAACAGGCGGTACTCCATTTCACGGGGATTCTCAGCTCGCGTCGCCGCCTGCTGATACGCCCGAAGAGACATGCCCCAACCTCTCGTCTTCGTATTCAATCAACTTACGG
Source organism: Caulobacter vibrioides OR37 (assembly GCF_000372645.1). GTDB lineage: Bacteria > Pseudomonadota > Alphaproteobacteria > Caulobacterales > Caulobacteraceae > Caulobacter > Caulobacter vibrioides_E. The sequence goes on along the minus strand of NZ_APMP01000001.1, from coordinate 260,134 downwards.
CTCAGCATTAGAGCCTTGTAGTACTCGCGCGCCATCACGTGCTTCGAAATGGCGATACAGTCCTGGAGAACCGTAGGGTTCCGGACCACCCCCATGAACTCATTAAGGCGGCCGGCGAATTCTTCGTAGAACTTCTCGGCCCCTCCTTCGTCGAGGTACATCATCATCACCGGAAAGTAGATCCGACGCGCGGGCGTCGTGACCTGATCCGGTTGCATGATGTCCTTCTCTCGTAGGACGGAGGCCTTGTTCTGGAGCACCAGAACACCGCGCCGATCTCCGTTCTGGACAACGGCGCCGTTGAGAACAAACTTTTCGCCGGGCTTCAGCGACAGCTTCAGAGGCACTTGACGCCGCTCCCTTCCGTTAACGCTGCGAGCCCGATTCCGCCGAGAACGGCGGCTTCGACGGCAAGCTAGGCGAACATCTGTTAACGCCATCTTGCCGCCAGACGGCCGCCCTTGCGACGGTCGGACGCAGCTTAGGACTCGATTAAGCATAACGCCTCAAAACATGGTTAACGCCAGTCCAGGAGTTGGCCCATGGCCCGCAAAAGCGCCCTCGAAACGTCCGCCAGCGCCCTCCCCCATCAGGTCGAGGCCGGCGCCGTCGCGGTCCACCGCGGCACGATCGCCAGCGCGGTCGGCGATTCGACCTCCGCCGAGGCCCTGGCGCGCCTGCAACGCGCCGCCCAGGAGACCAAGAACGCCGAACATGCCAAGGCCCTGAGCCGCGCCGTCCAGGCCGTTCACCTGCGCGACTACCCCAAGGCCGACAAGCTGGCGCTGAAGCTGCTGGAAAAGGATGAACGCCTGGGCCTAGCCTGGCATATCCTGGCCATCACGCGCGAAAAGCAAGGCGACTTCGCGTCCTCGCTCGGAGCCTATGAGGCGGCGCTGAGACTGTTGCCGGACCATGGCCCCGTCGCCGGCGACCTAGGGCGGCTGGCCTTCCGGATGAACATGCCGGAAATCGCGATGAAGTTCTTCGCCCACTATCGCCTGGCGCGGCCGGACGATGTGGAAGGCGCCAATAATCTCGCCTGCGCGCTTCGGGAGCTGAATCGCGAGAGCGAGGCGATCGAGGTTCTGAAAGGCGCGCTCACCGCCCATCCGGAAGCGGCGATTCTCTGGAACACCCTCGGCACCGTGCTTTGCAATACCGGCGACGCCGCCGGCTCCATCGTCTTTTTCGACGAGGCGCTGCGGCTGGCGCCGGACTTCGGCAAGGCCTACCACAACCGCGCCTTCGCTAAGCTGGACATGGGGGATGTCGAGGGATCGCTGGCCGACTGCGAGCTGGCGATGAAGCTTCCCGACTCGGCCGAGGACCTGGCGATGATGCGCTTCGCCCAGGCCACGATCCTGCTGGCCCTGGGCCGCGTCGCCGAAGGCTGGGAAGCCTACGAGGCTCGCTTCTCGCCGGCCCTGAGCCACGCTCCGCTGTTCCAGATCCCCGGAACCCGGTGGTCGGGGCAGGATCTGAGGGGCAAGACCCTGATGATCAGCACCGAGCAAGGTCTGGGCGACGAGGTGATGTTCGCGGGCCTGCTGCCGGAGATCCTGGACGCGCTGGGGCCGGACGGTTCGTTGTCCCTGGCGGTCGAGCGCCGTCTGATCCCGCTCTTCAAGCGCGCCTTTCCGACGGTCGAGGTCACGGCCCACCGCACCGTCTCGCTGGAGGGCCGCGTCTATCGCTCCGCGCCGGAGATCGAGGATTGGGAACGCTTCGACTACTGGGCCGCGATCGGGGACTTTCTGCCGAGCCTGCGGCCAACGGTCGCATCCTTCCCCGACCGCGATCGCTATCTGACGGCCGATCCCGAGCGCGTCGCCCACTGGAAGGCGGAGCTCGCCAAGCTTGGGCCCGCTCCCAAGGTCGGCCTGCTTTGGAAAAGCCTGAAGCTGGACGCCGAGCGCGGTCGACAGTTCTCGCCGTTCGAGGCTTGGCGGCCGGTGCTCGAAACGCCCGGGGTCACCTTCGTCAATCTGCAGTATGGCGACTGCGAGGCCGAAATCGCCTACGCTCGAGAGACCTTCGGCGTTGAGATCTGGCAGCCGCCGGGCATCGACCTCAAGCAGGATCTGGACGACGTCGCCGCGCTGTGCGTGGCGGTCGACCTGACGATCGGCTTCTCCAACGCCACCATCAACCTGGCCGGGGCGTGCGGCGCGGCGATCTGGATGATCACCGGCGCGGCGGCCTGGACGCGCTTGGGCACCGACCGCTATCCTTGGTATCCCCAAACGCGCTGCTTCATCGCCAGCCAGTACGGCGACTGGACGGACGCGATGCAAGAGGTCGGCGGCGCGCTCGCGGCGCTGGCGGCCGAGCGTTAAGGCCATGACGCTGGCCATCCTCCAGGCCCGGATGTCTTCCTCCCGACTGCCGGGCAAGGTCCTCGCCGATCTGGTGGGCGCGCCGATGATCCTTCGGCAGATCGAGCGCGTCAGCCGCGCCCAGAGGATCAGCCGCTTGATCGTCGCCACATCGATGCGCCCGGACGACGACGTGCTGGCAAAAACCCTGAAGGACGCCGGCGTCGAGGTCGTCAGAGGCGACCTCGACGATGTGCTGTCGCGCTTCATTCTGGCCCTGGACGCCGCGCCCGAAGCGCCCGCGGCGGTGCGCCTGACGGCCGACTGCCCCCTGGCCGATCCGACCGTCATCGATGACACGATCGCGCTCTTCCACCAGTCCGGCGCCGACTACGCGTCGAACACGGGCGACACGCGCACCTTTCCCAAGGGCCTCGACGTCGAGATCTTCCGCGCCAGCGCCCTGCGCGAGGCCCACGTCGAAACCATCGATCCCTACGACCGCGAACACGTCACGCCGTTCCTCTATCGACGCCCCGAGCGCTACAGGCTGGTCACCCTGACCCAGGCGCGCGACGAAGGCGATGCGCGCTGGACGGTCGACCGCCCCGACGACCTGGACTTCGTTCGAGCCGTCTACGCCGCGCTCTACGCGGCCCATCCCGACTTTTCATCGGACGATGTCAGAGCCCTCGTCGCGCGGAGACCCGACCTCCAGACCCTAGGCGGAGATCCTCGCTCATGACCACGACCGTGCGGATGCGCGACATCACCGATGAGGACCGGGAGCGCCTGCTGGAATGGCGCAATAGCCCCGCCGTCTCGGCCTATATGTACTCGGACCACCTCATCAGCCGCGAGGAGCATGACCGCTGGTTCGACGCCATCCGGCCACGCGGCGACCGGCGCTATTGGATCATCGAGGTGGATGGCGCCCCCGTGGGCCTGGCCAATCTGAGCGACATCGACAGGGTCAACGGTCGTTGCGCCTGGGCCTACTATCTCGCCGATCCCGGCATCCGGGGACTGGGCGTGGGCTCCTATGTCGAGTTCTGGGTGATCGAACATGTCTTCGGCGTCCTGGGCCTCACCAAGCTGTGGTGCGAGGTGCTGCTTTCCAACGAGGCCGTCTGGAGGCTGCACGAGGCGCATGGCTTCAAGCGCGAAGCGCTCTTTCGCGAACATGTCGTCAAGAACGGCGCGCCGGTCGATGTCGTGGGGCTTGGCCTGCTGGCCCGAGACTGGGCTGAAAAGCGCGAGGCGATGGCCGCGAAGCTCCGCGCCAAGGGCTATGCGATACCCGTCTGAAACCAAGCGCTCTTGCCAAGCGCGTTTGCGCCGGTAGTTTGCTCCGTTCAATTTGAACAACTGTTCGAACCGGATCGATTCCGGCGGAGAAGGGCATGAGCCAACGCTTCGAAGGCACTTCCGACTACGTGGCCACCGAGGACCTGAAGGTCGCGGTCAACGCCGCCGTGGCGCTGGAACGGCCGCTTCTGATCAAGGGCGAACCCGGCACGGGCAAGACCGTCCTGGCCTACGAGGTCGCCAAGGCGATGGGCGCGCCGCTGATCACCTGGCACATCAAGTCGACGACCAAGGCCCAGCAGGGCCTCTACGAATACGACGCCGTCACTCGCCTGCGCGACAGCCAGCTGGGCGAGGAGCGCGTCAAGGACGTCCGCAACTACATCAAGAAGGGCAAGCTCTGGGAGGCTTTCGAGAGCCCTAAGCGCCCGGTCCTGCTAATCGATGAGATCGACAAGGCCGACATCGAGTTTCCCAACGATCTGCTGCAGGAACTCGATCGCAACGAGTTCTATGTCTACGAGACCGACGAGACGATCAAGGCCAAGGTCCGCCCGATCATTATCATCACCTCGAACAACGAGAAGGAACTGCCGGACGCCTTCCTGCGCCGCTGCTTCTTCCACTACATCCGCTTCCCCGAGGAGGCGACGATGCAGGCCATCGTCGACGTCCACTTCCCCGGCATCAAGCAGAAGCTGGTCTCCGAAGCGCTGCGTATTTTCTACGACATGCGCAAGGTCCCGGGCTTGAAGAAGAAGCCGTCGACGTCGGAGCTGCTGGACTGGCTGAAGCTGTTGTTGGTTGAGGACATCGACGATCAGGTCCTGCGCGAGAAGGATCCCACGAAGCTGATCCCGCCGCTGCATGGCGCTCTGCTGAAGAACGAGCAGGACGTCCACCTTTTCGAACGCCTGGCCTTCCTGGCGCGTCGCGAAGGGTCCGGCGGCCGCCCCGGTCAGTAGCCCTTACCGGGATTTCACTGGACGCGCGGACGTTGCACGCTCACCTTCCCGCTCAAACCAGGGAAGATCCCAAGGAAACCCATGCGTCACTCCAAATGGCTCGCCGCCGCGCTGCTGATCGGCGCGGCTGGCCTGTCCGCCTGCCAGCGCGCCGAAACCCATGGCGATCAAGCCAAGCCGGCTGCGCCCAAGCTGGGTCGTCAACCGGTTCGCGTCATCGACCGCCTGGATTGTCCGGAAAAGCAGGGCTACCTAAAGCGGGTCAGCGTCGCGCCGGACGGCCAGTCGTGCGCCTACGCCACCGACAAGGCGACGGTGGAGCTGCGTCTGGTCAAGCTGACCAGCGGCGACGCCGAGTCGGCCCTGACGCCGATCGAGGCCGAGCTGAAGAGCGTGATGCCGCCGCCTCCGCCGCCGCCCAAGCCCCCCAACGCCAAGAGCAAGGGCCACACCAGCATTCACTTGCCGGGCGTGAATATCGACTCCAACGAGCACGGCGCGGACATTCGCATCGGTCACCTGACCATCAATAGCGACGGCGGCGCGGCCGAGGTGAAGATCAACAAGAACGTCAACTTGTCCGATGACGATCGTAAGAGCGCTGTCGCGGGCGCGGCCAGCGATGACGAGCACGGCGACGGCGACGTGTCGATCAACGCCAGCAACGGCGGGGCCGAGATCAAGGCCCGCAAGGCCGGCGACAATCTGGTGCGCTCGACCTTCATCCTGGCCAACGACAAGGCGCCCAAGGGCTATCGCCTGGCCGGCTACGAGGCGCGCGGCCCCAAGGGCGGCCCGCTGGCCGTCGCGGTCGTCAAGGCCAAGACCCGCGACACCGGCGACCATGATATCTTCAAGGATATGAAGGCCCTGCTGCGACACAACGTCGGCGGCTGATGCTTGATCTATCCAAACGAGACGCCCGCTAGACCGGCGTGACTTCCATCACCTTGTAGGTCAGCGGTTGGCCGCCTTCGTCGGTGACGGTGACATATTCGCCGAGCGCGAAGCGATGCTGGCCCAGCCGATATAGGGGCTCGTCGTCGGTCTCATCCGCGTCGTCGTAGTCGAAGAACCAACGCGCGCCGCGGCGGTTCAGGCGGCCGTCCACCGGGTCCTCGTCGGGGGCGAAGCGGCGAACGTCGCAGCGATCCTTGACCTTGGCGTATTCGGCTTCGTCGAGGTGGCCGTCCTCGGTCAGGGGCGCGGTCAGGGCGTAGCCGCGATGGTCGTCGCCGCCGGAGAACTCCGTTCCCGGATTGCGCGCCAAGCGCATGACGATGCGTGAAAGAGACATGGGGCCTCCCTTGTTTTTGTGGTTTCAGAGCATCGCGCGGAAAGTGAATGCGGGTTTTCGGCGAAAGCGATGCGAGACAAAATCTAGCTCAGGCCACACGCGGCTTGCGCTAGTGCGACAGGAACAGCGAGGGGCCGTCGCTGTTCAGCAGCGAGCGGGTGGTCCCGCCAAAGATATATTCCTGCAGCCTCGGGTGACCGAACGCGCCGGCCACCAGCAGGCTTGCGCCCACCTCGCGCGCCGCGCCCAGCAGGAGGCCCGCCGCGTCGCTGGAGCCTTCCAGGGCCTTGACCTGCGCCTGGACGCCGCGCGCAGCCAGAAACTCGGCCAGACGGTCCAGGTCGAAAGCCCGCGACGACGCGCCAGCCGCGCCCGCGACAACCACCGAACGGGCCTTCTGAAGCAGAGGCAGCGACGTCCGCATCGCGCGACTGGCCTCCTTGCCGCCATCCCAGGCGACCAGCGCGACCCCGTCGACCTTGAAGCCCTCGCGCGCGACCAGGGTGGGACGCTGCTCGTCAGCGACCAATTGCTGGAAGGACTCGGCCAGAGGCCCCTTGCCGCGCGCGGCAGCGTCATCGAACACCACGACGTCGGACAGGCGGCCTTCCATGGCCAACCCCGCCCACACGGGCGATTCAAGGCTGATCAGTCGCGAGCGCGAATAGCCGGTCTCGGCCACCAGCTTGCCGCAGCTTCTGGAACCCTCCTGGGCGGCTTCCTTGAGGCTTTCCAGCGCCGTCACCTGGACGCCGCCCATGAACCCCTCGCCCATCCACGGCATAAGGTCGGCCATGTCGGCGGGCGTATGAACACAGGCCAGTTCGGCCTGAAAGGCGGCCGCCAGGGCCGCGGCGGAGCTCAGAACGCCCTTGTCGGTCGCGGTCCCGGCCAGCGGGACCATGATTCTCGCCCAACTCATGATCGAACTCCCTTTGAGGGCATTTCCACAGATGACGGCGACGACCACATTGATCTTTCTCAATCCATGGGTCAGTCAACCACCTTCACCGCAAGGAACGATCTCGTGGCCAAAGGGCTGCATACCAAGGGCAAGCCGCCCCGCGCATGGCAGAGGATGCTTTCCGGACGACGGCTGGACCTGCTCGATCCGTCGCCGATGGACATCGAGATCGAGGACATCGCCCATGGCCTGGCCCGCGTCGCGCGCTGGAACGGTCAGACGGTCGGCGATCACGGCTTCTCGGTGGCGCAGCACAGCTTGGTGGTCGAGGAGATCGCCGCGCACATCAAGCCGGACCTGGAGCCGCGCTGGCGTCTGGCCGCCCTGCTGCATGACGCCAGCGAATATGTCATCGGTGATATGATCAGCCCGTTCAAGGCGGCGCTGGGCATGAGCTACAAGGACTTCGAGGCCAGGTTGGAGGACGCGATCCACATTCGTTTCGGCCTGCCGGTGAAGACGCCCGCGCCGATCAAGAAGCTGATCAAGCAGGCCGATCGCGCCTGCGCCTTCTTCGAGGCGACGCAGCTGGCGGGTTTCGAGCACGCTGAATCCCTGGCCATCTTCGGCGCGCCGCCGGCCGGCTACGACCTGCGCATCACCCCGCTGCCGCCGTTCGAGGCCCAGGCGCGATATGTCCAACGCTTCCACGTGCTGTCGCGCGCGGCGGGTTACGAGAGCGCCCCTGGCGCGGCGTTCGAAACCGAATGAACGCCTCCGTCGTCATCGGTTTGTCGGCGGTGGTCGTGGCGATCCGCGACGGCGAGGCCGTGGTCCTGACCGTGCGACCGCACGACGCCGTCACCGATGTCGCCTCCCCGCTCTCGGGCCTGCCGTTCGGCCCCTTCGATCCGGAGGCGCACCGCACTTTCGAGCTTGGGCTGCGAGCCTTCGTGACCCAGCAGACCCGATTCCAGTTGGGCTATGTCGAACAGCTCTACACCTTTGGCGACAAGGGCCGGGAGGCGCCGCGCGCCGAGGTCGGGGCCGGCGCGGCCCGCGTGGTCTCGGTCGGCTATCTGGGCCTGACGCCCAAGGCCGTCGACACCGACGCCCCCGACACGGCCTGGGCCCCCTGGAGCCGGTTCTTCCCTTGGGAGGACTGGCGCAATGGTCGCCCCGCCCTGCTGGACGACGCCATCGCGCCGGCGCTGCGTCGCTGGGCGGGCGAGGACGCGGCCCGATGGTCGCGCGCCCGCCTCGCCTTCGCCCTGGACGGCGCCCCTTGGAACGAGGAGCGGGTGCTGGAGCGCTACGAGCTGCTCTATGAGGCGGGCCTGGCCCCCGAGGCCGCCCGCGACGCCGCCCGCGCCGAGGGTCATGATCCGGCCGAGCCCAAGGCTCTGTCGGCCGCCCTGGGCGAACCGATGATCTCGGACCACCGGCGCATCCTGGCCACCGGCCTGTCGCGCCTGCGCGGCAAGATCAAGTACCGCCCCGTGGTGTTCGAGTTGACGCCCGAGGAATTCACCCTGTCGACCCTGCAGCGCACGGTCGAGGCCATCGCCGGGGTGCCGCTGCACAAGCAGAACTTCCGTCGCGTGGTCGAGCGCGAGGAACTGGTCGAGGGCTTGGGACGCCTGGACGCCGAGACCGGCGGCCGCCCGGCCGAGCTGTTCCGCTTCCGCAGGGAAATGCTGGCGACGCGCCAGGCGACGGGTCTCTCGCTGCCGCTATTGCGCGACTAAAGAGTCAGGGGCCCGGCGAGTTCAGCCCAGCTCCTCGGCTTGCAGAATGCGCATGACCGGCGGCTTGACGGCGAGCTTTCCCATCTGCGCCGCGAACTGCTTCGAGGCGTCGACCGCGAAGTGTGCGCGCAGGGCGGTCATGTCCGACCAGACCTCGACAAATTGCAGCAGGTTTGGTCGCCCGACCGCCTGAAAGCACTCGTGGGAAATACACCCGGGCTCTTCACGCGAGCGCGCGCAATGCTCGAGCGCCACCCGCAATGTCAAGTCCAGGCTCTCGGGCTGAACATCGACCGAACCAAGAACAACAATCAAATTCAGCCCCTAGATCCGCTGATCCGTTGAGTCCGCCCCCACCCGCGCCCGCCATTTGGCCTTCAGCGTGTGCGAGGTGTCGCGCGAGCCGTCCGGGCTCCAGCCGGGCGGGCCGAAGATGTAGCCCAGCGCGTGACGCGGCGATCCCGCCACGTCCTTGGCGATGCCGATCCACTCGTGGAAAACATTGTGCAGAAGATTGAAATTGCCCAGGTTCTTCACCGTGCCATAGCGGCAGGGCTCCTCGTCGACCTCCGGGATGAAGGTCCCGAACATCCGATCCCAGATGATCAGGATCCCGGCATAGTTGGCGTCCAGATAGCGGGCGTTGCGGGCGTGGTGCACGCGGTGATGCGAGGGCGTGTTGAACACCGCCTCGAACCAGCCAGGCATCCGCTTGATCGCCTCGGTGTGAATCCAGAACTGGTAGACGAGGCTGATCCCCTTCTGGATCGCCACCATGGCCGGCGGGAAGCCTAGGAAGGACAGCGGCAGCCACAGAAGCCAGGTGCCCGCGACGCCGCCGGTCCAGGTCTGCCGCAGGGCGGTCGAGAGGTTGTAGTGGGTCGAGGTGTGGTGGTTGACGTGGCTGGCCCACCAGACGCGCCGCTCGTGCGCCAGGCGATGGAACCAGTAGTAGGTCAGGTCCTCCAGCAGGAAGACGGCGATCCAGGCCCAGACCGCGTTCATCGGGATCGTGAAGAGACGGTGCTGATAGACCCAGACCGTCGTGGCGAAGATCACGCCGCCGAACAGCGCGCCGGCGATCGTGCTGCCCAGACCCATGGTCAGCGACGTGGCCGTATCGCGCACCTCGTAGTGGGCCCTGGCCTTGCCGAAGCGGCCCAGCAGGATCTCCAGAACGATCGCTAGAATGAAAAACGGGATGGCCAGCTGGACTGGGTCGAAGGGCGCTTTGAGCATCAGGCGAACTCTCTGGGCGGCCAGACATCGTCCTTGACGGCGAGGACGGGACGGGCGTCGGACAAGCGCGGCCTCACCCGGCCGTTGATTGGCTTCAGGCTGGCGATCGCGCTCCACGGCAGGTCTCGCGCGACGTAACCGTCGCCCCGCCGGTACAGCACCAAGGCCGCGTCGCCATCGCGCGCGATCACGGCCGCGCCATCGGCGGAAATCCAGACCCTGTCGGGCCGCTGATCGGGAAATTCGAGCGCCAGCAATGCCCGGGCCGACTCGGCGTCCAGCGGCGGCGTCGGCCGCGCCACGCCCATCCAGGCCGTGAACCCCACGAGCACAGCGATACCGGCCGCGGAGCCGCCCAGCTGAATCAACAGCGCCTTGTCCAAGACCGACGCATCCCCCCGATAACTTATTGCCGTTCAGATTGACGATCCAGGCCCGGGCGTCAAGCGCGAGCCCCGGGCTTTACCAACACCACCGGCCTTGGCTATCCTCCCCTAGGGTTGAGCGCGCCGCCTCGGCGTCGCCAAAAGGGGAAGTGTGATGAGCTTGATGCTTGAGCCGCTACGCAAGTTCGCGGTGTTCGAAGGCCGGGCCAGGCGGTCGGAGTACTGGCTGTTCGCGCTCTTCCAGCTGCTGGTGACCGCCGGCTTCTTCATCATTGCTTCGGTCGCCTATGGGACGACGAGCGGTCGACAGGATGGGCCCGTGGCTATCCTCGTTGGCCTGTTCACCCTGTTGGCGCTGCTCTTCTTCATAGCTCTGATCATTCCGGCGCTCGCCGTCACGGTCCGGCGCCTGCATGACACGGACAAGTCGGGGTGGTGGCTGCTGATCAGCTTCATCCCCTTCGGCAGCTTCGTGATCCTGATCTTCACGCTTCTGGACAGCACGCCTGGCCCGAACCGCTATGGCGAGGATCCCAAAGGCCGCCCCGGTCCGCCCGGCGCCGGCCCGGTGATCCACAACCACTATTACGCGGCCACGCCCGCGACGCCGGATCAGCCGACCATCATCAGCTGATCCCGCCCAAGCAAACGGCGCGCCCCGCGAGAGGCGCGCCGTCTTCACTTCGAGCCGACGCCTAGAACTTGCGGACGTAGCCCAGCGACACCGTGTTCGAGCTCAAGTCGCTCTTGCTGTATTCGGACTTGGTCCAGTCGGCGCGGATGCCGTTCTTGTCGTCGATCTTGTACTGGGCGCCGACGCCATAGTTCCAGCTGTCATGGCTGCCGTCGAAGTCGGTGGCGGCCGGATTGTTGGTGCTGAACTTCGTCGACCCATACCCGACGCGGCCCAGAAGATCGAGGTTCTGGGTCACCGGCAGGTAGCCGACGGCGTAGGCCGCGACCTGGTGCTCCATCTTCACGTGAGCGGGACCGCCCGGGGTGTAGACGGTGTCGCCATCGACGCCGCCAGCGGCTTCGGCTTCAACGCCAAAATTAGGCGTAAACTTGGCGCCCACGCGCCCTTGAATAGCGCCGGTGTCGGCGCCTCGGGTCCGAGTTTGGTCATAATTCAGAGAGCCGTAGACCTCCGTCGAATTCTGGGCCTGAGCCATGAGCGGGGCCGCGAGAACCGAACCAGCGACCAGGGTAGTGGCGATGAGAGTCTTCATCGTTGAACTCCTATGCTACGCGTACTCTTCAGCTCCCTCAGCCAGCCTAGGGCTATGCGGATAACGCGGCGGGCGTGGGGCGGTTCACGGCCGGGTTCAAGGCCATTGCGTGTCGTGGCCCCAAAGCCACGGGGATGACGGCGCCGCCATCCATGCTATCTACGGGTCAAACAAACGTCAGAACGCGGGCTCCTAGGCCCGCGCGCATCATCGGGACCGTCGCCTTGCCGCAAGCCGTCATCGCCGCCACGGGGCTGTACACCCCGCCTCACAGCATTTCGAACGCCGAGCTGGTCGAGGCCTTCAACACCTTCGTCGAGCGCTTCAACGCCGCCAACGCCGAGGCCATCGCGGCCGGCGAGGTGGTCGCCCTGGCCCCCTCCTCGCCCGAGTTCATCGAGAAGGCCTCCGGCATCAAGGCGCGCTTCGTGATGAACAAGGACGGCATCGTCGATCCGGAGGTCATGCGTCCGATCATTCCCGAGCGTCCCAACGAGGAGATTTCCATCCTCGCCGAAATGGCGGTCGAGGCGGCCAAGGACGCCATCGCCCGCTGGGGCAAGCCCGTGTCCGAGATCGGCGCGGTGATCTGCGCGGCCTCGAACATGCAGCGCCCCTATCCGGCCATGGCCATCGAGGTGCAGCAGGCGCTGGGCATAGACGGCTTCGCCTTCGACATGAACGTGGCCTGTTCGTCGGCCACCTTCGGCATCAAGACCGCCGCTGACTTCGTCGCCACCGGCAGCGCCAAGGCCGTGCTGATGGTCAATCCCGAGATCTGCTCGGGCCACCTGAACTTCAAGGACCGCGACAGCCACTTCATCTTCGGCGACGTGGCCACGGCGGTGATCGTCGAGGACGCGGACCTGGCCAAGGGCGGCTGGGAAATCCTGGGAACGCGCCTGAAGACCGTGTTCTCCAACAATATCCGCAACAACTTCGGCTTCCTGAACCGCGCCGCGCCGGAAGGCGTCGGCGCCAAGGACAAGCTGTTCGTCCAGGAAGGCCGCAAGGTGTTCCGCGAGGTCGTGCCGATGGTCAGCGAGATGATCATCGAACACGCCGCCGACCTGGGCGTCGACCCGACCGGCCTCAAGCGCCTGTGGCTGCACCAGGCCAATATCAACATGAACGAGATGATCGGGCGCAAGGTGCTCGGCCGCGACCCCGCTCCCGGCGAGAACGTCATCATCCTGGACGAGTACGCCAATACCAGCTCGGCCGGCTCGATCATCGCCTTCCATTCGGCCAATGACGATTTCGCCGCCGGCGAAACCGGCCTGATCTGCAGCTTCGGCGCGGGCTATTCGGCCGGCACGGTGTTCGTGCGCAAGCGCTAGAGGGGCCCAAGCCTTCCATCGGCGCGGCACCGATGGAAGGCGTTCGGGCTCAGGCCTTGGCCAGCTTGGACAGCGCGGTCAGGATCTTCTCGGCCGCGTCGAGCCGCTGGGCCGGCGTGTCCCACTCGCCCTTGACCACGACCTTCTGGTCGGGTCGGGCCTTCCAGATCAGGCTGTTCTTGGCCACGAACTGAACCAGCGCCAGCGGGTTGGCGAATTCGTCGTTGCGGAAGGCCACGACCGCGCCCTTGGGACCGACGTCGATCTTGGCGACATTGGCCTCGCGGCACAGCCCCTTGATCGCCACGACCTTGAGCAACGAGTCGGTCTCGGGCGGCAGGGGGCCGAAGCGATCGATCATTTCGGCGGCCAGGGCTTCGCGGTCGGCGGCCTGCTCGGCTTCCGACAGACGGCGATAGAGCGACAGGCGCACGTTCAGGTCGGGCACATAGTCGTCCGGGATCATCACGGCGGCGCCGGTATTGATCTGCGGCGACCAGCCCCGGTCTTCCAGCAGGGCTTCCTGGCCCTGCCGCTGCTTCAGCTCCGCGACCGCGTCCTCCAGCATCTGCTGATAGAGCTCGACCCCGATCTCCTTGATGTGGCCGCTCTGCTCGTCGCCCAGCAGGTTGCCGCCGCCGCGCTGGTCAAGGTCGTGGCTGGCCAGCTGGAAGCCTGCGCCCAGGCTGTCCAGCGATTGCAGCACTTGCAGGCGCTTTTCCGCCGACAGGGTCAGCGACTTCTCGACCGGCGTGGTCAGATAGGCGTAGGCGCGCGCCTTGGAGCGGCCGACCCGGCCCCGGATCTGGTAGAGTTGGGCCAGGCCGAACATGTCGGCGCGGTGGACGATCAACGTGTTGGCCGAGGGGATATCCAGCCCACTCTCGACGATCGTCGTCGCGAGAAGCACGTCGTACTGGCCCTCGTAGAAGGCCGTCATCACGTCTTCCAGCTGGGTGGCCGCCATCTGGCCATGGCCGACGACGTACTTCACCTCCGGCACATGGACGCGCAGGAACTTCTCGATGTCCTCCAGGTCCTTGATGCGCGGCACCACGTAGTAAGACTGGCCGCCACGGTACTTCTCGCGCAGCAGCGCCTCGCGCAGCGTCACAGGATCGAACGGGCTGATGTAGGTGCGCACCGCCAGGCGATCGACGGGCGGCGTGGCGATGATCGACATCTCCCGGATGCCCGACAGCGCCATCTGCAGGGTGCGCGGGATCGGCGTGGCGGTCAGGGTCAGCATGTGCACGTCGGCGCGAAGCTCCTTGAGCTTCTCCTTGTGCTTGACGCCGAAGTGCTGTTCCTCGTCGACGATGACCAGGCCCAGGTCCTTGAACGACACCTGCTTGGACAGAATGGCGTGGGTGCCGACCACGATCTCCAGGCTGCCGTCGGCCAGGCCGGCGCGGGTGTCGGCGGCTTCCTTGCCGGTGACCAGGCGCGACAGACGCGTGACCTTCACGGGCCAGCCCTGGAAACGGTCCTTGAAGGTCTTGTAGTGCTGGCGGGCCAAGAGGGTCGTTGGGCAGACCACGGCCACCTGCTTGCCGCTCATCGCCACGACGAAGGCCGCACGGAGGGCCACCTCGGTCTTGCCGAAGCCGACGTCCCCGCAGATCAGGCGATCCATCGGCTTGCCGGACGCCAAGTCCTCCAGCACGTCGTGGATGGCGTTCAGCTGGTCGTCCGTCTCCTCGTAGGGGAAGCGGGCGCAGAACTCGTCGAACACGCCCGACGGCGGATCGGTCTCCTCGACATGCTTGAGCTGGCGCGCGGCTGCGATCTGGATCAGGCCCTCGGCCATGACCCGCAGACGCTCGCGCGCCTTGGCCTTGCGTCCCTGCCAGGCCGCGCCGCCCAGCTTGTCCAGCTGAACGTTGTCGGCGTCGGCCGCGCCGTAACGGGTCAGGAGGTCGATATTCTCGACCGGCAGATAGAGCTTGGCCTCGCCGCCGTAGAGCAGGTCCAGGCAGTCGTGTGGCGCGCCCTGCACGTCGAGCGTCTTCAGGCCCTCGTAGCGGCCGATGCCGTGATCGATGTGGACGACCAGATCGCCCGGCGTCAGGGCCGAGGCCTCGGCCAGGAAGTTGGCGGCGCGGCGCTTCTTGCGCGGCCGCGCCAGACGGTCGCCCAGGATGTCGGTCTCTGAAATGACCGCCAGGCTGTCGGTCTCGAAGCCGTGGTCCAGCGGCAGCACGACCCGCTGCGGAACCTTGGGGTCATTGGCCTTGGCCGCCTGCCAGTAGCCGGCATACGGGATCTTCTTCAGACCATGATCGCCCAGCATGGTCCCCAGGCGCTCGGACGAGCCCTCGGACCACGAGGCGAACAGCACGCGTTTTCCTTTGCCCGCGAGATCGCGGGCGTGGGCCGCGGTGGCCTCGAACAGGTTGACGCTGTCCTGGGCGCGTTCGGCGGCGAAGACCCGGCCCAGCTTCGCGCCCATGTCGACGACGTCCAGCCCCTGCGGCTGGAACGGCGTGAAGCGACGGTTCGGGCGATCGGCGATCTCCCGCTCCCACTCCTCCACCGTCAGATACAGCGCCTCGGGCGGCAGAGGGCGGTACGAGGATTTGCGATCGGCCTGCGACCGCGCCTCATAGGCGTCCAGGATCATCGACAGGCGCTCGTCCCGCGCCTCGGTCGCCTGGTGGTCGACGCCGATCAGGGCGCCGGCCGGCAGATAGTCGAACAGGCTGGCCATCCGCTCGTAGAACAGCGGCAGCCAGTGCTCCAACCCGGCGCGACGGCCGCCCTCGCTGACGGTGGCGTACAAGGGATCGTCGCCGGGCGCGCCGAACTCGGCGACATAGCCCTTGCGGAAGCGCGAGATGCCGTCGGCGTCCAGCAAGGCCTCGCTGACCGGAAGGAGATTGATCTCGGTCAGTTGCTTGGTCGAGCGTTGGGTCTCGGGATCGAAGGCGCGGATGCTCTCCAGCGTGTCGCCGAACAGGTCGAGGCGAACGGGCTCCTCGGCGGCCGGCGGATAGACGTCGATGACGCCGCCGCGGATCGCGAACTCGCCCCGCTCGGAGACGGTGGAGGCGCGGGCATAGCCGTTGACGGCGAAATAGCGCTCAAGGTCCTTGATATCGACCACGGCGCCGACCTTGGCGCTATAGCTGGCGCGCAGCAGCACATCCTTCGTCGGCACACGCTGCAACAGCGCTGGCGCGGCGATGACCAGCATGGCCGGCTTGCCGTCGCCCAGGCCCCTGGCCAGGCGCGACAAGGTCGCCATCCGCGTGGCCGAGACGCCCGACGACGGACCAATGCGGTCGTAGGGAAGGCAATCCCACGACGGCATTGGCACGGCCTCGATCTCGGGCGCGAAAAACTTCAGGGCGTCGACGAAAGCGTTGGCGCGCGCGGTGTCCCGGGCCACGAACGCGGTCAGGCCGCCGCGCGCCCGGGCGATGTCGGCCATCACCAGCGCGTCGAAGCCTTCCGGCGCGCCGGCGAGGGTCAGGCCGCCGGCGGCCTTGGCGATCTGTTTGGCGTCGTAGGCCATCGGGTCTCTTGATCTAAAGGGTCAGGCGCCGTCGCCGGCGGGGCGCGAGGCGTGCGCCTGGAACCTGAACGCGCGGATCATCGCCATGACGTCCGTCTCGAACCGTTCGGGCGTGGCCTCCTGGCCGACGATCCAGGCGTAGATCTCGCGGTCCGACTGTTCCAGCAGGGTTTCCAGGGTGTCGAACTGCTCGGGCGTCAGGCTCGGGCCATGGATGTCCGCAAACGGCCCAAGGATCAGGTCCGCTTCCCGGAAACCGCGATGCCAGGCGCGGAACCGAAGGCGCCGGAGGCGGGAGTCGTGGTCGATGCTCATGTGTCGGCGGATATAGAGCGAGCATCGACGCGGCGCCAGCGCCACGGCGTTTTCAGGTCCGCACAGTCGTTCCGAGCAAAGCTCCGAATACCCCCTATCGCCTTGTGGAGATTGACTTTGCCGACTTTCGGCCTATTTATCCCCAACTTCGGAGCAGGTCTGGCGAATCCGCGCCGCCCGCTCGCCCAAGCACGGGCGGCTCCGGATCAGACCAGCGTGTAATGACCGAATTTTCCGACCTCGGGCTTTCGCCCACGACCCTGCAGGCGGTCGCCGACACCGGCTATACCACCGCGACCCCCATTCAAGCCCAGGCCATTCCGGTCGCCCTCGCGGGCCAGGACGTCCTCGGCATCGCCCAGACGGGCACCGGCAAGACCGCCGCCTTCACCCTTCCGATGGTCGATCGCCTCGCCTCGGGCCGCGCCAAGGCCCGGATGCCGCGGGCCCTGGTCATCGCCCCGACCCGCGAACTGGCCGACCAGGTCGCCGCCAGCTTCGAGAAATACGCCAAGGGCACCAAGCTCTCTTGGGCGCTGCTGATCGGCGGCGTCTCGTTCGGCGACCAGGAAAAGAAGCTGGACCGCGGCGTCGACGTGCTGATCGCCACGCCCGGCCGCCTGCTCGACCACTTCGAGCGCGGCAAGCTCCTGATGACCGGCGTGCAGATGATGGTGGTCGACGAGGCCGACCGGATGCTCGACATGGGCTTCATCCCCGACATCGAGCGCATCTTCAAGCTGACGCCGCCGAAGAAGCAGACCCTGTTCTTCTCGGCGACCATGCCGCCGGAAATCACCCGCCTGACCAAGCAGTTCCTCCGCGACCCGGTCCGGATCGAGGTGGCTCGCCCGGCGACAACCAACGCCAACATCACCCAGCGCCTGGTCAAGGTGCCCTCCTCCGATCCCAAGGCCAAGCGACTGGCTCTGCGGGCATTGATCGAGAAGGCCGGCATCGAGACCGGCATCGTCTTCTGCAACCGCAAGACCGAGGTCGACATCGTCGCCAAGTCGCTGAAGGTGCATGGTTTCGACGCCGCCCCGATCCATGGCGACCTGGACCAGACCCAGCGGATGAAGACCCTCGCGGACTTCCGTTCGGGCGCGCTGAAGATCCTGGTGGCCTCCGACGTCGCCGCGCGCGGCCTGGATATTCCGGCGGTCAGCCACGTCTTCAACTACGACGTCCCGCACCACGCCGACGACTATGTGCACCGGATCGGCCGCACGGGCCGCGCTGGGCGCACCGGCGAAGCCTACATGCTGGTGACGCCGTCCGACGACAAGGGCTTCGACAAGGTCATCAAGCTGATCGGCTCGACGCCCGAGGAAGAGAAGCTGGACCTCGACTACTCGAACGCCGTCACGGTCAAGCGCGAGGGCGACCGCGATCGCAAGCGCGGCGGCCGTGATCGCGGCGACCGGGAAGAACGTGGCGGCCGCGGCCGTCGCGGGCGCTCCGAGGACGCCGCCGAGACGCCCGCCGAAGTCGCCGCCGACGCGCCGGAAGCCCTTGAGGAGCGTCCGGCCCGCGAACGCAGGCCGCGCCGCGACCGCGAGCCGCGCGAGCCGAGAACGGTCGCTCCGGCCCCGATCGAGGCCGAACCGCGCGCCGCCCGTCCCGAGCGCCCCGAACGTCCCGTGCGCGGCGTCCAGCCGGTCCGGGACCGCGACGACGACGATCGGCGCGTGGTCGGCTTCGGCGCCGACATCCCGGCTTTCCTGGCCCGCCCCACGCCGGGCGTCGCCAAGGCCAATACCGACAACTGAGGCTCTCCAGCCCCACGAACGTCAAAGGCGCCGGACGATCATCCGGCGCCTTTTTCATGTTCCGCCCAGCGCGCGCCGGGCCGAGGCCTCGACGCTACCGCTTGATCTGATCCGCCAAGTACTTGCGGATGCCTTCGCCATAAGGCGGACGCAGCGCCAGCATCGGCGCGATGTCCTTCTTCAGTTGCTGGAACACCGCCTTCTTGTGGCTGAATTCGAGGAAGCCGTCGTGGCCGTGATAGGCGCCCATGCCGGCCGGACCAATGCCGCCGAAGGGCAGCTCCTCCTGGGCGACGTGGAAGATGACGTCGTTGACCGTCACGCCGCCACTGGTAGTGCGCGCCAGCACCCGATCCTTCTCGGCATCGTCGGTCCCGAACCAGTAGAGCGCCAGCGGCCGCTCGCGGGCGTTCACATAGTCGACGGCCTCGTCGACGGACTTGTAGGTCTTCACCGGCAGGACGGGTCCGAAGATCTCCTCCTGCATCACCTTCATGTCGTCGGTGGGGTCCAGGATCAGGGTCGGGGCGATCTTGCGGTGCTCCTGCTGCGACAGGTCCTCGCCGGCCGGATTGATCTCGACGATGCGAGCGCCCTTGGCGCGGGCGTCATCCACATAGCCCTTCACGCGGTCGTAATGGCGCTGGGCGACCACGGCGGTGTAGTCGGGATTGTCCTTGATGGTCGGGAAATAGCGGCCGACGGCGGCCTTGGCCTCCTCGACGAAGGTCTCGACCTGGTCCTGGGGCGCGAACACATAGTCGGGCGCCAAACAGATCTGTCCGGCGTTCAGGGTCTTGCCGTTCATGATCCGCGCCGCGGCCGTGGCCATGTCGGCGCCGCGCGACAGGATCACCGGACTCTTGCCGCCCAATTCCAGCGTCACCGGCACCAGGTTCTCGGCCGCCGCTCGCATCACGTGCTTGGCCACGGAGGTCGCGCCGGTGAAAACCAGGTGATCGAAGGCCAGGCCCGAGAAGGCTTGACCCACTTCGGGTCCACCGACGAAGACCGCGACCTCCTCCTCGGAAAAGGCCTTGGCGAACATCGCCTTGAGCAGGTCCGAGGTGGCGGGCGTGAATTCCGATGGCTTGATCATCGCCCGGTTTCCGGCCGCGAACACGCCCGCGAGTGGCGCGAAGGTCAGGTTGACCGGAAAGTTCCACGGACTGATCACCCCGACCACGCCCTTGGGCTGGTACTGGATTTGAGCCTTCGCGCCGAACAGGCCCAGGATCGCCGGGGTCGTCTTGCGCTTCTCGGGCTTCATCCACTTGGCGAGGTTGTCGCGGGCGAACTTCAGCGGGCCGATCGACCCGGCCACGTCCGTCAGGGCCGTGGCGTCGGCCGAGCGCGCCCCGAAGTCAGCGTTGACCGCCTTGGCGATCTCCGCCTGATGCCCGACAAGGAGGTCGATACAGCGGTTCAGCCAGTCGATCCGCTTCTCCGCGCTGGGCGGACCGTCGCGCAGGTGCGCGGCCTTTTGCCTCCGCAAGACGTCGTCCATGAGCGCCTTGTGAGCGTCCAAAGTCAGATTAACCGGTGCGTTCATGATCTGTCGCTCCTCCCGCGGCCCGCCCTGTCGGCGCGAGGCTCACCTTATCAGCGTTCACCATGCGCGAGACTAGGTCATCGCGCAAGCGAACGGCGTTCGTTCTTAACGGCTCGTAAGAACTCTAGGGCCTATGCTCGCGCTCCAAGTGATCGGCGTCGCCGCAGGGGGCCGCGTCGACCAAGGAAGAAGACATGTCGGACGTCGAAACCACGCTACGCGGTCCAGAAGCCTACAAGATCGCCTCGCGCGCTTTGGAACTGATGGAGCGCCATCAGGTCTGGCCAACGGCATTGAACTTCGAGCTGTGGACGCACTATGTGGCCGATCCCGAAGGTGCCCTGGCCCGCGAACTGACCCGTCTGATTTCCCTCGGCGAACCGATGACCGAGCTGGTCTCCGAAGAACTGGCCGCCGCCTATCTGCCCAAGGCCAGACTGAACCAGCAGATCCGCGACGCGGGCGACATCTTGTCCAAGGAACTGGAAGCCGTCTCCAAGGCTATCCAGAACGCCCAGAAGTCCAACGCGGCTTTCGGCAAGGAATTGGCCGGCGCCAGCAAGACCCTGGACAAGACCACCGACGTCGAAGCCATCAAGAACCTGGTCGGCGGCCTCGCCGAAGCCACCCGGCGCGTCGCCAAGGAAAACCGGTCGCTCGAAGCGCGCCTGGCCGAATCGACCTCGGAGGTCGAGCGCCTGCGCGAGCACCTCGAACAGGTCCGCCGCGACGCCACGACCGACGGCCTGACCAATCTGGCCAATCGCAAGGCGTTCGACGAAGAACTAGATCGCGCCTGCCAGGAGGCTGACGAAAGCGGCACGACGATCTGTTTGGCCGTGCTCGACATCGACCATTTCAAGGGCTTCAACGACACCTGGGGCCACCAGACCGGCGATCAGGTCATTCGCTACGTCGCGTCGGTCATCGGCCGCGTCGCCGCCCCGCCGCGATTCGCGGCCCGCTACGGCGGCGAGGAGTTCGCGATGATCTTCCCGCGCGAGACCGCCAAGGCCGTCTCCAACACCCTTGAGGAAATTCGCGTCGAGGTTTCCTCTCGGATGCTCAAGCGTCGCTCGACCAACGAGGACCTGGGCGCGATCACCATCTCGTCGGGCTTCGCCGAGCGTAAGCCGGGCGAAAGCGGCCACTCGATCATGGAACGCGCCGACGCGGCGCTCTATGCCTCCAAGCGCGGCGGCCGCAACCGCGTCACCTCGGCCGAAACCTCGCCCGCGTCGGCGAACGCCGCCTGACGCCATTCATCAAAAGACCGCCGAGCGCCGTCGATCGAAGGATCGGCGGCGTTTGCTTTTGAAGATTCCGCTAGCCTTCCCAAGCGGCAAAGGCGCCTAGAGTCTCCCCAAAGAACTTAGGGAGCCCGCGTCATGACCGCCCATGGGGACTATCAAAAGATCCGCGTCTCGACCGAAGGCGGCGTCGCCACGGTCACCCTCGCCGATCCGGCGACGCTGAACGCCGCCAGCCTGGAGATCGCTCGCGAGCTGATCCATGCCTTCTCGTCGATCGCCGCCGGCAAGGTCGAGGCGCGCGCCGTCATCCTGACCGGCGAGGGCCGCGGCTTCTGCTCCGGCGCGAACCTGTCGGGCGGCGGCGCGGCCGGCCGCGAACTGGACGTCGACGGCAAGCCAGACGCCGGCTCGGCGCTGGAGAACACCTATAATCCGCTGATGACGCTGTTGCGGGACTTCCCGTTGCCGATCGTGACGGCGGTGAACGGTCCGGCGGCCGGCGTCGGCTGCTCGATCGCCCTAATGGGCGACATGATCGTGGCGGCCGAGAGCGCCTATTTCTTGCAGGCCTTCCGCCGCATCGGCCTCGTTCCCGACGGCGGCTCGACCTATCTGCTGCCGCGCCTGATCGGCAAGGCGCGCGCTATGGAAATGATGCTGTTGGGCGACAAGATTCCCGCCGCCACCGCTCTGCAATGGGGCCTCGTTAATCGCTGCGTTCCCGACGAAGAGCTGATCGGCGCGGCGACGGCGATCGCCCAGGAGCTGGCGCGGGGCCCGGCGGCGCTAGGCGCGATCCGCAAGCTCGTGTGGGACAGCCTGGACGCCGACTGGACCGGCCAGCTGCACGCCGAACGCAAGGCTCAGAAGTTCGCCGGCAAGACCGAGGACTTCCTCGAAGGCGTCACCGCCTTCCTGCAGAAGCGCGCGGCGGCGTTCAAGGGGCGGTAGCCGAAACCTGCAAGGCCCTAAGCGCCGCCAGGGCCTCAGCCGCGCGCTCGGCCGGCACGAAGACATGGTCGTGGTTCAGCGCCGCGACCATGTTGCAGGCGATCCCGGCCTCGGCCAGCGCCGTCGCCACGGCGGCGGTCAGGCCGACGCCGTCGAGGGCGGAATAGACGTTCAGGGTGATCATCGCCATCGGCGCGTCGACGGAGAAGCCCGCTGACCTCGCCGCTTCGGCTTCCAGGATCAGGCTGACACCCTCGGCTTCGCGAAACATCGCCAACGGCTCCAAAGCCCACCAATCCCGATCACCGGCGGCGCAGAAGACATAGACTCCGTTCTTAAGCTCGGGCGTCATGCCGGCGACCATTTCCCGAGCGCCGCGAACGACTTGCATCAGTCTTTCGACGCCTGGAGATACGGCTTGTAGCTCTTCTCCTCGACGATCTCGGAGCCGGCGGCCTCATTGATCGCGCGCTTGATCGCCGCGCGCTTGTCGTTGTCGATGTAGACGCGGCGCGCCAGGGCCACGAAGTCCGGGCCGAAGTCTTGGCGGCGCTCGCAGTCGCGCTTGCCGTCCTCGATGTCCCAGAGCGCGGCGTTGACGTCGGTCAGTTCGTCGGTCAAGCGCGCGATCTCCGCGGTATCGGGCAGATGTTCGCGCGCGGTGGCCTCCAGCAGGGCCAGCTCCTTGCGGACATTAGCTTCCTTGGCCGCATCGCCGATCCGCTCGGCCTTCACCCGCAGGATGGTGATTTTGTCGACCAGTTCGCCCGCCGAGATCGGCGCGAGGATGGACATTCAGGACGCTCCGGACACCAACTTTTCGACGGCCGCCCAGACCGCGTTGGTCGGCAAGGCGCCCATGCCGCTTCCGTAGTCCTCCGCGATCAGCATCTCAAGCCGCTCGGCGGCGGGACGGAACTTCACGGCTTTGCGGCGGTCCTGTTGCAAGGAGAGCAAGGGCGCGCCGCCGGCGGCCAGCATGTGGCCAGGGCCGGCGTCATTGGCGACGCCCGCCGCGAGACGTCCGGCCAGGGCGATGACCAGTAGCGGCCCCTTAACCGGCAGGCCGTCCGTCCGATTGCGTTCGGGCTGCACCGCCCGCGGGATCTCGCGCGCGGCGATCGCCGCGTCCTCGGCCTCGTCGGGGCCGAAGAAGAACACTGGCGTCCAGCCCTGGGCGACGATCCGACGCGCCAGGTCGAGATAGTTCTCAAGCGGCCAGCGCTTGTCCTGGCCGCCCGCGCCGGGCGCGAGGCCGACATAGGTCTGACCGGCCGGCAGCAGGATCTCGGCGGCCTTCAGGGCGTCGGGATGGGTCAGCGCCAGGGGCCTCGGCGCGCCCTGCCCGTCCGTGGCCAGCGTCAGCAGTCGCGCCAGGCGGTCAGTCACCGCCACGGGCCAATCTTGGCTCCGCGCCTGCCGCGCCGCCGATACGAAACGCCCCGCCGCGCCGCGCCGGGCGACGCCGCCGCGCCGCAGGTTCTCCTGGGTGTCGATGACGAGGTCGAACTTACGACCGCCAAACGGCCTGGACCAAGGCAGGCTGTCGAGCACGCTGGCGCCGTTCGCGCCCTCCAAGATCACCTCGTCGATATAGCCCTGGACCACGGTCTTCAGCGGCCCCGTGTAGACGGTGTCGCCCTTGGCGGCGCACCAAGTGATCCGCGCATCGGGGAACGCCGCCCGCAGACCAGCGATGAAGGGCAGCTTGATCAGGCCGTCGCCGATCACCTCGCCCATCGAATAGATCAAAACCGTCTGGACCATGGCCGTGTGTCGCCGCCCGGCCGCGCCGGGTCAATGTCGATCACGGAAATGTAAGTGATTACTCACTTGCATTTCAAGGGCACGGCGCGATGCTTGTCTCATGAGCGCCAAGCCCCGCATCGAACGCGCCGCCCTCGAAGCCTTCGTCGCCGACGGCGTCGACGCGACCACGACCAAGGCGATCGCCGCCCGCGCCGGGGTCTCGGAAGGCGCGATCTATCGCCACTGGAAGAGCAAGGACGCGCTGGCGGTCGGCCTGTTCATGGACTGCCATCGGCGGCTCTCGCGACTGATCGAGGACGAAGCCGCCGCCGTCGATGGGATCAAGGCCAAGGCCATGGCGCTGGTGAAGGCCTATTGCGCGGTAGCCGACGAGGACTGGCTGCTGTTCTCGTTCCACCTTTTGCAGCTGAACCACTTCCTCCCCTACTATCAGGAGGATGGTCGCGACCCGGTCACCTTGGTCGAAAACGTGATCAAGCGCGCCATGATCAATGCCGAGCTGCCGCCGGGCGACCCGCGCGTGCTGGCCGCCATGGCGATCGGCGTGATCACCCAGACCGCCCAAAACAAAGCTTATGGCCGCCTGGGCGACGACGCCCTCTCGGCTCACGCTTCACTCATGACGGCGGCCGTCCAGGCCGTGCTCTTCGCTCGCTAGGATCGAACACAATGCGCAGCGCGCTTTTCAACGCCTACTACTGGGTCCTGTCGATCTTCTACGGCCTGTCGGCCGCCCTCGCCGCGCTGGCGCCGGGACGCGATGCGGTGACCTTCGCGCTGCGGCTCTACAGTCGCCGGATGCTCTGGGCGCTAGATCGCCTCGCGGGCGTGGAGGTCCAGCTGAAGGGCCAGGAGAACCTACCCGCCGGCCCGTGCATCATCGCCGCCAAGCATCATAGCTGGGGCGACGGCTTCGTGATGTTCGCTCACGTGGACAACCTCTCTTTCGTCACCGGCGACCACCTGGAGAAATTCCCGCTGGTCGGCGCGATCCTGAAGAAGTTCGGCGCCATCGTCGTCGACAGCTGCGGCGGTCCCGAAGCGCGCGAAGCCCTGTCCAAGAGCGCGGCCCAGGTCGCGGCCGAGGGTCGGCGCATCCTGATCTATCCCGAAGGCCACCTGGCCGCGCCCGGCGAGCGGTTCCGCTACCGGACGGGCGTCTATCACATGAGCAAGGACTTCTGCCTGCCGGTGGTGCCGGTCGCGACGAACCTGGGGTGCTTCTGGCGGCAAACGGAAAAGCAAAAGACTCCCGGCGTGGCCACCGTCGAGCTCCTGCCGCCCCTGCCCTTGGGACTGGAGAAGGACGTCTTCATGGCGGAGCTGGAGCGGGTGGTCGAGACACGCACCAACGAACTGATCGCGGAGGCGCGCGGCGCGCCCGCGCGGGAGTCAGTGCTTGTGGAATGGGATGGGCGGAAGAACGTGCCGATAGAAACGAAGGTCGTTACAGCGAAGCCTATCCCCTAGGGAGAAGGTTTCGCCCGGCTCAAACCTCGACCGGACACTCCGCCGGGATCGCCACGAATGTCCCCTCGACCCTCCGCTTGCCGAAGTGGGTCTGGGCGCAGGTCGAGGAGCACAGCAGGCCGGTATCCGACCAATAGAGCGGCGCCTCGTCCTCGTGCTTGAAGCTCGGCGCGCCCCACGGCAGACCGCATTCGACGCAGGCGGGGGTTCTGGCCAACATCAGTCCTGAACCTCGGCCGCCGGCTGAATCGTCACGCTCTCGCCGCAACCGCAGGCGTCGGTCTCGTTGGGATTATGGAACACGAACTTCGAGGACAGCTTAGTCACCTCGTAGTCGATCTCGGTGCCGATCAAAAAGAGCACGGCCTTCGGCTCGATCAGGATGATGACGCCCTTGTCCTCGACGACCTCGTCGATCGGCCCCTTCTCCTCAGCGTATTCGAACACGTACTCCTGGCCGGCGCATCCGCCGTTCTTCACGCCCACGCGCAGGCCGACATAGGGCTTGTCGGCCTTGGCCATGATCTCCTTCACGCGCGCGGCCGCGGCGTCGGTCAGGGTGACGACCTTGGGGCGCGGGCGGCGGGGACGGGGCGAGACGGCGGCTTCCATGGCGTTTGAACCGATCAGAACATATTCAACTGCAGCTTGGCCTCGTCGCTCATGCGCGAGGCGTCCCACGGCGGATCGAAGACGAGGTCGACCGCGCAGGACTTCAGGCCCGGGATCTCCATGACGGCGTCCTTGACCCAGCCGGGCATCTCGCCGGCCACCGGGCAGCCCGGAGCGGTCAGGGTCATCTCGATGGCCACGTCCCTGTCGTCCGAGACGTCGACCTTGTAGATCAAGCCCAGCTCATAGATGTCGACCGGGATTTCCGGGTCATAGACCGTCTTCAGCTTCTCGATCAGCTGGTCGGTCAGCCGGTTCAGCTCGTCTTGCGAGAGGGCCGAAGCGGGTTCGGGAGCGGCGGCGGCGTCGGTCATGAAGCGGCTCAACTGAAGAAACTGCGGGCCTTGGCCAGCGCGTCGACGAACGCGTCGGCCTCTGCCTCGGTGTTATATAGGGCGAACGAGGCGCGGGCGCTCGACGTCACGCCGAAACGGCGCATCAGGGGCTCGGCGCAGTGGGTCCCGGCGCGCACGGCGACGCCGTAGCGGTCCAGCACCTGGGCGATGTCGTGGGCGTGGGCGCCCTCGACCGTGAAGGACAGCACCGCGCCCTTGCCGGGCGCCTCGCCGAGGATCCGCACGCCATTGACGCCGCGCAGCCGCTTGGCGACGCGTTCGTAGAGGGCGTGCTCGTGGGCGAAGATCGCGTCGCGGTCCAAGCCGTTCAGCCACTCGATCGCCGCGCCCAGGCCGACGGCCTCGAGGATCGCGGGCGTGCCGGCCTCGAAGCGGTGCGGCGGGTCGGCATAGGTGATCTTGTCGAGCGAAACCGAGCCGATCATCTCGCCGCCGCCCTGGTACGGCGGCAGGGCCGCCAGGCGCTCGGCCTTGCCATAGAGCACGCCGATGCCGGTCGGGCCGTACAGCTTGTGGCCGGAGAAGACGTAGAAATCGACGTCCAGGGCTTTGACGTCGACCTTGGCGTGAACCACGCCCTGGCAGCCGTCCAGCAGCACCGGCGCGCCGGCCGCGTGGGCCAGGCGAACGATCTCGGCCACCTCGTTGACCGTGCCCAGCACGTTCGACATGTGGGTGACGGCGACCATCTTGGTCTTGTCGGACAGCAGGCCCTTATAGGCCTCCATGTCCAGGCGCCCGTCATCCAGCACCGGGATAAACTTCAGAACGACGCCCTTGCGCTCGCGCAGGAAGTGCCATGGCACGATGTTGGCGTGGTGCTCCATCTCCGAGAGCACGATCTCGTCGCCAGCGCTCAGGCTGAGGCCAAACGAGGACGCGACCAGATTCACCGCTTCCGTCGCACTCTTGGTCCAGACCACCTCGTCGCGGTCGGCGTTGATGAAGCGCGCCACGGTTTCCCGGGCCTTTTCATAGGCTTCGGTCGTTTCGTTGGCCAGCGTGTGCAGGCCGCGATGGACGTTGGCGTAGGAGGTCCGCGCCAGGCCCATCATCGCGTCCAGCACCGCGTCCGGCTTCTGGGCGCTGGCGGCGCTGTCAAGGTAGATCAACGGCTTGCCGTGGACTTCCCGCGCCAGGATTGGGAACTGG
Organism: Caulobacter vibrioides OR37; assembly: GCF_000372645.1. Lineage (GTDB taxonomy): Bacteria > Pseudomonadota > Alphaproteobacteria > Caulobacterales > Caulobacteraceae > Caulobacter > Caulobacter vibrioides_E. The sequence goes on along the minus strand of NZ_APMP01000001.1, from coordinate 232,620 downwards.
GCGCGGATCGCCGCGACGTCCAAGCCCCTTCCCCCTTGCGGGGAAGGGGTCGGGGATGGGGGTGTCAGCGCGGCGCTGGTCATGCCTCGCTCCCCAGCTTGCGGACGACCCAGGCGGCGGCGGCGTCGCGCGCGCCCTCGTGCCCAATGCGCTCGATCACCTCGCAGACAAAGGCCACGGTCAGCATGGCCTTGGCCTCGGCCTCGGGGATGCCGCGCTGCTCGGCATAGAACAGCACCTCGTCGTCCAGGGCGCCGATCGTGTTGCCGTGGGCGCAGGAGACGTCGTCGGCGAAGATCAGCAGCTCGGGCTTGGCGTCGATCTCGGCCTTGTCCGACAGGATCAGGGCGTGATGGCCCATCCTCGCGTCGGTCTGGTCGGCGCCCTTCTCGACGACGATCCGGCCCTGGAAGACGCCGCGCGCCTGGTCGGTGACCATGCCCTTGGTCAGCTGGCTGGTGACGCCGTCGAGGCCGCCGTGCGTGACGACGCTGGTCAGGTCGGCGTGGCGCTGGGCGTCCAGCAGATAGGCCCCGTCCAGGCGAACCTCGGCGTGTGCGCCGGGGTGGCGGACGCGGGTCTCGATCCGCTGGCGGCGCGCGCCGGAGGTCAGGACGGTCTGGGCGAACTTGGCGCCGGGGGCCAGGGCGACGTCGGCGGTGACGACCGAGATGGCGTCCGCATCGTCGTCGGCGAAGATAATCCGTTCGACGATCGCGTCCTTGCCCAGACGGATATTGACCGCCACGTCCGAAACGTAGCCCGTGCCGCGTCCTTCGTAGCTTTCGATCAAGGTCAGCTTAGCGCCTTCGCCGACGTCGACCCAAAGCTCGGCGCCATGCGCTGTTGCATCCGTCGCCGACATGAAGCGCCAGCCGACGAAGCGCTCTTCGCCTGCGTCAACAGCGAGATCCGTGGGTCCGCGACCGTTGACGACACCCCCTGTCATGTCGAGGGTTCCGGAAAGCGGGTTCTCCCAGAACCAAGCTCGGCCTTGGGGTGACGCAGGCGGCAGGACCTTCAGCAGACCTCGCAGGTCGGTCCAGCGCCAGTCCTCGTCACGCCGCGACGGCAGCGCCGAGAGGTCGCCGGTCTTGAGGGCGGTCGAAAGGGTCAAGCCGCCGCCCCCACGATGCGGTCATAGCCCTCGGCTTCCAGCTGCAGGGCCAGCTCCGGACCGCCCGAGGCGACGATGCGGCCGGCGGCCAGCACGTGGACCTTGTCGGGTTTGATGTAGTCCAAGAGGCGCTGATAGTGGGTGATGACCAGCATCCCACGCTCGGGCGAGCGCAGGGCGTTGACGCCTTCGGAGACGATCTTCAGGGCGTCGATATCCAGGCCGCTGTCGGTCTCGTCGAGGATGAGGAACTTCGGCGAAAGCATGGACATCTGGAAGATTTCCATCCGCTTCTTCTCGCCGCCCGAGAAGCCGACGTTCAGGCCGCGCTTGAGCATCTCGAAGTCGATCTTCAGCGCCGCGGCCTTCTCCTTGGCCAGCTTCAGGAAGGCCGGGGCGGCGATCTCGTCCTCGCCCCGCGCGCGGCGCTGGGCGTTGAGCGCGGTGCGGATGAAGGTCAGGGCCGGAACGCCCGGAATTTCCAGGGGATATTGGAACGACAGGAACAGGCCCTTGGCCGCCCGCTCGTTGGGCTCCAGCGCCAGCAGGTCCTCGCCGTTGAGCGTCGCCGCCCCTTCCGTGACCTCATAGCCGTCGCGGCCGGTCAGCACGTAGGACAGGGTCGACTTGCCGGCGCCGTTCGGGCCCATGATCGCGTGGACCTCGCCGGCCGGCACGTCCAGCGTGACGCCCTTCAGGATCGGCTTGTCCTCGACGCGGGCGTGAAGATTTTGGATCTTAAGCATTGGTCTCACGGGTCTTTTGAGTGGCCGCGTCATCACCGACGAATGTCTCGACGACCTCGATCTGGCCTTCGATGGCGGCGTTGAACAGCGAAAGATCCTCGGCGGGGATCCAGTATTCCTCGTGCTCTCGCCCGCCCACGACCTTCTTGTCGTAGGCGCTCAAGAAGGCTGCCGAGACGTCGAAACGCGTAACGTAGCCGCGCCTGTCATCGTTATGCACAGCGTTCCAATCGCGAGCGATCTGGGCTGCGTAATCCTGGTTGGTCACGGGATAGAAGATCGGCTGCTCGGGCAAACGCGGCGGGAACTCAATCCAACCGGAATCCTCGATCAGCTTCAGCTCCGCCGTGCCAACAGGTCGATAGAGGGTGACACACGTCATCCCACAGACCCTTCCAGCGAAATCGCCACGAGCTTCTGGGCCTCGACGGCGAATTCCATGGGCAGTTGCTGCAGCACGTCCTTGACGAAGCCGTTGACCAGCAGGGCCACCGACTCCTCTTCCGACAGGCCGCGCTGCTGGCAGTAGAACAGCTGGTCATCCGACAGCCGGGTGGTGGTGGCCTCGTGCTCGAAGACCGACTGGCCGTTGCGGGCCTCGATGTAGGGCACGGTGTGGGCCGCGCAGTCCTTGCCGATCAGCAGGCTGTCGCATTGGGTGAAGTTGCGCGCGCCCTTGGCCTTGGGGTGGGCCGAGACCAGGCCGCGATAGGTCGAGGTCGACTTGCCGGCGCTGATGCCCTTGGCGACGATCCGCGAGCGGGTGTTGGCGCCTAGGTGGATCATCTTGGTGCCAGTGTCGGCCTGCTGATGGCCGTTGGTCACCGCGATCGAATAGAACTCGCCCGAGCTGCCCTCGCCGCGCAGCACGCAGGACGGATACTTCCAGGTGATGGCCGAGCCGGTCTCGACCTGGGTCCAGCTGACCTTGCTGCGGTCGCCGCGGCAGTCGGCGCGCTTGGTCACGAAGTTGTAGATGCCGCCCTTGCCGGTCTCCGGATCGCCCGGGTACCAGTTCTGGACGGTCGAGTACTTGATCTCGGCGTCGTCCAGCAGGACGAGCTCGACCACGGCCGCGTGCAGCTGGTTCTCGTCGCGCATCGGGGCCGTGCAGCCCTCCAGGTACGAGACGTAGGCGCCCTTGTCTGCGATGATCAGGGTGCGCTCGAACTGGCCGGAATCCTTGGCGTTGATCCGGAAGTAGGTCGACAGCTCCATCGGACAGCGCACGCCCGGCGGGACGTAGACGAAACTGCCGTCCGAGAAGACCGCGCTGTTGAGGCAGGCGAAATAGTTGTCCGAGGTCGGCACCACGCTGCCCAGGTACTGGCGGACCAGCTCGGGGTGCTCGCGGATCGCCTCGCTCATCGAGCAGAAGATGACGCCGGCCTGGGCCAGCTCCTTCTTGAAGGTCGTCACGACGCTGACGCTGTCGAACACGGCGTCGACGGCGTAGCGCGGCGCGCCCTCGACGCCGGCCAGAACCGCCTGCTCCTTCAGCGGGATGCCGAGCTTTTCGTAAGTCGCCAGCAGCTCCGGATCGACCTCGTCCAGGCTCTTGGGGCCCTCTTTCGACTTAGGTGCTGCGTAGTAATAGGTGTCCTGATAGTCGATCGGCGGATAGCTGACCTTGGCCCAGTCGGGCTCGTCCATCGCCAGCCAGCGGCGATAGGCGTCAAGCCGCCATTCCAGCATCCATTCCGGCTCGTCCTTCTTGGCCGAGATGAAGCGCACGATGTCCTCGGAGAGGCCCTTGGGGGCAAACTCCTGGTCGATTTCGGTCGTGAAGCCGTGCTCGTACTTCTCGAGCGCGGCGACGGTTTCGACAGTTTCTTTGACCGCGGCCACTAAGCCACCTCCCGGCGCCGGGCGCCGATACGCTTCCAGGCGGCGAGCCAGGCGTCGCCGCACTTGATCCAATCGTCTTCCGTGCTCGCCCAACCGCCGCTGACACGCAGGGCGAACGGGGCGAGATCGGCGCGGCCCAGGGCTTCCACCACGCGGCTGGCCTTGACCTTGCCCGACGAGCAGGCGCTGCCCGCGCTGACCATGATCCCGGCCAGATCCATGTTCATGACCTGGACCTCGGAGCCAAAGCCCTCGCCGGCGAAACACAGGGTTTGCGGCAGGCGATCGGCGCCTTCGCCAAGCACGACCGCGCCAGCCGCCTTCAGCCGCTCGGCCAGGGCGTCGCGCCATTGGGCCTGTTCGGCCATCGAGGCAAGGCCTTCCCGCGCCGCCTTGGCCGCCGCGCCGAAGGCGGCGATCCCGGCGACGTTCTCGGTGCCGGCCCGGCGGCCGCGCTCTTGACCGCCGCCGTGCAGGCGGCGGGTGACGGTGGCGCGGGTTCCGGCGACCAGCGCGCCCACGCCCTGCGGTCCGCCCAGCTTGTGGGCCGACAGCGCCATGGTGTCGGCGCCGAGGCCGGAGAAGTCGATGGCGATCTTGCCGGCGGCCTGGACGGCGTCGACATGCAACCAGCCATCGTGGGCGCGGACGAGGGCCGAAGCCTTATCCACAGGCTGGATGACGCCGATCTCGTTGTTGGCCAGCATCAGGCAGACCAGAGCCTTGCCCGGCTTTTCAAGCGCTTGCGCCAGCCAGCCGAGATCGGCGACGCCATAGTTATCCACAGGCAGGACCTCGACCGGCAGGCCGGATGCCTTGGCCGTTTCGGTCACCGCGTCGTGCTCGATCGCGGAGAGGATGATCCGCTCGACGCCCGCGACCTTGGCGCTCTCGATGGCCAGGGCGTTACCCTCGGTGCCGCCGCTGACGAAGGTGATCGAGCCGGCCGGCACGCCGACCAAGGCGGCGACCTCGGCGCGGGCGCGCTCGACGACGTCGCGGGCGGCGCGGCCGGCGGCGTGGACCGACGAGGGATTGGCCGGGCTCTCCAGGGCGCGCAGCAGCGCGTCCTTCGCCTCCGGCCGCAGGGGCGCCGTGGCGTTGTAGTCGAGATAGACCGATGTGCGGGAGGCGTTCACTCGGCCGCGATCTCCATCGGGCGCGCTGGACGCAGTTCGCCCGCCAGCACGTCGGCCACCGAGACGCTGGCCAAGTAGCCGTGGATCTGCCGGCCCATCTCTTCCCAGAGATTATGCGTCATGCAGCGCTCGCCGCCGGCCATGCAGCCCTTGGCCTGGCCCTTGGTGAAGTTGCAGCGGGTGGCCCGCAGCGGCTCGTCGACCGCCAACACGATGTCGGCGATGAAGGTCTCGGCGGAGGCCTTGGCGAGTCGGTAGCCGCCGCCCGGGCCGCGCGCGCTGATCACCAGCCCCTTGCGGCGCAGGCGGGCGAAAAGCTGTTCGAGATAGGAAAGCGAAATCTGCTGGCGCGCGGCGATCTCGGCCAGGGCCACGGCGCGGCCCTCGCTTTCGTCCTGGCGCTTGGCCAGGTCGGTCATCGCCATGACCGCGTATCGCCCCTTGGTGCTCAGGCGCATCGCCTTACCCCTTGCAGATTCCGCGCGCATCGGCTTTTGCGTGTGCTACAAGCCGCGACTTCGCGCGCGGGCTCGGTGGCCCGCTACGCGTTGGCGATTTAGGAAGACCAAGCGCGGCGGTCAAGTATTCCGAGTCTCAAAAAGGCCGGACGCGGACCGTCGCCAGCGGAAGGGGACCACATGCCTGATGTGATTTTGACCGGCGCGTCCGGGCGGATCGAGGGTCGCTATTCTCCGGGCAAGACCGAAACGGCGCCCATCGCGCTGATCCTGCACCCGCACCCCAAGGCCGGCGGTCACATGAACCACCCGGTGTCGGTTCAGCTGTATCACCTGTTCATGAAGCGCGGCTTCGCGACTCTGCGCTTCAACTTCCGCGGCGTCGGCCGCAGCCAGGGCGAGTTCGACGCCGGCATCGGCGAACTGGCCGACGCCGCCACCGCTCTGGACTGGCTGCAGACCTCGAATCCGGCCGCCAGCCAGACTTGGGTCGCCGGCTTCGATTTCGGCGCCTATATCGGGATGCAACTGCTGATGCGCCGGCCCGAGACGGACGGCTTCATCTCGGTGTCGCCGCCGACCAACATGTACGACTTCAGCTTCCTGGCCCCCTGCCCGGCCTCGGGCCTCTTCCTGACGGGCTCGGCCGACACCATCACCCCGCCGGTCGAGGTGGAGCGCGTGGTCACCAAGCTGCGCACCCAGAAGGGCATCACGATCGACTACGAGGTCATCGACAAAGCCACCCACTTCTGGGCCGAGCACCTGCCCAGCGTCGAGAAAAGCGTCAGCGACTATCTCGACAAGCGCTTGGCGGAAAATCCGATCTAGACAGCTGGGCAAGGCCTCCTTTCGGGAGGCCTTTTCCATGAGGCGGTGCGACGTTGCGTCACTGGCGTGACGGCGCCGCTAGCGTAACACTGGTCACGAACCTATTTTTCATCAATTGATGAATATCAAGGGCGCGTGATGCATTATGACATCGTCATCGTTGGCGGGGGCGCCGGCGGGCTGGAATTGGCGTCGCGGCTGGGCCGTCGCCTAGGAGGCCGGCGCATCGCGTCCCATGGGGGCAAGCGCAGGGTGCTCCTGATCGATCGCTCCAGCTTTCACATCTGGAAGCCGACCCTGCACGAGGTAGCGGCCGGCACGTTGGACGTCCACCAGGAGGGCGTGTCGTATTCTATCCTGGGCCGATCGAATGGCTTCAACTTCCTGCTCGGCGAACTCGCGACCTTCGATCCAGGCGCCAAGCGTCTGACCCTGAAGGCGATCACCGACCAGGGCGGCCAGGTCCTGGCGCCCGAGCGGACCATCACCTTCACCTATGGCGTGCTGGCGATCGGCTCGGGTTCGAACCTGTTCGGCACGCCCGGCGCGGAGCAAGCTTATCTGCTGGAGCGCACCGAAGACGCCGAGGTTTTCCATGCGCGGCTGCTGGCCGCCTTCACCAGGGCTTCGTTCTCGACCGACAAGATCATGCGCGTGGCCATTGTCGGCGGCGGCGCCACGGGCGTCGAACTCTCGGCCGAACTGATCGAGGCGCACCGGGAGTTATTGGGCAGCCTTGGCGACGAGCAACGCTTCCGGCTGGACATCACGGTGGTCGAGGCCGCTGAGCGAATTTTGGGCGGCCTGCCCCCGGAGATCGCCGACAAAGCCAAGCTCGCGCTTGAGCGCAAGGGCGTGGCGGTGAAGACGGACGCCAAGGTGCTCGCCGTCCACGCCGACCGGCTGGAGACCAGCCGGGGCGACGTCCTCGCCGACCTGATCGTCTGGGCGGCGGGCGTCAAGGCGGCAGAGGCGAACCGAGGCTTCGGCCTGGAGACCAATCGCGGCAACCAGTTCGTGGTCAATGATCGACTTGAGACCTCCTCGCCCGACATCTGGGCCCTGGGCGATTGCGCGGCGGCGCCCTGGAAGGACGGTAAGACCGTTCCCGCCCGCGCCCAGGCGGCGCACCAGCAGGCCAGCTATCTGGAACGGGTCCTGATCGCGCGACTGCGCCAAGGTCATGTCCAGACGCCGTTCGTCTATCGCGACTTCGGCTCTCTGGTGTCGCTGGGCGATAACAAGGGCGTGGGCGCGCTGATGGGCGGTCTGGGCGGGCCGAACTTCTTCATCGAGGGCCTGTTGGCCAAGTGGGCCTATATGTCGCTGCACCTCGACCACCACCGGGCGATCCTGGGCGTCGGCCGCACGGCGACTCTGGCCATCGCGCGGCTGCTGCAGCAGCGCGTGTCGGGACGCTTGAAGCTGCACTAACTGCCCCCAGCTCCTAGGGCGAGATCCATTAAGGCTGAACGATCCGCCCGCCCGTCATCGGCGCCTTCACGCCCGTGGTGCCGGGGAAGCTGATCGGCAAGCCCTTCGCCGTCCGGGCGGCCAGATAGGCGAAGGCTTCGGCCTCGATGCTGTCGCCGCGCCAGCCGTGCGCCTCGGCCGTGTCGACCGGGACCGGCGCTCGCTCGGCCAAGGTCCGCATAATCATCGGGTTGTGTCGCCCGCCACCGCAGACGATCAAGGCGCTGGGCGTCTCGCCGCCGTGCGAGAAGGCGCGGAACACACCCTCGGCCGTGAAGGCGACCAGGGTGGCCGCCGCGTCCTCCGGCGACAGATCAGCCACCGGGTCCAGCGAGAAGTCGTAGCGGTCGAGCGACTTGGGAACCGGCGCGTCGAAATAGGGGCTCGCCAGCAGGGCCTTCAGCGCCGCCTCGTCGACGCGCCCGGCGGCGGCCAGCCGGCCGTCCTCGTCGAAACGCCCCAGCCCCCGCCCCTGCAGCATCAGGTCGATCATGCCGTTGCCAGGACCGGTGTCGAAGGCCAGGAGTTCGCCGCCCGAGCCGATCAGGGTGATGTTGGCCACTCCACCGACGTTCAGCGCCGCGACCGGCGCGGCCAGGCCCGAAGCGCGGGCGCGCGCCGCGTGGTAGATCGGCGCCAGCGGCGCGCCCTCCCCGCCGGCGGCGACATCGGCCGTGCGGAAGTCGAAGGCCACCGGTCGTCCCGTCGCCCGGGCCAGGCGCTGGGCGTCCAAAAGTTGGACCGTGCGCCCCGGACGCTGGGCCGATGGCCGCTCATGCAGCACCGTCTGGCCGTGCACGCCCAGCAGATCAAAGGCGTCCCAGGTCAGGCCGTGTTCCCGGAGGAAATCGCTGGCGGCATGGAAGTGCTCGTCGGCGACGGCCTTGCGCGCCGCGTCGAAGATCGCCGGCTCCGGCGCGCCACGCGGCCAGGCGCGGGCGATGTCGGTGGTCTTCAGCAGGAGATCGCGCGTCTCCTCGCGCAGCTTTCGCTCGCCCGCCGGGCCGAAGGCCTGGATGTCGTTGCCGTCGGTCTCCAGCACCGCCATGTCGACGGCGTCGAGCGAGGTGCCGGTCATAAATCCAAGGATACGCATGAGCCGTTGACTGCCATGCTCCGCCAACGGTAGCTAGGCCCCATGATAGACCCGCGCGTCCTGGCCCGTCCGTATTACCGCCCGCTGCCATAGCGGGAGGCCGACCAGACACGTCGCTTAGCCCCCGCCTCGCCGGGGTCGCTCTCTCAACAGTCGATCATGCGCTCCGGCCCTCCCCGGAGTCGTGAAATGAAATCCTCACAAGCCGACGCCGCCGTGTTAGACGGCCCGCCATTCAAAACAGAGAGTCGAACCATGTCAGCCGCCTCGCCCTTCAAGTCGGAGTTCCTGCGAACCCTGGAGGCGCGCGGCTACATCCACCAGATCACCCATCCTGAGGAACTGGACGCCGCGGCGGCCAGTGGCGTGATCACGGCCTATGTCGGCTTTGACGCCACGGCCTCGTCTCTGCACGTCGGCAACCTTATTTCGATCATGATGCTGCGGCGCCTGCAGCAGGCCGGCCACAAGCCGATCGTCCTTGTCGGCGGCGGCACCACCAAGGTCGGTGATCCTTCCGGCAAGGACGAGAGCCGCAAGATGCTGACCGAGGAAGGCATCCAGGCCAACATCGCCAGCATCAAGCGCGCGTTCGAGAAGTTCCTGACCTTTGGCGACGGACCGACCGACGCCGTGCTGGTCGACAACGACGAATGGCTGAGCAAGCTGGGCTACATCCAGTTCCTACGGGAATATGGCTCGCATTTCACGGTCAACCGCATGCTGACCTTCGACTCGGTCAAGCTGCGTCTCGAGCGCGAGCAGCCGCTGACCTTCCTCGAATTCAACTACATGCTGATGCAGGCTACCGACTTCCTGGAGCTGAACCGGGTTAAGGGATGCACCCTGCAGATGGGCGGTTCCGACCAGTGGGGGAACATTCTCAACGGTGTCGAGCTGATCCGTCGCGTGGACCAGAAGCCGGCCTTCGGCCTCACCACGCCGCTGCTGACCACGGCCTCGGGAGCCAAGATGGGCAAGACCGCCGCAGGGGCGGTATGGCTGAACGCCGATGTGCTGAGCCCCTACGACTACTGGCAGTTCTGGCGCAACACCGAGGACGCCGACGTGGGCCGCTTCCTGAAGCTGTTCACCGACCTGCCGCTGGACAAGATCGCCGAGCTGGAAGCCCTCGAAGGCGCTCAGATCAACGAGGCCAAGAAGGTGCTGGCCGACGAGGCCACCCGCATGGCCCACGGCGAGGAAGAGGCTCGCAAGGCGCGCGACGCCGCCGAGAAGGCCTTCGAGCAAGGGGCCCTGTCGGCCGACCTGCCGACCTTCGAGGTGCCAGCCGCCGATCTTGAGGCTGGGATCGTGCTGGCCGCCCTGTTCGCCGACGCCGGCTTGGCCGGCTCGCGCGGCGAGGCCCGTCGCCTGGCCCAAGGGGGCGGCCTGAAGGTCAATGACAAGGCCGAGGCCGACGCCAATCGCGTGATCACCTCGGCCGACCTGGCCGAAGGGGTCGTCAAGCTGGCCGCCGGCAAGAAGAAGATCGTCTTGGTGAAGCCCGTTTAGTTATGGGGTTGATTATCGTTCCGGCCCTGGCGTAGCCAAGGGCCGGGACGATGGTTTCCCTAACGGACATCAAGGACGCGTTCGATGCTGCAGCCCGGCGACAAGGCTCCCGATTTCGACCTGCCGACCGATACCGGCCGAGTCAGTCTCTCGGGGCTGAAAGGCAAGAACATCGTCCTCTATTTCTACCCTAAGGACGACACGGCCGGCTGCACATCCGAGGCGTTGCAGTTCTCGTCGGAAGTCGAGGAATTCCAGAAGCTGGGCGCGGTGATCGTCGGCGTCTCCAAGGATAGCGTCGCCTCTCACGCCAAGTTTCGCGCCAAGCACGACCTGACCATCGAACTGGCCGCCGATCCCCTCGGCGACGTCGTCGAGGCCTATGGCGCCTGGGTCGAGAAATCCATGTATGGCCGCAAGTACATGGGCGTCGACCGCTCGACCTTCCTGATCGACCGCGAAGGCGTCATTCGCGAGGTCTGGCGGAAGGTCAAGGTGCCGGGCCACATCAAGGCCGTGATGAACGCGGCCAAGGCGATCAAGTAGTTTTCCCGCGCGGGGAAACGGACCACGTCCACGATGTGTTGTATCGGCGCCTCTACCTGTGTCCATTTCGCGTGATTGTCACCATTCGCCGTGACTTCGCCGCTTAGGAAACGTTAAGGCTTAGGGCGCAAAGTCGCTTTTTTAGATTCGCGCTCACTTCGGGCGCGAACAGTCTTGCGCGTTTCCGCTTTATCGTAGCATATCGCCGGACCTGAAACGGGGGTCTCGGGCGATGGCGATTGAGCGCTTCAAGCGACTGCGGCAATCTCTCGAAAGTTTATTTCCTGAACGGCATGTCTACATTCGCTCTGGCGGCGAAATGCGCGGATATGTCTTTTCCACCAACAAGCAGTTGCTGGGCGCCGCGGCGATCGCCGGCGCGGCGCTGTGGATGGGCGTCTGCACCGCCTCGATGATGGTGGACGCCCTGGCGGTCAGCTCCACCGACCAGCAGATGATCAAGCAGAGGGCCTATTACGAGCGCCTGAACGCCGACAGGCAGGCGCGCCTGAACAGCGCCGTGGCCCAGCTGTCGGCCACCAATGGCTCGCTGGAAGACCTGGCCGCCTCGGTCGAGAAGCGCCACGCGGCCCTGGCCCTGCTGGTTTCCGACTTCAAGGGCGTGCCCGGCGCCGCCGACGCCCTGAAGGTCGCCAAGCCGCGCCTGCTGGCCGCCAGCCCGGTTCAGCGCATCCAAGCCACCCGCATGGACCAGGAGCGCCTGGTCGACGCGGCGGAAAGCTTCGCCAAGAGCCGCGCCGAACGCCTACGCCTGGCCATGCGCATGGCCGGCCTGGACGCGGGCAACTTCACCGGTCGCGGGGCGTCGCTGGGCGGCCCGCTGATCGAGGCCAAGGATCCGCGCGCCCTCGCCGCGGTCCTGGACGTGGACGAGGATTTCGCCGGCCGCATCCAGCACGCCGCCAACGACATGTCGGACATGCGCTCGCTGACCTCCGCCTCGAAGCGGTTGCCGTTCTACCGTCCGACCAACAATCCGGCCCTGTCGTCCAGCTACGGCGTTCGCTTCGACCCGTTCACGCACCGTCCGGCCTTCCATTCGGGCCTGGACTTCCCGGGCGCCTTTTACACGCCGATCATGGCCACGGCGCCGGGCGTCGTGTCGTTCACCGGCGTCCGCTCGGGTTACGGCAATACGGTCGAAATCGACCATGGCGGCGGCTTCAAGACCCGCTACGCCCACCTTGCCGCCATCTCGGTGCATGTGGGCGAACACGTGGCGATCGGTTCGCGCGTGGGGGGCATGGGCTCGACAGGACGGTCGACCGGCCCGCATCTGCACTACGAAGTCTGGGTCAATGGCAAGGCTCAGAACCCCAACCGCTTCTTGAAGGCTGGTGAGTATGTTCAGCAAGCAAGCTAAGTCCGGGTCCAAGACCCCTGCTCGCATCGAGCCGCTGCCGGCTCCGACGGCGGCGGCCCAGGTCGACTCCCAGCGCCGCGCGCCGCCGAAGGTGGCCAGCCTGCTTTCGGCCGATCTGACCATCGAGGGCGGCGTCACCGGCGAGGGCGAGCTGCAGATCGACGGCGTGGTCAAGGGCGATGTTCGCGTCGGCCGGCTGACCGTCGGCGAGACTGGACATGTCGAGGGCGGCGTCTATGCCGAGGTCGTCGAAGTGCGCGGGCGCGTGGTCGGCTCGATCACCTCCAAGCAGGTCCGCCTCTACGGCACCTCCTATGTCGACGGCGACATCACCCACGAACAGCTGGCCATGGAAACCGGCGCCTTCTTCCAGGGCCGCAGCCTGAAGTTCCAGCGCCCCGCGCCCCAGGCCCAGCCGGCGCCGACGGCCCCGCAAGCCGAGCCGCTGGCGATCGCCCAGGCCAAGCCGGTCACCGGCTAAATCGCCGCGGCGTCGCGGTTCACGCCCCCCCCGCCCATCAAAGGGCGGGGGTCATGGCGGCGCCTACGCTTCGCCCCCGTCGCGGGTATGCCCGACGCGTTGGGCCAACGAAGCGCCCATGAAGGCGTCGAGATCGCCGTCCAGCACGCCTTGCGTGTCGGAGGTTTCGACATTGGTCCGCAGGTCCTTGACCATCTGGTAGGGCTGCAGGACGTAGCTCCGGATCTGGTGACCCCAGCCGATATCGGTCTTGGTGTCTTCCAGCGCCTGCTGGGCGGCTTCGCGCTTCTGCAGTTCGGCCTCGTAGAGGCGGGCGCGCAGCATCTTCCAGGCTTCTTCCCGGTTCTGGTGCTGCGAGCGGCCGGCCTGGCAGGCCACGGCGATGCCGGTCGGGATGTGGGTCAGGCGGACGGCCGAGTCCGTCTTGTTGATGTGCTGACCACCGGCGCCGGAGGCGCGATAGGTGTCGGTCCGCACGTCGGACGGGTTGATCTCGATCTCGATATTGTCGTCGACCACGGGGTAGACCCAGGCCGAGGCGAACGAGGTGTGGCGGCGGGCGCTGCTGTCGTAGGGGCTGATGCGCACTAGGCGGTGCACGCCAGCCTCGGTCTTCAGCCAGCCATAGGCGTTCTGGCCCTTGACCAGCAGGGTCGCCGACTTGATGCCGGCCTGGTCGCCGTCGGTCTCTTCGATCAGCTCGGTCGTCATGCCATGGGCGTTGGCCCAGCGCGTGTACATGCGCAGCAGGATGCCCGCCCAGTCGCAGGACTCTGTGCCGCCGGCCCCGGAATTGATTTCGATATAGCAGTCGTTGCCGTCGGCCTCGCCGGACAGCAGGGCCTCAAGCTCGGCGCGACCGGCGCGCTCCTTGATAGCCTTGAGCTGCGCGCGGGCGTCGTTCAGCGAGTCCTCGTCGGACTCCATGTCGGCCAGCTCGGCATAGTCGAGGGCGTCCTTCAGGTCGCGCTCGATCGATTGCACGGCCTCGACCTTGGCGGCCAGGTTGGCGCGCTCGCGCGACACGGCCTGGGCCTCGGACGGGCGGTCCCAAAGGGTCGGGTCCTCAACCCGGGCGTTCAGCTCATCGAGCTTGCGGAGAGCGACGTCCCAGTCAAAGACGCCTCCTGAGCAGTCCCACGGACTGCTCGATGTCGGCCGCGGCGGCCTCGACATCCGGTCGCATCACGTAACTCCGTGACAGTGTTGAAGGGCGCGGGATCAAGCGCGCCAGGGTTAAGTGCGCGCGGTCAACCCGCTCGGGCGCGCTCTAGACTTTTGAATCCCGAGCCCGCTGATCCGGCGCGGATCGAACGATCCGAGCCGGGCAGGCTCTAACGCGCGTCGCGCTCCCACGCAATGCGTCAGTAGAGACCGCTGAGCGGATCGACCTTTTGCGCCGGCTTGCCCGCCTGGGGCGCGGCCTGCGGAACCGGCGGCAGTCCGGGCGGCAATTCCTGCTGGTACGGGATCGGACCGGGCGTCGGCGCGATCTCGACCTTAGGCTCGGTGCCGGGCCGGAAGGCCTCGCGGATGCCGCGCACCAGAGCGAACTTGGCGTTCTTCGGCGGCTTGAAATCGACGATTGGCTGGCCTTTCAAGGCTTCGCTCATGAAATCCATGAACACCGGCACGGCGTCGGTCGCGCCGGTCTCGGCCTCGCCCAGCGAGCGGTTGTCGTCGAAGCCCACGAAAACGCCGACCACCAGGTTCGGCGAGAAGCCGACGAACCAGGCGCTGCGATATTCGTTGGTCGTGCCCGTCTTGCCCGCCAGCGGACGGCCCAGCGAACTGACGGCGGCGGCCGTGCCGCGCTGGACGACGCCCTGCAGCATCGAGGTGATCTGATAGGCCGTGATCGGGTCCATGATCTGCTCGCCCGGCGCGGCGAAGCGCGGGCTTTCATCGCCGTTGAAGCCGGCTTCGCAGCGCTCGCAATCACGCTTGTCGGCGCGGAAGATCACCTTGCCCTCGCGGTCCTGGACCAGTTCGATCAGGTGCGGCTCGACGCGGCGTCCACCGTTGACGAAGGCGGCATAGGCGGCGGTCAACTTGAACGGCGTCGTTTCGCCCGCCCCCAGCGCCATGGCCAGCACCGGGTCCATATTGCGCACCACGCCGGCGCGCTGGGCCATGTCGACGATCTTCTTCATGCCGATGCTCTGGGCCAGCCGCACGGTCATGGCGTTGATCGACAGTTCCAGGCCTCGGCGCAGCGGCTGAGCGCCGTAGAATTCCTTGTGGTAATTCTCCGGGCTCCAGTCCTGGCCGTTGGCCCCCTTCAGGGTAATGGCGCTGTCGACGACCACGCTGGCGGGCGTGTAGCCGTTCTCCAGGGCCGTGGCGTAGACGAACGGCTTGAACGACGAGCCGGGCTGACGCATCGCCTGGGTGGCGCGGTTGAAGTTGGACAGAGAATAGCTGTAGCCGCCCACCAGGGCGACGATCCGGCCCGTATAGGGCTCCATCGCCACCATCGCGCCATTGACCGCCGGGATCTGCCGGAGACGATAGCCGCCGTTCGGCGACTTCTCGACGAAGACCAGATCGCCCGCCTTCAGGCCCTTGCCGGCCTTGGCCCAGGCCATGTCCTCGCTCACGATCTGGCCCTCGCCCTCCTTGCGGACGAGACGCACGTGGCCGTCGTTCGAGGTCACCAGGGCCGGACGCCAGCCGGTCCGCTCGGAGGGGATCGCCTTGCCCAGCGCGCTTTTTTCCCAGGCAAGGTCCGTCGGCTCCACGTGCCCCCAGGCCCCGCGCCAGCCATGGCGGCGGTCGTACTTCTCCAGGCCATCCATCAGCGAGATCCGGGCCGCCGTCTGCAGGCGCGGATCCAGCGTGGTGCGCATGTAGTAGCCGCCCTCGTTCAGGCGGGGGCCGAGGGTGGCGACGCCGCGCTGGCGCACCTCCTCGACGAAATAGTCCGCGTCGCGATAGGCGGCCCGCTTGGGCGCGGCCTGGACAACCAGATCCTCGGCCATGGCTTTGGCCGCGTCCTCCTTGGAGACCCAGCCCTGCTCGACCATCTGCCCCAGCACCCAGTTGCGGCGGGTGATCGCCTTGGCCTTGTTGCGGATCGGATGATAGTTGTCCGGCCCCTTGGGCAGCGACGCCAGATAGGCGCACTGCGCCAGGGTCAGCTCGGGCAAGGACTTGCCGAAATAGTTATAGGCGGCCGCGCCGACGCCAAACGAGCGATAGCCCAGCCAGATCTCGTTCAGATAGAGCTCAAGGATCTGCTGCTTGGTCAGCGACTGCTCCAGGCGATGCGCCAGGATGGCTTCCTTGAACTTGCGGCCGACGGTGGCGTCGCTGGTCAGCAGAACGTTCTTGGCGACCTGCTGGGTGATGGTCGAACCGCCCTCCAGGCGCCGCCCGCGCAGCGCGTTGCCGACATTCTTCAGCATGGCCCGGGACAGGCCCGAGACGTCCACGCCCCCGTGTTGGAAGAAGTTGCGATCCTCGGCCGCCAGGAAGGCCTGGGCCAGCTGCGGCGGGATCTGGTCGTAGGGAATGAAGATACGGCGTTCCTTGGAATATTCGCCGATCAGGGTGCCGTCCCAGGCATAGACGCGCGTCGCCGTCGGCGGACGATAGTCCTGCAACTCGCCGGCGTCGGGCATGTCGTGGAACAGCCAGGCCGCATAGATCGCGATCGCGAAGCCCGCGACCGCGATGGCCGACAGCACGGCCACGCCCGCGATGGCCATCCATCGTTCGGTGGGTTTCAGATCCACGCGACCTCCGTCGGACGAGCCACGGCGCCCGCCTTACACCCTTCACTAGATCGCTTGCCGCCGAACCGTAAACAGGGTCGTGGTCGCGTCGAGCTCGGCTCCACGCGAACGATCGTTCCTGTGATTAGAGCGCGACAGCGCAAAGGGGAAGCGCCAGGACAGCCGCGAGGCTTACGACTTCCGAAGTTCGGCGCTGAAATAGGCCTCGATGGAATCGCCCACGGCGTCGACCAGACGCTCGCGACCGTGGCGCGAGGTCAGGAAATGCTCGTCCTCGGGATTGGTGATGAAACCCATCTCCAGCAGAACGGCGGGCACGTCCGGCGCCAGCAGCACGAAGAAGCCCGCGTCGCGGTGGCTGCGCGGCAGCAGTGTCGTTTCCTCGCCGACCTTGGCCAGCAACAGTTGCGCGAAGGCGGCGGAGCGATTCTTGGTGGCGCGCTGCGACAGGTCCAGCAGGATCTGGCTCACGGCCCGATCGCGCCCCGGCATATTGGCCTTGGTCAGCCAGTCGTTCTTGTCCAGCACTAGGCCGACCCGATCCGTGCCCTTCTCCGACAGGGTGTAGACCGAGGCGCCCCGGGTGTTCACGTCCGGTCCCGAGTCGGCGTGCAGAGAAATAAAGAGGTCGGCGTCCGCGCGGCGCGCGATCTGCACCCGGCCTTCCAGCGGCACGAACGTGTCGGTTTCGCGGGTCAGCACCACCTGAAAGCGACCCGTCTTCTCGAGGCGCGCCTTCAGGGCCTTGGCCGCGGCGAGGGTGACGTCCTTTTCGTAGACGTCCGCGCCCAGCGAACCGGGGTCCTTGCCGCCATGGCCGGCGTCGATGACGATGACCTTCTTGAGGCGCAGCGGCGTCATCTTGACCGGCGCCGAAGCGACCGTCAGGCGCGGCGGGGCCGCCACCACGGGAGCGCCGTCGACGGCCTTAAGATCGATGACATACCGATAGGCTGTCGCGCCGTCTCCGGGCGGCAGCAGGAAGCGACGGCGCACCTCGGCGCGGCCGGACAGCTCCAGGCGAAGGCGAGCGCCGCCCGCCGCCTCGTCGATGACCCAGCGTTTGACCAGCCCCTGCCCCGTCCCCTGCAGATCGCCGGAGACGATGACGTTGGGCAACGTCATCACCAGACGCTGGCCGTCGGCGCCGTCCGAAACCAGCCGGCCCGCCGCGGCGCGATCCAGGTCGATGACGATGCGCGTCTCATTCCGGTCGCCGCCGAAGCGCACCTTCTGCACCCCGGCCGGGGCCGCCGGCCCCTGTGCGGTCGCGACCGCGACGCCCGCCAGGGTCAGCCCGCCGACGATCAACGCCGCGCGGACCCATCCCATTCGAGCCAGATTGATAAGAGCCTTGCGCATCCCCGCCCGCGTAGCCGGAACTGGTGAACCGAACGTCAATATCGTTCAGCCCCGGTAGCGAAAGGGTTAAGTCGAGATGCTCCGTCGAATGCTTTTCTTTTGTGCGCCAATGTTGCTACAGTCGCTCCGCGCTCGGAGGCCGTGATCGTCACGACACCGCGCGGTCCGTTGGAGCGGCGAAGTGGTCCTGAACCCTTTCGCCATGAAAGCGGCAGACTAGATAGTGTTCGAGACGCGGACGCGGGAGCGGGCTGGACGCCCCTCCAGGCCGTGTCGAGGGGCTCGCGTCGAGCTCTAACGCCTCCCGGCGACGACGCGCCATCCCGACCGCGCCATTCCGGCGCGACAGGCAAAACAACTCCACCACGCCCCACGGCGTGGCCAGGGAAAACGAAACCTCAATGGGCTGCGCCGCACCCGTCCGCCATTGGCATCCGACCCTTCGCAACCGCGCTGGCGGGGCGACGGACGGCGACGCGCGCGCCCTTCATTCATATCGGCGCCCGGGCCTAGCGCCCGCCGCGCGCCGTGGAGACTTCCTTAATGTCGAAGAAGATGCTGATCGACGCAGCACACGCCGAAGAGACGCGTGTGGTCGTCGTGGACGGTACCCGGGTTGAAGAGTTCGATTTCGAGAGCCAGACCCGCAAACAGCTCCGTGGAAATATCTACCTCGCCAAGGTGACCCGCGTCGAACCCAGCCTGCAGGCCGCGTTCGTCGAATATGGCGGCAATCGCCACGGGTTCCTGGCGTTCAACGAAATCCACCCCGACTACTACCAGATCCCGGTCGCCGACCGTGAAGCGCTGATGCGCGACGACTCGGCCGACGACGAGGACGACATCCCGGTCTCGCGTCGCGCCTCGGGCAGCGATGATGAGGACGACGTCAACGGCGGCGATCACGCGGTCGACGACGAGGAAGACGACGTCGAGGAAGAGCTGGCGCGTCGCAAGCGCCGGCTGATGCGCAAGTACAAGATCCAGGAAGTGATCCGCCGCCGGCAGATCATGCTGGTCCAGGTCGTCAAGGAAGAGCGCGGCAACAAGGGCGCGGCCCTGACCACGTACCTCTCCCTCGCCGGCCGTTACGGCGTGCTCATGCCCAACACCGCGCGTGGCGGCGGCATCAGCCGAAAGATCACGGCGGTTACCGACCGCAAGCGCCTGAAGAGCGTGGTCCAGAGCCTGGAGGTGCCGCAAGGCATGGGCCTGATCGTCCGCACGGCGGGCGCCAAGCGCACCAAGGCCGAGATCAAGCGCGATTACGAATATCTGCTGCGTCTGTGGGAAAACATCCGCGAAAACACGCTGCACTCGATCGCGCCGGCGCTGATCTACGAGGAGGAAGACCTCGTCAAGCGGGCCATCCGCGACATGTATGACAAGGACCTGGAGGGTATCTGGGTCGAAGGCGACGCCGGCTACAAGGAAGCGCGCGACTTCATGCGCATGCTGATGCCGAGCCAGGCCAAGAAGGTTTTCAACTACCGCGACCCGACCCCGCTGTTCGTCAAGAACAAGATCGAGGACCACCTGGCCCAGATCTATTCGCCGGTCGTGCCGCTGCGCTCCGGCGGCTATCTGGTGATTAACCAGACCGAGGCCCTGGTGGCCATCGACGTCAACTCGGGCAAGGCGACGCGCGAGCGCAACATCGAGGCCACCGCCCTCAAGACCAACATCGAGGCGGCCGAGGAAGCCGCCCGCCAGCTGCGCCTGCGCGATCTGGCCGGCCTGATCGTCATCGACTTCATCGACATGGATGAAGGCAAGAACAACCGCACGGTCGAGAAGGTCCTGAAGGACGCGCTCAAGGACGACCGCGCCCGCATCCAGATGGGCAAGATCTCGGGCTTTGGCCTGATGGAGATCAGCCGCCAGCGCCGCCGCACGGGCGTGCTGGAAGGCACGACCCACGTTTGCGAACACTGCGAGGGCACCGGTCGCGTCCGCTCGGTCGAGTCCAGCGCCCTGGCCGCCCTGCGCGCCGTCGAGGTCGAGGCCCTGAAGGGCTCGGGCAGCGTGATCCTGAAGGTCTCGCGCGCGGTCGGCCTCTATATCCTCAACGAAAAGCGCGCCTATCTGCAGCGCCTGCTGACGACGCACGGCCTGTTCGTCACCGTCGTGGTCGATGACAGCCTGCACGCCGGCGACAGCGAGATCGAGCGCACCGAGCTTGGCGAGCGCATCGCCGTGGCGCCGGCGCCCTATGTCGAGGAAGACGACGATTTCGACGCCTCGGCCTACGAGGACGAGGAAGAAGAAGACGAGATCATTCCGGACGAGGACGAGGAAGACCTCGAACGCGAAGACACCGACGACGACGACGCCTCGAGCCGCAAGCAGGCTCGCGAAGACGATCGCGGCGACCGCAAGGGCCGCCGTGGTCGCCGTGATCGCGGCCGGGGTCGCGGCCGTCGCGATGACCGCGAGGCCGACGCCGAAGTTGAATCCGAAGAGGAAGAGGTCGAGGGCGAGGCCGACGACCGCGCGGAATTCGGCGACGATGACGATGACCGTCGCCGCCGCCGCCGTCGCGGTCGCCGTGGCGGTCGTCGCGGCGGTCGCGAGGACGGTGATCGCCCGACCGACGCCTTCGTCTGGATCCGCCCGCGCGTCCCGTTCGGCGAGAACGTCTTCACCTGGCACGACCCGGCCGCCCTGGTCGGCGGTGGCGAGCAACGCCGCGCGCCCGAAGGTCGTGGCGAGGCCGCCGAGTCCGAACGCGCGGAACGCGTCGAGCGTCCAGAGCGCGAGGACCGTCCCGCCCGCGAACGCGGCCGCCGCGGCCGCGATCGGGGTCGTCGCGGTCGCGACGAGGCTCCCGCCGCTCAGGAGGCGGTCGTCGCCGAGGCCGCCAACGTCGAAGCCGTTGCCGAGGTCGCCGAGCCCTATGAAGCGCCGATCCTGGCGCCGCCGGTGATCGCCGCCCCGCCGGCCGATGTCTGGGTCGAGCTGCCGGAAGTCGAGGAGACGCCGAAGAAGCCCAAGCGCACGCGCTCGCGCGCCAAGAAGGCGGCCCCGGACGTCGTCGCCGAGGCCGCGCCCGAGACCGCCGAGGCGGTGGCCGAAGCCGTGACCGAAAGCGTCGCCGTCGCGCCGCCGGAACCGGTCGTCGAGGCCGCGCCCGAGCCGGCTCCGGCGCTGGAGCCGGAGGTCGTCGTGGAAGCCGCGGCGACCGCCCCGGCCGAACCTGATCCGAACGAGATCACCACCCCGCCCGAAAAACCGCGCCGCGGGTGGTGGCGCCGGTAAGGCGAACGGTTCCCGGCCCGCGCGTTCTGACCGACGCGCGGGCCGAAATCGTTTTGGGCCTGGGCGGAAACCCTTGTTCCCTCGCCTCGCCGTTCCAAGTTACATTGGTCGTGGTTCGCGGGGGCGCGATCTGGAGATCATTCGATGACCTCGCGTAGTGGGCGCGCTGGTAGGCGTCAGGCAGGCAAGCGACTGGGTGTGGCGGCCTCCGTCCTGGCCGTCCTGGCGTCCAGCCTCGCCACGCCCCGCGTCGCCCATGCCCAGGACGACGGGGCCTCGCTGATCCGCGACACCGAGATCGAGGAGATCCTCCACCATGACGCCGACCCGATCTACGCGGCGGCGGGCATCGATCCCAAGACGGTGCGCATCCTGATCATCGGCGACAAGACCCTGAACGCCTTCGCGACCCAGGGCCTTCAGATGGGGATCAACACAGGACTGATCCTGCAGACCGAAAACCCCAACCAGCTGCGCGGCGTCATCGCCCACGAAACCGGGCACCTGGCGGGCGGCCACCCGATCCGCTCGGACGAGATGATGAAGGCCGGCCTCAAGCCGATGATCCTGACCATGGGTCTGGGCATTCTGGCGGCCCTGGCCGGCTCGCCGGACGGCGGCGCGGCCTTGATCGCCAATTCGCAATTCGCCGGCGCGCTGGGCGCCCTGGGCTACAGCCGCGAGCAGGAATCGCGCGCCGACCAGGCCGGCGCGGGCTTCCTGGAGGCCACCGGCCAGTCGGGTCGCGGGCTGGTCGAGTTCTTCGACAACTTCCGCTACCAGGAGGTCTTCGACCAGTCGCGGCGTTTCGCCTATTTCCGCAGCCACCCCCTGTCGTCCGACCGCATCGAGGCCCTGCGCGGCCGGGTCGAGCGCCTGCCGCACTACGGCGCGGTCGATACGCCGGCGGATCTGGCCGAACACGAGGTGATGAAGGCCAAGCTCGAGGGCTTCCTCAACCCTCAGATCGCCTTGATGAAGTACAAGGAAACCGACACGAGCTTTCCCGCGCGGTACGCCCGGGCCATCGCCTACTATCAGATGAAGGATCCGGACCGGGCCCTGCAACTGCTGGATCCGCTGATCGCCGACCACCCCGACAATCCCTATCTCTGGGAGCTGAAGGGCCAGATCCTGTTCGAATTCAATCGCGTGGCCCAAGCCGAGGAACCGCAGCGCAAGTCGGTGCAGCTGAAGCCCGACGCGCCGCTGCTGCGCATCAATCTCGGCCAGACCCTGATCGGGATGAACGACCCCAAGAAGGTCGACGAGGGCGTGCGGGAACTGAAGCGCGCGCTGTTGAACGATCCCGAGAACGCCGTGGCTTGGCGCCTGCTGGCCGACGCCTATGACAAACAGCACAAGGATGGCGAGGCCCGCCTGGCCACCGCCGAACAGTACTTCTCGCTGGGGGCCACGCGCGAGGCCAAGGTCTTCGCCATGCGCGCGCGCGAGCTTCTTCAGAAGAACACCCCGGACTGGCGCCGCGCCACCGACATCGTCCTGGCCTCCAGCCCGAGCAAGCAGGACCTCCAGGCCCTGGCCAAGGAGGGCGCGGTGGTCTCCAGTCCCGGCCTTTAAGCTCCTTCCCTTCTTTCCCGACCAGAGATTTCGATGACCCTGATCCGTCGCGCCGCGACCCTCGCCGTTCCGCTGGCCATCGCCGGCCTCGCCCTCGCCGGCTGCGACAACGCCAAGCCCGACAAGGCGTTTGGCGAGAAGGTCCGCGCCTACCTGCTCGAACACCCCGAGGTGTTGATGGAGGCCAACCAGAAACTCCAAGAAAAGCAGGCCGCCCAGCAGATGGCCACGGCCCAGAAGGCCATTAGCCAATACCGTCAGGCCATCGAACATGATCCGCGCGACATCGTCGTCAATCCGTCGGGCGCGGTGACCGTCACCGAGTTCTTCGACTACCGCTGCGGCTACTGCAAGGCGGCCGCGCCAGAGATCGTCGATCTGGTCGCCAAGAACCCCGACATTCGCCTGGTGCTGAAGGACTTCGTGATCTTCGGCCATGACAGCGAGGCCGCCGCGCGCCTGGCTTTGGGCGCCAAGGACCAGGGCAAGAGCCTGGAGCTCTATAAGGCGATGATGGCCGAGAAGAGCCTCGACGCCGCCAGTGCCCTGCGCATCGCCCAAGGCCTCGGCATCGACCTCAACAAGGCCAAGACGGTCGGCGAGAGCCAGGCCGTCACCCAGCATCTGTCGGACACGCAGGCCCTGGCCAAGACCCTGGCCCTGCAAGGGACCCCGGCCTTCATCGTCGGCGACACGCTGGTGCCGGGCGCCGACATCGCGGCCCTCAAGCTGGCGATCGAGCAGGCGCGGGCCAGCAAGGCAAAGCCGGGCTGACTTGAAGGACGGCGATCAAGGAGCCACTATCGCTTCGTGAACGCTTCAGGAGCATAGCCGTGCGCGTCGCCATCGCCGAGGCCGAGGGTCAACTGACCGACCTAGTCCGTCGGGCCGAGGCCGGCGAAGAGATCATCCTCACGCAGGACGGTCATGCGGCCGAGCGGCTGACCCCGATATCGAGCACGCCGTTGACCGATCCGGCTGACCGTCTGCGGCGGCTGCAAGCGATCAGTGAGAGTGGCCGGTCCAAAGCTCTTCCCGGCGTGTCAGCCGCGCGCAGTCAGGACTTCCTATATGACGACGACGGTCTCCCAGGGTGATCGTCGTCGACACTTCGGCTTTGATGGCGATCGCTCTTGGAGAGGCGTTCGCCTCGGCTTGCCACATCGCCCTCGCGACCGAGACCGAGGTTCTAATCTCCGCGGCGACGGCTGTTGAGGCCATGATCGTCGCGCACCGCAAGAATGTCGCCGAAGAGATGAACGGCCTTCTGAACGGGTTCGGCTTCAGCACCATCCCAGTGGCGCTTGAAGATGTCGACAAGGTCGCCGCCGCTTACCGGCGTTGGGGCAAGGGCTTCCAACCCGCCGGCTTGAACTTCGAAGACTGCTTCGCCTATGCGCTGGCTCGCGAACGCGGATGTCCGCTGCTGTTCGTAGGCGAAGATTTCTCCCGCACCGATGTCGTGTCGGCCCTTTAGATCAGCCCCGCCAGCGGCGAGCTGGGATCGGCGTAGAGCCGCTTCTGCATCCGGCCGGCCAGATAGGCCTCGCGGCCCGCGATGACGGCGTGCTTCATCGCCTTGGCCATCCGGATCGGATCCTTGGCCTCGGCGATGGCGGTGTTCATCAGGATGGCGTCACAGCCCAGCTCCATGCCGATCGCCGCGTCCGAGGCCGTGCCGACGCCGGCGTCGACCAGCACAGGCACCTTCGCGTTCTCGACGATGATCCGCAGGTTCACGCGGTTCTGGATGCCCAGGCCCGAGCCGATCGGCGCGCCCAGTGGCATGATCGCCACCGCGCCGGCCTCTTCCAGCTTCTTGGCGTAGACCGGGTCGTCCGAGCAGTAGACCATCACCTGGAAGCCGTCGGCGACCAGCAGCTTCAGCGAGCGCAGGGTCTCCTCCATGTCCGGGAACAGGGTCTTGGGGTCGCTGAGGACCTCGAGCTTGACCAGATCCCAGCCGCCGGCCTCGCGGGCCAAGCGCAGGGTCCGCACCGCGTCCTCGCCGGTAAAGCACCCGGCGGTGTTGGGCAGGTAGGTGAACTCGGTGGGCTTGACGTAATCGACCAGCAGCGGCTGGCTCGGGTCGGTCAGGTTCACGCGGCGCACGGCCACGGTGACGATCTCGGCCCCGGCGGCGCGGGCGGCGGCGGCGTTGGTCGCGTAGTCCTTGTACTTGCCCGTGCCGACGATCAGGCGCGAGCGGAAGGTGCGGCCGGCGACGGTCCAGGTCTCGTCGCTACCAACATTTTCTGGGGCGGTGACGGTGTCGGGGGAAACATGCGCGTTCATGGGGCCGGTTTACGCCCCGTCAGCCCGGGTTTCAAATGCGGATGATCAACCGCCGCCGATGAACGTGACGATCTCGATGCGGTCGCCGTCGGCCAGGGCCGTGTCGGCATAGGTTGAGCGCGGCGCGATCTCCAGGTTGCGCTCGACCGCCACCTTGCGGGCGTCCAGGCCCAGGGCGGTCACCAGATCGGCGATCGTGACCACGTCGGCCAGGTCCCGCTCTTCCCCGTTCAGCAGTAGCCTCATCTCACCTCCGAAGCGAGCCGTGCTTGTGACCCGGAGGAACCGGCTATACAAGACCTCCCGGAATCGACGGCGGAGCCGCATGGTAAAACCGATCCACGTGCTGAGCGGACCCAATCTCAACCTGCTGGGAACCCGCGAGCCCGAGATTTACGGCAAGGACACCCTCGACGATGTCCGGGCGCGCTGCGAGGCGCGGGCGGCTTCGCGTGGCGTTTCGGTGGTCTTCCGCCAGTCCAACCATGAAGGCGTGCTGATCGACTGGGTGCAGGAGGCGCGTGAGTCGGCCTCGGCGCTGGTCCTCAATCCGGCCGGATACGGCCACACCTCGATCGCGCTCTTGGATGCGCTCAAGACCTTGAGCATCCCGGTGATCGAGTGTCACTTGTCCAACCCGGCGGCGAGGGAGGAATTCCGCCGCCACACCTATGTGTCGCTGGCGGCCACGGGGATCGTCTCCGGGTTCGGCGCGGCGAGTTACGAACTGGCGATCGAGGCCGCTCTCGGCCTGATCCGCGTTTAGCAACGATATCGCCCGGCGGTTTTGGTCGCCGAGGCGCTTCAGAACAATAAGGTAAGCTTCCATGTCGAACCCCAAGGCCCCCGCCGATCCGGTCGAAGCTCCGGCCATCGACGCCCGTCTGGTCCGCAAGATCGCGGACATCCTGAAGGACACGGGCCTGTCCGAGATCGAAGTCGAGCACGCCGGCCTGAAGATCCGCGTGGCCCGCGAGCTGACCGCCGCGCCGGTCAACTACGTGCAAGCGGCCGCCCCGGCCTACGCCCCCGCGCCCGTCTCCGCTCCGGCCCCGGTGGCGCCGGCGGCAGAAGCCGCCGCGCCGGCCCCGGCCGCCGCGCGCGGCGACGCCGTGAAGTCGCCGATGGTCGGCACCGCCTACCTTTCGCCGCAGCCGGGCGCGGATCCGTTCGTGAAGGTCGGCGACAGCGTTTCGGCCGGCCAGACCCTGCTGATCGTCGAAGCCATGAAGACCATGAATCCGATCCAGGCCCCCAAGGCCGGCAAGGTCGTCGAGATCCTGGTCGCCGACGCCCAGCCCGTCGAGTTCGGCGAGCCGCTCGTCGTCATCGAGTAAGCGCGCCATGTTCGACAAGATCCTCATCGCGAACCGGGGCGAGATCGCGCTCCGGGTCCACCGGGCGTGCAAGGAAATGGGCATCGCCACGGTGGCCGTGCACTCCGAGGCCGACCGCAACTCCATGTGGGTGCGCCTGGCCGACGAAAGCGTCTGCATCGGTCCGGCTCCGGCCGCCAAGAGCTACCTGAACATCCCGTCGATCATCGCGGCCGCCGAGATCACCGGCGCCCAGGCGATCCACCCCGGCTATGGCTTCCTGTCCGAGAACGCCCGCTTCGCCGAGATCGTCGGCGCGCACGGCTTCACCTTCATCGGTCCGAAGCCCGAGCACATCCGGATGATGGGCGACAAGATCACCGCCAAGCAGGCCGTGAAGGACGCCGGCATCCCGGTCGTTCCGGGCTCGGACGGCGGCGTCTCGACCGAAGAAGAGGCCTTCGAGGCCGCCGACCGCATCGGCTTCCCGGTGCTGATCAAGGCCGCCGCCGGCGGCGGTGGTCGCGGCATGAAGGTCGCCCAGACGCGTGAAGACCTCGCCGAAGCGGTCTCGACCGCCCGCGCCGAGGCCCGCGCCGCTTTCGGCGACGACACGGTCTACATGGAGCGCTACCTCCAGAAGCCGCGCCACATCGAGCTGCAGGTCATCGCCGACAGCCACGGCAACGTGGTGCACCTGGGCGAACGCGACTGCTCCCTGCAGCGCCGCCACCAGAAGGTGCTGGAAGAAGCCCCCTCGCCAGCCCTCTCCGCCGAAGGCCGCGCCAAGATCGGCAAGATCGTCGTCGATGCCGTCAAGGCCATCGGTTATCTGGGCGTCGGGACCATCGAGTTCCTGTGGGAGAACGACGAGTTCTTCTTCATCGAGATGAACACCCGCCTGCAGGTCGAGCATCCGGTCACCGAAGCGATCACCGGCATCGACCTGGTGCGCGAGCAGATCCGTATCGCCGCCGGCCTGCCGCTGTCGTTCACCCAGGACGACGTGGTGTTCGAGGGCCACGCGATCGAGTGCCGGATCAATGCCGAGAGCCCGCGCACGTTCACGCCCTCGCCCGGCGTGATCACCGACTTCCACGCGCCGGGCGGCCTGGGCGTTCGCCTGGATTCGGCGATCTACACCGGCTATGCGATCCCGCCCTATTACGACAGCCTGATCGGCAAGCTGATCGTGCATGGTCGTGACCGCGCCGAGTGCGTCGCACGCCTGAAGCGCTGCCTGGCCGAAATGGTGGTCGGCGGCGTCGAGACCACGATCCCGCTGTTCCAGGACCTCCTGGTGCAACCCGACATCCTGGCCGGCGACTACGACATCCACTGGCTGGAGCGCTGGATCAAGTCCCAGGAAGCCTAGAGCCTTATCCGCTCGAATGGAATCATTCGAGCGGAAAATAAGGCTCCAAATCAAACATTTAGAGCGTGATAACCGCCGAAACCGCTTACACTTTCGGCTATCGCGCTCTAGTCCGGGCCTCGTCATGGAAGACGCCTTCACGGTCGACGACCTGGTCGCCTGCTACGCGCGCGGCGTCTTCCCCATGGCCGACGCCCGCGAGGACGAGAGCCTCTTCCTGATCGATCCCGAGCGGCGGGGCGTCCTGCCGCTTGACGCGCTGCACGTTCCCCGGCGCCTGGCCCGCACGGTGCGCCATCAGCCCTACGAGATCCGCATCGACACGGCGTTCGACGCGGTGGTCGAGAATTGCGCCGCCGCTCGGCCAGGGCGGCTGGAGACCTGGATCAACCATCCCATCCAACGCCTCTACGGCCAGCTCTTCCAGCGGGGCGTGGCCCATAGCGTCGAGGCTTGGTCGGGGACGGATCTGGTCGGGGGCCTCTACGGCGTGTCGCTGGGCGGGGCGTTCTTTGGCGAGAGCATGTTCTCGACCGCGCGGGACGCCAGCAAGGTGGCGCTGGTGCATTTGGCCGCGCGGCTGATCGTCGGCGGCTACCTGTTGCTGGACACCCAGTTCATCACAGACCACCTGACGCAGTTCGGCACGATCGAGATCAGTCGCGCGGACTATCGGCGACGCCTGGCCAAGGCCTTGACCGTCGAGGGCGACTTCTACGGCTTGGCGGGCGGCGCGTCGGGGATCGACTGCTTGCAGGCGATCAGCCAAGCGTCATAGACCGGATGCTCCAGCGGGTGCAGGCCCGGGGAGCTGGCGTACATCCACCCCTTGTAGATCTGGCGACCGGCGGGCGCGGCGCGGCCGGCCTGGGCCTTGGGCTGGGTGTCGATCACGACATAGGCCGTGGTTTCCGGCGCCACCTCGTCGGCGGCCGCCGTCTCGCAGGCGCGGACGGTGAAGATCAGCGTCTTGTAGCGGATCGGCTGACCAACCGGGACCTCGAACCGCATGGTCTCGGTCGTGACCTTGTCGAGCGCTTGCATGATCGCGATGGCGTAGCGACCGCGCTTGGCGGGGAGGTCCGGCGCCTTGGGCGCGGCGGGCTTGGCGGGTGTGGTCGCGCCCAGCGCTCCGTCCGCGGCGCCGGGCTTCACGGCTGGGGTCGGGGTTGGATTGGCCTGAGCGGGCGTGACCTGCGCGGGCTGCGCCGCGCGCAGATCGGGCGCCGCCGTCGGATTGGACGACGGCCGCAGCGTCGGCGACAGCGCGGGCTTCGCCGCCGAGGCGACGGGCGGCGGGGCCGCGACCGGCGCCGGCTGGGCCGGTTGGGCGTTCTGGCGCGCCACGGCGACGCCTGTCGCGGCCAGGCCGGACAGGATCGCGACGACGCCGACCAGGGACGCCCGGCGGGTCATCGGCCCTATTCCGGCTTCCAGGCTTGGTAGTCGCTGGTGGCGGCGGCGCGCTCGCCGCCATTGGTCAGGGAGCCCTTAGGGCGCCAAGCGTGCACGGTGCCGGTCAGGTTCGGCAGGTGATCCTTCTCCCAGGCGCGGCGCTTCAGCGGCTCGCGGGTGGGTGGCTCGTCCAGGGTGTAGTGCAGCCAGCCGCTCCATTCGGCGGGGACCTTCGAGGCCTCGGCATAGCCGCTGTAGATCACCCAGCGGCGCTTGCGCTGGTCATAGCTGTCGCTGTTGTCGCGCGCTTCGAAATAGCGGTTGCCGTAGTCGTCCTGGCCCACAAACACGCCGCGGCGGCCGATATGGAAGCGCTGACCCATGGTCGCGCCGTTCCACCACGTGAAGATCGCTTTCAGCACTAGGTTCGCACCCGGAATTATAAGGGCTCACAGGGGCCGCGCGGCGGGCGCGGCTGAAGTCGGCGGAACATAGCGTTCCGGACGCGCAGCGTCCAGCGCCGGTAAAGCGCGCCAAGCTTCAACATCTTGTGGATTAGCACCTCGGCGCCCGCAACATCTATTGAGGCTCGGCGATCGAGGTTCTAGTTTGAGGTGCGACCTTAAGCGCATCCCGTTGGCTTGGAATCAGCCGCTAGGGATTTGGCAAGACATCACTACCGCCGCCCGGACCGGAACTCGCCCATGCGCACGCCCGTCAAAGCCGCCGGAATTGTCCCCGCCATGGAATGGCGGGATCTGGAGCGCGCCGACGAGATGGTCGTCGTATCGGCGCCGTCGTCTTGGTCCGACGCGCGGGTCGAGGCCTGGCTGGACTGGGCCGGCGAGATCGAGCCGAAGGCGCCGCTCGGCGGCGGCCCCGCCCGATACGCCGATCGGATCGCTCAGATTGGCCTCGCGCGCGGCCTGTTCGGCGACAAGACCGACGCCGCCGCGTTCCGCGAGGCGCTGCTGGCCACCATGCTGTCGGGCGTCGCCACACCCGCGAACGGCCAGAGCAATCTGGAGCTGCTGCCCGACATCGCCGAGATCGAGTTCCAGAGCGCGGTGAAGACCACTCTGGCCCAGCGACGGGGCCGCGTTCTTGCCGCCCAGGCCGCCGCGCGGCTCGACGCCGCTCTGGCGCAGGTGGCCGACGCCGTCCGCCGCTGCTCGGGCGATCCTCGCGCCTGCGGCGACGTCCGCAAGAACCCCGCCCTGGCCCGCGCCGCGCGCAAGGCGCGCGAACTGGGCGCCGACGACCGCGTCATCCTCGACGCCATCGCCACGGCCGACGCCTTCCGCCCGCCCTTGACCGACGAGGCCCCGGCTCGGGAATTGGCGCTGATCGCATCGGCCTCGCGTCAGGCCGTCGCCGCCGGCGACGAGGCCGCCGCCCTGGCCGCCCAGGTAGGCTGGGAAACCGGCGCGCTGACCCTGGCCCTGTCGCCGACCGACGCCGAAGCCCTGTCGCGCGGCGTGGGCGTGGCCGCCGCGATCGACGCCAGCGCCTTCCTCGACGACGACGCTTTCGACATCGAACGCTTCACCTATGTCTGCCACCTTTGGGGCACGGCGCTGGAGCTGGAACGGGGCGAACGTCCCGCGCGCCTGGGCCTAGCCGGCGTCGGCGACTGCCTGCTGAGCCAGGGCTGGGCCCAGACCAGCGTCGAAGGCCGCGACGGCGCGGCGGCGCTATGGGCCCTGGCGGTCGGCGCGGCCCTGTCGGCTAGCGCCGAGGCGGCGGCCGTCCTGGGTCAGGACGAGGCCTTCGCCCAGGACAAACAGGGCGTGCTGAAGACCCTGGCGGAACGCCGCGTGCGCGCCGCCGCCCTGCGCTCGGACCTCGCCACGGAGGCCGCCGCCTCACTGGCCACCGCCCACGCCCTGGCCCGCAAGCACGGCCTGCGCTCGGCGGCCCTGGTCGGCCCGTTCGAGGACGCCGAGGCCACGCTGCGCCTAGGCGGCGCTCCGGTCGGGCCGGCCGGCGCCATGTCGCCCGTGTCGGTGAGCCAGACCGCCGACGGGTGGCTGCTGCCCGCCTTCAGTCCGGCCGCGTTCGAGGCCCTCTCGACCGAGGGCGTCGATCTGGACGCCGCGCGTCGGCACGCCTTGGGTCATGGCTCCCTGCTGGACAGTCCGGCCATAGACCACCTCATGCTGCAAGCGCGCGGCTTCACGGCCCACGAGATCGAGAAGGCCGATAACGCTCTTCGCGAACACCACGGTCTGCGCGCCGCCTTCGCGCCGGCCGTCGTCGGCGCCGGCTTCCTGCGCGACGTGCTCGGCGCCTCGGCGGAGGACGTCGCTCGGCGCGACTTCGACACCCTGGCCTTCGCCGACTTCTCGCCCACCGAGATCGCCGCCGCCGAGCGCCACGCCCTGGGCGCGGGAACCCTGGGCGACTGCGACGCGCTCAATCCGGAACTGCGCGAGGCCTTCCGGTCGGTCGAGGCTCCCGCCTTCGGCGATCGCCTGGCGATGATCGCCGCCGTTGAGGCCTTCGCCTGCCTGCCGGCTCCCGTGACGATCCCCATCGCTTTCGATGCACGGCCCGCCGACGCCGTCCGCGCGCAGGCCGCCGCCGCGCGCGCCGGCGTCCGCGCCCTGCGTTTGATGCGCGCCGACGCTCCCTCCGACTTCAAGCTGGATCTGCCCGAGGAAGCCGCTGAACCCGCGCGCGCGGCGCCGGTCAGCGCCCCCCTGGTGACCGAGCGCGTCGTGGAGAAGATCGTCGAACGCGACCGCTCCCGCCGACGCCTTCCCGATCGCCGCAAGGGCTATATCCAGAAGGCCTCGGTCGGCGGACACAAGGTCTATCTGCACACCGGCGAGTACGAGGACGGCGAGCTGGGCGAGCTGTTCATCGACATGCACAAGGAAGGCGCGGCTTTCCGCAGCCTGATGAACAACTTCGCCATCGCCGTGTCGCTGGGCCTGCAGCACGGCGTGCCGCTGGACGAGTTCGTCGACGCCTTCGTTTTCACCAAGTTCGAGCCGGCCGGGCCGGTCACGGGCAACGACTCGATCAAGTCGGCGACTTCGATCCTCGACTACATCTTCCGCGAACTGGGCGTGTCGTATCTGGGGCGCGACGACCTGGCCAATGGCGACAGCGGCCAGTTCAACGCCGACGGCCTGGGTTGGGGCAAGCCACGCGCGGACGACGAGGCCGATGAAGCCGGCCCCGACCCCGTGCTGGCCAGCAAGTTCATCTCAAAAGGCTTCTCGCGTGGCGCGGCGCCCGACAACCTGGTCTTCGCCTCGTTCGGTCGCCGCCGGGTCGAGGGGGCGGACCGTCCGGGCGTCGAGGGCGAGATGTGCCCAGCCTGTGGCGACCTTTCGCTGGTTCGACGCGGCGGCATGACCGTCTGCGACACCTGCGGCGCTCAGTCGGACCGTCCCGGCCCCCTCGCCTCTTCGTGACCGCGTTCGGTTGGCGTTAAGCTTGCTAGGCCAGGGTGCGAACCGCTCTCTTGCCGCAGGACGTGCGCCAGAATGAAACCGATCGCTCTTATCGCCGCGCTAGTGGCCTTGGGCTGCGCCAGCGCCGCCGCCGCCCAGAACGCCGGACAGATCGCCTCGGTGCGAAACGGCGCTAATTGCCCGCGTTGCAACCTGTTCCAGGCCGATCTCGCCAATCTGGAGCTGAAGAATAAGAACCTGTCCGGCGCCCGCCTTCGCCAGGCCGACTTCTCCGCCGCGATCATGAACCGCACCCGCTTCACCGGCGGCGATCTGCGAGACGTCAACGCCTACGGCGCCGTGCTGACCGGCGCCAGCTTCGCCCACGCCGACCTGACCAACGCCAGCTTTGTCGGGGCCTACCTGCAGGGGGCGAATTTCGCCGGCGCGCGCTTGGCGGGCGTCAACTTCTCGGGCGCTGAAATGGACCGCGCCATCGGTCTGACCCAGGGCCAGTTGAACCAGGCTTGCGGCGATGGCTCGACCGCCTTGCCGCGCGGGCTTTCGCTGCCTCGCTGCCGTTAAATCCCCGTCATTACCGCGATTTAAGTGGCGTCTGGACGGTCTCGCGTCCAAACCGTAACTCATACAGTCGCGTATCGACCGCACGGAGAAATCAATGGCCCGCTGGGGCGCTTCCATCGTCGCATTGACCTTGAGCCTGATGGCCGTCTCCGGCCAAGCCCAGGCCTCGGTCGAGGACAGGGATGTCGCCAAGCTGACGTCTTTCGGCGGGATGTGCGCCAACTGCGATCTGGCCGGCCGCAAGCTGATGAACGCCAAGTTCGCCAATGCGAATTTCGTCAGGGCGATCCTGATCGGCGCCGATCTGCGCGGCGCGATGTTCTACGGCTCCAATTTCGCCAGCGCCGACCTCAGCCGCGCCGACCTGCGCGGGGCGGAGATGCGCGGCGCCAATTTCGTCGCCGCCAACTTCACCGACGCTCGGATGTCGGGCGTCGAGGGCAGCGGGGTGAGCCTTCAGTCCGCCGTGCTGATCCGCGTCGATCTCACCTCGTCCGAAATGCATGGCTCGCAATTCGTCGGCGCCAACCTGCAGAAGGCCCGCTTTTCGAACGCCGAGCTGACCGGGTCGAACCTGCAAGGCGCGAACGCCCGCGACGCCGATTTCTCGAACGCCGACATCAACCACGCCAATCTGACCGGCGGCCATTTCGAAAGCGCCAGCTTCCGCAACGCCGACATGACGGGCTCGATCCTGCGGGGTGGGATCTTCTCGGGAGCCGACTTCCGAAACGCGGACCTGACCATGGCGGTGCTGACCGGCGCGGACCTGTCCAGCGCGCGCGGTCTGGAACAGGAACAGCTGGACGACGCCTGCGGCGATGGCGCGCGTCTGCCCGCGGGCCTGACAGTGCGTCCCTGCAACGGCCTGAAGAGCAGCCATTTCCTGCTGCTGCGCGAGATGCCCAAGGCGCCGCCCGCTCCACCGGCCCCACCTGCCCCGCCCGCGCCGAAAGCGCCCAAGGCGAAGTGGTAAAGCCGCCGCCTTAGCCTGGCCCGAAATCAAAAAGCCCTCCGATCGTAAGACCGGAGGGCTTTTTCGTGGGCTTACCCTGATCCTAGACCTTGATCGGGGGCGCGGTGCGGATGTGCAGCTCCTTCAGCTGCTTGTCGAGCACATTGGCCGGGGCGTTCATCAGGAGGTCCTGGCCCTGCTGGTTCAGCGGGAAGGCGATAACCTCGCGGATGGCGACCTGGTCGGCCAGCAGCATGACGATGCGGTCGATGCCGGGCGCCAGACCGCCGTGCGGCGGCGCGCCGTAGCGGAAGGCGTTCAACATGCCGCCGAACTGCTCCTCGACCACCTCGGGGCCGTAGCCGGCGATCTTGAAGGCCTTGAGCATGATCTCGGGCTTGTGGTTCCGGATCGCGCCCGAGCACAGCTCATAGCCGTTGCAAACGATGTCGTACTGGTAGGCGCGGATGGTCAGCGGGTCCTGGTTCTCCAGGGCCTCCAGACCGCCCTGCGGCATCGAGAACGGATTGTGCGAGAAGTCGACCTTCTTCTCGTCCTCGTTCCACTCGAACATCGGGAAGTCAACGATCCAGCAGAACTTGAACTGGTTCTCGTCGACCAGCTTCAGCTCCGTGCCGACGCGCGTGCGGGCCAGGCCCGCGAACTTGGCGAACACGGCCGGGTCCCCGGCCACGAAGAAGGCGGCATCGCCGGCGCCCAGGCCCAGTGACTCCATCAGCGCCTGGGTCGGTTCCCCCAGGTTCTTGGCGATCGGACCGCCCCAGCCGCCCTGGTCTTCCGACCAGAAGACGTAGCCCAGGCCCGGCTGGCCCTCGCCCTGGGCCCAGCTGTTCATGCGGTCACAGAAGGCGCGCGAACCACCGGTCGGGGCCGGGATCGCCCAGACCTGGTTCTTGGCGTCGGCGCCCAGGATCTTGGCGAACAGGCCAAAGCCGCCGTCACGGAAGTGCTCCGAGACGTTGGCCATCTTGATCGGGTTGCGCAGGTCCGGCTTGTCGCTGCCGTACCAGGCCATCGACTGAGCGTAGGTCAGGCGCTCGAAGCCCTTGTGCTCGAACGTCGCGCCGAAGTCGTTGGTGAAGGTGTGGGTCTCGCTGATCGGCGAGACGCGGCGGCCATTGCCGAACTCTTCGAAGACGCCGTGCATCACCGGCTCGATGGCCGCGAACACGTCTTCCTGGGTGACGAAGCTCATCTCGACGTCGAGCTGGTAGAATTCCAGCGACCGGTCGGCGCGCAGGTCCTCGTCGCGGAAGCACGGGGCGATCTGGAAGTAGCGGTCGAAGCCCGAGACCATCAGCAGCTGCTTGAACTGCTGGGGCGCTTGGGGAAGCGCATAGAACTTCTCCGGGTGCATCCGCGAGGGCACCAGGAAGTCCCGCGCGCCTTCGGGCGAGCTGGCCGTCAGGATCGGCGTCTGGAACTCGTTGAAGCCCTGGGCGAACATGCGGTTGCGGATCGACTGGATCACGCGCGAGCGCAGGACGATATTCTTGTGCAGCGTCTCGCGACGCAGATCGAGATAGCGGTGCTTGAGGCGGATCTCTTCGGGATAGTCCGGCTCGCCGAAGACCGGCAGCGGCAGCTCGGCGGCCTCGCTCAGAACCTCGACGGCCGACACGCGGATCTCGATCTCGCCGGTCGGGAGGTTGGGGTTCACCACGCTGGCGTCGCGGGCGATGACCTCGCCGTCGACACGGATCACGCTCTCGGCGCGCAGGCGCTCGACGATCGCGAAGCCGGGGGTCTCGGGGTGCAGCACCAGCTGGGTCAGACCGTGGTGGTCGCGCAGGTCGATGAAGACCAGGCCGCCATGGTCGCGCTTGCGATGGATCCAGCCCGACAGACGCACCGCGGCGCCGGTGTCGGAAGCGCGCAGGGCGCCGCAGGTATGGGTGCGATAGGCGTGCATGGAGGTCATGAAAGTCTTGAATACGCGCTGATTTGCAAGGCGCGGTAAGGCGCACGTGGGCGCCGCGATGTCAAGGATTCTGGGGACGGATCTTGCGCGCGCGAGACCCGTCCCGAAAGCGGCGTCGACCTAGGCGGCCGCGACGATGGCCAGGAAATCCTTGGCCTTCAACGAAGCGCCGCCAACCAGGGCGCCGCCGACCTCCGGCGCGGCCAGGATCTCGCCGGCGTTGTCGGGTTTCACCGAGCCGCCGTAGAGGATCGGCGTCGCCCCGCCCTGTTCGCCGAACAACGCCACCAGTTCGGCGCGGATGGCCCCGTGCATTTCGATAATGTCCTCGACGGACGCCACATGGCCCGTGCCGATGGCCCAAAGCGGTTCGTAAGCGACATTGAAGGCCTGCCCCTTCAGACCGGCCGGCAAGGATTCGCGGACCTGGCCCAACACGAACGCGACCGCCTCTCCCGCCTGACGTTGGCTCAGGCTTTCACCGACGCAGATGATGGGCTCGAGGCCAGCGGCGATCGCCGCTTGGGCCTTGCGCGCCACCTGCTCCGAGGTCTCGCCATGATCGGTCCGGCGTTCGGAGTGGCCGCAGATCACCAGGGTCCCGCCCGCATCGGCGATCATCTCGGCCGCGATATCGCCGGTGTGGGCCCCGTTGGCGTTCGCGTGGCAGTCCTGGCCGCCGACGAGGACGGACGAACCCTCCACGGCGTCGGCCAAGCGGTGCAGCAGGGTGGCGGGCGGAAAGATGGCGACGCGGGCGGCGACGGGCTGGCTGTCCAGCGCTGCGGCCACGGCGCGGGCCTCTTCGAGGGCGGCCGAAAGGCCGTTCATCTTCCAATTTCCGGCGATCAGCGTCCGGGGCGTCGTGCTCGAAAGGGTCATGAACGCCTTCTTGGGGACACGCTCCCCTGGGAAGTCAAGCCCGCGCCGCTTGCCCGTTGACGTGTGGCTCTACTATACCCGCTGCTCTCGACCATCGCGCCCGTTCGCGCGGCGGTCCGTCTGGAAGGTTTTCGCCCCTATGCTCGCCGGTTTCCGCACTTTCGCCAAAAGCCCGTTCGCGGTGCTGCTGTTTGGCCTGCTGATCGTCAGCTTCGCCATCTTCGGCATCAGCGACGTGTTCAAGGGTCCGCGCGGCTCCGGCGTAATCAGCGCGGGATCGCGCACGATGACGCCGCAGGATTTCAAGCTGCGCTTCGACAACTATCGCAAGGCGATGGAGCAGCGGAACGGAACGACGATCACGCCCGACCAGGCTGTCGAGCAAGGCGTCGACCGCCAGATCCTTCAAGAGCTGGCGCTGCAGGAATCGATCGCCGCCGCCATCCACGACATGGGCGTCGCGCCCTCGGACAAGCTGGTCGGCAACGTGGTGCGCGAGCAGATGAGCCAGCTGCCGCCGACCCAGCGTCCGTTCGACCCGATCACCGGCAAGTTCGACTCCAAGACCTACGCCGCCCTGCTGGCCCAAAACAACCTCACGCCCCAGGCCTACGAGGCCTCGTTGCGCGACGAGATCGCCCAGACGCATTTCTTCACGGCCGTGGCCGACGGCTTCAAGGCGCCGCGCATCTATGCCGCCCTGCAAGGCGCCTACGGCCTGGAAGCCCGTGACGTCGGCGCGTTCGCCATCAATCCGGCCTCGGTGCCGCGCCCCGCGCCGCCGGCCGACGCCCAGCTGACGGCGTTCATGAACGAGAACCGCGAGCGCCTGACCCGCCCGGAGACCCGGGTCCTGTCGATCGTGCGCATCAGCGCCAAGGCGCTCGAGCCCAGCGTCACACCGAACCCGGCCGATGTGCAGAAGGCTTTCGACTTCCGCAAGGACAGCCTGGCCAAGCCCGAGACCCGTTCGCTGGTCCAAATCCAGGCTCCGGACCTCAAGACCGCCGCCGCCATGGCCGACCGCCTGAAGAAGGGCGAGGATCCGGCCGCCGTGGCCAAGGCCTATGGCAAGACCGCCCTCGTCCTGGCCGACAAGCCCAAGACCGCCCTGCCCGATCGCAAGGTCGCCGACGCGGCGTTCTCGCTGGCCGCCGGCCAGTCCAGCGGCGCGATTCAAGGCGATCTTGGCGTCTCGGTGATCAAGGTGACCAAGGTCACGCCGGGCGCCGCCGCCACGCTGGAGAGCGTCCGTCCGCAAATCGAGGCCGAGGTTCGCGCCCAGGCCGCCCAGAGCAAGGCCTACGATCAGACCCAGGCCTATCAGGACGCCCACGACGCCGGCGCCAATCTGGTCGCCGCGGCCAGCAAGGCCGGCGCCATGGTCGTCACGACCGCCCCGGTCACCGCTCAGGGCGCCGATCAGACCGGCCAGCCGGTCGCCGGCCTGACGCCGGAGATTCTGAAGACCGCCTTCGGCCTGGGCCAAGGCGCGGACAGCGACCTGATCGAGGCCGGCAAGGGCGAATACTACGCCGTCCGCGTCGAGAAGGTCATTCCCGCCGCCATGCCGCCGCTCGCCGAGATCAAGCCGCAATTGACCGCGGTCTGGATGGGCCAGGAGCTGGGCAAGCGCCTGAAGGCCAAGGCCGACGAACTGGCGGCCCGGGTCAAGAAGGGCGAGACGCTGGACGCCGTGGCCGCCTCGGCCCAGTCGAAGGTGCAGCACGTCGACGGCCTGTCGCGCGAGAACGTCCAGCAGCACATGGGCCTGGGCCGTGAGTTCCTGGTCGCCGCCTTCAACGCCAAGCCGGGCGAGGTCTTCACCGCGCGCGCCGGCCAGCAGGGCGAGGCCTATGTCGTGGCCAAGCTGGACAAGGTGCGCGCCGCCCCGGCGGCCGACGTGGCCCGCGCCTCGGTCATCCTGCAGACCCAGGCCGCCAGCGGACTGGTGCGCGACCTGGGCGACGCGGCGCGCAACGCCGCCAAGGTCCAGTTGAAGACCAAGAGCAATCTGACGCTGGCGCGCCAGGCCATCGGGGTCGACACCGACGCCCTGGCCAAGGCGCAGGGCGGCAAGGCCGGAAAGAAAGCCGAGTAATGAGTTTGGAGCCCGCGTTCGACGCCTTCTCGGAAGCCTATGAGGCTGGACGGCCGCAGGTCGTCTGGACCCGCCTGATCGACGATCTCGAGACCCCGGTCTCGGCCTACCTGAAGATCGCCCAGGCGCGTCCCTATAGCTTTCTGTTCGAGAGCGTCGAAGGCGGCGCCTGGCGCGGCCGCTACTCCATCGTCACCCTGAACCCGGACCTCGTCTGGCGTTGCCGGGGCGAGAAGGCCGAGATCGCCGAGGGCGCCGACATCGCCGCCGGCCGCTACACGCCCCAGCCTGGCGACGCGCTGGACAGCTTGCGCGACCTGGTGGCCCGTTCGCGGATGGAGATTCCCAAGGGCCTGCCGCCGATGACGGCTGGGGTCTTTGGCGCGCTGGGCTATGATCTCGTGCGGCTGGTCGAGCGCTTGCCCGACGTCAATACCGACACCCTGGACCTGCCGGACGGGATCATGACCCGGCCGTCGATCGTGGCGATCTTCGACGCCATCGCCCAGGAGATCGTGCTGACCACGGCCGTGCGGCCGCGAGCCGGGGTCTCGGCCAAGGAGGCCCACGCCGCCGCCCAGGCGCGGATCGAGGCCGTGATGGCCGACCTGCGCAAGCCGCTGGCCCAGGAAGGTCCCCACACGCCGCGCGGCCCGATGGAGTTCACGACGCCGGTCAGCCGCGCCGACTACGCCGAGGTCGTGGCCAAGGCCAAGGACTACATCGCCGCCGGCGACATCTTCCAGGTCGTGGCCAGTCACCGGTTCCGCAGCCCGTTCGACCTGCCGCCGTTCGCGCTCTATCGCTCGCTGCGCCGCACCAACCCGTCGCCGTTCCTGTTCTTCCTGAACCTGGACGGCTTCAATCTGGTGGGCTCCAGCCCAGAGATCCTGGTCCGGCTGCGCGATGGCAAGATCACCATCCGGCCGATCGCCGGCACCCGGCCGCGCGGCGCGACGCCGGAAGAGGACGCGGCGCTCGAGGCCGAACTGCTGGCCGATCCCAAGGAGCGCGCCGAGCACTTAATGCTGCTGGACCTGGGCCGCAACGACGTGGGTCGCGTGGCCATGCTTCGTCAGCAGGGCCGCAACGCGTCCGCCGAGCAGAAACTGGCCGAACGCCCCAAGGGGCCCAATGTCCGCGTGACCGAGAGCTTCAAGATCGAACGCTACAGCCACGTGATGCACATCGTCTCGAACGTCGAGGGCAACGCGCCCGAGGGTGTCGATCCAGTCGACGTGCTGATGGCGGCCCTCCCCGCCGGCACCCTGTCGGGCGCGCCCAAGGTGCGAGCCATGGAGATCATCGACGAGCTGGAAGTCGAAAAGCGCGGCATCGGCTATGCCGGGGCCGTGGGCTATTTCGGCGCCGATGGCTCGGTCGACACCTGCATCGTGCTGCGCACGGCGCTGGTGAAGGACGGCATGATGTACGTGCAGGCCGGCGGCGGCATTGTCGCAGACAGCGATCCCGACGCCGAGTACGACGAGACCCTGCACAAGTCCCGCGCCCTCAAGCGCGCCGCCGAGGAAGCCTGGCGATTCAGCTGAGCCTTAGGGCTGGCGGACGCGGCGGGGCGGTCGTTTGGCGCTCATGGGACACCGAGGCGATCGTCTGGAAGGTGTTGCGTGACCGCCGGCGGCGCCAGCACCATCACCGTGGCGAAGCTGATGGCGCACAGCGCGGCGAAGGCCGCCGCCGTCAGCACCACGCCAAGCTTCACGCTCCGCGTCTTCGGACGCAACAGAGCGCGAACATAGGCGAGAGCGACGGGGTCCAGGGCGGAATCACGCGGGTCCATGCCGCCATGATGCGCAAGCTCGCGACCGCTGTAACCGGCCCTGAAAGCCGCGCGCGAAAATGCCGCTACACAAACCTTCATCGCGGGCTGGAGCATCGGGCGAAAAGTGGATGCCGGTTTTTCGCGAAAGCGATGCGAAAACAAAAAAATAGAGCGAACCACGCGATTCCTATATCGCGCGGCTTGCTCTAGAACCGCACTCCGAAAGGCGGCGTCATGATCCTCGTCATCGATAACTACGACAGCTTCACCTACAATCTCGTCCACTATCTGAACGAGCTGGGCGCGGAGACCGAGGTCTACCGCAACGACGCCCTGACGGTGCAGGAGGCGCTCGGCCTGAAGCCCGCCGCCGTGCTGCTGTCTCCTGGCCCCAAGGCCCCGGACCAGGCCGGCATCTGCCTGCCTCTGCTGCGCGGCGCGCCCGAGGACCTGCCGATCTTGGGCGTCTGCCTGGGCCATCAGGCCATCGGTCAGGCCTATGGCGGCGAGGTGATCCGCGCCAAGCAGGTCATGCACGGCAAGGTCAGCAAGGTTCGCCACAACGACAAGGGCATCTTCAAGGGCCTGCCCAACCCGTTCACCGCCACGCGCTATCACAGCCTGGCCGTCCGCAAGGAAGACCTGCCGCCCGAGCTGGAGGTCACGGCCTGGACCGACGATGGCGAAATCATGGGCGTCCAGCACAGGACGCGCCCGGTGTTCGGCGTCCAGTTCCATCCGGAATCGATCGCCACCGAGGGCGGTCATCAGATGCTGGCCAACTTCATCGACCTGGCGGGCGTGCCCCGCGACGCGGCGATCTGGGTCTAGGAGCGGGCCGTATCATGTCCGACGCTTTCAAGCCGCTGCTGGCCAAGCTGGCCGACGGCCAGACCCTGGGCGACGAGGACGCCGAGGTGTTCTTCGCCGCCTGTCTGCGGGGCGAGCCAACGCCCGCCCAGGTCGCCGCCGCCGTGACCGCCATGCGCCTGCGCGGCGAGACGGTCGGCGAGATCGCCGCCTGCGCCCGGGCCATGCGCCGCGCCGCCGTCCAGCTGGAGCATCCCTACGACGTCATCGACGTCTGCGGCACCGGCGGCGATGGCCTGCACACCCTGAACATCTCCACCGCCGTCGGCTTCGTGGTCGCCGGCGGCGGCCTCAAGGTCGCCAAGCACGGCAACCGGGCCATCACCTCCAAGTCCGGCACGGCGGACGTCCTGACCGCTCTCGGCGTCAATATCGATGCGACGCGCGAGCAACAGCGGCGCGCCTTGGACGAGGCCGGCA
The DNA here is from genome assembly GCF_000372645.1 of Caulobacter vibrioides OR37. Classification (GTDB taxonomy): domain Bacteria; phylum Pseudomonadota; class Alphaproteobacteria; order Caulobacterales; family Caulobacteraceae; genus Caulobacter; species Caulobacter vibrioides_E. The sequence goes on along the minus strand of NZ_APMP01000001.1, from coordinate 190,725 downwards.
TCTGCTTCCTGTTCGCCCAGGCGCACCACGGCGCGATGAAACACGTCTCGCCGATCCGCCAGCAGCTGGGCTTCCGCACGATCTTCAACCTGCTGGGCCCACTGACCAATCCAGCGGGCGCCAAGCGCCAGGTGGTCGGCGTCTCGGCGCCGCGCTTCGTCGAGCCGATCGCCAAGGCCCTGGGGGCTCTGGGCGCGGAGCGCGCCTGGTCGGTGCATGGCTCCGGCATGGACGAGCTGACCACCACGGGCGAGACCGAGGTCGCCGAATGGCGCGACGGCCGCGTGCATCTGTTCCGGATCACGCCCGAAGCCGTCGGCCTGCCCCGGGCGGCGCTTTCGGATCTCACCGGGGGCGATCCGGCCTTCAACGCCGCCGCCCTGACCCGTCTGTTCGACGGCGAGAAGGGTCCCTATCGCGACATCGTCCTGCTAAACGCCGCCGCCGCGTTCCTGGTCGCCGACAAGGTCGAGACCCTGGCCGAAGGCATCGCCTTGGCCGGCGACGTCATCGACAAAGGCCGCGCCAAGGCGGCGCTCGCCGGCCTCGTGGCCGCCACCAACTCCACGGAAGTGCCCGCGTGACCGACATCCTCGCCAAGATCGCCGCTTACAAGCGTGAGGACGTCGCCAGCCGCAAGGCCGCGCGCTCGCAAGCCGACATCGACGCCGCCGCCAACGCCGCCTCGGCGCCGCGCGGCTTCAAGGCCGCGCTGGCAGCCCGGCACGCGCCGGGCAAGTTGTCGCTGATCGCCGAGATCAAGAAGGCCTCACCGTCCAAGGGCCTGATCCGCGAGGATTTCGATCCGCCGGTCCTGGCCAAGGCCTATGAGGCCGGCGGCGCGGCCTGCCTGTCGATCCTGACCGATGGCCCCAGCTTCCAGGGCGCCGACGCCTATCTCGTGGCCGCGCGCGCGGCGACCGCCCTGCCCTGCATCCGCAAGGACTTCCTGGTCGATCCCTGGCAGGTCGCCGAGAGCCGCGCCCTGGGCGCCGACGCGATCTTGGTGATTCTGGCCATGATCGACGACGTCCTGGCCGCCGAGCTGATGTCCGAAGCTAGGCGCTTGGGCATGGACGCCTTGGTCGAGGTTCACGACGAGGCCGAGATGGCGCGCGCCGCCGGGCTGGGCGCCGACCTCGTGGGCGTCAACAACCGCGACCTGAAAAGTTTCGTCGTCGATCTGGCGGTGACCGAGCGCCTATCCGCCCTCGCGCCCAAGGACGCCCTTTTGGTCACCGAAAGCGGCATCTTCACCCACGCCGACGTCACGCGCATGGAGGCGACGGGCGCCAAGGCCATGCTGGTCGGCGAAAGCCTGATGCGACATGCTGACGTGACGGCCGCCACGAAAACCCTGATAGGCTGAGTTTGAGCTCAACCTCGGCTCGGCCTGGAAAAGACCGCATGAACTGGCTCGCCCGCGTGGTGAAATGGGCGCTCTCGGCTCACTTCAAGCTTCGGGGCTGGCGTATCGAGGGCGAGCCGCCGACGACCCGCAAGTTCGTCATCGTCGCCGCCCCGCACACCAGCAACTGGGACTTCGTCTATTTCGTCGGCGCGGCCGACGCCTTGGGGCTCGATCTCAGTTTCATCGGCAAGGCCTCGCTGTTCAAACCGCCCTTCGACACGATGATGCGCGACCTCGGCGGCATTCCGCTGGATCGCGAGCGCTCGAAGGACATGGTCAAGGCGATGATCGAGGAATTCGCCCGGCGCGACCAATTCATGCTGACGATCGCGCCGGAGGGCACGCGCGGCAAGGCGCGTCAGTGGAAGACCGGCTTCTACCACATCGCCGTCGGCGCGGGCGTGCCGATCGTGCTGGGAATGATGGACTATCGGCGAAAGCGGGTCGGTCTGGGTCCGGCGCTCTATCCGACAGGCGATTACGAGGCCGACATGCGCCGCATCGCCGGTTTCTATGAGACCTGCACGCCCAAGTTCCCCGAGTTGGCCACGCGGTTCGAAGAGCTGACCGATTCGGCGGCCGCGCCGCCGCCGAACGCCCCCTGAGCCTTGTTTTTCAGGCCTGAACACAGCGCGAACGGCGTCAACTTGACATTAAGGAAGAACGCCTAGAGAACATCTCCAAGGTTTGCGGTTTGTTCCGCGCTCCAGCCGAGGTCGCCATGCTCACCCGCAAGCAGCACGAACTGCTCATGTTCATCCACGAGCGGATCAAGGAGACCGGCGTGTCCCCTTCGTTCGACGAGATGAAGGAGGCGCTGGATCTGGCGTCCAAGTCCGGAATTCACCGCCTGATCACCGCCCTGGAGGAGCGTGGCTTCATCCGCCGCCTCGCCCACCGCGCTCGGGCCTTGGAGGTGGTGAAGTTGCCGCAGCAAGCCACGACGGCCGCCCCGCCGAAAGGCCGCGGCGCCTTCCGTCCGCAGGTGTTCGAGGGCGGCGGCGCGCCGCCCTCCGCGCCAGCCTCGGCCGCCTCGGGACCGACGAGCGACAGCCGCGATCTGCCGATCCTCGGCCGCATCGCCGCAGGCACGCCGATCGACGCCATCCAGCACGAGCGTGAGCGCCTGCCGGTGCCCGAGACCATGCTCGGCAATGGCGAGCACTACGTCCTCGAGGTCCAAGGGGACTCGATGATCGAGGCCGGCATCCTCGACGGCGACTATGTGATCATCAAGAAGGGCGATACGGCCACGTCCGGCGAGATCGTCGTGGCTCTGGTCGGCGAGGAAGCCACCCTCAAGCGCCTCCGCAAGAAGGGCGGCTCGATCGCCCTGGAGGCGGCCAACCCCAAATACGAAACGCGCATCTTCGGCCCCGACCAGGTCGAGGTGCAGGGCAAGCTGGTCGGCCTGATCCGTCGCTATCACTGATCCCGAGCGGTCGTCCCCGCGTGCGGGGATGACCGGACACCCTGAAGCTGTCGCCCTATCGCCGCGGCGGCAGCCGCCCGACCTCGGCGAGGCTCTTGGCCGCGCTGTCGAAGCCAGCCCACGCCGCGGCCGCCAAAGCGCCGCCGGTGCTGGCGCGACGCACGCCCAAGGCGCCCAGGCTCTCAAGCGACATGTCCGGTCCCCAAAGCAAAACGTTGACGGGCTTGGGCGCGACAGCCTGGACAATGGCCCGGATCATATCGGCCTCCGCGACCGCCGGCGCATAGAGGCAGTCCGCGCCCGCGTTCGCATAGGCCTTGAGGCGCTCAAGGATCCGGTTCAGGTCTCGATCACCTCGCAGATAGCCTTCCGCCCGGCCCACGAGCATCACGTCCTGTCCGGAGGCGTCGATGGCCGACCGCGCGGCTCGCAAGCGTTCGACCGCCGTCGGCAGATCGTACAGCGCCTCGCCGGACCAGTCCTCGATCGAGACCCCCGCGACGCCGGTCTCGATCGCCAACGCGACGTTTCGCGCAACCCCCTCGGCGGTGTCGGAGAAGCCGTTCTCGAAGTCGGCATTGACCGGTAGACTCGTGGCCGCGCACAGGGTCCGAAGATGCGCCAGCACCTCGTCGCGGCTCAGCCGGCCGTCGTCCTTGCCCAAGGCCCAGGCCGCGCCCGCGCTGGTCGAGGCCAGGGCCTTGAAGCCCATCTTCTCCAACCGAAGAGCGCTTCCGACGTCCCAGGGATTGGGCAGGGCGAAGCAGCCCTCGGCGTGGAGCGCCCGGAAAGCGGCGCGGCGGGCGGTGAAATCGTTAGACATGATGTTCCTTGATACCCCTTCGGACGCGTTAGCCTCGCGCCCCGCCTTAACGGTCGCCCGTGACATCGGCTGTCAGCAGATGGCTCCAGGGGCGATCGCCCCGCAAGGGCTGGGCCCAGGCGATCCTCCAGCCATCCAGATGCCTGTAGAGCTCCGCCGCGCCGCCCTGGGCGAAGTCCTCGCCGGTCAGCAGCACGGTGTCATTGCACAGCGGCGGAATACGCTCGGGCCGCGGGCCACGCACCACGACGACCTCGGCCGCGGCGCACAAGCCCGACAGGATCTCGGCGTCCGGCGTCTTGCGGCTCCAGGCCAACGCCAGCCGCACCGGCGCGCCCGTCGCGGGGACGCAGACCCGGCGATCGCACCCATAGAGGCTCCAGGTCGTCGGCTCCAAACCGCGGCGCCGCGCCCAAAGCTCGGCGCCGAACCGCTTGGCGTCGGTGCGCAGCAGCACCGCCGCGTCCCCGGTCCGAACGGCCGCCGTCGCGCCGTCGGCGGCGATCCAGGCGTCGGGCGGCTCGGGCCTTGGCCACAGGGCGATCGACAGCGCCATCGGCGCGCCGATCCAACGAAGCCGTCCGCGCCAGAGGCACAGCATCATCAGGCCCAGGAACGCGACCACCAGCACCTGGGGCGGCGCGCTGGCCACGATCCTCTGCGCGCCATGGACGCCCGCGAAGGCGTTGGCCACCGCCACCATCGCGTCGATGCCCCAGCCGGCCACGGCTAGGAACGGCCCGCCCAGGCCAAGGGGCTCAAGCACCGTTCCGATAGCCAGGAACGGCATGATGACGAAAGACGACAGGGGCTCGACCGCCAGATTGGCCGGCAATCCCCAGATGGCCACGCGGTTGAAGTGCTGCATGGCGAACGGCCCGGTGGCCAGGCCCGCCACGAAACTGGCGGCGACGCTGATCGCCAGCCAGGCGAGCCCAGCTTGCGGCCAACGGATCCACCAGGGCGTCGAGATTTCTTTCAGAGGGCGCGGCCAGGCCTCGGCCAGCGCCACCAGGGCGGCGGTGGCGGCGAACGACATCTGGAAGCCCGGCTCGCCGGCGGCTTCGGGTTTCCAGGCCAGGATCAGCAAAGCCGCCACCGCCAGTCCGTGCAGCGTGATCGCCCTGCGGTCGAACAGAATGGCGAGGAAGGCGACGCTGGCGGTGATAGCCGAGCGCTCGGCCGGCGGCGGGGCGCCGGAGATCACCAGATAGGCCAGGACGGACAGCAGGCCGGCGATGGCGGCGATCTTCTTGCCAGGCGCGCGCAGGGCCAGCCAAGGCCAGGCGGCGACCGCCAGGCGCGCCAGGCCGAAGACGAAGCCGCCGACGATGGCCATGTGCAGGCCGCTGATCGACAGGATATGCGCCAAGCCCGAGGCGCGCATGGCGTCCGTCTGGGCCTGGGTGATCCAGGCTTCGTGACCGGTGACCATGGCCACGCCGATGCCGCCGCTGGACGGCCCCATCCGCGCGAAAATTCGTTGGGCCAGACTCCAGCGGAAGGCGTTGACAGCCATGGCGATCCGCAGGCGCGCGGGCGGCGCGTCGAGACTCACGTCCCCGATATCGCCGATCACGAAGCCGACCCCGCCGATCGAATCGAACCAGGCGTCACGCGCGAAATCATAGGAGCCCGGCGCGGCCGGCGGCGGCGGCTGGCCCAGCATGGCCCTCAGGTGGACGGCGCTGCCCGGCGCCGGGATCGGGTTTTGGCCAATCGTCACGCGAATCCGACGCGGCGTCCGCTCCGGCGCAAGGCCGGAGATCGCGACTGGGGCGACCACCAGCCGCTGGCCGCCCGCGCCCGGACTGGCGACATCGACCACGAAGCCATCGACCCGGCGCACGATCCGCTCGCCGCTCATCAGCGGCGCGGCCACGCGGTCGCTGCGTAATTTAGCGGCCAGGCCGCCGGCCATGAAGAACGCCGCCAAGCTGACCAGGACGATCAGGCCGCGTGGCGCGTTCCAACGACGCGCCAGAGCCCAGGCGGCTGCCAAGGTCGCGGCGACCGCCGCCAGGGGCCAGAGCAAGGGCTCGGCCGGCGCCTCCAGATAGGCCGCCGCGCCGAGGCCGAACATGGCCGGCGCCCAGAGAAACGCGCGATCCAGGTTGGCCAGGCCTTCCGCCAGGATCAGACGCTTAAGAGCCGCCCAGCCGCCAAGGCGCGGCGACGGCGCCAGATCTCCAGCCAGAACATCAGAGCCTAACACGCGGAAACCTTTGTATTTTTGACGCCGCGGACAAGTTCGAGACTGGACACGAAACCGCTAGGCCCCGCCCGAAATGGCGTGCTAAGACGCGGCGCCGAAGCCGCGCCGCGGCCCGCGAAATCCGACGCCGTCACGGCGCCTAGCCTTGCAGCCTTGAAGTCCATGTCGAACCTCTCCCCCACCGGCGTCGTCACGCGTTTCGCGCCCTCGCCCACCGGCTTTCTGCACATCGGCGGCGCCCGCACCGCGCTGTTCAACTGGTTATATGCACGGCATACGGGAGGAAAGTTCCTTGTTCGCGTCGAGGACACCGACCGCGAGCGCTCGACCGAGGCCGCCGTGGCCGCCATCTTCGAGGGCCTGGACTGGCTGGGTCTGAAATCCGACGAAGAGGTCGTCTTCCAGCACACCCGCGCCCCGCGTCACGTCGAGGCGGTTCACCAGATGCTGGCCGCAGGCCGCGCCTATCGCTGCTGGATGACGGTCGAGGAGTTGGAGGTCGCCCGCGAGAAGGCCCGCGCCGAGGGCAAGGCCATCCGCTCGCCCTGGCGCGACGCGCCGGAAGGCGATCTGTCTGCGCCGCACGTGATCCGCTTCAAGGGCCCGCTGGATGGCGAAACCCTGGTGGACGACCTGGTCAAGGGTCCCGTGACCTTCCGCAACATCGAGCTGGACGATCTGGTCCTGCTCCGCGCGGACGGCGCGCCGACCTATAACCTCGCGGTGGTGGTCGATGACCACGACATGGGCGTCACCCACGTCATCCGGGGCGACGACCACCTGAACAACGCCGCCCGCCAGACCCTGATCTACAAGGCGCTGGGCTGGGATGTGCCAGCCTTCGCCCATATCCCGCTGATCCACGGTCCGGACGGGGCCAAGCTCTCGAAGCGTCACGGCGCCCAGGCCGTCGGCGAGTTCGCCGATCTCGGCTACATCCCCGAAGGGATGCGCAACTATCTGGCGCGTCTGGGCTGGGGCCACGGCGACGACGAGGTGTTCAACGACGAGCAGGCGATCAGCTGGTTCGACGTGAAGGATGTGGTCAAGGCGCCCGCGCGCCTGGACTGGGCCAAGCTGAACCACATCAACGCCCAGCATCTGCGCAAGGCCGACGACGCTCGCTTGACGGATCTGGCCCTGAAGGCGGCCGAAAAGCGCGGAGAGCCCCTGCCCGCCGACGCCCGCGAACGCATCGCCCGCACGGTTCCCGAAGTGAAGGAAGGCGCCAAGACCATCCTGGAGCTGGTCGACCACTGCGCTTTCGCGCTGAAGACCCGTCCGTTGGCGCTGGAGGAAAAAACTCAAAAGCAGCTTACGGAAGAAACCGTCGCGCGCCTGGGTCGTCTGCGCGACCAACTGGCCGCCGCGCCGTCATTTGACGCCGCCACCCTGGAAACCGTGTTGAAAACGTTCGCGGAATCCGAAGGTGTCGGCTTCGGCAAGTTCGGTCCGGCGCTGCGCGGAATCCTGACGGGCGGCGCTCCGGCGCCCGACCTGAACAAGACCATGGCCGCGCTCGCCCGTGAAGAGAGTTTGGGGCGCCTTGACGACGCCCTGGCGTCGCGCGCATGAGGCGCTATAACGCAGCCGCGAAAAGCGAAAGTTGGACTGCTCGTTCCACTTATGAAGGGGTCTAAGTATGACCGATAAAGCCACGCTGACGATCGGCGACAAGAGCTACGAACTGCCGATCCTCAAGGGCAGCACGGGTCCGGACGTCCTCGACATCCGCAAGGTCTACGCCGAGAGCGACCACTTCACGTTCGATCCGGGCTTCACCTCGACCGCGTCCTGCGAAAGCAAGATCACCTATATCGACGGCGACGCGGGCATTTTGCTGCACCGCGGTTATCCGATCGATCAGCTGGCCGAGCACTCCTCGTTCCTCGAGGTCTGCCACCTGCTGCTGAACGGCGAACTGCCGACGGCGGAGGAATTCGCCAAGTTCGAGCACAACATCACCTACCACACGATGTTGCACGCTCAGTTCGACGCGTTCTTCCAAGGCTTCCGCCGCGACGCCCACCCGATGGCCGTCATGACCGGCGCCGTCGGCGCCCTGTCGGCCTTCTACGCCGACAGCATCAATGTCGACGACGCCCGTGAGCGCGAAATCAGCGCTCACCGCCTGATCGCCAAGATGCCGACGATCGCCGCGCGCGCCTACAAGTATACGGTCGGCCAGCCGTTCGTGTCGCCGCGCAACGACCTGTCGTACTCGGAAAACTTCCTGCGCATGTGCTTCGCCGTGCCGGCCGAGGACTGGAAGCCGAACCCGGTGCTGACCCGCGCCATGGATCGGATCTTCATCCTGCACGCCGACCACGAGCAGAACGCCTCGACCTCGACCGTCCGTCTGGCCGGCTCGTCGGGCGCGCATCCGTTCGCCTGCATCGCCGCCGGCATCGCCTGCCTGTGGGGCCCGTCGCACGGCGGCGCCAACCAGGAAGCGCTGGAGATGCTGGAGACCATCGGTTCGGTCGACAACATCAAGGACTACGTCCAAGGCGTGAAGGACCGGAAGTACAAGCTGATGGGCTTCGGCCACCGCGTGTACAAGAACTTCGATCCGCGCGCGAAGGTCATGCAAAAGACCGCGCACGAAGTTCTGGCGGAACTGGGCCACAACAACGACCCGCTGCTGCAAGTCGCCCAGGAACTGGAAAAGGTCGCCCTCAGCGATCCTTACTTCATCGAGCGCAAGCTGTACCCGAACATCGACTTCTATTCGGGCATCACCCTGCGGGCGATGGGCTTCCCGACCAACATGTTCACCGTGCTGTTCGCCCTGGCCCGCACCGTCGGCTGGATCAGCCAGTGGAAGGAAATGTTCGAGGATCCCTCCCGCAAGATCGGTCGTCCGCGTCAGCTCTACACGGGCGCCACGCAACGCGACTACGTTCCGGTCGAAAAGCGCTAAGCGCTTCGGCCTCGGATCAAGGATCAGGCCCCGCTTCGGCGGGGCCTTTTTCGTTCAGCGCTTCAGCAGGAAGCCCAGCACCTCGGCGACCGCCCTGTACAGCGCCTCCGGGATCTCTTCGTCGAGGTCGAGGGTCGAGAGCGCCTGAGCCAGAACCGGATCCTCCTCAATCGGGATGCCGTGTTCTCGGGCCGTCTCAATGATCTTTTCCCCGACCCAGCCTTGGCCGGACGCCACGACTCTGGGCGCGCCTGGATCTTCGTGCAGTAGCGCCACGGCGATGCGCGGCCTGGACGTCGGTCCGCTGACGCCGCTCATGAGGCCTGATCCACGAAGTGTCCCAACGGACTGTCGCCCGCGGCCGGCGGCGCGCCCGAATGGACGGCGACATCGGGCGTCAACGCCGCCTCCCGCAAGCCTGCGGCCAGGCTTTCCTCGCCAGAGCGGAGTGAAGCGATGGTCTCGGCGCGCTCCGCCCACAGCGACACCCGCGCTCGCGATCCCGTGAGGATAATGAGCGCATGGACCGGGCCCAGCGGTTCGACGTCGATCGAGAAGCGAGCCCTGTAGGTGCGTTCGACCGGACCGATCGCGCCCCCGCCGGAGCCGCCGCCATCGCGGCTGATCTCGAACTGCGCGACCGCGACGCCCCGCGGCGTCACGAACGGCGTCTCCCAGTTGAGCCTGGCGGCGGACTGGACGCGCGACTCTCCCGCCTCCGCGCCGGCATGGCCGCTCGGCAAGGACGCGATCTGCAGGAGATCCTGTCGCGCCAGCGCTCCGCCCGTCCGTTTCAGCAGGCGGCGGACGACCTCCAGGATCGGCGTGTCGGCCGGAATGGATGGCGCGCCCGGCTTCTGCCCCGCCGTCGGGCCGCCGGCGTAAGGTGGCGGCGGCGTTTTGGCGCGTTCGGCCTCGAGCGAAGGCGCGGCGTAGCCGCGAACGACGGGGGGCGCGGGCTCGACCGAAGCCGGCGCCGCGTCGACTTGGGCCTCATTGAGCAGGCTCAGTTGCACGAGCGCCGGCAAGGCCGGGCGCGCCGGCGAGGACGGAACCGGGAGGGATCGAGCCGAGGTCACGAAGCCGGCGAAACGTGGCTCCACGGCGACGTCCGGCGCCGACGATGGCGGAGCCGCCAAACTCGAAGCCGCCGCGCCCTGGGACGGGGCGGCCTTTGCCGTCGGGACGGGTTCCCTCTCCGATACGGCGCCCGGAGGGTCATCCGCGGGCGGCGTCGGCGCGGTTGGCGGTGATCCTGGCCCACTCCGCCGCTCCAGGGGTTCGGAAACGGCCGGCTTGAGCGGCGGCGCGCCCGGTTCAAGCGCGGTCGGAACCTGGGGCTCGACCGGCGGCGCGGGGGTCGCGGGATCGGGCTCAGGCATGGCGCTGGCCAGCCACGCCGATAGCGCGCCTCGAAACACGAGCAATGCGGCCTTCAGGTCAGGTTCGCCGATGATCGACCTGACGCCAGCCTGGGGCTCCGCCGCCAGCGCGGGACGCGCGAGGTGGGCCTCCAGGAGAACGCCTGATCGTTCGACGGCCCGGCGCAGCCCCTCGGCCGTGGTGAGCTCGATGGGCGAAGACGCCTGCGCCATCAACGCCCTGCCCGCTTCGCGGACCTCCGCCGGTGTGTCGGCCCGGTCGATCACGGCGCTCACATCGGCCATCAGCGGCGCCAAGCCGGCTTGGCGCGGCACGGCCTCGGCGGCCGCCAAGCGGACGGCGCGGAGCAGCACGGTCTCCTGGGGAAGGCGCGCGGCCTGGATGGGCTGGGCTTGCGGCGGGGGCTTGGCGATAGCCTGTTCCGGGCCTGGCCCGCCGTCTTGGGACGGAGCCTGCCCAGCCTGCTCGACCCCCACGCCGCCTTTGCCGGGGCCCTGGGCGCCCGCCGCCGCCGGACGACCGGCGATCTCACCGAGCCGCGCGGTCATGTTCGCGAGCGCCTGGCGGGCCACCGCCTGCAGAACGACAGAATCCGGCGCGGTTCCAGCCGGGGTGGGTGGAACGATGGGGATCAGGGGCGTGGTCGGGTCTATGGCCACGACAACGACTCCGCGAGGACGACCAACCCAAGGCTAGAACCGGAGCGTAAACCGCGAGTTAACCATCCTCGCGCGAAGTTTGCCTCTACAGCTAGTCCGAGAAATCTCGGAAAAGCTCGGAAGCGTGGTTCCCGGTCCGCCGGCGAGGTCGTCGAAACATGAGCTGGCGCAGCATCGTGGAGCATCGCCGTCGCGATCTCCTCTCCATCGTGCCGATGACCCTCTTAGCCGCCGCGGGCGCCGCCGCTTGGCTTGGGCCGCGCGCCAGCCTGATCTGGCTCGGCGCGGTCAGCATATTGATCGCGGCCAATCAGGCGTTTTGCCATTTTATCCGCATACGGAAAAATAATGTCCGTGGACTGGAGGTGGCGATGATGGCCTTCACCTTCGTCTACACCTTCGTCTACGCCGCCTTGCCCGCGATGCTGATCGCTCATGGCGAGCGCACGTCGATCTTGGCGGGCGCGGCGATGATGGGCGCGATCGCCTTGAGCTGCACGGCCGAGTTCGTCATCTCCCGGGGCATCGGCGGAGCAGCCTTGGGCGCGTTGATTTTGCACGTAATGTTAGTGGCCATCGGCACGCTAGAGACAACGTCGCCCCTGCTCCAAGCGCTATCGTTGATCGCCGTTCTCTGCTTCTTCGCCTATGTGCTGCAGTACGCCTTGCGACGAGAGGTCGATGTGCGGGACATGGCCAAGGCCACCGCCCTGGCGCAGGCGCGCGAAGCCGAGGCCGCGGCCGCCAACCAGGCCAAGACCGCCTTCCTGGCGACGATGAGCCACGAGATCCGCACCCCCTTAAACGGCATTCTGGGCATGACTCAGGTGATGGAGGCCGACGCCCTGTCGCCCGAACAGCGCGAGAGGCTGACGGTGGTCCGCCGTTCCGGTCAGGCGCTGACTCAGATCCTCAACGACGTGCTGGACCTGGCGCGGATCGAGTCCGGTCAGCTGGAACTTCGCCCCGAACCCTTCGACCTGCGCGAACTGCTGGAAGGATGCGCCCAGACCTTCGCCGCCCTGGCCGAGGGCAAGGGGCTGACTCACGGCCTGTCCATCCAACCCGAGGCCGAAGGCGTCTATCTGGGCGATTCAGGGCGGATGCGGCAGATTCTGCACAACCTTCTGTCCAACGCCGTGAAGTTCACAGAGGTCGGCGGCGTGTCGATCGCGGCCGTCTGGCGTGACGGACATCTTGAACTCACCGTCGCCGACACCGGTCCGGGCGTTCCGGAGAGCGAGCAGGAACGACTGTTTGGCCGCTTCGTGCTGCTGGACGATATCGCCACCCGTCGTCACGGCGGCGCCGGCCTGGGCTTGGCGATCTGCCGCGAGCTGGCCCGCGGCATGGGCGGCGAGGTCAGCCTGTTCAGCCGTCCCGGCCAAGGCAGCGCGTTCACCGTCTCGGCGCCGCTGCGCAAGATCGCCTCGGCGGCGCCGGTCGAAGCGGCCGAACCGCCGCCCGCCCCGCCGCCGCTGCGCTTGCTGGCCGCCGAGGATAATCCCACCAACCAACTGGTTCTGAGCGCCGTGCTGCGCCAGGTGGGCGTCGAGCCGGTCATGGTCGATAACGGCGCGAAGGCTTTGGAAGCTTGGCGAGATGGCCAGTGGGACGTCGTGCTGATGGATATCCACATGCCCGTCATGGACGGCCTGACGGCGTTGAAGGAGATTCGGCGTCTGGAGGCCGAGCGCGGCTTGCGTCGCACGCCGGTCATCGCCCTGACGGCCAACGCCATGCGCCACCAAGTCGATCATCTGTTGGAGGCCGGCATGGACGACCACGTCGCCAAGCCGATCGACATCGCCGACCTGTTACGCGCCCTGGATCGGGCCGTTCAGGCGGCCTGACGGACGACGAGCGCTCAGGAAGTCCAACAGCGCGTCGGCGGCGGCCTCGGAGGGATCTGGCATTCCGCGTCCCATCTTGTCCAAGGCGGCGTCCTGCTCGGCGGCCTGGCGTTCGCGCAGCGCCCGATCATCAAGCCGCTCGGCTATGGCCTTGGCCAAGACCTCGCCCTCGCAGGCGTCCTGCAGGAACTCCGGCGCGACCGCCCGTTCGGCGGCGATATTGAACAGAGTCACCCAGCGCGGCTTCATCAGGCGCTTGAGAATGGCGTAGGTCACCGCGCCGGTCTTATAGCCGACCACCATGGGACATCCGGCCAGGGCCAGTTCGGTCGTCACCGTGCCACTGCAGGCCAGAGCGACATCGCCGGCGACGAAGGCGTCGTCCTTGAGCCGATCATCCTCGATCACATGGGCGCGGAAGGGCCAGCCCGCCACGCGCGCCTTCACCGCCTCCGCCACCGTGTAGGCGGCGGGAATGACCACGAAGAGGTCTGGCCGATCCGCCTTGAGCCGCCGCACGGCGTCCTCGAAGTCCGGCATGATCCGCTCGATCTCCGATGGACGGCTGCCGGGCAGGACCAAGAGTATCTGGTCGTCGGGCGAAGCGCCGATCGCCGCCCGCAACCGGCCTGGATCGGCGCTGTCGAAGCGCTTGGCCAGGGCGGAATTGCCAACGAAGACGTTGGGCAGGTCCACGGCGTCGAAAAAGGGCTTGTCCATCGGTTGGATCGACAGCAGCAGGTCGACCGCCGCGGCCAAGGTCTTGGCGCGCCCCGGACGATAGGCCCAGACCTGAGGCGCGACGTATTTCACGAGCGGCAGGCCAGGATCCAGCTTTCTCAGCGCGCGAGCCAGGCGGATGTTGAAGCCCCAGCTATCGATCAGCACCGCCACATCGGGCTTTTCGCGGTCCGCCAGGGCCACGGTGTCCTTCAACCGCGCCACGACCCTCGGATAGGCCTTAAGCCCCTCCAGCAACCCCAGAATGGACAGCTGGGTAATGTCGAACGGGCTTTGCACGCCCTGTGCGGCCATCCGCGCGCCGCCCACGCCCACGAAGCTGACCTGGTCGCCCAGGCGCGCGCGCATGGCCTTGGCCAAGCCGGCGCCGAGGGCGTCGCCCGAGGCCTCGGCGGCGACCAGCATGATCTTCAGGGCGGTCACGGCAGGTCTCGCGGGTCGACCCCCAGCACGAAGAGGCCCAGTTCGTCGGCGCAGGCGATCACGGCGGCGCGGTCCACCACCAACAGACGACCCGCCTCCCCGACGACGCCGGCCAAGCCCGCGCGGGCGGCGCGCTGGAGGGTGGCGACGCCGATGGTCGGCAGATCGACCTTGGTCTCCTGGATCGGCTTGGGCGCCTTGGCCAGCACGCCCTTGGGACGTTCGGCCGAGCCTCGGATGGCCAACGGCAGTTCGGCCACCCGGCGCAACATGGCGTCGGTGCCCTCCTGCGCCTCGACAGCCAGGACCAAGCCGTCGCAGACCACGGCGCCCTGGCCGATGTCGAGCCGACCGCTCTCGCGGGCCACATGCAGCGCTTTGTCGATATCGGCCATGTGGGCTTCGTCGGGCGAGATCTTGCCCAGCCGTCCGCGCGGCAGGGTCATCTCGCCGTTGACCTCATGGGCCCCCTCGATTTCGAAGCCTTCCTTCTCGAACTCATCCAGCACGCGGCGCAGCAGAGCGTCATCGCCCTTTCGGGCGGCGACGATCAGGCTGGGCAGAACCTTCAGGCCCCGCCCGTCGGGCATCATGGCCGAGAAGTCCGGGCGGCTGACCTGGCCCGCGAAACACACGACCTCGCAGCCCTCGGCCCGCAGCGCCTTGAACACCTTGCCAAACTCGCCGATGCCGACCTCGACGCCCGGATAGCGGGCCAAGACGGGGTCGGCGAAGCTCTTCAGCCGCATGACCGCGAAGGCGCGGCCGGCGGCCTCGCAACGGGCCGCCAGTTCGACGGGAAGGTCCCCGCCGCCCGCGATCAGTCCCAGCTTGCGCATCGCGGGCCCCTAGAACTCGCGCTCGGGCAGGCAGAGCGGACGGTTGGCGTCGGCGCGGATGAAGTCGACGATCTCCATCACCTCCGGGATCGCCGCGTGGGTTTCGGCCACGTCGTCCAGGCGCTCTTGGAAGGTGCCTTCGTCGGCGAACATCAGGCGGTAGGCCGCGCGCAGGGCGTTGATCGTCTCGCGCGAGAAGCCCCGGCGCTTGAGGCCAACCAGGTTCAGGCCTTCGAGATGGGCGTGGTTGCCCCAGACCGAGCCATACGGAATGACGTCCTTGGTCACCGCCGCCAGGCCGCCGATGAAGCTGTAGCGACCGATGCGCGAGAACTGGTGCGCGGCGGCCAGACCGCCCATGAACACATAGTCGCCGATGGCCACGTGGCCGCCCAGGGTCGCGCCCTTGGCCAGCACCACGAAGTCGCCGACGGCGCAGTCGTGCGCCACGTGCGAACCGACCATGTAGAGACCGTCCGAGCCGATCGTGGTCACGCCCTTGCCCGAGGCGGTGCCGGTATGCATCGTCACGTGCTCGCGGATGATGTTGCGCGGCCCGATCAGCAGCTCGGTGCGCTCGCCCTTGTGGCCCAGGTGCTGAGGCGGCCCGCCCAGATTGGCGAACGGATGCACGACGCAACCCTCGCCCAGCGTCGTGACGCCTTCCACCACCACGTGCGACAGCAGGCGCACGCCCGCGCACAGGGTCACGTCGGGGCCGACGATGCTGTAGGGCCCGATCTCGACGTCCGGGGCGATCTTGGCCTCCGGGGCGACGATGGCGGTCGGGTGGATGGTCATGCCTTCGGACCCGTCTCGACGACCATGGCCGCGAATTCGACCTCGGCCGCCACCTTGTCGCCGACCTTGGCGACGCCCTTGAACTTGAAGATCGACGAGCGCGCGCGCAGCACCTCGACTTCCATTCGGATCACGTCGCCGGGCCGGACCGGGTTGCGGAACCGGGCGTTGTCGACCGACATGAAGAAGATGGTCTTGCCCTCGGTGTCGACTTCCAGGGACTTGCTCATCAGGACCGCGCCGGTCTGCGCCAGCGCCTCGATGATCAGCACGCCCGGCATTACCGGATTGCCTGGGAAGTGGCCCTGGAAGAAGGGCTCGTTCACGGTCACGCACTTGATGCCGACGATCGACTGGTGAGGCTTATAGTCCTCGGCGCGATCGACCAGCAGGAACGGATAGCGGTGCGGGATGCGCGCCAGGATTTCCGCGATATCGATGTCGGTCCGCACCGTTTGCTCGGCGTTCTCGGTCATTGGCTCTAGCCCCTCGTCCCTCGACCGCCCGCCATGCGCGACAGCCATGCCGTCTCCCGGAGCCACCGCTTGAGCGGTCGCGCCGGAAAGCCGGTCCAAGTTTCACCTTCCGGCACGTCCTTGAACACCGAGGCGGCCGCCCCGATGCTCGCGCCCGAGCCGATGTTCAAGTGGTCGGCCACGCCGGCCTTGCCGCCAAAGGCGACGCCGTCGCCGACGACCGTGCTGCCCGACAGCCCGGTATAGGCCGCCAGGACGCAATTACGCCCGATACGGACGTTGTGCGCGACATGCACCAG
This sequence comes from Caulobacter vibrioides OR37, assembly GCF_000372645.1. Taxonomy (GTDB): domain Bacteria; phylum Pseudomonadota; class Alphaproteobacteria; order Caulobacterales; family Caulobacteraceae; genus Caulobacter; species Caulobacter vibrioides_E. Next base: position 174,447 of record NZ_APMP01000001.1, on the reverse strand, counting down.
GTTGTCGATCTTGGTGTTCTCGCCAATGGTCGTATCGGCGAAAGCGCCGCGATCAACGCAGCTATTGGCGCCGATCGTGACGTTGTCCTGGATCACCACCCGCCCCAGCTGCGGCAGGTCGACCATGCCACGCGGACCCGGCGCGGCGCCAAAGCCCGCCTCGCCCAGCACGGCGCCCGCCGAGATCGTCACGCGATCGCCCAGCAGCGAAAAGCCGATGACGGCGTTGGGGCCGATGACGCCATCGCGTCCGATCAAGACCCCTGGCCCGATGGCGACGCCGGGTCCGATCCGCGTTCCGCGCCCGATCCGCGCGCCCTGGCCGATCGTCACGCCCGGCGACAGCAAGACGCCATCTTCCAGCTCCGCCTCCGGATGGATCGCCGCGGCGGCGGCTTCGTGACGGCGCGGCGCATGAAGCAAATTGACCGCCGCCGCCCAGGCAGCCTGGGGCGTCCGGGTGATCAGGGCCGCGCAGGTCGCCGGCAGGAAATCGCGATGCTCGGGACGCACGAAGCACGCCCCGGCCCGCGTGGTCGCGGCGGCGTCCTTGCGCTTGGCGTCGGAAAAGAAGGTGATCGCCTGATCATCGGCGGCGTCCAGCGGCGCGGCGTGGGCGATCGACCGGTCGGCCAAGGCGGCGTCCGCCAATTCGGCGGCGCCGGCCCGGGCCAAATCGGAAAGCGCTGCCGGACCCAGGCTGTCAAAGAAACGTGGGTCCGGCATGATTCCTCTCGGCGAAAGTTCCCCTAGGTAATCCTAAAGGAGACGATTCGCTTACTTGTTGGTCGGTTGCAGGGCGCCGGCGACCGGAGCCTGATCCAGACGCTCGCGATCGAAGGTCAGGGTCTTGATGCGGGCGTCGAGCGCGGCGACCACGGCGTCCGTGATGTCCATGGCCGGATTGGCCAGCATCACCGATTCACGGTCCAGCAGCAGGCTGCACTTCTGCGACTGGTAGACTTGGCGGATCGGGGTGTCGAGTTCCTGATAGACGCGATTCAGCGCCTTTTGCTCGGTGGCTTCGACTTCCTTTTGGCGCAGCTGGCCCTTGCGCTGCCAAGCGTTGGCCTTGACCTGCAGAGCGGCGGCTTGCTGCTCGAGGGCGTCCTGAGCCAGCGTGCCCTTCTTGGCGTCGAGCGCCTTGGCTTCGTTGTCGAGGCCCGTGCGCTCGGTGTTCAGCTCGGCGTTGACCTGCTGGATGATGGTCTTCAGACGCGCGTCGACGGCCTTGCCGACCAGCGAGCTGGCGACAGCGCGCTGGCTCGAGAAGATGCAGACGCCACTGATCGCCGGCCCATGGGTCACGGGCGGAGCGGCCGGGGCCGCCGCCGGAGCCGTCTGGGCCGAGGCGGCGGTCGCGATGGCGAGGGCGACGACGCTCGAAGCGGCCGCGGACAGGAACTTGGACATGATTATTGGAACCTTGTGGAGGTGGAGAACCGGAAGGTTTCGGTTCGGTCGTAGCTTTCCTTGGCCAAAATGCGGCTGATATCGAATCGAATGGGTCCCATGGGGGATTTCCAGTCGATCGAGATACCCGCCGAGGCACGCAGGCCCAGGTTGTCCTTGATGTTGGTGTCGAAGACGCCGGGCGACTTCTGACGGTCCACGTCATCAAGCAGGCCGGCCGTACCGAAGTCGCTGAACAGGGCGGCCTTGATGCCGTACTGCTCGGGCAGGAACGTCGGAATGTCCAGCGAGACGGTGCCGATGGCGTACATCTTCGCGCCCATCGAGTTGTTCGTGCTCGAGATGTCGCGCGGGCCGATACCCGCGATCTCGAAGCCCCGGAACGAGTCGCCGCCCTTGTAGAAGCGATCGTTGATGCGGACGTTGTCGCCGCCCAGGCCCTCGATATAGCCGAACGAGCCGGTGAAGCTGAACACGAGGCTCTTGGTGAAGCCATAGTACCAGCCGGCGTCAGCCTCGGTCCTCAGATAGCGAACGTCGCCCGCCAGACCGGCGAGGTCCTGGTTCAGGTCGGCGAACCAGCCCCGGGTCGGGTTGATCGGATCGTTCCGCTTGTCGAGACGCAGGCCATAGCCCACCAGCGAGGTGATGTAGGCGCCGCGCTGCAAGCAGAGGATCTGCGAGACCGAGCCGCTGGTGCAGAGGTTGTCGGCGACGCTGACCTGGTCGCGACGCAGCGTGTAGCGCAGGTTCATCGACGAGTCGTTGGTCAGCGGGAAGCCCAGCCGCACGTCGCCGCCCACCGACTTGGTGTCATAGGCCGCGTAGTTCGAGAGGTCGTAGCGGAAGGTGTAGAGGTTCAGGCCGGCGACCAAGTTGCGGCCCAGGAAGCGCGGCTCGCTGAAGCCGAAGTCGACCTGCTGGCGCAGCGAACCGACCGAGACGCGGGCCCGCAGGTTCTGGCCGCGACCGCGGAAGTTTCGCTCGGTGATGCCGACGTCCAGCACCAGCTTATCGACCGAGCTGTAGCCCGCGCTGAACGACAGCTCGCCGGTAGGCTGCTCTTCCAGCTTGACGCGCAGGTTGGTGCGGTCCGGCGCCGAGCCGGGCGTGTCCTCGATGGTCACGTCCTTGAAGAAGCCGAGGCGGCGGATGTTGTTCTTCGAGCGGTCGACCAGCACGCGGTTGTAGGCGTCGCCCTCGGCCACTTCCAACTCGCGGCGGACCACGTAGTCCAGCGTGCGGGTGTTGCCGACGATATCGATGCGATCGACATAGACGCGCGGACCTTCACGCACCGAGAACACCACGTCGACGGTCTTGGTCTGGCGGTTCGGCACGTAGCGCGGACGCACGTCCACGAAGGCGAAGCCGGCCGCGCCCGCCGCGAAGGTCAGGGCGTCGGTGGCCTGCTCGATCTTCTCGTCTTCATAGAGCTGCCCCTGGCGGATCGGCAGGATCTGAGCCAGCAGGTTGCCGTCCAGCTTCTTCAGCTCGGTCTCGACGGTCACCTTGCCGAACTTGTATTTCGGGCCCTCGTCCAGGGTGTAGGTGACGGCGAAGCCGTTCTTGTCGGGCGCCAGCTCGGCGACCGACGACACGACGCGGAAGTCGAAATAGCCGCGGTTGCGGTAGAACTTGCGCAGTTGCTCGCGGTCGTACTCGATCCGGTCGGGATCGTAGTTATCGTTGCTGGTCAGAAACTTGTACCAGCGGCTTTCCTTGGTCACGACCACGTCGCGCAGGTCGTTGTCCGAGTACTCGCTATTGCCCAGGAAGTTGATCCCCAGCACGCCGCTCTTGGGGCCTTCGTTGATTTCGAACACCAGATCGACGCGCTTTTGCGGCAGTTCGACGACCTTGGGCGTCACGGTCGCCGAGATACGGCCCGAACGGCGGTAGAGTTCGATGATGCGCTGGACGTCGGCCTGCACCTTGGCGCGGGTGAAGATGCCGCGCGGACGGATCTGGACCTCGTCCTTCAGCTTGTCTTCCTTCAGGGACGAGTTCCCCTCGAAGACCACCTGGTTGATGATCGGGTTCTCGACGACCTTCACGACGAGATCGCCGCCCTGCATCTCGATCTTCACGTCGGCGAAGAGATCGGTGCGGGCCAGGGTCTTCAGCGCCAGGTCGAGGCGCTGGGGATCGACGGTGTCGCCCGGCTGGATCGGCAAGTAGGACAGAACCGTCCCCTGCTCGATGCGCTCGTTGCCTTGCACCACGATGCGCTGAACCACGCCGGTCTGAGCGGCCTGGGCGAAGGCCTGCACCGGGGCCACCAAGGCGGTCGAGCCGAGCAGAAGCGCCATACCCGTGGCGAACGCGGCGCTTTGGGCGCGAAGTTTGTTCATGTGACCAATCATGGACGGAGGGCGAGCGCTGTTCACGTAAACAGGCCGCCGATGAATTTGAACACGTCGTAGCGGTTGAGGTCGTTCCACGCCGCGAACAGCATGAAACCCAGGATCAACGCAAGCCCCGCGCGGAAGCCGGCCGCCTGAAAGTCCGCGCGCAGCGGACGCTTGGCGATGGCTTCGTAGGCGTACATCAGCAGATGGCCGCCATCGAGGACCGGAATAGGCAGCAGGTTCATGAAGCCGATGCTGACCGACAGGCTGGCGATCAACACCATGAAGTTAAACAGCAGGCGCAGCGACATGATCGCGAAATTCGGCGCGCCCTCGGTGCTGGCCTTGGCCACGGCGCCGGCGGTGTGGCCGATGCCGATGATGCCGCTGACCTGATCGGCGGGCACCTGGCCCGTCACCAGACGACCAAGATAGAAGCTGATCGTCTTGATCATGCCCCACACTTCGACGGTCGCGTCGGGAATGGCCGACAGGACGGTCGACTTGTGCAGCGTGGCCATGCTGGCCAGCTCCGCGCCCATCCGACCTTCCTTGACCTTGCCGCGGATGTCGTCGCGGTTCTCGACCAGCGACGGCGTCACGACGATGTGCAACGGCTTGCCGGCGCGCAGCACCGTAAGGTCGATCGGCAGGTTAGCGCGCAGAGAAACATAGTTGACCAGATCGCCGACGCTGGTGATCTCTGTCCTGTCGGCGCGGATGATGCGGTCGCCGGCGGCCAGGCCCGACGCGGCGGCCGGCGTCGCGGGCAGCACGCGCTTGACCGTCACCGCGCCATGCTGGCTGCCGATCAGCACCAGGAAGACGGCCGTGATCGCGATGGCCAGCACGAAGTTCGCCATGGGGCCCGCGGCGGCGATGATCGCGCGTTGCCACACCGGCTTGAAATGGAAATAGCGCTTGAGAGCCCCCTCGCCTTCCCGCGAGACGATCGAGCGCTTCATGGCCTCCAGATCGTTCTGATCGGGCACGCTGGCCGCGTTCTCGTCGCCCGAGAACCGCACATAGCCGCCCAGGGGGATCGAGGCGATACGCCACTCGACGCCGTGCTTGTCGCGCCATGACATCAGCGGCGGACCGAAGCCGATCGAGAAGCAATCGATCGCCACGCCGCACGCCTTGGCCGCCCAGAAGTGGCCAAGCTCGTGGATCGTCACCACGATCGAGAGCACCACGACCGTGGACAGAATGATGGTCAGGATGTCGAGCATGGGCCCCCGGGGATCAGCGTCGATGCTTTTGCGCGACAACCTCGGCCGCAATGCGGCGAGCGCTGGCGTCCACCAGCATCGCCGCCTCGACGGCGTCGTCATTATTCGCGGCGGTCAGGTCACCAAGACTGTTCATACGCTCGAGGGTTCCCGCCACAGCGGCGGCAATATCGAGAAAGCCAATCCGGCGGTCAAGGAAGGCCGCCACAGCGACCTCGTTGGCGGCGTTCATCGCCGTGGGCGCGCCGCCGCCCAGACGCAGGGATTCGCGGGCGATGCCGATCGCCGGGAACCGGTCCAGGTCCGGCGATTCGAAGGTCAGTTGGCCATAGGCGGCCAAGTCCAGGCGCGGAGCCGGCCACGGCAGGCGATCCGGCCAGGCGAAGGCGCAGGCGATCGGCGCGCGCATGTCCGGCGGCCCCAGCTGGGCCAGGGTCGAACCGTCGGCGTACTCCACCAGGCTATGGATGACGGACTGGGGATGGATCACGACATCGACGCGGTCTTCGGGCGTTGCGAACAGGTAGGAGGCCTCGATCATCTCGAGCCCCTTGTTCATCATCGTCGCGGAATCGACCGAAATCTTGGCGCCCATGGACCAGTTGGGATGGGCGATGGCCTGCTCCGGCGTGGCGGCCCGCATGGCGGCCTTGTCCCACGCGCGGAATGGTCCGCCAGACGCCGTGAGGATCAGGCGCGCGACCCGATGGGCGCAGTCGGGCTGCAACACCTGGAATATGGCCGAGTGCTCGGAATCGACGGGAATCACCGAGCCGCCCGACGCCTTGGCGATGGCCAGCAGAGCCGGACCGGCGCAGACGAGGCTTTCCTTGTTGGCCAAGGCGATCACCGCCCCGGTGCGGGCGGCGGCCAGGGTGGGCGCCAGACCGGCCGCGCCGACGATGGCCGACATCACCCAGTCCGCGCCCATGGCGGCGGCCTCGCTGACCGCGGCCGCGCCGGCGGCGGCGCGCACCGCCGTGCCCGCCAGCCCATCGCGAAGGGCTTCGAGCTTGGCCTCGTCCTCGATCACCGCGACCTGGGGCCGCCAGCGCAAGGCCTGCTCGATCAGGCGCTCGACATTGCGCCCGGCCGTCAGGGCCAGGATCTCGACCGGCGCGCCGGACTGTTCGAACAGGCTGAGCGTGGAAAGGCCGATCGATCCGGTCGAGCCCAGCACCACTACCTTACGGGCCAAGGTCAGTGGTTCCATTTCAAATGATCGACCAACCGGATGGCGGCGATGACGATCGCCGCGAACATCAGGCCATCGACACGATCCAGAAGGCCGCCATGGCCAGGGATGATGTCCCCGCTGTCCTTGACGCCGAACCGGCGCTTGAGGATCGATTCCCAGAGATCACCGGCCATCGTGGCCAGGCCGCCCAACAGGCCGATCAGCGCCGCCGCGGGCCAGACCAGGCGCAGATGGGCGAAATGAGCCACCAGGACCGCGCCGATCGTGGCCGCCACGAGGCCGCCGACGAAGCCCGACCAGGTCTTGTTCGGCGAGATCCGGGGCCAAAGCTTCGGCCCCTTGAGGATGCTCCCCACCACATAGGCGAAAATGTCGGCGAACCAGGTCACGACGAACAGCAGCAGCGTCCACCAAAGTCCGAACTCCAGCGACCGCACCCAGACCAGGGCGATCACCGCCGGCGCGATATAGACCACGCCATAGGCCGCGTCGGCGCGACGCTCGACCGCGCCCCGCGCGATCAACCCCGCTAGAAAGGCGCCGACCAGAACGACGGACCAGGCCAGCAGGAAGTTGTGCAGAAAGGCCGCGACGATGGCGATCGCGCAGAAGACGCCAACCACGGCGCCGACCGCGTTCGGCGACTTGGGCGCGCTGATCTTGCCCCACTCGCGCGCCAGCAGCGCCGCGCAGACCAGCGCCAGGGCCAGGAACCAGAAGCCGCCCAGCCATACGGCGGCCACGACCATGGGCACGAGCACGGTGGCGGACACCACGCGCATTCGAAGATTGCCCCAGTTGAAGCGCTTAGCCGGCGACGGCGACGTCATCGGCCGCGACCCCTCCATAACGTCGATCCCGGCCGCGATACTCCGCGATGGCCGCGGCCAGGGCGTCCGGACCATAATCCGGCCACAGCACATCCTGAAACACCAGTTCGGCGTAGGCGCAATCCCAGAGGAGGAAGTTCGAGATTCGGCGCTCGCCGCTGGTGCGGACGATCAGATCCGGCGGCGGCGCGGCGGCCGTCGACAGAAAGCGCTCGAACGTCGCCTCGGTCAGGTCGCTGGCCCGAGCCTCGCCCCGCTCGACCATTTCGGCGAAGGCGCGCGCCGCGTCGGTGATGTCGGCCTGGCCTCCATAGTTGAAGGCCACCTGCAGAACGAATTCGCTATTGCCCGCCGTGCGACGCTCGGCCCGCTCGATGATTTCGGCGATATCGGCCGGCAAACCGGTGCGGCGACCGATGATGCGCACGCGCACGCCCGCCGCCGCCAGACGCTCCAGGTCCGATTCGACATAGGCCTTCAGCAGCTTCATCAGCTCCGAGACCTCGTGCGCGGGCCGGCGCCAGTTCTCCGTGGAAAAACCGAAAACCGTCAGCACGCCAACATTCTGGGCCTGAGCGCCCTCGACGGTGCGCTTCAGGGCGTTGACCCCGGCGCGATGCCCCAGAACGCGCGGCATCCCCCGCCGCTTGGCCCAGCGCCCGTTGCCATCCATGATAATGGCCACGTGCAGACGCGGCTCCGACGCGTCGCCCCCGGCGCGCGCCGAAACGTCCTGCAGGCCCGTGGTCGGCGGCATTCGCTTCAACCTTCCCTCGTCCTCTCCCCCAAATCCCACAGGGAGGACGATTAGACCTGCATGATCTCTTGTTCCTTGATTTTCAAGGCCTCGTCGATGCGCTTGATGGCCTCGTCGGTCATCTTCTGGACCTCGGTTTCCATCTTCTTGCGCTCGTCCTCGGCGATCGCGTTGTCCTTCTCGGCCTTTTTCAGGTCGTCGTTGGCGTCGCGGCGAACGTTGCGGACCGCGATCTTCTGCTGCTCGGCGTACTTGCCGGCGATCTTAGAGAGATCCTTGCGGCGCTCCTCGGTGAGCGGCGGGATCGGAATACGCAGGTTCTGGCCTTCGACGACCGGATTGAGGCCCAGACCGGCGGCGCGGATGGCCTTCTCGACCGAGACCACGACGCCGCGATCCCAGACGCTGACGCTGATCTGGCGCGGCTCGGGCACGCTGATCGAGGCCACCGCGTTCAGCGGCGTCGTCGAGCCATAGGCCTCGACCATCACCTGGTCCAGCAGGCTGGCCGAGGCGCGGCCAGTGCGCAGGGACCCGAACTCCTCCTTCAGGGCGGCGATAGCCTTGTCCATGCGATCGCGGTAGCGCGACAGGACGGGTTTTTCGGCGGCGGCCATGAGGCTCTCCTCGCTTTTTGCCGCCCGTCCCTCGGGGACGGGCCACTGCTCTAGAATTTAGGCGGCGCGGTCGGCGGCGACCACGGTGTAGGTCCCCTCGCCTCTCAGGACGCCCAGCAGATTGCCGCGTCCCTTGATCGAGAAGACCACGATCGGAATGTTGCTGTCGCGCATGAGGGCGACGGCCGAGGCGTCCATGACCCGCAGGTCCTTGGCCAGGACATCCATGTAGCTCAGTCGGTCATAGCGCTGGGCGGTCGGATCCTTCTTCGGATCGGCCGTGTAGACGCCGTCGACGCTGGTGCCCTTCAGCAAGGCGTCGCATTGCATCTCGGCCGCGCGCAGGGCCGCGGCCGTATCGGTGGTGAAGAACGGATTGCCCGTGCCCGCGGCGAAGATGACCACGCGCCCCTTCTCGAGGTGACGCTGGGCGCGGCGGCGGATGTAGGGCTCGCAGACCGTGGCCATCGGAATGGCCGACTGCACGCGAGTCTGAACGCCGATCCGCTCCAGCGCGTCCTGCATGGCCAAGGCGTTCATCACCGTGGCCAACATGCCCATGTAGTCCGCGCTGGACCGTTCCATGCCCTTGGCGGCGCCGGCCATGCCGCGGAAGATGTTGCCGCCGCCGATCACCAGGCAAAGCTCGACGCCCGACTTGACGATCTCGGCCACGTCCTCGGCCACGGCCTGAACGGTGTTGGTGTCGATCCCATAGGGCGTGTCGCCCATCAGGACCTCGCCCGACACTTTCAGCAGGATGCGGCGGTATTTCTGAGGTGCGCTGGTATCGGACATTGGACCGCTATTCCTGAGTCGTCGGCACGCACTTTACGTGCGTTCTACAGAAGTGGGATGGGTTTTGCCAACCGGCGCGGCGTCGCGGCGCGGCGGGCGCAAAAAGGGCGCGGCGCGCGTCTAGAACGCGCCGCGCCCTCGATATCCGGCCGGGAGCCCAGGCTCCCGCCGCTTGGCTTTAGGCTTGGCCGGTCATCGAGGCGACTTCGGCGGCGAAGTCGTCCTGCTTCTTTTCCACGCCTTCGCCCAGGGCCAGACGGGTGAAGCCCTTCACCGTGATCGGGGAACCCAGGGTCTTGGCGGTCTCGGCGACCAGTTGCTCAACGGTCTGGTCGGGGTTCATGACGAAGGCCTGCTTCAGCAGCACGACTTCTTCCAGGAACTTGCGGATACGGCCCTCGATCATCTTCTCGACGACCGCGGCGGGCTTGCCCGATTCCAGAGCCTGTTCGGTGAAGACGGCCTTTTCACGCTCGATCGCGGCCGGGTCCAGATCGTCCGGCGACAGCGAAAGCGGCGCGGTCGCGGCGACGTGCATGGCGATCTTGCGGCCCAGGTCGCGCAGGGCGGCCTTGTCGCCGGCCGACTCCAACGCGACCAGCACGCCGATGCGGCCCAGGTCCGGAGCGGTGGCGTTGTGGATGTACGAGGCGACGACGCCCGTATCGACCGTCCACTTGGCGGCGCGGCGGGCCATCATGTTCTCGCCGATCGTGGCGATCAGGTTGGTCAGGTGGTCCTGAACGGTCTCGCCGCCGGCGAGCTTCGCGGCCGTGATGGCTTCGATCGAACCATCGGTGGCCAGGGCCGCGCCGGCGATCTGACGGGCCGCGCTCTGGAACAGGTCGTTGCGCGACACGAAGTCGGTTTCGGCGTTCACTTCGACGGCGGCGGCGGTTTCACCCGCGCCCTGATCGGCGACGGCGATCGCCACCAGACCTTCGGCGGCGGCCCGGTCGGCCTTCTTGGCGGCCTTGGACAGGCCCTTGGCGCGCAGCCAGTCGATGGAGGCTTCGATGTCGCCGTTGTTCTCGGCCAGCGCCTTCTTGCAGTCCATCATGCCGACGCCGGACTTTTCGCGCAGTTCCTTGACGAGGGCGGCGGTGATCTCAGCCATCGAGTATCTCCAGATTCAAACGGTTGGCGATCGGGCCTTCAGCCCGCCGCGGTCTCAATGCGTATGCGACCGAGCTTGTTAGCCCGGTCGCATGTCAGGGTCGCGACGGTCCCGATCCCGGACGAACGTCCGGGCCGGAACACGTGGAAAATCAGGCCTCGGCCGATTCCGCGGCGGCTTCCGGAGCTTCCGGAGCCAATTCGCGAGCCAGGGCCGGCTCGACCGGGGCGACCGACGCGCCCAGGTCGACGCCCGAGGCGGCTTGACCGGCGGCCAGACCGTCCAGGACGGCGTCGGCGATCAGGTCGCAGTACAGTTGCAGGGCGCGAGCGGCGTCGTCGTTACCCGGGATCGGATAGGTGATGCCGTCCGGATCGCAGTTGGTGTCGAGGATGGCGACGACCGGGATGTTCAGCTTGCGGGCTTCCAGGATCGCGATCGCTTCCTTGTTGGTGTCGATCACGAACATGATGTCGGGGATGCCGCCCATGTCCTTGATGCCGCCCAGCGACAGCTCCAGCTTGTCGCGCTCGCGGGTCAGCTGCAGCAGTTCCTTCTTGGAACGACCTTGGGCTTCGCCGGCCAGGACGCCTTCCAGTTCGCGCAGACGAGCGATCGAGCCCGAGACGGTGCGCCAGTTGGTCAGGGTGCCGCCGAGCCAGCGGTGGTTCACGTAGTACTGGGCGCAGCGCTTGGCGGCCGTGGCGACCGGGTCGCTGGCCTGACGCTTGGTGCCGACGAACAGCACGCGGCCGCCGGCGGCGGCGACTTCACGGACCTTCACCAGGGCTTGGTGCAGCAGCGGGATCGTCTGCGACAGGTCGATGATGTGGATGTTCGAGCGCGAGCCGAAGATGTAGCGGTCCATCTTCGGGTTCCAGCGGTGCGTCTGGTGGCCGAAGTGGGCGCCGGCTTCCAGGAGCTGACGCATGGAGAATTCGGGAAGAGCCATCGGGCCTTTGTCCTTTTTCCGGTTGAACCTCCGCGGACACCCCGATCCAGACCATTCTGGAGCGGGACCGGAACGGCGAGGCCGGGATTTCTCCCCGGCGACGACGAACATCCGCGTGTGGAATGGGCGCGCAGATAGTCGCTTGGCGGAGAAAAAGCAAGCCCCGAAGCCGCGTTCACCCGGCGACGAAATGACCGATGAGGCGATCGCGCGGGCATGGCGTCTTCCTCACGAGGCGTCCAAGGCGCGACGATCTTTCCACGGTTCGTGGACGAGACCTTCGCGAGACTTACACACGGACGTGTCTCAATCGCGGAGCCTCGCGAGGGGCGGCGCTTGGAGGACGGGTTCAATGCTTGCGGTCTTCGATCTCGACGGCACCCTTCTGGACGGCGACTCCACGGGGATCTGGCTTTGGGAGCGCGTGCGCCGGTCGCCGCTGCGCGCCCTGCTCGCCCTGGCCGCAGCCCCGATCGCGGGTCCCATGGTCGCCATCCCCCGCACGCGCCGCGCCGGCGCCTCGGTTCTCCTGTGGATCGCTACATTCGGCCTGCGGGAGAAGGACCTCCGCTCCTCGCTCAATCGCTTTGGCGAGGCGTTCAGGGCCGGCGAGAGCAAGCTCACCTGGCGCGCGGGCGGTCTGGCCACCTTGAACGAGCATCTGACGCGCGGCGACCGCGTCGTCGTGGTCACCGCCGCCCCCGCGCTCCTGGCGGAGGCCCTGATCGGCCCGCTGGGTCATCCCATCGAGGTGCTGGGCACGTCGCTGAAGCGCCGCGGCGGCGGCTGGGTCGCCGATGTTCACTGCCGGCATCAACGCAAATGCCAGGCTCTGGCCGAAGCCGGCCACGGCGCCCGCTGGACCTACGCCTATACCGACAGCCTCGACGACCTCCCGCTGCTGCGCGGCGCCGATCGTCCGGTGATCGTCAAGGGCGGCAAGGCGGCCGAACGACGCCTGTTCCGCGCGGGCTTGCTGAACGGACGCGCGGCGGCTTGGTAGCGCCGTAGCCCGGTCGCTCCCAGGCCTCTTTGCTTTAGGCCGACGATCTTCGCGCGGCGCCGAGCGAGATCGCCAGCTGCCATGCGAGCCTTCGTCCAAGCCCGGCCCCTGGACGTTCCAGATCCGCGGCCCTGATGACGTGAAAGCAGCGCCACGGCAAAGACCTCCGGCGCCGCGCGAAACTAGGAATAAATTCCTAGACATCCTCCAGTAAGGCGACGCCCGGCGCGGTCTTCAGCGCGCCGCGCAGCGAGGCGTCGAGCGCGTAGCGGCCTGGAAGGCGCAGTTCGATCTCTCGACCGCCGCCAATCGCGGCGACGAAGGTCACCTCGCCGCCCTTCTGGGATTGAGCCGGTTCGAGCCGCCGCTTGAGGGCCTCGATCTCAGCGGCGCTGGGCGACAGGTGCACCCGCAGGCCCGCCACGACGTTCTCGATGGCTTTTTCGATCGGCTCGGCGTCGTCACCAAAGAAGCGGACCTCGCCGTCGCGAGCCTTGGCGCGGACCTTGATGGCCACGGCCTTGCCCGGCTCCAGCGTGTCGCGGCATTTGCGCAGGGACTCCGGCGGGAACAACACCTCATATTCGCCGGTGGGATCCGACAGCGAGACGAAGGCGAACTTCTCGCCGCTCTGCGATGCGCGCTCCTGACGGCGACGCACCACGCCGCACATGCGGAAGGCCTCCATGCCGGCCTCGGCCTGGGCCACGGCCTCGGCGAACATCACCGTGCGCTTGCGACGCAGCGGCCCGACCATGTCCTCCAGAGGGTGACCCGTCAGGTAGAAACCGACCGCCGACAACTCCTCGTCCAGCAGGTCGACCTGGTTCCAGTTCTCAGTCTTGGCGAGACGCGGACGCCCGGCGCTCGGGTCGGAACCGAACAATCCCCCCTGCCCGCCCTGGCGATCGGCGTGACAGCTCTGAGCATGAGCGATCAGGACGTCGGCCGAGGCCACGATCTGGGCGCGGTTCTTGTGGATCGAATCGAAGGCGCCGGCCCGGGCCAGGTTTTCGATCGCGCGCTTGTTGACCTGGCGCGGATCGATCCGCTCGACGAAGTCGAAGATATCGCGGAATGGCCCACCCTCCTCGCGCACCGCGACCAGATGCTTCATCGCCTCGAGACCCACATTGCGGATCGCGCCCAGAGCGTAGAGCACCTCGCCGTTCTCGACTTCGAAGTCGGCGCCGGAAAGATTGATGTCGGGCGCGCGCACGGTGACGTCGAATTTGCGCGCGTCCTGATGGAAGACCGCCAGCTTGTCGGTGTTCGACAAATCGAGGCTCATCGAGGCCGCGAAGAACTCGACCGGGGTGTTCGCCTTCAGCCAGCCCGTCTGGTACGAGATGAACGCATAGGCGGCGGCGTGCGACTTGTTGAAGCCGTAGCCGGCGAACTTGGCCACCAGTTCGAAGATCGATCCCGACTGCTCCTCGGGAACACCCTTTTCCTTGGCGCCGGAGACGAAACGGATCTTCTGAAGATCCATCTCCTCCTTTTTCTTCTTGCCCATGGCGCGCCGCAGCAGGTCGGCTTCGCCCAGACTATAGCCCGCCAGGATCTGGGCGATCTGCATCACCTGTTCCTGGTAGACGATGACGCCGTAGGTCTCCTTCAGCACCGTCTCCAGCGAGGGGTGGAGCGTGTCGACCGGCTTGCGACCGAACTTGCAGTCGACGAAGGTGTCGATGTTGTCCATCGGGCCGGGGCGATACAGCGAGATCAGCGCGGTGATCTCCTCGATCGAGCCGCAGCGCATCTTACGCAGGGTGTCGCGCATCCCCTGGCTTTCAAGCTGGAACACGCCGACCGTCTGGCCTGAGGCCAGCAGTTCGTAGGTCTTGGTGTCGTCGAACGGCAGCTTGCCCAGATCGATCTCGAAGCCGCGCTTCTTCAGGTGCTTCACCGCCCGGTCCAGCACGGTCAGGGTCTTCAGGCCCAGGAAGTCGAACTTCACCAACCCCGCGCTCTCGACCCACTTCATGTTGAACTGGGTGGCGGGCAGATCCGAGCGCGGATCCTTATAGAGCGGCGTCAGTTGGGTCAGCGGCCGGTCGCCGATCACCACGCCGGCGGCGTGGGTCGAGGCGTTGCGGAACAGGCCCTCCAGCTGCAGCGCCACGTCCAGGCAGGCAGAGACGTTGGCGTCTTCCTTCTTAGCCTGCTTCAGACGCGGCTCGATATCGATGGCCTGGGCCAGAGTCACGGGCGCGGCCGGATTGTTGGGCACCATCTTGCAAAGACGATCCACCAGGCCCAGCGGCAGCTGCATCACCCGGCCCACGTCGCGCAGCACGGCGCGGGCCTGCAGCGAGCCGAAGGTAATGATCTGGGCCACGCGGTCGCGGCCGTACTTCTCCTGCACGTAGGAAATCACCTCTTCGCGCCGCTCCTGGCAGAAGTCGACGTCGAAGTCGGGCATCGAAACCCGCTCGGGATTGAGGAAGCGCTCGAACAGCAGACCAAAGCGCAGCGGGTCCAGATCGGTGATGGTCAGGACCCAGGCGACCAGGGACCCCGCGCCGGACCCCCGTCCAGGGCCGACGGGGATACCATGAGCCTTGCCCCATTTGATGAAGTCCGAAACGATCAGGAAGTAGCCCGGGAACCCCATCTTTTCGATGATGCCGAGTTCGAACTCGAGCCGCTTCCAATACTCCTCCTCGGGCGCCGACAGGGTCAGGCCGTCGAGTCGCATCTTCAGACCCTCCTTGGCCTGGTGACGCAGTTCCTCGGCCTCGTTGCGGCCGTCGCCCGTCGGGAAGCTGGGCAGAATAGGCGCGCGCTTGTGCACCATGAAGGCGCAACGCCGGGCGATATCGAGGGTGTTGTCGCAGGCTTCCGGCAGGTCGGAAAACAACTTGCGCATGTCCGCCGAGGGCTTGAACCAGTGCTCCGGCGTGACGCGACGGCGTTCGTCCTGGCCGACAAACGCCCCGTCGGCGATGCAAAGCAGCGCGTCGTGCGCGTCGTAGAAGCCTTCCTTGGCGAAATAGACGTCGTTGGTGGCGACCAGCGGCACGTCATTGTCGTAGGCCCAGTTCACCAGGCCCGGTTCGGCGGCCGCCTGCTTGGGCAAACCGTGCCGCTGCAGCTCGACATAGAAGCGGTCGCCGAATGCCCTGTGCATCTCCGCCAGGGCGGCCGAGGCCTCCGCGGTCTTGCCGGCGGCGAACAGGGCGTCGACCGGCCCGTCCGTACCCCCCGATAGCAGGATCAGCCCCTCGCTATAGGCGGCGACCTTGTCCCACGGAACGACAGGTTCGGGTAGCTCGGCGCTATCGAGATAGGCGATCGACGACAGTTCCGAGAGGTTCAGGTAGCCCTGCTCGTTCTGGGCCAGCAACACGACCGTCGGGGCGCGCGCCCAGCGTTCGGTCGGACCGCCGCCGATGCCGGTGACGGGAATGGCGCAGCCGATGATCGGCTGGACCCCGGCGTCCTTGGCATAGGACGAATATTCAAGCGCCCCGAAGAGATTAGCGCGGTCGGCGATCCCGGCGGCCGGCATACCGGCCGCGGCGGCCAGCTTGCCGATCTGGTCCGCCTTGATGGCACCTTCGAGCAGCGAATAGGCCGAGCGAACGCGCAGGTGGACGAAATTCTGCCCTTCCGCGTCCGCCATCACCGTTTCTCCGCGCCTACACGACTCAGGCCACCAGCTGAGCCACCGAACACATCATCCAGACGAAGCCGACGACCGACACAAGGGCCAAAGACTCACGGGCGATACGGATCATCGGAACCTCCACAACTTTCTTGTTTCGTTCCATATTCCGCTTTTGTTCTGTTCACAAGATGTTCCAGCGATCTTCACCGCATTTTCCTTGGGCGTTCGGTGAACGGTTCACGGTCCAAAGCCACGGACCTATGGCCAAGCGCGCCGGATCGGTTCAGATCAACGCCATGCGCTTGATCATCGACACCGACACCGCCGGCGACGACGTCTTTTCGCTGATGTTGGCCCTCACCCGCCCTGGCGTGTCCGTGGAGGCGATCACGATCGCCCATGGCAATGTCGGCTTCGACCAGCACGCCGAGAACGCCCTGGTTACGCTGGAGATGTGCGGCCGGGCCGGCGAGGTCCCGGTCTATCTGGGCGCGCAGGGGCCGTTCAGCCGCGCGCCGCTAGACGCCGCCTACGTCTTCGGCAAGGACGGCATGAGCGACAGCGGCTTCGCCAGGACCGCCCAGCGGCCCGCCGACGGTCACGCGGTCGATGAGCTGGTGCGTCGGATCATGGCCGCGCCCGGCGAGATCACCCTCATCGCCCAGGCCCCGCTGACCAACATCGCCCTCGCCTATCTGCGCGAGCCCCGGATCGCCAAGGCGCTAAAGCATCTCTGGATCATGGGCGGCACGGACAACGGCGTCGGCAACGTCACGCCGGCGGCGGAATATAATTTCTACGTCGATCCCGAAGCCGCCAAAATCGTGGTCAACGCCGGCTTCAACCTGACGATCTCGACTTGGACCCTGACGCTGCGGGACGGCCTCTGGAGCACCGCCCAACTGGCGGAGCTCGAAGCGCTGGGGACCGACAAGGCCCGCTTTTTCACCGATGTGAACCGCGCCTCCCTCGCCTTCGCCCGCGAAACCGAGGGCCTCGACGGCAGTCTGCACCCCGACGCCCTGACCTGCGCCTTGGCTTTAGACGAGCGCCTGATCCTCGACGCCGAGACCTGCGTCGTCGATGTCGAGACCATGGGCGAGCTGACGCGGGGCTATCTGTCGGTCTCCCACGCGATCCTGCCGGATATCGAGGTGGCCGACCCAGCCCTGAAGCGGCGCGAGCCCAACGCCCGCGTGATCAAGAAGATCGACCAGGCCGGCTTTTTCGCCGCGATGAAACGCGCGCTGCTCTGAAGGGAGACCGCGCCCAGGCCGCTTCTATCTAGAAGGTCTGGGCCACCAGGTGACCGTCCTTCAGGGCCAACACCCGGTCCATATAGCGGGCCAGCTCCATATTATGCGTGGCGATCAGGGCCGCGACGCCTTGCTGGCGACAGACCTGATAAAGGGCCTGGAACACCGCCGCCGAGGTGGCCGGATCGAGATTGCCCGTCGGCTCGTCGGCCAGCAGAAGCTTGGGATGGTTGGCCAGGGCCCGGGCGATTGCGACGCGCTGCTGCTCGCCGCCCGACATCTGGGCTGGCTGGTGGGTCAAACGATGCCCCAGACCCAGGCCTTCCAGCAGCTCGCGCGCCCGCGCCTCGGCGTCCTTCCGTCGCCGGCCGGCGATGGTCAGCGGCATGGCGACGTTCTCGAGCGCCGTGAACTCGGGCAGCAGGTGATGGAACTGATAGACGAAGCCGACCGTGCCCAGACGGATCCGCGTGCGTAGACGTTCGGACAGCCTGGAGCAGTCGCGCCCCTCCAGCGCCACCAGCCCCCCGTCCGGCCGTTCCAGAAGCCCGGCCGAATGCAGCAGCGACGACTTGCCCGAGCCCGAGGGGCCGATCAGGCCCACCACCTCGCCCGGGTAGACGTCGATATCGACGCCGCGCAGGACCGGCAGCGGACCGGCCTCGGTCTTGTAGACGCGCTCGACGCCGCGCAGGGCCAGGATGGGATCACTCATAACGCAGCGCCTCCACCGGATCGAGGCGCGCGGCGCGCATGGCCGGCGGCAGCGTCGCCAGCACGCTCATCAGGGCCGAGATCGCGACGATGCCGCCGACCTCTGTCCAGTCGATCTTCGCCGGAATGTGCGAAAGCATATAGACATCGGCGTTGAACACCGAGGTCCCCGTCGCCCATTCCACGAAGTTCTGGATCGGGGTGATGTAGGTGCAGAACAGCGCGCCCAGCGCCAGGCCGCACAGGGTGCCGGCTACTCCGATCGAGGCCCCGGCCATGATGAAGATGCGCAGCACCGCGCCCTGGCTGGCGCCCATGGTGCGCAGGATGGCGATGTCCTTGCCCTTGTTCTTCACCAGCATGACCAGGCTGGAAATGATGTTCAGCGTGGCGATGGCCACGATGCAGAACAGGATCAGCCGCATCACCTTCCGCTCCACCTGAAGCGCGGTGAAGTAGCTGTGGTTCTTGTCGACCCAGTCGGTGACAAGCGCGCCGGGACCGGACGCCACCTCGACCGCGTGCTTGTAATCCTTGGCCTTGTCGGGGTCGTCGACCTTGATCTCGACATAGTCGATCGACGTGTCGCGGCCGAAGAACAGCTGAGCCTGCTCCAGCGGCATGTAGACGAAGGCCTCGTCGAACTGGCTCATGCCAACGCTGAAAATGCCGCCGACGATGTAATTCTTTTCCCGGGTCGAGCTGCCGAAGGCCGTCGCGGGGCCCGTCGGCGAGATCAGCGTGATGGCGTCGCCCGGCTTTACGCCCAGGCTCTGGGCCATGCGGTCGCCGATCAGGACGATCTCGCCGCCGTACTCGCCCTGGCCAAAACCGCTGATCGAGCCCTGTTTGATGTTGCCCGAGATCAGCGACATGTGCCGCAGGTCCGACGTCGTCACCCCGCGCACGATCGCGCCGGTCACCTGGGTCGGGCCGATGACCATGGCCTGGGCCTCGACCATCGGCGCGGCCTGGATCACGCCTGGGGCGGCCTTGATCCGCCGGATGATGGTGTCCCGGTCGGGGCCGTTGATCAGCGGCGACTGAGCATAGAGATGCCCGTTGAAGCCGAGAATGCGCCCCAGGAGCTCGGCTCGGAAGCCATTCATGACGCTCATCACGGTGATCAAGGCGAAGACCGCCAGCATCACCGCGCAGAACGAGATGACCGAGATCAGCGCCACGCCGCCGTTCTTGCGCTTGGCGAACAGGTATCGCCGAGCGACCGAGCGCTCCCAGCGACTGAAGGGACCGGCGGCGCGGACGTCTGGCATCAGGCGGTCTTACCCTTGACGAGCTGTTCGAGGACGGCGTCGAGCGACGCGCTTTGCCGCTCGCCGGTCTTGCGGTTCTTCAGCTCGACCACGCCCTCGGCGACGCCCTTCGGGCCGACGATCAGCTGCCAAGGCAGACCGATCAGGTCCATGGTGGCGAACTTGGCGCCGCCCCGGGCGTCGGTGTCGTCATAGAGGACGTCCTTGCCGGCGGCCTTCAGCGCGGCATAGGCCTTGTCGCAGACCTCGTCGCAGGCGGCGTCGCCCTGGCGCATGTTGACGATGCCGACATCGAACGGCGCGACGCTTTCCGGCCAGATAATGCCGCCCTCGTCATGGCTGGCCTCGATGATCGCGCCCAAGAGACGCGAGACGCCGACGCCATAGCTGCCCATCTGGACCGGAACCTGCTGGCCGTCGGGGCCCTGGACTGTGGCCTTCATCGGCTCGGAGTACTTCGTGCCGAACGAGAAGATGTGGCCGACCTCGATGCCGCGCGCCGACAGGCGATCGTCCTCCGGCAGGGCGTTGAACGCGGCCTCGTCGTGCATCTCCTCGGTCGCGGCGTAGAGCGCCGTGCGCTGGTTCACCAGCGGCTGCAGGTCGCCGTTGATCCAGTCGAGGTCCGGACCGGGGGCCGGCATCTCGACCAGGTCCTTATGGCAGAAGACGGCGCTTTCGCCGGTCTCGGCCAGAACGATGAACTCGTGAGAAAGGTCGCCGCCGATCGGACCGGTGTCGGCCCGCATCGGCACGGCTTTCAGGCCCATCCGCGCGAACAGGTTCAGATAGGCCACGAACATGCGGTTGTAGGACTTGCGCGCGCCTTCGGCGTCGAGGTCGAAGCTGTAGGCGTCCTTCATGAAGAACTCACGGCCGCGCATCACGCCAAAGCGCGGGCGACGTTCGTCCCGGAACTTCCACTGGATGTTGTAGAGGTTCTTGGGCAGGTCCTTGTAGCTCTTGATCGAAGCGCGGAAGATGTCGGTGACGACTTCCTCGGCCGTCGGACCGAACAGCAGCTCGCGCTTGTGGCGGTCGGTGATGCGCAGCATCTCGTCGCCGTAGTCGTCGTAGCGACCGCTCTCGCGCCACAGGTCGGCCAGCTGGATGGTCGGCATCAAGAGCTCGATGGCGCCGGCGCGATCCATTTCCTCACGGACGATCTGCTCGATCTTGTTCAGCACGCGCAGACCCAACGGCAGCCAGGCGTAGATGCCCGCCGCCTCCTGGCGGATCATGCCGGCGCGGAGCATCAGCTGGTGCGAAACGATCTGGGCGTCGGACGGCGCTTCCTTCAGCACCGGCAGGAAATAGCGCGACAGGCGCATCAGCTTGGAAACTCCGGGAATTCGAGAAGGGCCTGAGATAGCCCCTCGCCCGTGAGCTTGGCAACGCGGTAGAGCCCGCCCGGTTCAGATCTTTGATCTGAACCGGATCAGCAGGCTCGTCCCTTCAAGCATGGAAGCGCGACTATCGCAGAAACCGGCATCCACTTTCTGCGATCGCGCTTCGGGCCAAAGTAAGGCTCCGTCGCGAGAAAAGAGAGGCCGCGCGGATCGCCGCGCGGCCTTGTCAGTCATCGTCGGGGAAGACGCCACAGAGCGAGACCGGCAAGGCCGATCTCCTGAAGTCACCTTACCGACCGAACCGGTGTTGGGGCACGCGCTTGCGGCGAAAGCTCGGACATTGGGGCCGATCGCCCAAGCCTTAAGCGAATGGGGGCAAATCGATCGCCCGTCGCTCAAGGCTTGTGCATTCGCACGTCATGCGGCGGCAGGAAGATCCGGCAAACGCACCAGATGGAACTGGATCACCGCGAAGAACACAGCGAACACGATCGCCGAGACCCAAGTGGTGGTGATGAACTTGCGCTTCAGGTTCGGATTGATCGGCGCGCCCGGCTCGACGCCAGGCGGCGGCGTAATGCCGGCCTCGTGAAAACTCCGAACGCCTAGCGGCAGGATGCCGAACAGCACCGTCCACCAGATGGTGACATAGATGGCGAACCAGGTGATCGGGCTCATCAGTGAGCGTCCTTTGGCGTTTCCATGAGCTCGACGAGCATGCCGCCCATGTCCTTGGGGTGAACGAAGATCACCAGCGTCCCGTGGGCGCCGATGCGGGGCTCGCCCAGCACGGTCGCGCCCTTGGCCACTAGATCATCGCGAGCCTCGTGGATGTTCTCGACCTCGAAGCAGATGTGATGCTGGCCGCCCTTGGGGTTCTTGGCCAGGAAGCCGTGGATCGGCGACTTCTCGCCATAGGGCTCGATCAGCTCGATCTGGCTGTTGGGCAGGTTGACGAAACAGACCCAGACCCCCTGCTCCGGCATCGCCCACTTCTCGGTCACCGAGGTGGCGCCAAGCAGTTCTCGGTACATTTTCACCGAGTCGTCGATGGACGGCGTGGCGACGCCGACGTGGTTGAGCTTGCCGATCATGTCCGAACTCCCGCTGCGCCTTTCTGGTTCTTGCCGTATGGCCTAGCACCAGCGCGCTCCGGAAAGAAAGGGCGACCACGGCGTTTTCGCGGCCGCCCCCACTATCAGATGCGCAGGACCGTGGTCTCGACGACCGGCTTGCGCTCCCAGATGCGGAACGCGGCCTTCTTCACAGCGCGAGAAATGGCGCTTTCGATCGTCTCGTCGATCTCGCGGGCATCGCCGTCGAGACGCTTGTAGGCGGTCTCGGCCTCCTCGCAGAGATCGTCCAGCGCGTCGTCCAGCGAGTATTCCTCGTCGCCCGTCAGGCCGATGCCGCGGATCTGCGGACCCGAGACGATCTTGTTGCGACCATCCAGCACGATCGACACGGCCAGCACGCCGTTATAGGCGGCGTGGCGACGCTCGCGCAGGGCCTCGCCGTTCTCCGGCGTGACGACGCCCCCATCGACGTAAAGACGTCCGGCCGGTACTTCATCGATGATCCCCGGCTGACCGGGCGCCAGGCGCACCATGTCGCCGTTGCGCGGGCTTACCGCGTGCGGAACTTGCAGATCCTTGGCGAAGGCGGCGTGCTCGATCAGGTGGCGACGCTCACCGTGCGTCGGCACGGCGATATGCGGACGCACCCAGGAATACATCTGACGCAGTTCGTCCCGGCACGGGTGGCCCGAGACGTGGATGCCCGGCGTATCGCGCTCGGTGTGCAGGCGAACTCCGCGATCGGCGAGCTTGTTTTGCAGGTTGCGGATCGGGATCTCATTGCCCGGGATCACTCGGGAGCTGAAGACCACGTGGTCGCCCTGCCCCAGCTTCACATGCGGATGGCTGCCCTCGGCGATGCGCGACAGCGCCGCGCGCGGTTCGCCCTGGCTGCCCGTGCACAGGAACAGGACTTGGTCCTCGGGGAGGTGCTTGGCCTGGTCGTCGTTGATGAAGGGCTCCACGCCCTCCAGTAGGCCGACGGACCGCGCGGCGGCGGCCATGCGGTGCATCGAGCGGCCCGCCAGGCAGACCTTGCGGCCGCTCGCCTGGGCGGCGCGGATCACCGTGTCCATGCGCGCCACGTTCGAGGCGAAGCAGGCGACGGCGATCTTACCCTTCAGGCTCCGGATTAAATCGCCGAGGGCCTTGCGGACATCGGCTTCCGACCCCGCCTCGCCTTCGACGAAGACGTTGGTGCTGTCGCAAACCATGGCCAGCACGCCCTCGTCGCCGAGTCTGCGGATGGCCGCCTCGTCGGTCGGGGCGCCCAGCTGCGGCTCCGGATCGATCTTCCAGTCGCCCGTGTGCAGGATCGTGCCCAGCGGCGTCTTGATCGCCAGACCGTTCGGCTCCGGGATCGAGTGCGTCAGCGTGATCAGTTCCAGCGCGAACGGGCCCAGCTGGAAGGTTCCGCCCAACGGGACCTCGGTGATCGACACCTCATCCAGCAGGTCGGCGTCGCGCAGCTTCTCGCGCAATAGAAAGGCGGTGAACGGCGTGGCGTAGACCGGCGCCTTCAGGCGCGGCCACAGCCAGTGCACGGCGCCCAGGTGATCCTCGTGCGCGTGCGTCAGGACAATGCCGAGAATGTCGTCGGCATAGGGCTCGATGAAGGTCGGATCGGGAAGAATGATCTCGACGCCCGGCGTTGTCTGGTCGCCGAAGGTCACGCCCAGGTCGACGACGATCCATTTGCGATCATGCGCCGGGCCGAAGCCGTAAAGATTGAAATTCATGCCGATCTCGTTCGACCCGCCCAACGGCAGGAAGACGAGTTCGTCGTCATTGGCTTTTTTCATCAGGTCTCTGAAACAGTGTTTCGTCTGTAGATTTCAAGGAGACCCCGGATCGTCAGATCGGAGTCGAAATGGTCAATGCTGTCGGTGGCGCCCTCGAACAGCGAGGCGACGCCGCCGGTGGCGATCACGGTCATGGGCTCGGCGCGCTCGGCCTTGATGCGCGAGACGAGCCCCTCGATCAGGGAGATATACCCCCAAAACACGCCAGACTGCATGGCCGACACCGTGTCGGTGCCCACGATCCTGTTACCCGCCGGCCGCTGGATCGCGATCCTCGGCAGCTTGGCCGCCGCTTCATGCAAGGCCTGCATCGACAGATTGATCCCGGGCGAGATGATGCCGCCCTCGAACGCGCCGTCGGCCGCGACGATGTCGAAGGTCGTGGCCGTGCCGCTGTCGATGACGATCAGCGGACCGGAATAGACCATCGCCGCGCCAATGGCGTTGACCAGGCGGTCGGCGCCGGCCTCCGATGGCTTTTCGATCCGAACGTCTATGCCCAGCTTGGCGTTCTCGCCGATCACCAAGGGCTCGACATTGAAGTAGCGGCGGCTGAGGTTACGAAGGTTGAAAATCGACTGCGGCACGACGCTGGAGATGATCACCGCGTCGATCGCCCGAAAGCCGATCCCCTGCATCGACAGCAGCTGCGACAACCAGACCACATATTCGTCGGCGGTGCGGGTGCTTTCGGTCGCCGACCGCCACTGGGCGATCCACGACTGACCGTCGTGGATGGCGAACATGGTGTTGGTATTGCCCTGTTCAATGGCCAACAGCATCAGGCAGCTCCGAAAAACACATCGCCGGCGGTGATCCGGCGCACCCGACCGTCGGGCAGACGCAGGCGCAATGCGCCGTCGCCGTCGAGCCCTTCGGCGATCCCCTCGACCGTCTCGGCGCCCAGCCGGGCGACGCAGGCCTCGCCCAGGCCGTGGGCGCGCGCCGTCCAGGCGTCGGCGATCACCGGGAAGCCCAGCGCGGTCCAGGATCGCGACCAGCGCTCGAAGGCGCGCGCCAGCACCTCGACGGCCTCGGTCGGATGCGGCGGGGGGCTCTCACGATGGGCGGCGACCGAGGTGGCGGGACGCTCGCTCTCGACCGGCTTGTGGCGGAGATTGACGCCGACGCCGACGGCGATCCACAGGCCGCCCTGGGGCGCGGCGCCGGACTCGATCAGGATGCCGCTGACCTTCAAGCCAGCCAGCATCGGGTCGTTAGGCCATTTCAGGCTGATGAGAGAAGCCGGCGCGTACTCGGCCAGCATGTCGGCCACGGCCAGGGCGGCGACGAAGGAGACCTGGGCGGCCTCCGCCGGCGGCTTGTCGGTGCGAAACAGCAGGGTCGCGGCGAGATTGCCCTCGCCGGTCTCCCAGGCGCGGCCACGACGACCGCGCCCGGCGGTCTGGCGCAAGCCCAGCAGCCAGAGCGGCCCGACTTCGCCCGCCTCGGCCCGGCGACGGGCCTCGGCGTTGGTGGAGTCGATCTCGTCTAGAACGACGATCGGCGGGATGACGACGGGCGGAACGCCCGTCACCTCACGCGTGACCAAAGGCGGCCGCGGCGGCCTTGGCGGCGGGCTCAAGCCAGGCCAGGGCGAACAGCACGATCGGGCACGAGAACAGCGCGGCGGCGAAGCCGACCGCTCGGGCCGACGGCGACGGCGCGTCGACCGAACCGTTCGGCGCGTCGAACCACATCGTCTTGATCAGGCGCAGATAGTAGAACGCCGCGACGACGGAGCCGACCAGGCCCAACACGGCGGCCCACTGCATCATCACGTCGCCGGTGGCGATCGCGGCCTTAAAGACAAAGAACTTCGACCAGAAGCCCGAGAACGGCGGCAGGCCCAGGGCCGACAGCGAGAACGCGGTCATGGCCAGGGCCACGCCCGGACGCGCCTTCACCAGCCCGGCCATGTCCTCGATGGTTTCCATCGACTTGCCGTCGCGGTTCAGCGCCTGCAGGCAGGCGAAGAAGCCGGTGACGTCGATCATATAGAGGACCATGAACACCAGCATCGACTGCAAGCCGTCCTGGCCGCCCGCGGCGACGCCCAGAAGGGCGTAGCCGACATTGGCGATCGAGGAATAGGCCCACAGACGCTTGAGGTTGCTCTGCGCCAGGCCCGCGAACGCGCCGACGAACACCGACAGCAGGGCCGCGATCACCAGGATCTGGCGCCATTGGTCACCGGCGGCCGGGAAGGCGTCGCCCAGCACGCGGGCGAACATCATCATGGCCGCCAGCTTCGGCGCGGCGGCGAAGAAGCCGACGACCGGGGTCGGGGCGCCTTCGTAGACGTCGGGCGTCCACATGTGGAACGGCGCGGCCGACACCTTGAACGCGAGACCGCAGATCAGGAACACCAGGCCAAACAGCAAGCCCGCGCCATGCGCGCCGCCATGGGCGGCGGCCAGCGCGATCTGGCTGAAGTGGGTCGAGCCCGTGAAGCCGTAGATCAGCGAGGCGCCGTACAGCAGCAGGCCGGACGACAGCGCGCCCAGCACGAAGTACTTCAGGCCCGCCTCCGACGACTTGGCGTCATCGCGACGCATGGCCGCCAGGACGTACAGGGCCAGCGATTGCAGCTCGACGCCGACATAGAGGCTGATCAGGTCGCCGGCCGAGGCGGTGACGCCCATGCCGACCGCCGCCAGGATCACCAGGACGGCGTATTCGAACTTCTGATCGCCGCGCTGAGCCAGCCAGCGGTCGCCGAGCACGACGGCCACGGCGCTGGAGAGATAGATGGCCACCTTGGCGTAGCTCGCCGCGGCGTCGGCCACATAGACCCCGCCGAAGGCCCGGCCGTGCGGCCCCAGGACGGCCGTGGCGGCCGCCGCGAGCAGAGCGGCCACGGCCGCCAGCGTGAAGATCGGTCCGACCTTGCCCCTGAAGGCGCCGGCGACGAGCAGAACCAGCGCCGCGATCGCGAGAACGATCTCGGGCAGGACAAGCGAGAAGTTGGCGGAAAACGTCATAGGCTCCTCACCCGCCCACGGCGGCGCGCCAGGCGCCGACCAGCGCATCGACGGAGGATGCGGTCAGGTTGAACACAAGATTGGGATAGATGCCGAGCACCAGGGTCATGATGATCAGCGGCACGAAAAGCACGTACTCGCGCGGCTCGAGATCCTTGATCGTGGCCAGCTGCGGGTTGGTGATCTCGCCGTACATCACCCGGCGGTACAGGGTCAGGGCGTACATGGCCGAGAAGATCACGCCCGAGGCGGCGACCAGCGCGGTCCAGGTCGAGGCCTTGTAGGCGCCGGTCATGGTCAGGATTTCTCCGACGAAGCCCGACGTGCCCGGCAGGCCGACATTGCCCATCGTGAACAGCAGGAAGACGAAGGCGTAGTGCGGCATCCGGTTGGTCAGACCGCCGTAGAAGGCGATCTCGCGGGTGTGCATACGGTCATAGACCACGCCGACGCAGAGGAAGAGAGCGCCCGAGATCACCCCGTGGCTCAGCATCTGGAACAGGGCGCCCTGCTCGCCGGCGGCGTTGCCCGAGAAGATGCCCATGGTCACGAAGCCCATGTGGGCGACGGACGAATAGGCGATCAGCTTCTTGATGTCGGTCTGACGGAAGGCGACCAGCGAGGTGTAGACGATGGCGATCACCGACAGCGCGAACACCAGCGGCTGGAAGAACTCCGAGGCGTTGGGGAACATCGGCAGGCTGAAGCGCATGAAGCCGTAGCCGCCCATCTTCAGCAGGATGCCCGCCAGAATGACCGAACCGGCCGTCGGCGCTTCGACGTGCGCGTCGGGCAGCCAGGTGTGCACCGGCCACATCGGCATCTTCACCGCGAACGAGGCGAAGAAGGCCAACCACAGCCAGGTTTGCAGCCACGGTGCGAACTTGAACGTCATCAGCGCGGGAATCGACGAGGTGTGGGCGATCGCGATCATGGCCAGGATGGCGGCCAGCATCAGCACCGAGCCAAGCAGCGTGTAGAGGAAGAACTTGTAGGCCGCGTACACCCGACGCTTGCCGCCCCAGATGCCGATGATCAGGAACATCGGGACCAGGCCGCCCTCGAAGAAGAGGTAGAACAGGATCAGGTCCAGCGCGCAGAACACGCCGATCACCAGGGTCTCCAGGACCAGGAAGGCGATCAGATATTCGACCACGCGCTTGTCGACCGACTTCCAGCTGGCGATCACGCAGATCGGCAGCAGGAACGCCGTCAGAAGGACGAACAGCACCGAGATGCCGTCGACGCCCATGCGATAATGCAGGCCCGCGAACCACGCGACGTCTTCCACGAACTGGAAGCCGGGGTTCTTGGGATCGAACTGAAGGGTGACGATGACCGACAGACCGAAGGTGACCAGCGTGGTCGCCAGCGCGATCCACTTGGCCAGGGTGTCGGTCTTTTCGCTGGCCCCGTTCAGGGCGCGCGCGACGAGAAGCGCCGCGACGCCCGCCAGGGGCGCGAAGGTCGTAAGGCTGAGAAGGCCGATCATGAGCTCCGTCGCCCTCAGTGGAATTTGAACAGGGCGTAGGTCAGCAGGCCGGCGACGCCGAGCAGCATGACAAACGCGTAGTGGTACAGGTAGCCGGTCTGCAGCTTGCCGGTGCGCTTGCCGACCTCATACGAGACCGCGCTGACGCCATCGGGACCCAGGCCATCGATGATCTTCTGATCGCCGCCCTTCCAGAACAGGTCGCCGAGGAACTTGGCCAGACGCACGAAGGTGGCGTCGTACAGCTCGTCGAAGAACCACTTGTTGTAGAAGAAGACGTAGAGCGGCCCCTTGCGCTCGGCCAGCTTCAGGCCCAGGCGCTCGTCGCCCTTCAGCAGATAGACGTAGGCGGCGATCAGCAGGCCAAGGATCGTGGCGATCAGCGGGCTGTACTTCACCCACTCGGCCACGCCATGCGCTTCGTGCAGCACGTGGTTGGTCGGGGCGTTGTAGATCGCGCCGCGCCAGAACTCCTCCTGGTGGTGGCCCACGAAATAGCCGGTGAAGACGAAGCCGGCGGCGACCGCGCCGATCGACAGGACGACCAGCGGGAACAGCATCACCCACGGGCTCTCGTGCGGCTTGTGATCATGGCCGTGGCCATGGTCATCATCCGGCAGAGGCTCGTCGTGGGTTTCGTCCGCGTGGGCGTCGTGGCCGTGCGCGTCGTGAGCGTGCGCGTGGTGGTCGTCATGACCCCAGCGAGCCTTGCCGTTGAAGGTGAAGAAGGCCAGGCGCCACGAGTAGAACGAGGTCAGGCCGGCGACCAGGACGCCGATCACCCAGGCGAACATGCCGATCGGGTTGTGCTGGCCCGCCGCGTAGGCGGCCTCGATGATGGTGTCCTTCGAGTAGAAGCCGGCGAAGCCCAGTTCCAGCGGCGGGATGCCCAGGCCCGTGATGGCGATCGTGCCGATCGTCATGGCGATGAAGGTGATGGGCAGCAGCTTGGCCAGGGCGCCGTACTTCCGCATGTCCTGCTCATGGTGCATCCCGTGGATCACCGAACCGGCGCCGAGGAACAGCAGGGCCTTGAAGAAGGCGTGCGTGAACAGGTGGAACATCGCCGCCTGATAGGCGCCGACGCCGGCCGCGAAGAACATGTAGCCCAGCTGCGAGCAGGTCGAATAAGCGATGACGCGCTTGATGTCGTTCTGGGTCAGACCGACCGTGGCGGCGAACAGGGCCGTCACCGCGCCGATCACCGTGACGATGTTCTTGGCGATGGGCGCGTATTCGAACATCGGCGACAGCAGGCACAGCATGTAGACGCCGGCGGTGACCATGGTGGCCGCGTGGATCAGGGCCGACACCGGGGTCGGGCCCTCCATGGCGTCCGGAAGCCAGGTGTGCAGGAAGAACTGGGCCGACTTGCCCATCGCGCCGATGAACAGCAGGAAGCAAGCGATGTCCATCAGCGGGAAGGTATGGCCCGCGAACACCCAGGTCTTGCCGGCGTGCGCGGCGATCTGCGGGAAGATCTCGGCGAATTGGATCGACCCGAACGCCCAGAAGGTGGTCATGATGCCCAGGGCGAAGCCGAAGTCGCCGACGCGGTTGACCACGAAGGCCTTGATGGCGGCGGCGCTGGCCGAGGGCTTCTTGAACCAGAAGCCGATCAGCAGGTACGAGGCGAGGCCCACGCCTTCCCAGCCGAAGAACAGCTGCATGAAGTCGGCGGCGGTGACCAGCGACAGCATGGCGAAGGTGAACAGCGACAGATACGCGAAGAAACGCGGCTTGCTGTCGTCCTCGGCCATGTAGCCCCAGGAATAGATGTGCACCAGGGCCGAGACCGTCGTGACCACGATCAGCATGGTCGCCGACAAAGCGTCGATCCGGATCGACCAGTTGGCCTGGAAGTCGCCGATGTGGATGAACGGCAGCAGGCGGACCGTGAAGGCCTCCAGGCCGCCCCAGGTCCATTGGCTGAATGTATACCACGACAGGGCGCAGGCCAGGATCAGCAGGCCGGTCGTGACCGCCTGCGAGGCGACGTCGCCGATGCGGCGGCCGAACAGGCCGGCGATCAGGGCGCCGACCAGCGGCGCGAAGACGAGAATGGTTACAAGCGTCTGCATGACGTCGCTTAGCCCTTCATCATGCTGGCGTCGTCAACCGCGATGTCGCCGCGGTTGCGGAAGAAGGTGACGAGGATGGCCAGACCCACGGCCGCTTCGGCGGCGGCCACGGTCAGCACGAACATGGCGAAGATCTGCCCCGCCACGTCGTGCAGGAAGGCCGAGAACGCCACGAGATTGATGTTCACCGCCAAGAGGATCAACTCGACCGACATCAGGATGACGATGATGTTCTTGCGGTTCACGAAGATGCCGAAGACGCCGATCGTGAACAGGATCGCGGCGACGACGAGATAGTGCGGCAGGCCGATCATTCGGAGATCCCCTCACCCGGCTTGATCTGAACCAGCTCCATGCCGGTCTTGGGCGTGCGGGCCACCTGCTTGCCGATGTCCTGGCGCTTGACGCCCGGCTTGTGGCGCAGGGTCAGGACGATGGCGCCGATCATGGCCACCAGCAGCACCAGGCCCGCGAGTTGGAAGAAGAAGACATAGTCGGTGTAGAGCACGCGGCCGATCACCTCGGTGTTCGGAACGCCGCCCGGCGACGCGTTCGGCAGGGCCTGCTTGGCGGCCGCGCCGTTGCTGGACACGGCGGCGACGACCGCGATCATCTCTCCGACCAACACCAGACCCACGAGGCCACCGATCGGCAGGTTATTGACGAAGCCCTGACGCAGCGCCGCAAAGTCGATGTCCAGCATCATCACGACGAACAGGAACAGCACCGCGACCGCGCCCACATAGACGACGATTAGCAGCATCGCCAGGAACTCCGCGCCCAGCAGGACGAAGAGGCCGGCGGCCGAGAAGAAGGCGGTGATCAGGAAGAGCACCGAGTGCACCGGGTTCTTGGCCGACACGACGAGCAAGCCCGACGCGAGGGTCACGAAAGCCAGTAGATAAAATGCGATCGCCTGCACGGGCATTGGCCCAGGGCTCCCCTGAAATCTTACGTCCAATGACGTCGACGCCTCGCGGCGCGACGCCTCCTAGGAATCGCGCCCCCTCTTAGCGGTAGGGCGCGTCCAACTCCAGATTCTTCGCGATCAGGCGTTCCCAGCGGTCGCCGTTATCGAGAAGCCGTTCCTTGTCGTAGTACAGTTCCTCGCGCGTCTCGGTCGCGAACTCGGTGTTCGGCCCCTCGACGATGGCGTCCACCGGGCAGGCCTCCTGGCACAGGCCGCAGTAGATGCACTTGACCATGTCGATGTCGTAGCGGGTCGTCCGGCGGCTGCCGTCCTCGCGCGGTTCGGCCTCGATCGTGATGGCCTGGGCGGGGCAGATGGCCTCGCACAGCTTGCAGGCGATGCAGCGTTCCTCGCCCGACGGATAGCGACGCAGGGCGTGCTCGCCCCGGAAGCGCGGCGACTGCGGGTTGCGCTCGTTCGGATAGATCACGGTCTTCTTCGGCGCGACCATGTGCTTCATGGCCAGACCGAACGCGCCGGCGAAGTCGAGCAGGGCCGCGCCCTTGACCGCTTGAGTGATGCGCTGGAACACCAGAGCTCTCCTAAACCTGTACCTCGACGAAGGGCCGTCGTGGCCCCTCCCCGCTTCGATGGGCCAAGGCCCCTTATCTCGTCCCGCGCGGGATCACGCAGGTGTAGTTCGCGAGCTGAGCGGGGTCGCCCCCGTCCTGCTTGAACCGGATCGTCCCGCCCTCGGCCTTGCACTTGTCGCCGGCGCGCCGGAGATCGTCGTAGCTGACGATCCCCTCGCCCAGCGAATAGGACCGATCCGGAGCCGAGACGGCCTGGCAGGCCGAAAGGGCGAGGCCGGAAAGGCCCAGCGCGATGACCGCCAGGCGCCGCATCAGGCCCCCGGACCGAACACGCGCCACGCGGCGACCGCGGCGACCAGCACGAGCGAAGTCGGCAGGAACACCTTCCATCCCAGGCGCATCAGTTGGTCGTAGCGGTAGCGAGGCACGATGGCCTTGGCCATGGCGAACATGAAGAACCAGAAGACGATCTTGGCGTAGAACACCAAGGCCAGCAGGAAATTGACCAGGAACGGCGGCCAGTGCGCCGTGAAGCCAATCGGGAAGCCCGGATTCCAGCCGCCGAAGAACAGAACGCTGATCATGGCGCACATCAGGACGATGTTCGAATATTCGGCGACCATGAACAGCAGATACGGGGTCGAGCTGTACTCGACCTGATAGCCGGCCACGAGTTCGGATTCGGCTTCTGGCAAGTCGAACGGCGGGCGGTTCGTCTCGGCAAGGCCCGAGATGTAGAACATGCCCATCGCGATGACCATCACCGGCAGCAGGACGATGTTCTTCAGGCCGGCGCCGCCAAACACGTTCCAGTTCCAGAACCAGCCGGTCTGCTTCTCGACGATGGTCGACAGGTTCATCGAACCGGCCAGCAGGATCACCGTGATGATGATCAGGCCGATCGAGACCTCGTAGGACACCATCTGCGCGGCCGAACGCAGGGCGCCCAGGAACGGATACTTCGAGTTCGAAGCCCAGCCGCCCATGATGATGCCGTAGACGCCCAGCGAGCTCATGGCCAGAAGGTAGAGTATGCCGACATTGAGGTTGGAGACCACCCAGCCCGGCGCGAACGGCACCACGGCCCAGCCGACGAAGCCGAGGATCAGGCTGATCAGCGGCGCCAGGATGAAGATCACCTTGTCGGCACCGGCCGGGATGACGATCTCCTTCAAGACGAACTTGAAGAAGTCGGCGAAGGACTGCAGCAGGCCAAACGGACCCACCACGTTGGGGCCCTTGCGCATCTGGACGCCGGCCCAGATCTTGCGGTCGGCCAGCAGCAGGAAGGCCAGGCTCAGGAGAACCCAGATCACGACCAGCAGGATGCCGCCGGTCGTCAGGCCAAACCAGAGAAGCGGATTGGTCGAGTCCACGATTTACTCCGCGGCGATCTTGGCGGCGCCGGAAGCCACGGCCGCGCATTCGGCCATGGTCACGCTGGCGCGCGCGATGGGGTTGGTCAGGTGGAAGGCCTTGATCGGGCTTTCGAACGGCGCGTCCGAAACCTCGCCGTCGGCGCCCAGCGCGCCCACGTCGAACGACGTGGCCACCGAGCCCGGCGCATAGTCGATCTGGCCGAAGGTCGGGTGATCGGCGAACAGCTTGGCGCGCAGCTGGTCCAGGCTGTCATACGGCAGCTTGTGGCCCAGCACTTCGGAAAGCGCGCGAAGGATCGACCAGTCTTCCTTAGCCTCGCCCTTCGGGAACACCGCGCGGCGGCCCATCTGGACCCGGCCCTCAAGGTTTACATAGAGGCCGTTCTTCTCGGTATAGGCCGCGCCCGGCAGGATCACGTCGGCCTTGTGCGCGCCGTTGTCGCCGTGCGTGCCGAGATAGATCTTGAAGGCGTCCGAGGCGGCCGTCTCGCACTCGTCGGCGCCCAGCAGGAAGAGGACGTCGACAGCGCCCGGCTTCAGCATGTCGCGGGCGGCGAGGCCGCCGTCGGCCGGGACGAAGCCCATGTCGAGGCCGGCCACCCGAGCGGCTGCGGTGTGCAGCACGTTCCAGCCGTTCCAGCCGTCACGCACGACCTTCATGGTCTTGGCGAGACCGGCGGCGGCCTTGAGGATCGCCGCGCCATCGCCGCGGGCCAGCGCGCCCTGCCCGATGATGATCGCGGGACGCTCGGCGGCCTTCAGGGCCGCGACGAAGTCGTTCTTGCTCTTGGCCAGGCCCGACAGGGTCTTGGCACCGGCGCCAAGATAATCATAGCCGAAGGTCAGGTCGGCCTGCTCGCCGATGACGCCGAAGCGGGTCTTGCCGGCGATCCACTGCTTGCGGAAGCGCGCGTTCAGAACCGGCGCCTCGATACGCGGATTGGCGCCGACGAACAGAACGACGTCGGCGTTCTCGATGCCGGCGATCGTCGAGTTGAACAGCCAGCTTTCGCGCGGGCCGGCGCCCAGCGCCGCGCCGTCCTGGCGGCTGTCCAGGTTCTTGACGCCCAGGGCGGTGAAGAGATCCTTGGTCGCCTTGAGGCTCTCGGCGTCCTGCAGGTCGCCGGCGATGACGCCGATACGCTCGGGAGCGGTCGTCTTCAGCTTGGCGGCCACGGCCGCGAAGGCTTCCGACCAGGTCGCGGGACGCAGCTTGCCGTCCACGCGGACATAGGGACGGTCCAGGCGCTGACGGCCCAGGCCGTCGACGGCGTAGCGCGTCTTGTCCGAGATCCACTCTTCGTTGACGTCGTCGTTCGTGCGCGGCAGCACGCGCAGGACGGCCGCGCCGCGGGCGTCGACGCGGATCGACGAGCCCAGGGCGTCCATCACGTCGATGCTCTCGGTCTTCTTCAGCTCCCACGGACGGGCTTCGAAGGCGTAGGGCTTGCTCGTCAGGGCGCCGACCGGGCACAGGTCGATGACGTTGGCGCTGAGCTCGGAGGTGACCGCCGCGCCCAGATAAGTCGTGATTTCAACGTCTTCGCCGCGCGAGATCAGGCCGATTTCCGGCGAGCCGGCGACCTCGGTGATGAAGCGGACGCAGCGCGTGCACTGGATGCAGCGCGTCATCACGGTCTTGATCAGCGGGCCCATGGCCTTTTCTTCGACCGCGCGCTTGTTTTCTTCGTAGCGGCTGTCGTCGCGGCCATAGCCCATGGCCTGGTCCTGCAGGTCGCACTCGCCGCCCTGGTCGCAGATCGGGCAATCCAGCGGGTGGTTGATGAGCAGGAACTCCATCACCCCTTCGCGAGCCTTCTTGACCATCGGAGTCTTGGTGAAGATTTCCTGGCCCTCGGCGGCCGGCAGAGCGCACGAGGCCTGGGGCTTCGGCGGGCCGGGCTTCACCTCGACCAGACACATCCGGCAGTTGCCGGCGATGCTGAGGCGCTCGTGGTAGCAGAAGCGCGGGATCTCTTCGCCGGCCAGTTCCGCGACCTGCAGAACCGTCATGCCGGGTTCGAACTCGACTTCGACGCCGTTGACCTTGGCGATTGCCATTCTTGTTACTCCGCCGCGATCAGCTTGGCGCCCTGCACGTGCAGGCGACCGCTACGATAGGAAGCGATCCGCTCCTCCACCTCGTGGCGGAAGTGACGGAACAAGCCCTGGATCGGCCAGGCGGCCGCGTCGCCCAGGGCGCAGATGGTGTGACCCTCGACCTGGGTCGTGACGTCCAGCAGGGTGTCGATCTCTTTCGGATCGGCCTCGCCGGTCGCCATGCGCTCCATGACGCGCCACATCCAGCCCGTGCCTTCGCGGCACGGCGTGCACTGACCGCAGCTCTCGTGCTTGTAGAAGTACGACAGGCGGGCGATGGCGCGGACGAGGTCGGTCGACTTGTCCATGACGATGACCGCCGCGGTGCCGAGGCCCGAGCGCAGGTTTCGCAGGGCGTCGAAGTCCATCGGCAGGTCTTCGCACTGCTCGGCCGGGATCATCGGCACGGACGAACCGCCCGGGATGACGGCCTTCAGGTTGCCCCAGCCGCCCCGGATGCCGCCGCAGTGATCCTCGATCAGCTGGCGGAACGGAATGCTCATCGCCTCTTCGACGTTGCAGGGCAGGTTCACGTGGCCCGAAACGCAGAAGAGCTTGGTGCCGGCGTTGTTCGGGCGACCAAAGCCCGCGAACCAAGCCGCGCCGCGACGCAGGATCGTCCCCGCGACGGCGATGCTCTCGACGTTGTTGACCGTGGTCGGCATGCCGTAGAGGCCCGCGCCGGCCGGGAACGGCGGCTTCAGACGCGGCTGGCCCTTCTTGCCTTCCAGGCTTTCCAGCAGAGCCGTCTCTTCGCCGCAGATATAGGCGCCGGCGCCGTGGTGGACGTAGAGGTCGAAGTCCCAGCCGTGGACGTTGTCCTTGCCGATCAGCTTGGCCTCATAGGCCTGCTTGATCGCGGCTTCCAGGATCTCGCGTTCGTAGACGTACTCGCCACGAATATAGATGTAGCAGGCGTGGGCCAGCATGGCGCGCGAGGCGATCAGGCAGCCCTCGATCAGGAGGTGCGGATCATGCCGCATGATCTCCCGGTCCTTGCAGGTGCCCGGCTCGGACTCATCGGCGTTGACGACCAGGTAGTGAGGACGACCTTCCTTCACTTCCTTGGGCATGAACGACCACTTCAGCCCGGTCGAGAAACCGGCGCCGCCCCGGCCGCGCAGGCCGGAGTTCTTCATGTTGTCGATGATCCAGTCGCGCCCAGCGTCCAGGATGTCCTTGGTGCCATTCCAGCAGCCGCGCTTCTTCGCGCCCTCGAGGCCCCAATCCTGGAGACCGTAGAGGTTCGTGAAGATGCGGTCCTTGTCTTCGAGGATACCGACCATGACTCAGCTTTGCGGATCGAATGGATGGGCGCGCACATAACCCGCCCGACGAATGATGACATAGGCGAAAAGCAACCAGCCCGCGCCAATCGTGACGAGACCGGCGACAACCGCCCAGAACGGCGCCCCTTCGACCGTCCGCCCCCAGATCAGGAGCAGCGCGCCGAGGAGGCAGGCCACGAAGCCCAAGCCGCGTTCACGACGGCCCAGGCCACGGATGGTGTCGGCATAGGCCGCGCGGCGGGCGATGAGGAGGCTGTCGTCGGTCATGACGTCGCGCCCTCGCGCTTGGTCGCGCGCATCCAGCCCAGGATGAACCAGATGTGAGAGCCCAAGCCGGCCACGATGGCGCCCAGGAAGACCAGCCGCAGCCAGTCGATCCGCAGCGACACCGCGCCATAGATCGCGACGCCGGCCAGCACGAAGCACACCGCGTTGATGGCGAGCATCACGGTGAGGCGCTTCTTCTGGATGTTGGCGTCGGCGGTCATGTTAGGCGGTCGGCTCCGGCTTGGCCTTTGTCGCCTTAGGCTTTTCCGGAAGGTTCGGGATCTTGATCTTCTTGGCGGCCGAGCCGTCGTACAGCTTCGGATCCGTCAGGGTCTGGATCTTGCCCTTCGGCTCCGAGGCGCCCCGGCCGTCATAGCTGCCCGGCTTCGGCGCCTTGCCGGCCGCGAAGTCGTCTAGGATCTGGGCCAGGCTCTCCGGCGTCAGGTCCTCGTAGTAATAGTCGTTGATCGCGGCCATCGGCGCGTTGCAGCAGGCGCCGAGGCACTCGACCTCTTCCCAGCTGAACTTGCCATCGGCCGAGACGTGGTTGGCGGCGCCGATCTTGTCCTTCAGAACCTTCTTCAGGTCCTCGGCCCCGCGCAGTTGGCAGGGCGTGGTGCCGCACAGCTGCACGAAGGCGACCTTGCCGACCGGCTGCAGCTGGAACATCACGTAGAAGGTGGCCACTTCCAGCACGCGGATGACCGGCATCTCGAGCTGCTTGGCGATCTCCTGGATCGCCGGCTCGGACACCCAGCCCTCCTGCTTCTGGGCCAGCCACAGCATCGGGATCACCGCCGACTGCTTGCGGGCGGCGGGGTACTTGGCTTTCCACCAGTCGGCCTTAGCCTGGCTTTCCTTCGAGAAGGCGAAGCTGGCGGGCTGTTCTTTAGCGAGACGTCTCACACTCATTTGGGGGCGCTCATCGGGCGAAATCAACGCGAGCGATCTTGTCGCCCTTGAAGGTGTAGATGGCGGCGACCTCGAAGACGGGATCGCCATTGCCGCGGTCGACGCGCTCGTGATCGATCACGTTCGAGCCGACCACGATGCGGTTCAGCAGTTCGGCCTTGTTGCCGGGAAAATCGGCGAAGACCTTTTCGTACCAGGCGCGATAGGCGTCGATCCCGGTGCGCGCGACCTCGCCGTTCAGGCCGCCCACGACGACGTCGTCGGCGAAATGGGCGCAATGAGCGTCCAAATCCTGGGCGTTATAGGCGTCCAGCTGGGCCTGGGCCACTTTCTCAAGGGCGATGGCTTCCAGGCTCACCGGTCGATCTCCCCGAACACGATGTCCAGCGAGCCAAGGATGGCCGAGACGTCGGCGAGCTGGTGGCCGCGGTTCATCCAGTCCATCGCCGCCAGGTGCGGGAAGCCCGGCGCGCGGATCTTGCAGCGGTACGGCTTGTTGCCGCCGTCGCTGACCACGAACACGCCGAACTCGCCCTTAGGGGCCTCCACGCAGGCATAGACCTCGCCTTCCGGCGTCTTGAAGCCTTCGGTGTAGAGCTTGAAGTGGTGAATCAGCGCTTCCATCGAGCGCTTCATCTCGGCGCGGCGCGGCGGCGAGACCTTGTTGTCTTCCGACAGGACCGGACCGTGCGTCTTGCGCAGCATGTCGCAGGCCTGGCGGATGATCTTGGTCGATTCGCGCATCTCCTGCATCCGGCAGAGATAGCGGTCGTAGCAGTCGCCGTTCTTGCCGAGCGGAATGTCGAACTCGAAGTCGTTGTAGTTCTCGTAGGGTTGGCTGCGGCGCAGGTCCCAGGCGATGCCCGAGCCGCGCACCATCACGCCCGAGAAGCCCCACAGGATCGCCTCGTCCTTGCTGACGACGCCGATGTCGACGTTGCGCTGCTTGAAGATGCGATTGTCGGTGATCAGGCCTTCGATGTCGTCGCAGATCTTGGGGAAAGCCTTGGCCCAGGCGTCGATATCCTCGACCAGCTCCGGCGGCAAGTCCTGGTGGACGCCGCCCGGACGGAAGTAGTTGGAGTGCAGGCGAGCGCCGCAGGCGCGCTCGTAGAACACCATCAGCTTCTCGCGCTCCTCGAAGCCCCACAGCGGCGGGGTCAGGGCGCCGACGTCCATGGCCTGGGTCGTCACGTTGAGCAGGTGGTTCAGGATCCGGCCGATTTCCGAGTACAGGACGCGAATGATCTGGCCCCGGATCGGGACCTCGACACCCAGCAGCTTCTCGATGGCCAGGCAGAAGGCGTGCTCCTGGTTCATCGGCGCCACATAGTCGAGGCGGTCGAAGTACGGCACGTTCTGCAAATAGGTGCGCGTTTCCATCAGCTTTTCGGTGCCGCGGTGCAGCAGGCCGATGTGCGGATCGACACGTTCGACGATTTCGCCATCCAGCTCCAGCACCAGGCGCAACACGCCGTGCGCGGCCGGGTGCTGCGGGCCGAAGTTGATGTTGAACTTACGGACAGGCGTCTCCGGAACGGCCGGGACCGTCGCCTCGTCTCGGAAGTAGTCTGTCGCCGCGGCGGGCGAGTTCGTGCCGGTCATGGCTACGGACCTTCGTTACACTGTTCCATGCCAGGCCGGCCATCGGCCGATCCCGACAAGTGATCTGGAGCCAGCGCCTTCGCGCCGGCCCCGGCCCTACGCGTCTCCCGCTCGCTTCTCGGCTTTCTCGTCGCCAGGAAGCGCGTACTTCGCGCCTTCCCAGGGAGACAGGAAGTCGAACGCACGGAACTCCGTGATCTTCACGGGTTCGTAGACGACACGCTTAAGCTCGTCGTCGTAGCGCACTTCCACATAGCCCGTCATCGGGAAGTCTTTCCGAAGCGGATGGCCGTGGAAGCCGTAATCGGTCAGGATCCGGCGCAGGTCCGGATGGCCTTCGAAGAAGATGCCGAACATGTCGAATGCCTCGCGCTCGAACCAGTCGGCGACCGGGAAGACCGACGTCACGGTGGGAACGGCCGTATCCTCGTCGGTCTGCACCTTCAGGCGGATGCGATGGTTCTTCACCAGCGACAGCAGGTGATAGACCACATCAAAACGACGCTCGCGCTGCGGATAGTCCACGCCGGTCAGGTCGACCAACTGGTGGAAGCGGCAATCGGCGTGGTCGCGCAGGAATTCAAGCGCCTGGACCACGCGGTTCGCCGGACCCAGCACCGTCAGCTCGCCGAACGCCACATGATAAGCGGTGATCGCGCCGGCGCTGTTGGCGACGATGGTCTGGCCCAGCGCTTCCAGCGGCGAGATCGCCGTTTCGGTCGGAACCACGTCGGTCATCGCTCGATCGTCCCCGTGCGGCGGATCTTCTTCTGTAGCTGCAGCACGCCGTAGACCAGCGCCTCGGCCGTGGGGGGGCAGCCCGGGACATAGATGTCCACCGGAACCACGCGGTCGCAGCCGCGCACGACGCTGTAGCTGTAATAGTAGTAGCCG
Source organism: Caulobacter vibrioides OR37 (assembly GCF_000372645.1). Lineage (GTDB taxonomy): Bacteria > Pseudomonadota > Alphaproteobacteria > Caulobacterales > Caulobacteraceae > Caulobacter > Caulobacter vibrioides_E. The sequence continues at coordinate 134,589 of NZ_APMP01000001.1, read as the reverse complement.
CCGCCGTTGGCGCAGCTGCCCATCGAGATGACGTAACGGGGCTCCGGCATCTGGTCGTAGACCTTGCGCAGGGCCGGAGCCATCTTGTTGGTCAGAGTGCCGGCGACGATCATCACGTCGGACTGGCGCGGGCTGGCGCGCGGGGCGAAGCCGTAGCGCTCCAGGTCATAACGCGGCATCGAAGCCTGCATCATCTCCACGGCGCAGCACGCCAGGCCAAACGTCATCCACATCAGCGAGCCCGTGCGAGCCCAGGTGATCAGGTCGTCGGCGGCGGCGGTGATGAAGCCCTTGTCGGCCAGCTGCTGCGAGACGCCGTCAAAGAACGGATCGTGCAGCTTGGGGTCATAGCCCTCGACCGTCGAACGGCCGCCCGACAGCGCCGGAACGCCAGATCCCGTTGGGGCCGCGTTGGCGGGAACGATCACTCCCATTCGAGGGCGCCCTTCTTCCATTCGTAGATAAAGCCGACGGTCAGGACGCCGAGGAACGTCATCATCGACCAGAAGGCGAACTGGGCCACGTCATGCGGCAGCTTCAACAGCGTGACCGCCCAGGGGAACAGGAACGCCACTTCGAGGTCGAAGATAATGAACAGGATCGACACCAGATAGAACCGGACGTCGAACTTCATGCGCGCGTCGTCGAAGGCGTTGAAGCCGCATTCGTATGCGGACAGCTTTTCCGGGTCCGGCGCCTTCGGCGCGAGCACGGCCGCGGCCAGAAGGAAGACAATCCCGATAGCCGCCGCGATCCCGAGGAAGATCACGATCGGCAGGTACTGGAGGAGGAAGGCGGTCATGACAGCCCTTGGCTTGAATCGAGCGGTTTGTAGCCCACTGTCGCCAGCGCTTCAAACACCCGAGACACATTGAGAAACGATCGCAACTAGACAATCTTGAGCTAACGCTGGTCTGTCGCGCGCAACCGGCGCGGCCTTGGCCCACAAGGACCTTTCACCTCGCCTCGCGCGCGTCGATCGCGAGCGAAACCCTTTGTCCCCAGCTCCGTTTCGCGGCTTCGACGATATGGCCGTTGACACGAGTCTTCGCCCGACATATCAGACGCCCCTCGCCGATCGGCGGGTCGCGCTTTCGCCTCGGCGAAGGCTTATGCGGATGTAGCTCAGTTGGTTAGAGCGCCGGCCTGTCACGCCGGAGGTCGCGGGTTCGAGCCCCGTCATTCGCGCCACTCTCTCGAGAGTGGTCAGCTTCCCTCCCCTCGGTCTACGGACGACCGTCGCGCTCCAAGCGCACGACGCGGATGTAGCTCAGTTGGTTAGAGCGCCGGCCTGTCACGCCGGAGGTCGCGGGTTCGAGCCCCGTCATTCGCGCCACCGTCCGGTGGCTTCCCCTTCGAAATCGGAAACGACGACCTCATCGGGCTTGAGTTGCCGCGACCGCGCGCCATCTAGCCTTCATGAGCAGCACCGCGTATCCGCCGTTTTCCGTCCTGGACCTCGCGCCCGTTCCGCAGGGCGTGACCGTCGGCCAGGCGCTTCACAATAGTCTCGATCTCGCGCGACACGCCGAATCCTTGGGCTTTCATCGTTACTGGCTGGCCGAGCATCACAATATGCCGGGCATCGCCAGCGCCGCGACCGCCGTGGTCATTGGCCACGTGGCCGGCGGTACGAAAACGATTCGAGTCGGCTCCGGCGGCGTCATGCTGCCCAACCACGCGCCGCTGATGGTGGCCGAACAGTTCGGCACCCTGAACGCGCTCTATCCAGGCCGGATCGATCTGGGTCTGGGCCGCGCGCCCGGTACGGACCAGGCCACGATGCGGGCGTTGCGCCGCTACGCCGGCGCCGTTGATTCGTTCGCCCAGGACGTCGTCGAGCTGCAGCATTGGTTCAAGCCGGCCAATCCGGACCAGAGCGTCCGCGCCGTGCCAGGCGAAGGCCAGGATGTGCCGATCTGGATGCTCGGCTCCTCGACCTGGGGCGCGCAATTGGCGGCGGCCCTTGGCCTGCCCTACGCCTTCGCCGCCCACTTCGCGCCCGATTCGCTGTTGGACGCCCTCCTCCTCTATCGCCGGCATTTCAAGCCGTCGGAGACCCTGGACAAGCCGCATGTCATGGTTTGCGTCGGCGTGTGCGCGGCGGATACCGACGCGGAGGCCGCGCGTCTGGCGACCTCGACTCAGCAGCAGTTCCTGGCCCTGCGTCGGGGGCGCCCCGGCCTTCTGCCGCCGCCTGTCGACGATATCCGCGAGCACGCTTCTCCCGCGGAGTTGGCGGGGCTGGACCACACCTTCCAGTATTCGGCGATCGGCTCTCCCGAGACGGTGCGCCGCAAGATCGAGCGGGTGCTGGAACTGACGGGCGCGGACGAGCTGATGGCGGCCTCGCAAATCCACGACCACGACGCCCGGAAGCACAGCTACGAGATCCTGGCCAGCCTCAGGGCTTAATGATCGCGAACCTGGGCGCCAGACCCAAAGCTACGCCGCCCCGTCAACTCGCCATAGATGCCGCAGAGCTGGCGAAAGACCGCGTCCCAGCCGTGCCGCTCGACGGCGCGGCGACGAGCGGCCGCGCGGACGGCGGCCAGATCGCGGGCGAACAGGGCCTCGATAGCTTCGGCGAACGGCGCGGGCTCCGATCGTGTCGCCAGTTGGCCGACCTGGTCGTCGACCGATTCGGCCACGCCGCCGGCGGCGACGCCCACCACGGGCAGGCCGCAAGCCATGGCCTCCAGTACGATCAGCCCGAAAGGCTCGTTGTCGTTGGCGTGCACGAAGGCGTCGCAGCTGGCCAGAATCCCCGCCAATTCGGCCGGATCACGGACATAGTCCATGCAGATCGCCCGATCGCTCACCGGCGCTCCGCCGCCCGCGCCGACGAGCAGAAGCTTATAGGGCGCGCCCAGGCGCTCGACCGCGCCGACCAGCACCTCCAGCCGCTTTTCCCGCGCCGGGCGGCCCGCGAACACCAGCAGGCGCTCGTCCGGCGCCACGCCCAGGCGGCGGCGTAGCCGCGCACGGTCCACGCGGGCCGGATGGAAGATCTCGGTGTCGACGCCCAGCGGCAGGCCGATGGCGTCGTGCACGCCAGCCTCGACCAGGCGGCCAGCGATGAACCAACTGGGCGCGACGGCGCGATCGAACTGACGGTAGATGGCGGCCCAACGCTTCTGCACCGGCTTTTCAACCCATTCGCCGATATGCAGAGCGGCCAGCGCCCCCAGATCGGTGTGGCAAAAGCCCACCACCGGAACGCCTAGAGCGTCGCCGGCGCGCAGCGCCGCCAGGCCCGGAGTATAGGGATCGCCAGCCTCGATAATGTCGGGCCGCTGGCGGATCAGGCGCTCCATCCAGGCCTGCTTGACCACGGGCCAACGATATCCGGCGCCGAACGGCAGGGGCGCGGCGTAGATCGAGACCCTGCCTTGCCCGTCATGGGAATCGCGCGCGCCGGGGACGACCAGCGTGTGGCGAACATCGGGACGGTTGGCGGCGAGCCACGCGCGCTTGGAGGACAGATAGCGTCGGACCCCGCCGCTGCGCGGGGCGTAGAGCATCGTGGTGTCGACGAGACGGACCGGGCCTTCAGTCGGCGGATAGTCGGAGATGGGGAGAACGCGCGGGCCGAGCGGCCGGTCCGATATCGTGTCCGTCACGCCGATTCCTCATCGTTACCGAAGCCCCCCAATACGGCCTCCGAACGATAAAGCTTTTGCGACAACCACGGTTCCTGGCCGCTTCCGACGATTTCCGCGCCCAGTCTCGCCGGCTCGCAAGGCGCGCTTTCGCGGCTTGCAAGGCTCGCCATCTGGCAACGCGGCCGTGAAGAGTGGTGGGCAGTGAGGGGATCGAACCCCCGACCCTCTCGGTGTAAACGAGACGCTCTACCGCTGAGCTAACTGCCCCTTCGCGTCGGCGCTTCTAGAGTATTTTCCGATAGGTGTGAAACGGTTATCGGGCCGAAAATCGGAAGGGATATCGCCGCGGAGGCCCATCCGCGAAACGGGAAAACGAAAAAGCGGAGCGGCCCGGCCGGGCGCCCCGCCTCTCCCTACGCGGAAGAAAGAGGTCAGTCGTTCAGCGAGGCCTTCAGCCCCTCGCCCACCTGGAAGCGCGCCGTCTTCGACGCGGGACGATTGACGGTTTCGCCGGTGCGGGGATTGCGCGCGGTGCCGGCGGCCCGGGTCACGGCCTTGAAGGCGCCGAAGCCGACCAGGCGAACATCCTTGCCCGACTTGAGGGAGTCGGTGACGGCGTCGATGAAGGCTTCCAGAGCGTCCTTGGCCTGGTTCTTGTTGATGCCCGCCTTCTCGGCGATGGCCGTGACGAGCTCGGCTTTTGTGGTCATGTTTTTCTCCCAGCCTGGGCGGCGACGCGTTTTCCCTTACGGCGCTTCGTCCAGAGCCAGGATTATGGCGGGCGAAAACGCCCCGTCAAACGACAGCGGCGCGGGAATCCCCCGCGCCGCTTAAGTTATCAACGATAAGTTGCTTTTAGTGGGTCAGCACGGCGTCGCTGTCGCCGTCGTCCTTCTTCTGACCGGCGGCGATCGGCTCGTCGGCTTCGCTCCACTCGACGGGCGTCAGCGGACCCGTGAGCCCGTGCTTGAGCACCTCGTCCATGGTCGAGACCGGGATGATCTCCAGGCCGTCCTTGACGCTGGCGGGCACGTCGACCAGGTCCTTTTCGTTCTCCTGCGGGATCAGGACCGTCTTCACGCCCGAGCGCAGGGCCGCGAGCAGCTTTTCCTTCAGACCGCCGATCGCGGTGACCCGGCCGCGCAGCGTGATCTCGCCGGTCATCGCGATGTCCTTGCGGATCGGAACGCCCGTCAGCACCGAGACGATAGCCAGGCCCATGGCCGCGCCGGCGGACGGACCGTCCTTCGGCGTGGCGCCGTCGGGCACGTGGATGTGGACGTCGGTCTTCTCGAACACCGGCGGCTTGATCCCGAACTGCAGGGCCCGCGAGCGGACATAGCTGTTGGCCGCGGCGATCGACTCCTTCATCACGTCCTTGAGGTTGCCGGTGATCTGCATCCGACCCTTGCCCGGCATCTTCACGGCTTCGATGGTCAGGATATCGCCGCCGAACTCCGTCCAGGCCAGACCGGTGACGATGCCGACCTGATCGACCTCGTCGGTCTCGCCGTAGCGGTACTTCTTGACGCCCGCGTACTTGGCCAAGCGCTCGTCGTCGATCGTGATCGAGGCGACCTTTTCACGGGCCAGATCCCGAACCGTCTTGCGCGCCAGGGCGCCCAGTTCCCGCTCCAGCGACCGCACGCCGGCTTCCCGGGTGTAGTAGCGGATCAGGTCGCGGATCGCCTTGTCCGGGACGATGAACTCGGCCGGCTTCAGCCCATGATCCTTGGCCAGCTTGGGCAGGATGTGGCGCTTGGCGATCTCCAGCTTCTCATCCTCGGTGTAGCCGGGGATGCGAATGATCTCCATGCGGTCCAGCAGCGGCTGGGGCATGTTCAGGCTGTTGGCCGTCGTGACGAACATCACCTGCGACAGGTCGTAGTCGACCTCCAGATAGTGGTCGCCGAAGGTAGAGTTCTGGGCCGGGTCCAGCACCTCCAAAAGAGCCGAGGCCGGATCGCCGCGATAGTCGCTGCCCATCTTGTCGATCTCGTCCAGCAGCACGAAGGCGTTGGTGGTCTTGGCCTTCTTCATCGACTGGATGACCTTGCCGGGCATCGAGCCGATATAGGTGCGGCGGTGACCGCGGATCTCGGCCTCGTCGCGCACGCCGCCGAGGCTCATGCGCACGAACTCGCGGCCGGTCGCCTTGGCGATCGACTTGCCCAGCGAGGTCTTGCCGACGCCGGGAGGGCCGACCAGGCACAGGATCGGCCCCTTCAGCGAATTGGTGCGCGCCTGAACGGCCAAGTACTCGAGGATCCGCTCCTTGACCTTCTCCAGGCCATAGTGGTCGGCGTCGAGGATGCCTTCGCTCTCGACAAGGTCGATCTTCTTGGTCTTGGCCTTGCCCCACGGGATCGACAGCAGCCAGTCCAGATAGTTCCGGACCACGGTGCTCTCGGCCGACATCGGGCTCATGTTGCGCAGCTTCTTCAGTTCGCCCTCGGCCTTGGCGCGGGCTTCCTTGGAAAGCTTGGTCTTCTTGATGCGCTTTTCGAGGTCGATCAGCTCGTCGCGCGAGTCGTCGGGGTCACCCAACTCGCGCTGGATCGCCTTCATCTGTTCGTTCAGATAGTACTCGCGCTGGGTCTTCTCCATCTGGCGCTTGACGCGCGAGCGGATCTTCTTCTCGACCTGCAGCACCGAGATCTCGCCTTCCATGAGGGCGAAAACCTTCTCGAGGCGCTTCACGACGTCGAAGATTTCCAGCAGGTGCTGCTTGTCGCCGATCTTGACCGAGAGGTGCGCGGCGATGCTGTCGGCCAGCTTGCCCGGCTCGGCGATCTGCGGGATCGAGGCCAGGGCCTCCGGCGGCACCTTCTTGTTCAGTTTGACGTAGTTCTCGAATTGCTCGACGACGGCGCGCGACAAGGCCTCGGCCTCGGGGCCCGCGCCCTCGTCCTCGCTGACCTCGCCGATCTGGGCCTCGTAGAAGGACTCCTGATCCGTGAACTTGACGACCGCGGCGCGGCCCTTGCCCTCGACCAGCACCTTCACGGTGCCGTCAGGGAGCTTCAGCAGTTGCAGGACGGTGGCCAGGACGCCGACGTCGAAGATGTCGCCCGGCGCCGGATCATCGTCGGCCGAGTTCTTTTGCGTCACCAGCAGGATCTGCTTGTCTCCGCGCATCACCTCTTCGAGCGCGCGCACGGACTTATCGCGGCCCACGAAAAGCGGCACCACCATGTGGGGGAAAACAACGATGTCCCGCAGCGGCAGGACGGGAAGGGTACGAAGTTCGGACATGTTCTCAATACTCCCGGCCTAGGCCCAAAAGAGGCGCCTGGCCATGCGGGCCGCCGTAACACCAGACGATGCGCCTGAGTCGAACGGCCCGTCCGCCCGGGACTGGGCGGAATGTCGTTATTTATGTGGACGTTTTACAACAGGGTTCAAGCGGGCTCGCCCATCAGCGGCGACAAGTCGCGCGGGAGCGGCAAAGCTAGCGGACTGTTGCCCCCTTCCCGCTCTTCGACGGGAAGTTTCTCCAAAAGTCCGCCCATTGAGGGATTTGCCTCGCCAAAGCTCCGCGTGGCGCCCAGAGCGCACCCGCCGTGAAACTTCTCGGCCAGGCCCCGCCCCGCACGAAAAAGGCGCGTCCCCGAAACGAGGACGCGCCCTGAACGCTTCAGACGAGACCGGTCGTTAGGCCGAAGCCGCCCCACCCTTCTTCTCGGCATAGATCAGCAGCGGCTGGGCCCGGCCTTCGACGACCTCGGCATTGACCACCACTTCCTCGACACCCTCGTAGTTGGGCAGCTCGAACATGGTCTCCAGCAGGATGCCTTCCATGATCGAACGAAGGCCGCGCGCGCCGGTCTTGCGGGCGATGGCCTTCTTGGCGACCTGATGCAGGGCGTCGTCGGTGAAGGTCAGCCCGATGTTCTCCATCTCGAACAGGCGCTGGTACTGCTTGACGAAGGCGTTCTTCGGCTCGGTCAGGATCTTGACCAGGGCGGCCTCGTCGAGGTCCTCCAGGGTCGCGACCACCGGCAGACGGCCGATGAATTCCGGGATCAGGCCGAAGCGCTGCAGGTCGTCGGGCTCGACGTTCCGCAGGATCTCGCCCGTGCGGCGCTCTTCCGGATCGGTGACCTTGGCGCCGAAGCCGATCGACTTGGCCGCGCCGCGCGCCGAGATGATCTTCTCGAGCCCGGCGAAGGCGCCGCCGCAGATGAACAGGATGTTCGTCGTGTCGACCTGCAGGAATTCCTGCTGCGGATGCTTGCGCCCGCCTTGCGGCGGCACGGAGGCGACGGTGCCTTCCATGATCTTCAGCAGGGCTTGCTGCACGCCTTCGCCCGACACGTCGCGGGTGATCGACGGGTTGTCGGACTTGCGGCTGATCTTGTCGATTTCGTCGATATAGACGATGCCGCGCTGGGCGCGTTCGACATTGTAGTCGGCGGCTTGCAGCAGCTTCAGCACGATGTTCTCGACGTCCTCGCCGACGTAACCGGCCTCGGTCAGCGTCGTGGCGTCGGCCATCGTGAACGGGACGTCGATGATTCGAGCCAGGGTCTGGGCCAGAAGCGTCTTACCCGTACCGGTCGGACCGACCAGCAGGATGTTCGACTTGGCCAGTTCGACGTCGTTGTTCTTCGACGCGTGGTTGAGGCGCTTGTAGTGATTGTGGACCGCCACCGCGAGAACCTTCTTCGCGTGGCCTTGCCCGATCACGTAGTCGTCCAGGACCTCGCAGATCTCGCGCGGCGTCGGCACGCCGTCCTTGGACTTTACGAAGGCGATCTTGTGCTCTTCGCGGATGATATCCATGCACAGTTCGACGCATTCATCACAAATGAACACCGTCGGCCCGGCGATGAGCTTGCGCACCTCGTGCTGGCTCTTTCCACAGAAAGAACAATACAGAGTGCTCTTGGTGTCGCCGCTCGCGGCTTTCGTCATGATCGCTTCTCACACTATGGCGACTTACGGCTTAACGCCGCGACGCCCCTCCGAGCGCATACGCCGCCACCGAAGCAAGCAGAATATACGCCGGGAGTTGTCTAATCCTTGACAATCCCCGATCCGGGCTCGGTTCACAAGCCTTGCCGGCGCCTTTCCCGCCTCAAACGCTCGAACACGCCGGATCGTGTCATGACCTCGTCATCTAAATTGGGCGATTGGCGCGCCGGCGCAAGCGTCGTGCGTCTTGGCTCTTACGGCCACCCCCGCGAGGCCGTATTAGCAATTGGGGAATCGTGTGGAACGGAGCGCGTGAAGCGCCCGCATGGAAGGTCGATGGCTAAGCGTTCGTGGATGGCCAAGGGGCTCAGCGCCTCGCGTCCGATGACCGGCGACATGGATGACGAGCCGGCGCTGGTGGCCTTCGACTTCGACGGCACCCTGACCGTCAAGGACAGCTTCAACGCTTTCTTGAAGTGGCGCGCCGGGCCGCGTCGCTGGGCGCGCGGAATTGTTCGCCTCGCGCCCTCGCTGATCGCCTACCTGTTCGATCGCAATCGCGCGAAACTCAAGGCCGCCGCGGTGCGCGAGTTCCTGAAGGGCGCGACGGTCTCGGAGATCGAAAACGACGCCCGCGCCTTCGCGCAAGCCCACGCCCAATCCCTGCTTCGCCCCGACGCGGTCGCTGTCTGGCGGTCCTGGCGCGCCAAGGGGGCCAAGCTCGTGATCGTGACCGCTTCGCCCGAAATGACCGTCGCGCCGTTCGCGCGGGGCCTCGGCGCCGACCTGCTGATTGGCACCCGCCTGATGTGCTCCGAGGACGGCCGCGTGCTGGGCGGTCTCGACGGGAACAATTGTCGCGCCAAGGAGAAGGTGACGCGCCTGCGCGAGATCTTCGGCCCCGATGTCCATCTGACGGCCGCCTATGGCGACACCTCGGGCGATACCGAAATGCTGGCGATCGCCGACGAGAAGGGCTTCCGCGTCTTCCGAGGAAGACCCGCCACCTGAGCGGATTTGTCGCGGGCCTTCAGGCAAGAAAAACGCCGCCGATCGAAAGACTGGCGGCGTTCTTGTTTAGCGACGGCTTAAAGCCCTACTCGGCGCCAGCCTCGGCGGCTTCGCGGGTGTCATAGACGTGGTCGACCAGGCCCCAGGCCTTGGCTTCGTCGGCGCTCATGAAGTGGTCGCGGTCCAGCGTGCGTTCGACCTCTTCATAGGTGCGGCCGCAGTGCTTCACGTAGATTTCGTTCAGGCGACGCTTGGTCTTGATGATGTCCTCGGCGTGGCGTTCGATGTCCGAGGCTTGGCCGCGGAAGCCGCCCGACGGCTGGTGCACCATGATGCGGGCGTTCGGCAACGAGATACGCTGGCCAGCGGCGCCGGCGGCGAGCAACAGGCTGCCCATCGAGGCGGCCATGCCCATGCACACGGTCGAGACCGGGCTCTTGATATATTGCATGGTGTCGTAGATCGCGAGGCCCGACGTCACCACGCCACCCGGCGAGTTGATGTACATGGCGATCTCCTTCTTGGGGTTCTCCGACTCCAGGAAGAGAAGCTGGGCGCAAATAATGCTGGCCATGGTGTCTTCGACGGGGCCCGTTACGAAGATGATCCGCTCCTTCAGCAGGCGCGAGAAGATATCAAACGAGCGCTCGCCGCGGCTGGTCTGTTCGATGACCACGGGAACCAGGTTCATCGCCGTCGTAACCGGATCGTACATGATGGGCATCACCCTTTTTGTGTGTCTTGGCCACGCGAAAACGAATCAGCCCGCGCGCCGCCGTCGCCCACGCATATCGCGTGGCCCTTAACAGGTTGCAAGGAGCCGCCCGGTTTGCGCGCGCACGAAAAAGGCGCGGTTCTCGCGAACCGCGCCTCGTTTCCGTCCGTCTCGGCTGGCCTTAGCCGCCGTAGCCTTCCGGCAGGTCGTCTTCTTCCAGGAGTTCGTCCTTGGAGACCTCCTTGTCCTCGATCTTGGCCTTGCCGAAGATCAGGTCGACGACCTTGTCTTCATAGATCGGGGCGCGGAGCGCCGCCTGCAGGTCGGCGCGCTGGCGGTACATGTCGAAGACTTGCTGAGCCTGGGCGCCGTATTGGCGAGCTTCGCGCATGATCGCGTCGGTCAGTTCCTGGTCGGTGACGACGACGTCGTTCTTGCGGCCGATCTCGGCGAGAACCAGACCCAGGCGCACGCGGCGCTCGGCGATCTTGCGATACTCGGCCTTCAGTTGGTCTTCCGACTTCTCGGCGTCTTCCGGCGGCAGACCGCCACGCGCCTTGTCGGACTCGACCTGTTGCCAGATGCCGGCGAACTCGGCCTCGACCATGCGCGGCGGCAGCGGGAAGTCGTGCTTGCTGTCCAGGACGTCCAGCAGGGCGCGCTTCAGCTTGAAGCGCGAGCTGTTCTCATAGCGGCCCGACAGGTTCGAGCGCAGCAGGTCGGTCAGGGCGGCCAGGTCCGACAGACCCAGGCGCTTGGCCAGTTCGTCGTCGGCCTTGCCGTCGACCGGCGCGCGGACTTCGTGGACCTTGGTGGCGAACTCGGCGTCCTTGCCGGCCAGTTCGGCGGCTTGATAGTTCTCCGGGAACTTCACCTTCACGACGACGTCGTCGCCCGGCTTCGCGCCGACCAGTTGGTCCTCGAAGCCCGGGATGAACTGACCCGAGCCCAGCACCAGTTCAGCGCCCTCGGCCTTGCCGCCGGCGAACTCAACACCGTCGATCGTACCGACGAAATCGATCAGCAGTTGGTCGCCGTCCTTGGCCTTCAGGCTCTTGCCCGTGCGCGGCTCGTAGGTGCGAGCCTGCTTGGCCAGTTCGTCCAGAGCTTCTTGCACTTCGTCGTCGCCGACCTTGTAGACCGGCTTGACCAGTTCGATCGACGCGGGGTCGATCGGTTCGAATTCCGGCATGACCTCGACGGCCAGCTCGAACGCCAGGTCCTCGCCGCCGGCGATGACCTTGTCCATGTCCGACGACGGGTTCAGCTCGGGCTGGCCCGCCGGACGCAGCTTGTTGTCCTCGAGGACCTTCTGGGTGGTCTCGTTCAGCGCCTGCTCGACGACTTCGCCCATCAGGGCCTTGCCGTACAGACGGCGGACGTGGGCCGTCGGCACCTTGCCGGGACGGAAGCCCTTGACGTTCATCTGCGGCGCGACTTCGGCGATCCGCGCATCAAGACGCGTGGCCAGTTCACTCGCGGGCACCGTGACGCCAAAAACGCGGCTGAGGCCTTCGCCCGACTTTTCAACGATCTGCATCGACATTCTTATTTCTCGGGTCCGGGTCGCCGCGCGCCCGAGCACCGCCCTTGGGGTCCAAAAGATCGACGCCGCCCGCGAGGACCGGGGCGGCGAAAGAGCGCCCTTATGTCACGACGTGCGCGAGCATCCAAGAGCGGCGGCGATAAAACTCGCGCCCGCCCGGCGTGTCCCAAACGAGTCAGGACACGGATGAGCCAGCAGAGGTTCAAATTTCCATGGATAATCCTCTTCCTCCGCGCTAGATCGACTTCCGCGCGGTTATGGCGGAATTGGTAGACGCAGCGGTTTTAGGTACCGCCGGGAGACCGTGGGGGTTCGAGTCCCTCTAGCCGCACCATCTTTCAATCCCTGCCGAATCCGGAATCGGCGGCGCTCACTCGCCGACCGACAGCTTCATGCGCCAGTCGCGGGCCATGACCATGAAGGTCAGCGACGTCGACCAGCCGATCAGGATCAGGCCCACCAGCGGCTCGACGCTGGCCAGCAGTCGCAGGCCGCCGATCGGATAGAGGTCGCCGACGCTTTGCGTCGTATAGGTCTCCAGCGCGAAGGAGTAGTATTGGAAGGCGTCGCGCGGAGCCCGGCCGACGAACCGTCCGAACTTCAGAACGTCAGCGCCCAGCCAGAAGCCGACCCCGAACAGCCCAGCCTCCACGGCGTGCGCCGCCAGCACGCCGAAGATCACAGCCAGCACCGTCAGCCGCGAGGCGTTGGGGCGATCGACCACCGCGACCGAGATGCCCCGCAGGGCCTCATAGTGAATCAGGACCGCCAGGCAGCTGACCAGCAGCGCCAGCAGTAGTCCTTCCGTCACCATCATCGCCTACCTCCGGGCGGACCAATCAGCGGACCCTTGCGGGGCGAACACGGCCGAAGCGAGACATCCACGCGGCGCTTCAACGACACGCGAAAAGCTCGGCCAGAACGGCGGGCGCCAAGCCTGGCAGATCCTCTGCGATCAGGCCGGGACCATGACGGGCGCCGCATTCGGCATGGATCCAGGCGCCGGCGCAGGCCGCCTCGAAGCTTTCCATGCCCTGAGCGATCAGGCCGCCGATGAAACCGGCCAGCACATCGCCCGAACCGGCGGTGGCCAGCCAGGGCGCCCCATTCAGCGACACGGCCGCGCGTCCGTCCGGCGCGGCGACCACAGTGTCCGGTCCCTTTAGCAGCACGACGGCTCCGGCGCGGCCGGCGGCTTGGCGCGCGGCGGCGATGCGTTCGGGCGACTGGTCCAGCAGGCCCGGAAAGATCCGCTCGAACTCGCCCGGATGCGGGGTCAGAACGTCGTCGCGGTCGAGGCAGGCGAACAGGGCTTCGGGATCTTGGCGGAAACTGGTCAGGGCGTCTGCGTCCACCACCAGGGCCGCGCCGGTGCGCGCCAGGGCCTGCAGATTGCGAGCGGTCGCCTCCCCTACCCCGGCCGCGGGTCCGATCACGACGGCGTCGGCCCGCTCGGCGGCGGCGGCCAGGTCGGCGTCCGTCTCGAATGGCGACAGCATCACCGCTTCCAGATGGGCCGCGTTAACGGCCAAGGCGTTGGGCGGCGACAAGACCGTCACGGCCCCCGCCCCTATCCGCAATCCGCCCCGCGCCGCCAGCCGCGCCGCGCCGGTGCTCCAGGCCTCGCCGCTGACGACCTTCAGCCGGCCCCGCGTGTGTTTGTGCGCATCCATCGCCGGCCACGGAAAGCGCTGGGCCCATAGACTGGGGTCGTTCTCGAACAGATCCGGATGCTCGGCGGGCCAGAGACCAATGTCGGCCACGACGATCTCGCCGCAAGCCTCGCGGCCCTGGGCCAGCACATGCGCCCGCTTGCGACGATGGAAGGTCACGGTCAGATCGGCGCGGAACGCGACGTCTCCCAACGGCCGACCGGTGTCGCCCTGTATTCCCGAGGGCGTGTCGACCGCCACGATGGCGAGCGGCTGGGACTGACAGAACCGCGCCAGCTTGGCGATCTCGCCTTCCAGCGGCCGCGACAGGCCGGCGCCAAACAGCGCGTCTATATAAAGTGTCCCTGGCGACGGCGCGTCGGACAGAGGTCGCACCTCGCCCTTCCAGCGGGAAGCGGCCCAGCGGGCGGCGTCGGTGGCGGGCGGATAGGCAGCCTCCACCGCCACCTGCCAGCCCCGCCGACGCAGGTGCCGGGCGGCGACATAGCCGTCCCCGCCATTGTCGCCAGGTCCGCACCAGATCACCACCGGCCGATGGGCGTAGCGCGCGCGCACGGCCCGCGCCACCGCCTCCCCGGCTCGCTCCATCAGCACCGGCGTGGGCGCGCCCCGCTCCACCGCGGCGCGATCGGCGGCGGCCATTTCGGCGACGGAGAGGATCTCTCGCGGCACGACGACTCCTTCAGAGCACCTGGCTCTGAGCTTCGCGCCCTTTCTCCAGCAGGATCAAGCGCTCGCGCTCGATCGCGAAGGTCGTGAGCGAGGCGTGGTCGGGCCGGAAGGCCATGACGTCCGCGGTCCCGGTCGCCACCGCGACCGCCGCGTTCAGGGCGACGAAGTGGCTGAACACGGCGGCTCCGGCGTGCTCACGCAAGGCCGAGGCGACGCCCTCGGTCCAGGCCACATAGTCGAGGTCGCCCCTGATCTGGTCCCAGCGCCCCGCGAACGCCTCGCGCAGCCACGCGGGACGCTCGGCCGGCGACAGGGCGGCCGGGGTCGGAATCTCGCCGACACGGGGGTCGACCTCGACCGGCACGCCAAGCGCCAAGGCGAGCGGCGCGGCGGTTTCCTGACAACGACGCAGCGGCGAAGACACCACGCGGGCCGGACGCCGCGCGAGCGGCAAGGCCAAGATGGCCTCGGCCACGGCCCGCGCTTGAGCATGGCCGATCTGGTCGAGCCCGGGATCCGCATCGCTTTCGCCCCAGGCGGCCGCCGGCTTGCCGTGCCGGATCACGTGAACGAAGCTCATGGCGATCAATCCCGAACCAGAAAGCGGCGGCGCGGCGCCGAAGGGTTGAGCCAAGCGACAGCCGCCACAACTTTCAGCAATCCTGGCGACATCGAGGCATTATGGCCGCGTCCCCAATCCGGAAATTGACCAACCGCAAATAAAATCGACGCTCCGCCCCGCACTTCCAGCCCCATTCAAACGATCGTTTCCCGGGATCGTAGGCTCGAAACGGAACGCGGCAAGCGCATTTGACGGCGAACGAGCACATGCCCGATCGAGAGGCGCCAGGCGCCTAAATTTCGATCGCGCGGTCGGAAGTGCATTCTCTCGTCGTAATAGTGGCCGACGCTCGCTTGCGGCGGAACAGGCGACATGATCGGTGCGCCTACAGTGAAGGCGGCCAACCGCCGACGGGCCCGAAAGTGGAACCGATGAAGAAGATCGAAGCCATCATCAAGCCGTTCAAGCTGGATGAGGTGAAAGAGGCTCTGCAGGACATGGGCGTCCAGGGGATGACCGTTCTGGAAGCCAAGGGCTACGGCCGCCAGAAGGGTCACACCGAGCTGTATCGCGGCGCCGAGTACGTCGTCGACTTCCTCCCCAAGATCAAGGTCGAGGTGGTCATCGAGGACAGCCAGCTGGACGCCGCGCTGGACGCGATCACCCGCGCCGCCCGAACGGGCCGCATCGGTGATGGCAAGATTTTCGTCTCGGACATCGCGGACGTTATCCGCATCCGAACCGGAGAAAACGGCCCGGCCGCCGTCTAGGCCGGATCGTCAACGCTTAAGAGAGCTCTAGAAGGGGATACGTAATGACCACCGCCAAGGACATCCTGCACCTGATCAAGGAAAAGGACGTCAAGTACGTCGACGTCCGCTTCACCGACATTCGCGGCAAGATGCAGCACGTCACGTTCGACATCGATCTGGTCGACGACGACTTCCTGAACGACGGCACGATGTTCGACGGTTCGTCGATCGCCGGCTGGAAGGCCATCAACGAGTCGGACATGAAGCTGCGTCCCGACCTGTCGAGCGCGATCATCGACCCGTTCTACCAGCAGACCACGCTGGCCCTGTTCTGCGACGTCGTGAACCCCGACACGGGCACCCCGTACAACCGCGACCCGCGCTCGATCGCCAAGTCCGCGCTCAGCTATCTGAAGTCGGCCGGCGTGGGCGACACCGTTTACTTTGGTCCGGAAGCCGAGTTCTTCATCTTCGACGACGTGCGCTGGTCGGTTTCGCCGAACAACACCGGCTACTCGTATGACTCGACCGAGCTGCCGATCAATTCGGCCAAGGAATACGCCGAGGGCAACATGGGTCACCGCCCGGGCCCGAAGGGCGGCTACTTCCCGGTGAACCCGGTCGACAGCTGCCAGGACCTGCGCGGCGAAATGCTGGCCGTCATGGGCGAGCTCGGCATGAAGCCGGAAAAGCACCACCACGAGGTGGCCCCGGCCCAACACGAGCTCGGCCTGAAGTTCGACACCATGGTGACCATGGCCGACCGGATGCAGCTCTATAAGTACGTCATCCACAACGTCGCCGCCGCTTACGGCAAGACGGCCACCTTCATGGCGAAGCCGATGTTCGCCGACAACGGTTCGGGCATGCACGTGCACCAGTCGATCTGGCAGGACGGCAAGCCGCTGTTCGCCGGCGACAAGTACGCCGGCCTGTCGCAAGAATGCCTGTGGTACATCGGCGGCATCATCAAGCACGCCAAGGCGATCAACGCGTTCTCGAACTCGACGACAAACTCGTACAAGCGCCTGGTCCCCGGCTACGAAGCCCCGGTGAAGCTGGCCTACAGCTCGCGCAACCGCTCGGCCTCGATCCGCATCCCGCACGTCGACTCGCCGAAGGCCAAGCGCATCGAAGCTCGCTTCCCTGACCCGATGGGCAACCCGTACCTGACCTTCGTCGCCCTGCTGATGGCCGGCCTGGACGGCATCATCAACAAGATCGATCCGGGTCCGGCCGCCGACAAGAACCTGTACGACCTGCCGCCCCGCGAGCAGAAGAAGATCCCGGAAGTCTGCGGCTCGCTGCGCGAGGCCCTGGAAAGCCTGGACAAGGACCGCGCCTTCCTGAAGGCCGGCGGCGTCATGGATGACGACTTCATCGACAGCTATATCGAGCTGAAGATGGAAGAGGTGATGCGCCTGCAACTGCACCCGCACCCCGTCGAATTCGATATGTACTACAAGTGCTAATCGCCTAAGCGATAGACACCGCGAAGGGCCGGAGAGCGATCTCCGGCCCTTTTTTATCGCGCCTCGATCAGGAAGCCGCGCCCGAAGTGGAACAATTTATTACTTACTGGGCAGCGCTGAATAAAATTGTCGCAACTTCGCAACAGAACCGACGCAATCGGCCCAAAACAGACGAAATCACGCCCCGAGAGATATCCCCCGAGCCACGGTTTCGCTTATCGCAACGCAACAGACGCGCCGTTAACGCCCCGGTTCAGAGTCGGCGAACGCGGCGCGCATCATCACAGGATGTCTCCATGCCCCATGCCCATCGCACCCTGCGTCGCGCCCTGACCGTCTCCTGCGGCCTCGCCGCCCTCGCCTCGGCCCTGGCCGTCGCCCCCGCCGCCTTCGCGCAGGACGCGACGAAAGTCGGCGAAGTGATCATCACCGCCCAGAAGCGCAGCGAAAACCTGCAGGACGTGCCGGTCTCGGTCGCGGCCATCAGCGGCGAGCGCCTGCAATCGATCTTCGCCGCGGGTGAGGACATCCTGGCCCTGTCGGCCAAGACCCCCGGCCTCTACGCCGAGTCCTCGAACGGCCGCGTCGCTCCGCGCTTCTACATCCGCGGCCTCGGCAACGCCGACTTCGACCTGGCCGCCTCTCAGCCGGTGTCGATCATCCAGGACGAAGTGGTTCTCGAGAACGTCGTCCTGAAAAGCTCGCCGATCTACGACCTCGACCACGTCGAAGTTCTGCGGGGCCCGCAAGGCACCCTGTTCGGCCGCAACACCACCGCCGGCATCGTCAAGTTCGACACGATCAAGCCGACCGAGGAAATGACTGGCCGCGCCAGCGCCTCTTACGGCACCTATAACACCTTCAACTTCGACGGCGGCGTCGGCGGCGCCCTGGTCGAGGGCAAGGTGGCGGCCCGCGCCTCGTTCCTGTTCCAGCACCGCGACAACTGGATCAACAACGGCTTCACAAAGAAGGACGACCAGCTGGGCGGCTATGACGAGCGCGCCGCTCGCCTGCAGGTGCTGTTCACGCCGACCGAAAAGCTGTCGGCCCTGTTCAACATCCACGGCCGCGACCTCGACGGCACCGCCGCCGTGTTCCGCGCCAACATCCTGACCAAGGGCTCGAACAAGCTCAACAGCAACTATGTCACCGACACCGTCTATTATGACGCCGGCGGCAACAACCCGCAGAAGTACAAGGGCTTCGGCGGCTCGGCCAACGTCCAGTACGACTTCGGGCCGACCAAGCTGACCTCGATCACCGCCTATGAGAACACCCACGGCTTCAGCCGCGGCGACATCGACGGCGGCAACCCCAAGGGCCCGGGCTTCATCCCGTTCCAGTCGGAATCCCAGGACGGCCTGAAGAACCTCTACCAGTGGACCCAGGAACTGCGCCTGGCCAGCAACACCCCCGGTCCGCTGACCTGGCAAGTGGGCGGCTTCTACTTCGACACCAAGTACGCCATCCGCACCGACCCGTTCTTCGCTCCGGCCACGGTGCTGCAACAGAAGAACAAGTCCTGGGCGGCTTTCGGCCAGGCCTCGTACAAGTTCACCGATCAGCTGACCGTCACGGGCGGCCTGCGCTACACCAAGGACGACAAGGACCTGAAGGTCCTCTACGGCCCCAACATGGCCGCGCCGGTCTCGGTGTCGGACTCGAAGGTCACCTGGGACCTGAGCGCCTTCTACAAGCTGACCGACGACGTCAGCGCCTACGCCAAGGTGGCCTCGGGCTTCCGCGGTCCGTCGATCCAGGGCCGCGACATCGCCTTCTTCTCGCCGGCCTCGGCCGCCAAGTCCGAAACGATCATGTCGTATGAGGCGGGCCTGAAGAGCGAACTGCTGGACCGTCGCGTGCGTCTGAACGGCGCGGTGTTCACCTACACGATCACCGATCCGCAATTCAGCGCGGTCGGCGGCGGCAGCAACTCCAACCGCCTGATCAACGCCAAGAAGGGCGAGGCCTACGGCCTGGAACTGGACGGCGAGTTCGTGGTCACCCCGAACCTCGTCCTGACCGCCGGCTACAGCTACAACCACACCAAGATCAAGGACAACACGCTGGCCGTCGCCGTCTGCGCGGCCTGCACGATCACCAATCCGCTGAACGCGGCCGGCCAAGCCCTCGTGAACGGCAACCCGTTCCCGAACGCGCCGAAGTACATCTTCGACTTCACCGCCCGCTATGCTTACCCCATCGCGAGCGGCGAGCTGTTCGCCTACACGGACTGGAAGGTCCAGGGCTTCACGAACTTCTTCCTCTACGAATCCAAGGAGTTCTACAGCAAGGGCGATTTCGAGGGCGGCCTGAAGCTGGGCTACGCCAACAAGGCCGCTGGCTGGGAAGTGGCGGCTTTCGCCCGCAACATCACCAACGAGCACAACCTGCGCGGCGCGATCGACTTCGACAACCTGACGGGCTTCGTCAACGATCCGCGCGTGATCGGCGTTTCGGTCGACACGCACTTCTAAGATCGAATTCGATCTTGGAACTCGGAAAGGCCGCGGAGCAATCCGCGGCCTTTTCTGCGCCCGTATCGAGCCGCCTTGAGATCCACTCCAAGATGCGCGTCGATACTCTTGATAGCGGGGCGCTTTTCGTCTGTGCTGCCCGCTTCTTCGAGAGTCGGGGCTTTTCATGATCAGATGGCGAAACGCGGCCTTGACCGCGAGCCTCCTCGCGCTGGGGCTATCGGCCTGCGCGACCACCAGCACGCCTCCTAAATCCGCGACCGCGGCCAAGCCGGCGGAAAAGGTCGAGGCCAAGCCGCTGCCCAAGGGTCTGGATGGACAGGCGTCGACCGGCTTCCCGTCGACCTACAAGCCGTTTCCCTCGCGCCCGACCGCCTTCGTCGGCGCCACGGTGCTGACGGCGACCGGCCAGCAGATCGAGAAGGGCGTGGTCATCGCCTCGGGCGGCAAGATCGTCGCCGTCGGCGGCCCCGACACGCCCATTCCGGCCGACGTGGTCAAGGTCGACGCGACCGGCAAGTGGATCACGCCCGGTATCATCGACGTGCACAGCCACCTGGGCGTCTATCCCTCGCCCGGCGTCCAGGCGCGGTCCGACGGCAACGAGGCCACGGACCCGAACACGGCTCAGGTCTGGGCCGAGCACTCGGTCTGGCCGCAGGATCCTGGCTTCAACCGGGCCCGCGCCGGCGGCGTCACGACGCTGCAGATCCTCCCCGGCTCGGCCAACCTGTTCGGGGGCCGCTCGGTGACGCTGAAGAACGTGCCGTCCCTGACCACCCAGGGCATGAAGTTCCCCGACGCCCCCTACGGCCTGAAGATGGCCTGCGGCGAGAATCCCAAGCGCGTCTATGGCTCCAAGGGCCGCTCGCCCTCGACGGCGATGGGCAACGTCTACGGCTACCGCAAGGCCTGGATCGAGGCGGCGGACTACGCCCGCAGATGGGACGACTATCGCGCCAAGGTCCAGAAGGGCGAAAAGGCCGACGCGCCCAAGCGCGACCTGCAGCTGGAAACCCTAGCGGGCGTGCTGAAGGGCGACATCCTCGTGCAGAACCACTGCTACCGGGCCGACGAAGAAGCCACGATGATCGATATCGCCAAGGAGTTCGGCTACAAGGTCACCGCCTTCCACCACGCCATCGAGAGCTATAAGATCGCCCCCTTGCTGGCCAAGGAAGGCGTTTGCTCGGCGACCTGGGCCTCTTGGACCGGGTTCAAGATGGAAAGCTTCGACGGCATCGACGCCAACGCCGCCTTGATCTGGAAGGCCGGGGCCTGCGTGGTCATCCACTCCGACGACCCGATCATCACCCAGCGCCTGAACCAGGAAGCCGCGATCGCCATGACGGCCGGCAACAAGCTGGGTCTGGGCGTCACGCGGGCCGAGGCGATCAAGTGGATCACGGCCAACTCGGCCAAGATGATCGGCATCGGCGACAAGACCGGTTCTCTGGAGCCCGGCAAGGCCGCCGACATCGTGGTGTGGAGCCGCGATCCGTTCAGCGTCTACGCCCAGGCCGAGAAGGTCTATATCGACGGCGCGCTGATCTATGATCGCCATGACGCGCGCTTCCAGCCCAAGTCCGATTTCGAGCTCGGCCAACCCGGCCAGGGAGCGTTCAACTGATGATCCGGTCTCTGCTTCTCGCCAGCGCCGCCTGCGCGCTGGCCCTTCCGGCGGCCGCCGAGACGGTGGCCATCGTCAACGCGCGCATCGAGCCGGTCTCCAGCGCCGCGATCCCCGCCGGGACCCTGGTGATCAAGGACGGGAAGATCGCCGCCGTCGGCGCCAATGTCGCGGTTCCGGCCGGGGCGCGGGTCGTCGACGCCAAGGGCGGCGTGGTCACGCCCGGCCTCGTCGCGGCGGCCTCTAACCTCGGCGCCTCGGAGGTCAGCGGCGTGCGCGAGACCCGTGACGACGGCACCGGCAACGCGCTCTCCGCCGCCTTCGACATCGCCTACGCGATCAATCCCGCCTCGACCTTCATCCCGCTGGCCCGCGACGGCGGGATCACCAGCTCGGCCGTGACGCCGGTGCTCTCCGGCGTCGGCGGCGGGGCCAGCGAGCACGCCGACGACGGCGTGGTCGAGGAGATGACCGCCGGCAAGGTCGGCTCGGGCGATCCGCCGCTGTTCGGCGGCCAGGCCGCGTTCATCCGCCTGAAGGCCGGCGCGCCGGACATCGTCGAGGCCTCCAAGCTGGCCGTCGCCGTCTCGCTGGGCGAGAGCGGCGCTCGGGCGGTCGGCGGCTCTCGCGGCGCGGACCTCGTTTTGATCCGCTCGGCTCTGGAGGACGCTCGCGCCTTCGCCGCCCGGCGCGCCGCCTACGAGCAGGGCGCGACCCGCGACTTCGGCCTCTCGCGCCTGGATCTGCAAGCGCTGGTTCCCGTCGTGCAGGGCAAGACGCCGCTGCTGATCCGCGTCTCGCGCGCCGCCGACATCCGCCAGGCGCTGAAGCTGGCGGCCGACGAGAAGATCCGCGTCATCCTTGAGGGCGTCGAGGAGGGCTGGATGGTCGCCCCGGAGATCGCCAAGGCCGGCGTCCCGGTCATCGTCGATCCCCAGGCCGACCTGCCCGAGAGCTTCGAGGCGTTGGGGGCTCGGCTCGACAACGCCGCCCGCCTGCACGCCGCCGGGGTGACGGTGGCGATCAACGGAGCGCGGGACTTCAACAACCTCCGCCAGGAGCGGCTGAACGCCGGCCTGGCCGTCGCCAACGGCCTGCCCTACGCGGCGGGCCTGGCCGCCGTGACCCTGGTTCCGGCCCGGATCTGGGGCCAGGACGGCAAGATCGGCTCGCTGGACGTGGGCAAGGTCGCCGACGTGGTGGTCTGGAACGGCGATCCGCTGGAGACGACCAGCTGGCCGCTGAACGTCTTCGTCGGCGGGGTCGAACAGCCCAAGGACAGCCGCCAGACCCAGCTGCGAGACCGCTACGCCAAGAGCGACGACAGCGGCTATCCGCCGGCGTATCGCTAGAGCCCTTTCCGATCTGATTGATCCAATCAGATCGGATAAAAGGGCTCTAAATCAAAAGTTTAGAGCATTTTTCGATCCGATAACCGTTTCACACTTATCGGAAAATGCTCTAGCGGGTCCCTTTGACGATCCGCCCCCGGCTTGCTGGGGGCGGATTTCGCTTTTCAGCGGAAGCCCGGCGGCCCATACGAGGCCCCCGCGTTCGAATCGCCTAGACTTCCGCCGATGTCCTCTTCCGATAAAGCCCCCTCCCTGTTCGACGACGACGCCCTGGCGCCGGTTCCCGCCGCGCCGCTGCGCAGCCCGGTCGAGCCCGTCCCCGCCGCCGCGCCGCGTCCGATCCCGCCGCCGCCTCCGTCCAAGACCTCGGCCCCGGGCGAGTACTCGGCCGCCGACATCGAGGTGCTGGAGGGCCTGGAGCCGGTCCGCAAGCGCCCGGGCATGTACATCGGCGGCACCGACGAGCGGGCCCTGCACCACCTGTTCGCCGAAGTGCTGGACAACTCGATGGACGAGGCCGTGGCCGGCTTCGCCAAGACCATCGAGGTCAAGCTCGACGCCGACGGCTTCCTGTCCGTCAAGGACGACGGCCGGGGGATGCCCGTCGACCCGCACCCGAAGTACCCCGGCAAGTCGGCGCTGGAGGTCATCATGACCGTCCTGCACGCCGGCGGTAAGTTCACGGGCAAGGCCTACGAGACCTCCGGCGGCCTGCACGGCGTCGGCGCGTCGGTCGTCAACGCCCTGTCCGAGCGCGTCGAGGTCACCGTCTGGCGCGACGGCTTCGAGCACCTTCAGGTCTTCGCCCGCGGCAAGCCGCTGGGTCCGATCCAGCAGGTCGCCCCGTCGAAGAAGAAGGGCACCATGGTGCGCTTCAAGCCCGACGACGAGATCTTCGGCGAGGGCGTCGGCTTCAAGCCGGCGCGCCTGTACCGCATGGCCCGTTCGAAGGCCTATCTGTTTCGCGGCGTGCAGATCAAATGGTCCTGCGACCCGTCCCGCATCCACGACCAGACCCCGCCCGAAGCCACGTTCCACTTCCCCAACGGCCTGGCCGACTTCCTGGCCGAGCGGACCAAGGGCCTGACCACCGTGACGCCCGAGAGCTTCTCGGGCCGCATCGAGCGCCAGGGCGAGGCTGGCGCGGTCGAATGGGCCGTCAGCTGGACGCCCCAGGGCTTTGGCGAGCACGACGGCTTCATGCAGTCGTACTGCAACACCGTGCCCACCCCCGAAGGCGGCACCCACGAGAGCGGCTTCCGCGCCGCCCTGACCCGAGGCCTCAAGGCCTATGCCGAGCTCAAGGGCGAAAAGCGCGGAACGATCATCACCGCCGACGACGTCGTCGCCCAGGCCGGCGCCCTGATCTCGGTGTTCATCAAGAACCCCGAGTTCCAGGGCCAGACCAAGGAAAAGCTCTCGACCACCGAGGCCCAGCGCTTCGTCGAGGCGGCGCTGCGCGACCCGTTCGACCTGTGGCTGGCCTCCAGCCCGAAGAACGCCCAGGCCCTGCTGGAATTCGTCATCGAGCGGGCCGAGGAACGCCTCAAGCGCCGCAAGGACAAGGAAGTCTCCCGCGCCTCGGCGACCCGCAAGCTGCGCCTGCCCGGCAAGCTGGCCGACTGCGCCGGCGGGGCCGTCGACGGCGCCGAGCTCTTCATCGTCGAAGGCGACTCGGCCGGCGGCTCGGCCAAGCAGGCTCGCGACCGCAAGTACCAGGCCATCCTGCCCCTGCGCGGCAAGATCCTGAACGTCGCCTCCGCGTCCGGCGAGAAGTTCACCGCCAACAAGGAGCTGTCGGACCTGATGCTGGCCCTGGGGGCCCAGGGCGGATCCAAGTACCGTGAGGAGGATCTGCGCTACGAGCGGATCATCATCATGACCGACGCCGACGTCGACGGCGCCCACATCGCCTCCCTGCTGATCACCTTCTTCTACCGCACCATGCCGGACGTGATCCGCCAGGGGCACCTGTTCCTGGCCCTGCCGCCGCTGTACCGCATCAGCCACGGCAGCAAGAGCGAGTACGCCCGCGACGACGCCCACAAGGACGAACTCCTGGCCACGGTGTTCAAGGGCAAGAAGCCCGAGATCGGCCGCTTCAAGGGCCTGGGCGAGATGATGGCCTCCCAGCTGAAGGAGACCACCATGGACCCCAAGCGCCGCACCCTGGCCCGCGTGACCCTGCCGCGCCACGAGGAGAGCGTCGAGGAACTGGTCGAGACCCTGATGGGCCGCAAACCCGAGCTGCGCTTCCGGTTCATCCAGGAGAACGCCGAGTTCGCCGCGGCGGATCTGGATTTGTAAGCGCGGCGCTGTCCCCCTCCACCGGCTTCGCCGGTCCCTCTAAGCCAAGCGCGCCAACCCTCGCGCCCCACATCCCCTCTCCCTAGGGGAGAGGGTTCTGGACGCTCGTACCTTTCGGTGCGTTCGCCCCCTGCTCGGCCCGCATCCGATAGGCCATCACCGCCGTATGGCCCAGCCGTTCGACCAGCCGCCAATTCACGATCGCCCCCAGCGGCGCGCCGACCAAGGGGATGAACTGGGCCAGTTTCGCCAGGTCGATGTGGTCGCGGTACTGCTGCTGGAAGGCCCGCCAGTCGAAGTCGTCCAGACGGCGGGGATGGGGCTTGGCGTCCCAGTCGTCCATCGCCGCCAGCACCCCGGCCCGATGCTCGGCGTCGGAAAACGCCAGCTCGAAGACGTGCAGGATGAACAGCCGCTCGCTCAGCACGGCCCCGTCGTGGCCGAAGATCGCGGCGATCTCGAACAACAGCTTTATCTTGAAGCTCATCAGCAGCGGGAAGTCGGCCGCCGCCGCCAGGAAGCCCCCGGCCCCGGTGATCCCGCCCTCGGCCGCGGCGGTCTTGCGCCAGACGTCAATCGCCTGCTCGGCCCGCGCCTGGCGCTGGGCCAGCGTCAGGTGCGGCTGGGGATCGGCGGTGACGAAGTCGGCCCCGGTCAGCATCGCCCGCGTCATCCCCGCGATCGCGGCGGTTATGGCGGCGTGGACTTTCTCGGGGATGAGGCGGTTGATCCGCTGCTGCGCGGCGCGGGCGAGGCCGTTCAGCGGGCCGGGCGACTTGGTGAGGTCGGCGCGCCAGGTTAGGAGGTCGGGGGAGAGAGGCATTTTGCCTCTCAGCTAGATCTGACCGACCGACGTACTAGATCAACGGCTTCGCCGTATTTAGCACGTAACCGATCAAGAAACTCAGGCTCAACGACATTTGCAAAAGCCAGTTGACCCGCAAGTTCTTCCATTTGCTCGGCAGACAATTTTCCGAGCGATGCGTGATGCACTCCTGCGGACAATAAACGTTTCTTATCGCGACCGAGACTTAGTGCGCCATCATTGGCCAGCGTTACGCCTGTAACCGTTCTTCTGCGGCTTGCCGTAATGTACGTAGTTTTCTCGCCGTGAACTTGAAGACGTGGATATTTTACCTTTCGAGCGGCTTTCTCGACCTCTCCGACCATATCTTTTAGCATTCCGGCTCGTTGCCCGGAGAAGGTGAGATCATCGGCGTATCGAGTATAGGCAATTCCCCGTCGTTCCGCCTCGGCGCTGACTTGAGTGTCAAAGTCGTACATAAGGACGTTCGAGAGGACCGGTGACGAAGGCGCCCCGATCGAAAGTCGAAATATCTTTTCGCCCTTATTTCTTCTAAAGAAAATCAAAGACGTTATCTCTCGATCTTCTTCAGAAAGGATATCGTGATCACGGCAATAGCGCTGCCAATCGGTACTACGGATCGAAGGGAAGAAATCTCGAAAGTCCATTTTCAAGATTGGACCGCTACCAGCGTGCGGAGCGGCGTTATCCCGAATAGACATACCTGTTCTGTACGCTCGCGCGGCGTCGTGCACAGGAAGCGCTCCGAGTAATCGGCCGACAAGTACGCGCTGAAGAACTTTCAGTTCTCTCGCAGGCTGCGCAATCTCGCGCATACCGCCCGTTCGCTTAGGAATATAAAATACTTTATAGCGACGCGGTGCAGTCCGAATAATGCGGATAAGATCAGAATTAGACAATCCGGTTTCGGCGGACAATAATCGGATGAGATCGCTCATGCGGCTCCCCCCGACGGAGGACTAAGGACCGCAGTTATTGCCTTCAGCCGAGCCGGATCGTGCTTCTGCCAAAAGGCCCGGATATCGGAACGCCACCGCACCTTGTCTCGCGTCCCTCCCTCCAACTTGTAATCAAGCGCAGGTTCGCCGGGAGCGGCAACGTAGAATATGTGGTTCCCCTTGCGAACCTTCTGAATCCAACCAAGAAGCTGGGCGCAATATATAAAGTTCTGCAGCCGACCGCTCTCGATTTCAAACTTCTCTAAATATGCCTTCAATTCCCCAATAGTAAGCGCGCCGAATTCCTGGCAAAGGCCAGTCATGAACAGGATAGCATGGCCGCTATTATTACGATCTAGCCTTGACCATGCACTCCTAGACTCAAGTCGCTTTTTGACCGCAGGCAGAATGTTAGCTGCAAAGGCAGACGTGTTAAGTGCTTCGATCGTGCCAGTCGGAGATATTCCGACTTCCGACCGATCGAGGACAAGTATCCACTCCTCGCCATATTCGTTTTCAAGAAAACGTATGGGCCCATTTCTAATAAACGATACCGCGCCGTAATAGTAGTCATCAAGGACAGCGAGCAGACTTGGCGCGACAGTTTTAAGCGCAGCAAAAGCGCCAAGCTCCGCGAGACTCCCAGGGCTCTCTGCGAAAAGTAATATAAGACCAACAATCTGGGCTATATCAGATTCGAAACTAAATAGATCCCGATACCCAGCTTCCGCTGTCAAAGGAAGTGCATCTTCAGCCAGCACCACACTGAAGTCCGGGGCGCTGTTTTTGCAAACTCTATAAAACGCATCCCGCAGCATAACGGGCGCCGCGAGAGAGGAATCTATTACGCCACCGCACAAGAATACAACAGTAGTAGGAGCATGAACCCGAAAAGCCTCCGGCTTCATGCTCTTTATTAGGTCAGATGGATGAAATTCTGCCACTTACCTGTGAAGGTGAGGAAGAGGGTTATGTCTTATCGAGCGTAGCGGCCTCATCGAGGCGATGAGACATAACCCTCTTCCGCACCGATAAGAGTCTACAATCAATTTAAGTCCGGCGAAGCGCCAGACTCACGTTCCGACAGGAACGCTAGAACGCGTAAATGGTGATGGTATTTTTAACGACATCAAAGCGTGAGTCAATCTTAGGAGGCATCGCTTGCTAAACAGTTCTCTAAAGGAAGGCCCCTCCTCATCCACACCTCCCGCCGCCTAATCCCCACCATCCCCAGCCCCGCCACCTCCCCCGCCTCGCCAAACCGCCCTATATCCTTCCCCAGACGTTCACCACGCCGGGCCTCTAGGCTTGTCCACCCAGTTCAGACTGCCGTTCACCGCCGCGCCGACCCATGCCCGGGAGGACTTCGCCGTCTCGCCCAGCAACGCCGACGCCGTGGCGCGCGTGGACGGTTGGCCGGCCTGGCCTGAAGGAAGGCTAGCGCTGGTCGGGCCGGCCGGGTGCGGCAAGACCCACCTGGCGCGGGCCTGGGCGCGGGCCCATGACGCCGTGGTCGTCGACGCCCTCGCGCCCGAGGCCCCGGACCTGGCGACCCTGCGCGGCCGGGCGGTGCTGGTCGAGGACGTCGACCAGCGGCCCTCGGGCGCGGCCGGCGGCGGCGGCGGCGCGGCGCTGTCCGACGAGGCGCTGTTCCACATCCTGAACATGGCCGGGGTCGACGGCGGGACCGTGCTGCTGACCGGGCGGACCGCGCCGGTCGGCTGGGCCTGCGCGGTGCCGGACCTGCGCTCGCGGCTCAACGCCCTGTGCGTCGCGGCGATCGCGCCGCCCGACGACGTCGTGCTGGAGGCGGTGCTGCGGCGGGCCTTCGAACAGAGGCTGCTGAAGCCGGATCCGGACCTCTATCCCTATCTGCTGGCCCGCCTGCCCCGCTCGGCGGCGGAGGCGATCGCGGCGGCCGACCTGCTGGACGAGGCCGCCGACCAGCGCCGGCGCGAACTGAACAAGGCCCTGGCCCGAGAGGTGCTGGGGGATTTCGAGGGGGATGAGGAGCCGGGTTGAGGCTCTGCCCCTTCTCTTAAGCTCCGTCATTCTCGCCCTTGTGGCGGGAACCCCTGGTTCAGCTGACACGTGAGACGCAAGCGGATCGCTAGCGATCCGCCCCTCCCGCACCCGCGGCGGATAGAGGGGTTCCCGCCACAAGGGCGGGAATGACGGGCGTTTATGATGGAAAGACAGGCGACATCCCCCTGTCTTTCTCCCGTCACTTGCCTCGTTCACGATGGCGCGACACATTGGCGACTAGAGTGCCTTCATGACCGAGACCGCCGCCCTGACCGTGCCCGCCACCGTTCCGCAGACCGACAGCCCCACCCCGCTGGAACTGGACGCCGAGTGGATGGCCTCGCCCGAACGGTTCTTCAATCGCGAGCTTTCGTGGCTGGCCTTCAACCAGCGTGTGCTGGAGGAGAGCGCCAATCCGCGTCACCCGCTGCTGGAGCGGCTGCGGTTCCTGTCGATCAGCGCCAACAACCTCGACGAATTCTACATGGTGCGCGTGGCCGGCCTGAAGGGCCAGGTGCGCGAGGGCGTGCGGGTGGTCAGCCAGGACGGCCTGACGCCCGGCGAGCAGCTGCCGCGCATCAACGCCTCGGCCGCCGAGCTGATGGCCGAGCAGCAGAAGATCTGGCGCCAGGTCCGCACCGAACTGTGGGACGAGGGCCTGAAGCTGCTGGACGCCAAGGACATCGAGGGCGAGGACCGCAAGAAGGCCGAGGCCATCTTCCTCGACCAGATCTTCCCGGTGCTGACGCCGTTGGCGATCGACCCGGCGCACCCGTTCCCGTTCATCCCGAACCTGGGCTTCTGCCTGGCGCTGAAGCTGCGTCGCATCGCCGACGACAAGCACCTGTACGCCCTGGCGCCGATCCCCTCGCAGGTGCGGCGGTTCTGGGAGCTGTCGTCGGTGGTGACGCGCGGCCGCAAGCGCCAGCGCAAGATCATGGCGCTGGAAAGCTTCATCATCCTCTTTTTGGACCACCTGTTCCCCGGCTACGAGGTCGAGGGACGCGGCCTGTTCCGCCTGATCCGCGACAGCGACCTCGAGATCGAGGAAGAGGCCGAGGACCTGGTGCGCGAGTTCGAGGCGCGGCTGAAGAAGCGCCGGCTGGGCCGCGTGGTGCGGGTCAAGATCCAGACCACCATGCCGCCGGACCTGCGCGACTTCATCATCGAGGGCCTGCGCGCCGAGCCCGAGGACGTGATCCTGGTCGACGGCAAGCTGGGCCTGGCCCAGATGAGCGAGCTGATCCCGCCGGACCGTCCGGACCTGAAGTTCCCGCCGTTCAACGCCCGCTTCCCCGAGCGCATCCGCGACCACGGCGGCGACTGCTTCGCGGCGATCCGCGAGAAGGACATCCTGGTCCACCACCCGTTCGAGAGCTTCGACGTCGTGGTGCAGTTCCTTCGCCAGGCCGCGCGCGATCCGAACGTGCTGGCGATCAAGCAGACGCTCTACCGCACCTCCAAGGACAGTCCGATCGTGGCGGCCCTGATCGAGGCGGCCGACAACGGCAAGAACGTCACGGCCCTGGTCGAGATCAAGGCGCGGTTCGACGAGGAAAATAACCTGAAGTGGGCGCGCGACCTGGAGCGGGCGGGCGTGCACGTGGTGTTCGGCTTCGTCGACTGGAAGACGCACGCCAAGCTGTCGGTCGTGGTGCGCCGCGAGGCCGACCAGACGCTGCGGACCTACTGCCACTTCGGCACCGGCAACTATCACCCGTTCACGGCGCGGATCTATACCGACCTCTCCTTGTTCACCTGCGACCCGGCTCTGGGGCGCGACGGCGGCAAGCTGTTCAACTTCATTACCGGCTACGCCCAGCCGGGGCGGCTGGAGAAGCTGTCGTTCTCGCCGATGACGCTGAAGCCGGACCTGCTGAGGATGATCGAGGCCGAGGCCAAGGCCGCCCGCGAAGGCCGGCCGGCGGGCATCTGGGCCAAGATGAACGCCGTCGTCGACCCGCAGATCATCGACGCCCTCTACGCCGCCAGCCAGGCGGGCGTGCAGATCGACCTCGTCGTGCGCGGCATCTGCTGCCTGCGGCCGGGGATCAAGGGGCTGTCGGAGAACATCCGGGTCAAGTCGATCGTCGGCCGCTTCCTGGAGCACGCCCGCATCGTCGCCTTCGCCAACGGCGCGGCCATGCCCAGCGCCCAGACGCGGGTGTTCATCAGCTCGGCCGACTGGATGCCGCGCAACCTGGACCGGCGCGTCGAGAGCCTGGTTCCGGTCGAGAACCCGACCGTCCACCAGCAGGTGCTGGACCAGATCATGGTCGCCAACCTCAACGACGAGGCCCAGAGCTGGAAGCTGGACAGCGAGGGCGAGTATGCCCGCGATCCGGCCTGGAACAGCAAGGGCGCCTTCTCGGCCCACGACTACTTCATGACCAATCCCAGCCTGTCGGGCCGGGGCCATGGCGCCCGCGACCTGCCCCGCGCCTTCGACCACGTGGGGCCCAAGCGGAAGGGGTGAGGGCTTTTGGCCTGCTCCTGCCGCTGGCGCTGCTGACGGCCTGCGGGCCGACGGGGCAGCGGCGCATCGACCTCTGCGCCGTGCAGGCCCTGCCCGCCCGTCCGGGCGTCGACCGCTTCGGCGCGCCGCCGCCGGGGGTGGAGCGCCAGGCCCAGCGCCAGGGCGAGGTCTACGGCCCCGGCGTGTTCGGCGGCTACAACATCCGCTGGTGGGGCCTGTGCGGGCGCAAGGCGGACACCACCGACATGCTGCTGATCGGCCCCGTGCCCTGGGCCTTGACCAAGGGCGGCGCGCGGGCGCGCGGCCGGCAGGTCAGCTACGGAACCTGCTATCATCGCGACGACGGCGACGGCTGGAAGACCATCGCGTGCAGGATCAATCCCTAGATCGCGACCCCCGCGGCCCGCGTAAAGGCCGGCGATGCCAGGTTGGCGGTCACGGTTCGCAGCCGCGCCAGTCCGTAGGCCAAACGCCCTTCCGGCGTCTCCAGCAGCGGCTCACCCAGCGCCAGCCCCTGGTGCAGAACGTCGAGGTCCGGTCCGCCCAGGTCCTCCGCCCTCGCCTGCCCGGCGACGCCGGCCACGAACACCGCAGCGTGAAAAACGTGATTGACCTGTCGGAACAGCCACAGCCGCGCCTGCTCGGCTCTTGAAGCCTCGCGGCCGAAATAGGTGCGCAGCAGCGTGGCCTCGTCCTCCGGATCGACGGCATAGGTGTTGGCGATGGCGGCAAGATCGACATAGCGGTCAGCCCGAAACGCCGCCTCCCAGTCGATCAGCCAAATCCGCCGGCCGTCATAGAGGATGTTGCGCGGATTGAGATCGTTGTGACTGGACACCGGCTCGGGCCGCAGTCGCCGGCACGCTTCGTACAGCCGGGCCCAGCCGTCGAAGGCCCCGATCGGAACCACGCCGCCGCGCCCCGCCTGATCGACGATCATCGCCAGGCCGTCCAGATAGTCGACCAGTGGCGGAAAGCCCTCGATCCCATGCAGCGCCCGCACCGCCTGGGCCAGCTCGACCACGAGGTCGGCTCGCTTCCCCACATAATCCAAAGTCAGTGATCGGGGCTCGATATAGTCCATGATCGCCACGCCATCGTCCGGATCGGCGTAGAGGACGCGCGGCGCGAGACAGGCGCGCGCAGCGAGACCCATACAGGCATAGCTCCGGCGCGGATCGCGCAGCGCGTCAAAGCGGGCCTCGATCCGCAGAAGATAGGCGACGCCACCCACGCGGACGCGCCAGGTCTCGGCGCCCGACAGCCCGCCGGACAACGCCGCACAGCCATCCAGCGCCTCGGTTCCGAACGCGGCGCGAAGGGCTTTTCGGACGACGGGACGCTGGTCGGGTGGAACGGACATCGACGGAACCTCCTGAGCGGAGCTGTCTTATTTACCCGGATGAAATATAAGTCAATATAACCCGGGTAATATTTGAGCCCCTTTACGAGCAAGCCTTCCGCCGCGGTCGTCCCCATGAAAAAGGGGCCGCCCCCGCTTCCCCTGTCCCTCGAATAGGCTAAACCAGCCCCATGCCCTCCCCGGCGCCGCGCGACGCGGCCGTGATCGATATCGGCTCAAACTCGGTGCGCCTGGTGGTGTACCGGCTGGAAGGCCGCGCCATCTGGACCGTCTTCAATGAGAAGGTGCTGGCCGGCCTTGGCCGCGACCTGGGCGCCAGCGGGCGCCTGTCGTCCGAGGGCGTCGCCCAGACCCTGCAAGCCCTCAAGCGGTTTCGCGCCGTGCTGGAGGCGGTCAATCCGGCCGAGACCTTCGTCGTCGCCACCGCCGCCGCCCGCGAGGCCAAGGACGGCCCCGACTTCGTCCGCCGCGTGCGCGAGGAGGCCGGCTTCACGGTGCGCGTCCTCAGCGGCGAGGAAGAAGCCCACTACGCCGCCGTCGGCGTGCTGGCCGGCGCGCCGGACGCCACCGGCGTGGTCGGCGACCTGGGCGGCGCCAGCCTGGAGCTGATCCGCCTCAACGCCACCGGCGCCGGCCAGGGCGTGACCCTGCCTCTGGGCCCGTTCAGTCTGGCGGGTCCCGCCGGGACGGCGAACGGCTTCGACGCCGAGCGCGTCCGCCGCCTGGCCCGCGAACGCATCGCCCCCGTCGCCGCCGATTACAGCACCGACACCTTCCATGCCGTGGGCGGCGCCTGGCGCAACCTCGCCCTGCTGCACATGCGGCTATCGGGCTATCCGCTGCATGTCGTCCACCAGTACGAGATCCCCACCGCCGAGGCCCTGGAGGCCGCGCGTCTGGTCGCCCACCAGTCCAGGAGCTCGCTGGAACGCATCGAGGGCATGAGCAAGAAGCGCTCGGAGACCCTGCCCTACGCCGCCGTCGTGCTGGAGATCCTGATCGAGCAGCTCGGCGTCAAGCGTGTCGAGATCTCGGCCTATGGCGTGCGCGAGGGCCTGCTGTTCGAGGCCATGCCGCCGCGCGTGCGGGGCCTGGACCCGTTGATCGAGGGTTGCGCGGCCCTGGGCGCCCGCCAGGGCGTCGGCGACGAACTGGGCCCGGCGCTGGAGGGCTGGATCGCTCCGGCCTTCCGCGCCCTGCCCGCGCTGTTCGGCGAACGCGACCCGATCCTCGTCGCCGCCGCCTGCCGGCTGGCCGACATGGGCGTGCGCCTGCACCCCGACCACCGCGCCGACCTCGTCTACGAGCAGGTGCTGCGCGCGCCGATCGCCGGCCAGGGCCACGCCGAGCGCTGCTTCCTGGCCGTGGCCGCCCACGCCCGCCACGCCACAACCTTCAATCCGCCCGAGATCGCCACGCTGGAGCGCCTGATGAGCCCCGCCCAGCTGAAGCGGGCCCGCGCCCTGGGCGCCACGATCCGCCTGGCGTGCGACCTGTCGGGTCGGAGCCCCAGCCTGCTGGCCCACTCGCGCCTGACCCTGGACAAGAACCACCTGGTGCTGGCCGCCGAGCCCGGCTTCGCCGACCTGCTGCTTGGCGAACAGACCAGCAAGCGCGCCGGCACGGCCGCCCAGCATCTTGGCCTGAAGCCCAAGATTATCACCGCATGATCCAGGCATAGACCCGACGAGGGTCTATGCTTAATAGGAAAATAATCCCCCCAATGCGGGGTTAAAGCCTCTTCAAACCCGCAAAACGCGGTCTCCACGAGTATAGTTTGTTATCCTTGCCGGCCTAGCGTGACCTCGAACACATAGGGAGGTCAGTGATGTTACAGCGTAAGGTCGACTATCTGGACGCCATCGCGCCGACTCCTTCCAAGACCGCCAGCCCGCGGCCCCAACTCCACGTGGCCAACGATCACGACGCGCCGGCCGTCAGCCCCGCGCGCACCCTGCAATCCGAAATCGGCCGAATCTTCGCCCAGGAGAGCAAATGGTCGGTCCGCCGCACCGTGGCGCTGGGCGCGGCCTTCCACCTGGGCGTCTTCTGCGCCCTGGGCCTGGCCGCCGGCGGCGCGCTGGCCCAGTTCCCGCATCACTGAGCTTGGCATGAGGCGGGGCGGCGGATCATAGCCTCCGCCCCGCCTTTATACCGCTCCCAAGCCGCAGAGCCCCAGCAACGCGCCTCCGACGAGTGCGATCAGGGGATGAAGCTTGGTTCGAGTTGTCACCGCGGCGACGGCCAGCGTGATCGCCGCCAAGCCCCAGGTCGTATCCGAAGCCCGAGCCATGGTGATAGCGCTGGCCGCGATCAACCCGACCGTCACCGGCGCGAGGCCGGCTTGAACGATCCGCCGCCAGGGTCGGTCGCGAAAGCGTTCCCAAGCGCGCAAAGCGAAGGCGGCGAGCAGCGATGACGGTCCAAACGTGGCGATCGATGTGACCGCCACGCCCAGGAATCCGGCGACGCGCCAGCCGACGAGCGGCGCCACCATCATATTTGGTCCTGGCGCGGCCTGCGCCAGCGCGAACAGCGCGCCGAACTGTTCGGCCGTCATCCAGCGCCGCGCATCGACCACCTGCCTCTGCATTTCCGGCAGGATGGCGTTCCCGCCCCCAAACGCCAGCAGCGACAACTCACCGAAGATCAGGGCCAGGGCAAACAGCGTCGATGTCATGGCCGCGCCGCCTTCCAGGTCATCGCGATGCTGATCGGCGCCAACGCCAACATCGTGGGCGGCAACGGCAGCCGCAACCCGGCGACCGCCAAGACGCACGCGGCCGCGATGATGGAGTTGATCGGACTCACGCGAAGCGGCCAAGCGACCTTGGCGGCCATCGAGAGCAGCAATCCCGCCGCCGCCGCCGCGAGACCGGCGAAGACGTGGCGGACCTTGGGATCGTCCTGGAAGCGATCGAACAGCGCTCCCAGCACGATCACGACGACGGTCGGGGCCGCGATCAGGCCAAGGATCGCGGCCAGAGCGCCCGTCGCGCCTCGAAACTTGAGCCCGACGGCGACCGACATGTTGATGATGTTGCCGCCGGGCATGAATTGGCAAAGGCCCAGCAGATCGGTGAATTCATCGGCGTCGAGCCAGCGCCGTTTCTCGACCATCATCCGTCGCGCTAGCGGCAGCACGCCCCCGAAGCCGGTCAGCCCCAGAATAAGGAAGCCGTGGAAGAGCTCGACGACGCTGGGCGGGTCGCGCCTGGGACTGGCGGGGAGAGGAGAGATTGGCATGGACATTGAGCGCCTTGGACTTTGAGGCCCAAGAGCTACTCGCCGCCTTTGCATACTTCAAATATATCTCAGATACATTTTACATACTTTGGACATATGGAATGATTGAGCTGCGCCATCTTCGATATGCCGTCGCCGTGGCGGACGAAGGCCATATCACCCGCGCCGCTGAACGGCTGGGCCTCCAACAACCCCCGCTCAGTCAGCAGATCCGCGCGCTTGAGGAACGGCTGGGCGTCGCGCTGTTCCGACGCCTGCCGCGCGGCGTCGCTCCAACCGCCGCCGGCGAGGTGTTCATAGAGCGGGCGCGAGCCATCCTGGGCGATGTCGACTTGGCGATCGAGGCCGCGCGGCGGACGGGGCGCGGACAGGCCGGAAGACTGGCGGTAGGCTTTACTGGCTCAGCCGCCTTCCATCCACTGGTCGCGAGCGTTATCCGCGCCATGCGCGACGACTCGCCAGACCTCGGCCTGACCCTACAGGAAGCCAACAGCGACACGCTGATCGCCGCCGTGCGAACCGGTCGACTCGATGCGGCCTTCGTTCGCGCGCCGCCCGAGGAAGACGCCGGCGTGACCATGCGACAGCTGCTGGACGAGGAAATGGTCGCGATCCTTCCGAATGATCACCCCTTGCTCGCCCAATATGAAGAAGGCCAGGCGATGCCGCTGGAAGCCCTGAGCGCGGCGCGCTTCGTCCTCTATCACCGGCCAGGCGGTCCAGGGCTCTATGACGGCATTATCGCGGCATGTCGCAAGGCGGGCTTCAGCCCGCGCGTCGTCCAGGAGGCGTCACAGATGACCTCGACACTCAGTCTGGTCGCGGCGGGGCTTGGCGTCTCCCTCGTTCCCGGGTCCATGGGAGGGCTAGGCATGACGGGCTTTTCCCAAAGACGTTTGCGCCACGGAGACGCGCCGGTCGCGCCGCTCATCCTCGCCTGGCGCACCGGAGAGGAAAGCGGTCCGCTCGCTCGTCTCATCGAGGACGTTCGGCGCGCGCTCGCCGTGTAAGGGCGCGCCCCCCTCACCCCTCCAGCCCGTATCGCTTGGCTCGCTCGGCCACGCGAGGATTGAGCGATAGAGCCTTGGCCTTGTCGGCGTCGGCCTCGGGGATCTTGCCCAGGCGGCGCTGGACGACGCCGCGGGCGTACAGCGACCAGGCTTCGCGAGGCGAGCTCGCGACGGCGGCGTCGTAGTCGGCCAGGGCCTTGTCCAGTTCGCCTCGGCGCAGGCGGACCAGCGCGCGGCTGTCGAGATAGGCCGCGTCGCCCGGACGCAGGCGCAGCGCCGCGTCGCAGTCGCCAAGCGCCTTGTCCAGCTCGCGATTCAGCAGGGCGCGCGCCCAGCAGCGACCGTTGAAGGCCTGGGCGCGGGCGACGTCCTCGGGATGGCTCTTGAGCCAGAGGTCGAAGCTGTTCAGGGCCAGGTCCGGCGCGTCGGCCGACGAATAGAGGCTCCCCAGCCGGATGCGTGCGCCCGAGGACGGCGCCAGGGCCTCGTCGGCGATCTTCAGGTCGGCCAGGGCGCCGGCGGGATCGCGCGACCCCAGCCGCAGCTGCGCCCGCGTCAGGCGCGCCTCGGCGTTCTTCGGATCCAGGACGATGGATTTGTCGAGATCGGCCACGCCCAGCAGCAGCTGCCGATTGGCCAGGTGAGCCCGGGCGCGCTGCAGCAGGTATTCGGCGTCGTTCGGCGCCATGGCCACGGCCTTGTCGAAGTCGGCGATGGCTTCGTCATACTTGCCGCGCGAGGCCAGCACCGCGCCGCGACGGCCATAGCCGGCCGCGTCCGTGGGCTCGGCCGCGGCGTCGGTCAGGTCCAGGGCCTTGCCGGTCTCGTCCACCGCGCCCTTGGGGTTGATGCCAAACAGCGGTCCGCCTTCGTAGGTGAAGAACATCCGGTGGTTCTGGTTGTCGACGAACACCCGGTGGGTCTGAAAGAAGTCGACGCCGATCAGCATGTCCGCGTCGTCGAGCGACTGGTCGACGATCGGCAGCATGGGCCCCTTGATCGCCTCGCCGCCGATGTCGATCTTGTCGAAGCGCGCCCGCCAGATCCGCACCCGCTTCTGGCCGACGCCGGAGGTGTAGCCCTCGACCGGCGCGCCGGACTTGTCGGGCCGCACACCAAGCTTGGCGGCCGCCGACAGCGACATCGACGTGAATTGCGCCCCGGTGTCGAACATGGCCTTCAGCTTGACGCCGTTGACCTCGACCGTCGCGATGGTATGGCGGTCGCCGTTCTCCATCGGCTGGACGCGCAGCAGGACGAAGGGCTTGTCGCCCGCCCAATAGGCCAAGCCGGTATCGCCGCAGTTCTGGGTCTTCATCAGACGCACGGCGCCATGGCCCAGGTCGTATTCCGCGCCGGCCAGCCCCAGGAAGTTCTGGCCCAGCAGGCCGGAATAGTGCGTATCGCTGCCGCCGACGGCGAACTGGATGCGCGATAGTTTCTGTCCCGCGATCACGAACTCCTGGGCGGTGGCCACGCCCAGGGACGTCTCGCCGCCCACGCCCTTCAGACGCACGTTGGGACCAAGGTCGCTGACCGACAGGCCAAACTCCTTGGCGTCACCCTCCGAGATCGTGCTATAGAACGCGCCGCTGTCGAGGATGAAGCGCGCCTGGCGTCCGTTGATCTGGGCGGTCACGATCGGCGAACGGCCCTCCATGGTCACGGGCAGCTCGGCGAGCTTGAAGACTTGGCACTTCGACGCCGCCAGGGCCGGCGTGGCCAATAAAGCGGCCCCCAGGGCGACACACGACACCCGCGATACGGACAACATCCCCAACGCCTCACCTCTAGGCGGCGCCAATGCCGCCCTACGCGCATGGCGATCCTCCTACGCGGCCTCGCGGGGAGCAAGGGCCTCGCCGGCGTTCAGCCGAACAAAGCGGCGTAGAGGTCGCGGGCCTTAACCGGCTTTTCGACCCAGCCGGTCATGCCGGCCTCACGGCAGGCGGCGATCTCCTCCGGAGAAACGGCCCCAGTGACGGCGATGACCGGCGTGGCGCGGTTGGCGGGGGTGGCGCGCAGACGGCGAGTGGCCTCCAGCCCGTCCACGCCCGGCATCCGCACGTCCATCAAGATGGCGTCGAACACGTGACGCTCGGCCAGGGCCAGGGCCGACAGCGCGTCCTCGGCCGTCTCGACCCTCGCGCCAAAGGCTTCCAGCAACTGCCGCAGGGCGCGGCGATTGATGTCGTGGTCGTCGACCACCAGCACCAGCGGCGCGTCGTCGCGCACCGCCAGGGCCTCGTCCCGCGCCTCGGGCGCCGGCGCCCTTCCCTCTGGCGCGGGCAGGCGCAGGGTGAAGCGCGCGCCGCCGCCCTCGGCGTTGGCGGCGCACAGGTCCCCGCCCATCAGCCGGGCCAGGTCGCGGCTGATCGCCAGGCCAAGGCCCGTGCCGCCGAACGCCCGCGCCGTCTCGACGCCGGCCTGCTCGTACGGACTGAACAGCCGCTCGATCTGGTCGTCGGCCAGACCCGGCCCGGTGTCGCGCACCTCGATCGACACCACGCGAGGATCGCGCGACTCCACTTGAACCCCGACCGCCACCTCGCCCTCGGCGGTGAACTTGATGGCGTTGGAGAGCAGGTTGTTCAGCACCTGCCGCACTCGCATCGGATCGCCCTTCACCCACTGGGGCATGACCTCGTCGCCCTTCAGCACCAGGCGAACGCCCTTGGCCTCGGCGGCCTTGCGCCAGAAGTCGACCGCGTCGGCGACCACGGCCCGCAGGTCGTGATCGACGACCTCGACGCTCATGCGGCCCGCCTCGATCTTGGAAAGGTCGAGGAGATCGTTCAGCAGGCCGCGCATCATCAGGCCCGCGTCGGCGATCAGGGCCGCGTCGGGGCGATCGCGCTCGAGGGACTCCGCCCCGGTCAGGATGGCGTTGATGGGCGTGCGCAGCTCGTGGCTGACCATGGCGATGAAGGCGGACTTGGCGGCCGTCTGGGCCTCGGCCGCCCGCCGGGCGGCGCGTTCGGCCGCCAGGGTCCTGCGCGACCATAGGAAGACCAGGCCCAGCGTCAGGGAGAGCAGGCCCGCGCCGACCAGGAAGAACGGCATGACCGGATCCAAGCGATCCCCCGCCGCGAAGGGCGCGATAACCAGATAGGCCACAT
This sequence comes from Caulobacter vibrioides OR37, assembly GCF_000372645.1. GTDB lineage: Bacteria > Pseudomonadota > Alphaproteobacteria > Caulobacterales > Caulobacteraceae > Caulobacter > Caulobacter vibrioides_E. The sequence continues at coordinate 94,892 of NZ_APMP01000001.1, read as the reverse complement.
AGGCGCCGCCCGAAGCGATGAAGGCGGCCACGCAGCCCTCCGCTCCCATCAGCACCGTGATAATGGCCCCCGAGAGCAGCAGCACCGCGGAGGCCGCGCCGAGAGGCGTCCCCGCCGCCCACACCGGCACCGACAGCCAGCCGAACACCGCCGCCAGCGCGCAGTCGGCGACCAGGCTCAAGGAGACATCGAGTCCGGACGGCTCGGCCTTGCGCAGGAAGCGGTTCAGCGCCGCCCACTCGGCGATCTGGACCACCAGATAGACGGCCGCCCAGGGAAAGATGAAGCCCGCCCCGGGCCGGATCATGGCCATCGCGGCCAGCACAAGCACGACGAACAGCCGCAGGGCGATCTGCTTGCGCCGCGAAACCGCAGCCGGCCTGTAGGCGATAGCCAGATCCTGCCAGAACGAACTCAAGACGACCCCCTACGCGACTCCGCCCTCCATAGAGGACAAAAGTGACGGCGAGGTACGCGAGCAAACCTTTGCATGACGTTTACCAAAACGCAGGCAAAGGTAAAAAATTGCGCGGATAGCTTGTCCGTCGTCCGCGCTTGGATCAGTCGGCCTTGGGCCCGCGACGCACCTCGACGACGCGGACCTTGGCGCCGTCCAGCACCAGGGCCAGCTCGCCGCGCTTGATCTTCAGGGCGTCGGTCCCGAAGGCGTCGCGACGCCAGCCGACCAGGGCCGGGGTGGCGGCGTTGTCGTCGGCGGCGATCTTCTCGAGATCCGACACCGTGGCGATCAGCTTGGAGGCGACGCCGGCTTCCTCGGCGCGAGCCTTCAGCAGGACCTTCAGCAGCTCGACGACCGCGCCGGCGTTTGCGGGCGGCGGCGGGCCGGGCTTGTCCATGACCGGAGCATAGCCTTCCGGATCGGCCAGGGCCGCCTTGATCGCGGCCAGCAGGTCGGGACCGAACTTGCTGCCGCCGAAGCCCTTGGGCACGCCGCGCAGGTTGTTCAGCGCGTCGAGGCTGGTCGGCGCCTGGGTGGCTAGCTCGTCGATGGCCTCGTCCTTCAGGATCCGGCCGCGCGGCTGGTCGCGGTTCTGGGCGGTGCGCTCGCGCCAGGCGGCGACGGCCTTGAAGACGGCCAGGTATTTCGGCGCGGTCTTGCGCGGGCGAAGGCGCCGCCAGGCCTTCTCCGGATCGACATCATAGGCGGCCGGGTCGGAGATGGCTTTCATCTCCTCCTCGACCCAGGCCAGGCGACCCGAGGTCTCCAGGCGCTCGCGCAGGATCGGGAACAGCTTGGCCAGGTGGGTGACATCGGCCAGCGCGTAGCTCAGCTGGGCCTCGGTCAGCGGCCGGCGCGCCCAGTCGGTGAAGCGGCTGGACTTGTCGATCTCGATCCGCAGCATCTGGCGGACCAGAGCGTCATAGGCGATCTGCTCGCCGAAGCCCGCCGCCATGCCCGCCACCTGAGTGTCGAAAAGCGGCCTCGGCATGGCCTTCAAGTTGTTGAAGATCTCGACGTCCTGACGGGCGGCGTGGAACACCTTCAAGATGCGTTCGTCGCGCATGACGGCCAGCAGGGGCTCGAGGTCGATGTCGTCGGCCAGCGGGTCGATCACCGCCTCGTGCGTCGGCGACGCGACCTGGATCAAGCACAGCTTGGGCCAGTAGGTCGTCTCGCGCATGAACTCGGTGTCCACGGCGACGAAAGGCTCGCCCGTAAGCGCATTACAAAACGCCGCCAGCTCGGCGGTGGTGGTGATCGGCTTCATCCGCTGCTAATAGCCTCGCGCACCCCCGAGTCTGCAAGCGTCAAGACGCGCTCAGCGTACCGGGAAAGCGAATTTTCCGCGTGTTCGGAGGTCGTTGCGGCCTTCGGTAGACGAGAGCGAGCTCATGAGCGACCAGCCCAACGGCCTTACCTACGCCCAGGCGGGCGTCGATATCGACGCGGGCAACGCGCTCGTCGACGCGATCAAGCCGCTGGCCAAGGCCACCCGCCGCCCCGGCGCGGAAGCCAGCCTGGGCGGCTTCGGCGCCCTCTTCGACCTGAAGGCGGCCGGTTATGACGATCCGCTGCTGGTCACGACCACCGACGGCGTCGGCACCAAGCTGCGCATCGCCATCGACACCGGGATGCACGCCACGGTCGGGATCGACCTTGTGGCCATGTGCGTCAACGACCTGCTGGCCCAGGGCGCCGAGCCGCTGATGTTCCTCGACTATTTCGCCACCGGCAAGCTGGACGTCGAGACCGCCAAGAGCGTCGTCGCCGGCATCGCCGACGGCTGCAAGCTGGCCGGCGCGGCCCTGGTCGGCGGCGAGACCGCCGAGATGCCGGGCATGTATGGCGACGGCGAGTACGACCTGGCCGGCTTCTCGGTCGGCGCCGTCGACCGCGACGACGTCCTGCCCAAGCTGGACAAGCAGCGGGCCGGCGACATCATCATCGGCCTGGGTTCGTCGGGGCCGCACTCCAACGGCTATTCGCTGGTGCGCCGCGTGGTCGAGCGCTCGGGCCTGGCCTGGGACGCCCCCTGCCCGTTCCCCGTTCCTGGCGAAGACGGCAAGACCCTGGCCGAGGCCCTGATGGCCCCGACCCGCATCTATGTGAAGTCGCTGCTGCCCCTGCTGCAGTCGGGTCGCGTCAAGGGCGGCGCGCACATCACCGGCGGCGGCCTGATCGAAAACCCGCCCCGCGCCATCGCCGAGGGTCTGGCCGCCGAGTTCGACTGGAACGCCTGGCCCCTGCCGCCGGTGTTCGACTGGCTGGCCAAGACCGGCGGCGTCTCCGAGCACGAGATGCGCCGGACGTTCAACTGCGGCGTCGGCTTCATCATCATCGTCGCCCAGGCCGACGCCGAACCGGTGCTGGCCGCCCTGCTGAATGCTGGCGAGGACGCCTTCATCTGCGGGCAGCTGGTCAAGGCCTAGCGCCCCTCCGTCACGGCGCTTCGCGCCGCGCCTCCTCCCCCGCTTCACGGGCGAGGAAGGAAAAATCACAATCCTGCTCCCCCGCTCGCGGGGGAGCTGTCGACGGGCGAGACGCCCGTTGACCGAGGGGGCGCAAATTGATGACCCAACGCACCAAGGTCGCGGTCCTGATCTCCGGCCGAGGCTCCAACATGGAAGCCCTGGTCCGCGCCGCCCAAGCCGCCGACTGCCCGTTCGAGATCGCCCTCGTGCTGTCCAACAAGCCGGACGCCAAGGGCCTGGAGATCGCCGCACAGGCGGGCGTCGAGGCCCTCTGCGTCGACCAGAAACCCTTCGGCAAGGATCGCGAGGCCCACGAGCGGGCCATCGACGCGGCCCTGCGCGAACGCGGGATCGAGGTGATCGCGCTCGCGGGCTACATGCGGATCCTCACCCCCTTCCTGGTCGACGCCTGGGAAGGCCGGATGCTGAACATCCACCCGTCCCTGCTGCCCAAGTACCCGGGCCTGGACACCCACGCCCGCGCGATCGCCGCCGGCGAGGCCGAGGCCGGTTGCACGGTCCACCTGGTCACCGCCGGCGTCGACGAAGGCCCGATCCTCGGCCAGGCCCGCGTGCCGATCCGGCCCGGCGACGACGACCACGCGCTAGGGGTCCGCGTGCTGGAACAGGAACATAAGCTCTACGCGGCGACGCTGGCGACGTTCGTGCGGGGACTTTAGGCGGATCGAGGGCTTGGAGGCCGGCGCCGATTTCGACCCATGTGCACGCGCTCGAACCTCCCGCCACGCCCTTCAAGCTCCGCCATCCCCTTGTCGACACTTCGACAAGACCGATCTCCCCGGCGAACGCCGGGGCCCAGATTCATCCGGCGCGATTGGGGATGACGCGACATAGCGCCCCGCTGAACGGATGGATTTCATCGGGTTCGATCTGGATCCCGGCATTCGCCGGGAAGGTCGGATTTCTGGATAGGGCTAGAGACTCGAGCCCCTCTAAGGCCTCCCCGCCCGCGCCATCAGCTCCAACAGCTTCTTGGCCTGCTGGGCCTCGGCGCCGCCGTAGGGGTCGGCCGAGACGGGTTTGAGCAGCTGATAGGCCGTGTCAGCGTCGTCGCCCAGCAGGAAGGCGACGGCTGCGACGAGGCGGATCTTGGCGACCTCGGGGGCCAGGCTCACCGCGCGGCGCAGGAGGGCCAGGCGCTGGGGCGACGGCGCATCGTCCGCGGTCATGGTCTGGGCCAGCAGGAACAGGGTCTGGTAGTCGTTGGGTTCCGCCGCGTCGGCCTTCATCAGATAGTCGCGCGCCTGCGCCAACAGCGCCGGCCTGTCGGCTTTGTCTGCGGCGGCGGCGCGGTAGAGCTTGCTGGTTCCCATCAGGCGCAGGGCCTCGAGGTTGCCCGAGTCTTCCTTCAGCAGCCCCTCCAGCAGCGCCTCGCCCTTGTCGCGGTCGCCCCCGCCCGGCCCGGCCAGCGTGATCTCGGCCCGCGCCAGGGCCTGGCGCGTGTAGCGATCGTCCGGCCGGCGGGCGGCGGCGCGCTGGAAATGCCGCAGAAGGCCCGGCCGATCGGCGACGAATCCCGTCTTCAGTTGCTGGACTTCCAGGATCAGGTCGTCGGCGCCCTTGGGCATCCGTCGGATCTTGATCGTCGGCGGCCGCTTGGCTCGCGGGAGTGTCACGGTCGACGGGCCGCCGGCGGCCTGCTGGGCGGCCAGGAAGGCCTTGATCGCGTCGGGCAATTTCTCGATCGGCTGGCCGAACACCTCGCCCCAGGTGGCCAACAGATCGCGCTCGCCGCCCTGGATGCGGTCGAGATAGATCGCCAGCCGGGCCTTGCGGTCGGGGTCCGCCCAGAGGTAGCGCACCAGCAGCGCCGACTGAGCGTCGTAGCGCTGGCGTTCGGCATAGCTCCAGTCGTCGCCCGTCTCGGCGATGATGCTGGTGATCTTCTTCAGGTCGCGCAGGCCCTGGGCGTCGTCGAACATGGCCGGCGTCTTGCCGACCACCACCCGGTCGGGGCCGATGTCGGCGCCGCTGTAATAGATGCCCGCGCCCTTGATCAGCCAGCGCGGCTGGCGGAACGGGAAGTTCTCGCCGAAGAAATGAAGGGCGTAGGCGCCCAGCACGCCGTCGTCGCCGGCGGTTCTGTCGACGACGTTGAAGAAGTCGAAATCGTCGCGCACCACGACGGCGAAGATGTCGTCGACCTCGGCCACGTCCATCGACAGGGCGGTGACCGCCGCGCCCGGCATGAAGCGCTGATACTGGGCGTTGACGGTCTCGCCGCGCGCCACGGGGCGGACCAGATAGATCGGAAACTTGCGCGGGGCCGGCGCGTCCGACTTGCCGTAGAGCGCGCGCAGGGCGCCATCCAACGCCTCCAGATCGGCGACGGTCTTGCGCAGCACATCGGCTTTCTCGTCGGAATAGACGATCACGTGCTCGCTCTCGGCCCGCAGCCAATGGCCGCTGGACTGGGGCGAGACCACGACGTCCTCGACCGACTGGGCCCGCGCCGCCGCTGGACTCAGCGCCAGCCAGACCGCCGCGATCACGCCTCCAAACCGCAAATCCGCATTCCCCCGCTTTTTCCGAGCCGGAAGATAGGCGCCTCCCCCGGGATTCGGATGTCAGCGGCGCAAACTTGCTCAGACCGAGCGCCAGCGACGCTCGGCCCAGATCGCGCCGCCCAGCACGACCGCGACGGCCACCCACAGCGCCGTCGCGCCGATCGTCAGATAGGTCAGGGCTCCCATCGCGCCGCCGCAGGCCAGACCCGCCCACAGGAGCACATAGCGCAGCCAGTCTGACGGCTCTCCGCCCACCAGGGCGCCGGCGATCCGCTGCCCGGCCTTGACCAGGGCGCCGGTCATGTAGGTCAGGCCGACCGCGACGTCGCCGTTTCGCTGGAAGACGGCGTTCTCGGCCCCCATCGCCATGGCCACCGCCGTCACGCCCGCCGTGTGGAAGCCCAGGGCCATCAAGGTCGCGCCGCTCGCCAGCAGCCCCGCCTCGAGGACCAGCACCGGCGAGCGACGAGTCTCGCCGAAGCCCCTGGCGGTCAGCGCGCCCAGCACCACGCCGGCCACGAACGAGCTCACCAGGGTCAGGACGGTGGCGACGGCGGTCCAGTTCAGGGTGGCCAAGCCCACGCCCAAGCGCGTGGAATTGCCGCTCATGAACGAGACGAAGAAACCGCCCAGCTTCAAAAAGCCGATCGCGTCGACATAGCCGGCCACGCCCGACAGCGTGACCGCCAGGATCACCTCGCCCCGTTCGTAGTGCTTCACCGCCCCCGACTCCGAAAAAACGAAACGGCCGGATCGTCACCGATCCGGCCGCTTCGCGTCACCTGAAAAGTCGCGCTGAAATCAGCCGACGATCTGGTCTTCGGTGAAGAACTGCTCGATCTCGATCTTGGCGTTTTCCAGGCTGTCCGAGCCGTGGACCGAGTTTTCGCCGATCGACAGGGCGAACTGCTTGCGGATCGTGCCTTCGTCGGCGTTGGCCGGGTTGGTGGCGCCCATGACTTCGCGGTACTTGGCCACGGCGTTTTCGCCTTCCAGGACCTGGACGACGACCGGCTCGGCGGTCATCTGGGCGACGAGTTCGCCGTAGAACGGACGCTCGGCGTGGACTTCGTAGAACTTCTTGGCCTGAGCTTCGGTCAGGTGAACCCGGCGCTGGGCGACGATGCGCAGGCCCGCGGCCTCGATCACCGCGTTGATGGCGCCGGTCAGGTTACGACGGGTGGCGTCCGGCTTGATGATCGAGAAGGTGCGTTCGGTCACGGTAGTGATCTCACAGAAAAGTTGTGAATTGGGAGGTTGCGGGCTTATAGCCGTGCGCCTCCTCCCCGCCAACCCCGCCGCGTAACCTTCACAAAAATGCTTCAGATCAACGACCTGACCTTCGACGCCTGGGGTCGACGGTTCTTCGACCATGCCAGCGTCAGCTTGCCGCCGGGCGCTAAGGTCGGACTGATCGGGCGCAACGGCGTGGGCAAGTCGACGCTGTTCAAGCTGATCCTGGGCCATTTGCCGGTCAGCGACGACGAGATCAGCCTGCCCAAGACCGCGCGGATCGGCTCGGTCGATCAGGAGCACCCGGCCACGCCGGTCACCCTGCTGGAAACGGTGCTGGAGGCCGACGAGGAGCGCCACCGCCTGCTGACCCGGCTGGAGACCGCCGATCCCGAGGAGATGGGCGAGATCTGGGGGCGGCTGATCGAGATCGACTCCGACGCGGCTCCCTCGCGGGCCTCGGAAATCCTGGTGGGCCTGGGCTTCACCCAGGACGACCTGGCGCGGCCGATGCGCGAGTTCTCGGGCGGCTGGCGGATGCGCGTGGCCCTGGCGGCGGCGCTGTTCGCCGAGCCCGACATGCTGCTGCTGGACGAACCGACCAACTATCTCGACCTGGAAGGCGCGCTGTGGCTCGAGGCGAGGCTGCAGAAATATCCGCACACCGCTTTGATCGTCAGCCACGACCGCGAGCTGTTGAACAACAGCTGCACCCACATGCTGCACCTGGCCAACGGCAAGCTGGAGCTCTATGTCGGCGGCTACGACGACTTCGAGAAGCGTCGCGCCGAGAAGGCCCGGCTGCAGCTGTCGGCCAAGGCCAAGCAGGACGCCGAGCGCGCCCACCTGCAGGCCTTTGTCGACCGCTTCAAGGCCAAGGCCTCGAAGGCCGCCCAGGCCCAGTCACGCATGAAGCGGCTGGCCAAGATGGAGCCGGTCGCCACCACGATCGAGGAGCGCGTCGCGCCCTTCACCCTGCCCTCGCCGCCCAAGCCCCTGCCCCCGCCGCTGATCCGGCTGGAGAAAGCGTTTGTCGGCTACGAGGAAGACCGGGCGATCCTCAAGAACCTGAACCTGCGCATGGACCTGGACGACCGCATCGGCCTGCTGGGCGTCAACGGCGCGGGCAAGTCGACCTTCGCCAAGATGATCGCCGGCGCCCTGGGCGTGCAGAAGGGCGAGTTCCACCGCGACAAGAAGATGAAGGTCGGCTGGTTCCACCAGCACCAGATCGAGGCGATGGATCCCAACGACACGCCGCTGGAGATCATCCGTCGGGCGATGCCGGAGGCGTCCGAGAGCTCGCGCCGCTCGAAGTTGGCCCAGTTCGGCCTGGGCTTCGAGAAGCAGGAGACCCGGGTCGACGCCCTGTCCGGCGGCGAGCGCGCGCGCCTGCTGCTGAACCTGGTGGCGATGGACGCGCCGCACATGCTCATTCTGGACGAGCCGACCAACCACCTGGATATCGACTCGCGTCGCGCCCTGCTGGACGCGCTGAACGACTATATGGGCGCGGTGATCCTGATCACTCACGATCGCTCGCTGATGGAGCTGGTGGCCGACCGCCTGTGGCTGGCGGCGGACGGGACGGTCAAGCCGTTCGACGGCGACATGGACGACTACGCCCGGTTCGTGCTGGAGCGCGCCAAGCTGGCCGTCAAGCCGACCCAGGTCGCCCGCGAGCCGGTCGCGCCCGCCGCGCCGGCGCCGAGGAAGACCGCTGTCGAGCCCCTGCGCCGCAAGGTCGAGGCCGCCGAGCAGGTGATGAACCGGCGCACCCGCGACCTGGCCGAGCTGGACGCCCAGCTCGAGGACCCCGATCTTTATGTGAAGAACCCGGCCAAGGTCGCCGAACTGACCAAGCGCCGCGACAACGCTAAGTCCAAGCTGGACGAGGCCGAGGAGGCCTGGATGGCGCTGGCCGAGGAGCTGGCGGAAGCCGAGGCGTGACCATCGCCGAGGTTTAGGGTGAACGCCCGCTAAACCATGTCGCTTAGCGCTTCCGCGACACCTGGTCGCGCATGGTGGCGGCATGAGTAAGCCCGCCCATCCTCGCAACCACGTCGTGGCCAACCCCGAAGGCCTCTCCGCGCACACCGTGCTGGAGGCGTTCGCGGCGTGGGTGAACGCGCGGATCGGCGAGGCAGTGCGGATCGAGATGGACCTGGCCTTCCGCGACCGGCCGTTCGACGTCGAAATCGACCGCCAGCCGGCCCTGGTCGGCTGGGAGCACAGGTTCATCCAGCCCGGCGCTCCAGCGCCCAAGGGCAAGATGTGGACGGTCTATCGCCTGCACGACCAGACCGGCCGTCCGGCCCATCTGCCGCGGTCCGACGATCTGGTCGAGGATCTGACGCCGCTGCTGGGCGAGCTGGGCTATCTGGGCGTGTTCGAGGACGGCGTGGCGATGTTCCCCGGCCTCGGCCAACGGTCCTGACGCGCGAGCGCGCCGCAGGTTTAAGCGTGAGCGGCTGAACCGCTCGAACGCGCTCCAAATGTTTGAATCTTGAGTCCGGTCAGCCGCACTTGACCTGCTGCACGACGCCGGTATCGGCGTTGAACAAGATGTTCAGACGGTCGGGTCGGTAGTCCAGGGTCACCGGACAGGTCGTGCACGCCACGCGCCAGCGCGACGGATCGACCGGCGCGGGCAAGCTGGTGCGCGGCTTGCCGACATAGGCCTGGGCTTCCTTCAGGCCGCACTGATCCTTGGGCTCCCCGGAAGACGCGCTGGTCGGCGGGGTCGGCGGCAGGGCGACAGCGGCGGGCGCGGTGGGCGTCGTGGGCGGCGGCGGCGGAGCCGGCTCGGGCGCGCTGGAACAAGACGCCAGGACAAGACCCAGCACCAGAGCCGACGCGACGCGCTTCATGCCTGCTTCTCCCAACCGCGTTCGGCGCCCTGGCGCCAATACGACACCGGATGCCCCGCCTTCTTGAACACCGACCAGCGACCGCGAGCCAGCGACAGGGCCTGCTCGTCCCGGCCGTCGAACAGCAGGATGCAGCGCGAAACCCCTGAAAGATCTCCAGGTTCGGCCCCGTCGATGAGAAACAGCGCGTCGCCGGCGTTCGGGTTCCCGTCCTCGGCGCTGAGCAGCACCGGCTGGCGCTCGGCCATCGGCTCGTTGGCCAAGCCATGCGGCAGGAAACTGTCCTCGCGATAGGTCCAGAGGTGCTGGTCCAGCGCCTCCAGCCGTCGCGGATCGCCGCCGCGCACCAGCGCCTTCCAGCCCCGGCCGAGCGTCTTTTCCAGAAGCTCGGGCAGCACCTGTTCCAGCGACGAGCGCTCCAGGTGATAGAACCAGACCTCGCAGGGCGCGGCGGACACGATCAGCCTTCGTAGGCGTCGGCGACCAAGCGGTTCAGCAGACGCACGCCAAAGCCCGCCGCGCCGTCCGGCACGGTCGGATCGGTCGAGGGCTTCTTCCAGGCCACCGAGGCGATGTCGAGGTGAGCCCACGGCACGCCGTTGACGAACTTCTGCAGGAACAGACCCGCGGTGATCGAGCCGGCCGGGCGACCGCCGATGTTTTTCATGTCAGCGATCGGGCTTTCGATCTGCTTCTCGTAGGCGGCCGGCAGGGGCAGGCGCCACAGGGTCTCGCGCTCGGCCTGGCCCGCCGCGAGAAGTTTCTCCGACAAACCATCGTTATTGCTGAACAAACCGGCGTAGTCATGACCCAGAGAAATGATGATCGCGCCGGTCAGGGTGGCCAGGTCGATCATGAACTGGGGCTTGAAGCGCTGCTGGCAGTACCAGAGGGCGTCGGCCAGCACGAGGCGGCCTTCGGCGTCGGTGTTGATGACCTCGATCGTCTGGCCCGACATCGAGGTGACCACGTCGCCGGGCCGCTGGGCGTTGCCATCGGGCATGTTCTCGACGAGGCCCAGGATGCCGACGGCGTTGACCTTGGCCTTGCGGCCGGCCAGGGCGTGCATGACGCCGGCCACGGCGGCCGCGCCGCCCATGTCCCACTTCATGTCCTCCATGCCGTCAGCCGGCTTGATCGAGATGCCGCCGGTGTCGAAGCAGACGCCCTTGCCCACGAAGGCGATCGGCTGGGCGTTCTTATCCGCCGCGCCGGTCCACTTCATGACGACCAGCTGGCTCTCGCGGACACTGCCCTGCCCCACGCCCAGCAGACTGCCCATGCCGAGCTCGGCCATGGCCTTTTCCCCCAGGACCTCGACCTCGAGGCCCAGGCTCTCCAGCGCCTTGGCGCGAGCGGCGAACTCTTCGGGATGCAGGATATTGGCGGGCTCGGAGACCAGATCGCGGCTGAAGACGATGGCGTCGGCCAGGGCCGACAGAGGCTCGTAGGCCTTCTGGGCCTTGACCGGATCGGCGGCGGCGACCTTGACCACCGTCACCGACGGCTTCTTCTCGGCCTTTTCGGTGGTGCGGTACTTGTCGAAGCGATAGGCGGCCAGGCGCGCGCCGAAGGCCGCGCGGGCGGCGCTCTCGGCGTCGGCCCCCAGCTTCAGAACCAGCTCGGAAACGCCCGTGGCCTTGACGGCCTGGTAGGCGGCGGCGGCGGCGACCTCGACGGCCTCCGGCTCGACGGCGCCCGATCCGTCGACGCCGATCAGCACGACGCGGGCGGCTTCCAGGCCGCTCGGCGCGACGAGGTCCAGGGTCTGCCCCTTGGCGCCGGTGAAGCGACCGCCGGCGATGGCGCGCGCCAGGGCGCCGCCGGTGGCCTCGTTCGCCGCCTTGGCCTCCGGAGACAAGGCCGCGCCCTCGTGCGCCAAAACGGCCAGCGCGGCCGTGGCGCCGGCCTGGGTGTCGACGGGGACGAACTCGATACGCATGTCGCGCTCCTGCAATGACCTTGCCGGACCCCGCCGATCCGGCGGTCCAGCGACTTGGCGCGGGCGCTCATCCAGCGCGCGTCCGCTCCCTCATAGCCTCGCGGCATAGTCCAATGCCGCGCCTTAGAAAAGGCTCCGTTCACCCCCAGTTCGAACGGCCAAGTCAGGTCCCCGGTTGTGCCGATGCGAACGCCCCGTGTAGAACGACGCATCTTCGGGGGTCGTCCCACGAATCCATCCGCCCCGAACCATCCTTCATGCGCCTGATCGAACGCTACCTTTTCCGCCAGTTGCTGGGTCCGACGCTTCTGGCGACGCTGGCCTTGGTGGCGCTCGCCCTTTTGGCGCGGAGCCTCGCGGAATTCGACATCCTGGTCGAACAGCGCCAAAGCGCGCTGGTCTTCCTGAAGATGATCGCTCTGGCCCTGCCGATGCTGCTGAGCATCATGATGCCGCTGGCCCTGTTCGTGGCCGCCCTGGTGGCGATGAACCGCCTGCACACCGAACAAGAAATCGTCGTCTGCTTCGCCGGCGGCATGAGCCGCTGGAGCGTGATCTCGCCGGCGATGCGCCTGGCGGCGATGGCCGCCCTGATCTCGCTGGTCATGGGCCTATGGCTGCAGCCCTGGGCCGCCCGGCAGATCCGCGAGACGGCGTTCGACATCAAGACCGACGTGACCTCGACCCTGGTGCAGCCGGGCCAGTTCACCGAGCCGGGTCCAGGCCTGACCGTCTACGCCCAGTCGATCGACCGCTCGAACAAGATCCACAACCTGTTCATTCACCAGGAAACGCCGGGCGGCGGCGCCTCGACCTATTCGTCGCGCGAGGCCGAGATCGCCACGCGCAGGGGCCAGCCCGTGCTGATCATGCGCTACGGGTCGAACCAGCACTTCTCCCGCGAAGGCGTGCTGCAGTACACATCGTTCGACGAATACACCTACGACCTATCCAGCCTGTCCCACACCGACGAGCTGCTGCACTACAAGATCTCGGACCGCTATCCGCACGAGCTGTTCTTCCCGGACCTGACCCAGGACTGGGAACAGCACAACAAGAAGAAGCTGCTGGCCGAGGGGCACTCGCGCTTCGCCGCGCCGCTCTACAATATCGCCCTGATGGCGATGGCCCTGGCCGCGGTGATCGGCGGACCTTTCAGCCGTTTGGGCTATGGCAAGCGCATCGCCGCCGTCGGCGCGGCCGCCGCCGTGATCCGCATCCTGGGCTTCGGCGTCCAGGCCGCGTGCGAGGACGCGCCGTCTTTGAACGCGCTGCAGTACCTGGTGCCCCTGGCCGCGACCTGGTGGGGCATGTCGCAGATCTTCCGCCAGAAGCTGTCGCGCCGTGTCCGCCGGCGCCTGGCGAAGACCGCGCCCGTCTGGACGGGAGCGGCCTGATGACCATGGGAATGCTGGAACGCTACGTTCTGCGGCGCACCATGGGCGCGCTGGTCGGCGCCCTGTCGGTGCTGAGCGCGATGGTGATGCTGATCGCCTTCGTCGACATCGCCCGCAACGTCGGCACGCGCGCCGACGCCAGCTTCATCCAGCTTCTGTATCTCACCGTTCTGCAGGCGCCCGCCACGATCCTGGTGCTGGCGCCGTTCGTCTTCCTGTTCGGCACCATGTGGGCCTTTGTCGAGCTGAACCGGCGCAGCGAGTTGATCGCCATGCGCGCGGCCGGCGTCTCGGCCTGGCGCTTCATCATGCCCGCGGCCTCGGCCTCTTTCGTGATCGGCATCCTGAGCATAACCCTGCTCAATCCGCTGACCACGGCCATGACCGCCAAGTTCGAGACCGAGCGCGACGCGCTGATGAACGGCTATCTGAAGACCGCGCCCAAGGGCATCTGGCTGCGCCAAGGCGACGACAAGTCCCAGATCGTCATCCGCGCCGGCGCCCGCGACCTGGTCGACGGCTCGGTGCGGTTGAAGAGCGTCTCGCTGTTCATCTACGCCCTGAACAGCAAGGGCGTGATGGACTTCACCCGGCGCATCGAGGCCAACGAGGCGCGACTGGAACCGGGGTTCTGGCGCCTGACCGGGGTGCGCGAGGCCACGCCCGGCGCCGGCGCGATCCGCTCCGACAGCCTGTCGATCCCGTCCAATCTAGACGACCGCACCGCCTCCGAACGCTTCAACACGCCCCAGGCCGTGGCGCTCTGGCGTCTGCCGGCCACGATCAAGCGGACCGAGGACGCCGGCTTCTCGGCCGCGCCGTTCAAGCTGCGCCTGCAGCAAGACCTGGCCACGCCGCTGCTTTTCGCGGCCATGTCGGTGCTGGCCGCCGCGTTTTCGCTGCGCCTGATGCGCCTTGGCGGGCTGGCCGCGCTCGCCGGGTCTGGCGTCGCGCTGGGTTTCGGGTTCTTTTTCTTCAACGAGCTGTGCAGCACGCTGGGCAAGGCGGACGTTCTGACCCCCATGGTCGCCGCCTGGACGCCGCCGATCGTGGCGATTTTGGCGGGCTTCACTTTGCTTTGCTATACCGAGGATGGGTGAGTCATTGCTTCCAAGGTCGTTCATGACTGAACAGGGTCCCGTCCGGTCCGCCTGTCGCGTCGTCCTCATGGGCGGGGCGGCCTTGATGGCGCTCGCCTCGGCGGGCGCCGCCAGCGCCCAGCAGTCCCTGGCCAGCATTCCGCCGGTCCCGGTGGTCAGCGCGCCCCCGTCCGACGGCCTGGGCCAGGACGGCTATTATCTCGAGTCCGACCTGCTGATCCGGGACGACAAAAACCAGGTGATGACCGCGCGCGGCTCGGTGGAAGCCCGCTATCAGGGCCGCACCCTGCGCGCCGACGAAGTCGTCTATGACAGCAAGACCGGCCAGGTGACGGCCAATGGTCACGTGGCGCTGATCAACGAGGACGGCACGGCCCAATTCGCCGACCACATGGAGGTCGACAAGGACCTGAAGGCCGGCTTCGCGCGCAACTTCTCGGCCCGCCTGGGCAAGGGCGTGAAGATCGCGGCCGGCACGGCGGTGAAGCGCAACGCGACCATCTCGGAGCTGAACCAGGCGATCTACACCCCCTGCGAGGTCTGCGCCGAAAAGCCGACCCCGACCTGGTCGGTCACCTCCGACAAGATGGTGCAGGATAAGCAGCGCCAGCTGATCTACTACAAGCACGCCGTCATCCACCTGTGGGGCGCGCCGATCCTCTATCTGCCGCTGTTCTGGCACCCCGACCCCCAGGCCGACCACAGCTCGGGCTTTCTGACGCCGACGATCGGCTACTCCAAGGGCCGTGGCATCTCGTACCAACAGCCCTATCTGCAGATTCTGTCGCCGTCGTCTGACGTGGTGCTCACGCCGCAGATCAACACGAACGTGAACCCGTTCCTGAACGTGGAGTATCGCAAGCGCTTCTACTCCGGTTACCTGGAAGCGCGCGGGGGCCTGACCTACGACAAGCAGTTCGACGTGCGCGGCGACCGCTTCGGCGAGTCGACCTTCCGCAGCTTCATCCTGGCCACCGGCAAGTTCGACATCGACGACAAGTGGAAGTGGGGCTTCTCGGCCGAGCGCACCTCCGACCCGCTGATCTTCGACAAGTACCACATCAAGCAGGTCTACGAGCAGCGCGGCCTGTTTACGAGCGAAGACCACCGGTTGACGTCGCAGATCTATGCGACGCGCCAGGACCAGCGATCCTGGTTCTCGATCGCGGCGGTCTCGGTGCAGGGTCTGCGGGTCGTCGGGATCAACACCGCCACGGGCGTGGCCAACGCCTTCGAGAACACGGCCGCCTTCCCCCTGATCGGGCCGCTGGTCGAGGGGCGTTGGGAGCCGGACAGCGCGATCCTGGGTGGCCGCCTGCGCCTGCAGGGTTCGGGCGTGATGCTCAATCGCTCGGAGTCGCAGTACGGCGAAGCGCCCTACGCCCTGGCCGCCTATAAGAGCCAGAGCGGCGTCGACTCCGCGCGCGGCACGGTGCAGGCCGACTGGCGCACCAGCGCAATCGTCGGCCCTGGCCTGAAGATCTCGCCGTTCGTGCAAGCGCGCGGCGACGCCTATTCGATCAGCACCTATCTGACCCCGGAAGCCAAGGCGGCCGGCGACAGCGCCAAGGAAACCTACACCCGCGCGCTGGGCGTGGGCGGCGTCGATCTGAGCCTGCCCTTCTACAAGGCGCTGAAGAACGGCGGCAGCGTGGTGCTGGAACCGCTGGCCCAGGTGGCCACGGGCTCGGACAGCTCGCGCGTGCCGGTGATCGTCGCCCGCAACGGCGCGACGACCTATCTCTACAACGAAGACAGCGCGACGCTCGAGTTCGACGAGACCAATCTGTTCCAGGCCAACAAGTCGCCGGGTTTCGATCTCTATGAAGGCGGCACGCGACTGAACGTCGGCGGCCGGGCCACTCTCGACCTGGCGCGCGGACGCGGCGCCAGCATCCTGGTCGGCCGCAGCTTCCGCACGGAGTTCGATCCGCTGATGCCGGCCCGCACGGGCCTGCAATCGAAGTCATCCGACTGGATCGTCGCCGCCACCGTGACCCCGGTGGCGGGCGTCACGGCCTTCGTCCGCACACGCCTCGACTCCGACACCCACGATATCCAGCGGATCGAAACCGGCATCGACGCCTATACCTCGCGCGTCACCGGCTCGTTGCGCTATCTGAAAGACGAGTTGGACGCCAACGGCAATCGCCAGGAAAACTTCGAAGCGCGCGGCCAATTCAACATCACCAAGAAGTGGGCGCTGACGGCCTTCGGCCAGCGCGACATGGTGCAGAACGTCTGGCGTCGTCGCGACCTGGGCGTGGCCTATATCGACGAATGCATCCGCATCGACGTGATCTACCAACAGGAAGATCGCTACGCCTCGACGGCGACGGGCCTGCGGCTGCAGCCCGACCGAACCGTCGCCGTGAGCCTAACCCTCGCCACATTAGGCAATAGAAGATACGGGGTTGGGGGAAGAAACTAACCGCGCCTGGGGGGCGCGCGGTGATGGCCGCGCGTCCAGCGAGCGTGTCATGGGGCGACAGCCGAGCGGAAAAGCCGGTTTAAGCGATCGTCGCTTCCGAAAACGTGATAATCGACCGCGCGCCCCTCTGGGGCCCGGCCTAGAGGAACGACACTATCCATGCGGTCTGCGCGTAGCGTGACGACTTTCGCGGCCGGCGCCGCCTCCATCCTGGCCCTGACGGTGGCGAGCCTGGGCTTGCCCGCGATCGCGCGCCAGGCCGCTCCCGCCGCGCAACCGCAAGGCGCTTCCCCGGCCCCGGCGGCGGCTCCGCAACCGGCGACGCCGCAGGCTCAGGCCAACCCGCTGGCCGAGAGCGTGGCCGCCGTCGTCAACGACGACATCATCTCCAGCTATGACGTGGTGCAGCGGATGCGCCTGCTGATGGCGACTTCGGGGATGCAGCCCACCCAGGAGAACCTGCCCCAGATCGAGCAGGAAGCCCTGCGCTCGCTGATCGACGAACGCCTGGAGATGCAGGAGCTGAAGCGGGTCGAGAAGCAGCAGAAGATCACGATCATCTCGACCGACAAGGAAGTCGACGAGCAGATCGCCGACATCGCCCAATCCAACAAGATGACCGCCGACCAACTCAAGCAGAGCCTGACGTCCCAGGGCATCGGCCTGGACACCTGGCGGGCCCAGCTGCGCGCCGATTCGTCGTGGCAGTCGTGGATCCAGGGGCGCTACGGCTCGCGCCTGCGGATCGGCGAGGACCAGATCAAGGCCTACCAGCGCCGCCTCGCGGAATCGGCGGCCAAGCCGCAGTACCAGGTCAGCGAGGTCTTCATCGACGCCGCGCGGGTCGGCGGCATGGAGACCGCCGCCAACGGTGCCAGCCAGTTGATCACCCAGATGCAGCAAGGCGCGCCGTTCGCGGCCGTGGCCCGACAGTTCTCGGCCTCGGCCACGGCGGCCAATGGCGGCGACGTGGGCTGGATCAGCCCCGGCGAAATGCCACCTGAAGTCGACGCCGCGCTGGAGCAACTGCGTCCCGGCCAGCTGTCCAAGCCGATCCCGGTCAAGGACGGCGTCTACATCATCTATCTGCGCGACAAGCGCGCCGGCTCCAAGAGCACGATCGTCGATCTCAAGCAGGTCGCCGCGCCCCTGGCCGCCAACGCCACGCCCGAGCAGGTCGCCGCCGCCACCAAGCTGCTGGTCGACCTCAAGCCCAAGATCGCCAACTGCGCCGCGCTGGAAGCCACGGCCGGCAAGGTCGAAGGCCTGGTCGCCGGCGATCTGGGCGAGGCCGAGATCACCGACCTGGCCCCCGCCTTCCAGGAAGCGGCCAGCAAGCTGGATGTCGGCCAGATCTCGGACCCGATCCGGACCGACGCCGGGATGCACCTGATCGCCGTCTGCGGCAAACGCCAGGGCGGCGCGAACGCGCCCAGCCATGACCAGATCGAGAACCGCCTGAAGGGTCAGCAGCTGGCGCTGATCTCCAAGCGCTACCTGCGCGACCTGCGCAATCAGGCCACCATCGAGACGCGTTGAGGCCGGTGAAGGCGCGCCCCCTCGCCCTCAGCGCCGGCGACCCCGCCGGCATCGGCGCGGAGATCATCGCCAAGGCCTGGCAGGCCCTGCGCGAGCGCGGCCCGTCCTTCGTCGTGATCGGCGACGCCCAGCTGCTGGCCTCGGCCGGCGCCGGGGTGAAGGTTCGCGTGGTCACGGGCCCGGACGCCGCGCCGGAGGTCTTCGGCGAGGCCCTTCCGGTCATCGACATCCCCCTGCTCTCGCCCGTGGTCGCCGGACGCCCCTCGCCCACCTACGCGCCGCAGGTGATCCGCTGGATCGAAACGGGCGTGGGCCTGGCGCTGTCGGGCGCGGTCAGCGGCCTGGTCACCGCCCCGATCGCCAAGGCGCCGCTCTACGAAGCCGGCTTCAAGTTCCCCGGCCACACCGAGTTCCTGGCCGAACTGACCGCCGCCGAACGGTTCGAGGGCGCGCGCGGGCCGGTGATGATGCTGGCCGCCGGCGACCTGCGCGCCACGCTGGTGACCATCCACACCAGCCTGGCCAAGGTCCCGGGAGCGCTGACCATCGAGAGCGTCGTCAACAGCGGGCTGGTCACCGCCCAGGCCTTGCGCAAGGATTTCGGCGTCGAGAGACCACGCTTGGCCGTCGCGGCCCTGAACCCGCACGCCGGCGAAGGCGGCGCGCTGGGACGCGAGGAGATCGAGATCATCACGCCGGCCGTCCGCGCGCTGCGCGATCTGGGCGTCGACGCGATCGGTCCGGCCCCGGCCGACACGCTGTTTCATGCCGAGGCCCGCGAACGTTATGACGGCGTGCTCTGCATGTACCACGACCAGGCCCTGATCCCGGTCAAGATGCTGGACTTCTGGGGCGGGGTGAACGTCACCCTGGGCTTGCCGATCGTGCGCGCGTCGCCCGACCACGGCACCGGCTTCGACATCGCTGGACGCGGCATCGCGCGTCCCGATAGCCTGATCGCCGCCATCAAGCTGGCGGACGAGATCGCCGCCCGTCGCGGCGCTTGAGAGATTTGGACATGAGCCTGGCCGACCTGCCGCCGCTGCGCGAGGCCCTGGAGCGCCACGACCTCATGGCGCGCAAGAGCTTCGGCCAGCACTTCCTGCTAGACCTGAACGTCACCCGCAAAATCGCTCGCCTGGCTCAGGTCGGCGAGGGCGACACGGTAATCGAGGTCGGCCCAGGCCCCGGCGGCCTGACCCGCGCTTTGCTGGAAACCGGCGCCCGCGTCGTGGCGATCGAGAAGGACAGCCGCTTCCTGCCCTTGCTGGCCGAGGTCGCCGAGGTCGCCGAAGGTCGCCTGGAACTGGTCGAGGGCGACGCCCTCAAGGTCGATGACGCCAAGGCCGCCGGCGGTCCGGCCCATGTGGTCTCGAACCTGCCCTACAATGTCGGCACCCAGTTGTTGATCAACTGGCTGACCGGCCCGTTCCGGCCGCTGTCCATGACCTTGATGTTCCAGAAGGAAGTCGCCGACCGCATCGTCGCCCAGGCCGGCGACGACGCCTACGGACGCCTGGCGGTGATCTCCCAGGTGCTGTGCGAGGCGCGCGTGGTCATGGACCTGCCGGCCAAGGCCTTCACCCCGCCGCCCAAGGTCGCCTCGGCGGTCGCGCGCCTGGTCCCCAAGGCCGACCCCCCGCCCGCCGAGGTCATAGGCGCGCTGGAAAGGGTCACCGCCGCGGCCTTTGGCCAACGCCGCAAGATGCTGCGCTCCAGCCTCAAGGCGCTGGGCGGCGCGACGCTGTGCGAACGGGCCGGCGTCAATCCCGACGCGCGGGCCGAGGTCATCGACCTGGCCGGATTCCTGTCCCTGGCCAGGGCGAGCCTAGTCTAGCCTCCAGCGCCGAGATCGCAACGCCGGAAGTATACCATAAGTATATCGTTAAACAGCTACCTTACCCTGTTCAGTGGTTTCACCCGAATAGGAAAAGCTCTAGCCCTCCGACGCCCCAGGGTTTATTGACGCCGGGCCCCGCGGTCTTCAGCCTGACCGCGGGGACAAGTGGGGCGAATGTGAGGAACCGTGCGGCGAAGGCGCCATCGACGGTCGCGCGGCGACTGTTGTTCATGGCCCTGACCTTGGCGGCGCCGGCCATCCTGTTGATGGCCGCGCTGGTCGCCATGCAGTATTCGGAAGGCGAGCAGCGTTTCGCGACGCAGCTGACCGCCATGACCCGCGCCCTATCCCTGGCCACGGACCGCCAGATCGGCCAGGGCCAGAGCATCCTGCAGGGCCTGTCGGTCTCGCCCGCCCTGGCCCAGGGCGACCTCGTCACCTTCGAGAAGCAGGCCCAGGAAGCCGTGAAGGGCCGTGACGCCTGGATCGTGCTGATGAGCCAGGACCGCCAGTGGATCAACACGCGAATGCCCCCCGGCGCGACGCCGCCCGTGATGCGCCTGCCGGACCGCGATTGGGCCGACATGACCAGCGGCCGCACCACGGTGTCCGACCTGATCGAACGCCCCGCGCCCCTAAGCCCGATCGTCGCCTTCGACCGTCCGGTCCTGGTCCGGGGAAAGCTTCACGTGCTGGGCTATATTCAGTCGCCGAGCGCCTTCCACGCCCTGATGACCGCCCAGGGCTTTCCGGACACCTGGACGGCCAGCATCGTCGATCGCAACGGCGTCGTGGTGGCGCGCTCGCGCGACCAGGAGAAGATGCTGGGCCGTCACGCCAGCCACGACCTTCGGCAGGCCATGGCGCGCACGAACGAGGGCGTTCTTCACAGCCAGACCCTCGACGGCATCCCCACCTTGACCGGGTTCACCCGCTCACAGCAGTCACATTGGACCTTCATCATCGGCGTGCCGAGGACCGAGCTGAACCGCACCGTGCTGTACTCTCTGGGTCCGGCCATGGTCGGCGCGGCCTTGATGATCGCCTTGGGCGTCATGGCGGCTCTGGCCTTCGCCCGTCCGATCTCGGACGACGTGCGCGGTCTTGTTCGCGAGGCCGAGGCCCTGGCGGCGGGCGCGCCCCTGGACCCCGCGCCATCCTATCTGCAGGAAATCGCCGAGGTGCGCGGGTCGCTGATGGCGGCGGACGAGGAGCTGCGCGCGCGGGAGAACGAGGCGCGCGAGGCCGCCGAACGCCAGCAGCTGATGATCAACGAGCTGAACCACCGGGTGAAGAACACGCTGGCCATCGTCCAGTCCCTGGCGCGCCATAGCCTGCGCGAAGGCGGCGAGACAGGTCTGACCCAGTTCAACGACCGCATCCATGCTCTGGCCAGCGCTCACGATCTGCTGACCCGCCGCAACTGGGAGGGCGCCGATCTCGGCGATCTTCTGAAAGGGGCGCTGCGTCCCTACGAAAGCCAGGTCGACCTTGAAGGGCCAGATGCGCCCCTGGCGCCGAACGCCGCCGTGGCGCTGGCGATGATCTTCCACGAGTTGGCCACCAACGCCTCGAAATATGGCGCTCTATCGGTCGAGACCGGTCGGGTCGGCGTGTCTTGGAAGCTTGAGGGCCGCACCCGCCTTGTCGTCACATGGCGCGAACGAGGCGGCCCGCCGGCCAGGACTCCCACGCGCGGCGGCTTCGGCACGCGCTTGATCGCCGCCAGCCTGCGGGGCGATCTGGCCGGAACGGCCGATTTCGACTACGCGCCCGAAGGCCTGACCTGCGTGCTGACCCTGCTGGCCCCGCCGCGCGGCGCCGCCTGAGCAAGCAGGCGCGGACCGATCGTCGCAGCGCCTCGTTGTCGCCTTGGCTTGGCCACGGAGCGCCTGCAATAGCTGCCCCTCCACAAGGGGATCACCGCGATGACCATGACCTTCCTGATCGGCGCCGCGCTGGGCTCGGGCCTCTTCATCGCGTTCGGCCGCGCCCCGGCGGAGAAGCTGATCGCCTTCGTCCAGAACCAGATCAAGCGCTGATCAGGGAACTAACGGCGCCGTCCAGACCTTGATGCAGCGGGTCGCGCAGGGCGACCGCTCACGGAGGTCTCCACGATGTCCATTCTCGCCTGGCTTCTTTTGGGCCTGATCGCCGGCTTCATCGCCAGCAAGCTCGTCAATCGCACCGGCAGCGGCGTGCTGCTGGATATCGTGCTCGGCATCGTCGGCGCGTTTGTCGGCGGCTGGCTGTTCAACCAGTTCGGCAGCAGCGGCGTATCCGGCCTGAACCTTTACAGCCTGGCCGTCGCGACGGTCGGCGCCGTCGTCATCCTGGCCTTGTATCACCTGATCTTCGGCCGCCGCGCGCTGTAGCGCGGCCCGGGCGACTTGGCCCGAGCCTTGTCGGCGGGGGCGAGCGACTCAGATCTCTTCCTTGAGGAGCTCGCCCACCAGCTCGCCGATCCAGGGATTGCGCGCCCGCTTCAGACGCTCGGCGTGATAGATGTGGGCCAGGTCGGCATAGGCGCGGTCAAAGTCGTCATTGAGGATGACGTAGTCGAACCGCTCCCAATCGGCGACCTCGTCCTTGGCGCGCGAGAGACGGCGATGAATCACCTCCTCGCTGTCCTGGCTGCGCGCGTGCAGACGGCGGCTCATCTCGGCCAGCGACGGCGGCAGGATATAGACCAGCACGCTGTCTTCCTTGGCCTGGGCGTGCACCTTCATCGCGCCCTGGAAGTCGATGTCGAACAGCGCGCTCTCGCCCCGCTCCAGCGCGGCCATGATCGGCGGCTTGGGGCTGCCGTAGAAGTTTCCATAGACCTCGGCCCACTCCAGAAAAGCGTCGGCCTCGATCATCGCCTTGAACTTGTCCTGGGTGACGAAGTGATAGTCGCGGCCGTCGTGCTCGCCCGGGCGCGGGTCGCGCGTCGTGGCGCTGATCGACAGGTGCAGGTCGTTGTGATCGGCCACCAGACGGCGGGTCAGAGACGTCTTGCCGACGCCCGAGGGCGCGACCACCATCAGCAACAGGCCCCGGTGCGCGCCGTGAGAAGGAGTATGGTGGGGCTTATTCAACGTTCTGGACCTGCTCGCGGAACTGCTCGATCACGGCCTTCAGCTCCAGACCGATCCCGGTCAGGGCGGCGAGGGCCGATTTCGAGCAGAGAGTATTGGATTCGCGCATGAATTCCTGGGAGAGGAAGTCGAGCCGGCGGCCCGACGCCCCCTCCCCCGACAACAGGGCTCGCGCGCCAGCCACGTGGCTGGCCAGGCGATCCAGCTCCTCGCGGACATCGGCCTTCACGGCCTGGGCGGCGGCCTCCTGGACGATGCGGTCCTCGCTGGCCGCCTCGCCGATCAACTCGGCCATCCGGCGCGCGAAACGCTCCTTCAGGACGGCGGGCTGGCCGGCGGCCTCGCCCTCGGCGGCCTGGGTCAGGGTCTCGATGCGATCGACCAGGCCGTTCAGCACAGGATCGAGGGCCGCGCCCTCCTCCTGCCGGGCGATCTTCAGCGCGTCTAGGGCTTGGGCGATCGAGGCGGCCATGGCGGCCTCGACGGCGGCGCGCGTCTCGGCGTCGTCCTCGTCCTCGCGCGCCTCGATCACGCCCTTCAGGGCCAGGAGGCCGTCGAGCGTGGGCTTGGCGACCATGCCGGTGGCGACATAGGGACCACCCGCGCTCAGATAGCGTTCGAGCACCGCCACGTTGACCTGGGCCTCGCCTGCGGCCTCGGCCCGCTTGGCCTGGACGTTGACCGTCAACTGGCCGCGCTGAAAGCGAGCCTGGGCGCCGTCCCGCGCGGCGCGCTCCAAGGCGTCGAAGCCGGGAGGTCCGCGAAAGCGGGTGTCCAGGTTACGGCCATTGACGCTGCGCGCCTCGACCGCCCAGGTCCAGGCGCCGTGCGCGCCCTCGACGCGGGAGAAGCCGGTCATCCCCGAGATCGGCATGAGTCTATTTCCCCGCCGGCGGGGCCGGTACGACCGGGATACCTTCGCCCGCCCGCTGGCGCTCGATCTGCCGCCATTTGGCGACATTGGCGTTGTGCTGCTCCAGGGTCGAGGCGAACACGTGACCGCCCGTGCCGTCGGCGACGAAATAGAGGTCGTTGGTTTTGGCCGGGTTGAGCGCCGCCGCCAGGGCCGCGCGGCCTGGATTGGCGATCGGGGTCGGCGGCAGACCGTCGATCCGGTAAGTGTTGTACGGCGTCGGCGTATCCAGCTCGGACCGGCGCAGGCCACGCCCCAGCGGACGTCCGCGCGATATGCCATAGATCACGGTCGGGTCGGTATCCAGGCGCATCCCGGTGCGCAGCCGGTTGATGAACACCGCCGCCACCTGCGGGCGCTCGCTGGCCTTGCCGGTTTCCTTCTCGACGATCGAGGCCATGGTCACGGCCTCTTCCTTGCTGCGATACGGCAGGCCTTCCTGGCGGTGGGCCCAGAGCTGGTTCAGCAGCTTGTCGCGATCGTCCATCATCCGCTGCAGAACCGCGGCCCGATCCTCGCCGCGCTGAACCTCGTAGGTCTCGGGCAGGATCGCGCCCTCGGGCGGGGTCGCCGCGTCGCCGGTCAGCACGTCGGACTTGTTGAGGATATCCATAACCATGTCCGAGGTCAGGCCCTCGGGGATGGTGATCCAGTGGCGGACGATGCGGCCGTGGCGGATAGCGTCCAGAATCGTTGCCATGGAGGCTCGGCTCTCGAACTCGTACTCGCCCGCCTTCAGCCCGCGCGCCGCGCCGGTGGCCTTGGCCGCCGTCATGAAGATCGAGGACGAGCGGATGACCCCGCCGCGCTCCAGGCTGGAGGCGATCTCGGGCAGGCTGGCGCCCTTGCGCAGGATCACCGTGGTCTTGTCGCCCGCCTTCGCCGCGGGGCCCGGGCCGCTATAGATCCAGGCCGCGCCCAGGAGGATGACGACGCCCACCACCAGCAAGGTGGCGAGGGCGCCGAAGAGGCCGCGGCCCAACCGGCGTCCCAGCGACGCGGTTTCGGGCCGCGAGGCCTTGGCGCGCGGCGCGCGGCCCTTCGAGGGACGCTTGGGGGGCTGCGGCTTCTGGCTCACGGGACCTTCTTGAACACGACCGAGGCGTTGGTGCCGCCGAAGCCGAAGCTGTTGGACACGGCCACGTCGATCTTGTGCGGCACGGCCTTGTTCGGCGCCAGGTTCATGGCGACGTGGACGTCGGGATTGTCGAGATTGATGGTCGGCGGGGCGATCTGGTCGCGGATCGCCAGGATCGAGAAGATTCCCTCGATGGCGCCGGCCGCGCCCAGAAGGTGCCCCGTCATCGACTTGGTCGAGGACATCACGACGTTCTTGGCGTGGTCGCCCAGGAAGCGCTCGACCGCGCCGGCTTCCAGGCCGTCGGCCATGGTCGAGGTGCCGTGGGCGTTGACATAGTCGATGTCGGAGGGCTGGAGGCCCGCGTCCTTGACCGCCGCCTGCAGGGCGCGGAAACCGCCCTCGCCGTCTTCCGACGGCGCGGTGATGTGGTGGGCGTCGCCCGACAGGCCGTAGCCGACCACCTCGGCGTAGATCTTGGCCCCGCGCGCCTTGGCGTGCTCGTACTCTTCCAGCACCAGGACGCCCGCGCCCTCGCCCATCACGAAGCCGTCGCGATCCTTGTCATAGGGGCGCGAGGCCTTTTCGGGCGTGTCATTGAAGGCCGTGGCCACGGCGCGGCAGGCGATGAAGCCGGCGATGCCCAGCTTGCAGACCGCCGCCTCGGCGCCGCCAGCGATCATCACGTCGGCGTCGCCGTACTTGATCAGGCGCGCGGCGTCGCCGATGGCGTGGGCGCCGGTGGCGCAGGCCGTTACCACCGCGTGGTTGGGCCCCTTGAAGCCGTATTTGATCGAGACCTGACCCGAGATCAGGTTGATCAGGGCCGAGGAAATGAAAAAGGGGCTGACCCGGCGAGGCCCCTTGGCGTCCAGCTCCAGCGCGGTGTCGGCGATGGTCGACAGGCCGCCGATGCCCGAGCCCAGGATGACGCCGGTGCGCCACTTCTGCTCGTCGGTCTCGGGAACCCAGCCCGAATCCTTGATCGCCTCGTCGGCGGCGGCGATGCCGTAGAGAATGAAGTCGTCCACGCGCTTCCGGTCGCGCGGGCTCATGGTCTGGTCGGGATCGAACGAGCCTTCCACGTCCGGGCCGCCGCCGCCGCGTCCGTCGACGCGCGGCACCTCGCAGGCGACCTGGCAGGCATAGTCGGTCGGGTCGAAGGCGGTGATGCGGTTCGCGCCCGACTTGCCGGCCAGGATGTTCTTCCAGGTCACATCAACGCCCTGGCCCAGAGGGGTCAGCAGGCCCAGCCCGGTGACGACGACTCTACGCATGGATCACTCCCAAACCTTCGATGCGGACCGCATCTGGGGACGCGGCCCCAGCAACGCCAGCCGCGAATCTCGACCTCAAACGAAAACCGCCGCGCGCACGATGGCAAGAGCCCGTGCGACGCGGCGGAATATGGTCAGGTTCGCCAGGCGAACGAGACGCCTCTTAGGCGGTCTTTTCCGTGATGAACTTCACGGCGTCGCCCACGGTCTGGATGTGCTCGGCGGCGTCGTCCGGGATTTCGATGTCGAACTCTTCTTCGAACGCCATCACCAGCTCAACGTTGTCGAGGCTGTCGGCGCCCAGGTCGTCGATGAAGGAAGCCTTCTCGGTGACCTTCTCGGGATCGGCATCCAGGTGTTCGATGACGATCTTACGCACGCGCTCGAGAATGTCGGACATTCTGTTCAGTCCCTCGTTATGAAATTTCGGCCCATGAACAGCGAGGCGAAAACCGCGCTATTCGCAGGGATTGTCGGGCACCGCCTATCACGTTCCTTTTCGGCTTGCTAGCGGCAGACCGAAAGAGGAACAGCGGTTTTAGATCATGGCCATGCCGCCGTTCACGTGCAAGGTCTGGCCGGTGACATAGCCGGCTTGGTCGCTGGCCAGATAAACGCACGCGGCGGCGATGTCGCTCCCCTCGCCCAGCTTGCCGGCGGGAATGGTCGACAGGATGCCGGCCTTCTGCTGCTCGTTCAGGGCGTCGGTCATCGGGCTGGCGATGAAGCCCGGGGCGACACAGTTGACGGTCACGCCCCGGCTGGCCAGTTCCTGGGCCAAGGCCTTGGAAAAGCCGATCATTCCGGCCTTCGAGGCCGCGTAGTTGGTCTGGCCGGGATTGCCGGTGACGCCCACCACCGAGGTGATGCCGATGATGCGGCCGGCCCGACGCTTCATCATGCCCTTGGCGGCGGCGCGGGCCAGGCGGAAATAGCCCTCCAGGTTGACCTTGATCACGGTCTCCCAGTCCTCGTCCTTCATACGGACGATCAGGCCGTCGCGCGTGACGCCAGCGTTGGCGATCACGATGTCCAGCGGCGCGCCGGCGGCTTCCTCGGCCTTGGCGATCAGGCCGTCGACCTGCTGGGCGTCGGACAGGTTGGCCACGACGGTCGAGGCGCGCTCGCCCAGCTCCGCCTTCAGCTCGGCCAGGGCCGATTCGCGCGTTCCGGAGAGCACGACGTGAGCGCCCTGGGCGTGCAGGGCGCGAGCGATGGCCCCGCCAATGCCGCCAGTGGCGCCGGTGACGAGGGCGGTCTTGCCGGTAAGGTCGAACATGGCGGCTTTCCTAGGCTTCTAGAGCGACTTGGCGAACGCTTCGAGGTCCGCCGGGGTGTTCAGGGGAGTCGCCTCGGCGTCCGGGGCGATGCGCTTGGCCATGCCCGACAGCACCTTGCCGGCGCCGGCCTCGGCGAAGCGGGCGACGCCGCCCGGGCCGGCCAGCCACGTCATGCTCTCGCGCCAGCGGACGCGGCCGGTGACCTGCTCGACCAGCAGCTTGCGAATGACGTCCGGGTCATGGACCGGGGCGGCGGTGACGTTGGCGACCAGCGGCGCGCGCGGCGCCAGGATCGTGGTCTTGGCCAGGGCCTCCGCCATCTCGTCGGCCGCCGGCTGCATCAGCGGGCAGTGGAACGGCGCCGAGACGTTCAGCGGAATAGCCCGGGCGCCCAGTTCCTTGGCCTTCTCGATGGCCTTGTCCACGGCGGCCTTGGCCCCCGAGATCACGACATTGCCTTGGTTGTTGTCGTTGGCCACGACGCAGACGCCGACCTCAGAACCAGCCTTGGCGGCTTCCTCGGCCAGGGCCAGGTCCGTCTTTGGGCCGATCAGCGAGGCCATGGCGCCCTCGCCCACCGGCACGGCGCGCTGCATGGCCTGGCCCCGCAGCTTCAGCAGGCGCGCGGTGTCGGCCAGGCTGATGGCGCCGGCGGCGGCCAGGGCCGAGTACTCACCCAAGCTATGGCCCGCGACGAAGGCGGCCTTGTCGATCCCAACGCCGAATTCCTTTTCCAGGGTCCGGGTCACGGCCAGGCTGACGGCCATCAGGGCCGGCTGGGCGTTCTCGGTCAGGGTCAGGTCGGTGTCGGGGCCCTCCTTCATCAGGGCGAACAGCTTCTGGCCCAGGGCGTCGTCGACCTCCTGGAACACCTCGCGAGCGCTGGCGAACGCCTCGGAAAGATCGACGCCCATGCCGACCGACTGGCTGCCCTGGCCCGGAAAAATGAAGGCGATGCTCATCGAAGCCCGCTCCGTCTTTTAAGATTCAAGGCCGCGAGGGTTAGGGGAAAGCCCGTTTCCCGGCAAGTGCGCGCGGTTCGGCGACCAAGGCTTGCAATCAGCGTCGCCGCGTCCAAAGTGCTGCCTTCCTCGTATCGGGGCCATTCATTCCTTTCGGAGTCGCGCCATGAAAACCGTTCTCGCCGGCGTCGCCGCGGCCGCCCTCGCCGTATCCTCTCCTGCCCTGGCCGCCCTGAAGGTCGGCGACAAGGCCCCCGATTTCAGCGCCAAGGCCGCCCTGGCCGGCAAGGATTTCGACTTCAACCTGGGCAAGGCGCTGAAGAAGGGCCCGGTCGTGCTGTACTTCTTCCCGGCCGCCTACACCTCGGGCTGCACCGCCGAGGCCCACGAGTTCGCGGAAGCCACCCCCGAGTTCGAAAAGCTGGGCGCCACGGTGATTGGCGTCACCGCCGGCAATGTCGACCGCATCAAGGACTTCTCCAAGGAGCACTGTCGCGACAAGTTCGCGGTGGCCGCCGCCGACAAGACCCTGGTCAAGAACTACGACGTGGCCTTGGCCATCAAGCCCGACTGGACGAACCGCACCTCCTACGTAATCGCCCCGGACGGCAAGATCCTGCTCAGCTACACCGACGGTAACTTCCAAGGTCACGTCACCAAGACCATGGACGCGGTGAAGGCCTACAAGGCCGCCAAGACGAAGTAGCCAGGCTTTTTGGCTTTCGGCCAGCCGCGCGGGTTGAGGCTCGCGCGGCGCGAGGCCCATGATCGGCCATGACCGATCTCGCCCACATCGACATCCCCGCGCTCGAACTGGGCCTGAGAGGCGTCGCCGTCGGCGCCTTCGCCGCGACCGGCGTTTCCCTGGCCGCCAGCCGCAAGATGACCCCCACGCGCTGGGTCGGCGTCTTCCTAATGGCCTCGGCAGTTTCGCACGCCTTCGAGAGCCATTTCTACTATACGCGCCATCAGCACTTCAGCTTTCTCACCTGGCTCCTGAGCTCGATGGCCGCCGGGGTGTTCTGGCTGTTCTGCTCCGTGTTGTTCGAGGACGAGCCCAAGATTCCACCCTGGCGGCTCGTCGTCCCTGGCGTGGCGCTGGCCCTTTGGCTTCCCGGCGCGTTCCTCCCGCCTTCGCCGGCCCGCGCCGTCGCCTGGTGGATTTTCGCCGCCTACTCGCTGGGGATCCACTTCCACATCCTGCTGATGACATGGCGCGGCTGGCGTATCGATCTCGTCGAGCGCCGGCGGCGTCTGCGCGCGCCGATCGCGGCCGCCGCGACGGGCTACATGCTGATCCAAACCCTGTGCGACTTCGGCCTGGGAAACGGCCCGGTGTTGCCCAGCTTGGCCCAAGCGGCGGCGCAGGCCCTGCTCGGCATCGGCTCGGCCCTGGCCCTGCTGCGCGCCGAGCCCGTGTTGGTCCAGGCCAGCGCGGCGGCCAGCGCGGCGCCCGCTCCAAAGTCCGCCGAGCCCCTCGACCTCACCCCCGCCGACCGGCTGGTCCTGGCGCGCCTGGACAAGGCGATGAACCAGAACGAGGTCTGGCGCGGCGAAGACCTGTCGATCGGAACCCTGGCCGCCTTGGTCGGCGCGCCCGAGCATCGGCTGCGCAAGCTGATCAACGGCACGCTGGGCCACCGCAATTTCGCCGACTACGTCAACGGCCGAAGAATCGAGGCGGCCAAGATCGCGCTCGCCGATCCCGAACAGGCGCTGAAATCGGTCTCGACCATCGCCTATGAGCTGGGCTTCGCCTCGCTGGGACCGTTCAACCGCGCCTTCCGGGCGGCGACCGGCGTGACTCCGACCGCCTGGCGCCAGGAGGCGACGCCCGCCCTGCCCCGCCTGCGCCTGATCGAATCCGACGAGAGCCCGCCAAAAACCGACAAACGCGCCTGATTTCGCGATCGGCGCGACGACCAGAAGCAGGGTCGCCTTCTTGGCGAGGTCCTTTTTCCTCGGGAGCCCTCGATGCTCGACACCCTCCTCGCGTTCGGTCGGCACTGGCTGACAGGCATGCAAATCGACGTCACGCGTTACATCGTCTTCTCGGTCGGCGTCTGGTTCACGTTGTGGATCGTGCTGGCCGCGCCGCTCGCCGGCCGCAAGATCCGCGAGACCCGCCCCGAGGCGCGCCAGCTGCTCATCGAGTTCGGAACCTCGATCCGCTCGATCGCCATCTTCTCGACGATCGGCCTCCTGACCTTCGGTCTGTTCCGCGTCGGCTGGCTGCCTGGGCCGCTGATCGCCAAGAGCTGGGGGCCGGTCTGGTTCTGGACAAGCCTCGTCCTGATGATCATCGCTCACGACGCCTGGTTCTACTGGACGCACCGGCTGATCCACGATCGGCGGCTGTTTCGCCGCTTCCACCGGCGGCACCACCGATCGAACAACCCCTCGCCGTTCACCGCCTACAGCTTCGACCTCGGCGAGGCGGCCATCAACGGGATCTTCGTGCCGCTCTGGATGATCCTGGTCCCGACCCAGTGGCCGGTGGTCGGCCTTTTCATGCTGCACCAGATCGTGCGCAACACGATCGGCCATTCCGGCTACGAGCTCTTCCCCGCCCGCAAGGACGGTCGGCCGCTGCTGCCTTGGATCACCACCGTGACCCACCATGACCTGCACCATGCGCAGGCGGGCTGGAACTACGGCCTGTACTTTACCTTCTGGGACAAGGTGATGGGCACCGAGCACCCGGAGTATCTGAAGCGCTTCGCCGAAGTGACGGCCCGCAAGGACCGAAAGCTGGAGGCTACCAGCTCGCCTTCACCAGCTTGACCATCAGGCGGCTGTCCTGCAGCCGCCATTGCTGCTCCCGAGGATTCACCGCGCCGCGCAGGCTGACCGTGAACTCGGCGGGAATGTCGAACGGCCGGGTCAGGCTGAGATCCACGCCCTCGTCCCCGGTCGAACCGCCACCCACGGCGATCGAGCCGATCGGCTTGCCGTCCAGGGTCAGGGACGAGCGGAGATTGGCGCGGGCCACGGGGACCTTTCCGGGGACGGCGATCGCCTGGCTGGCGTCCATGTCCATCGACACGCGCACATAGTTGGCGCGCGGCAGGATGCCGAAGCCGAACATCCTGGACACCGACGAGCGCACCCGGGCCTCGCGATCGTTCCAGGACGCGCCGACACCCATCGAGCGCTGGCCGACGCGATCGTCGTCCGGCTTCTGAACCAGGTTCAGGTCGAGCGCGTAGGTCGGGTTCTCCAGCGTGCCGACGGACTTGGCCGTGAGCGTCACCTTCTCGGTGTCGGTCGACAGGTCGAGAGGCACGGCGGCCGAGTAGCCGGTAAAGCGGCCATCCTTGGCCGAAACGGACATGGCGGGCTTCTGGACGATGACCTGAGCGTGCGCGCCGCCGGCCGCCATCGCGGCGAACAAGATCATGCCTGTACGAACGACGAGCCCCTTCATCGCTCCTTCCCTAGCATAGCCTGCCGTAGCGGCAAGTCCTGACAAGTCTATTTGCCGACCTTGTCGAAGCCGTCCAACTTCTTCGCGATCCGCGCGGCGAGGTCGGCCTGAATTTCCGGCGCGATTTCAACCATCACCTTCGTGGCGGCGGGCCCGAGAAGCGGCATCTTTTTCAGCACTGACTGGCCTATCGGGCTTTCGTAGAAATCGACCACCGCCTGTAATTCCTGTTCAGAATAGACCTCGGCGTATGCTGGCACGAGCTTATCCACCACCCGGCTCATCAGACCGCTGTCCACCACCTCGCCGACCGCCTCGGTCAGCGCTCCGCTCAGCATCGTCTTCTGTTGGTCGCTCAGGGTCTTCCGCTGTGCGACAGTCATGTCCATTTCTTGCTGAAGCACGCTCCGTATCAAAGGAGCCATCGTCTGTTCGACATGCATGGCCGCCACCATCCGTCGGGTCAGCGCCAAGGCCTTGGCCGAGGGCTCGGCCGAAGCGGCTGCGGGCGCGGCGAGCGCGCAGGTCAGGGCCAGCAGGGTCAGGAACTTCCGCATCTCGCGCTCTCCGACTAGGACGGATCGACAGCTAGGCAAGCTCAACCAAGAGTCGCAAGTCCAAAGCTTCCTTGCCTTTCCGCCCCATCTCCTGTAGTAGCGCGCGTTCTCACGGAAGGCGGTCTTGCGCGCACCCATCCGGGACCGGGGTTTCCCCGCTCGGCGCGCCGGATCCATCGTGGTCGACGGACTTCCGTCGTCGTCCGCGCCGCCTTCCATAACGGAAGAAGGAAAACATGGCGTTCTACGAACACGTGGTCATCGCGCGGCAGGACATCTCGCCGCAACAGGCCGAAGCTCTGAACGAGCAACTCAAAGCCCTGATCGAAGAGAATGGCGGTCACATCGCCAAGATCGAGTACTGGGGCCTGCGTAACCTCACCTACCGCATCAAGAAGAACCGCAAGGGCCACTACTCCCTGCTCGCGATCGACGCCCCGGCGCCGGCCGTGAAGGAAATGGAGCGCCAGCTGCTCATCAACGAAGATGTGCTGCGCTTCATGACCATCCGCGTGGAAGAGCTGGACCTCGAGCTGTCGCCCGTGCTGGCCCGTCGCGATCGCGGCGACCGCCCGGAGCGTCCGCGCGAAGAGTTCGCGGCGTAAGGGAGAAATAGATCATGACCGATACGACCGCTCCCGAAGCCGGCGCTCCGGCCGCCGCCGCTGGCGGCGCCCGCCGCCCGTTCTTCCGTCGCCGCAAGGTTTGCCCGTTCTCGGGCGCCAACGCGCCGAAGATCGACTACAAGGACGTGAAGCTGCTGCAGCGCTACGTCTCCGAACGCGGCAAGATCGTGCCGTCGCGCATCACCGCGGTGTCGGCCAAGAAGCAACGCGAACTGGCCAAGGCCATCAAGCGCGCCCGCTTCCTGGCTCTGCTCCCCTACGTCGTGAAGTAAGGGAGACGCCACGATGAAAGTCATTCTGCTCGAACGCGTTGAAGGCACCGGCGTCCTCGGCGACGAAGTCACCGTCAAGGACGGCTTCGCCCGGAACTACCTGCTGCCCCGCGGCAAGGCCCTGCGCGCCACCAAGGCGAACCTGGCCCACTTCGAAGCGCAACGCGCCGAGATCGAAGCCCGCAACGTCAAGAACCGCGAATCGGCCGCCAAGAACGGCGAAGCGCTGGACGGCACGCAGTACATCCTGATCCGTCAGGCCGGCGAAAGCGGCCAGCTGTACGGTTCGGTCGCTGGCCGCGACGTCGCCGACGCCATCAAGGCCGAAGGCGGCAAGGTCGACCGCTCGATGGTCGTGCTGGACAAGCCGATCAAGACGCTGGGCGTCCACGAAGTGAAAGTGAAGCTGCACGCCGAAGTGACCATCACGGTCACTCTGAACATCGCGCGCAGCCAGGACGAAGCCGAGCGCCAAGCGCGCGGCGAGAACGTCATCGCCTCGCAATTCGAGGAAGAACGCGCCGCCGAAGCCGAAGCCGCCCAGGACCTTCTGGAAGGCGGCGCCGGCTCGCAAGAAGGCGACTACGAAGCCTAAGTCCTTACGGATCAAAAGCTTTTCCAATGAGACGGCGCGGAGCGATCCGCGCCGTTTTTTTCTGCGCCGCAGCATAGAAATGTTCGACTTGTAGCTTTCGTGACAAGCTCCCATGTTCTCGATTGGGGGCGATCAAGACCCCCGCCTCGGGGCGAGAAGACGCGTGTCTCCGTCCCGGCCACGAGAGGGGATTTCTCATGCGTTACAGAGCTTTGCTGCTGGCGGCCGCCTCGCTGACGGCCTTTACCGCCACCGCCCACGCCCAGACCGCTGCGCCGGCCGCGGATGAGGCCACGGTCGAACAGATCGTCGTCACCGGCACCCGGGTCGCACGGTCGCGTCTGGACACCGTCTCGCCCGTCGACATCGTCGACAACAAGGCGCTGACCCGTCAGGGCACGCCGGAGCTGGCCCAGGCCCTGGCCAATCTGGCGCCGTCGATCGACTTCCCCCGTCCCGCCGTGACCGACGGCACCGACTCGGTGCGCCCGGCCACCCTGCGCGGCCTGTCGCCGGACCAAACCCTGGTGCTGTTGAACGGCCACCGCGCCCACACCTCGGCCCTGGTCAACATCAACGGCTCGATCGGTCGCGGCTCGGCCCCTTTCGACCTGAACACCATCCCCACCGCCGCCCTGCAGAGCGTCGAAATCCTGCGTGAAGGCGCCGCGGCCCAATACGGCTCGGACGCCATCGCCGGCGTCATCAACCTGCGCCTGCGCGAGGCGCGCTCCGGCGGCGGCGCGACCGCCACCTATGGGGTCTACAACACCAATATCGAGACCACGCGCAACACCTCGGGTCGCCACGCCAACGACGGCCCGACCTACAGCGCGTCGCTCTGGCAAGGCTTCGCCCTGCCCAACGACGGCTTCCTGACGGTGACGGGCGAGTATTCCTACCGCAACCCGACCAACCGCTCGGACCTCGACCCGCGCGTCACGCCAAACAAGGTCACCGGCATCTATGGCGACCCGCAGGTCGAGACCAAGACGGTCTACGCCAATTTCGGCCTGCCGGTGAACGACAGCTGGAAACTCTACGGCCTGGCCGGCTACCAGAACCGCAAGGGTCAGAGCGCGGCCTTCCCGCGCCTTGCCGACAACGCCAACAACTATGTGTCGGTCTATCCGAACGGCTACATCCCGAAGATCACCACCGATATCGACGACTACAACGCCGAGTTCGGCGCCAAGGGCGACATCGCCGGCTTCACCGTCGACGCCTCGGTGAACTACGGCAGCAACAAGGTTAAGTACGGCACGATCAACTCGATCAACGCCTCGCTGGGCCCGTCCTCGCCGACCTCGTTCAAGGACGGCTCGATGCAGTACGGTCAGACGGT
The DNA here is from genome assembly GCF_000372645.1 of Caulobacter vibrioides OR37. Taxonomy (GTDB): domain Bacteria; phylum Pseudomonadota; class Alphaproteobacteria; order Caulobacterales; family Caulobacteraceae; genus Caulobacter; species Caulobacter vibrioides_E. The sequence continues at coordinate 59,666 of NZ_APMP01000001.1, read as the reverse complement.
CGCCGCCATCGACGTCAACCGTCCGCTCGAGCTGTTCCACTTCGCCAAGCCCAGCACCCTGGCCTTCGGCGTCGAGTACCGGGACGAGACCTACAAGATCAAGGCGGGCGAGACGGCCTCTTGGGTCAATGGCGGCAACGGCAAGGGCGCCGGCGCGCAAGGCTTCCCGGGCTTCCGTCCGACCAACGCCGTCGACGTCAGCCGCCACTCGACCAGCCTCTATGCCGACCTCGATAACCAGGTCACCGACAAGTTCGACGTGGACCTGGCCGTCCGCTACGAGGACTATTCGGATTTCGGCTCGACCACGATCGGCAAGATCGCCGCGCGCTACGACCTGACCGACAGCTTCGCGATCCGCGGGGCCTATTCGTCGGGCTTCCGCGCCCCGGCCCTGCAACAGCAGTACTTCACCACCACGTCGATCAACATTATCGGCGGCGCGGCGGTGGACGTCGGCACCTTCCCGGCCACCAGCGCCACGGCGGCCGCCCTCGGCGCCAAGCCGCTGGAACCGGAAAAGTCCAAGAACTACTCGTTCGGCGCCGTCTACCACAAAGGCCCGTTCGAGCTGACGGTCGACGCCTATCAGATCGACATCAACAACCGGATCGTGCTGTCGGAGAACATCCAGGGCTCGGCGACCGGCACCCCGACCCAGCAGGCGATCTACAGCCTGCTGCAGCCGTTCGGCGTCACCACGGCCCGCTTCTTCATCAACGGCGTCGAGACCAAGACCAAGGGCGTCGACATCGTCGGCCGCTATCGCCTGGACGCCGACGAGGCCGGCCGCTTCGACCTGACCCTGGCGGCCAACTTCAACGACACCAAGGTCGACAAGGTGCCCACCACCTCGACCCTGTCGTCCCTGCCCGTACCGCCCTCGCTGTTCGCCCGCGTCAACGTGGCGACCTACGAGCAAGGCACGCCGGACAAGAAGTTCGTGGCCTCCGGCGAGTGGACCAACGGCCCCTGGGGCGCGACCCTGAAGGGCGCCTTCTATGGCTCGGTGCTCATTCCCAACTCCAACCAGGCCCTCGACTACCGTTCGGGCGACCATACGGTGTGGGATCTGGAAGCCCGCTACACCTTCCTGAAGAAGGTCACCTGGGCGGTCGGGGCCAACAACCTGTTCGATGAGTATCCGAACCGGGCCCCGGCGGCGGTCAACACGACCGGCGTCGTCGGCTTCCCCGGCTTCTCGCCGTTCGGCTTCAATGGCCGCTTCCTCTACACCCGCCTCAGCTACAGCTGGTAAGCGGACGGCCTTTCAAGGCCGCGAAGGCTTGGGCCCGGAGAGCGATCTCCGGGCCCTTTTTATTATCCGCACGTCAGAAGCGGACGCCCGTTCCAGCCGTCCCCTTGCCGGTCCCGAAGAACCAGAACATACACAGAACATCCCCGTTCATCTGAACCGGCGCGACCATCCGACCCGAGCGCCGGAGCCCCAGTCGCGTTAATTTATTCCGATGTCTCTCGTACCCGCGCTCGATCTCGTTCTCCCCGGTCTTCCCGAGCCCACGATCAACGTGACGCCGCACAACATGGAAGCCGAGCAAGCGCTGCTGGGCATCCTGCTGTACGACAACGCCGCCTACGAGCGTCTCAGCGACAACCTGCAAGCCCGTTGCTTCTACGAGCCGTTTCACCAGCGGCTGTTCCAGGCCATCGAGACCCACGTTCGCAAGGGTCAGCTGGCCGAGCCGATCCTGCTGGCCGACGAGTTCAAGAACGATCCGGCGTTCCAGGAGCTGGGCGGCCTGCGTTATCTGGCCGACCTCGTCGATCGCGCCCCTCCGGCCGCCAATGTCGGCGACTACGCCCGCGTGATCTTCGACCTGTCGCTGCGCCGGGAGCTGATCCGGATCGGCGGCGACATCGCCACGGCGGCTCAAGGCGGCGGCGAGGAAAAGCGATCGGCCCGCGACCAGATCGAGGCCGCCGAACAGAGCCTCTACAGCCTGGCCGAAAGCGGCGCGGCCTCCTCGGGCTTCGTCTCGTTCGGTGACGCCCTGCGCGGCGCGGTGGAGATGACCGCCGAGGCCTACAGCCGCGATGGCGGCATGTCGGGCATCGCCACCGACCTGATCGACCTCGACCAGAAGATCGGCGGCCTGCACCCGTCCGACCTCGTGGTTCTGGCCGGCCGTCCGTCGATGGGCAAGACCGCGCTGGCGACCAATATCGCCTTCAACATCGCCAAGAAATACGCCTACGAGATCCAGCCCGACGGAACGAAGAAGACCGTCCAGGGCGGCGTCGTGGCCTTCTATTCATTGGAAATGAGCGCCGAGCAGCTGGCGCTGCGTATGCTGGCCGACGCCTCGGGCGTGTCGGGCGACCGCCTCCGCAAGGGCGAGATCGACGCCTCGGAGTTCGGACGAGTCCGCGACGCGGCGATGGAGCTCCAAAACGCGCCGCTCTACATCGACGCCACCGGCGGCATCTCGATCGCCAAGCTGACCGCGCGCGCCCGTCGCCTGAAGCGCCAGGTGGGCCTGGATCTGATCGTCGTCGACTACCTGCAGCTGGTCACCGGCTCGGACCTCGGAGCCAACGCGAACCGGGTGCAGGAAGTCTCGCAGATCACCATGGGTCTGAAGGCCCTCGCGAAAGAGCTGGCCTGTCCGGTCATCGCCCTGTCGCAGCTGTCGCGTCAGGTGGAAGCCCGCGACGATAAACGGCCCCAGCTGTCCGACCTGCGGGAGTCGGGCTCGATCGAGCAGGATGCCGACATGGTCTGGTTCGTCTATCGCGAGGCCTACTATGTGGGCCGCGCCGAACCGCGCGAGGGCACGCCCGAACACCTGACCTGGCAGGAGGAGATGGATCGCCTGCAAGGCCTGGCCGAGGTCATCATCGCCAAACAGCGTCACGGCCCCATCGGCACCGTGCGCCTGTCGTTCAACAGCGACACCACCCGCTTCGGCAACCTGGCCAAGGACCACTACTTCGCCCAGGCGCGGAATATTCCGTCGGACGAGTAGAACACCAACACGCCGATCTCCCCGGCGAATGCCGGGGTCCAGATGGAAGAGCGCTGAAGTGGGTTATATAGGCTCCGTGTTCTTCCAATCATCCCCAGCGCCATGAGATCTGGACCCCGGCATTCGCCGGGGAGTTCAGGTTTTGGATGTGGTTTGACTAAGACCCATCGCCCAAGCCACGGTCGCCATCCCGCCTTCCACCCCGACGAGTCTCATGGATTTCAGCCCCCTGCCCACCTCCAGCCTGGTCGGCGCCTTCCTGCTGGCGTTTCCGGCGCTGTTCTCGATCGTCAATCCGGTCGGAGCCTCGCTGATCTTCGACCAGGCCATGGGCGGCCGGCCCCGGCCGGAACGGCTGAAGCTGGCCCGCCAGATCGGGCTCTACGCCTTCCTGGTGCTGCTGGGCTCGCTGCTGCTGGGCGGCTACATCCTGAACTTCTTCGGCGTCAGCCTGGGCGCCCTGCGGGTGGCCGGCGGCCTAGTCGTCGCCATCCGCGCCTGGGGCCTGTTGATGGACCCGCAGGAGAACGAGGAGCGCAAGACCAGCCAGACCGAACCGGCACAGACCCACGAGGACGTGGCGTTCTTTCCGCTGACCATGCCCTTCACCACGGGTCCAGGTTCGATCTCGGTGGCCATCGCGCTGTCGTCACAGCGCCCGACCGAAGGCAGCGCCGTCGCGCCCTTCTTCATCGGCGCTGGACTGGCGGCGGCGCTGGTGGCGATCATGGTCTGGCTGCTCTACAGCGCGTCCGAGCGGGTCATGCGCCTGCTGGGCCCCGGCGGCGCCCGGGTGCTGTCGCGCCTCGTGGCCTTCCTTCTGCTGTGCATCGGCGTCCAGATCATCGCCTCGGGCGCGGAGAGCCTGGTGGCCAAGTTCATGGCCGCTCACCACGGCTAAACCGTTGAACCCGGGGTCCGCCTCGGCTACGCCCTCGCCCGTGACCGACCTCCACGACGCCCGCCTGACCATCGACCTCGACGCGGTCGCCGCCAACTTCGCGGCCCTGAAGGCGCGCGCCGGCGATCAGGAGCTGGCGCCGGCGGTCAAGGCCGACGCCTACGGACTGGGCGCGGCGCGCGTCGCCGACCGGCTTTGGGCCGAGGGCGCGCGGTCCTTCTACGTCGCGCGGCTGGCCGAGGGCGTGGCCCTGCGCGCGGCGCTCGGCGACCGCGCGGCGGCGATCTATGTCCTGGACGGCGCCACGCCCGGCGCCGGCGACGCCCTGGAAGGCGCGGATCTGATCCCCGTGCTCAACAGCCTGCCGCAGATCGAGGCCTGGAACGCCCAGGCGCGATCGGGGCGTCTGAAGGCCGCCCTGCATCTCGACACCGGCATGAACCGCCTGGGCCTGCGCCCCGAGGAGCTGAAGGTGCTGCTCGGCGCCACCGATCGGCTGAAGCGGCTGGACCTTGATCTGGTCATCAGCCACCTGGCCTGCGCCGATGTTCCGGACCATCCGATGAACGCCCGCCAGCGAGAGCGCTTCGCCGAGGCGGTCGCCCTGCTTCCAGACGCCCGCAAGAGCTTCGCCAACTCCGCCGGCCTGTTCCTGGGCGAGGCCTATCGCTTCGATCAGGCCCGGCCGGGGATCAGCCTCTATGGCGGCGGACCGGAAGGGCGGCCCCATCCCGAGATCCGAGCGGTCGCGACCGTGGAAGCCCCGATCCTGCAGGTCCGGGTCGTGCCGCGCGGCGAAACCGTCGGCTACGGCGCGACCTGGACGGCGCCCGAGACGACGCGCATCGCCATTGTCGGCGCGGGCTACGCCGACGGCGTGCCGCGCGCCAGCCCGCCGAACGGCGAGGTCTGGTTCGACGGCGCGCGCCGACCGATGCGCGGGCGCATCTCGATGGACCTCATGGCCATCGACGTCACCGACTGCGACGCGGCGCGCCCGGGCGCGATGGTCGAACTGCTGGGGCCGAACCTGCCGGTCGACGACGCGGCGGCGGCGGCCAACGCCACCGCCTATGAGTTGTTGACCCACATCGCGCCCCGCGCGCGACGGATCTATCGCTGATCCCACGTCCGGCTTTGGCGCACGCCGCCGCCAGCCTGTAGTCTCCCGTCATCCGAGAATCAGGAGACCCCATGGCCCGCGACGGCGCCGTCTACGCTTGCCAGTCCTGTGGCGCGGTTCAGACCAAGTGGTCCGGCCAATGCCCCGCCTGCCAGAGCTGGAACACCCTGGTCGAGGAGGTCGGCGCCAAGCCGCCGGGGGCGCTGTCGACAACCAAGGCGACGCGCGTGCGCGGTCTGCAATTCACCGGCCTGGAGAGCGAGACCGCCCCGCCGCCTCGACTGATGACCGGCGTCGACGAGTTTGACCGCGTCTGCGGCGGCGGCGTTGTGCCCGGCTCGGCGATCCTGATCGGCGGCGACCCGGGCGTGGGCAAGTCCACCCTGCTGCTGCAGGTCTGCGCCAGCGCCGCCCAGCGCGGCGTCGCCTGCGCCTATATCTCGGGCGAGGAGGCGGTCGAGCAGATCCGGGGCCGCGCCGATCGGATGGGCCTGGCTAAGGCCAATGTCAGCCTGGCCGCCGAGACCTCGCTGCGCGACATTCTGGACGGCCTCAAGCGCGACAGCTTCGACCTGGTGGTCATCGACTCGATCCAGACCCTGTGGAGCGACGCCCACGAGGCTGGCCCCGGCACGGTCACCCAGGTCCGCGCCTGCGCCACCGAACTGGTGCGGCTGGCCAAGAAGAAGGGCGTGGCGATCCTGCTGGTCGGCCACGTCACCAAGGACGGACAGATCGCCGGCCCGCGCGTGGTCGAGCACCTGGTCGACGCGGTCCTGGCCTTCGAGGGCGAGCGGGGCTATCCGTTCCGCATCCTGCGCGGCGCCAAGAACCGCTTCGGGGCCACCGACGAGATCGGCGTCTTCGAGATGGGCGATGTCGGCCTGCGCGAGGTCAAGAACCCCTCGGCCCTGTTCCTGAACGAAGGCGGCGAGCGCGCGGCCGGCGCGGCGGTGTTCGCCGGCATCGAGGGGTCGCGCCCGGTGCTGGTCGAGTTTCAAGCTCTGGTGGCGCCGTCCGCCTATGGGACGCCGCGCCGGGCGGTCGTCGGTTGGGACTCCGGACGCCTGGCCATGGTGCTCGCCGTCCTGGAGGCCCGATGCGGCCTTGGTTTTGGCGACAAGGACGTCTATCTGAACGTCGCCGGCGGCCTGCGCATCACCGAACCGGCGGCGGATCTCGCGGCGGCGGCGGCCCTGGCCTCCTCGGCCTTGGACGTCGCCCTGCCCCAGGATTGCGTCGTGTTCGGCGAACTGAGCCTGTCGGGCGAGGTCCGCGCCGTCAGTCGGATGGAGACGCGTTTGAAGGAAGCCGCGAAACTGGGATTTGGCCGGGCCTTGGGTCCCTTGGCCGGCCTCCCCGAAGGCGGCGGCTCCCTGCCCGTGGCGGGCGTCGCGCGCCTGACCGACGCCGTCCGCCGCATCGGCGACGAGATCTGGAGCAGCCTGACGTGACGCCGTTCGACATCATCGCCGGACTTCTGCTGCTGGTCTCGGCCGTGATGGGCTGGCTGCGCGGCGCCTCGCGCGAGCTGACCTCGGCCTTGTCCTTCATGCTGGCGGCGGCGATCGCCCTGTTCGGCCTGCGGATCAGCGGTCCGATCTTCCGCAAGCTCATGGACCCCGACTGGGCCGCCACGGGCGCGGCCGTGGTGGTGGTGTTCGTCGTCTTCTATCTGATCTTCCGCCTGGTCGGCGCCAACCTGACCCGGCGCCTGCAGGAAAGCTCGGCCGGCGGCGCGCTGGACCGGGGCGTGGGCGCGACCTTCGGCCTGGTCCGCGCCTGCGTGGTGCTGGGCGTCTTCAACCTGCTGCTGCACCTGGCCACGCCGCCGGATCGGATGCCGCATTGGGTCGAGGATTCCGTGTTCTACCCCGTCTCCGAAGTCAGCGGAAAAGTGCTCAAGGTCTTCGCCCCCAAGGGCAAGGCCCTGGCCGGAAAGCTGGCGCCGGCGATCGAGGACGCCGTCCACGATGGCGGCGACAATCCGTCCGGCGAGACCTCGTCCGGAAAAGGCTATGATCAGAACCAGCGTCGGAAGCTCGACGACCTGGTGGAGAAATCGCGATGACCTTCCTGGGCCAATCGACCGACCGCTATTCCTCGGCGCCCTGGCGCGATCCGGAAGACGACACGCTGCGTCTGGAATGCGGCGTCTTCGGCGTGTTCGGCGCGCGCGAGGCGGCCGCCATCGCCGCCCTGGGTCTGCACGCCCTGCAGCATCGCGGCCAGGAAGCCTGCGGCATCGCCGCCTTCGACGGCAACCGCTTCCACACCGAGCGCCATATGGGCCACGTCGGCGACGCCTTCACCGGTTCGGATCTGGTGCAGCGCCTGCCCGGCAACATGGCGATCGGCCACACCCGCTACTCCACGGCCGGCGGCAGCTTCATCCGCAACGTCCAGCCGATGTTCGCCGACCTGGAGACCGGCGGCGTCGCCCTGGCCCACAACGGCAACCTGACCAACTTCCTGACCCTGCGCGAGCGCCTGGTGCAGGAAGGCGCGATCTTCCAGTCGACCTCGGACTCGGAGGTGATCCTTCATCTGATCGCCCGGTCGCGAAAGGCCAAAATCGTCGACCGTTTCGTCGACGCCATCAGCCAGATCGAAGGCGGCTATGCCCTGGTGGCCATCACCAACAAGAAGATGATCGGCGTGCGCGATCCCCTCGGCATCCGGCCGCTGGTGCTGGGAGATCTCGACGGCCAGCCGGTGCTGGCCTCCGAGACCTGCGCCCTCGACATGATCGGCGCGCGCTTCGTCCGCGACATCGAGCACGGCGAAATGGTGGTGATCGAGGAGACCGGCGTCACCTCGTCCAAGCCGTTTCAGACCCTGCCGGCTCGTCCGTGCGTGTTCGAATATGTCTATTTCGCCCGTCCCGACAGCGTCGTGAACGGCCGCTCGGTCTATGGCGTGCGCAAGCGCATGGGTCAGACCCTGGCCAAGGAAACCGGCGTGGAGGCCGACGTCGTGGTGCCGGTTCCCGACAGCGGCGTTCCGGCGGCGCTGGGCTATGCCCAGGAAAGCGGCCTGCCGTTCGAGATGGGCATCATCCGCAATCACTATGTGGGCCGCACCTTCATCCAGCCCACCCAAGGCGTTCGCGAGCTGGGCGTGCGCATGAAGCACAGCCCCAACCGCGCCATCCTGGCCGGCAAGCGCGTGGTGCTGATCGACGACTCGATCGTGCGCGGCACGACCTCGCTGAAAATCGTCCGCATGGTCCGCGAGGCCGGCGCGACGGAGGTTCACCTCCGCTCGGCCAGCCCGCCGATCAAGTGGCCCGACTTCTACGGCATCGACATGCCCGAGCGCGAACAGCTGCTGGCGGCCAACAAGTCGCTGGAAGAGATGGCCAAGTTCCTGGAAGTGGACTCGCTGGGCTTCCTGTCGGTCGATGGGCTGTACGAGGCTCTGGAGGCCGGTCCGCGCGATCCGGCCACCCCGCAGTTCACCGACCACTATTTCACCGGCGACTACCCTACCCGCCTGACCGACCGCGAGATCGCGGAGGGGCGCAACGAAACCAATGACAAGCAGCTTTCGCTGCTGGTCAGCGCGTGACATACCCCTCGTCCCGCCGGAAGTCGGCGGGACGGGGAATTGGTCATGGGTTTCAAAAGCCTGCTCGATAAGCTGAAGCTCGAGCCCTACGTCATTGCGCTGTTCGGCATGGTGGTGCTGGCCTCGATCCTGCCGGTGCGCGGCGCGGCGGCGCACGGGCTGGCGCTGATCGTCAAGCTGGCCATCGCCCTGCTGTTCTTCCTGCACGGGGCCAAGCTGTCGCGCGAGAACGTGGTGGCCGGCGCCACTCACTGGCGTCTGCACCTGACGATTCTCGGCTTCACCTTCGTGCTGTTCCCGCTGCTGGGGCTGGCGATCAGCCAGGTCGGCGTCCTGCCGCCGACGCTCGCCGCGGGCGTGCTCTTCCTCTCTTGCCTGCCGTCGACCGTGCAGTCCTCGATCGCCTTCACCTCGATCGCGCGCGGCAATGTCGCCGCGGCGGTCGTGGCGGCCAGCGCCTCGAACCTCTTTGGCATCTTCATCACCCCGCTGTTGGTGGGTCTGCTGATGCACACCCAAGGCGACGCATCGGGCGGCTGGAAGTCAGTCCAGGACATCATCGTCCAACTCTTGCTGCCGTTCATCGCCGGTCAGCTGGCCCGACCGCTGGTTGGTCCGTGGATCGACAAGCACAAGAAGCTGATCGGCTACGTCGACCGGGGATCGATCCTGCTGGTTGTCTATTCGGCGTTCAGCGAGGCCGTGGTCGGCGGCATCTGGCACAAGATCTCGCCGCTGACCCTCCTGATACTGCTGGCGGTCAACGGAACGCTGCTGGCCATCGTCCTGGCCGCCACGACCTTCGGCGCCCGGGCCATGGGCTTCGATCCGGCCGACGAGAAAGCCATCACCTTCTGCGGCTCCAAGAAGAGCCTGGCCACCGGCGTGCCGATGGCCGGCATCCTGTTCCCGGGCCCGACCGCCGGCGTCATCGTGCTGCCGCTGATGATCTTCCACCAGATTCAGCTGATGGCCTGTTCGGTGATCGCCCAGCACTACGCTAAGAAGGCCCAGGAAGCTTAAGGGACTTCCGATGGTTCCCGTCCGCCCTTCCCTGCTCTAGAACCCGCGCCATGACCTCTAACTCCCCCAAGTCGCTGGCCGGCCGCCTCGCCCTCGTGACCGGCGCCACGCGCGGCATAGGCTGGGCGGTGGCCAAGGGCTTGGCCGAGGCCGGCGCCCATGTGATCGCCGTCGGCCGCACCCAGGGCGCGTTGGAAGCGCTCGACGACGAGATCGTGGCCGCGACCGGCGAGCACGCCACCCTGGTCCCCATGGACCTGCGCGAGGCCGATGGCTTGGACCACCTGGGCGCGGCGATCCACGAGCGTTGGGGCAAGCTGGACATCGTGATCGGCGCGGCCGGCCTGCTGGGCCCCCTGACGCCAGTGAGCCACCTGGAGCCCAAGGGTTGGGACATGATCCTGTCCACCAACCTGACCGCCAACTGGCGCCTGATCCGCGCCATGGATCCGCTGCTGCGCGCGTCCGACGCCGGCCGGGCCGTGTTCTTCTCCAGCAGCGTCGCCAAGAGCCGCCCGGCCTTCTGGGGCGCCTATGCGGCGACCAAGGCGGCGCTTGAGGCCCTGGTCGACGTCTATGCCGACGAGACCGAGAACACCCCGATCCGCGCCCTCTGCGTCGATCCTGGCGCCATGCGCACCCGGATGCGGGCCGGAGCGTTCCCGGGCGAGGCGCCCGAGACCGTGCCCGCGCCCGAAACCATCGTCCCGTTCATCGTGGACCTGGTCCGCCCCGACCGCCAGCCGCCCAAGGGCGTCGCCCGCTTCAAGGATCGCGGCCAGGAATCGCCCAGCATCGACGCGTGAGTCGGATCCGTTGGATAGGCAACGGAATTGGACGGAAAAGTTGTTTAAATCCGAGCGACGCCACTTCGAATAAGTAAAATCGAACGCTGATCTGTCATGATGGATATCAGTGTTGCGCCTTTAGCGACTCGTTAACCGCGCTGACCGAGAGATTGAGTCCAATTTTCACTCAGCTCTCGGGTATCCTCCATGGCGCTCTTTTCTTTCAGCCGTGAAAACGGCGACGCCCTGGGCAAGATCGCGGACCTCGAAGGCATAGTGGCGGCCATCCAACGGTCGCAGGCCGTCATCGAGTTCGATCTCGACGGCGTGGTCATCACCGCTAACGACAACTTCCTGCGGGCGATGGGCTACAGCCTGTCGGAGATCCAGGGCCGCAAGCATTCTCTTTTCGTGACGCCCGGCGAGGCAGATAGCGCCGCCTACCGTGACTTCTGGCGCACGCTGGCGTCCGGCCAGTTTGTCGCCGAGAAGTTCAAGCGTATCGGCAAGGGCGGACGCGAGGTCTGGCTTCAGGCTTCATACAACCCCGTGCTGGACAAGAACGGCCGTCCGTTCAAGGTCATCAAGTTCGCGACCGACATTACCGCTGTCGAACTCGCGCTTCAGCAGGCCGAAGAGGAGCGTAAGGTCGTCCAGGCCGAGCAGGAGCGTGTCGTCTCGACCCTGGCCCAGAGCCTGGACCGTCTGGCGCGCGGCGACCTGACCGCCAGCATCGACATGGTGTTCGAAGGACGCTACGCGCAGCTCAAGACCGACTTCAACGCCGCCGTCGTCAGCCTGAGAGACGCCATGCGCGCGATCGCCGAGGCGGCCGGCGGCATGGAAAACGGCTCGAACGAAATCGCCAGCGCCTCCAGCGATCTTTCAAGACGCACCGAGCAGCAGGCCGCGAGCCTGGAGGAAACGGCGGCGGCGCTCGACGAGATCACCGCCACGGTCCGTCGCAGCGCCGACGGCGCCAAGCAAGCCGCCTCGGCCGCTTCGGCCGCCACCCAGGACGCCAGCCGCTCGGGCGAAGTCGTTCAGCAGGCCGTCGCGGCGATGGGTGAAATCGAGAAGTCCTCGGGCCAGATCACCCAGATCATCGGCGTGATCGACGAGATCGCTTTCCAGACCAACCTGCTGGCCCTGAACGCCGGCGTAGAGGCCGCCCGCGCTGGCGAGGCTGGTCGCGGTTTCGCGGTCGTCGCTCAGGAAGTCCGCGCCCTGGCACAGCGCTCGGCTGACGCGGCCAAGGAGATCAAGACCCTGATCGCCAACTCGACCGCCCAGGTCGAGCGCGGCGTGAGACTGGTCGGCGACACGGGCCAGGCCTTGACTGGCATCGCCGGCAAGGTCGGCGAGATCGATGTGCTGATCCGCGAGATCGCCGAAAGCTCGCAGGAGCAGGCCACCGGGCTGAACCAGGTCAACGCGGCGGTGAACCAGATGGATCAGGTCACCCAACAGAACGCCGCCATGGTCGAGCAGGCCACCGCGGCCGCCTCGGCCTTGCTGGGCGAGGCCCGGGATCTGGCGCGTCAGCTCGCGCGCTTTCAGGTTGGCGAGACGAGTTCCGCCGTCCGCCGGCCCGAGCCCGCGCAGGCGGGACGCCATGCCCCGGCCCGCAATCCCGTCGCCGAGCAACGCGCGCGTATCGAGCGCATGGCCCGCCCCGGAGCGACCGCCGCTGCAGCCGCGCCGCACCAGGACTGGGAAGAATTCTAGAGCGCGTTAGGTTTAAGTGTGAGCGGTTAAACCGCTCGAACGCGCTCTAAATATTTGAATTTAAAGCCTGTTTATCCGTTTCAAATGATTCCATTTGAAGCGGACAGGCTCTACGGCTTCCCGGCGGGAGGGCGGACCTGCTGGAGCAAAAGGTTCGCCGTCGCCGCGGCCGATCCGTCTCCGGTCAGGGCCGCCGCCACGATCGCGCCGTCCTCGACCGAATAGGCCACGATCGCCTGCGCGCCCGGCGTCCCGCCCAGATGTCCCAGCCAAAGGCTCTTGGCGCCGTCGGGACGCGGGACCTCGACGGCCATGACGCCCAGGCCATACCAGCTGCCGGCGTCGAACATCGGATAGAGCCGCTCGAACATCGCGCGCACGGTGTCCCGCGTCAGCAGCTTGCCGCCGAGCAGCGCCGCCCAGACCCGGGCCATGTCGTCGGCCGACCCGACCATGGGCCCCGCCGCGCCGGCCCAGGCGGGCTCGATCGGGGCTTCCCTGGTCGAGACCAGTCTGGCCACGTCCTCGGCCTTGTCGCCCTCGGCCAGCACCCTTGAATGGGTCAGCCCCAAAGGCTTGAGAATCCGCGCCTCGATCGCCAAGCGCCAGGGCTGGCCGTCCACGGTTTCGATGACCCGGCCCAGCAGGTCGTAGCCGGTATTGGAATAGCGCCACCGCTCGCCAGGACAGGCCATGGCCCCGTGGCGAGCGATGATCCTCAGATCCTCGTCCAGGGTGTGGGCTCGGTGCTCGGCGTGGGCCTTCAGGTCCTCGTTGGCGCTGAACAGTCCGCCCGTGTGGGCCAGGAGGTCGCGGAGGGTGACGACGTCGCCGTTCGGAACGCCGGCGACATACCGGCCGATCGGATCGTCCAGGCGAAGCTTGCCGGCCTCGACCAGTTGCAGGACGACGACCGCCGTCAGGGTCTTGCCGGCGCTGGCCCAGAACAGCATCGGCGGTTGGTCGCCGCTTTCGGTGCGTGCCCAGGCGCCTCGGCCGGGAACCAACACGGCGGCGGTCATGGCGGGCGCCTTGGTCGCCGACTTGGCCTTATCGAAGGCGGCGTCGAGGCGGGCGACCGTCTCCGGATCCAACGCCGACCTGGGAACCTCGGTCAGCAACGGCGGCGCGACGGGCGCGCGCAAGGGCGGACCGGCATAGGCGACCGCGCGCTCGCAGACGACGGGCTTGTAGTCGTCGGCCAGCGCCGTCGCCGGCAAGGCCGTCAAAAGCGCCGCCATCACCATTCCGCGCATCGCCGCCTCCGCATTCAACCTAGAAGACTGAACGCGTGTGGCGAAGTTTGGACCAGTCGGCGTCAGCGCGCCTTCGGTTTACCGGGACCAGTGTTGCCCCGAACCGTGCGCGAGCCGGCCACCGGACGACGCGGCGCGGCGGCCTTGCCCCCGGCCGACTTGGCGCCGACCTTGTAGCTGGGCGTCGTCGAGACCTTCTTCTGAACCTTGGGACCCAGCTTCTTGACCGACTTGACGGCGGCCTTGCCGGGTTCGGCGGCGGCCTCGGCGGTCGGCGGCGCGGCCTTGGCGGCGGCCGGGCCCTTCTTGCGGATCGGCTTAACCGCGCTCTTACCCGGATCGACCGGCAGGCCGGCAGCTTCGGCGGCCTTGGCGGCGGCTTCCTCGGCCAGGCGCTTGGACTTCTTGACCGTGTTGCGCGAGGCGCGGATGCGCTCCTCCTCGCGCTCGCGGCGCTCGAACTCGCGCTTGCCCCGGCCGCTGTGGCCCTTGGCCTCGCCGTCGGCATAGGGGTTGGCGCCGGACTTGATGGTGATGCGCAGCGGCACGCCCGGCAGGTCGAAGCTCTCCCGCAAGGAATTGATCAGATAGCGCCGATAGTGGTCGGGCATCTGGTCGGCGCGGCTGGAGAACAGCACGAAGGTCGGCGGACGGGCCTTGGTCTGGGCCATGTACTTGGGCTTCACGCGGCGGCCGCTGACGGCGGGCGGCGGATGGCGCTGCATGGCCATCTGCAGCCAGTCGTTCAGGTCTCGCGTCTTGACCTTGGTCGACCAGTCCTTGTGGGTCTTGATCACGGCCGGCATCAGGTGGCCGACGCCCTTGCCGGTCTCGCCCGACAACGCCACGACCGGAGCGCCGCGCAGCTGGGGCAGCATCCGTTCGGCGTGCTCGCGGAAGGCGGTCAGGTGCGCGGCCTGATCCTCGATCAGGTCCCACTTGGCCAGGACGAACACCACGGCCCGCCCTTCCCGCTCGGCCAGGTCAGCGATCTGCAGATCCTGGATCTCGAACGGATGGGTGGCGTCCATGACCAGCAACACCACCTCGGCGAAGGTGATGGCGCGGATGGTGTCGGCGGTCGACAGCTTTTCCAGCTTGTCCTGGACCTTGGCCTTGCGGCGCAGGCCGGCGGTGTCGACGAGCCGGATCTTGCGGCCGTCCCACTCCCAGTCGACCGAGATGGAGTCGCGGGTGATGCCGGCCTCCGGCCCCGTCAGCAGGCGATCCTCGCCTAGCAGACGGTTGACCAGGGTCGACTTGCCGGCGTTCGGACGGCCGATAATGGCGATCCGGATCGGTTTGCTGTCGTCGTCCTCGTCCTCGGTCTCGGACGCCTCGGGTTCGAAGGCCAGCAGGGCGGCGTAGAGCTCGGCCATGCCCTCGCCGTGCTCGCCCGAGATCGGGATCGGCTCGCCCAGGCCCAGGCGGAAGGCCTCGCCGGCGCCGGCCTCGCCCGCCTTGCCCTCGGCCTTATTGGCCGCGACGATCACCGGCTTGTCGCGCTTGCGCAGGATGGCGGCGAACACCTCGTCCAGCGGGGTCACCCCCTCGCGGCTGTCGAACACGAACAGCGAGACGTCGGCCTCCTCGATGGCGGCTTCGGTCTGGGCGCGCATCCGGGCTTCCAGGCTCGAGTCATCGACGTCCTCGAAGCCGGCGGTGTCGATCAGCTCCAGCTCGAGATCGCCGATATGACCCGAGGCGTAGCGGCGGTCGCGCGTGACCCCTGGCTGGTCGTCGACGATGGCCAGCTTCTTGCCGGCCAAACGATTGAACAGCGTGGACTTGCCCACATTGGGCCGGCCGACGATGGCGAGTTTCAAAGGCATAGGCGTCCAGTAGTCGATTTTCGCCCCGATCGCAAAAGGGGGGCCGAAAAGGCAACGGCCCGGGACGGCGTTCGCCGGCCCGGGCCCGAAGGCGTCTTGATGTGCTTCCGGCCTCGGAAGAGGCCGACAAATCTAGCGGATGGCCACCAGATCCGCGTCGTCGGTGACGACATAGATCATGTTGCCGACCGCGATCGGGTTGATCAGAACGGGAGAGCCGATCTTCAGCGTCTTTTCCTTGGCCCCGGTCTTGGCGTTCAAGGCCACGGCCTCGCCATCGCTGGACACCGTGATCAGGCGGCCATTGGCCAGGATCGGCGACGACCACAGGCGCGGGTGCTTGGCGCGCTTCTTCTTCTGCTTCTTGGTCAGGGCCTCGGTGTTGTTGAGGTCCTGGATCCAGTAGACCGATCCGTTCTCGCGCGAGGCGCAGATCACCTGCCCGGCCTTGTCGACGACATAGACCACGTCGCCCGAGGGCCAGGGCGTGGTGATGGCCGTCACCGGCAGGCTCCAGCGCGATTGGCCCGTGCGCAGGTCGGTCGCCGAGAAGACGCCCGAGTGGCTGACGGCGAACACGTCGCCCTTGTAGATCACCGGGCGGCCCGGGATATCGCGGATTTCCGACAGAGCGTTGGTGCGGCTGGCGCGGCTGAGGGCCTCGCTCCACAGGTCGTTGCCGTTCGCCGCGCGAAGGGCGACCAGCTCGCCCGAGGCGAAACCGGCCACGACGGTGTCGCCGCTGATCGCGGGGCTGGAGGCGGCCAGGATCCGCGCCGGCTCGATCAGGGCCTGATAGGTCCAGCCCGGCGCGCCGCTGTCGGCGGCGTAGGTCAGCAGCTCGTTGTCGGTCGAGACCACGAACACGCGGCCGTCGGCGACGGTCGGCGCGCCGTGGACCGGCGTGGACGTCTGCTGGGTCCAGCCCAGATTACCGTTGGTCGCGTCGAGCTGGGCGACGAAGCGGAAGCCCGACGACACATAGAGCTTGTTGTCCGGGCCCAGGGCCAGACCGCCGCCGAAGCCGCGGCGGTCTTCCTTCCGCGGGATCAGATGCAGGAAGCCGCCCTTCTTGCTGGGGCCGGCGGCCGGGCGCAGATCCTTGTGCCAGATCATCGCGCCGGTCTTGGCGTCCAGCGCCGCGACGTCGGCTTCGCCGTCCATCACATAGACACGACCGTCCGCCGACACCGGCGGCGCCGTGACGTGGAAGATCTTGCCGCTCTTCTTGCCGAAGCCCTTCTTCCAGGCGACGACGAAATCCTTGCCGGCGTCGACGTGTTCGATCGACTGCTCGGCGTTGCCGCCCGGTAGGCGCCACTCGGTCTGGACGACCGGATCGGGCAGGTAGAAGTCGGCGCCCTTCAGCGATTCCGCCGCCTCGACCTTCTGGTCGAAGGCGATGATCGAGATGCGCTGGCCTTGGCTGGCCGTGGACTTGTTCTTTTCCTTCCCGTGGAAGGGATTGATCTTCGACACCGTCGAACAGCCCGTCACGGCCACGGACGCCGACATCAGCGCGACCAGCGCGATGGAACGCTTGGGGGTCATCAGGCGGCTCATTGGGCGTTGGAGGCGGCGGGTTGTTGCGGCATGGCCGGAGCCAGCTGGCTCAGCGGCGGCGTCGGCGGCAAGGCGGCGGCGGCCTTCACCGCCGCGCCCAGCTCCTTGGCCGAGCCGGAATCGATCATCTGCATGGCCGCCTGGGCCCGCTGACGCACGGCCTCGGAGGTGGTGGTGTCGAGCGAATTGGCCAGGATCACGAAATCAGCCCGCGCGCCCGCCACGTCGCCGGCCTGCAGCTTGGCGAAGGCCATCGCCTCGCGGGCATAGACGCGATACGGACTCTTTTCCCCCGCCAACGGCGTCAACCTCGACTCGATGTCCTTGTACGAGGCGGTGTCCATCAGAGCGAAGGCGGATTTGAGGCGGGCCAGGTCTCCGAGCACCGGCGACGGCGAGGCCTTGGCGGCCGCGTCGAAATAGCCGACGGCCTCCTGGGTCTTGTTCTGGTCCAGGCGAATGTCGCCCATCTGCAGGAGGGCCAGAGCCTTATAGCCGTTGGCGCCGCCGTCGGCGACGGCCTTGAACTGACCGAAGGCCTTGTCCGGCCCTTGCTTCTGGGCGGTTTCCAGCGCGGTCTGGTAGCTTTCCGAGGCCTTGTTGGCCTGGTCGGTCTGATAGGACGTCCAGCCCCAATAGCCGCCGACGCCGATCACGGCGACCGCGGCGAGCGCGCCCAGCCAGGGCAGCGACTTCATCGCCAGCGACTGATAGCGCTCGGAGCGAAGCTGCTCTTCGACCTCGTCAAAAACATCGACCACGAAAGAAAGCTCCGAAACAGGCGCTAGCCCGAATAGGTCCCGCCAGAACCGGCGCGGACATCCCCGGGTTTAAGACAGATTGTGGCGGGCGAAGGGCCGCCCGCCGAGGCGGCGAACCTATAGCGTGCCGCGCCCAGCCGCAACGCCCGGCGAAACGGCGCCTCAAGCCTTCTTGGCGTAGTAGGTCTCGGCCGGTCCCGGAAAGCTGCGATCCCGGACGTCGCGAGCATATTGGGCGGCGGCGCGCTGGATCTCGCCCTTCAGGTCGGCATAGCGGCGGACGAACTTGGGCGTCCAGTCGAACAGGCCCAGCATGTCGTCGACCACCAGCACCTGGCCGTCACAGCCGGCCGAGGCCCCGATCCCGATGGTCGGGACCGCGACCGCCTCGGTGACCTCGCGCGCCAGGCTCTCGGCGACGCCCTCGACCACGATGGCGAAGGCGCCGGCCTCGGCGGTCAGGCGAGCCTCCTCCAGCACCTTGGCGCGCTCCGCCTCGTCGCGGCCCTTGGCCTTGAAACCGCCTTCCATCAGCACCGCCTGAGGCCGCAGGCCGACGTGACCCATGACCGGCACGCCGCGCTTAGTCAGATAGGCGATGGTCTCGGGCACGGTCGGGCCGCTCTCGACCTTCACGGCCTGGGCGCCGGTTTCCTTCATGATCCGCACGGCGTTGGCGTAGGCCTGCTCGTGCGAGGCCTCGTAGGCGCCGAACGGCATGTCGACCACGACCATCGCCTTCCTGGACCCGCGCATAACCGCCTGGCCGTGCAGGATCATCATCTCCATCGTCACGCCGACGGTGTTGGGCAGGCCATGGACCACCATGCCCACCGAATCCCCGACCAGCAGCAGATCGCAGGCCTCGTCCAGGGCGGCCGCGACCGGCGCGGTATAGGCGGTCAGGCAGACGATCGGCGCGCCGCCCTTCCGCGCGGCGATGTCGGGAGCGGCCAGACGGCGAACCGTCTCTTCACGATGAGCGGACAGGATCCAGCCTCCTTGAGGCGCGTTTCGGGGCGCTCTTGTGGGCCGGATCGCGCCGCGCCGCAATATGATCCCGCCTTACAGCTCCTCGACGGCCCGCGTTACCGCGAAGGCCAGAGCGACGAGCGCCAGACCCGCCGCCAGCCAGACAGCCTCGACGCTGCCGGGCGAGGTGAACACCGACGCCACCTTGGCGTAGCCGGCGTTGATCTCGTTCTCGATGCCGTGGCTGCCGTCGCGCGAGATCTGGGCGATTTCGCTGGAAAAGCGGGTCGACAGGATCTGGAACGCCGCGATCAGCCCCGCGGCGACGCCGGCCGCGCCGATGAAAAGTCGCCGCATGGCCCAACCGCGATCCAGCTTGGCGGAGACCTCGGCGTTGAATAGGGCCGCGTCCGGGAAGGACGGCGCTTCGGCGAACAGGCGAGTCAGTCGCGCTTCGAAATCGGGCTCAGCCATGAGCTTCCCTCCTGGCCCCATCTTCTGGCCGGGCCAGTCGCGCCCGGAGTTTATCCAAACCACGTTTGACATGGGATTTGACCGTGCCGATCGGAATATTCAAGGCCTCCGCCGCCTCGGCGTGCGACCAGTCGGCGCCGTAACAGAGAGACACGCAGAGCCGCTCCCCCCGCGACAGGGCTTTCAGCGCCTCGTCCAGATCGATCCGGCTGGCCGCGTCCCCCGACGCGTCCGTCCGCCCCATGGTCTCGACCGGCTCGACGGCGTCCGAGAAGATCAGCCGCGCCTCGCGCTTGACCTTCTTCAGATAAAGCCGCGCGGCGATCTTCTTGATCCAGCCGCCGAACGTCCCCTCGCCGCGAAACTCGGCGCATTGCTCGAAACCGGTCAGGAAGGCGTCCTGGGCCAGATCGTCGGCGGCGGCGCTATCCGCCCCCAGCCGGCGCAACAGTCCCCGGACGGCCGAGCCGTGCCGCCGCACCAGCTCTCCGTAGGCCTGGCGATCGCCGCCCGCCGCGCGCGCGGCGAGTTCGATATCGTGACCGGTTGGCGGGCGCTCCATGCCCATTGACGTCAAGCCTCCCCCGGCTCGCGCGCGCCCTTAGACCCGCGGTTCCTTGTTCGGATTGAAGAAGCTCAGCACGATGAAGGCCAAGCCGATCACGGCCGGGATGCAGGCGAAACCGAAGCCCTCGAAGTCATGATCGCTGTGGAAATCGCCGAAATAGGTTGCGCCGGCGATGCCGAGGCCGATCGCCAGCCAGATAACGCCCGTGCGCAGGTCGCGAAGCCGGGTCGGCGGGGTCTTCACGGCGCGCGTCATCGCCTCGATGACTTCCGGCGGCACCGGCTGACCCTTCTCGATGGCCGCGCGCAGCGTCGAATGCAGTTCGCGGCGTTCGCGGGCCTTGAACCAGAACGGCGTGATGACGATCGCGGCGATCATAATGCAGCCGGCCACGGGAACGACGATTTCCGGACCCATATCAAATCCTCCAGAGCGTGAGCGACGACGCCCCCGGCGCCGCCTTTGCTGGTAAGAGGCTCCGGCGGCGCGGTTTGGAGGCGCCGGACGGCATGAAACTTTCGTAAGGCCGCGTTTCAGCCGATCGACAGGCGACGCCAGACCTGCGGCCCGCCCGTCATGATGATCGCCGCCACGAAGACCAGACCGCCGCAAACCGGCGCCAGGCTGGGGGCGATCGCGCGCACCATCAAGTTCAGCGCCGGCGAGACCGCCCATAGCACGAGCGCCAGCACCACGGCCCCGGCGGCCATGGCGGCCAGTCGATCGAGAAACACCCGGCGCTCCACCGCCTTCATGACCTCGGCGGTGAAGACCTCGGCGCGGCCTTGCTGGGGTTCCTCGCCCAGGAAGGCCGACAGTTGATCGTCCAGGGTCATGAAGCGCCTCCTAGAACTGCAAGCAGCCGCTCACGGCCACGGGTAACATGCGACTTGACCGTGCCCAAAGGAAGGCCAAGCGCGTCGGAAACCTCCGCGTGCGACCAGCCTTGACCCAAGCACAGGGTGACGCAGGCGCGCTGGTCTTCCGGCAGGGTCGCCAGCGCCGTCTCCAGCGCCATGCGATCCTCGGCCCCGACCTCCTTGGCGGCCTCCAGTTCCTGCTCCCCACGCCAGACCTCGTCCCGGGCGGCGGCGCGCTGGGCGCCGCGACGCTGGGACAGGGCTTTCTTCCAGGCCACTCCGAAGAGCCAGGCTCGAAAGCCCTGGTCGTCGCGCAGCTTGGGCAGTCCGGCCCAAGCCGCCACGAAGGCTTCCTGGGCGATATCGTCGGCGTCGATCCACCCGCTCTTGCGCAGGAAGCCTCGAAGCGGCTTCTCATGGATCGCCACCAGCCGGGCGAAGGCGGCCTGGGACCCCGCGCGCGCCTGTCTGACGAGCGCGGCGTCCATCAGATGGTCGGTCCGGACCGATCGAAAAGCACCTGCACCAGCGTCGCCGCGCAGAGGGCGCCCAGAACGAAAGCCACGATCGTGAACGCCTCGCCCGCGCCGTAGATGTTGGTGAAGGCGGCGAAGGCGAAGCCGGCGCTCAGCATCCCGTACAGGACCACCTGGTACCAGGTGCGCTCGCGACGGCGGCGATAGCGCGGACGCTCGTCCTCATCGCGCTCGCCCCGCCAGCGTTTGTTCAGCTTAGCCAGCAGCTCTGGCGGCGGTTCGCGGCCCGAGGCGGCGTAGGTCTTGATCAGGTCCAGCGTCTCGCGATGGGCGCGGTACGACAGCCAGCTTTCGAACCCGCCGAAGATGAACCAGCTGATCGGGAAGATCAGCCACCAGAACTGACGGAAGATGTCCTCGGACATGGGCGATTTCTCCTCAGCCGACTTGCAGCTTGGCGACCAGCTCGGCCGGCGGGCGGCGGCCGGCGCGGGTCAAGGCGTTCAGCGCCTCGATCGCGTCGCGGCGGGCCGCGTCCTTCAGCCAGACCTGGACATTGACGAAGACGAACCAGCTGATCGGCATCAGCATCCAGGCGTCTTGACGAAAAAGGTCGAGGGTCATGGCCCGCCTCAGCGCTCCAGCTGACCAACCAGCGCGGCCGGCGCCTCGCGGCCCTTTTCCGCCAGGTCGCGCAGCGCCCGCACCACCTCGCGCTGGGTGCGATACCTCAGATACGCGCGGAAGGTTCCCATGGCCATGAAGCCCATCGGGAACACCAGCCACCAGTAGTCGCGGAACAGGTCGATCATCGGACGATCCTTCGAATGTTGGGCGCGATCTCTCGCGCTTTCGAAGGTTAGTCGCCGCCGACCGCCGGGTTGGATGCGCCGACATACGAAATAATTTCCGACATCGAGCTGAACGACACCGTGGGTCGATGCTCGGCCAGGATTGACGGCTTGGCGTAGCCCCAGCCGACCGCGCCGCAATCCAGGCCCGCGGCCTTCGCGGCCTCGATGTCGCGGGTCTCGTCGCCGATGCAGATGATCTTGTCGCGCGGAACGCCGCGCCGCGTGACCTGCTTGAACTTGCGGGCCTTGCCGAACAGCGAGGCGCCGCAGGCATAGAGGCTGATCAGGTCGCCCAGCTCCTGCCCCAGCACCCGGCGGATCACCTGTTCGCTGTTGGAGCTGACGACCGCGATCTTGACGCCGGCGGCGTGCAGCGCGCGCAGCATCTTGGCGGTCTCGGGGAACAGCGGGATCGTGTGGGCGTCGGCGGCCATCAGCTTCTTGCCCGCCCGCGCGATCAGCGGCAGCTTCCACGGCGAAACGCCCAGATAGCGGATGACCTCGCGGGTGCTGCGGCCGCGCAGCATCTCGATCTCCTCGTCGGTGACGGCCTTGAAGCCGTACCGGCGCGCCATCGGATTGACGGCCCGCATCATCCACGCCGCGCTGTCGGCCAGCGTGCCGTCGAAGTCGAAGATGACCATTTCGTACCGCGAGACGGCGTACTCCCCCACGCGCGCAAGACCTCTTGAGTCCGTCCAAAGCGGACGCCGTGTCCAGTGATAGACCGAACCTCCGAAGCTTGTCGTCCTAAACTTCGCTCGGCGAGCGGCGGAAGGCGTGGATAAGCGAAAGGCTCAGCCGAACGCAGCCGCGTACAGATCGGGCTTGAAGCCGACCAGGCGCCGGTCGCCCAGGTCCAGGACCGGGCGCTTGATCATCGACGGCTGGGCCAGCATCAGGTCGACGGCCTTGGCGGCGTCGAGATCCCGCTTGTCGGCCTCGTCCAGCTTGCGGAACGTCGTCCCGGCGCGGTTCAGCAGCACCTCCCACCCCAGTTCCTCGACCCAGCCCTCGAGGCGCGCGCGGTCGATCCCGGCGGTCTTGTAGTCGTGGAAGTCGTAGGCCTGGCCGTGATCCTCCAGCCACTTGCGGGCCTTGGCGACGGTGTCGCAGTTCTTGATGCCGTACATGGTGGCGGTCATGGCCGATTCCTCGCGAGATTGCCGACGAACTTAGCCGTTCAGGTTCCAGCGCCGAAGCACGACATGCTGGGTCCGGCCAAGCTTGCTCCGCACAAGGACGAAGTGATCGACGGTCCAGCGGATGGGCGCGATCGCCTGGGCCGAAGCGACCTGAGCGTCATAGAGCAGCGTGATATGCGGAGTGAAGCTCTTGTCCGGCTTCAGCCGGACCGCCAGCATTCTGTCGGCCAGCGCCTTTTGGAAGGCGATCAGAGCCTCCACGCCCTCGCCGCCTTGCAAGGTGAAAGGATTGGAGCCTCCGCGATTGGCGAAGCTGGCGGCCCGATCGAACGCGACGCCGAATGGCGCGTGGGCCATCGCCTCGCCCGCGCGCTCGCCCTTGGCGACGATGTCGTTGGGCACGCCGACATAGTCGCCCAGATGATGCAGCGTGACATGGAAGCGATCCGTCGCGAGCGGTTGGCCGCGCAGGCCGAGCGCGTCCTTCAGCCGGCGCGCCTCGCGAGCGATCGCCTCGGCCGTCGCCGGATCGGGATACAGCAGGAACATCAGCCGGTCGGTCGGGGTCGGCGGGTCGAAGCCCGGCAGTCCCATCTGCGAAGTCTCGGCCATCGGCGTCTCCCTGGTCGCCGGCACGGTTAGACCGCTTCGCCCAAGGCTCCAACGGGCCGAGGAGGTCGCGATCCGCCCTCTTTAGCCCCCTCCCCCGATCAGGAGGCGCGGCCCTCGGCTGTCGCGCCCTCGACACGGGTCCAGATTTGCGACTTGCACAGGAAGTTGGGCAACAGGCAGCCCTTGGCCTTCAGCGACGTGCGATCCAGCAACCGGACCTGACCCGAGAAGGTCATGTTC
Source organism: Caulobacter vibrioides OR37 (assembly GCF_000372645.1). Taxonomy (GTDB): domain Bacteria; phylum Pseudomonadota; class Alphaproteobacteria; order Caulobacterales; family Caulobacteraceae; genus Caulobacter; species Caulobacter vibrioides_E. Next base: position 35,933 of record NZ_APMP01000001.1, on the reverse strand, counting down.
AGGTCGGGCACGAACACCTTGCCCTTCCACTCGTCGGCGGCGGTGGCGGAGAAGTCGCGCAGCAGCTGCATCCCGACCAGGTTCTGGTTGCTGCCCTTCTTGACGTCGGCCTGCGCGCCGGCGCTGGCCCAGATCACCACGCCGCAGGTCCGGGCCTCGCAGGGGCGAATCTCGATGTGCACGCTGCCCTTGGGATTGCGCCAGACGCCATAGAGCTCGCCCAAGCGCGAGGGGACCGGGTCGGCCAAGGCGGCGCTGGCGCTCGCGCAGACCGCCGCGATCACCGCCGCCTTCAATCCAAGCCACTTGTTTCGGCTCATCGGGCCGTCCTTCCCGCTTCCGCGACGCAAACAGGATGCGAAGCTAGAGCATCGCGCGGAAAAATGGATGCCGGTTTTCCGCGGAAACGATGCGAAAACAAAAATCCAGAGGAAGCCACGCGGTTCCTAGACCGCGCGGCCCCCTCTGGACGCTTGAGCAAACGAAATGAAGCCGTCGAAATGAAGGCGAACCGCGGATCGCCTCCATTCCCTCCAAGACGGCGCGTGATCAGCCGAAGCGACCGCAGACATAGTCCTGTGTGCGGCCGACCTTGGGGCGCATGAAGATCTCGTCGGTCGGGCCGAACTCGATCATTTTGCCCAGGTACATGAAGCCGGTGTAGTCCGAGATGCGGGCCGCCTGCGACAGGTTGTGGGTCACGATGACGATCGTGTAGTCGGACTTCAGCTCGCCGATCGTCTCTTCCAGCTTGGCGGTCGAGATCGGGTCGAGGGCCGAGGCCGGCTCGTCCAGCAGCAGGATTTCGGGCTCCACGGCGATGCCGCGAGCAACGCAAAGGCGTTGCTGCTGGCCGCCCGAGAGCGACAGGCCCGAAGCCTTCAGCTTGTCCTTCACTTCTTCCCACAGCGCGGCCTTGCGCAGCGCGCCTTCGACGATGCCGTCCATCTCGGACTTCGACTTGCTCTCATAGAGACGCACGCCGAAGGCGACGTTGTCATAGATCGACATCGGGAACGGCGTGGGCTTCTGGAACACCATGCCGACGCGCGAGCGCAGCTTGGCGACGTCCTTCATGGTCAGCAGGTTCTCGCCGTCCAGCAGCACCTCGCCCACCGCCTTTTGACCGGCGTAGAGGTCGTACATGCGGTTGAAGGTGCGCAGCAGGGTCGACTTGCCGCAGCCCGACGGCCCGATCAGAGCGGTCACGGCGTTGCGCGCCACCGGCAGATTGACCGAGTGCAGGGTCTGATGCTTGCCGTAGAAGAAGTCGAGGTTGCGGGCGCGCAGCGTCACCTGGCTGTCGGCCAGATCGGCGACGAAGGATTCCGGAGCGGTCATGGCGTTCATGGACGATGGTTCCCGCGGGCGGCGACAACGCGGCCGAGAATGTTGATGGTCAGGACGGTAAGGGCGATCAGAAGCGCCCCGGCCCAGGCCAGGCGACGCCAATCATCATAGGCGCTGAGCGCGTACTGGAAAATGACCGCCGGCAGGCTGGCCATGGGCTTGGTCAGGTCGAGGTTCTGGAACTGATTGCTCAGGGCCGTGAACAGCAGCGGCGCGGTCTCGCCGCTGATCCGAGCGAAGGCCAGCAGGCCGCCCGTCAGCAGACCGCCGCCGGCGCCGCGCCAGATGATTTCCTTGATCGTGGTCCAGCGGGGCGTGCCCAGCGCCGCGCCCGCTTCGCGCAGGGCGTCGGGCTGCAGGCGCAGGATGTCCTCGGTGGTGCGGGTCACGACCGGCACCGCCAGAAGCGCCAGGGCCACGGCCCCGGCGAAGCCCGAGAAGCCATGCAGCGGCCGGACGACCAGCTCGTAGACGAACAGGCCGACCAGGATGGACGGCGCGGCCAGCAGCACGTCGTTCAGGAAGCGGATGACGTGGCCATAGGGGTGCGCGCCGCCATATTCGGCCAGCCAGGTGCCGGCCAGGATGCCGACGCCGACGGCCATGGCCATGGCCATGGCGCACATCATCAGCGAGCCCTCGATGGCGTTGCGCAGACCGCCGACCGAGCCCGGCGCGGGCGTGTCCTTGGTGAAGATGTTGAGATCCAGGCCCCCGAACCCCTGCTTGAACAGCGAGTAGAGGATGAAGCCCAGGGCGGTCAGGGCCAGCACGGTCGCCACGCCGCAGGCGGTGACGAAAGTGGTGTTGGCGATGGCGCGAAGCGCGGGACGGGACAGCATGTTCGCCTCAGTCGTAACGCTGACGCAGGAGCAGCAGGCGCGCGATGGCCAGCACCCCGAACGTGATGACGAAGAGCACCAGGCCGAGCGCGGTCAGAGCGGCGGTGTGCATCTCGCCGGTGGCTTCGGTGAACTCGTTGGCGATGGTCGAGGCCAGGGTCGAGCCGCTGTCGAACAGCGACTTGGGCAGGCCGTGCGCGTTGCCGATGATGAAGGTCACCGCCATCGTCTCGCCCAGGGCGCGCCCCAGGCCCAGCATGACGACGCCGATGGCGCCGCCGCGGACATAGGGCAGCACGACCGAGGTGATGACCTCGAGCGGCGTGCAGCCGATGCCGTAGGCGCTCTCGCGCACCTGGGGCGGCACCGTCAGGAACAGTTCGCGAAAGACCGCCGCCATGTACGGCAGGATCATGATCGCCAGGATCAGCGAGGCGGTGAAGATGTTGGCGCCGTTGGGCACGCCGTAGAACAGGGTCTCCCAGATGGAGCCCGCCGGGGCGTTCATCATCAGCGGCAGCTGAATGTGCTCGGCGAAGAACGGGGCCAGCACGAAGAGACCCCACATGCCGTAGACGATCGAGGGGATGCCGGCCAGCAATTCGACGGCCACGGCGATCGGGCGCGAAAGCTGCTTGGGACAGAACTCGACCAGGAAGATCGACACGCCCAGAGCCACCGGCAGGGCGATCAAGAGCGCGAGGGCCGAGGTGACCAGGGTGCCCACGATCGGTCCGGCGGCGCCGTAGACCTCGGTCACCGGGTTCCAGGTGGTCGACGTGAAGAAACTCAGGCCGAAATGGCTCAGCGCCGGCCATCCGCCGATCGTCAGCGAAACGACAACGCCGGCCAACGCGACCAGCAGGAGGGTCGCCGCGCCGAAGCACAGCCCCTCGAAAATCGGATCGAACCAGGCCCCTTTGGAAGCTGGTCGGGTCATTACGGCATCGGTCACAGGCGCCCCCAAGTGGACTGGGCGGGGGCCGAAACCCCCGCCCAACTTTACGCTTACTTCGAGACGTAGACCGGCTTGCCGCCGGACTTGATGTTGGCGGCCCACTGCTTGCGGATCAGGGTCTTCACCTGAGCCGGCAGCGGCACGTAGTCCAGGGCGCCGGCGGCGGCGTCGCCGTTCTTGTAGGCCCAGTCGAAGAACTTCAGAACGCCTTGGCCAGCGGCGGCGTTGCTCTGTTCCTTGTAGACCAGGATGAAGGTCGCACCCGTGATCGGCCACGACTTCGCGCCCGGTTGGTCAAGCAGCAGCAGGTAGTTGCCCGGAGCCTTCGTCCAGTCGGCGCCGGCGGCGGCGGCGGCGAAGTCAGCGGCGGTCGGGGCCGGGAACTGGCCGGCCTTGTTCTGCACCAGGGCGTAGGTTTCGCGGTTTTGCTTGGCGTAGGCGTATTCGACGTAGCCGATCGAACCCACGGTTTGCTTCACGAAAGCCGAGACGCCGTCGTTACCCTTGCCGCCCAGGCCCGTCGGCCATTGGACGGAGTCGCTGGCGCCGACCTTCGACTGCCATTCCGGATTCTTCATCGCGAGGTACGAGGTGAACAGGAACGAGGTGCCCGAACCGTCAGAGCGGTGCACGACCGTGATCGGCAGGTTCGGCAGCTTCACGCCCTTGTTCAGGTTGACGATGCGCGCGTCATTCCACTTGGCGACCTTGCCCAGATAGATGTCGCCCAGCAGTTCACCGGTCAGACGGATCTGGCCCGGCTGGATGCCCGGGACGTTCATGATCGGCACGACGCCGCCGATGACGGTCGGGAATTGATAGAGACCAGCTTGGTTCAGCTGTTCCGGCTTCAGCGGCTTGTCCGAAGCGCCGAAGTCGACGGTCTTGGCGGTGATTTGCTTGATGCCGCCGCCCGAGCCGATGGCCTGATAGTTCAGACCGACGCCCGTCTGGGCCTTATAGGTTTCGGCCCACTTGGCGTAGACCGGCGCCGGGAACGTAGCGCCAGCGCCCGACAGGTCCGCGGCTTGGACAGCGCCGCCCGCCAGAACCGCCGCGCCGAGCGCGACCGCGATCGTCTTGAACATCCGTGATCTCCCAGGGCGCGGTGTTAAAGAGCGCCCGACGGAAGCTGATTAGGTGCTAAATATAACAGCCGGATGACACGCATTAAGTTTGGCTTACATTCCGCGTTGAGTCAGCCGGGGCTTGGAGGCGCGCGCTCCCGCGACGGATCTCTAATTTCAGCCAACTGACGAATCTGTCGCTCGCGCCGCCGGCTCGAAAACCCTCCGCGCGAACCGCTAGAGCGCGGCCGCTCGGCGCTTCGAAAGGCAGCGCCATCAGCTGCCCGGACTCGATGTAGCGCTCGGCCGCGAAGAGGTTGGCGAGCGCCACCCCCGAACCGTGGGTCGCGGCGTCGAGCGCCAGTCCGGCGTCGTCGAAGGCGTGGGCGCGGGGCGCTCGCCGCCCCGGCAGGAAATGACCGGCCCAGGCGGTCCAGTCCGCGTCGGGACCGGCGATCAGCGGCGCCCGGACGACATCCTGCGCCGACTGGATGGCCAGGGTGCGGACAAGGTCCGGATGGCACACCGGCACATGGCTGAGCTCGTAGACCGCGTCGGGATCGGAAGCCGGGACCCAGGCCAAGCGGACCCCCGCGGCGGGGTCGTCGAGGCGCGTGCGCACCTCGATCTCGATGTCAGGCAGAGCCAGACCCAGAGCCCTGAGCTTGAACGAAAACCATTGCCGGGCCAGGGCCTCGGGCATGGCCACGACCAGCGCTTCCAGCCCCTCCGGATCGGCGATCTCGCGAATGGCGCGGTTCAACGCCTCCTGAGCCTGAGAATAGGTTTCGGCCAGGCGCAGCGCGGCGGTCGAGGGCTCCATCGCGCCGCCTCTCCGCTCGAACAGGGTGGCCCCGAGATCGGTCTCAAGCCGGCGGATGGACTGACTGACCGCGCTGTGGGTGATCTGCAACTCGCGCGCGGCGCCCGTGAAGCTGCGGTGGCGGCTGGCGGCCTCGACGGCGCGAAGAGCGGTGAAGGGTGGCGATCGGTCGGACATGAAAGCGAAGCTGGCCAGGAAACCTATGGATGCGATGACGTGACGGGTCTCAGTGCAAGGTCGGCGCGGGAAGCCCTTGCCCGCCATGCCCGTATTCAAGCGGGAAGGTCAGCTCAGACACCCTGCCCTCGGCGGCGCTGCGCGAGCTGAACCGTCCGCGCAGTTGCTCGACCATGGCGTCGATCAGGGACGGACCGGTCGGCGCGATCGGATCCAGCGCCTTCTCGATCTCGGTGATCCGCAACCTGCCCATGCCGCGATCGGCGCGCAGGCCGATGCGCATCAAGCCCGGATCGTCGGACGACAAACGGGCGTTCAGACATTCCAGCAGCACGATGGCCACCGAGGTCGCCTGTTCGGAGGACAGCCACAGTCCGCCCTGCTCGAACTCGACCCGCACCGGCGGATGCGACCGGGCCGACAGGGTAGCGTCCAACAGGCGACGGGCGAAGGCGCCGAAATCCAGCAGTTCTCCCCCTTCCCCGGCGATCACCCGGTGGGTCTTGGAGATCAGCATGGTGCGGGCCGAGGCCTCGCCCAGCGCCTTTCGCGCGGCGGCGTCGGGCTCGTCGCGCGCCTGCAGCTGCAGCAGCGCGGCGACCAGTTGCAGGTGGTTGGTCACCCGTTCGTTCAGCTCACGGAACAGCGCCGCGTGCGCCTGGGCCAGGCGCTCGGCCTGGGCCTGAGCGACCTTGGTCTCGGCGACGGCGCGCGACATGCCGCCCATCAAATAGATGGTGCTGGACGAGGTCAGGGCGAAGATGCCCAGCAGGGTCAGGTTGTCGGCGTCGAATTTCAGCGCGTAGATGGGGGTGGCGAAGAACCAGTATCCCAGCGCGCCGCTGATGACCGCGACCACGCAGGCGGGTCCCACCCCGAACGCGTAGGCGGCGATCAGCACGACAGGATAGAAGATCGTATAGGCGTGGTTCGCGCCGAACACCGGCTGAAGCCCACATCGCGCGCCGAAGCCGACCGCCACCAGGACCAAGGCCGCCCCATATTGCGCCCAGCGCTGCCTGCCTTGCTCGCTCACCATGCGCCCCCAAAAAAGAGAGGCTTTTTACGACGCCCCGGCGACAGATGCATGACACCGCGGCGCGGCGGATAGGCCACTCTTAGACAGAATGACTTCGATTGTAAGTTAGACTTGACGCGCTTCGCCCCGTCGGCGCTAGAGCGCGTTCGGTTTAAGCGTGAGCGGTTAAGCCGCTCGAGCGCGCTCTAAATGTCTGAATCTAGAGTGTGTCCCACTTGGAGCCAGTTTTCCTTCGCAGGCGACGCCGCTACGTCCCGATGACGACGCGATCGAGGAAACGCGGCGCTGCGCCGTATTGGGCGTAAGCGCGCGCCGCATCGGCCTTATTTTCCGCCGGTCGCCGCGCGCCGTTCAGGAAATTCTCCGCGCACGCACCGATGCGCCGAAGCAACAGGCGGTCCCCGACGTTGGGACCGCTCACGCCTGTTAGGTCAAGTTACACAAGCTTGTCACACAACCTGACTAGCACCCCTTGCAACCCGATCGAACGGGTGCACCAAGGGGACTCCAATGAAATCCAAGCTTTCTCTGTGCGCTGGCGCCGCCCTGGGCGTGATGCTGGCCGTCGGCGTCGCCGCGCCGAGCCAGGCCGCCACGACCCATCACAAGGGTAAGAAGGCTAAGCCGGCCGCCGCCTCGACCCAGGCCGCCGAGATCCGCGAACTGCGCGCCCAGGTCGAAGCCCTGACCGCCCGCATCAACGCCCAGGAAGCCGCTCAGCAGCAGACCCAAGCCACCGCGCAGCAGGCCCAGGCTCAGGCCCAAGCCGCCACGGCCCAGGTCCAGACCGTGCAGGCCGCCGCCGACAGCGAGATCAAGACGATCCCGACCCAGGTAAAGACGGCCGTCGCGGCCAATACGCCGAAGCCGAAGACGAGCTGGGCTGACAACACCTCGGTCAGCGGCCGCATGTACTATGACGTGTCGAACATCACCAACAAGGTCGACGGCGTCCGCAAGACCCCGACCGGCACCGGCTTCGACATCAAGCGCCTCTACATCGGCATCGACCATAAGTTCAACGACACCTTCTCGGCCAACGTCACGACCGACTTCCAATATTCGTCGACCTTGGGCGCGACCGAACTCTATCTGAAGAAGGCCTATCTGCAGGCCAAACTGTCGGACGCCATGGTTATCCGCGTCGGCGCGAACGATCTGCCCTGGGTGCCCTTCGTCGAAGACGTCTACGGCTACCGTTACCTGGAAAACACCCTGATCGACCGCACCAAGTTCGGCACCTCGGCCGACTGGGGCGTGCACGCTTCGGGTAAGCTGGGCGGCATCTTCAGCTACGCCGTCTCGGCCGTGAACGGCAACGGCTACAAGAACCCGTCGCGCGGTAAGACCGTGGACCTGGAAGGCCGCCTGAGCGCCCAACTCGACAACGTCACCCTGGCCGTCGGCGGCTATACCGGCAAGCTGGGCAAGGACACCCAAGGCGCCGTGACCTACCACACCGCCAGCCGCTTCGACGCGCTGGCCGCCTACACGACCAAGACCTACCGCGTCGGCGTCGAATACTTCTCGAGCACCGACTGGAACAACGTCGCCACCACCACGGCCGACAAGGCCGACGGTTACTCGGTGTTCGGCTCCTACGCCTTCAACAACCAGTTCAGCGCCTTCGGTCGCTATGACTATGTGAAGCCGAACAAGGACACGGCCAACAACCGCAAGGACGGCTATTATAACTTCGGCGTGACCTACAGCCCGACGAAGATCGTCGACTTCTCGCTGGCCTATAAGCACGACAAGGTCGAGAACGGCACGCTCAACACCTCGAACGGCGTGATCGGCGGCGTCACCAGCGGCACCTACGACGAAATCGGCCTGTTCGGCCAAGTGCGTTACTAAGAGAAAACCCGGCGGCGGCGGAACCCTGGGTTCCGCCGCCGCTTTGACTCGCGAACTGGACCGCGGTCGCCTCCTGACGGCCGCAGTTCTTCGTTTCAGAGCAAGCCGCGCGATATAGGAGTCGCGCGACTTGCCCTGGATCCTTGTTTTGGCCTCGCTCAGGAAGCCGGCTTGAGGCTGTCGTTCGTCCGGTCGCGGTCAGGGAGGCGATGGTCCGGGTCCACCACCGCCTCGGTGACCCGCTCGTGCGTGTCCAGCGTGAAGACGCGCGAACCGCTCTGCATCCAGGCCTCGACCGGGACGCGAAGCTCGGCCTTGCCGCCGCTCGCCAGCGTCACCCGCAAGGTCGCGGGCAAGACCAGCTGGCCGTGGTTCTCGACCGTGACCTTCGCGCCCTTGGCCGGATCGCCATCGACGTAGGCGACGTCGGTGACGGCCAGATCCAGCGTCCAGTTGTTCGCGTACCAGCCGCGCCAAAACCAGCCGAGATCCTCGCCCCCCGCGCTCTCCATCGCCCGGAAGAAGTCGCTGGGCTTGGGGTGCTTGAACGCCCAGTCGGCGATGAACCTGCGGAACGCCGGGTCGAACCGCTCGGGGCCGAGGATGTCCTCGCGCAGCAGGGTCAGGCCGAACGCCGATTTGAAATAGGTGATCGGGTGGCGGTACTTCTCGCGGATCGTGTCGGCGCGCGACAGAATGGGCGGCGCGTCCAGGTCCTTGAGCAACTCGGCGATCTGCTCGGCCGGCGTCCCCTTGCCTGGCGCGTATTCGCCGTCGCGCTTGGGGCCATAGACGCCGTTCTGGAAGTCATCGGACTCGTAGACGTCGATGAAGGTGTTGAACCCCTCGTCCATCCAGGCGTCGCGGCGTTCGTCGAAACCGACCACCATCGGGAACCAGGTGTGGCCGATCTCGTGGGCGCTGATCCAGAACAGGGTCTTGCCCTTGTCGTCGATCCCGTCGAACACGATGCCCGGATACTCCATGCCGGTGGCCGGACCGGCGACATTGATCGCGTTCGGATAGGGATACGGGAACCAGCGCTTCGAGAACTGCTCGACGGCGTGCTTCATGTATTCGGTCGAGCGGCTCCAGGCCCCCTCGCCCACGCTCTCGGGCGGATAGACCGACTGGGCCAGGGCGGTCTTGCCGTTCGGCAAGTTGATCCGCGCCGCGTCCCAGACGAAACCGCGCGACGCGGTGAAAGCCACGTCGCGGGTGTCGCTCATGTGGAAACGCCAGGTCTTGGTCCCGCTCGCGGCCGGCGTCGCGGCGACCTCCTCGGGCGTGCGGATCATCACGGTCTTGTCGCTGCTGGCGGCCTCGGCCAAACGCGCCTGCTGCTGAGCGGTGAGCACGTCCTTGGGATTGGTCAGCGCGCCCGAACCGGCGACGATCATGTCGGCGGGAACCGTCACGGCGTAGTCGATGTCGCCGTATTCCAGATAGAACTCGTTGGCCAGGTAGGGCAGCGTGTCCCAGCCTCGAACGTCATCATAGACCGCCATGCGCGGATACCACTGGGCGATGTCGTAGATCTCGCCGCCGCCCGAGGTTCCCCAGGCCGTTCGCCCGCCGAACAGGCCTGGCACCGTGTAATGGTAGCGGATCTTGAGCTTCACCTGGCCGCCGGACTTCAGCGGCTTGGCCAGGGTGACCCGCATCCGGGTGTCGTCGACCAGATGCGGCGCGGGCCCGACGCCCTCGATCTCGACCGCCTCGATCACATAGCCCTCTGTGAAGGCCTTGCGCGGTCGGCCAGCCTCGGCGGCGGCGCGGGAGTCCTTGCGGTAGACGTTCTGGTCCAGCTGCAGCCACAACATGTCCAGCGTATCGGGGCTGTGGTTGACGTAGGTGATCGTCTCCTCGGCGCTCAACGTCTTGCTGGCCGGATCCAGCCGGGCGTCGATGCGGTAGTCGGCGCGGTTCTGCCAGTAGGCCGCCCCCGGCGCGCCCGAGGCCGAACGCTGGGGACTGGGGGGCGACGGCATCGTGAACGGCGCGAAGGTCTTCAGCGGCGCATAGGCCTCGTCCGCCAGGGCGGCGCCCGCCGCGCCGACGGCCAGGCAAAACAGGCTCACGCCCACGAACAGGTCGCGCATTTTCTCTATCTCCCTTCGACGGCCGCCCCGCCGAGTCGCGGCGAAAGAAGAGACCCTTCCGCCGCCTCCAATCAAGAAACGCCGGCCGGAAAAGCAAATGGGACGCCGGGTTTGCCGCCCGACGTCCCACCTTCCATCCAGACGGGGCCGCGTCCGGTCTAGAACTTGGCGCTCAGCACCACGCGCACGTCACGGCCCGGCATCACCACGGAGTCCTTGTTCAGGGCCGTGGCGTTGCGGATCGTCTCGTCGGCGAGGTTGTGGCCGACCAGCATGAGCTCGATGCCCGGCTTGGCCTTGAACGGCTTCCAACGGACCTGGGCGTCGACCGAGGTGTAGCCGTCGGTCGGCGTGTCGGCGACGCCCACATGGTCCTGCTTGGAGACGGCCATCACCAGGAAGCTGGCGTCGATGGAGTCGTTGGCCCAGTCCAGGCCGCCGCCGATGCGTCCCGGCTGGATGCGCGGCACGTCGCCCGCGCCGGCGGTGAACTTGGCGCGGACATAGTCGCCCAGCACCTGACCCGACAGCTTGCCGTCGCCCAGATCGCTCAGCGGGAAGAAAGCCTTGGCCTCCAGGCCCCAGAAGCGGGCGTCGCGCTGGCCGTAGTTCAGCTCCTTCAGGTCGCCCGAACCATTTAGCGCGCAGGTTCCGTCATCGTCGCACATCCGGCCGGTCAAGCCGCCATAGATGTAGTTGCTGAAGTGCGCCGCCCAGGCCGAGGCCTCGATACGGCCGGCGCCGCCCAGCTTGTAGCGGGCGGTGGCTTCCAGCGAGTTGGCGCGTTCGATCTTCAGGTCGGGATTGCCGGTTTCGAACGTGCCGGGACCGTCGTGCGGCCCCCGGGCGAAGAGTTCGGTCTGGGCCGGGGCGCGCGCGGCCGAGGCGGCCGTCAGGCCCAGGCGCAGGGCGTCGGACGCCTGGTAGCTGAAGCCGGCCGAGACGCTGACCGGGGTATAGCTACGGCGCGTCGGAACGCCGGTGCCCGGCGTGCCGTCGATGCGAACGTGTTCGACGCGGGCGGCGCCTTGGAAATCCAGCGGCCCGACCGGCGCCTCGACGAAGGCGAAGCCGGCGGCGCTGCGGGTGTGAGTGGGCAACAGGTAGTTGGCGCCCTCGCCCAAGGCGCTGAACTTGCGATCCTGGATCTGGACGCCCAGGGCCGAGGCCGACAGCGGCCCCAGCGGGCCGAACAGGGCTTCGGCGCGGCCATCCCACTCCTTGTTGTTGAAGGTCGACTGGACCTCCATCGTGCTGGGGTCGATCTCGCTATGCGTATAGTTCGCGTAGCCGGCGTCGACATTGATCCGCTTCAGGACGCCGTCGCCGACCTTGACCGAGGCGCCGAACGCGCCCTTGTCCTGCTTCATGCTGATGAAGGTGGTGTCCGACGGGATGCCATAGCGGGCCTCGTAGTGCGTGCCGCTGGCGCCGACGCGGCTGTCGTCCCCGAAGAAATAGGACGCGCCGCCCGAATAGCCGTTGCCGTGGAACCAGGAATTGGGCTGGACGCCGTCCGGAGTGTCATAGTTGCTCGCGCGACGGCCGAAGCCATCCAGGTGTACGGCGAACGGACCCTGGCCCGCGTCGATCATGACCGTGCCCTCGCCCGTGCTGGAGGCCGAGCCATAGGCGCTCGTGACCTCGCCCTCGATGCCGTCGATCGGCTTGCGCGGGATGCGGTTGTTGATGACGTTGACCACGCCGCCGATCGCCTGGCTGCCGTAGCGCAGGGTGGCCGCGCCGCGCACGACCTCGATGTCCTGGGCGGCCAGAGGATCGATCGGCACGCCGTGGTCGGGACCGACGTCCGAGACGTCCGAACTGGAGAGGCCGTTTTCGGCCAGCTTCACGCGTTGGGCGTCCATGCCGCGGATCACCGGACGGCTGGCGCCGGCCGCGAAGCCCGTGCCCGCCACGCCGGGCAGATTACGCAGCGCGTCGGCCAGACTGGCGCCGCCATTGCTCAGCACCTGATCACGGTTGACCTGTTCGACGATGGTGGCGAAGCGATCGGGATCCCCGGCCAGGGGCGAGGCGGTGATCACCACCTCCGACACGGAATGGCCAAGATCCTGCGCTTGGACTCCGCCCGCGTAGGCCAGCAGAATCCCGGCGCTGGACGCCGTCAACAACATCGAACGCAGCCGCATATGGCTTCTCCTAAAAACAAGCCACGCCTTATTATGTTATACCGTAACATTGGCAAGCGCCCGTTTGCGGGAATGTGCGAGCCCGGAGCTTGTGATGCTTTTCGGTCACGCCGCGCCCAGCGCGCGGGCAAATAGCGGCGATCGCCGCGACGCGATCGTCATTGCCTGATTAATCTCGTTATGCAAGCTACTGGCGAGGGCAAGACACGCCCAGACTCGCCAAGGCCATTCCATGGATGTGTTCATCTTCGACGCCGTCCGCGCCCCGCGCGGCAAGGGACGCCCTGACGGTTCGCTGGCCGGCCTGAAGCCCGCGGGTCTGATCGCCCAGTTGGTCGAGGCCCTGAAGGCGCGAAACCGGGCCGAGGCCTTGGACACGATCGACCATTTCACTCTCGGCTGCGTGACCCAGAGCGGACCGCAAGGCGGGCACCTGGCCCTGGCGGCGCGGATCCTGGCGGGACTGCCCGACACGGTCTCCTGCCTGACCATCAACAACTTCTGCGTTTCGGGCCTCAGCGCGATCGCCGACGCCGCTCGGCGGGTGGCGACGGGCCAGGCCCAGCTGGCCCTGGCCGGCGGCGTCGAGAGCATGTCCCAATCGCCGTTTCTTTCCGACAAGGCCGACTTCTACAGCGACATGGATCTGGCCCGACGGATGGGATGGGTTCCCGTCGGTCTGGCGGCCGACCTGCTGGCGACCCGCGAGGGCCTGTCCCGCGAAAGCCTCGACGCGGCCGTGCTGCGCTCGCACCGCCGCGCCGCGGCGGCCTGGAGCGCCGGCCGATACGCCGGACGCGTCATCGCCATGCGCGGCGCCGATGGCGAGACGGTCCTGGATCGAGACGAGAATATCCGCGACTACGGCGACGGCTCGACCCTGGCCCGGCTGCCGCCGGTGTTCCAGGCGGTCGGCGCCCAGGGCTATGACGACATTCTGCTGGGCGCCCTCCCCGATCTCGACGAGGTCCGGCACCTGCATTCCATCGCGCATTGCCCGCCGATCTCCGATGGCGCGGCCCTGACCCTGGTCGGCTCGGCGGAGGCGGGACGGCGGCTGGGCCTTCAGCCCGTCGCGCGAATCCGCGCGCTCGGCGAGGCGGCCGGCGACCACGTGCTGCAGCTGACGGCCGGTCCGACGGCGATGGACAAGGCGCTCGGCGCCGCCGGCCTCCGCCTGGATCAGGTCGGCGTCGCCGAGGTGATGGAAGCCTTCGCCGCCGTACCGGTGCTGTTCGAGCGCGACCACGACTACGACCCCGACCGCCTCAATCCCAATGGCGGCCATCTGGCCATGGGCCATCCGATGGGCGCGACCGGCGCGATCCTGACGACGACCCTGCTGGACGACATGGCCCAGTTCGACACCGAGACCGGCCTCGTCGTGGCGACCGGCGGCGTCGGCGTCGGGGCGGCGATGGTGCTGGAGCGGGCGGGTTAAGGCTCGCCCTTCAGCGCCTTCTCCAGGCTGGCCCGATCATAATACTCGCGCCATTCCTTGACCTTGCCGCCGCGAATGTCGAGGACGCCCACGACCGGCACGGCGCCTGGATGGCCGTTGTAGGTGAAGCGGTCGGTGCGCTCCATGAACACCAGGCCGTCGATCACGCCGATATGGGCGACGTCCAGCGTCACCCCGTCCGGCGCGCCCTTTCCCAGGGCGGCGATGCGCGCGTAGATCGCCTCGCGGCCGTTGACCGGCGGCAGCATCATCGACTTCAACGACCCGTCCTCGGCGAACAGATCGGCGACCTTGCGCCAATCGGCCACCTTCCAGGCGTGGATCATCTCTCGCGCCGTGGCCAGGCGGCTGGCGTCTGTGTCCTGAGCCTGGGCCGAGCCAGCCAACAGGGCTAGAGCCAAAAGCGCTCCCGCGATCTTCATGCGTCCTCCCGAATTATTCGCCGTTCTGACGCGACGGCATCACTTGCATAACAAGACCATGATGCTAGGGTCATGACAAGACGCCAGCCAAGGCGCCCGAGCCGACGACGGCGCAGGGAGGAAACAGGAAGCATGGATATCAAGGACAGCGTCGCCCTGGTCACGGGCGGCAATCGCGGGATCGGCGAGGCGTTCGTCCGCGCCTTCCTCGCGGCCGGCGCGGCCAAGGTCTATGTCGGCGCGCGCGATCCGGCTAACGCCGCGCACCTGGTCGCCGAGGGCCAGGGCAAGGTCGTGGCGGTCAAGCTGGACGTCAGCGACGCCAGCACGATCGAGGCCGCCGCGGCTCAGTGCCAGGACGTCACGATCGTGGTCAATAACGCCGGCCAGTTCTCGATGCAGACGCTGATGAAGGCGCCGGACCTGAGCGCGGCGCGCGGCGAGATGGAGGTCAACTATTTTGGCCCCCTGACCATGGCTCGCGCCTTCGCGCCGATCCTGGCCAAGGCCGGCAAGAGCGCGATCGTCAACGTGCTGTCGGCCGGCGGCATCGTCGCGGTGCCGGGCATGGGCGGCTACAGCCCGTCCAAGTTCGCGGCGCGCGCCATGAGCACCTGCCTGCGCGCCGAGCTCCTGCCCCAGGGCACCAATGTCGTGGCCTTGATCGTCGGCTCGGTCGACACGCGCATGGCCAGCCACGTCGAGGGCTTCAAGGAAACCCCGGCCACGATCGCCGAGGCGGGCCTGAAGGCGATCAAGCGCGAGGCGGACGAGGTCGACACCGACTTCATGGCCATCGACGTCCGCGCCAATCTGGCTCGCGACCCCAAGGGCCTCGAAGTCTCCATGCGCCGCTCGCTGCTGGGCGAGCGCGTCACCACCGGCCGCTGAGGAGCCGACATGTCAAAGCCCGACTATGTGGATTTCGCCAAGCGCTTCGTGGCCGCCATCCAGGATGGCGACGGCGAGGCCGTGCGCGCCTTCTACGCCCCCGACGCCAAGCTGTGGCACAACACCGACAATATCGAGCAGACCGTCGACCAGAACCTGAAGGTGCTGGCGTGGTTCGTGAAGACCCTGCCCGATCGCTTCTACCGCGTGCTGCGCGTCGAGGCCCTGCCCGACGGCTTCGTGCAGCAGCATATCCTCGAGGCCACCCTGCCAAACGGCGAGAAGTGGGCGATGGACGCCTGCGTCGTGGTCAAGATCGAGAACGGGCTGATCACCCGCCTGGACGAATATCTCGACTCCGCCAAGTCGGCCCAGCTGCGGCCCTTCGGCCGCTAATTCCATTCCGCTTCTCTACTCTGCCTCGCGACCTGGGCGGACACTTGCGTGTCCGCCCTTTTTCTTAGCGGGTCAGTGACGCGAAGATTGATCAAAGTCGGTGGTCAGACCCATCGCCTTCAGCAGGTGGGCGCGGTCGTAATACTCGCGCCAGACCTTGATCAGGTCGCCATCGAACTCCAACACCCCGACCACGGGCGTGGAGCCGTACTTGCCTCGAATGGTGAAGGTGTCGGTGCGTTCGACGAACAGGACCTCGCCGACGACGCCAATGTTGTGGATCTTCAGCTCGATCGACTCCAGCCCGTCGGACAGCGCGTGGACGCGCTTATAGATCGCCTCCCGCCCGACCACGGGCTCGACCATCATCGAATGCAGTACGCCGTCGGGCGTGAACATGTCGGCGATCTTGCGCCAGTTCTGGGTGTTCCAGGCCTCGACCATTTCCAGCCCCAGGGCGACCTTGCGATCGGTGTTTGGCATTTTCCTCTCCATTGGTTCGCCGCGCGCTCTCGGCGCTCATAAGCTTGCATATCAATACTTATTGCGACGAGGGACTCTCTGTCGATGGGAGAACGCGCATTTCCGACGCCACATCGACGCTCCGGTACGCGCCCGCAAATAGCGACTTGCGTTACGAGACTAAACGGGCAATTCTCCTATTCAGAGGCCAAATTAGAACAACAACGGTACAGGGAGGAGCGTCCGGCTGGGTTTCACGGCGCGCGGCAGAGCGTTCCTTTCTCGCCGCCCCATCGAGCAAGCGTCTCGGCTTATGCAAGCTTCTGATCCAGGCCTTGGTCAGAACCGCTCGACCCCAACCGTCGCCCCGAAATTCGAGAACAACTCGCCGCGCGGCGAGCATCGACATCAGGCGGGCCCGAAGACCGAACGACGGCGCGGCCCAACGACGGGGAGGTCATATGAAACTGTCTCAATCCGCATCCGTGCTGGCCCTGCTGGCGGGGGCCAGCCTGGCCGTCCCAGCCTTCGCCGCGACCCCGCCCTCTCCGGAAAAGGGCCAAAACACCCTGGAAGAACTGGTGGTCACCGCCCAGAAGCGCGAGGTGAACCTGCAGCAGGCGCCGCTGTCGATCTCGGCCGTCGCGGGCGAGGCCCTGGCGCGCAACAAGATCATGAATTCCGAGGATCTGGGCCACGCCACCGTTGGCCTGTCCTTCACCCAGAACTCGCCGCAGGCGCTGGAGCTGAACATCCGCGGCGTGGTCAACACCCGCCTTTCCGCCCCCACCGCCGACCAGTCGGTCTCGACCTTCGTCGACGACGTCTATGTCAGCCGCTCTGGCAATCTGAACACCTCGTTCTACGACACCGACCGCATCGAGCTGATCCGGGGACCGCAGGGCGTGGTGCTGGGCAAGAACGTCGCCGGCGGCGCCATCAGCGTCATCTCGGCCGCCCCGCAATTCGATTATGGCGGCCATGTCGCCGTCACCCTGGGCAACTACAATCTGCAGCAGACCACGGGTCACGTGACCGGCCCGATCACCGACAGCCTGGCCGGCCGCCTGTCGTTCCAGACGATCAACCACTCCGGCTACGCCAAGGACATCCTGCACGATGTCGATCTGGAGAACCTCGACTCCAAGCAGATCCGCGGCCAGTTGCTCTACAAGCCGGAAGGCAGCGACCTGCGCGTTCGCTTCATCGCCGACTACAACTGGGACACCAGCAATGGTCCCAACCGCGTCGGCATGGGCGAGACCACCTGCACCACCGCCGCGCAGTGCTTCGCGCCCTGGTACAAGGCGCGGCTGGCCATCGCCGCCTTGCGGGGCGGCCTGTCGATCCGCGAGAGCCTGCCGACCTGGCCGCAGTATCAGGGCGACGCCGCGCCGACCCGCCAGCGCGTTCAGCACGAGTCCGCCAGCTTCATCCTGAAGGTCGACAAGGACATCACGCCCGATATCGGCTTCACCTCGGTGACCGGTTATCGCGGCGGCCAGGCCTTCACGATGTACGACCAGTCGGGCGTCGGCCCGACCAATGGCTACGGCGTCATCACGCCCCTGCTGTTCGCCGAACCGGTCAGTTTCGTCGAGGACATCGCCCAGTTCACCCAGGAATTCCGCCTGACGTCGCACTATAAAGACAGCCGTTTCGACTGGATCCTCGGGGCCTTCTACCTGCACAACAAGGTGCATCAGCTGAACCACTTCTGGGGCGAGAGCACGGTGCTGGCGGCTCTGTCCGGCGAGAGCCTTTGGGACGACCATGGCCTGAACCGCGACCTCGCTGCCTTCGCCCAGCTTGGCTACAAGTTCACCGACACCCTGAAGCTGGAAGCCGGCGTCCGCTACACCACCGACAAGAAGAGCGGGACCCAGCTGGGCAAGGCCATCGCGCTGGGCGATCGGTTCAAGCCGAACGACACCACGCCCCTAACGCCTCTGACCGACGCGGCCGGCTTCTCGACGCCGTATGGCGAGAAGTGGTCGAAGGTCACGCCGCAGGCCACCCTGACCTGGACCCCGACGGCGGACCTGATGACCTATCTGACCGTTTCGGTCGGCTTCAAGGGCGGCGGCTTCCAGAACGACGCGCCCAACGCCTTCGCCGCCCGTCAGGCCTATCGGCCGGAGTCGGTCACCAATTACGAGGCCGGCTACAAGTGGGAGTTCCTGAACCGCCGCGCGCGTTGGAACACCTCGGTGTTCTTCATGGACTATACGGACCTGCAGGTGCAGCGCACCGACGGCACCTGCCTCTGCAACGTCATCGCCAACGCCGGCGCGGCCGAGATCAAGGGCGTCGAGAGCGAGTTCCAGATCGCCCCGGCCCACGGCGTGCGCCTATGGCTGGGCGGTTCGGTGCTGAACGCCAAGTACACCGACTATGTCGATCCGGTGACGAAGATCTCGTACAATAACCTCTTCATGCAGCGGACACCGAAGTACCAAGTGTCGGCCGGGGTCGAGTACACGACCAGCGTCCTGGGCATGGAAGACGCCCTTCAGTTCCGACTGGCCTACAAGAAGCAAGGCAAGCTCTACTGGGCCCCCGACAACGTCCAGACCGAAAAGCCCTACGGCCTGCTCGACGGGCGCATCACCCTGGCGCCGCCGGACAAACCCTGGTCGGCGTCGATCTGGGCGCGGAACCTCGGCGACAAGGTCTATCGCACCAATATCATCGACATCCTGGGCGACGCGGTGTCCTCGTTCGGCCCGCCCCGCACCTTCGGCGTCGAACTCGCCACCAAGTTCTAGACGTCCCGTCCCGAGCGCCGGTCGCCTCGTCGCGTCCGGTGCCCCCTTCCTTCCCGAGCGGAGTGACATGGCTCGATTGTTTTCCATCCTCTCCGAGGTGATCGCCGCCTGGCAGGCCAAGGATGTCGAGGCGGTGCTGGCCCACATGGCCGACGACATCGTCTGGCACTACGCCGCGCCGGGCATGCCGCCGGTGCGCGGCAAGGCCGGGGCCGAGAAGCTGCTTCGGCGCTTCCAGGCCGACATGCACGACATCCAGTGGCGGATCTTCAACCACGCCGAGGCCGGGAACCTGCTGTTCCTGGAGGGCGTCGACGACTACCGCACGACCGACGGCAAGCGCATGGCCGT
Source organism: Caulobacter vibrioides OR37 (assembly GCF_000372645.1). Taxonomy (GTDB): domain Bacteria; phylum Pseudomonadota; class Alphaproteobacteria; order Caulobacterales; family Caulobacteraceae; genus Caulobacter; species Caulobacter vibrioides_E. Next base: position 16,813 of record NZ_APMP01000001.1, on the reverse strand, counting down.
GCCCTATGCCGGGGTGCTGGAGTTCCAAGGCGACCTGATCATCGGCTGGCGCGACTATGTCGACCTGGGCGTCATCGCCGCCCAGAAGGCCGGTGAACCCTTCACCGCGCAGGTCGAGGCCCTGCTCGCGCGGAAGGCCGGCCGATGACGCCGCACCGCCGCGCCTTCGTCGCCGGCGCCCTGGGCCTGGCCACTGTCCCCACCCTGGCGAAAGCAACCGTTCCCATGACCAAGTTCCAAGTGCTCGAAGCCGTCATCGCCGCCTGGAAGAAGCAGGACGTCGAGGGTGTTCTGGCCCACGTCACCGACGACATCGTCTGGCGCAACTCGGGCGGCTTCGCGCCGGCGATCCGAGGCAAGGCGGCGATGCGCCAGGCGCTGACCGCCATGGCCGCCAAGATCAAGACCAACGCCTGGCGGATCTTCGACTACGCCGAGAACGACCACCGCCTGTTCATGGAAGGGGTGGATGAGTTCTGGTTCCATACCGGCGAGCACATCGCCATCCCCTACGCCGGCAGCCTGGAGTTCCGGGGCGAGCTGATCCACGAGTGGCGCGAATATTTCGACGGCCGCCTGAGCATCGCCATGAAGAACGGCGAGCCGCTCTCCGAAGAGGTCAAGGAGATGATCGGGCGCCCCGTGGCCCGCTAAACCCCGTCGGCGGCCGGCGCGCGCACCGTATCGAGATTGGCCGGCTCGCCGCACTGGTCGCAGACGATCTGGGGGTCCAGCGGGTGTCCGCAGGCAATATGGCGCAGGATCAGCGGCGCGCCTTCCGGCTTGGCCAGCCAGCGGTCGCCCCAGCGGTTAAGCTCGATGATCAGCGGGTGCAGCCCCCTGCCCTCCTCGGTCAGCCGGTATTCCCAGCGGTCCGGGCGCGTCTGGTAGAGGTCGCGCCGCAGCACGCCCAGTTCAACCAGTCGCGCCAGCCGATCGGCCAGGATGTTCGGCGCGATGCCCATCGCCTCCTGGAATTCGTTGAACCGCCGACGCCCCAGGAAGGCCGAGGCGATCACATGACTGGTCCAGCGGTCGCCAAGCACCTGAAAGGCCCGGTCCAGCATCGGATTGCCCCGATTCAGCCCCTCGGACGGCACGATCGAGCGGCGCTGGACGCGAGGCGGCGGCGAGGGTTCATAACCCGCGCCCGGCCCGGGCTCGCCGACCACATCGCGCGGTCCGACCGGCTGGCGACAGCAGCCGCAACGCAGCTGGGGCGTGAACTCGGCCCCACAGCTATGGCGCAGTCGGTGGATCGGGTTGCACGGATCAAAGAACCAGCGTCGCTCCCAGCCGATCAGCGCCAGGGCCACGCTGTAGAGGTCCCGCCCCATCTCGGTCAGGCGGTATTCGTGCCAGGTGGGGCGCTCGGCATACGGTCTCTTGACCAGAACGCCCGCGGCCTGAAGGCGCTTGAGGCGGTCCGTCAACAGGCTGCGCGCCAGGCCGATCCGTCCCTGGAAATCGTCGAACCGCCGCACGCCCGAGAACGCCAGGTACAGGATCATCAGGGTCCAGCGGTCGCCGAGGATGTTCAGCGCGCGCGTCGCGGAGTTGGCCTGCACGAGTTGGTTCAGGGCGCGGGGCGCTTGGCTGTCCCCGCTGCTATCTTCCGCCATGGCGACCCAGGTTCGGCGGGGCGCGTCGTTCGCCCCGGTTGACCGTCTGTACGCAGAACCCGGCGCGGGCGCAAACGGTCGCGCCGGCGCCGCCTCACCGCGCCCGCGCCTGGGCGTAGTCCCTGACCAGGTCGTCGACGATGTCGGCGATCGGCTCGATGCCCCGCACCGCGCCGACGCCGTGGCCCGCCGACCAGACGTCCTTCCAGCGCTTGGCCGTCTCCTCGGGCCGCCCCAGCTTGATCTCCGCCTTGCCGGTCAGCATCGCCGGATCGAAGCCGGCGGCGGCCAGGCTCTGGCGCAGCCAGTTGGCCGGTATGCCGGTCAGGGCGGCCGAGGTGACGATGTCCTCGATCTCGGCCTCGACCAGCATCCGCTTATAGGCCGGGTCGGCGATGCTCTCGGCGCAGGCGATCAGCCGGGTGCCCAGATAGGCCAGATCCGCGCCCAGCAGCTCGGCCGCGCGGATCGCCCGTCCCAGCCCGATGCCGCCGCCCAGCACGATGACGCCGTTGAAGATCTCGCGCACCGCCGGGGCGAAGGCGAAGGCGGCCAGCGGGCCGGTGTGGCCGCCGGCGCCGGAAGCCACCAGCACCAGCCCGTCGACGCCCGCCGCCGCGGCCTTGCGGGCGTGGGTCAGCGAATTGACGTCGGCGAACACCAGCCCGCCATAGCCCTTCACGGCGTCCACCACGCCGCTGGGCGCGCCCAGAGCCGTGATGACGATCGGCGGCCGATGCTTGAGGATCAGCGCCATTTCCTCGTCGCGGCGCGCATAGGAGCCATGGACCATCACATTGACGGCCCAAGGCGTCCCAGGCTCCAGCGCGCCGCCGATCTGGCCCAGCCAGGCGTCGAAGTCCTCCAGCGTGCGGGCGTTGTTGGCCGGGAACGAACCGATGATTCCCGCGCGGCAGGCGCCCAGCACCATGTCGACGCCCGAAACCAGGAACATCGGGGCGGCGATGGCGGGGATGCGCAGCCGGTCGGCGATGGCTTGAGGCAGGGCCATCGCTCAGACGCTCTCCGGACGCTTGGGCGGCCAGGGGAAGAAGCCCGAGGTGCGGCGCATATAGTCCTCATAGCCGGGCTTCTTGCGCTTCATGCGGCCTTCGACGGTCGGCACGCCGCTCCAACGGGTCAGGGTGAAGACCAGCCACGCCGGACCGATCACCGACAGCGCGCCGATCGGCGTCGTCGCGGCCATCACCCACAGCCCAAACCAGACACAGGCGTCGCCGAAATAGTTCGGGTGGCGGGTATAGCGCCACAGACCCTTGTCCATCACTTGGCCGGCGTTGGCGGGGGTCTTGCGGAACCGCACCAGTTGCCAGTCGGCGACACTCTCGAAGATCAGGCCGAAGATCGCCAGGCCGGCGCCGGCCAGGCCCTGCGGTCCCAAGGTCGCGGGCGCGCCGGACAGCTGGCCCAGCTGCACCGGAAGGCAGACCAGCCATAGCAGCGGCATCTGCAGCGCGAACACCAGGCGGAAGGCGGCGTAGCCATAGCCCCAGCCACGCTCGGCCTTGGCCTTGTCCAGCATCCGGACATAGCGGCCGTCGGGCCCATGATCGCGCCAACGCCACAGCATGTAGCCGCCCAGGCGCAGCGCCCACGCCACGCAGATCGCCGTCATCGCCATACGATGCGGCGTGCCGCCGCCGGTCTGGACATAGGTCGAAATCGCCACCGCCCCCATGCCCAGTCCCCACAGGCTGTCGACGGGCGTGCAGTCGCGCTGGGCCACGCAGATCGCCCAGGCCGCGACGAACAGGGCCAGGATCACCCCGGCGTTGACGATCGGTATCAGCAGGTAGTCCGGCATGAAATCTCCCCCGACGCCGCGCTCTCGCTGACGTCATGTTCTTCGTTCAAGCTTATGATCGATCGCGTGAAATTCCAGACGATCTCAGGAAAGGTCGATCACCCCGGCGTCGGGGCTTTCGGCGAACAGGCGCTCGACCTCGCCGACGCGCCGGTCGATGACCGCGCGTCGATTGATCGTGCCCTTGTCCGAGATCTCGTGGGCGTTGGCGTCCGGCGGCGTGGTCAGGACCAGGGCTCGGCGCACCCGCGCGGCGCCGCCTGTTTGGCCGGCGTTGAAGGCCCGCAGCCGCTCGGCGATATCCGCTGGATCAACCTCGCCCTTGGTCCACAGCATCACGCCCAGATAGGGCCGGCCGTCGTCGCACAGCACCAAGTCCGTGACGTGCGGCGACAGGGCGCGCAACAGCCCCTCCCGCAGCGCGCCGCCATAGACCCAGGTTCCGCTGGACAGCTTGAACTCCTCGGCCGCGCGGCCGGCGAAGGCCAGGCCCTGGGTCGGATCGTTCGGATCGTGGAACACCGCCAGATCGCCGGTGCGGTAGTAGCCCTCGTCGTCGAACGCCGCCGCGGTCTTTTCCGGCTCGTCCAGATAGCCGGCCGTCACCTGCGGGCCCTTCACCCGCACCTCGTACCGGTCGCCGACCGGCCATAGCTTGACGACCGCGCCCGGCGCCGGAAGGCCGATGCCGACCTTGTCGCTCTCGAAATGGATGACCATGAAGGCCGAGACCGTCTCGGTCATACCATAGCCGCTGGTCATCATGATCCGGTGGCCGGTCTCGGCCACGGCCATGGCCTGCAGGCGGTCATGGACGCTCTGGGACAGGCCCGCGCCGCCATACAGCATCAGCCGCATGTCCTTGAAGAAGGCGGTCCGCAGCACCGGATCACGCTCCAAGGCGTCGACCAGCATGGCGTAGCCCAGCGGCACATTGTTGAAATAGCGGACCGAGATCTCACGCAGATTGGCGATCGAGGTCTCGAATAGACCGGGCGCGGGCTTGCCGTCGTCGATGTAGAGCACACCGCCCTCCAGCAGGGTCGCCCGCAACACGAAGGCGCCGGCGGCGTGGTGCCAGGGCAGCCAATCCAGCATGACGCTGTCCCAGCCGGCCGCCTTGCCGATGGTCTGGATGCACTGGGTCGTGTTGGCGGCCAGGTTGGCGAAGGTGATCGGCACCACCTTGGGCAGGCCGGTCGAGCCCGAGGTCAGCATCAGCAGCGCGCGATCCTCGGGACGCAAGCTGGCGATGCGGGCGTCGACCTCGGCGGTCACGGGCGTTTCCAGGATGGCGTAATAGGCGATGGCCGGCTTGCCCAGGCCTTCCGGGTCGCCGGTGACGATCACCGCCCCGCCAAGGTCGAGCGCCGACAAGGCGGCCGCGCAAGCCTTTGTATTTTCGGCAAAGATGACACCCGGCTTCACCTTATCGATGACATGGGCCAGGCGGCCGTAGTCGCCGCCCAGGGCCGCGTAAGTCGTGCTCACCGGGCAGGCGCTCCGGCCCGAAGCCAGGGCCGCGAAGCTGATCACCGCAAAGGCGCGGGTGTTGCCGGCCAGGATCAGCACCGGTCCCTTTTCCGGAAGGTCGATCAACCACTGGGTCGCCGCGTCCATGTCGCGCTTCAGATCGGCGAAGCGGGTGTAGGACCACTGGCCGTCCGGGCCGCGATGGGCAAGGGCCGGCCAGTCGCCGCTCTTGGCCGCCCGCTCGGCGAAGGCGCGCGGCAGGTTGGGGTCGTGCGGCGCCAAGGGCACGCGGGAGCGGATCAGGATCGCGCCGTCGGCGCGGCGCTCGACGTCAAGGTCGACCGGCATCAGGTCGGTCGGCCGGAACGGCGCCAGGCGCGGCTTTTCCAGGATGTCGACCATGGTCAGACCCCCACGACCAGGCTGACCGTCGTGGTGGTCGATCCGCCGATGTTCAGGGTCTGGCAGGTCTTGGCGCCTTCGACCTGATAGTCGCCGGCCTGGCCGGTGACCTGCTTGAAGGCGTCCAGGGCCATGCGAACGCCGGTGGCGCCGACGGGATGGCCCAGGCCGATCAGCCCGCCGGACGGGTTGATCGGCAGCTTGCCGCCGATCTCGATATCGCCCGCCTCGATCGCCTTCCAGGACTCGCCCGGGGCGGTCAGGCCCAGATGATCGATGGCCATGTATTCGGTGGCGGTGAAGCAGTCGTGGGTCTCGACCACGTCGATTTGGCCAAGGTCGGTCACGCCCGCCCTCGCCCGCGCGTCCTCGATCGCCCGACGCACCTGCGGGAAGACATAGGGGTTGTCGGCGCTCGCCCGCACCTTGGTCCCGTATGAGATCGGCGCCGAGCGATGGCCCCAACCCTTGATGCGCGGCAAGCTCTCCAGCGAAACGCCGCGCTTTGCGGCGTATTCGGCGGCGCGCGTCTCGGACGCCAGGAAGATCACGGCCGCGCCGTCGGTCACCTGGCCGCAATCCTGCTTGCGCGTGCGCCCCTCGACCACCGGATTGAACTCGTCGTTGGCGGTGAAGCTCTTGTCGTTGAACGCCCACTGCCGCGTCTGGGCGTTGGGATTGCGCTTGCCGTTGGCGAAATTGATCTCGGCGATGCGCATCAGATGCTCGTACTTCAGGCCATAGCGGCGGTCGTACTCGTCGGCGAGATCGGAGAAGGCCCTGGGCCACAGGTAGGTGGCGTCCTGGAACTCGTGGCCGGTCCAGGCGGCCGCGCCCAGATATTCGGCCGCGCGCTGGCCGGGCACGTTGCGCATCTGCTCCAGGCCAACCACGCAGGCCAGGTCGTAGCGTCCGGCCTCGATCTCTGCGCTCGCGGCCAGGATGGCGACCGAACCCGAGGCGCAGGCCGCCTCGTGCCGCGCGGTCGGCAGGCCGTCGAAGTCGGGATGCACCTGCCCGAAGAAGCCGCCCAGCAGGCCCTGGTTGGCGAACAGCTCGGCGACGAAATTGCCGACGTGCCCGCTCTCGACGTCCTTGGCGTCCAGGCCCACGGCCTCAAGGCCGTTCTCGACCGCCTCGGCGAAGCCGTCGACCACCTCCATGCCCTCGCGCGCCCAGTTGCGGGAGAAGTCGCTCTGCCAGCCGCCCAGAATGTAGACCATGATCGTTTCCTCACCCTGCGCGCGGCGTCCGCCGCGTCGTTGTTTCAATCCCGAAGTTCCGGCCTGGCGCGCAACGCCGGCCGGCCGTCCATGAAGGCGGCGAAGGCCTGATGCGCGTCCTCGTAGGTCTCGCGCGGCCCCTCCGCGAGCGCGAGGCGAACCGCCGCGCCGGTATCGTCGTCCAGCCGCACCGGCGGCCCCTCGACTGCCCAAGCCGCGCGCAGGCGCCCGCCGCCCGAGATCAGAGTCTGTCCGCTGATGTCGCAAGCTTCGCTGACTAGCCAGGAGACCAGCGGCGCGACGTCGGCCGGATCCATCCGCTCGGCCAGCGGCGCCGACAGGTGGGGCGTGGTCATCGCCGTCGCGGCATAGGGGGCGATGGCGTTGATCATCAGGCCGCGCTGTCGCCCCTCGACGGCCAGGCCACGCACAAGGCCGATCAGCGCGGCCTTGGACGAGGCGTAGGCCGCCATGCCGTCGCCGCCGTGCAGTCCCGCCGAGGAGGCGCTGAGCACGATGCGTCCGGCCGGCGCCGCGCACAGCGCGCTCCAGGCCGCGTGGACCAGATGGAAGGCCCCTTGGAAATTGATGTCGAAAACGCGCTGGAAGTCTTCGGCCGTCTGGCGATGCAGGCGCGCGGTCTGGGGCACGCCGGCGTTGGAGACCACCGCGTCCAGCCGACCAAACGTCGAGAGCGCCAGGTCCACCAAGGCCTGACCGGTCTCGGCCAGCTCGGCCTCGCCATGATCGGCGATCGCCTGGCCGCCCATGGCGCGGATCTCGGCGACCACCGCCTCGGCGGAGGACGGCTGGGCCCTGTCCGTCCATCGGTTGTTGACGACCACCCGCGCACCCCGCCGCGCCAGGTCCAGAGCGTAGGCGCGCCCCAGGCCCTTGCCGGCCCCGGTGACGATGACAACCCGCCCTTCCAGATCCGCGCCGCCGGTCATGCCAGCGCCCTCCGGTCTGGGTTCAACCGGAACGGCGTAGCCAGCGGCCGGGTCACCGGACCGGGCTCTGCGGCGCAAACCACGGGAATGGCGTTGATGACGCTGCCCGCCACCGCCCACTGCTCGGCCGTGGTCGGCGTCTTGTCCTCGGGATGCTTATCGAGATCGACAGCGATGCGCACGCCGGGCCGCCCCTGGATCTTGAGCCGCCATAGCGGCGGATCGGCCTCGTCCAGATGGGCTGGCTCCATGAACCAGTGGATCGACATGATCAGCCGCCTATCGCCCTCGGCGTGGCCGATCCACCGCCAGTTCACATGCGCCACGCGCCCTTGCGCAATCGTACCTGCCGCGACCTCAAGCGCTTCGGTCGCGCCGAACACGCGGTGTTCGGTAACGATGCGCGAAAGGGACAGGCCCATCGACTTGGCCATCGCCGACAGGGTTTCGGCGTACATGCCGTTCAGCGACGAGGCCGGTCCCCAGGCGGGATCGTTCGGGTCGACCTTGGCCGGATCGGAACCGAAGCCCAGGACGTCGAAGACATATTCGGGGCTGCGCACCGCGCGGCAGTCGACGCTCTCGACCACCTCGATGGCGTCGATGTCGGCGCAGATCCCGCTGGCGACGACCGCCAACTGCTCGGCCGCGAAACCGGGGTTGAGGCCCGCGCCCATCAGGCTGGCTCCGCCCTTGCGACAGGCCGCTTCCAACGCCGCCAACCGCTCGCCCCGCCAGGCGCGGGGATCGCTATAACCGTTGATACTGATGACGTTCTTGCCACTTTCCAGCAGGCGCAGGATCTCGGCGTCGTGCGAGCCGTAAGGCGGCGCCAGGCGCGCGCAGTGGATCACGACGTCCGCGTCCAGGGCCAGGATCGCTTCGACGTCCGTGGTCGCCAGGACGCCGGTCGCCGGGCGCTTGGCGATGTCGCCCGCGTCCCGCCCCGCCTTGGCCGCGCCGTACACATAGAGGCCCACAAGCGTCATGTCGGGATGGTCGAGAACCGCCCGCAGACAGGTCTTGCCCATGGCGCCCGTGGCCCACTGGATGACGCGAAACGTCATGCCTCCTCCCTTGTTGGAGAAAGCTTAGACCGGATAGTCTTGTTATGAAAGTATGTTCGGCGGGATTTTTCCCTCGCCGTCCGTCAGGCCGCGTTTTCCGGCGTCTTGGCCGGCGCCTCGAGGATCTCGAAGGTCACATCGTGCGGCTCCACCGGCTGGCCACAGCACGAACAGGTCACGGCCGGATCCAGCGCGTGAGCGTTGGACTTGTGGCGTAGGATCAGCGGCGGCCCCTCGGGCGAGACATAGTACCGGTCGCCCCAGCGCAGCAGCATCAAAAGCACCGGATAGTAGTCGAGGCCCTTCTCGGTCAGGCGATATTCGAAGCGCTTGCCGGTCAGTTCATGCTGGCGGATCACCCCGATGCCGATCAGCCAAGACAGCCGTTCGGAGAGGATATTGGTGGCCATGGCGGTGTCGCGATGGATCTCGTCGAAGCGGCGCAGCCCGGTGAAGATCGAGCGCAGCACCAGACCCGCCCACCGGTCCCCGGTGATCTGGGCCACGTCGACCATCAGGCTGGACTCGGCCTCGCCGCTGTTGCGCTGCTGGCGGCGGCGGCTGTAGAGCGGCGCCATCCAACCCACGCCCGGGCCTTCGGCCCAGTCGACATCGCGCGGATCGATCTCGTCGCCGCAGGTCAAGCAGGTCGGGACCGGCTCGAACACCTGACCGCAGAGACGATGGCGCAGCTTGAGCCTGAGGCCACCCGAACGCTGGGACCAGCGGCGCTCCCAGCGCAGCATCATCAGCGCCGGCCAGTAGAGATCCAGCCCCTTGCGGGTCATGCGGTATTCGTAACGCGGCGGCGCGTCGACATAGCGGACCTTCTCAAGCACGCCCGCGGCGACCAGGCGCTTGAGACGATCACTGAGCTTGGACTGCAACAGCCCTGTGCGTTCCCGCAGGTCGTCGAAGCGCCGCGCCCCGATCCAGTTGGCCTCGAGGATCAGCAGGACGGCCGTGTCGCCGACCACTTCCAGCGCCCGCCAGATCGAGCAGGTACGGATGAATTTCGAAGACTGCATCTTTCGGGTGTCCGACCGCTCGCTCGCGTGGTCCCCATAAAATCGCCCGAACGCGTGCGCCTATGCAAGTCAGTATAATCACTGTTCAGCTAGCGGCGACTCCCGCCAGATCACGCCGCAGGACCTTGCCCAAGGCGTTGCGCGGCAGATCCGGCACGATCCGCAGCTTTTCGGGCAGCTTGAACGTGGCGATGTTCTGGGCGCGGAGGTGGGCGTTGACCTCCTCCAGCGACAGATCGGCCTCGCCCGCCTTCAGGGCGACGATCGCGCAGACCCGCTCGCCCAGCCGCTCGTCGGGATAGGCCGCGCAGCAGGCCTCGCGCACCTTGGCGTGACTCTCGATGAGACCGTCCAGCTCGGCCGGCGAGATATTGACGCCGCCCCGGATGATGATTTCCTTGCTGCGTCCGACGAAGCGATAGAAGCGCCGGTCCCCGTCGGGCGCGATCTCGAAGAGGTCGCCGCTGCGAAACCAGCCGTCCTCGTCGAACGCGGCCCGGGTCAGGTCCGGAGCCTTCCAGTAGCCATCGAAGGTCATCGCGCCGGCGATGCGCAATTCGCCCTGTCGTCCGGGCTCGCGAACCTCCTCGCCCGTGACCGGGTCGACCAGGCGCGTGCGGATCTTCCGGGCGAAGGCGTTCGGCCATTCGAGCCCCTCCGCCCCGAACCTCGGGAAATAGCGCGCCCGCTGCTCCGGATCGGGAATGGCGGCTCCCGTCGAAAACAGCGAGCATCCCTCGTTCGAGCCGAAAACGTTCATGATCGTGACGCCGAACGCCTCCTGCCAGCGCCGCACCATCCAAGGCGACAGGGGCGCCGAGCCCGAGCCCATGCAGCGCAGCGCCGACAGATCCCGTCCGGCCAGCAGGTCCTCGTTCCTCAACAGCATGGTCAGCACGGCGGGCGGCGCGACGGAATAGACGACGCGCTCGGTCTCCATCTGCTCCAGGAAGACGGGCAGATCGAACGGATGGTGTTGAACCAGCCGGCCCTGGCAGAGGATCCAGGGCATCACCATCCCGCCGATGGCGGCGATGTTGATCAGGGGGAACGGGTTCAGGATCGTATCCCCCTCCCCCAGCTCCGCGGCCTCGACGAGCGCCTCGCCATTGACGACCCAATGATCGTGATGTCGGGGCACGCCCTTGGGCATGGCCTCGGTGCCCGAGGTCCAGCAAATTGTCAGCGCCTCGGCGGCGTCCAGATCGGACGGGGCGTCGAAGCCGCCGGCGGCGGCCATCAGGCTCGGCAGCGACAACGCGCCCTCGGGCGCCTTGACGTCCAAGGTGAAGACCTTGGCGCGCGTGACGCCGGCGCCGACCAACCGGACGAGCATCGCCGCGTGGTCGTAGCCGTGGAAGTCGCCCACCGTGATCAGCGCCTTGGCGTCGAGGCTGGGCAGGATCTGGCCCAGCTCGTGCTCGCGATAGGTCATGGCGATCGGACTGAGGATCGCGCCCATGCGCGCGCACGCCAGGAAGGCGATGACGCCCTCCGCCAGATTGGGCAGCTGGGTCGCGACCACGTCGCCCCGGCCAACGCCGTGCCCCGCTAGCACCGCGCAAAGGGCGTCGACCTCGGCGTCGACTTGCGAAAAGCTCAGGCGACGCGGCGGCGAGCCCACCAGCGCCGCGCGGTTGGGCGCATCGACCAAAGCTTCCGCGCCGCCCCGCGCGGCAACGGCGCGGCGAAAGAGATCATCCACCGTGACCCCACGCCACCAACCCCGTTCGCGATAGGCGGCGATCCGCTCGTCTGGACTCGGACGCAAGACGATCCTCCCTGGCGGCTTTGTTCTTACCCATCCGCGCCAGCCGCGCGCCGAATGGTAAGTATCGTTATGAAAGCATGTCGCCGGCCGCGCAATTCAAATCGGCCATCGCCCCACGCCTCCGGACGGGACGAACCGCTAGACGAAGCCTCGCCCACAACGATAGTTATAACTACGACTTGGAAGCCGTCACGAAAGGGCGCCTCCGAGACTTACCATCCCGCGCCGCCACGTCGCCGGGCCGCGCTGGCGCTCCCGGTCCAGGCCGACTTCGAGGAGAAACGCCATGCCGAAGGCGATGGCCAGACCGACCGCCGCCCCCGACATCGCCCTGGACGCCAAGTTGCGGCCGACCCAGGCCCGAGGTCAGGACACCTATGAGGTGGTTCTGGCGACCGCGGGCGAGATGCTGCGCGAGATGGGCTTCGAACAGCTGACGACCAACGCGGTCTGCAAGCGCGCCGGCCTGACCCCGCCGGCGCTCTATCGCTACTTCCCCAACAAGCACGCCATCCTGAAGGAGTTGGGCGATCGCTTGATGAAGGCTCAGGACGACATGGTCTTCGCCTGGCTCGACGCCGGGGGCATGAACGGCGCGACCGCCGCCGAGCGGATCGAGAAGAACGCCGCCATGCTGGTCGAGATGATCGAGATGACCCGGCGGTTCCCGGGCGGCGCGTCGATCGGCCGAGCCCTGCGCGCGGTGCCCATGTTGCAGGCGCTTCGCGTCGCCTCGCGCGACAGCGTCGCCAGTCGGTTCGCCGAGGTTCTCAAGCAACGTTATCCGCGCGCGCCGGACGCCCGCGTCCGCCTGGCGATGAAGATGATGGTCGAGCTCATCTATTCAGCGGCGGAAATGGCCGTCGAGGAACCCGACCAGGACGCGCGCGCCCTGAGCCGCGAGGTCTGCCTGCTGTTCGAGCGCTATTTCGACACGTTCGACGATCCATCCCTAAGCCCTTGGAGCGACGCCTTGCCATAATAGTAGCTATAACTATCATACCTGCCAAACAGGTACGGGGAGACGAGGATGACGGGGTGGAGCAACTGGTCGGGCAGCGTCGCGGCCTCGCCGCGCCAGCTGGCCAAGCCGCGCACGGCCGCGGAACTGGCGGCCCTGGTGACCCAGGCGCGTAAGGTCCGGGTGGTCGGCGCGGGTCACTCGTTCATGCCGCTCTGCGAGACCGGCGACCTGCTGCTGAACCTCTCCGACTATGAAGGCGCCGTCGAGATCGCGCCCGATCGCAAGACCGTGTGGGCGCCGGCCGGATGGAGCCTCAAGCGGCTCACGGCGGCCCTCTGGACCGAGGGCCTGTCGCTGATCAATCAGGGCGACGTCAATCCGCAGTCCCTGGCCGGGGCCGTCTCGACCGGCACCCACGGCACCGGCGCGGCGCTGGGCAGCCTGTCGACCCAGGTCCTCGGCTTTCGCCTGATGACCGCCGACGGGCGGCTCGTCGAATGCGGCCCGGACCTGAATCCGGACCTCCACGAGGCCCAAAGGCTGTCGCTGGGTCTGCTGGGGGTGGCCGTCGCCATCCGGATCCAGGTCGCCCCCGCCTATCACCTGGAAGAACGTATCGAGCGCCGACCGCTGGCGGAGGTTGCCGAGCGCATGGACGAGCTGAGCGCGGCCACGCGACATATGGAGTTCTTCGTCTTTCCCTATTCGGACGATGTAATCCTGAAGTCCCTGCACCCGATCGCGCCAACCGAAACGGGCCGCGCGGCCAGGGAGATCGGCGACGAGTCCGAAGGCGCCTTCCGCGCGATCTGCGACCTCTGCGCCGCCCTCCCGGCGCTGACCCCGGCGCTGCAGAGACTGGTCATGCGCACCATGGGCAAGGCCACTCGTCGTGTCGGCCCCGCCTACGAGATCTTCCCGGCCGAGCGGAACATCCGTTTCGAGGAGATGGAATACGAACTGCCCCGCGCCTGGGGCGTCCCGACCCTGAAGGCGGCTATCGCCCATATCCGCAAGCGCCGCTTGCCGATCACCTTTCCGCTGGAGTTCCGACTGGTCGCGGGCGACGATATCTGGATGAGCCCCTTCAACGCGGGTCCCGGCGCCTCGGTCTCGCTGCACCAGTACGCCAAGATGCCTTGGCGGCCGGCGTTCGCGGAGATCGAGGCGGTGATGCGCGACGGCGGCGGCCGTCCGCATTGGGCCAAGCGCCACACCCTGACCGCTGACGACGTCCATCGCCTCTATCCGCGCGTCGGCGACTTCCTGCGGGTCCGCCAGGCCTGGGATCCGACGGCCAAGTTCGCCAATACTCACCTGACCCAGCTTTTCGGGCTTTAGAGGAAGCGTGATGACCGACCAAGACCTCCACGCCGGCCTGATCGGCGTTCCCGGCTCGCGCGACGCGCTCAACACGCCCGTGCTGGTGGTCGATCGCGCCGCCCTGGAGCGCAATATCGCGCGCATGGCCGCCTTCGCCGCCGAGAAGGGGATCAAGCTTCGCCCCCATGCCAAGACCCACAAAAGCGTGGACATCGCCAAGCTGCAGCGGGCCGCCGGCGCCGTGGGCTTCTGCTGCGCCAAGCTCGGCGAGGCCGAGGCCCTCGCGGAGGGCGGGATCACGAGCGGCCTCCTGATCACCTCGCCGGTGGTGTCGCCCCCCGCCATCGCCCGACTGGTCGCGTTGAACGCGGCGACCACCGACCTGATGGTCGTCGTCGACCATCCCGCCAATGTCGCGGCCCTAGGCGAAGCGGCCAGCGGCGGCGGCAAATCGCTGAAGGTGGTCATCGACCTCGATCCCGGCATTCATCGCACGGGCGTCAGCTCTCCGGACGCCGCCATCGACCTGCTGAAGGCCATCCAGTCCCAGCCGAGCCTGCTCTATGCCGGCTTGCAGTGCTATTGCGGGATGCAGCAGCACATCGAAGGCTTCGCCGACCGCAAGGGCGCGGTGGAGGAGCGCGGCGCCTATATCCGCTCGGTGGTCGAGGCCTTGAGCGCGGCCGGCGCCCCGCCGCCGATCGTCACCGGCTCGGGCACCGGATCCCACCGCATCGACGCCGAGCTAGGCCTCTTCACCGAGTTACAGGTCGGCTCCTACGTGTTCATGGACGACCAGTACCTGGTCTGCGACATCGCCGGCGCGGGCCCGGACCAGAGCCCCTACGAGCCGTCGTTGTTCGTCGAGGCCCGGGTCGTGAGCGCCAATACGCCGGCTCTGGCCACGGTGGACGCCGGCTACAAGGCCCTGTCGACCGACGCCGACCCGCCCAAGGTGGTCGGCGGCGCGCCGGAGGGCTCGCGTTACTTCTTCATGGGCGACGAGCATGGGGCGATCCTGCCGCCCCCGGGCCAGACGCCCCCCGCTCTCGGCGAGCGCGTCACCTTGCGCGCGCCGCACTGCGACCCGACGGTGAACCTCTACGACACCTACCACGTCGTCGAGGGCGACACCCTGGTGGCGCTGTGGCCGGTGTCCGCGCGCGGACGTTCGCGTTAAAGCCGGCTGCGGCCGAGAGCGCGTTCGGCTTAAGCGTGAGCGGTTAAGCCGAACGCGCTCTAAACATTTAAATCGATAGCCTGTTTGTCCGCTCAAATGAGTCCATTTGAAGCGGACAGGCTTTTGGTCAGGGCGGCGAAGCGGCGCATCAACCGGTCGTAGGTCGAGCGCCGGATCGGACGCTTGTCCCGCAGACGCACCCACGTGGTCTCGCTGATGCCCAGCGTGCCTTGCAGATGCGCCTTGGTGATCGCCGGCAGCAAGCTCCGCAGGCGACGGACCTGGTCGGAGTCGACGATGATCATCGTCATGGGGTCGTGGCCTCGACGAGGTCCAGACGGGCCTTCAGCGGGTCGGCGACGACCTTGGGTCCCTGCCAGGAGAAGTCCATGATCCTGTCCGAGGCGGCCTCATAGCGCGGCCAGGCCGGGCCGCCGGACATGGCCGGAACGCCCGTCTTGGCGAAGCCGATCCAGTAGGCGTGCGCCGCCTTGGCGGCCGCCGCGTCGGCGGGGGTTAGGGCCGCGCCGTAGCGCGCGTCGACCGTGTCGAACACGAACGGGATCTCGGTGGCGTGCGGCGCGCCCCACCACTGCCCGCGCAGGCTCTCGGCCACATACGAGAAGCGGAACTGATAGACTGGCGCGCCCTGGGCCGACAGGGTCTTGGCCACGGCGCGGGCGGGTTCGATGAACATGCGGTCGCCCGCCGCCGCCCAACCATAGACCTTGATGTCGCCGTCGCCCTTGGGGTCGTACAGAGCCTCGGCCTCGGCGCGGCGCGCGCCGAACGGGGCGAAGACCTGGTCGCGGCTGCCGCCGAAGAAGAAGCCGTCGGCGCTGGTCGCGCCGACCATGACCGGCATCTTGCTCCAGGCGCCGGCCTTGTAGGCCTCCAGCGTCTCGCGGGTCAGCATCTTGCCGTCCAGCATCGGGCCGCCGCCCCAGGTGGGCGTGCCCGAGGTGGCCATGTTGAGGCCGTCCACCACCGTGTCGGCCGGCAGGGCGCGCAAGGCGTCCAGCGCCGCCGCGTCGGCGCCGGATACGCCAGCCTTGGCCGCGAAGGCCAGGCCAGCCGCCTCGGCCGAGCGCGCGCCGGGCGGCGCGGTCAGCGGCAGGGCCGGCAAGAGCCGCGGACGACCGCCGCCCGACTCGATGATCGCCTTGTTGAACAGTCCCTTGGCCTGGGGCGCCGTCAGCAGGGCGTGAACGGACATGCCGCCCGCCGACTCCCCGAAGACCGTCACGTTGTTCGGATCGCCCCCGAAGGCCGCGATGTTGTCGCGCACCCATTTCAGCGCCGCGATCTGGTCCATCAGGCCATAGTTGCCCAGCAGTCCGCCGTCCGCCTTGGCCGCCGTCAGAGCCGGGTGGGCGAAGAAGCCGAAGCGGCCGACCCGATAGTTGAAGCTGACCAGCACAACGCCGTCGCGGGCGAAGCGATCGCCGCTATAGACGGCGGGCGAGCTGCCGCCGTTGACGAAGCCGCCGCCATAAATCCAGACCATGACCGGCCGCTTGACCTTGTCCTTCAAGGCCGCTTCCGGCGTCCAGACATTGGCGTAGAGGCAGTCCTCGGCCGGCTTGACGCCCAGGGGGGCGGCGTCGCCGGGGAACGGGTTCTGCATACAGTCGGGTCCATAGGCCTTGGCGTCGCGCGGCGCGGTCCAGGCTTTCGGCGGCTGGGGCGCGCGCCAGCGGAGCGCGCCGATCGGCGGAGCGGCGAAGGGCACGCCCTTGAAGGCGGCCACGCCTTCGGCGGCGGCGCCCACCACGGGGCCAAAGGTGGTCGGAACGGTCGGATCGGCCGCCAGAACCTGGGTGGCGCCCAGGCTCGTGACAGCCGCCAGGGCGGCGATACGAAGGGTCATGACGTTCCTTCCGTTATGGCTTCAGCGCGCGCGGCGCGACCTTGGCGCCGCCTTTCAGGGTCAGGTCGGCCGAGGACGCGCCGACAGCGACCTGATATTGGCCGCCCGTCAAGTT